>JACJWG010000013.1 GCA_020637235.1 Acidimicrobiaceae bacterium | reverse complement strand
CGTGCCGTCACCGTCGAGTCCGAGCTGACCCGCGAGCGCCTCGAGCACGCCCGGGGTGGCGTCGTTCCACCGGTCCTGCGCCCGGCCGGCGAGGCCCGCGGCGGCCGCGAGGTCGCCGAGGGTCGTCTCGCAGCGCAGCTCGATCAGGTCGCCCGACGGCGCGGTCGGCAGCCCGCCGATGCCGCGCACCACGTGGACGACCGCGCACGCACCCTCGTCGGGCTCGTTCGGCGTGTCGTCACCGTCGGGGTTCGTGAACCGCTCGACCACCTCGTCCCAATTCTCGTCGGTGGCCGCAGGTCGTGGCATCTGCTCGACCGCAGCGCCCACCGCCGACTCGGCTTCGGCGATCGTCGCGAGGCGATCGCTCGCGACCGGCAGGTCGACCGGATCCTCGCCGTCCCACGCCGACGGTGCGAGATCGAACAGGGCTGCCCAGGAACGGAGGACGTCGGGCAGACCGATCAACCCCTCGCGCAGCTCGGCCACCTGCGCTGCTTCGTCGGCTGCATCCGCCGGATCGTCGTCGTCGACGATCGTGAGCACGAGCGGCTCGCCGACCACGTCGCCCGCACGGATGACGCCGTCGACGAGGACACCGGCGATCGACACCTCCACGGCTTCGAGCGGCTCCGCGATCACGTCGTCCACCACATCGAGACGCACACGCGCGCTCGACCCGTCGCTGGGCATCCGGACGAACACGTCGAATTCGCCGTCGACCGCGCCGATCGCGGTGCCCGCGTCGACGACCTGCACGTCCGTCGCGGGATGGGCCTGCTCCGCTGCGCCCGAGTCGGAGCCCCTCACCGTGAGCACGACGACGAGTTCGCCGTCGGCGGCCACCGCGTCGTCGTTCGTCACGTCGACCAGGAACGTGCCGCCCTCGCCGACTCGGACGGGTCCGACCGCTTCGAGCCCGACCCGCGCCGCGACACCCGTCGGATCGACGATCGTGAACCGGACCGGATCGCTGGACGGATCGACCTCGGTGAGCACCCCGTCCACCAGCGCGGCGGCCTGACGGATCTCCACGACCTCGTCGCCCTCGACCGTCCCGTCGTCGGGGAGGTCGACGGTGACGGCCACGGGCCCGCCTCCCGGCGGGAGTGGCAGCTCCAGGAAGAGCGCGTCGCCGATGACCGTGGCTCCCGGCACGACGGCGTCGACTCCTGGCGTGGCCGCTGCCGCTCCGTCATCGGCGATGCCGACGAGCGCGATCAGCGCGACGAGCGGTCCAGCGGTCCGGCTCGTGCTCGACACGTCGAACCTGAGCGTGCCGCCCTCGATGACACGAGTTCGTTGATCGACCTCGATCTCGATCTGTGGCCGCTGAGCATCGAGGATCGTCAGGCCGTCGCCGATCAGGTCGACGGGGATGAGGGCACCGCCGATGGTGACGTTCGCGATCACCACGGTCACTCGTCCAGGCCGCTCGATCAGCTCGTCGTTCGCTGCGCTCACATCGAGCTCGGTGGTCGGCCGGCCGGCATCGAGCGTCGTGCGGATCACCCACCCTCCCTCGACCTCGCCGGCGGTGTCGATCGTGACGTCGGCGCCGACGATGAGCGGCGCGTCCGGATCGGGCAGGACGAACGCCTCGACCTCGATCGGTCGCTCCGTGGGATGAGCCAGCGGGTCGAACGCGATCCGAAGGACCGTCTGTTCGCCCTCGACGAGCTCGCGGTCGGCGAAGGTCAGCGTCACCGCGGGCGCGTCCTCGTCGTCGATCACGGTCGCCCGCGCCGTCGCCGACGTCGGCGACGTCGCCGCCCCAGCGATCTCGCCGAGCGTGAACTCGACGGTCTCGTCGCCTTCGTACACCACGTCGTCACGCGCGGCGATCACCACCGAGTGCTGCGTGCGCGCGCCGGACAGTCCGACGACCATCGACCCGAGGGCGAGGTCGGCGACCGGCGTGACGGCGAGCGTCCCCACGCCGGCGGCGAGGATCGGGATCGTGACGATCCGCTCCGAGCGGCCGGACATCTCGACCGTCAACACGATCGTGTCCTCGGCATCACGCTCGGCGGCGAACGCGTCCTCGATCGACAGCGACACCACCGGCAGCGGCTCGTCGTCGAGGATCGTGCCCTCGGCCGACGACGCGGCCGGGTCGAGCGTCGCGCCCTCGGGTTCGCCGAGCACGATGCGGTAGGTCTCGGTGCCCTCGTACAGATCGTCGTCGGGTGCGGCCAGCACGATCGTCACCGCGCCGGGATCGACGGGATCCTGTGGATCGCTCGGGTCGATCACCACGGTGCCGGTGGCGGGAGTGACGTCGTCCCCCGGCGTGATCGGGAGATCGCCGACACCTTCCACGGTGAAGGGCACGCTGATCGGCGCGGTGCCGAGGTCGCCGGTCGCCCGGAACACCACCTCGATCGTGCCGTCGACGCCCGACGACCCGGGCGGCGAGTCGGCCTCCAGCACGGCAGGGTCGCTGATCGTGACGCCGACCTCGGGGGCCGAGTCGTCGTCGAGCAGGATGCCGGTGCGTTCACGCACGACATGGGTGACGTCGGCGGTGGGGATCGGATCGCCGATGCGCACGACGTAGGGCTCGGGCTGCTCGATCACCTCGTCGTCGATCACGGACAGCCGAACCGGGTACGCGCCCGGCCCGGTCACGGTGATACCGACACCCGACGCCCAATCGGGCTCGTCGCCGTTCGTGGCGGCCGTCACCGGGAAGAACAGGTTGATCCCGGGCGCACCGCCGGTGACCACCACCTCGAACGTGACCTCGCCGTCACCCTCGCGCACCTCGGCCGGCAACGGCGACAGCGTCAGCGTCAGCGGCTCGATCACGACCTCGCTCTCGATCGTCACCACGAACACCGGGTCGAACACGTCGGGGAGGCCGTCGATGTCGGCGACGATCGCGAACTGCTCGGCCGGCTCGATCTCGTCGTCGCTCGTCAGGCGCAGCCGGAAGGGCACCGACGTCGTGAGCTCGGGGATCGGATACCGGACATCGGTGAGCAGATCCGGGTCGCCGGGCACGAGCTCGACGTCGCCGGCATCGGCGGGCACCGCGTCGGGATCGAGCAGGTCGGGATCGAACGACGTCCGCCACGTCACCTCCATGCCGAGCGGGTTGCCGAACGCGAGCAGCAGTTCGACGGGCACCTCGGTACCTTCGGCCACCGCGGCGTCGGGACCGCCGAGGCGCAGGATCGGCACCGACTCGCCGGCGACGTCGCGCGACGCGACGGTCAGGTCGTCTTCCAGGATGCGCACCGTCACCGGGACCCCGCCGACGAGCAAGCGGACCTCGTCGATCCCCTCGGGGAAGTCGTCGTCAACCGTGGCGAGCTGGAGCGGGACCGCCGTGCCGAGCACGAACGGCGGGACCGAGACGAAGTCGGTCACGTCGCCCTGACCGGGCAGCGGTGGCAACACCACCACGGGGGTGACCACCGGCACGAGCGGGCCGGCCGGGCTGACCAGCGGGATCGAGACGGTGTCGCCCTCGAGCACCGAGAACTCGGTGCCGGCCGGGATCGCGGTCACCTCCTGCGGCGGCGCGTCGCACGAGGTCGGGTTCGCAGCGCCGAGCACCGACTGCAGCCGGTACTCGCCGAACTCGGGATCGCCGGCGGCGGCACGCACACCGGCACCGCGGAACGGCACGAGGTTCGGCGTCTCGAACTCGATCTCCCACCGTCCACCGTCGACCGGTCGTGTCGCCGACACGATGGTCGCGGTGACGTCGAACGTGCCGCCGTCCATGAACGCGAGCGCCGGACCGGTACCGGTGAGGTACTCGCGGTCGGCCTGCACCACGAAGCACCCGTCGATCGCCACGTCGCTGCCGTTCGCGAGCCGCCCGAACGGGGCGACCGCTGCGGCGTCCATCACGAACGTCGTCTCGCCCGACAGGCCGAGGCGGGTGTTCGGGCCCTGGCTGAACTCGGCGCCGGCGCCGATGCTCGTGCTCGTGCGCGCCTCGACGGTGATGGAGCCGAACAGCGTGAACCCCTGCGCCTGCAGGCCGTCGCGCAGCAGCGTGTTCGAACCCGAGGAGGTGGCGATCGAGGGCACGGCCGAGCCGGGAGCGGTGCTCGCGCCGCCGGCACGACGCAGCCCGACGGCGTCGGGGTCGCCCCAGCGTTCGGCGGTGTCGGCCGACGCACGCCGCACGATCACCACCGGGATCGCCGCGCGTCCGATCGGACCGGCCACCACCGGAAGCGCCGTCGCGTCGCCCCGGCGGAACGCGGACTGCTGTTCGAGCACCGACACCTCGAGCGTGCCCGGACGCAGGGTGCCGTTGCCGGTGATCATCACGTTGCCCGACGCAGTGACCGCGTCGGGCTCGATCGTGGCGCCGTCGAGCAGCTCGACGACGGCGGGCTCGGTGAGGTGCAGCTGGCGGAGGCGGACACCCGCGCCGAGGCCCACCCTCCCGTGGGCGTCGATCAGTCCGACCTGGCCGGCCGGCAGGAAGAGGTCGGCGTCGCTGTCGACCGCGGCCGTCGAGATCGTCACGTCGGCCGAGGCGTCGGACTGCACACTCGCCCCGGAACGCAACTGCAGCACCGGCGCCACCAGGCGGCCCCCGCCGGCGTAGCTGCCGGCGACGACGATCACCGAGCCGTCCTCGGCGGTCTGCGGCGTGGGCCCGATGATCGTGCCCTCGTTGGCGACGCTGCCCTCGAAGACGAGCTCGTCGCCACTCATGGTGGCGCCGGCCTCGACGGTGAGCGGTCCGGCGAAGACGCCACGCCCGCCTGCGGTGCCGCCAGCGGCGAGGACCGCCGGGTTGTTGTACACGTAGCGGGCCCCGTCGAGGCGCACCCCGTCGATGTCGGCGACCGCGAGCACGGTCAGCTCGCCCGCGACCAGGGTGATCTCGGCGTCGTCGTCGGTGCGCAGCTGGTCGACCATCGTCGTGCTCGGCAGGGTGATCCGCACCCCGTTCACCGCACTGCCACCGAACGCGGCACCGAAGCACGCGGTCGAGTCGGTGCTCGGCACCCCGGCGGGCGACCAGTTGACCGGGTCGTTCCAGCTGGCGGGGCCGGTGGCCGGGCCCACCCAGGTCTGCCAGCACGTGACCGGCGCCTCGACCGCGGCGGCCGGTGGTGCCGGCGTGAACGGCACGAGCGTGGCGACGATCACCACCGAGATCCATGCTGCGAGGGCGCGCACCGCGCCCGGCACGTCCCGACGCGACGATCCCCCGACACCTCTCCGGAACATGAGAGCAGGTTCCCCGAACGATTCCCGGTGCGCATCCGTGCGCGCACGGATCTCCGTGCGTGATCCACTGTCGCACATGCGGTGCGCGGCCGAGCCATCACTCGACGCGCGCGATCCCTCGACCTCTCCTCGACGGTGACGACCGTGCCGCGCCCGGCCGGATCAGTTCCTGGGCGCCGCCGATTCCGCCGACCAGGCGCGGTGAGACGAGCGTGGCACCCAGAACGATCGCGGCGGATGTGGCCGGATCAGCGGAAGTCGCGGCTCGGGTTGGTTGCGGGGACGCGCAGCGGGACGAGCTGCTCGGCCACCACGTTCACCACCCCCTCGCTGCGTTCGAGCCGGCCGCGGATGAGCAGCGCCGGGGCACGGGCCACCGAGCGGTGCCGGGCCCAGCACCCCTTTGACACGACGATGTTGACGAGGCCGGTCTCGTCCTCGAGATTCATGAACGTGGTGCCCTGGGCGGTCATCGGCCGCTGCCGGTGGGTGACCACACCCGCCACCAGCACCCGCCGGCGGGGTTCGGCGGTCTGCAACTGCGCACTCGTGAGCACCCCGTGGGCACGCAACTGGTCGCGCAGGAACACCGTCGGATGCCCGTTCGGCGCCACCCCGGTGGCCCACAGGTCGGCCACGGCGGTCTCGACGTCGTCCATGCCCGGCAGCGTGGGCGCCTCGGCACCGGTGACCACCCCCTCCAACCGGTCGGGGCGCGACTGCACCGCCGCCCCCACCTGCCACAGCCCCGTGCGCCGGTCGAGACCGAGGCACTCCTCGAACGCCCCTGCGGTGGCCATCGCCTCGAGCTGGGTCTGGGTGAGCACGGGCACGCGGCGCACCAGGTCTTCCACCGACGCATACGGCCGGCCGGCCTCGATCGCCTGCGCGACCTCGGTGCCGATGCCGCGGATCGAGCCGATGCCGAGCCGCACCGCCACCCCACCGACCGACCCCTCGCACGGTTCGAGCGTCGCCGCGGCGAGCGATGCGTTGAGGTCGGGGGTGTGCACCTCGACCCCGTGGCGGCGCGCGTCCTGCACCAACGAGTGCGGGCTCCAGAACCCCATCGGCTGGGCGTTCAGCAACGCCGCACAGAACGCGGCGGGCTCGTGGTACTTGATCCACGACGACGCGTACACGAGGTAGCTGAAGCTCACCGAGTGCGACTCGGGGAAGCCGTAGTTGGCGAACGCCGCCATCTTCACGAAGATCTCGTCGGCCACCTCGCCGGTGATGCCGCGCTCGGCCATCCCGTCGTACAGCCGTTGCTTCAACCGCTCCATCCGTGCCCGGCTGCGCTTGGACCCCATCGCCTGACGCAACTGGTCGGCCTCGCTCGGGGTGAAGCCGGCGACGTCGATCGCCATCTGCATCAGCTGCTCCTGGAACAGCGGCACGCCGAGGGTCTTGCCGAGGCTGTTCTCGAGCAGCGGGTGCAGGTACGTGATCGGCTCCTGGCCGTTGCGGCGCCGGATGTACGGGTGCACCGACCCGCCCTGGATGGGCCCGGGCCGGATGAGCGCCACCTCGACCACGAGGTCGTAGAAGCGACGCGGCTTCAGCCGCGGCAGCGTGGCCATCTGCGCGCGGCTCTCGATCTGGAACACGCCCACGGTGTCGGCGCGGCAGAGCATCGCGTACACGTCGTCCTCCTGCGGGATGGTGGCGAGGTCGACCTCGTAACCGCGGTGCTCGCGGATGAGGTCGACGGCGTAGTGCAGCGCCGACAGCATCCCGAGACCGAGCAGGTCGAACTTCACCAACCCCACCGCGGCGCAGTCGTCCTTGTCCCACTGCAGCACGCTGCGCCGGTCCATGCGGGCCCACTCGACCGGGCACACCTCGATCACCGGCCGGTCGCAGATCACCATGCCGCCCGAGTGGATGCCGAGGTGCCGCGGTGCGTCCTCGATCTCGGCGGCGAGATCCATCACCGTCTGCGGGATCGTGAGGTCGGGCTGTGCAGCGGTGGACGCCACCGTGCCCCACGCATCCATCTGCTTGCTCCACGCGTCCTGCTGGCCGGGCGCGAACCCGAGTGCCTTGGCCATGTCGCGCACCGACGAGCGCGCCCGGTAGGTGATCACGTTCGCCACCTGCGCGGTGTGGTGGCGCCCGTAGCGCTCGTACACGTACTGGATGACCTCTTCGCGGCGGTCGCTCTCGATGTCGAGGTCGATGTCGGGCGGGCCGTCGCGCTCGGGCGACAAGAAGCGCTCGAACAGCAGGCCGAGCGACACCGCGTCGGCCTTGGTGACCCCGAGCGCGTAGCAGACGGCGCTGTTGGCCGCGCTCCCCCGCCCTTGGCAGAAGATGTTCGCCCGGTTGCAGAACTCGACGATGTCCCACACGACGAGGAAGTAGCCGGCGAAGCCGAGGCCCTCGATCACGTCGAGCTCGTGGTCGATCGTGCGCCACGCACGGGCGCGCAACGACAGGTCCTCGTGCGGCGCCGGCCGGTCGCCGTAGCGACGGCGGGCGCCCTCGAGCACCAGCTGACGCAGGTGCTGCATCTCGGTGAGCGGCCGGCCGTCGGGGCCGTCGGGGCACGGGAACGGCGGCAGCTTCGGCGCCACGAGCGACAGGTCGAACGCCGCGGCGCGGCCGATCTCGGCGGCGAGCTCGACCACACCCGGGTACCGCAGGAACCGGCGGGCCTGCTCGGCGCCGCTGCGCAGGTGGGCGGTGGCGGCGGCGGGCAGCCACGGGTCGAGATCGTCGAGGCTGCGCCGCGCCCGCACCGCCGCCACCGCCATCGCGAGCTGGCGTTGCGAGGTGGTGGCGTAGTGCACGTTGTTCGTGGCGATACACAGCAGGTCGAGCCGCGCCGCGAGCTCGGCGAGCGCGTCGTTGCGGGCCGAGTCGAGCGGGTCGCCGTGATCCCACAGCTCGACCACCACCCGGTCGCGACCGAACAACTCGACGAGGCGCTGCAGCTCGCGCCGGGCCGCGCTCGGCCCGTCGGCCAGCAGCGCGGCGGGCACCGTGCCCTTGCGGCACCCGGTGAGCACCCACCACCGCCCTGCTGCGGCGTCGGCCAGGTCGGCCAGCGCGAACTGCGGCGATCCCTTCTCACCGGCGAGGTGGCCGAGGCCGAGTGCGCGCGACAGGCGCGCGTAGCCGTCGGGGCCGTCGGCCAGCACCAGCAGGTGATGCCCGTGCGGATCGGGTTCGTGGCGTTGGTCGTCGCTCGCCACGCGCACCTGTCGCTCGGTGTCGTCCTCGCCACGCACGTGGCGGACGTCGCTCATCGAGTCGGCGGTGATCGTGATCTCGGCCCCGAACACCGTCGGCAACCCCACCGCCCGCGCCGCCTCGGCGAAGCGCACCACGCCATAGAGCCCGTCGTGGTCGGTGAGCGCGAGCGCCTCGAGGCCGAGCCGGGCGGCCTCCTCGGCCAGCTGTTCGGGGTGTGAGGCACCGTCGAGGAACGAGAAGTTCGAGTGGCAGTGCAGCTCGGCGTACGGCACCGCCGGCGCATCCGGGCGCAGCAGCGGCCGCGTGGTCTCGGCGTCGGCCGGCTGGAAGGGCTGTCGCTTCCGGCTCCACGCCGGGCCGTCGCCGCCGGCGTTCCACGACGGCGACCCGGGCGCGCGACCATCCTTCTTCCGGCCGGAGAGGAGCGCCTCGACCTCCGTCCAGGGCATGCTCGGGTTGTTGAAGCCCATCCCGCCACGGTACCGAACAGGTGTTCGATCGAACAAGGGCGGGGTCGGGGGATTTCTCGGACGACCGCGACGGAACCCCGCCGCCCCAGACGACGAAGGGTCCGCATGCACGAGGTGCCCGGATGATCCCCACCCGAACCGTGATGGAGCTGTACGAGCGCGCCGTCGGCGACGTGTACGGCTACCTGGTCCGCCGCTGCCCGAACGCGGCGATCGCCGAGGACCTCACCGCCGAGACGTTCCTCGCCGCCGCCCGTGCCGCACATCTCGGCACCGAGCTGTCGGTGCCCTGGTTGATCGGCACCGCGCGCCACAAGCTGGTCGACCACTGGCGTCGCGAGGGACGCCAGCGGGCCGCACTCGAAGAGCTGTACGAGTCGAGCCCCGAGCCGGTCGACCCGGGCGACCCGGTCGACGTCCTCCACGTGCACGAGGTGCTCGCCCGGCTCACCCCGCACCACCGTGCCGCACTCACCCTGCGCTACCTCGACGGCCTGCCCGTCGACCAGGTGGCCACCCTGCTCGAGCGGTCGGTGCACGCCACCGAATCGCTGCTGGTGCGAGCGAAGGCCGCGTATCGCGCCGTCGCCGCACCGGGAGGAGACGACCGATGACCACCGCGCCCGACCCGTTCGACGCCCTGCGCGCCGACGACACCCCGATCACACCACCCGCACCGGTCGTGGCACGCGTGCGCGACCTGCTGACCACCGAACTGGAGCGCCTGATGACCGACACCACGCCCGCCACGACCACCACCGGTCGCCGCACCGTGCCCGCCGACCTCCACACGGTCGGCACCGTGCAGCCCTACCTCTGCGTCGACGGAGCCGCAGCGGCGATCGAGTTCTACGTCGACGCCTTCGGCGCGGTCGAGCACCACCGCATGGTGGGCGGCGACGGTCGCATCGGCCATGCCGAGATCGTGATCGGCTCGAGCCGCCTGATGCTCGCCGACGAGTACCCCGAAGCGGGCGTGCTCGCCCCCACCTCACGAGGCGGGACGTCGACCAACTTCACCCTGCAGGTCACCGACGCGGCGATGCTCGACGACATGTTCACCCGCGCGCTCGCGCTCGGCGCGAGCGAGCTGCGACCGATCGCCGACCAGCCCTACGGCCAACGGCAAGGCACGCTGCGCGACCCGTTCGGCCACCAGTGGTCGATCAGCGCGCCGCTCGCCGATTTCGACGACTCGCGGTACGACGCGAGCATGCGCGACGCCGGCTTCGAGGTGGTCCGTCCGCAGGCGCCGGCCGACGCTGCCGGCGGCCATCAGTACAAGCACTACGACCGCGGCGACCTCTACTACTTCACGCTCCAGGTGCCCGACCTCGCACGCGCCCAACGCTTCTACGCGGCCGTGCTCGGCTGGGAGTTCGCGTCACCCGACCACGGGCACGCGACCAACATCGCCGCACCCCCCGGCGGTGTGCAGCAGGTGGACGACCCCGCGGGCCCGCAGCTGTGGTTCGTGGTCGACGACATCCACGTCGCGGTGGCAGCGGTGCGCGCGGCCGGCGGCACCGCCGACGAGCCGGTGTTCTACGAGTCGGGCTGGAGCGCCGACTGCACCGACGATCAAGGCACACGGTTCTCGCTCAGCGTGCCCACCTACACCCGCTGACCGCACCCGACCGCACCCGACCGCACCCGACCGCTTCTGGTCGCGCATCGTCACGCCGAGCGTGACGATGCGCGACCAGAACGAGGCGGTCATGCGTCCGCGAGCAGCTGGTAGAGCTGCTTGCGGGCGTCGGCCACGATCGCCGCGGCGCGCTCGACGAGGGCGGTGTCGCCCTGCATGCCGATCTGTTTCGACGCCATCATCAGACCCATGACGGCCTGACGCAGTTCCCCGCGGGGGCCGGCGTCGGCGCCCGCCATCCACGGCGCACCACCGGGCTCCTGCACCCGGTTGGCGAGCTCGGTCTGACCCGCCTCGGTGATCGAGTAGATGCGCTTGTCGTCGCGTTGTTCGCCGCGGACCAGTCCGGTCTCCTCGAGCAGTTGCAGGGTCGGGTACACCGACCCCGGGCTCGGCTTCCACCGGCCGCCCGTGCGCTCCTCGAGTCGCTGGATCAGCTCGTAGCCATGACCCGGCCCGTCGGTGAGCGCCGACAACAACGCATAGCGGGTGTCACCCCGACGCATCCGGCCACCCCGTCCCCGGGGCGGACCGCCGTGCCCACCGTGGCCGTACTCGCGGCCCATGCCCTTCTCACGATGTCCGTGTCGCATCGTGTCTCCTTTCCGTGGCGACCACCTTGATCGCTCACGAGTCATCACGATATATCGTGATGACTCGTGTTGCAACACTATCTCGGACCGATGGTGTCGGATCAGCCGGGCAGCTGGTTGGTGCGAGCGACCTGGGCGTACCAGTGGGCGCTCGCCTTCGGGATCCGCTGTTGGGTCGCGTAGTCGACGTACACCAGCCCGAAGCGCTGCGAGTATCCCCACGCCCACTCGAAGTTGTCCATCAACGACCACGCGAAGTAGCCGCGCACGTCGACGCCCTGCTCGATCGCCGCCGCGACCGCGCGCAGGTGGGCGTCGTAGTAGCGGATCCGGCGCTCGTCGTGCACCACACCATCGGCGTCGGGTACCTCGGCCGGAGCGCTCTGGTACGCGGCACCGTTCTCGGTGACGTACACCGGTGGCAGCGCATCGCCGTAGTCGCGCTGCAGCCGTACCAGGAGCGCCTCGAACCCCTGCGGGGTGATCGGCCATCCGATGTCGGTCTGCGGCCGATCGACGACCAGCGGGGCGGAGCCCGGCGCCGTCACGTGCGGCGACACCCCGGGGGTGGTGGCGGTGCGAGCGGTGTAGAAGTGGTCGTTGTAGTAGTTGATGCCCAACCAGTCGAGTTCCTGGCCGATCGTGCCCTCGTCGCCGTCCTGCACGCAGGTCGCGAGTGGTCCGAGGTCGTCGAGCACGTCGAGCGGGTATCGGCCGAGCAGCGCGGCGTCGAGCCACCACCGGTTGAGGGTGCCGTCGATGCGCCGCTCGACGTCGGGATCGACGGTGTCGTCCACGTGCACGGGCGAGGGGTTGATCACGATGCCGAGCGACAGGTTCGGGCGCACCGATCGCATCGCCTGCAGCGCATGACCGTGCGCGAGCAACTCGTGGTGCGCGACCGCGACCGCCGCTGCACGGTCACGCAGTCCCGGGGCGTGTTCGCCCGACGCGTGGCCGAGATAGGCGTAGCACCAGGGTTCGTTGAACGTGGCCCAGCGATCGACCGTGTCGCCGTACTCCTCGGCCATGAGCGCGGCGTAATCGGCGAACCACCAGGCGCTCTCGCGCTGGCGGAAACCGCCACGGTCCTCGAGCGCCTGGGGCAGATCCCAGTGGAACAGCGTCGGCACCGGTTCGATGTCGTGTTCGAGCAGCAACTCGAACAGCCGGTGGTACTGCGCCAGCCCGGACGGCGACGCCGCGCCGGTGCCCTGCGGCAGCACGCGTGGCCACGAGATCGACAGCCGATAGGCCTGCAGGCCGAGGTCGGCCATCATCTTCACGTCGTCGGCCATGAGGCGCAGGTGATCGCAGGCGACGTCGCCGTGGTCGCCGTGCACCACCGCTCCCGGGCGACGGCAGAAGGTGTCCCAGACGCAGTCGCCACGGCCCGCCCGGTCGCCCTCGATCTGGAAGCTGGCCGTGGCGGCACCCCAGGTGAAGCCGGCGGGAAAGCGGACGGTCGACGCGACGCCGGTGGCAGGGGTCATGGGGTGGCTCCTCGTGCGGTGGCGCCGGTGGCCGACGTGGACGGCCGCGGCGTAGGCGGTGGCGATGGCTCGACGCCACCGTCTCGGGCGTCGACGAACCAGCCCATCGCGAGCGGACCGAGCCGCAGCCACGGTCCGTCGACGCGCACGTCGCCGCCGAGCAGTTCGACGGGCTGTTCGATGCCCGCCCACGCCAGCGCGTCGACCGTGAGCGACACCGCTGTCGGGGCGATGTTGGCGATGCCGTAGAAGCGGCCGTGGACCGGGTGTCGACGCTCGAACGCGAGCACCGTGAGCCGATCGTGGCGGTGCAGGTACGTCGCTCCCCCGCCGGCGATCGCCGGCGTCCGGCGGCGCACGTCGAGCAGATGGCGCATGCCGTCGAACACCCGGCGTTCGACCGAGTCCGGCGCTGCTGCCGCGAATCCGTCCCAATCCATGTGCGGCCGGTGCAGCCATCGCGAGTCGCCGGCGTGTTCGGGCACCTCGAGGTACGACCAGTCGTTCGTCATCGCGATCTCGTCACCCATGTAGACGAGCGGGATGCCACCGAACGAGGCGACGATCTCGTACCCGAGCAACAGTCGTCGCACCGCGAGATCGAGTTGCGCCGCGTCGCCGTCGCGCCGGGCCCGCTCGATGCCGGCCAGCGATGCCGCGGTGCCGCACGTGCGCTCGTCGGACGCGGCCGGGTTGGACGAGAACGCCGCGCCGAGCGCGAACGATTGCGGCGTGTCGCCGCGATAGAACGCCGCGAGGTACCCGCGATGGGCCGTGGGGTCGAGGCCGATCCGGCGGGCGATGCCGTCGTCGACCGCCCACCCGATGTCGTCGTGACAGCGCAGGTACGACACCCACCCGGCATCGGGCGGCGTCGGCGGCAGCTCGGACAGCGACTCGACCGCGAGCCGCGCGTCGTTGGTGGCGAAACAGTTCCAGATCATCACCATGAGCTGGTTGTGGTACGCGAGGTGGCACTCGGCACGTCGGTGACGGTGCGCGCCGAGGTACTGCACGAGGTCGCCGGGGGCCACGATCGCCTCGGCCTTCAGCACCACACCGGGAGCCGCCACCGACACGTAGGCCCGGAACAGCTGTGCCAGGAGGTGTGCCTCGGGTTGGTTCTGGCAGTTCGTGCCCATCCGCTTCCAGGTGAACGCGATGGCGTCCACCCGCAGCACGTCGACGCCCAGATTGGCGAGGTCGAGCATCACGCCGAGCATCTCCACCACCACGTCGGGATTCGCGTAGTTCAGGTCCCACTGATAGGTGTTGAACGTCGTCCACACCCAACCGCGCAGGTGCTCGTCCCAGGTGAAGTTGCCGGGCGCCATCTCGGGGAACACCTCGGGCAACGACGCCTCGTACCGATCGGGCTCGGTGCGGTCGTCGAACACGTGGTAGTACGCCCGGTGCCGGGCCGACCCCCGCCGGGCGGACTCGGCCCATGTGTGTTCGGCCGCGGTGTGGTTGAGCACCAGGTCGATGCACAGGCTCATCCCGCGGTCGTGGAGGTCGTCGGCGAGCCGGACGAGGTCGTCGCGGGTGCCGAGGTGCGATTCGACGTCGCCGTAGTCGACGATCGCGTACCCTCCGTCGTTCTCGCCGGCGCGCGCCCGCAACACGTTCATCAGGTGCACGTATCTGACGTGGAGGTCGCTCAGGTGATCGAGGTGCGAACGGACCCCGTCGAGGGTGCCGCCGAAGCGATCGGCGTACATGACGTAGCCGATCTGGTCGGGATCCTGGAACCAGGTGGGACGGATCTCGCGCACGGCGTCGAGATCGCGCAGTGCCGGCCGGCGCGCCGCGGCGGCGTCGACCAGCACGGACCCGATGCGGGCCGACAGCCGGTCGATGTCGTGATCGGGGTACAGCGCCGCGAGCAGCCGGCGACCGATGGGCTCCTGGGTCCGCCACCGCTCGCGGAACCGCACGGCGCCGTCGTGACCGAGCGTCGTGTCGAGCGTCGTGTCGAGCGTCGTGTCGAGCGTCGTGTCGAGCGTCGTGTCGGGCGCGGTGTCGGGCGCCGCCCCATGTGCAACGCCTGCATCCCGCACGTGCGCCCCCTTCCGTTTCACGGCGGCGAGTGTATTGTCACGGAGATGCAAGCGCTTACATCGGAGCGAGCAGGTCGTGGCTGACGTGGCCGCCGCACGCTCCGGGGCGCGGACGGACGCGACGGCGCACGCACCGTCGCACGCTCGCAGGGACGCAGGCCGCGGCACGCCTGCCGCCGGCGGATCGGACCGCCCGGACGCACCGAGCGGACTGTCACCGTCTCGAGCGACGATCGACGACGTCGCCCGCGAGGCCGGGGTCTCCACGGCCACCGTGAGCCGGGCGCTCCGGCACCATCCCTACGTCGCGGAATCGACACGCCAGCGCGTGCTCAGCGCCGTCGAGCGCCTCCGCTACGTCGCGAACGCCAACGCGGCGCGCCTCGCGTCCGGGCAGAGCCGCACGGTCGGGCTCGTCGCCCCGATGATCACGAGCTGGTACACGAGCGAGCTCACCGTCGGCGTCGAGGAGGTGCTCACCCAGGCACGCTTCGACCTGCTCATCGGCACGGCCAACTCCGCCGCTCGCGAACGCATCTTCAGTGGCGACGCCCGGTTCCAGCAACGTGTCGACGGCGTCATCCTCGTCGACGTGTTCTGCGGGGACGACGCCGCCACGCGCCTCGCCGACCTCGACACACCGATCGTGGTGTTGGGCGAGCAGGTGCGCGATCTCACGTCGGTGTCGATCGACAACACCCGCGGTGCCCGCCTCGCCGCCCGTCACCTCATCGAACTCGGCCACAAGCGGATCGCCCTCGTCGGCGGGCACACCAACCTCGACGTCGCGAAGAACGTCCCGACCGACCGCACGGCGGGCTTTCGCGACACGCTGCGCAGCGCCGGCATCCGGATGCCCGACGCCTACCTGCACGACGGCGACTTCACCATCCCGGGCGGCCGCGAAGCCATGCACCGACTGCTCGAGCTGGCGAAGCCCCCGACGGCGGTGTTCTTCCTGTCCGACGAGATGGCGTTCGGTGCGCTCCACGCGTTGCGAGAGCGTGAGCTGCAGGTGGGCCGCGACGTGTCGGTCGTCGGTTTCGACGACCACCCCGTGTCGGAGGCGATCGGGCTCACGACCGTGCGCCAGCCCGTGCGCGACATCGGCCGGCTCGGTGCGCGGCTGATGCTCGATGCGCTCGACGGCTTCGGCGTCGTCCGGCATCACCCGGTCGAGGTCGACCTCGTGGCCCGGATGAGCACCGGCCGGCCTCGCTGAACCCTGCGCACCTCCGCCGACCGACCGGGTCCCATCGGGTCGACCGAGTTCGACAGAGATTGACGGCGCGTGCGGAGCGGGGTACCCTGCAAGCGCTTACATACACGGGTCGCCCCGCGACCCTGATCTCCGAGGGGGAGAAACATGGCACATCGCCGACGCATGGCCGCTGCGGCCATCGTGGCAAGCCTCGTGATCGTCGCCTGTGGTGGCGACGACGACGAGGACACCACCGAGGGCACCGACGCCGCAGTGGAGACCACCGCAGCCGCCGGTGGCTCCGACACCACGGCCGCCGAGGGTGGCTCCGAGGGTGGCGGCGAGTTCGCCGGCACCACGGTGACGATCATGAGCTCGATCCGTGACGTCGAGGCCGAGCGCCTCGAGGCCGCGTGGGCCGACTTCGAGGCCGAGACCGGCATCGACATCGTCCACGAGGGCACCGCCACGTTCGAGGACGACCTGAAGCTCCGTGTCGACGGCGGCGACGCCCCCGACCTCGCCTTCGTGCCGCAGCCGGGTCTGCTCAACACGCTCGCGAGCGACGGCAAGGTCGTGCCGCTGGCCGATCTCGAAGCCGGCGTGCTCGAGAACAACGGCGAGAGCTGGGTCGGCTACGGCACGGTGGACGGCACGTTCTACGCCCCGCCGTTCGGCGCCAACATCAAGAGCCTCGTGTGGTACTCGCCGGCCGCCTTCGAAGAGGGTGGCTACTCGATCCCGACCACGTGGCAGGAACTGCTCGACCTGAGCCAGCAGATCGTCGACGACGGCGGCGTGCCGTGGTGCGTCGGCGCCGAGTCCGGTGGCGCCACCGGTTGGGTGCTCACCGACTGGGTGGAGGACTTCATGCTCCGCACCGCCGGCCCCGACGTGTACGACCAGTGGGTCAACCACGAGATCCCGTTCAACGACCCGGCCGTGATTGCCGCGATCGACGCCGTCGGCGAGATCGTCCGCAACGACGACTTCGTCCTGAACAGCGCCCAGAGCATCCCGAGCACCAGCTTCCAGGAAGCCGGCCTCCCGCTGCTCGACGGCGAGTGCTTCATGCACCGTCAGGCCAACTTCTACGGCAACCAGTGGCCGGAAGAGACCACCAAGGGCCCCGACGGCCAGGTGAACACCTTCTTCCTCCCGATGGTGAACGCGGACGACCCGAAGGCGATGCTCGGCGGCGGTGAGCTGATCACGGCCTTCGCCGATCGTCCCGAGGTCGCGGCCGTGGCCGCCTACCTCACCAGCGCCGACTACGCCAACAACCGTCTGGCGCTCGGCAACTGGCTGACCCCGAACAAGCAGGCTGACATCTCGCTGGTCACCGACCCGCTGGAGCAGCAGTTCGCCACCCTCCTCGCCGAGTCGGACGTGTTCCGCTTCGACGGCTCCGACCTGATGCCCGGCCCCGTGGGCGCCGGTTCGTTCTGGAGCGAGATGGTGGAGTGGGTCGTCGGTGCGCAGGACACGCAGACCACCGCCGACAACATCGAGGCCAGCTGGCCCGCATGATCCGATCGGCGCTCGCGCCGACCTGATCAACACACCGTGACGACGGGGTGGGTCTGCTCCGGCAGGTCCACCCCGTCGCCGTTCCGGCGGTCGTCTGGCTCCAGGTGACCGCTCGCCGAGGCCGCGTTAGTGTGCGGTTGCGGCGGCCCGCCCGAGCCGTCGGGTACCACGTCACAGCGAATTTCACAGCGACATCTCAGATCCGGGGGGACATGGGAGACATCTTCAGCTCACTCGGGCTGGTCGTGGTCGGGATCGCCGCGTTCGCCGCGGTGATCGGTGGCCTCTACTGGCTCGCCAGCCAACTGCCCGAACCATGGCGCGAACGGGCCCGCACCGTCGTCTTCCTCGGCCCGGGCCTGTTGCTCCTGCTCGGCCTCGTGCTGCCGGCGCTCATCAACTTCCGCCTCGCGTTCTACGACCGCAACGGCGACTGGTACGGCTTCGGCAACTACCGCGACATCTTCACCAGCTCGAACAACATCGAAGTGCTGATGAACACCTTGTGGTGGGGCATCCTCGTCACCGGCGCGAGCACGGTGATCGGCGTCGTCATCGCCCGCTTCGCCGACCGCATGCGCGGCGAGCCGATCGCGAAGGCGGCGATCTTCCTGCCCACGGCGATCTCGATGGTGGGCGCCGGCATCATCTGGAACTTCGTCTACTCGCCCCGCGAGTACGGCCTGCTCAACTCGATGATCGGGTTGCTGCCCGGCGAGCAGGACATCCAGTTCTTCCTCCAGGACTCGAAGCTGCTCGGCATCGACAACCAGTGGATCCCCGGCCTCAACTCGTTGCTGATCATGGTGGTGATCATCTGGATCCAGGCCGGGTTCGCCACCGTGGTCATCTCGGCCGCGTTGAAGGGCGTGCCCGACGACCTCGTCGAAGCCGCGAAGATCGACGGCGCCACCGACCGCCAGGCGTTCTTCCGTGTGGTGCTCCCCTACATCAAGGGCACGATCATCACCGTCGTCACCACCATCGTCATCGCCGTGTTGAAGATCTTCGACATCATCCAGACGATGGGCAAGGGCGGCTCGTTCGGCACCAGCACGATGGCGAACGAGATGTACGAGCAGGCCTTCCCGCAGGACAACGAGGGCCTCGGTGCCGCCTGGGCGATCCTGCTGTTCCTGGCCGTCGCGCCGATCATCTACGTCAACGCTCGCAACCAGCGGGCCATGCGGGGAGCACGCTGACATGACCACCACTGCCGACATCCCGCTGATCGCCACGCCCACCGCGGCGAAGGACGAGACCCCGGTCATGACCAAGGTGGCGAACTACACGAACAAGGGCATGGGCAAGTACATCGTCTGGGCGATCGCTGCGCTGTGGACGGTGCCGACACTCGGGTTGCTCATCTCGTCGTTCCGCCCCGAGGACGACATCAAGACCACCGGCTGGTGGACGTGGTTCACCGAACCGGGCAACGTCACGATCGACAACTACACCACCGTGTTGCAGGACAAGGTGGCGGGGCGGCCCTTCAGCGAGTTCTTCTGGAACACGCTGCAGATCGCGATCCCCGGTGCGATCATCCCGATCTCGGTGGCGGCGCTCGCCGCATACGCCCTGTCGTGGATGCACTTCAAGGGGCGCGACACCCTGTCGGTGTTCATCGTGGCGCTGATGGTGGTGCCGCTGCAGATGTGCCTCATCCCGCTGTTGCGCTACCTGTTCGCGGCGAGCTGGTTCCCGAACGCGCTGTCCGGCACGCCGTCGATCTGGATCGCCCACTCGATCTTCGCGATGCCGCTCGCGATCTTCCTCCTGAAGAACTTCATCGGCGCCCTGCCGAGCGAGGTGATCGAGGCGGCACGGGTCGACGGTGCGAGCCACATGTCGATCTTCGTGAAGATCGTGCTGCCGCTGTCGGTGCCGGCGATTGCATCGCTCGCCATCTTCCAGTTCCTCTGGGTGTGGAACGACCTGCTCGTCGCGAAGGTGTTCGGCGGCGGCGCAGCCAACCAGCCCATGACCTACGCCCTCGTCGACATGGTCGGCAACAAGGGCAACGAGTGGCAACTGCTGACGGCGGGAGCGTTCATCACGATGATCGTGCCGCTGATCGTGTTCCTCTCGCTGCAGCGTTACTTCGTCCGCGGCCTGCTGGCCGGAAGCGTCAAGGGATAGATCGGATCGCCATGTCGACCCTCACCATGAACAACCTCCAGAAGAAGTACCCGAACGGCTTCGTCGCCGTGCCGGGGCTCGACCTGCACATCGACGACGGCGAGTTCCTCGTGCTCGTCGGCCCGTCGGGTTGCGGCAAGAGCACCGTGCTGCGGATGGTGGCCGGCCTCGAGGACATCTCCGGCGGCGATCTGCTCATCGACGACACCCGCGTCAACGACAAGGGGCCCCAGGAGCGCGACATCGCGATGGTGTTCCAGAGCTACGCGCTGTACCCGAACATGACCGTGGAGGGGAACATCGCGTTCGCGATGAAGCTCCGCAAGACCGACAAGGGGCAGATCAAGCAGAAGGTGGCCGAGGTCGCCGAGCTGCTCGAGCTCACCCAGGTGCTCGACCGCAAGCCGGGCCAGCTGTCGGGCGGTCAGCGTCAGCGTGTGGCGATGGGTCGTGCCATCGTGCGCGAGCCGAAGCTCTTCCTCATGGACGAGCCGCTGTCGAACCTCGACGCGAAGCTGCGCGTGCAGACCCGCGCCGAGATCGCGAAGCTGCAGCGTCGCCTCGGCGTCACCACCATGTACGTCACCCACGACCAGGTGGAGGCGATGACGATGGGCGATCGGGTCGCCGTGCTGCGGCGCGGCGTGCTCATGCAGTGCGCGGCACCGTCCACGCTGTACGAGTCGCCCGACAACCTGTTCGTCGCACAGTTCATCGGCTCGCCGTCGATGAACGTGGTGCGCGGCGTGGTGCGCAGCGCCGGTGAGGAGGGCATCGTCCTCGAGGTCGCCGGCCAGTCGCTCGCGCTGACCGGCGCGGCCGCACAGCGCATGGCCGGGCTCGCGAAGTACGGCGGCCAGGAGATCGCCGTCGGCATCCGCCCCGAAGCCCTCGGTGGTGACGGCGAGGGACAGATCACGGTGGCGGTCGACCTGGTCGAGATGCTCGGTTCGGAGAAGCTCGTGCACGCGTCGATCGACGCGGTCGCGGTGCGGGCGATCGACACCGGTGTCGAGATCGGCACGGGGACGTCGTCGACGATGATCGCCTCGCTCGACCCGCGCCGCGACGTTCGCGTCGGCGAGCGGCTCACGCTCAGCGTCGACACGATGCGCGTGCACGCCTTCGATCTGCAGACGGGCGCGGCGATCGGTCGCAGCTGAGCTCTCCGGCCGGCGCCGGGTGCGGATCGCCGTTCGGTGATCGGCACCCGGCGTCGTCGCGTCTCAGCGATGACACCACACGGTGGTGTCGGGTGGCACGAGGCCGTCGACCAGGTCGCCGCTGCCGAGCACCGGGGTCCAGCCGGCGGGCAACGGCAGCGGCTCGGCGTCGACGTTCACCACGCACCCGAAGCCGGGCTCGCGCACGAACACCAGCGAACCCGCCGGCGACGGCATCCAGGCGAGCTCGCCGTCACCGAGCGCCGGGTCGGCACGTCGGCGCGCGAGGCACGAGCGGTACAGCTCGAGCATCGAACCGGCCACGCCACGCTGGACATCGGCGGCGTACGCCGCGAACCACGACGGTTGCGGCAGCCACGGCGCGGCGGGCGCGGCGGGCGCGACGGTGTGCGAGAAGCCGAAGTTGGTCGACGGATCGGCCGTCCACGGGATCGGCACGCGGCAGCCGTCGCGACCACGGTCGGTTCCGTTGCTGCGGAACCAGGTCGGGTCCTGCAACGACGCGTCGGGGAGGTCCTCCACCTCGGGGAGTCCGAGCTCCTCACCCTGGTACACGTAGCAGCTGCCCGGCAGGGCGAACATCAGCATCGCCGCAGCACGCGCCCGACGGGTGCCGACCGCGAGATCGTGGTCCGCTGCGAGGTCGTTCAGGTGGTGGCCGCGCACGCCGGTCTGTTGTGGCCGGGCGAAGCGTGAGACATGGCGAGCGACGTCGTGGTTCGACAGCACCCACGTCGGCGTGGCACCCACCGACCGGTGCTCGCGCATCGTGTCGTCGACGACGCCTCGCAGATCAGCTGCGTTCCAGCGCGAGCGGAGGAAGTCGAAGTTGAACGCGGTGTGCAGCTCGTCGGGCCGCAGGTAACGCGCGGCGCGCGACGGGTCGGGCACCCACGCCTCGGCGACGAACACTCGCGGCGGGTCGTACGCGTCGGCGGTGCGCCGCCACTCGCGATAGATGTCGTGCACCTCGTCGCGGTCCCAGTGCGGGTGGTCGGTCTGGTGCACTCCGGGGGCCGGCTCGAGCCGGAACGGCAGCTTCGCCCAGTCGCGCTCGGCGATGTCCGGCAGGCCGTCCTCCTTCACGAGCGAATGGGCCACGTCGATGCGGAACCCGTCGGCCCCACGGTCGAACCAGAAGCGCAGCGTCTCGAGGAAGTCGGCATGGACGTCGGGGTGATGCCAGTTCACGTCGGGCTGCTCGGGGGCGAACAAGTGGAGGTACCACGGTCCTGGCGTGCCGTCGGCTTCGGTGATCCGGGTCCAGGCCGGACCGTGGAAGGCGCTGCGCCAGTCGTTGGGGGGCAGCTCGCCGTCCGGTCCGCGGCCGTCGCGGAAGATGTACCGCTCACGTTCGGGCGAGCCGGGACCTGCGGCGAGCGCGGCCTGGAACCACACGTGTTGGTCGCTGGTGTGGTTCGGCACGATGTCGAGCAGCACGCGCAGGCCGCGTTCGTGAGCGGCGGCGATCAGCCGCTCGGCGTCGTCGAGGGTGCCGAAGCGTGGCTCGATCGCCCGGAAGTCGCTGACGTCGTAGCCGGCGTCGGCGAACGGTGACGGGTACCACGGGTTGATCCAGATGGCATCCACACCGAGCGACACCAGGTGATCGAGCTCGGCGTGCAGCCCGGCGATGTCGCCGAGGCCGTCGCCGTCGCCGTCGGCGAAGCTGCGGATGTAGACCTGGTAGATGACGGCGGAACGCCACCACGCCTGATCGCCCATGGGGATCTCCTTCGGATGCTCGGTCAGCGCAGCTGGATCCAGCAGCACGTGTTGCCCGGCAGATGTGCCGGGTCGTCGTGGCCGACGACCGACGCGACCAGGACCGCCGCACCGTCGTAGCCCGGCAACGCGTCGTGCAGGGCGACCCGGTGCTCGCCGACGTTGAGCACGACGGCCACACCACCGCGCCGCAACGCCAGCACGTCGGGGTGCAGCGCGTCCCACCAGTCGAGCCCGGCATCGGGATCGAGCACGGCACGCCGCGCCGACAGCAACCGGCGATACAGGTGGAGCACCGACGCCGGATCGTCCTGCTGTGCGTCGGCCGAGTACGTCCCCCAGTCGGACGGCTGCGGCAGCCACGGTGCGCCCGGACCACTCGCACGAGTGGCCGAGAAGCCGAACGAGGTGAGTGGGTCGGCGCTCCACGGCAGCGGCACCCGGCACCCGTCGCGTCCGATCTCGCGGCCGTCGGTGCGGAAGAAGATCGGGTCCTGGCGCACGCTGTCGGGCAGGTCGAGCACCTCCGGCAGACCGAGCTCCTCCCCCTGGTACAGGTAGAGCGAACCCGGCAACGCCGCCGCGAGCGTGATCGCGGCTCGTGCCCGCAGCGTGCCGAGCACCGCATCGACCTCGGTGCCCGTGTACACGAGGTTGTTCTTCGTCCAGCTCGACAGCTCGGTCGCGTCGGCCCGGCCGTACCGGGTGACCGAGCGTTGGGTGTCGTGGTTGTTGATCGTCCACGTGAGCGGCGCTCCGGCCGCGGTGAGCGCGTCGTACACCGGCTCGATCGTCGCACGCAGCGTGTCGACCCGCCACGGGGCGAGCATCAGGTCGAAGCAGAACGACTGGTGGAACTCGTCCGGGTTCACGTACTGCAGCAGCAGGTCGGGTCGATCCGGTGTGTACGCCTCGCTCACGGTGACGAGCTCACGGCCCGGGTGTTCGTCCTCGTACCGCTCGACGAGTCGCCGCCAGGAGCGCCAGTGCGCGTGCGCGTCGGGCCAGAACACCGTGTACGGGTTGTGCGACCACGCGTCGTTCTCGGCGGTGTTCTCGGCCACCGGCGGGGCGTCGGGCAGTCCGGGCGCCTTGCCGACGACGGCCACCGCGTCGACACGGAAGCCCTCGACCCCACGGTCGAACCAGAAGGTGAGCATCGAGTCGAACATCGCCGCGACGTCGGGGTTCGACCAGTCGAAGTCCGGCTGCCACGGCGAGAAGGTGTGCAGGTACCACTGCCCGGGAGTGCCGTCCGGCTCGGTGATCCGAGTCCAGGTGGAGCCGCCGAACACCGAGCGCCAGTTGTTGGGTGGCAGGTCGCCGCGAGGTCCGCGTCCGTCGCGGAAGTAGAAGCGGGCACGCTCGGGGCTGCCGGGCGCCGCGGCGAGCGCCGCCTGGAACCAGCCGTGCTGGGAGCTGCAGTGGTTCGGCACGACGTCCATCAGCACCCGGATCGAGCGTGAGCGAGCCTCGGCGACGAGCCGGTCGAACGTCCCGAGGTCACCGTAGGCCGGCTCGATGTCGAAGTAGTCGGCGACGTCGTAGCCGTGGTCGAGCTGCGGCGACGGATAGCACGGGGTGAGCCACACGGCGTCGACGCCGAGCGCTTCGAGGTGGTCGAGGTGGTCGATGATGCCGGCGAGGTCGCCCACCCCGTCGCCGTCGGCGTCGGCGAACGAGCGGACGTACACCTGATACACGACGGCGTCACGCCACCAGGGCGCACGTGCGGCGGGCGACGTGACGGCGTTCGAGGGCGAGATGGGGGTGCTCATCGACGCGGCCCGGTGGTGGCGCGCAGCACGAGCTCGATCTCGAGTTCCTCGGCGAGCTGCGAGCGGGTGCCGGAGGCGATCGCCTCGAGGACGAGGTCGGCGCCACGCCGACCGGATGCCTCGAGCGGTTGCCGCACGGTGGTGAGGTTCATCAGTGATGCCAGCTCGATGTCGTCGTAGCCGATCACCGACACGTCGTCGGGGACGCGCCGGCCGAGCGACGCCGCCGCTTCGAGCACGCCGACGGCCTGGACGTCGCTGGTGGCGACGATCGCCGTGGGTGGATGGGGCAGGGACAACAGGTCGAAGGTCATCTGTCTCGCCGTGGATCGGAGGTGTGCGCCGTGGCGCACGAGGTCGGGGTCGACGGGCAGTCCGGCCTGTTCGAGCACCTCGCGATAGCCGTCCTGGCGGCGAGCACTCGACACGAAGCCGAACGGGTTGACGGGGGGCTCGCCGACGAACGCGATCCGGGTGTGACCGAGGTCGACGAGGTGCTGGGTGGCGATCCGGCCGCCGTGACGGTCGTCGATGCACACGCTCGGCAGCCGTGCAGCGGTGGTGTCGACGAGCACCGTCGGATAGGGCGCCGCGGCGAGCCGTTCGCCGTCGGCGGCCGTGAGCGGCACCGAGATCACGATCAGGCCGTCGAGATCGAGCCCTGGAAGTTCCATCACTCGTTCGCGCACCTGGCCGGGTGCCACGAGGTTGAACAGCACCACCTCGTAGCCGTGGGGTTGCAGGCGCGAGACGATGCCGCGGATGCGCTGGTACGCCGACGGCTCGTCGAAGTACGTGACGAGCACCCCGATGAGGCGGCTCCGCCGCCCGGCCGCCGTGGTTCCGGGAGCTGCGGCGCGACGCCGACGAGTGCGCGCATAGCCGACGGCCTCCATCGACGCGAGCACCCGGGCGCGCATCTCGGGGCTGACGTTCGGGCTGTCGTTCAACACGCGCGACACGGTGCCGATGCCCACGTTCGCGTGTGCCGCCACGGCTGCCAGAGTCGCCATCGCCGTGGAACTCTAGCGGTGGATTTCCACACCGAGCCGGGCCGGTGCACCCGCCGCGTTCAGCCGGACCGACGCTGCTCGATCGCCACGAGCAGCGCATCGCGCTGCGCCGACGACGCGTCGACGACACGCACGGTGCGACGACCCGACGTGCCCGCCAGGTGGATCGACACCGTGCTGAGCCCGGCGCGTCGCTGGAACGGACTCTCGGTGATCCGCCAGCTCTGCACCCGATCGAGCGGCACGAACGTGCGGGTCCACACGATCAGCCCGGTCTCGACGACGACCAGTTCGGCGCCGATGCCGTGCCGTCGCGCGCGTCCAGCGGCTCGCGCGACCACGATCACGAGCGCCACGAACGCGCCCACCCCGACCGTGGCCGGCGCCCACACGAACGGCACCCAGCCGGTGAGCACCACGGCGACGAGCGTGCGGCGGCGGACCAGCCGGCGGGTGGCGGCGGGGACGGCCCGTCGGTCGGCGACGACGAGACGGCGCGGTGCGAGCGCGACCTCGGCGACGGCGAGCACGTCGTGCCACCGGGCCACCGGCACGGCGTCGTCCGCGCTGCCGGTGCCCTCGGCCGTGGCGCGTCCGCTGGTGGCGAGATCGACCGAGCCGAGATGGAGCCACCGGCGGACGAGATTGCGGTGCAGCCGCACCAGTTGCAGCCGCGCGAGCGGCACGGTGGACGAGCGTCGCTCGAACACGCCTCGCTCGAGCACGAGGTCGGTGGTGCGGCGCGCGAGCCGGAAGCCGTGGAAGCGCACGACCATCAGCGTCGGAGCCGCCGCGACGGCCAGCAGCACGGCGATCACCGCACCACCGACGGCGGGCAGACGACCGGCGAGATCCTCGGCGTCGTCGCCGAGCCCGAGGTCGTCGAGCGTGCTGAGCAGCGCCACCATGCCGGTCGGGACGAGCAGCAACGACGCGCCGGTCAGCCCGCCGAGGGCGAGCAGACGCGGACCGAGCCGGAGCAGTTCGTGGGCGGGCGGCGCCGGCACGTGCGCCACGGCGTCGTCGCCGAACGACACGGCGCGGCGCCGACGTTCGAGCCCGTTGCGCAGCCGGTCGGCGTCGGCGACCGACAGCACCTCCAGGACCACGTCGCCACCGTCGCCGTCGTGCGCGAGCTGCAACCGCACCGTCGCCACCCCGAACAGCTGGTGGCGCAGCTTGCGCACCACCTCCACCTGCTGCAGCCGCGCGACCGGCACCCGGCGCACGGTCCGGTTCCAGACACCGGACGCAACGGTGAGTTCGTCGCCGTCGTAGGTCCACGTGGTGCGCCACCAGGCCACGGCGCGCACCACCAGCACGACGAGGAGCACGGCGACGACGAGCAGGCGGCCGTTCGGTCGTGATGCGACGAGCAGCAGCGGCGGCCACAGCCGGGTCAGCCACACCGCCAGGTCGATCACCGGCGACCACGGGTGCAGGCGGCGGGCACCGATGGACCGGGCATCGAGATCGGGCGGCTGCACCTCCTCGGTCATCGTCGCTCGCCCTCGGTCATCGTCGCTCGCCCTCGGTCATCGTCGCTCGCCCTCGGTCATCGTCGCTCGCCCTCGGTCATCGTCGCTCGCCCTCGCTCGTCCTCGATGATCCCCGTCCTGGCCCCATCGGTGTGGTCAGTGCCCGTCGTCGTGGGCCACCGCGGCGCGGGCCGCGGCGAGCAGCCGGGTGCGCACGAGTTCGGCGTCGGCGGCGGCCAGGTGCGGCACGGTCCCGACGGTGAACGCCGCCGCGGTGCGCAGGCGCAGCGAGACGACGTCGTGGCGGCGTTGCACCGGCCCTTGCTCGACGTCGATCTGCTGGATCCGGTGGAACGGCACCGCCGCCGACGAGCGCCACCACACGCCGTGACGCAACTCGAGCGCCTCGTCACCGATGCGGTACCGCCAGTGCCGCGTCTGCAACGCGGGGTACCACCAGGCGATGCCCGACGCGATCGCCGCGGTGACGGCGACCAGCGAGGTGACGAGCGGCGAGCCGACGACGAGCACCACGACGACGACCGCTCCCAACCCGGGCAGCAGCACCCAGGGCACCGACGCGATCCGCCAGATCCGTGTCGCGGCGGGGTGCAACGGTTGCCACGCCGCGGCGTCCGGGGCGGGTGCACCTGCGGTCGGCGGCTCGATCCGGTCGGTCACCGGTCAGGGCGCCCACTCGCAGCGCACGTCGGGGGCACGCTCTTCGTTCCCGCTGCCGTCGGTGAACTCGACCTCGGCGAACCCGGCGCGGGCGTAGAACCGGCGGGCGCGCTCGTTGGCCTGGAAGGTCCACAGCTGCAGGCCGGCCGGGAAACGGTACCGGGCCCGTTCGAGCAGCCGGGCGCCGAGGCCGCGTCCGATCCAGGCCGGGTCGACGTAGAGCTGTTCGATCCACCCGGTGCCGGCGGCGCCCGGTTCGAGCACCAGCAACCCGACGACGGTGCCGTCGAGCTCGGCGACGGTCACCTCACCGTGCCCGATCACCTCGTCGGCGAACCACGACTTCACCGAACCGGGCGTGTGGATGGAGGGCACCTCCGGCAGGCCGAACTCACGCGAACGCAGGTACACGTGAGCGAGGTCGGCCGCATCGTTGCCGCGGGCGTCACGCAGTGTCGGTGTGCCCGGCTGCAGCGCGCGCAGCACGCCCTCGAGGCCGGGCTCGGCCATCGCGACGGCGCGGTGCCACGCGAACCAGTGGACGTCCTGGCTCTCGCCCGCAGGCGGGCGCGGCGGCACGTCCGGTGCGGTGAGCAGGTAGCGGACGTCGAGGTGGGTGTGCCGGCGCGGCCCGGGGTGGACGTCGACGTGCACCAGCTGCGGTGCGCCGCCGGCGAAGGTGACCGGCAGGCCGGTCTCCTCCTCGGCCTCCCGGCGGGCCGCGTCCCACGGGGTCTCGCCGGCGTCGACGTGACCGCCGGGTTGCAGCCACAGACCGAGCCGCTTGTGCCGATGCAGCACCACGCCACGGGCGACGGTGTCGCACACCACGATCGCCGAGGCGGTGACGTGCACCGGTGCGGCGTGCTCGTCGAAGGGATGCTCGAGGCGGTCGAGCTGCTCGACGAACGAGACGATCGCCGCACGTTCACGTGCATCGACCGGCGTCCGGGCGCGCACGGCGTCACGCAGGTGCCCCACCAGCTCGGTGGTCGACGCCCGGTCGGGGACGGCAGCTGACGGACCACCCATGTGTCGCGACGATAGTGGTGCGCTCGCGAATTGGTGCTCCAGTTCGTCCCCCGGACGGCCGATATCTCTCCTGAACTCGACCGGGAAGGGACCTCCCGGTCGACCGAGGCGGAGAGACCTACAGGGATGGAACCAGACGCACAACTGGCACCACGAGTGCTGCTCGCCGTGAACGACGCCTTGCTGCGTCGTGTCGCTGGCGTCGCGCTCCGAGAGCGCGGCTTCTCGGTGAGCGCCACCACGGAGGGCTCGGCTGCATTGATGTTGGCGGAATCGTTCTCCCCCGACGTCATCATGGTGGACCTCGAGTTGCCGAGCCCCAAGGGCGGCAGCCTGTTCGACACGGTGCGCGGGCTCACGGACGCCTACATCGTCGGCATCGCTCCCCCGGATGCCGATGCGATGCGGATCCGGGCGCTGCGGGCCGGCGCCGACGACGTGGTGTCGGTGCCCGTGACGCCCGACGAGCTGGCGGCTCGTTGCCAGGCGTTGCTGCGCCGACCGCGCAACGTGCACACCCGGTGGGACCCGATGGCGGCGTCGCTCATCAACATCGGTCCGCTCACGGTGGACGTCGGCCGCAAGGAGATCCAGGTGCACGGCCAGGACGTGCCGGTGACCCGGATCGAGTTCGCCCTGTTCGAACAGCTCTGCCGGCACCCGGCCGAGGTGCGTGCCCGGACCCAGCTCCTCGAAGAAGTGTGGGGACCGAACTGGGTGGGCGACACCCACGTGGTCGACGTGCACCTGTCGAACCTGCGTCGCAAGCTGCAGAAGCTCGCGCCGGAGCTGCGGTTCATCCACACCGTGCGCGGTGTCGGCTTCCGGCTCAGCACCGATCTGCTGCGTGCCGAGGTGGACGGCGAGAACCGCAAGCTCGTCTCGGCCTGATCCCGGGCCGCGCTCGTCGCGCGCTAGTCGTAGGTGGCGGTGAGCCACCACTGGCCGCCCTCGAGCGCAGCCAGGTGTGCGGCCGCGTCGTCGGTGACGAACTGGACGCGGGCGAGGCGCCGGCGGCGCGCCGGATCCCACCAGCGTTCGTCCACCAGCCACGGCCCGGCCCACGCGACGATCCGTCGGCGCGACCCGTCCGGGCCGCGCACGCTCGCCGGTGGGGCGCTGATGATGCCGCGGCCACTGACCGCCACCTGCTGCCCGCGGTCGTCGAGCAGCTGCACCGCCACCGGGTCGACGTGCACGGTGGCCGGCGAGGGCATCGCCAACGCGCCGGGCCACGGGGGCCGTCGGGGGCCGCCCGTCCCGCTCGTTCCACCCGTCCCGCTCGCACGATCGGCGCCACCGGTGCGACCGGCCGGATCGTGCCCCGGGTCGAGTCGGGCGCTCGACGAGGCGGGCACCCAGCGGTGCACGTCGGACGGGTGGCGACCCCCGCGCCATTCGGCGACCACCACCTGTGCGTCGCCGACGAGGCCGGCGAGGCGGGTGGCGGCTCGCTGTGCCCAGTCGTCCGCCTGGCGCCGGCCGCCCCAGAGGCCGAGCTGCACCCCGTCGTCGGCGCGCACCTCGGCGGGCTCGAGGCGGAGATGGACGATGCCCGAGGTGGCCACCCCCGCGATCACCAGTGGGTCGGGACCGTCCGGGTCGTCCGGGTCGTCCGGGTCACCGAGGTCACGATGATGGAGGCGGGACGGGTCGAACCGGGCCCATCCGTCGAGTTGCCAGCGGAGACGTTCGACGATCGTGGTGGCGGTGAACCCGGTGGACAACGACCACACCCGCTCGGACACCTCACCGTGATCGGTCTCGGCGGTCGCGACGAATCGGGTGCACACCCGCCCGGCATCGGCGAGCCGTGAGGTGAGCTGCTCGGCCAGTCGCCGTCCGGCGAACACCACGGTGTCGAGCTGCGGGATCGGTGCGTCGAAGTGGTGGGCGACGGTGAGTCCGTCGGGTGGGTCCTCGGCACCGTGCGGCCGATCGTCGCGGCCGGCGGCCAGATGCCAGGCGTGGGATCCGGGGTGGCCGAATCGGGCGAGCACGTCGGCCGCCGGCAACGCCGCCACCTGGCCGAGGGTGCGCAGACCGAGCCGGGCGAACAACTCGACGAGGTCGGCGTCCACCTCGCCGGCGTGGGTGAGCCACGGCAGCGCCAGCTCGGCGAGGAACGACGGTGCGGTCCCGGGGTCGACCACGCACACCCGCCGGCCCGTCGGGCCGGCGGCGAGCTGGGCAGCCACGCGGGCGGTGAACCGTCCGTCGCCGAGACCGATCGCCGGGCGTCCGGCGGCGGTGGTGGTGTCGGCGAGCACCGCGTCGACGGTGGCGAGCACCCGCGCAGCCATCGCCGCGTCGCCCCCGAAGTACCGCGACGGGCCGCGCGTGGCGAACACGAGCGCGCCTGGTTCGGCGAGCTCGAGACGTGGGACGAGCTCGGCCACCGCGTCGGCCACCGGGTGGAAGGCACGGCGTTCGGCGACGGGGTCGTGGGCGACCAGACGCACCTCGGGACAGCGGGCCTGGGCCTCACGCCGGCGGAGCCCGAGACGCACGTCGGCCGCCGCGGCCGCCACCGAGCACGCGATGACCCGGTTGGCGTGCAACACCGCCACCGGCTCGTCGGCGGCGGCGCCGGCAGCCACGATCGGCCACTGCGGACACCACACCACGGCGAGGCGTTCGGGCGCACGACCCGACCCGGTGGCCGTCGCGGCGGAACGGAGCGGCGCGGACATCTCGTGTCAGCCGGTGCGTTCGAGCACCGATGGCGTGTCGCGATCGAGACCGGCCACGACCGGGGGCACCGACGACACCGACGTGATACGCCCGTCGGCGGCGGGGAACGCGAGCTCGTCGCGCCGAGGACGCGGGACCCGTCGACCGCGCACCTCGGCCTCGACGCGGCGTTCGCGCAGGTGCCCGTGCCCGTCGCCGAGCCCCATCCACTGCGCCGCTCCGGCGAGGTGGAGATCGGGGGTGAACCCGGCGACCTCACCGACGAGCACCGTCACCGCACCGCGTGCCTGCGCCCGTGCCTGCACCCGACGCGCCGTCGTGGGACGCACCACGACCTGCGGACCGAGGACGACGAGATCGAAGCCGTCGATCATCGCCGCGAGCACCTGCCCCCAGGTGCCGTCGTCGAAGCCACCCGAGTCACCGTCGGTCGCTGGGGGCTGGCGGACGGCGACGATCCGTTCGACGTCGACCCCGGCTTCACCGGCAGCCTGTACGCCGAGGGTGGGGAGGCCGGCGATCCCGACCCACGCCCCGCGCTGCGACGCCTCGGCCACCGTCAGCAGGGCGAGCGACGTGGCGGCCGACCCGCTGCACGCGACGACGCTCCCCTCCGGCAAGCCGTGCGGGAGGAGGGTGCCGAGCGCCGGGTGCACCGGGATCACCCGCTCGGCGGCGAGCACGGTGCTGGCGAGCTTCGGGGCGAGCGCAGCCAGCCGGGCCCGCGCATCGGGACCCACGACACGCATCGTGCCGGTTCGTGTGGCACCGGTTCGTGTGGCGACCATGACCACATCCTATCGAACGGGTGTTCGCCTCGACCAGGCCGACCCGGGGGATCGATGCCGGACCGGTCAGTTGCCGGCGGCCTCGGTGGGCAGCTCGTCCGGCTCGCTGCGCACCCGGTCGAGCACCTCGGCGAACGACCGTGCATCGAGCGCCACGAGGTCGGCACCGAGCGCCCGGCCCGCCTCCTGGCTCCCGATCGCGCGTCCCCCCACCACCAACGTCACGCCGACATCGGCCGCCCGCAGCGCCGCCAACGCCTCGGCGGCAGACGCGAGGCACTGGTCGCTCGTCACCGACAGCCCGACCGCGACGACGTCGGGGGTGCTGCGCACCGCGTGCACCAACGACTCGTGGGGGACGTCGGCGCCGAGATCGGACACCTCCCACCCGTGCTGACGCAGCAGGTCGGCGAGCAGGGCGATCGGCAGGCCGTGGCGTTCGCCGGCCGGCGCTCCGAGCACCACCGCACCACGCGTCCGGCCCCGACGCACGAAGCGCGGCCCGAGCCGACCGACGAGGCGCATCGCGATCCCCGACGCCCGGTGCTCCATCGACACGTCGAGCTCGCCACGCTCCCAGCGGTCGCCGATCGAGGTCATCGCCGGCGCGAGGACGTCGAGGTAGATCTGGTCGAGTTCGGATCCGGCGGCCAGCGCGGCTTCGATCACGCCCCATGCGCCGCGGGCGTCGCCGGCGAGCAGCCGTGCCTCCAGGCGCTCCGCCCACGGCGCCCGACGACGGCTCCCACCGTCCACCTGCGGCGACATCGGACCACCGGCACGGAACTCGGCCAGATCGGTCGGCGACACCCGCCACACGCCGGCGGCCTTCACGGCGGGGAGCAGACCGAGACGGACGTACCGGTACGCCGTCATGTAGTGCACGCCGAGCTGGTCGGCTGCCTCCTGCAGCGTCAGATCCCCCACTGCCGAGGGCCCTGCGGTGTCGCTCACGGGGTCACGGTAGAGCCGGCGCGACCGGCACGCGCAACCCAGCGGGAAGAAAACCCGGACGTCATTCCCCGTTCACGAACCGTTGATCGTGAATCGATCAGCTCCCGATCGCCGGGTCAGTGGCTGGCCTGCCAGCGCGCCAGCGCCGCCTTGCTGCGCTCGCGCAACACCTCGGGCACGAGCTGCTCGTACGCGGACGGGCCAGCGCCTCCGGCGTCGCCACCGCCCGTCGACGCGGCGACCTCGGCCGGCGCCTCCTCGACGAACACCGCCGGCTCCATGCCGGGCTTCCAGTACTGGTACAGCTCACGGACGATCTCGTCGAGCCCGTCGCTGCCGAAACCACGCCGGAGGTTGACGGTGACGATGTTGGCGTACACGTGCACCCCGTCGACCTGACCGGAGGCGAACAGCCGCCGGGCGAGCTCGGCCGCCGGCCGCGGCCCGACGGCGTCGGCCGCCGAGGCGAAACGCTCGTGCCCCTGGCCGGTGAGGGACCGATTGGCCTCGAACCGGACGACGCCCGGTGTGGAGCTGCGCTTTTCGATCACACTCACCATCTGACCCATGGGCGCAGACGTTACCGCCCGGACCGCGCTCGCCCGTAGCCTGCGCCGTGCATGATCCACGAGCGCCGGTACGGAGACCAGGGCCAGGTGCTCTGGATCGACCTGGTCGATCCGATCTCGGCCGAACTCGACGAGGTGGCCGCGCAGTTCGGGCTCAACCCCAACACCTTCGACGAGGCGCACCGGCAGTCGGCCCGCCCGATGCTGCGCCGCTACCCCGACCATGCGTACGTCGTGGCGTTCTCGGCCGCGCTCACCGAGATCGACATGTACCTCGGCCCCGGGTGGCTGGTCACCATCCGTCACCACGACGGCCGGGCGAACGACTGGGACCCGGACGAGACCGTCGAACGATTCGACCGTCGAGCCGGTGACGACCCCACGGCGGCGCTGCTGCTGATGAGCCTGATCGACGTGTTGATCGACGACTACTTCGACCGCACCGACGAGATCGAGGACGAGGTCGAGTCGGTGGAGGAGCAGATCTTCGCCAGCGCGACGGCCCGCACCGAGCGCGAGGTGCAAGCCCGCCTGTTCGCCCTCCGCCGCGAGTTGCTCCACCTGCGCCGTGTGGTGATGCCGCTGCGCGAGGTGCTCGGCGCGATCAGCCGCCAGGAGGTCGCCGGCATCACCGGCGAGTCGCTGGTGCTGGCGCGCGACCTCTACGACCGGATGCTGCGGGTGGTGGAGGTGGTGGACGAACAACGCGAGTTGCTCGGCAACGCCGTCGATGCCCACCTCGCCGTGATGTCGAACCAGATGAACCTCGTGATGAAGCAGCTCACCGCGTGGGGTTCGATCGTGTTCGGGGCGACGCTCATCGCCGGCATCTACGGCATGAACTTCGAGCACATGCCCGAGCTGAGCTGGACCCTCGGCTATCCACTCGCCCTGGCGATGATGGCGGCGCTGAGCGCCGTGTTGTACCGGGTGTTCCGTCGCCGGGACTGGTTGTGATCGACCCGACGGTGGCGGCGCTGGTCGAGCACTTCGGCATGACCCGGCTGCCGGTCGAGGACACGTTCTTCGTCAGCACGCATCGCAGCGCGACGGAACTCCCCGACGGCGGTCCGGTCGGTACGGCGATGATCGGGCTCTACAGCGCCGAACCACCGAGCCGCTCGCTGTTCCACCGGCTCACCGCCGACGAGACGTGGCACTTCTACGGCGGCGACCCGATCCGTCTGGTCGTGTTGCACCCCGACGGCTCGTCGGCCGAGGTTGTGCTCGGTGCCGACGTGCTCGCCGGTCAGCGTGTGCAACACGTGATCCCGGCCGGCACGTGGCAGGCCGGCGAGCTGGTGCCGGGCGGGCGGTGGGCGTTGTTCGGGTGCACGATGGCGCCCGGGTTCACGAGCACGTGCTTCGAGGGCGGGCGGGTCGGCACGTTGCTCGACTCCCATCCCGACCGTGCCGACGACATCGCCCGGCTCGGCGTCCCCGACACCCACCCGACCCGGATGCCCGACGACCTCGCGACCTGACCCGCTCGCCGGGCGTCAGCTGCCGGTGGGCAGACGGCGGCGGATCTCCCACGCAGCGATCTCGGCGCGGGTGGACAGGCCGAGCTTGGCGAGGATGTTCGACACGTGCACCGACGCGGTCTTCGGCGAGATGAACAGCCGCTCCGCGAGTTGGCCGTTGGTGAGCCCTTCGGCGATCAGCGCCGCGACCTCGGACTCGCGTGCGGTGAGGGCATCGGTGGACCGCAGCGCCGACCCCTCGAGCCGCGCGGCGAGCGCCTCGGCCCGGTCGCGCCGCCACCCGGGCCAGCGGGCCAGCGACTCGAGTGCCGCGTCGATCGCCCGCCGAGCGCCGGCACGATCGCCGGCGTGCAGGAGTGCCTGGGCGAGCGCCGTCTCGAGCAGTCCCTGCACCGGGCGGGTGACGTCGCGCGGTGCCGTGTCGAGGGCCCGTCGCAGCGCGACGACCGCCTCGGCCGGACGCTGTTCGGCCAGGTGGAGCAGGCCGTCGACCGCCGGACGGATGCGTTCGACGGCCGGCTGGGCAGCCAGCACCGGCCCGTCGAACCCGGCACGCACCTCGTCGGGCGAGAGTCCGGCGGCCAGTGCGGCGGCGACGTCGTCGACGACGGTCGACGCCACGCTCCAGCCGTCGGGCACCGGCGTCCCGTGGATCGCCAACCGCGCCCAGATCTCGCGGGCGGTGGCCGTGTCGCGCCGCAGACCTGCCAGCAGCAGCCGCAACGTGAGCGGATGGGTGCGATGCCCGTCGTCGGTGTCGTCGTCGATCTCGGCGATCTGTGCGGCCGCGTCGGCGAGGCGGCCTTCCTCGAGCGCGAGGTATGCCTGCTCGGGACGAGCGATGGCGTGGGCGAACGACGGACGCAGCCCGGACGACCACAGATCGAGCAGCCGCCGGAACTCGGCCATGTCGCCCTCCGCCTGCGCTGCGATCGCATCGAGCCAGCTGATGTTCGCCCCGCCGAGCTTGTCGAGTCCCACGGCGGCCGCTCCGTCGTGCAGTTCGCGACGCAGCGCCGCTGTCTCCGGGGCCGCGGGTGGCAGCAGCTCCATCATGTTGTTGATCGCCCGGGCACGCAGCACCCCGTCGCCGATCGCCGCCGCACCGGCGACGGCTTCCTGCAGCGCTGCGAGCGCCTCGTCACGGGTGGCACGCATGAGCAAGGTGCTCGCCCGCTCGACCTTCGCCTGCACCTCGACGGCGCGGTCGCCGGCGTCGTGGGCGTGTTCGATGGCCCGCTCGGCCCACTCGATCGCCGCGGCGTCGTGGCGCAGCATGAGCAACTGTGCGACCGCGGCCTCGGCACGTGCCTGCTCGGCGAGCGCACCCTCGTGTTCGAAGCGCGCGGCGGCGAGCGCGAGCTCGTCGATCGAGGCCTGGGTCCCCGTCTCGTCGCCGAGTTCGTGGAGCAGCCGGCCGACGTACCGCTGCGCATCGATCCGGTCGCGCTCACCCGGCGCGAGCTCGCGCCACCGGCGCGCGTGGTCGAGCGCTTCGTCGGCGAAGTCGAGCCGCCACGCCGCCTCGGTGGCCACGGCGCGCAGCTCCACCTCGGCGGGTTCCTCGGCGAGACCCTCGCACGCGAGCCGCAACGCCTGGAACGACGCGCCACGATCGAGGTAGTCGCGCGCGCCGCGACGGGCGATCGGGACGATCTCGTCGTAGCGACCCGCACCGATCGCGTGACGGACGAGACCTGCATGGTCGTCGGGGACGAGCCGGGCGAGGGTGTCGAAGCAGCGCTCGTGCAGCCGACGTCGTTCGCGGCCGAGCAGTTGATGTTGCACGGCGTCGGCCATGAGCGCGTGGTGGAACCAGAGCCGGTCGTCGCGCAGCTCCACCACCACCTCGCGCTCCATCAGCCGACGCAACCCCGACAGCAGGTCGTCGTCGGTGAGCCCGGTGGCCGAGGCGAGCACCTCGAACCCCGACGGTTCGGCCAACACCGCGAGCGCGTCGACGACGGTGCGCTCGACCTGCGACAGGTCGGCGAGCTGGTGCCGGACGGCCTCTTCGAGCGACCACGGCAGCTGCACGTCGAACACCTCGCCGCCACACGCGTCGGCGTCGATGCACCTCATGAGTTCCTCCACCACGAACGGCACCCCGCCGCTGCGCCGTGTGACCGCCTCGACCGCTGCGGACGAGATCGGCGCGGCCGACGTGACCGACGAGATCGCCGTCATCATCGCCCCCACCTCGTGACGGTCGAGCCGCTCGAGCCGGAGCTGCTCGACCTCGTTGCGACGCTCGAACCGGGACACCAGGTCGCCACCCGGAGACCCTCGCCGCAGGTCGCTCGGGCGGTAGGTCCCGACGATCATCACCGACGGCAGCGGCCGGCGCGCGAGGTCGTCGAGGAAGGCTGCGCTCTCGGCGTCGATCCAGTGCAGGTCGTCGGCCACCACCACCACCGTGCGCGGGTCGCCGTCGGCGGGAGACGCCGCGTCGGTGATGCGGGTGAGTGCGTCGGCGGCGGGCTGGCTGCTCCCCGCCGGCGCCAGCTGGGCGACGAGGTCGAACGACCGCGACAGCGAACCCGGTTCGGCGGCGCCGGCGAGCACGAGCACCTCGGGCGCGAGCTCGTCGAGCGCCTCGCGCACCAGTCGGGTCTTGCCGATGCCCGCCTCGCCGACCACCAGCGCGACCGCGGGCAGGTCGGAACTCTGGTCGTCGGCCTGGTCGATGAGCGCCCGCAGCCGGTGCAACGCCCCGGACCGGCCGATCATCGCCGGGCTGAGCCCGATGCGACCCGTCAGCACACCGGGCATCGTACCGACGGGGTGCGCGTCGCCGCCCCCGACCGACGGTGCCACGGATTCAGCCGCCGACGGCGACCGACGAGGCGGGCGCGGGGTCGACCCGCACCGCCGATCCGCTCGACACGACGGGGAGGACGGTCGGCACGAGGTCGGCGGTGCGGATCAGATCGGGCGCCACCGGGGCGCGGTGGCGTCGGCTGCGACGGCCGGCGTCGCGGAAGCGGCGTCGACGGTCGGTGGCGACCTGCTGGTGGACGGTGAGCTCGAGGAAGGTGAACACGGGTGGCTCCGATGGGGTTCGTGGGGGCTCCTGCATCCACCAGCGTGCGCCTCTGAGGTAGGTCGGCACATCGGGCGATCGCCGTATTCGCGACACCGCGACGGCGCTGAGCAGGGACGTCGGTGTCGTACGGCGCCTCACCTGGTCGACAGCCGGCCGGACGCACGGACGGTCGACCGGAGCAGCCGGGCCCGGGCGGTGGTCCCGACGGCGTCGTCCGACAGAGGGAGAGGTCGATCGTATGACCAGTGTCACGTCCGAGGTGTTCACCGGAGCGCGCCGCCAGGCCGGCGACCCCGAGCCGGGATGGCGCCGGGTGCTGCAGTTGCTGCCACGTGGCCTCGCCCTCGCCGACGACGCCTGGCAGCAGCGTCACCGGGTGATCCTCACCGTGCTCTGGTGCCACGTGCCGGCCGTGCTGGCGGTGGCGCTCGTGCGCGGCTACTCCCCGGCGCACGCGATCGCCGAGACCATGCCGGTCGCGGCCCTGGCCGTGCTCGGCAGCCGGCTGCCGATCCGCGAGTGGTGCACGATCGCCACGTGCCTCGGGCTGCTGGTGGCCGACGCCGTGCTGGTCCACTTCACCGGCGGGGTGATCGAAGCCCACTTCACGTTCTTCGTGATGGTGCCGCTGATCGCGCTCTACCAGGACATCAAGGCGTTCGTGATCGCCGTCGCGTTCGTCGCCGTGCACCACGTCGGGATGACCCTGATCGCGCCCGACAGTGTGTTCAACCACGCCGCCGCGCAGAACAAGCCGCTGCTGTGGGCGTCGATCCACGCGGCGTTCGTGCTGGCACTGGTGGCGGTGGTGCTGGTGTTCTGGCGTTTCGCCGAGCAGACCCAGTACCGGCTGGCCGAGGTGGTCGCCGAGGTGGAGGCCAAGGCGGCGGAGGCCGAACGTCAGACCGTGCTCGCTCGTGAGAACGCGGCGCGACTCGAGACGTTGACCGCCGAACTGCAGGAGAACACCGCGCACGCCGAGCACGAGGCCCGACTCGCCCGCGACGCGGCCGACCGCCGCCAAGCGGTGATCGATCGTGCCGCCGGGTTCGAGGCCAACGTGCAGCAGGTGGTGCACGAGGTGGCCGACACTGCGAACCGCCTCGAGCGAACCGTCGACGTGCTCGGCGACGTCGCCCGCAGCACGGTCGCGCAGGCCGCATCGGTGGTCGCCACTGCGGACACCGTGTCGAAGAACATCGAACACGTGGTGGCCGCCACCGCCCAACTGGACCAGTCGATCAGCGAGCTCGGCCGGCAGGCATCGAGCACCTCGACGATCGCGACGCGTGCCGCCGCGGATGCGCAGTCCACGAACCACACCGTCGGCGCCCTCGCCGAGGCGGTCACCCGCATCGGCCCGTTCGTGCAGCTGATCAACGGCATCGCCGGCCAGACCCGCCTGCTCGCACTGAACGCGACGATCGAGGCGGCCCGCGCGGGTGAAGCGGGCAAGGGCTTCGCCGTGGTGGCCAACGAGGTGCAGTCGCTGGCAGCCGAGACGGCGAAGGCGACCGACGAGATCGCCCATCAGATCGCCGAGATCGAACAGGCCACCCACGCCGCCGTGTCGGCGATCGACACGATCTCGTCCACCGTGGCCGAACTGGACGAGGTGGCGGCCGGCATCGCCGGTGCGGTGCACCAGCAGGCGAGCGCCACCGGGGCGATCACGCGCAGCGTCGAAGAGGCGGCGTCCGGCACGCGTCGGGTGGCGACCGCGATCGTCGAGGTGACGCGTGCGGCCGATTCGAGCGAGCGCGCCACGGGCGACGTCGCCGGCGCCGTCGCCACGATGTCGGACGCGTCGACGTCGCTGCAGCACGAGGTGGAGCGCTTCCTGTCCACGATCCGCGCCTCCTGACGCAACACCTCAGCGGGTGACGAGGCCGGCGTCGCTCGCCCACGACGCCAGATCGCGTCGGTCGATCGCCGCGGCGATCAGACCCGGGAAGGCATCGGGGGTACAGGCGAAGGCAGGCACGCCGGCGGCGGCCAGCGCCTCGGCCGCGGTGTGGTCGAACGACGGCGCACCCTCGTCGGACAGCGCCAGCAGCGCGACACACCGCACCCCTGACCGGGCCATCGCCGCCAGGCGGGCCACGTAGTTGCCGCCCGGTGTGCCCTCGTGGAGGTCGCTGATCACCACGAGCACGGTGTCGTCGGGACGTTCGACGAGCGACTGGCAGTAGGCCATCGCTCGGTCGAGATCGGTGCCCCCACCGAGTTGCACGCCGAACAGCACCTCGATCGGGTCGTGGAGGTGATCGCTCAGGTCGACGACGGCGGTGTCGAAGGCCACCACCCGGGTGCGCAGCGAGCGGATCGAGGCGAGTGCGGCGCCGAACACGCCCGCGTACACGATGCTGTCGCCCATCGAAGCGCTCTGGTCGATCGCGATGATCAGCTCGCGGCGCACCGCCCGTCCGAGGCGCGAGTAGCCGACCAGACGCTCGGGCACCACGGTGCGGAGGTCGGGTTGGTAATGCTTCAAGTTGGCGAGCACCGTGCGGTCCCAGTCGATGTCGCCGTGCCTCGGCCGCCGTGTGCGCGCCGTGCGCGCGAGCGCACCCGACACCGCCTGCACCGTCGGCTGACCGAGCCGCTGCTCGAGGCGCTGCACCACCGTGCCCACCACGCTGCGAGCCGTCGCGCGGGTGGTGTCGGGCAACAGGTGCTGCAGCTCGAGCAGGGTGCTCACGAGGTGCACGTCGGGCTCGAGCGCCTCGAGCATCTCGGGCTCGAGCAGGAGGTGCTGGATGCCCAGACGGTCGATCGCATCGCGCTGCATCACCTGCACCACGCCCGTCGGGAAGTAGCGCCGGATGTCGCCCAGCCATCGGGCGACGTTGGGTGCCGACGCAGCGAGCCCGCCGGCACGGCTCCGCCGCCTGCCCTGACGCTGGCCCGGCGGCGGCGCGTCGTACAGCGCACTGAGTGCGGCGTCCATGCGCTGGTCGTCGCCCTGCAGCTGCACGCCGGTGCCGTCGGGTTGCTGCGGTTCGCCGGCGCCGAGCACCAACCGCCACCGCCGGAGACGCTCGCCCTCGTGCACCCGGGCGGGCGCGCCGCCGCTCACGACCGCCTGCCCAGCAACGCGGCGACCGTGGCGAGCCCGGCGGCCACGCGAGCGGGGTCGAGTCGGTGCTCGACGCGATGCGTGGCGGGCGCCGCGCCGGTGCGCACCCGCTCGCCGATCGCACGGCGTTCGGCGGCCTCGAACGACGCGAAGGTGCGCCGCACCACCGGCAGCACCTGCGTGAACCCCTCGGACGTGAGCGTGGCGAGCCAGCCGTCGATCGCGCCGAGCAGCACGTCGTCGTGCACGAGCACCGCACCCGACTCGCCGAGGAACCCCTCGACGAACGCCGCGGCGTCCAGTGCAGCAACGGCCGGCGAGAGCTGGCGACTCACCCGGCGCTCGAGCTCGCCGGGGCCGAACAGCTGGGCGTCGGCCAGGAGTCGGGTGGCCACGCCGTGCAACAGGCCGTGCACCCGCTCGCGTTCGCTCACCTCGGCCAGCGCCCGGTGCATCGCAGCGAGGTGATCACGATCGCCGAGCAGGGCGAGCGCCGACTGGGTGTCGCGCACGAGCCCGGCCATCGCCGCCGACTCGTCGTCGTCGATGCCCACACACGCCGGCACCAACCCGGCGACCACGCGGTCCACGATCCCACCGATCACGGCACGCACCGCCCCGGCGTCGGTGGCGCGGACGTCGCCGTAGCGCAAGGTGCGGGCGAGCGGCGGCACGGCCTCCATCAGACGGGCGACGTCGGCCGACACCGCCGACCGGTCGTCGACCAGGCGCAGGATCGCCGGCACCGTGTCGTCGAGCCCTGCGAGCAGGCAGCGTTCGAGCAGCACCGTGAGCTCGCCGAGCGACGCGGTGTCGCCCGCGCGTTGCAGCACACTCGCGGTGCAGGCGGTGGCCACCGTGGTACCGAGCGCCGACGCCTCGATGACGCGGAGTTCGAACTCGGGTTCCCAACGCACCTCCCACGTCTCGCGGAAGGTGCCCGCGCTTCCCCGCCCCTCGGTCTCGCGTCCCCACGGGATGTCGAGCAACGCCAGTCGGTGCAGCAAGTGGGAGCGTTGCAGATGCAACGACTGGCGGAGATCGAGCTCGAGCACCTTTCGTGCACCGTCGGGCTTCAGCCGGCAGCGCTTCTGCTCGGCCGCGAGGCTTCGGGCGAGCGGCACCATCGGTGTCGAGTCGGGCACGTGTCCGAGGCGGTTGCCGACGACGAGGTCGCTGCTGATGAGGCGCATCGGCAGATCGCTGCCGTGACCGAACACGGCGCGGGCTGCGTCGTCCACCTCGGCGAGACCGGCCAGCGGACGGCCACGCAGCACCGCGAGCGCTTCGGCCAGCCGTGTGGCCTCCACCACGTCGGCCGCAGAGGCCGGATGATCGGCGGCACGCAGCACGTGGGCGGCGTCGGCGAACCAACGAGCGATCACGTCGCCGCCACCGTGGGTGTAGAGGTGGTCGTACCAGCCGGGTGCGGTGACCCCGGCCCCGTACCCGGTGGCGGATGCGAGTCGACGGTGGGTCCACGGCACCCACGTGACCATCGACTTCACCTTCGGCAGACCGCGCAGGGTGGCGGCGTCGCGCCGGGCCTGCCCCGTGTCGAACGCCCGCCCGAGCGCAGGCACGTGCCACGCACCGCACACCACCACCAGGTCGGTGCACCCGTCGGCGGCCGCGGTGCGGATGCCGGCGCGCATGTGCGCCTCACGCCGCTGTTCGGTGACGTCGTCGGGTTCGCCCGACGGTTGATACACCTCGCGCACCGCGTTCATCGCGTCCGCGATGGCGTCGAACGGCGCCATCACGAACGAGCCGTCGTCGGTCCGCGACCGGTGCTCGACGACGTCCTCCCACCACCGCTCGGCGTCGTCGTAGCCGGCGGCACGCGCCAGATCGGCCAGCGGATCAGCGGGTCGACCGGTGCCGTCGAGCCCGAGCGTCAGCTGGTCGTCGTTGCGGTGGGCGAGGCCGACCCGAGTGGGGAGGTCGATGCACCGCACGGGCACGCCGGCATCGAGTGCCCAGCGCAGCGCGACCCACTCCGGGCTGAAGCTGGCGAACGGCGAGAACGATGCACGCTCGGGTCGGTCGGTCACGTAGGCGAGCATCGCCACGGGTGGCGCCATGTCGGCGTGAGCGGCGAGTGCGAGCACCGGCTCGGCGTCGGCCGGTGCTTCGAGCAACACCAGCTCCGGTGGTGCCTGTTCGAGGACGCGCCGCACCGCCCGGGCCGAGCCGGGGCCGTGGTGGCGGATGCCGAGCAGGCGGACGCGTGGGTCGGACATGTGCTGGGTCAGCGGGCGGCGAGGGTGTCGAGGTACTCGCGCCAGACGACGGCGTCGTGCACGGGGTCGCGCACGACGCTGGCCTCGATGCCGCCGAGGAGGTCGTCGAAGCGCACCCGGCCGTCGCCGAGGTGCACGGCGTGCGACATCGACTGCACGATGACCGAGATCGCCTCGGCGGTGCTCATCGTGCCCGATGGGGTCTTCAGCTTGATCCGGCCGTCCTCGCTCTGGCCGTGGCGCAGCTCGCGGAAGACGGTGACGACGCGGCGGATCTCGTCGGCAGGCGCGGCCCCGGCGGGCAGCTCGAGCGCAGCACCGAGCTCGGCGACGCGCTGGGTGACGATGCGCACCTCGTCGTCGGCGGTGGCTGGCGTGGGCAACTTGACGGTGTTGAAGCGGCGACGCAGTGCGCTCGACAACTCGTTGACGCCGCGGTCGCGGTCGTTGGCGGTGGCGATCAGGTTGAAGCCTCGGCGGGCCTGCACCTCGCCGCCGAGCTCGGGGATCGGCAGTGTCTTCTCACTGAGCACCGTGATCAGCGCGTCCTGCACGTCGCTCGGCAGTCGGGTGAGCTCCTCGATCCGCACGATCGAGCCGCGCTCCATCGCCCGGTACACCGGCGACGGCACGAGTGCCGCCGGGCTCGGTCCCTCGGCGAGCAGGCGGGCGTAGTTCCAGCCGTAGCGGACCGCTTCTTCGGCGGTGCCCGCGGTGCCCTGCACGAGCAGGGTGGAGTCGCCGCTGATGGCGGCGGCGAGGTGTTCGCTCACCCAGGTCTTGGCCGTGCCGGGCAGGCCGATCAGCAGCAGCGCCCGGTCGGTGGCGAGGGTGGCCACCGCCGTCTCGATCAGCCGCGTCGCGCCGATGTACTTCGGCACCACCACGGTGCCGTCGCTGAGCGTGCCGCCGACGAGGTACGTGACGACACCCCAGGGCGACAGCCGCCAGTGCGGCGGACGGGGCCGGTCGTCGAGGCGGTCGAGTGCGGCGAGTTCGTGGGCGTACGCGACCTCGGCGTGAGGTCGGACGACATCGCCGTGGACGACGTCGGTGCGGACGACGTCGGTGCGGACGACGTCGGTGTGGACGACGTCGGTGTGGACGGAGGCGGAGGGGTCGGTCATGCGGGGTCACCAGGGATCGGGTCGGACGGGCGGGACGGGTACGTGGGTCGCGCGGACCACTCGAGGAGCATCGCGTGGCGGAACTCGGCGGCGGCGAGCACCTCACGACGGGTGCGCTCGATGGTGGGATCGAAGCCGATGCGGGCCAGCTGCGCGATCAGGGTGGGGAGCCACACCGGGTCGATCGACGCCGCGGCGAGCGCCAGCTCGCGCGCGGCCGCCCACGTGGCCGTCCGCTCGTGGAACACGGTGACGATCGTGGTGACGAGCGCCGCCGAGTCGGGTGGCGCGGGAGGCATCGCGAACGGCGGCGACTGATCGGTGATCGGCACCGGAGTGGGGCGCACGCCGAGCTCGGGCACCACCTCGGCGAGCCACGCGGCCCGACCACGGGCGAGCCGCCGCACCGCGGCGTCGAGGTGGGGATGGCGTCTGCCACGCAGCAACAACGCGGGCAGGGTGGCCCACGGCAGTTGCACCCCTGCGGCCTCGCAGCGGGCGAACCACTCGGGTAGGAGTACGTCGTGCTCGCCGGCGAGCAGCCGGCCGAGGCGGGCGGCGCACGCCACCGGGCACGGCGGTCGTGCATCGGTGGGGGCGGTGGGCACCTCGATCGCCGGCGCCGGCTGCGGGCACGACCCGGCGCGACGGGCCACCACCACGGCGGCGGCACGGTCGAGCAACGCCTCGGCCGGATCGGTGGCGGTGTTCCACGCGTCCCAGCCCGGCCCCGGCGCGGGTGCGGGGCGGCGGTCGGTGCCGAGCACGGCGGCCCCGACGAGCGCCGCCCATTCGTCGGTCGCCGAGCGTGCCATCACGACGGCCAGCGCATCGGGTGCATCGGGTGCATCGGGTGCATCGGAGAGGCCGTTCACAGCTCGACCGTCGCCCCGGCGGCCCACACGGTGAGCGGCAGCACACCGTCGGCCGCGAGTTCCCCCATCACGACGAGGTCGCGGCCACCGCTCATCGCGACCAGCTCGGCCAGCCGCCAGAAGCCCGGCACGATCGGCATCGCACCCGTGTGGTCGGCGAGGGTCCAGCGTCCGTTGCCCACCGGACGCGGCGTGGCACACACCAGCACCGGGAACCGCTCGAGCCACGGTTCGGCCGCCATCGCCCACCCTGCGGCCGCCACCGCCTCGGCGACGGTGTGCGCGTCGCGCGCGACGGCCGCCGCCGGGCCCTCGTGGACGCGCCCGACGAGGGCACGCAGCGCGATGCCTCCCGGGTACCAGTGCACGTCGGCGTGCAGTTCGGTGCCGACGTGGTGCTCGGTGGTGACCTCCCGGCCGAACGCCCCGAAGGCGAGCACCATCGCCCACGTGGTGACGGGTCGTCCGTCGGCACCGGGCGCCTGGCTGGCGAGCCAGGTGCGCTGCACGGTGATTGTGTCCTCGCGGGTGCGGCTCTCGCCGACCACCAGCCAATGAGCGGTGGACGGCACGCCGGCGAGCACGTCGTCCTTCGCGATGGTGAGGCCGGCGGTGGCGTGCACACCGTCGGCGAGGTCGGGCGGCAGGGTGGACGTACGCAGCGCCCCCTGCGCGAGCGCGTGCAGCACGGCGAGTTCCTCGAGCACGTCCTCGTGCCAGCGAGCATGTTCGCCGACGCGGGTGGCCACCCGCTTCACCCGGTTGGCGAGCCCACCACACTGGGCGTCGACGAGTCGGGCGGCGACCCGCTCCCAGGTGGTCGGATCGGCGAGTTCGGGATCGGTGAGACCGTGCCGCACCCGGTCGGCGAGCCAGCGGTCGAGCTCGAGCAGGCCGGCCCGCATGCGCTCGGCCCGGTCGAGGCGGCGCTGCTCGCGGCCCGGGTCGGCACGGCCGGTGCGGGTGGAGGTGCGGACTCCGCTGGCGTCGGCCTCGACGGCCACCTCGTCGTCGCCGGCGCCCTGCACGTCGAGCGCCGTGTCGGCGGCGTTCGCCGTGGGATGGCGATCGCGCCGTTGCAGCCACTGCTGGGCGAAGGGCAGGCGCTTGGCGGGCGCCACGTGCTGTTGGGCGAGCATGAGCAGCAGGCCGAGGCAGTGCTTGCACGGCACCTTGCGGCTGGGACACGTGCACCGGAACGCCGGCGCGTCGAGGTCGACCACCACCTCGTACGGCTCGGCCGACGTGGCGACGTACTGGCCCCACACGGCCTGATCGTCGCAGCCGGCCAGCGACCACGCACCCGGATCGGCCGCGGTGGACGCCGCCGCGGCAGCGGCACGATCGGGCGCCAGCAGCAGCACCTGCTCGGGGGTGGGACGCACGGCCATGACGCCGTCACCGTACCGCCGGGGTGCGCGCCCACCCCGGCCGTCGCCCGTTCGTGTGGTTGCGCCGCCGTCACGCCCGTCGAACCACACGGATGTGCCCCGTTCGTGTGGTTGCGCGGGCGCCACGCCGGTCGAACCACACGGACGCCGAGGCTCAGGGGCCGTTCACGAGCGCGAGCCAGGTGAGCGCGTCGTCGGCGATCGTGCGAGCGAGGGTCCGGCACTCGGCGCGGGTGCCGCCGCTGCGGCGGCACGCGTCGAGGTCGAGGTCGAAGGTGGTGTGGCGGGCGCGAGGATCGTCGATCCACAGCAGCCGATGGTCGCCCGGTGGCAGCAGCTCGAACGTCGTCCGCCGATCGAGGCCCACCGAGCCGTCGGTGGCGTCGCCGGCACCGGTGAGCATCAGCACCGGCCGGTCGATCGCGGCGAGCGACGTGTCGTCGAGCGACAGCGTCGTCGCCCCCGGCGGGGACGCAGCGACGAAGGCAACGGGACGCGGATCCGACGGTGGCTGCACGTCGCCGGGCACGTGTCCGGTCATCCCGGCCACCGTGAGCACGCTCACCGATCCGGCCGAGTGCCCGCCGTACACCAGTCGGTCGAGGTCGATCGGTTCGCCGTCGGCGACGAGCGACTCGAGCCAGTCGAACACGACGGCGGCGTCGTTCGGGCGATCCCACGTGAGGTACTTGAACCGGTCGCAGTCGTCGATGCCGATCGTTGCGCACAGCAGCTCGCGCTCGTCGAGGTCGCGCCCGGGGTGGGCGATCGCGACGACGAGGTGGCCGGCGGTGTGCAAGGCGGTGGTCCAGCCGTCGCCGACAGGGGCGACGACGTCCTTGCCGTCGGCGCCGCCGTGCGACCACACCACGACGGGCCAGCCCGCCGCCGGAGCCGCGCCGCCGGGCGGGCGCAGCTGGGCGATGATCGAGCGGGGCGAGCCGGCGACGTCGACATAGGTGATCGTCGCGGTGTGCTCGTCACGCCATGCGACGTCGACGGGAGCGTGTGCCGCCGGCGTGGTCGCCGTCCCGGCCGGTGCGGGCCCGTCGGGCCGGCAGCCGCCGAGCGGTGCCACCATCGCGATCACCGCACATCCGAGGTGCGCGGCGCAGACGATCCTCGCACCGATCCGTGTCCGAGGTGTCGACATGACGTCGACGGTAGAGATCACCCCTCGCCGGCGGCATCGGGAAACCGCCCGAGCCGCACCCGACGTGAGCGGAGCCGCTCACACCGACCCGTGCGGCATCCACTTCCCGGGCAGCACCCGATCGAGGGCCTGCCGCACACCGTCGACCTGGTCGTGCGGCATGTTCGGCCACATCATCTCGGCCTTCGTGCCGTCGGACATGACGAACTCGGCGTTGCCGGTGTCGATCTTGGGACGTCGCGTCCCGTAGATCAGCGAGCTGTAGTACGGGATCGGGCCGCGGAACTCACCGCCGTACGTGGTGTACGACCGCACCGCATGGGCGTCGATCCGGAGCTGCCGGAAGTGCAGGTGACGGCCGTCGAAGCGGATGACCGCACCGGAGCGTTCGTTGAGGTTGATCGTCAGCACCCAGATCGCCAGCAGCACCCCGAACAGGCCGGTGACGATCAGCAGCCCGAGCGCCGACCACGGGTCGAGTGCCACCGCGAACACGATCGCGAGCGCCGCGACCGGCGCCACGTACCACGTGAGGAGGCGGCGCCAGCGGAGTGCCTGCTGGTCGCGGTCGATCGTGCGCTGCCAGATGACGGTTGCCTCGAGTGGTGTGCTCATGCCTCGACGGTACGGAACCCCGAGCCTGGTCGACATCGGGAATCCTCCCGAGCGGCCCACTGCACGCCATACGACGACCCGGCGCGCCGGCTCAGGTGCGGATCGCCCGCATGACGAGGAAGCCCAACCACAGCCACAATGGCGACAGCACCATGTACGACACGGCGGCGAGCAGGCTCTCCTTCCTGGCGAGCCCCCACGCACCGAGCAGTGCTCCTGCCGCCACCACGAGCGTGGCGACGAGCCAGCCGACCTTCGCCACGCCACCCGATCGGTCGACGTCGATCCCGTCGCCGCGCAGGGCGAGGGTGTTGCCGGTCCAGGTGGAGATCACCACCTCGACGTCCATCGGGTATCCGTCGGTGGTGGCGACCTCGTAGGCGTCGTCGGAGGCCATTCGCCACGTACGGCCCGACTCGGTCGTGCCCTCGACCCACAGCGTCGGGCTTCGACGCGACGTCGACGAGCCGCTGTTGACGTCGCGTTCCACCGACAGGATCTGCGCGTCCTCGGTGACGCGGGGACCGAAGCCGGACAGCGCGCTGTAGCCGACCAGGCCGACGATCAACCAGACGAACCCGCCGAGGAGCGCGAAGGTGATCACCACGACCGCGGCGTTCGGCCGGCGCACGGTGACCGGTGGGTCTCCCGGGATCGGCGTGGACGCCGGTGGCGTCGCGGGCGGACCGGCGCCGGGAGGTCCCCACGACGGAGGTGGCAGGTCGGGCTGGTTCATCGTGGACTCCTCGGCGAGTGCACAGGTCGTGGGTCAGGTGCCCTGCATCGCGACCCAGGTGGTCGCGACGAGCTCGGCCACCTCGCGGGCGCCGACGGTGTCCTTGACGAACTCGAGGCTCAGCTGCTGATCGCCGACGGCCACGAGCACGACCGACATCGTGTCACTGTCGAACGTCTCGGCGAACACCGCCTGATCGGCGCCTGGGACGTCGATGGTCTCGAACGAGTCGTCGAAGGTCTGGCCCTGGTGGTCGCGCTGGTCGACGCCGAACAGGGTGCTCGCCGGATCGAGCGGGTCGATCGAGGCGTCGTCCCACGCACAGCGCGACCAGTCGGGCTCGTCGATGCCGGTGCTCTCGACCACGTCGACGCCCGGGAACAGCGCCCCCATCGTCGTGAGGTCGGTGAGGGTGCAGAGCTGGGCAGCGGACCAATGGCCTGCGCCACCGAACCCGGCGTCCTGCTCGCCACCGCTCGCCCCGCCGCCGGCGGCGTCGTCGTCGGAATCTGCGGCGCCGGTATCGGCGGCGTCATCGTCGGCTGCGTCGGCATCGGTCTCGTCGGCATCGGTCTCGGCGGCATCGGTCTCGGCGGCCTCGGTGTCTGCGTCGGACTCCTCGTCGCCACCACCGCAGGCGGCGAGCGCGAGCGGGAGGGCGAGGCCGATCGCGGCGAGCGACCTGGTGAACCGGCGAGTCGAGGTGCGGGTCGAGGCGAGGTGGCGGGGGGTCATGGGAATCTCCTTCGGCGGAGGCGGCCATCGGCCGCCGGTGTTCGTGTGCCTTCATCGTGCGACGCCGGCGCCGGGTGCCCCATCGGGAATCCACCCGACGGACACCCGGCGAACCGGCGCCGCACGCCTGAGGCCGCCCCCTGGCTGTCGAGGACGATCAGGCTCGTGCCGTCGCCGGCCGGGGCGACGGTCGGCGCTTCGGCCACCGCAACGGTCAGGGCATCGGTTCGAGGCCGTCCGGAGCGTCGAACAGGTCGGGGCCGTCGTCGACACGGTCGCGGAAGTCACCGCCGAACGGTGCGTCGGGATCGGGGCGTTCCTCGATCACGAGATCGACCCGTTCCGGCGTCGACACACCCACCTCGACCGTCCCGAGGTCCACGGACGTCGACGAGCCGTCATCCGGGAGCCCCATCTCGAACGTGCCCAGATCCACGACCTCCGTCGTCCCCGTATCGAACACCCCGACGGTGATCTCGGCCTCCGCCGACACGTGCACCGGATCCTCGCTCTCCGACCCATCCGAACCATGCAGATCGCCGACGGGTCGCGACCCCGCAGGGATCAGCGGTCCGTCGACGATGTCGTCGATCGGGCGTGACGGTTCGAACGGACGGCCCGTCGCCGACCCGGCGACCGGGGTCGGCGAGTCGAAGGACACCTCCCGCTGCAACGTCGTGTCCGTCGGCGGCAACGACGTCACGTCGTCCACCTCCGCCGTCCCCGTTCGAGCAGGTGTCGGATCGTCGAACGACACCTCGCCCTGCAGCGTCGTGTCCGTCGGCGGCAGACCGTCAGGGCGCTCGGTCCGCACGTTCGGCGAACCACTGGCCGTGCTGACGAAGTCGAACCCAGGACGCTCGCCGCCCAACGGCCGACCCTCCCCACCGCGATCGGCGCCATCAGGACCGGCGCCATCTGGACCGGCGCCATCACGATCGACCGGGGTCGGTGAATCGAGATCGATCTGAGCGTCGGCCGTCACCTGATACGTCCGCGTCGGCAACGACTCCGGCCCGCCGAGCGGACCGTCCTGGCCGCCCGAACGACCGCCCGGACGACCACCCGGACGACCGCCATTGGTGCCGCCCGCGCCGTCGTCGTCACCCGGCACCTCCTCGTCGTCCTCGAACCGCTCCGTGGAGATCGGCAGCTTCGGCGTGTCCGGGTCCGGCTCCGGGTCCGGCGGCTGCGGCTCCGTTGAACCGTCCCGCGTCGTGTAGATCGGCGGGACCGCCGGCGTCGAACCGCCCCCGCCACCGGCGGGAGCCTCCTCGCTCGCCTGCGTGTTCGACGCCGAACCCGCACCACCCTGCGAGCCTGAGGAGCCCGAGGAGCCCGAGGAGCCCGAGGATCCGGAGGACGTGTCGTCGTCGGCATCGGCGGTGTCGGCCCGCTGGTCGCGCCGATCCCTCGTCACGCGCGGCCCCGCATCTGCGAACCCGCTGATCCCGGGAGCGGCATCCGTGCTCTCCGGAGCCGACCGGACGTTCGGCGAACCGCTCGCCGTGCTGGAGAACTCCTCCGGCACCCCACCACGCTCGAACAACACGTTCGGCGAACCACCTGCCGTGCTGACGAACTCGTCGCCGCGAGGTTCGGGGCCACGATCGGCGAGTGGGGCGTCGCGTCCGAGCGTCGGCTCGTCCGACGGCCGATCGCGACGGCCGACCACCGGGCCGTCGTCGAGCGGGGAGTCGTTCGGCTCGAACACCACACCTGGCCCGTCCGGCTGCACGGCGGCACCTGCCGCACGGACGCCCGATGGGATCTCCTGGACGTACACGCCGTCGCCGCGGGGTCCGGCGCCGGGATCACCCGCGGCCTCGACGCCGGGACGTGCCGGACCGTCATCGCGCCCGCCGATCGCCCCCACCGCACCGCGGGCAGCATCTGCGCGGCCTGGGCCATCGGAGCCGCCGGACTCGTTCGTCTCGTCGTCCCGCTCGAGGTCGAAGCCGGCGCCCGCTGCGTCGTCGCCGGGGCCGACGGGCAGGTCCTCGTCGTCCTCGGGCCAGTTGTCGTCCTCCAGTTCACCGGCGGAGGCGACCGAGTTGCCGTCCTCGTCCCGCACGACGGCCTCCGACGAGGTGGTGCTGTCGGTGTTGCCCTCGTTGTCGGTCTGCTCCTGGTACTGACCGGTCATCTCGAGCGACCCGACGCCCTTCATCTCGATGATGCCGGTCGCCTCGAAGGTCTTGGTCATGCCGTTCTCGTCCTTGACGGCGGTGTAGGTCATCTGTGTCCCGACCCGCGCCCCGCCGGTCGACACACCGGCGCCGGCGGTGACCGACGCACCCCATCCGTCGTCGGTCTGCACGAAGGCTGCCCCGAGGTTCGCGTCGATCGTCAACCCGCCGACCATCACGGCGCCGTAGATCTCACCCTCGATGGAGAAGTTGCCGTCCTCCATGCCGACGGAGATGCCTCCGCCTGCCTCGATCACTCCGAGGTCGCTGTCGAACTCCGCCGTGAACTCCCAGTTGCCCTCGTCGTCCCACGAGATGCCGGCGGTGCCTTCGGCGAGCAGCAGGTCGACCGACACGCTGATGCCCTTCTCGGGGCCGACGACGTCGACGTCGATCTCGATGACCGCGAGGTCGACCGAGACCGTGCCGTCCTCGTAGTACTCGACGATGCCGAACAGCGACCACTCCAGTTCGGGTGGCACGGTGTAGACGTCGACGATGTTGCCGTCGCCGTCGATCACGTAGGCGTAGTCGGTGCCAGGTGGGTAGTAGATCGCTGCGTCCGGCGACACCTCCATGTCGCGTTCGAGCTGCTCCAGCGCGTTCACGTCGCGGCCGGTGTCGTAACCGATCACCTGCTCGCCGGTCTCCACCGAGTAGGCCGTGGTGTCGTAGTCCGGCGGGCCGTTCGGCACCAGGTACACCTCGATGTACCCGTCGCCCGACGGCACCACCGTGGTGTCGAGCCGGACGTCGTCGAGCTCGCCGACCGCGTTGCCGTCGCCGTCGACCACCACGACCGCACCCGACGGCATCTCGTAGACGCCGACCATCTCGCCCTGGTAGGCGACCTCGCCGAGGAACACCGGTCCGACCCCGTCGGGGTAGTCGACGCTGACGATGTCCTCGCCGTCGACGAGCAGCACCGTGCCGTCGGGCAGGATCCACTTCTCGACCGGGTCCCCGTCGTGGGTCACCTCACCCCAGAAGTACGCCTCGCCGCGGGCGTGCACCTCCGCCATCTCGGCTTCCTTGATGGCCGTCTGTTTGGCGTGGTACTCGGCCGTGTTCTCGTGGTACTCATCCACGGTCTCGGTCGCGTCGGCGACCTGCTGCTCACGGAACTGCTCCTGCAGGCCGGAGCGCTCGTCGTATTCCGAGCCGAACGGGTTCGCCCGTTCGTTGTCCGACGTGTGCTCCCCACGGAACCGCTCTGCCTCGACGTCGGCGGCACGGTCGATCTCGTCCTGGTCCCAGCCGTCCTGGATCCGGTGGGCGCCGTCGACGAACTCGTCGACCTCGCCGTCGAGGAACCGCGGCGGCTCGGCTGCGTCGTCGATCATCTGCCGTGTGCTGTTCGCCGGCGTCGAGGACCCGGCGCCGGGCCCCGACGTGCCGGTGCCGCCCACTCCGCTGGTCGGAGCCGACCGGTCGGGTGTGTCGTCACCGGTGAGCCCGTTGCCGGAGCCGGGCAGCCCGCTGCTGCCGTTGGTCGGGTCGGTGGGCACGATCATGCCCCCTTGGCCACGGCGCCGTCACCGGCACCGGTGATGTCGTCGCCCGTCGTCGCGGATTCGTTCTGCACCGACACACCGAACTCGGCGGCCGACACGATGAACCGGAACGAATTCACGATCCCCTGCAGCTCGGCGATGCGGTGCCGGTTGGCCACTGCGCAGTGCCCGATGATCTCGAACAGCTCGACCGGCCGGTCGGCACCGAAGCGGGGGCCGAAGAACGTCCCGTACACCTGCGCCGTCACCACGCCGTCGGGCTTGGTGAACTCCGCCACCCGCACGTAGCCGAGCCGACCACCGAGGCGGCCGTACGTCGACAACCCCACCTTCACGTCGGGGAACTGCTTCGTGGTGACCGCGAGCGACATCGCCGCGATGCGGGGCAGCTCGAGCATCGCCGGCACCCGCTTCCACTGGATGCCGCAGTTGGTGCCCGCCTCGCCCTCCACCCACAGGTAGGCGAGCTGGTCGACGGTCTGCCTCCCCGACCAGCCGTCGGGCGTCGAGAACCGGAAAGGGGTGATCGTCCAGAACTGCTCGCCCGGAACCGTGAACTCCTGCGTCATCGTGTGCTCCTGTCGTGCTCCCGTCCTCCACGACGGGCCTCGACGTCGACGGTACGAATCGAGGCCGGGACGCAACATCGGGAGAACACCTGAACCGCACCCCGACGACGTCACACCACCGAGGTGCTCCTCGGGCCAGCAGGGCGGACCACGTCGAACGGGGCCACCCCGGCGTGTTCCGCCGAGATGGCCCCGTCGTCGGGTCTGGTGAGGTGCGACCGGCGGTCGAGGGTCAGTCCTGGATCTCGAAGTTGCCGAGTTCGTCGGGCTCCGGCTCCGCCATTACGTCCTGGATCTCGAAGTTGCCGAGCTGATCCGGCTCCGGCGATCCGATCACGTCCAGGTGCTCGTCGAGCGACGTGCTCGCGAGCACGGGGGGCGCGTCGACCGCACCGGCTGCAATGTCTGGACCGTCTGGACCGTCTGGACCGTCGTGGACGGTGAAGACGATCTCGGCGAAGCCGTGCGGATCACCCTCCGGCTGCGCCGTCACGTCCTGGATCTCGACGTTCCCGAAACGGTCGCCGCCCGGTCGCGGCATCGACGTGAACTCGTCGTCCATCGGGTCGGTGGGACCGGACTGCGGCCCACCGTGGCCGCCACGTGCCTGCTGCGTCGGCAGCGACTCCGGGCCGCCGAACGGGCCATCGGGCCGGCCCGGACGGCCAGGACCCGACACGTCGATGTCGTCGTCGTCATCCGGCTCGTCGTCCTGGAACCGCTCCGTGTTGATCGGGAGGGGCGGGCGGTCCGGATCCCGCGGCGGCGCCTCCGGCTTGCCCTCCGACGGCGGGATCGGATTGCCCTCCCGGTCGATCAACGGCGGCCGCTCGGGCTTGTCACCACTCGGCGGCTTCTCGTCCGCCGGTTTGCCGCTCGACGGCGGAATCGGGTTGCCTTCCCGGTCGAGCAACGGCGGCTTCTCCTTGGGACCCTTCGCATCGCTCATGTCATGACCTCCATCGTCGTCGTGCCGAACGCCGGCACCGCTGTCGATCACGCTCCTGCCGGTGGGTCGACGGCTCCATCGGGAAAGCACCTGACGCCCACCGGAGGCGATTCGCCGCGGGCGACTGGGCGCCCGACTCCGACACTCAGTAGATTCCCGCCGTGCCACGGCAGCCGGTGACCGACGTGATCCGCCACCGTCTCCTCGGACCGATGGCGGAGCGGTTCGGTCGCCCCCTCACCCTGATCGAGGCGCCCGCCGGCTACGGCAAGTCGACGCTGCTGCGCCAAGCCCTCGACGAGGGCCGGGCCGTCGGGCTCGGGCACGACGTGCTGGTTCGCGCCACTCACCCCGACGAGGCCGTGACCGTCGTGCTCGTCGAGGCGCTGGGCCTGTTGCACCCGGGCACGGGACCGACCGCCGACCTCGCGATCGCCCTCCGCGACTCGATCTGGTCGGCGTCGCCCGAACACGTCTGCCTGGTGATCGACGACTGCCACCTGCTGCGTCCCGATGCCACCGACGAGCTGGCGGCGGTGCTCGAAGCCCTCCCCTCCAACGGACATCTCGTGCTGTGTGGCCGGTCGGTGCCGCAGCTCGGGATCGCCGATCCGGCGACGGTCATGCGACTCGGCGCCGACGAGCTCGCCTTCGACGCCGACGAGCGCGCCGCGTTCGATCGGATCAACGGCCGCACTCATCACCGCCACAGCGACACCGGCTGGCCGGCACTGCTCGCCCTCGACGTGTCACCGCACGACGTCGAACGGTTCCTGCACGACGAGGTGATCAGCAACCTCGCGCCCGATCGACGCGAGGCACTGCGGGGATTGGCCGTGCACCGCGGGTTCGACGAGGCGCTCGTGCGGGTCACCACGTCGTTCGCCGGATCGCTCGACGACCTGGTCGCCGGCGTCCCGCTCACGTGGATCGAGGGTGACCACTACGTCGTGCACGACCTCGTCCGTGACGCGCTGCTCGGCACCGCCACCCCGGTCGAGCTCGCGGATGCACGCCGCACGATGTCGGCTGCGCTCGCCGATCGCGGCGAGTGGTCCGACGCGATCGCGCTCGCACGCGCTGCGGCCGACGACGGACAGCTGTTGCGCATCGCCCACGCCGTCGCCGGTGAGCTGCACATCGGCGTACCCGACGGCAGGTGGTTGTCCACGCTCGACGAGCTCGTCGCGGCGATGCCGGGCACGGTGGCCGCCGACGTGCTCGGCTCGCTGGCGACGATGACCCGCGACCAGCCGATCGGGATCACGCTCATGATGTCCGCCGCCGATCGGGCTCGGCGCGAGGGGGACGCCGATCTGGAAGCACTCTGCATCTCCCGGCTGTCGGAAGCCGCCTTCGGCATGGGTCGGTTGCCGATGCTGCGATCGCTCGCCGCTCGGCTCGGCGAGCTCGCCGACGCCGGATGCGACGCGGCGGTGCGAGTCCGATTCCGGCCGGAGCTCTGGTTGAAGACGCTCGACGGCTCGAACACGATCGCCTACCTCGACGCGATGCCGCCGGTGATCCACCCGTCGGTCGCCACATGGGTCGCCTTCGACCGGGTGCGGGGACTCGCGATCCAGGGGCACCTCCGCGCCGCGCTGGCTGCGGCCGATCGCCTCCCGCCGATCACCGACCCGCTGCAACGAGTGCAGATGGAGGGGTTCCTCGCCATCCAACGCTGGTACCTCGGCGAGCTCGACGCCGAGGGAGTGGCCGGGGTGCACCGACTGCTCGACCGAGCCGAGCTGCGCGACGCCCCGCACCTGTTCGTCCGCGCCGCGGCCACCACCGCCATCATGGAGGCCAGCATCGGCGATCAGCGCCGGGCGAGCGCCACGCTCGATCGCGCCCGCACTCATCTGCACCTCGTGGCGGAGGGCGCGTTCGCCCGCCATGTGCTCGCGCAGGCCGAGGCGGTGCTCGCCGTGCTCGACGGCGACGACGAACGGGCGCGTGCGCTGCTGCTCGAGGCGCTCCCAGCCGAGGGGCTGCCGGTGATCCCGTCGTTCGTGTGGAACCTGACGGCGGCCACCCAGTACGTGCTGGTACCCGAGGTACGCCAGCACGTCGACCGGGCCACCACCGGGCCCGACCACACGGCGGCGCTCGCACCTGCTCGGGCGCTCGTCGCCTGGCGCGAACACCGCGACCCTGCGCCTGCCGCCGAATTGGCGTGGACGGAGGGCGGGCGGATGCGCAGCTGGCTGATGGAACCGCACCTCGGTGAGCTCGCCGTCGCAGCAGTCCGAGCAGGCAACTCCGCGGCGCTCTCGGTGATCGAACGGTTCCGCCACGACCCGCACGGCGTGCTGATGCGGATCGCCGAACGAGACGGCTCGCCGCTGCCCGAGCGTGTCGCCGGGCTGTTGCGCACCATGCCGTCCCGACCACGTGAGCCGATCCGCATCGGCGTGCTCGGCTCGGCGCACCTGTCGCGCAGCGGAGTTCCCGTGGCCGAAGAGGCGTGGACGCGCCGCCAACGCGTGCGCGACCTCCTGATGCTGCTCGTCGCACATCGGTCGATCTCGCGTGCCCAGCTGATGACGGCGATGTGGCCCGACAAGGAGCCCAAGACGGCTGCAGCGAACCTGCGCTTCACCCTCAACCAGCTGCAGTCGGTGCTCGAGCCCGACCGAGGGCCCGACGACCTGCCGTGGTACGTCGTCGCGGAACAGGATCGACTGGTACTGCGCAGCAACGAGCTGGTGGCGGTCGACGTCGACGAGTTCGCCGAGTCGGTCGCCACCGGCGACGACCTCGATCGTGCCGGCGACCCCGAACTCGCGCTCGCCGCCTATCGGCGTGCCGCCACGTTGTACCGCGGCGACTTCCTGGCCGATGCATCCGACCCGGAGTGGGGCTACTACGAGGCGCTGCGGCTGCGCGGGGTGTTCGTCCGGATCGCCGCTCGGGCGTCGTCGCTCGCGCTGGTGGGCGGCGACGTGCAGGACGCCGCACTGCTGGCGCAGCGCGCGACGACGGTCGAGCCGCTGTACGAGCCAGCGGCACGCGCCTTGGCCGCCGCACTGGTGGCCGAACGCCGGCTCGACGCCGCCCGAGCGGTGCTCGCGAAGCTCACCGCCGAGTTGTCGAGTGCCGGCATCACCCCCGAGCCGGCCACGATGCACCTGGTGCGCCGGCTGGGCGGCGACTGATCCCGCCGTGAGGGTGCTGAGGTTCAGGCGCAGGGCGCCGGGCGCAGCAGGGTGATCGATCGAGTGTCGGTGACGTTGGTGCCTCCGGCACGGGCGCCGAACTGCACCGTCAACGTGCTCGAGTCGGGCATGCCCTGCTGGCCGGCGATCGGCCCGATCGTGCCGCTCCACCGACCGTCGCCGGTGGTGGTCAGGGCGATGGTCTGGGCCACCGACCCGTTCGCGAGCAGCACCCGCACGTGCACCTCGGTCACGGCGCCGGTCGTTCGGGCACCGACGTTCACGGTGGTGGCGACGGTGGGGCACGCGCCGTTCGCCGTGGCCGACAGCTGCGAACCGTTCACGTTGCCCGTCACCGTGACGGCCACGGGGGCGGCGGTCGTGGGCGGCGGCGCGGTGGTGGCCACGGTGTGCGGCACCGTCGCCGCCGTCGTCGGTGCTGCGGTCGGCGGTGGGATGGTGGCCGGCGGGACGGTGGTGGCGGGTGGCAGCGTGGGGCACGTGCCGGGACGGCGCAACGTGACCGACCGCGTGTCGCTCGCGGTGGCGCCGCCGGCGGCTCGCGCGCCGAACTGGAGCGACAGGCTGCCGCTGTCGGGCATGCCCTGCTGGGCACCGAGCGGACCGAGCGTGCCGCGCCAGCGGCCGGCCCCGTTGTCGGTCAGGGTGATCGTCGCGACGGTGGTGCCGTTCGGCAGCACGGCCCGCACCTGCACGCCGGCCGCCGGTCCGGTGGTGCGGGCATCGAGCGTGAGGGTCGTCGCGCCGTTGGTGCACAACCCGTTCGCCGTGGCCCACAGCTCACTCCCCGACACCGAACCGCTGACCGTGAGCGCCTGGGTGGAGGGTGCGGCCGACGACGGCGGGGCGGCCGTGGTGGCCGGCGGTGGTGCCGTGGTCGCCGTCGGGGCGGTCGGGGCGGTCGGGGCGGTCGGGGCGGTGGTGTCGGTGCCGCACGAGCCCGGGCGACGCAACGTGATCGACGCCTCGTCGTTCAACGTCCGGCCACCACCACGAGCACCGAACTGCACCGTCAACGACGACGACTCCGGCATCGACGACACCGCCGCGATCGGCCCGATCGTCCCCGACCACCGACCCGCCGACGACTCCGACAACGACACCGAGTCCACCACCGACCCGCCCGAACCCACCACACGCACCTCGACCGACGTCACCGGCCCCGTCGTCCGCGCCTCCACCCGCACCGACGTCGCACCCGACGCACACCGACCCTCCGCCGTCGCCCAGATCTCCCCGGACGCCACCAACCCCGACACACTCGCCGCCACATCACCGGCACCACCACCGGCGTCCGACGGTGCCGCCGTGGTGGCGGGCGTGGTGGGCGTGGTCGGCGCGCTGGTGTCGGTGCCGCACGAGCCCGGGCGACGCAACGTGATCGACGCCTCGTCGTTCAACGTCCGGCCACCACCACGAGCACCGAACTGCACCGTCAACGACGACGACTCCGGCATCGACGACACCGCCGCGATCGGCCCGATCGTCCCCGACCACCGACCCGCCGACGACTCCGACAACGACACCGAGTCCACCACCGACCCGCCCGAACGCACCACACGCACCTCGACCGACGTCACCGGCCCCGTCGTCCGCGCCTCCACCCGCACCGACGTCGCACCCGACGCACACCGACCCTCCGCCGTCGCCCAGATCTCCCCCGATGCCACCAACCCCGACACACTCGCCGCCACATCACCGGCGTCACCACCGGCGTCACCACGGGCGTCGCCGTCGGTCGACGGGTCGGCGGCATCGTTCGTGCCGTCGTCACCGGTCGAGCCGGGGGCTGCCGACTCGCACGCCACGGGGCGGCGCACCACCATCACCGTCGACGCGACGGCCTCGTCGCCGTCGGCATCCCGGGCCACCACCGACACGGGCAACTCGGCCGCCTCGGGCATCGACCGTGGCGCCTCGGGCAAAGCCCAGCCGCGCCGTCCGTGGCGATCCCGTCGGTGGTGTCGGTGCGGCGCAGAACGGCGTCTCGCCGGTGGCGCCGGTCGGCGGCGTCAGCGCGCCCGCACGCCAGTGGGTCAGCCGAGTGGTGGTGGCGATCAGATCGAAGGTGGTGTCGCCGTTGCTACACGCACGGTCGGACGTGGCCCACAGTTCCACGCCGTCCGGCAGCGTCGGCACTCAGCTCCACGGTGAGCTCGTCGTCCGTCTGCGACCGGCGCAGCGATCGCAACCCTCGGCGCAGGGCTCGGGTGCGAGCACGGTCACCGAGCTGGTCGCCGCCACGGTGGCGACGGCGACCACGTCGTCGGTCGTCACGTCGCCACCGGCGCCGAGGGCGTCGCCGAGTTCGTCGATCGCCGCACGAGCGGCGTCCGATGAACCGTCATGCCGCTCGGGCCGGCGACCGCCTCGGCGATCCCACGTCGATCGTGGACGAGTCGAGGCCCGAGCCGTGCCAGAGCCGCCGCGTCGAACCCGACCGCGATGAACTCGATCGACGTGTCCGTCATCGCCCGCCTGGCGCGGGTCGGGCCGAACGCTCCGGCCCAGGCGTCGTCGCTGGCGTGAGGCACTGACAGCGGATCTGCCGGCGGGCGTCTACCACAACATCGCGACCACCAGGTCGTCGACCGCCAACGTCAGGCGCCCCGACCCGATGTCGGAGCCCGGGCGAAACGCACCTGCGCTGCGGCCGGCTCGGCAGGGCTGCACACGGCGCGATCGCCGGTGGCCGCCCAGATCCGTCGAGGTCAGTGGCAAGGCTCGAACGACGGAGGTCGACCTCGACGGCTGCGTCGAGGACCTCAGCCGCAGCCACGGTGTCGCGTTCGGCACCACCGGCGGCAGTGGTGACCGCAGGAATCGCTCGACCGGTCGGCTGCGTCGATCGATCCCGATGACGAGCCGCCGCATGCGGACGAGCAACGTCACACCGGCCGTGGTGGCAGCCACCGCGGCCGACCTGCAGATCATGAGGCGGCGGTGGTGAACGGGTCGGCGTCGAGCGGATTCGCACGAGTGCGCGGCGGACGACTCGGGCGCTGCGGTCACCGCTGCCGACGGCCGGATCGCCGCATCGGTCCCGAACCAGGATCGACGGCGCGAGTCGCACGTACTCAGAGGCACCAGGGTGGACGCGTCGGATTCGGCGCACACACCGGTGATCACGAACGCATCGGCCACCTCGCGCCCGTGGTCGTCCAGGGCTCATCTGCGAGAACGAACAGCACCACCTGCAGCTGGGCGACCCGCTCGCCGAGTCAGCGAGTCCAGGCAGCGCCGCACCGGGTGGGCCGGCACCGGTCGAAGCAGCGGTCTTCTGCGTCACGAAGCACCAGGTCGATTGCGAGGCGCCAGCGAGCAGAGGTTATGCCCAGCGATGTCGGCGAGGCGCGCCGTCGCCGGCACGCAGACCGTCTCGATCCGCACCTCCGCCACCAGCTCGCCGCCCAACCGGTCGCCCCCAGCGCCGGTCGGCAGGCGGACGACGACCAGGGCACCGGCCTTCGCCTCGGCCGCAGTCCCAACCGGCTGGGCAGGTACAGGTGAACGCCGGCGCGCACATGGCTGGCCCCAGGTAGGGCGATCACGGTCACCGCCGAGCCTCGCCGCCGAGGGCAAGCGGGGCGTTAGCCGATCGTCTGAATCGGGCGCTCGGCTCTGCCATCAACCACACGCTGAAGTGCCCACGCGGACGAGCTGGGTGGAATTCGACCCGTCGACGACAGCAACCTCGGATCCGTCGGTCGTCGCCGCGAGGGGAACGGCGGTCGGCGTCGCCGGGTCCGGGCGATCGCATCCACGGTGACGCTGCCCACGATCCAGGCCGTCGGTGTCGACGACGTGCACCTGCCCGGCCGACGAATCGAGGACACAGACGCCGTCGCCGCAGGCCGATCAGCGCATCGATGCCGCCCGTGGGCAACAGCGTGGTCAGTCGGTACGTCGCCGGTTGAACCGGCTGACCGGCGCAGTGCTGTCGGCCACCGCCCCGATCTGACGGTGTTGGTCGACACGAACGACGCCACGACCACCTCGAGGTCAGGGTACACGTCGTCTTCCACCTGGGCGCAGCCGTCCGTGAGTGAGTTCGGCGCAGGCGGCGTCTGGCGTCCACGAGTGCCACCTGGTCGCCGTTCACGGCGGCCGGTCCCAGCTGATCACAGACGCGCGACCGTGGCACCGCTCGGCACGAGCACCTCGGCGCCGGCAGGCCCGGCACTGACGACGACCCAGCGACAGCCGCCACGTCTCGCGGCCGAGCCGGCCGGCACGAGCACGTCGGCGCCACCGAAGCCACAGCCGGCATCGTCGCCGAGCACCTGCACGCCCCCGTCGATCGCGACGACCACGTCGATGCCGTCCCCGGCCAGCCCGGTCACGGTGCCGGCGGGGAGCGGGCCGCCACACGGCTCGGCCACGAGACCGACGGCGCGCAAGGGTGCCAGCGCCGAGTCGTCGGCACCCACGTCCTCGGCGGTCGAACCGGACGCCGCGATGTCGGCGGTGTCGGCGGTGCTCGTGGTGGGCTCGCTCTCGGCACCGACGGTGGCGTCGGTGGGGTCTGCCGGAACGGCCGTGACGTCCGGACGATCGCCGGCCTCGTCGTCGTCACCGCCGCGACCACCGACCACGACCACGGCCCCGATCAGGAGTGCCACGGCGGCGACGCCCGCGCCGACGATCAGGTTGCGCCTGCTGCCACGTCCGGTGCCGGACGCCGCCGACACATCGGCGACGGCCGTCGACGGCGGTGACGGTGGCGCAGCGGCCGGCGCCGGCACGAGCGGTGGTGGCGGCGTCGCGGTGGCCGCCGGCACAGCCGGCACAGCTGGCACAGCTGGCACAGCTGGCACAGCTGGCACAGCCGGCATCGCGAAGCGGGCGGCTCCGAGGGCGACCGCCAGCTGCGGGTTCGTCGCGGTCACCACCGGACGTCCGCAGTGCTCCTGCACCATCTGGCCGACGGCGGGAATGCGCGACGAGCCACCCACCAGCAGCACCGCGTCGATCTCGTCCCAGGCCGCGCCCGCCGAGGCGACCACGCGGTCGAGCACGGCGAGCGAGTCGGCGAGTCGAGGCCGGATCATGGTCTCCAACTCGGAGCGCGTGAGCCGCACCCGTGTCTGCACCCCGGGCAACTCCACCGGGATCTCGACGTCGGTGTCCTCGCTCAGCTGCTCCTTCGCCAGGCGACACGCCGTCCGCAACCGGTGCAACGCTGCTCGTGTCTCGGGGTCGGCGCTGTCGGCGGTGAACACCTGCCCGCCGAGGACGGCGTCGACGTGGCCGAGCACGGCCTGGTCGATGTCGGCGCCGCCGAGACGCTCCACCCCCTCGGGAACCCCCTCGATCGTCCACGCGTCGGTGTCGCCCGAACAGCGCACCACCGCAGCATCGAACGTGCCGCCGCCGAGGTCGTACACGGCCACGAGGGCACCGTCGCGCAGCCGGTCGCGGTTGGCCACCGCAGCAGCCACCGGTTCGGGCACCAGCGACGGGTCCTCGATCCCCATCTCGTCCGCGAGGGCGCGCAGCGCCTCGAGCCGGAAGGGTCCCCACGCCGCCGGGTGCGTGAGCACGAGGCGGGTCGGACGAGTGCCCTCGCTGCGTTCGACCGCGCCGAGCACGTGCTCGAGCTGCGCGGCCATCAGCGCGTCGGGGCTGAACACCTGGCCGTCCACGACGATCGGCGCGGGGTCGCCGAAGCGACGCTTGAACTCGCGCACGATCGACGACGGATGCGTCAGCGCACGGCGCTCGGCGGCGTCGCCGGCGAGCAGGCCACCGTCGGCGCCGATCGCCACCACGGAGGGCACCGAGTACGACGACGAGCCGAGCTGCACGAGTCGTGCGGCCTCGGGTCCCGTGCGCTGGACCGCGGCCACCGTCGACGTCGTGCCCAGGTCGACCCCGAGTCCGTACTGCATGCACTCCCCTTCTCCGGTGCGACCACGCACGTCGCGGGCCGTCGCGGCACGGTACCGAGGCCGTGCCAGGGCGACCATCAGGAAGATTCCCGATGTCGGGCGTCGGGCCGCGTCCGTACGCTCCTCGCATGGCCACCCGTCCCCTGCCGAGCTGGGCCTGGCTCGACGACACCCTCGCCGACATCGGCGAGTTCGTCGACGACCCGACGCCGCTCGATCGGGCCATCGACGGGAGTCTCGCGGACTGGCTCGGCGTCGACGACCGCACGTGGACGCCGTCGGACGCCGCACCGGCGGCCCACCTCGCCGACCCCTTCGGCGTCCATCCACCACCGTTCGTCGAGCTGCGTCACACCTTCGACACCGCGCTCGAGTCGGTCGCCGATCTCGGTGCCGAGGCGACCGACACGGGAGGTCACGACGCTGTCCCTTCCGACGCGGACACGTCCGGAGCGGGCGAATCGGTCGACGGGGGCATCGACGCAGCCGACCTCGGCGCCTCCCTGCCGGACCTCGACGACGCGGCACTCGCGGACGTCGAGGCCGACGAATTCGACGACGACCTCGGCGACGACCTCGGCGACGACCTCGGCGACACGGCCGGCTTCCTCGACGACGCCGATCTCGACGGCTTCCAGGACGGGTGACGGCACGATGGCGGATGCGCCCACCGTGGAGCCAGCAGCAGCCACCGACGACGACCCTGCCGCCGAGCGCGCCCGACGGGCCGACCAGGTGCTGGTGGCGCTCGCCGACGCCCTCGACGATCTGCGACGCGACGACCTCGCGGCCCGCATCCGAGCGGCGCGCGTCCGGGTGGCTCGCCCGGCGTCGGTGGTGTGCGTCGTCGGCGAGTTCAAGCAGGGCAAGAGTTCGTTCGTGAACGCCGCGATCGGGCACGCCGTGTGCCCGGTCGACGACGATTTATCGCCACGGCGGCACTCACCCTGGTGCGCCACGGCGAGCCGGCAGCGGTGGTGCGGGCGATCTCGGACGGCCAACCCACCACGTTCTCGATCGACGTCGCCGACGTCGCGACCTACGTCACCGAATCGGCCGCACCGCGCCAGTCAGCAGATCGAACGGGTCGACGTGATGGGTGCCGAGCAGAGCTGCTCGCCGACGGTCTGGCGATCGTCGACACGCCAGGCGCAAGCGGCGGCATGTCCGGCGGCCACGCCGCTGCCACGCTCGGCTTCCTCCCGTTCGCCGACGGTCTGGTGTTCGTCACCGATCTCACGAGCGAGCTCAATTGCACCGGAGGTCGATTTCCTCCGGCGAGCGCGCGAGCGCTGCCTTGCACGTGATCGTGGTCGAGACCAAGGCCGACCTCTTCCCGCAGTGGCGTCGCATCCACAGGCTGAACGCCGCCCACCTCCACGCCTCGAACTCGACCTCCCGCTGCTGCCGGTGTCAGGCGTGCTCGCCACCGTCGCGCGCGGCGCGACGATGCCCTGCTCGAACGCAGTGGCATGCCGTGGTTCCGCCGACGGCTGTTCGAGGCGGTGGTCCGACCGGCGAAGTCCGGGGCACTCGACCGTGCCCTGGCCGAGGCGGCGGTGTCGCTCGAGGTGGCGCGTGCCACCGTGCACGCCGAGCGGTCTCTGCTCGACGACCCGAGCGTGCTCGAACGCCTCACCGACGACGCCGCGGCCGCGCTTGCGACCGAAGCTCGAGCAACTCCGCGGACCGAGGGCGCTCGGTGGAACGTCCTGCTCGGCGACCGGCTCGCCGACGTGAACAACGACCTCACCCACCGGATGCGTGGCGCGTTCCGCGACATCGGGCGCTCGATGGAGGAGGCGATCGAGACGCTGCGGACGGCCGAGGAGTGGGACGAGCTGTTCCACCCGTCTGCAGTCCGAGGTGGCCGACGCTGTCGCGAAGGCACGTTCGCCGTGGAGCCGAACACGGCCGCCGCCAGATCCGCGACGAACTCGCCGATCTGATCGCGTTCGACGAGCTCGGTGCTGCCCACCTTCGGTCGGTCGCGACGGCGCCGCCCCTCGACGGGCGTGATGTCGTGGTGGCGCAGCCGCGAGCTCGAACCTGGCTCGACGGCGGGCAAGGCCGTGAAACAGGCCTCACCGGGCTGCGCGGCGCACAGGGCGGGATCGCGATGCTCGGCCTCCGGCGGCACCTTCCTGCCGCACGCCGCAGCCGTGTTCATGATGTCAACCCGGTGCTGCTCTCGGTAGGGAGCCGTGTTCGGCGGATGCAGCTGTTCGAGGAACGCAAACGGCGTCTGCAGGCTCGCCGGCAGGCGCGCGCTCGCAGATGCGTCAGTTCGTCGACGACGCAGTTCGCCGTCGGCAACGAGCTCGGCAACCTGCTGCGCTCGATCCGCAACGGTCGCTCCGCGACGAGTTCAGCGAGCTGGTCACCGAGCTGCACCGCACCTGGACCGACGCCGCCAAGCAGGCCGACGAGGGCCCGCCGCGCCTCGTCCGACAGGCGCGAGCCGCCAAGGCGCACGGAACTCGACACGTCGATCGACGACTCGCCCAACTGGCGGATGCACTCGCCACCTCCTCTCGCCGGAGGCGACCCAACGATAAAGCTCGACCCCGACCCCGACGTCATCTGCGGTGGCCGAGCTGCACGGCGCTGGCGACGGCTGTCGGCCGGGACCGTCCCGTCGATCGGGCCGGCGCGATCAGGCCCGCTTCGACAGCCCATTGCGCGTGGCGATCGCTCGCCGCCCGTGAAAGCCGGCAAGTCGACGTTGCTGAACGCACTGGTCGGCGAGCGCCTCGCCACCACCGACGCCGGCGAGTGCACCCGCATCGTCACGGTGTACCGGCACGCCGCCGGCTACGAGGTCACCGCGATCCGACACGACAGGACGCGCGAGCCGCTGCACGTTCCATCGCGCCGACGGTGCGCTCAGGTGGATCTCGGCGCGCCCTCACGCCCGACGACATCGCGCAGCTCGACGTGGCAGCTGGCCGGCTCCACGCTGCGCCGAGGCTCACCCTCGTCGACACCCCGGGCGCCGGCATCACTCGACAGGCCGACGTCGCGGCGCACGCTCGACTTCATGGCCCACCACCACGAGCAGGTGTCGGGTGCGGACGCGGTGATCTACCTGATGCGGCATCTGCATCGAACGGACGGCGAGTTCCTCGCCGCCTTCATGGATCGCTCGGTGGCCGGTGCGTCGCCCGTTCACGCGATCGCCCTGCTGTCACAGGCCGACGAGGTGGGCGCCGGGCGGCTCGGCGCGATGGAGTCGGCGGCCACGATCGCCGCCGCTACCGAGACCGATCGGAGGTGTCGACGCTGGTGTCGGACGTGTTGCCCGTCGCCGGGTTGCTCGCCGAGACCGCGATGTCGCTCACGTGCCGGACGAAGGTGCTGCGCTCCGCTCGATCGCCCGCCTGCCCGTGCGGCGCGCGTGCGCTCGTGCTGTTGTCGGCCGACGACTTCTGCGACATCGCGCACACCGAGATCACCGTCGAACATCCTCGCCGCGACCTGCTCTGACCGGCTCAGGCTGTTCGGCGCCCGCTGGGCGGTGGCCGACCTCATCCCCGACCCGAGCCGCTCGGGCGGGCGATCTGGCACGCTCGCTGGCCGACCGCTCTGGGTATCGACGCCGTCCGCCGCCGGATCGAGCAGCAATTCGGACCGGGCGCGTCTGATGCCAGGCCCGCTCGGCGATGCCCGCGCTCCGCGATCTGGCTGCGGTACTGACGACGACCGACGCCCACGCCGGCGGACGCCTGCGCCGAGCTCGACCGGCTCAGAGACGACGGCAGTCGAGTTCGCCCGCCTCACTGCGGCACCTCGTGATGTGCAGGCGCGGCCACCTGCCCCCGTCCGGAGCGCGACGAGGTGGTGCAGCTGCTCGAAGAAGGGCACCGGCGGCGTCGCCGGCAGCGATGGCCATCGGCCGGACGACTGGCGACACTGCGAGCCGGCGCGCCAGGGCGATCGCCGGCATCGGAACAGTGGCGATCGCCGGCGGATCCGCTCGACCTCCACCGCCGTGGTCACCGTGGCCGACAGCGATGACCCGCTGGTACTGTCAGCACCGCTACGTCACCGCCTGATCAGGCGTCAGGGCTCAAATCGGCGGGATCGACCTCGTCGACCTCGTCGATCGCCTGGAACGCCGTGGCGAGTTCGGCGGACACCTCGGCCGCAGCGACGCCCGCCGAGGTGTCCACACACCGCGCCGTCGACGGCGTCGAGTTCCTCGAGCAGGCTCGGTGCACCGAGACGGAGGTGATCGCGCTGCGCGTCGGTCAGCGGCGTGAGGTCGAGGATCGAGCGACCCCACGGATCGTCGGGTCGTCGGCATCAGGCGGCTGCCCGTGCCGGCTTCGGCGCGACTGCGCGCGGTCGCCCGGTCCGCCGCCGAGAGTCCACCGAGGTGCAACCAGCGTTCCCCTCGTCCGAGGTGCTCATCATCCCACCTCCCCAGGTGTTACCCGTGTGCCGGGTGACCACCATCGCGAGTTCGCTGCGACGACCAGTCCCAGCTTGCGTAGATCGACTGCAGGTGGGTGTCCACCGTCTGACGCTCACACCGGCGGTGGCGGCGCCCAGCGTTGCTCGACCGTTGCCCACCACCACGGCCGCGGCGTTCGGCGTCGGTGGGCGCGGCGAGGGGGTCCGCTCGCGGGGCGTCGGTGGCCAGTCGGGCCGGCGGCGGCGAGCATCGGCATCGGCGCGGATCGGCGACAGACGGCGCGGCGTGCTGCCACCACTGACGTGGCACCCGCCGGGTCGCCACGTCGTTCCGCCGCCTGCGCGGCGAAGCTCGGAGATCGGCGGCGATCCGCTCGTCAGGCTCCGGTGGCGTTGATAGTGCGAGATGCAGGCGCGGCGTTCGGCATCCGCCGGGCCGTCGAGGCAGCCGCGAGCGCCCGATGACGCCCGCGCGTCGGCTCGGCGCGGCCACCGAGTGGTACACCGCCCATCGCCGCATCGGCAGGTCGGCACGTCACCGCCGTCCTCCACCACGACCAGCCCAGGCTCCTCGAAGCCGGTTCCGCAGCGTCGTCAGGCGCACGCCGAGCACCGCACCGGCGGCGACGAGCACCCGCAGGTCGCCCGATGGTTCCGCGGCCGCGAGGGCGAGGGCATGTCGCGTCGCCACCGGCAGGTCGCCGAGCGGCAACCCGACGGCAGCGACCACATCGGCACCGAGCGACGGGAAGTCCGGCAGCGGTTCGGCGCCGGACCGCGCGGGCAAGGTGAGCGTCGACACGATCTGAAGCGCCGGCCAACGGGTTGCCGTGGGTGATGCGGTGCACGGAGGCCGCCACGTCGTCGCTCAGCTCGTGACCGGGGACGCGTGCACGGAGCACGGCGACGCGATCGTCGTCGAGGCCGCGCACCGTGATCGACGGAAGCTGGCCACGACACCCAGGTCGCGGGTCGCCGCCACCAGCGACACCGGCCCGCGAGGCCACGGTGGCCGAGAACACCAACGCCGAACGGCACACCTCGTCGGCGTGGTGGAGGTCGTCGACCACCACCACCGTCGCTCGTGGGCGGCTCAGCACGGCGTCGGCGAACTCCGGCAGGCAGGTGGGCGTCGTCCGCGAGCGCCACCACCCGGGCGATCGCCGGATCGCCCGATCCTGTCGCGAGGTCGCGCAACACGGTGCGGTGCAGCTGCGCGTTCGGTGATGCGGCCCCGCGCCGTCCACACGTCGACACCCTCGTCGGCCGCCAGGTGGGCGGTGGCGTCGAGCAGCGAGCCTCAGACCCACACCGGGACGCCGTGCACGACGCAACTGCGGCCGCTGCGATCGGCGGCCGCTCGCACCGTCGATCGCACTCGTCCGAGCACCCCGTCGCGACCGACCAGGCCGCCCGTCCCCGCGATCACGACACGTGCACCGCCACACGGGCCACGTGCCGAGCGCCGCGGTTCGGTCGATCGGCGAACGATGCACGGCGTGACCGTAGACGCCGCCGACGGACGACGACATCAGGCGTTCTCCTGATGGACCTGGGCGACTTCTCGGCGTCCGGCCGGTCACGCAGTGCAGGTGCCGACCGCCGTACCGATCGTCGGCCAGCAGGTCCTCGTCGAGGTCGGTGCCGTCGGCGGAGCGGAGGAACTGCTCGATCTGCTCACGGGACACCTTGCCCTCGAGCGCCTCGCGCCGACGCACTCGGCCTCGTCGTCAGGTGCTCCGGCCTCGACGAACAGCTCGGCCATCTCGGCGGCCGAGATGCCGTCGCCACCCCCCATCGCTGCTGTCGTCGTCACCACCACCGCGGCGGCGGTGAAGGGCAAACAACGCAGCCACGGCGGCCAGGGTCAGGGTTGCTCGCTGTGTGCGCTTCATGGGGGTCGCTCCTCGGGCTGGAGTGTCGGCCCGAGCAGGCGGTTCCTCGTGCTCGTCGTGCCACGACGACGACGGTACAGACGACTCGGCCGGTACCCCATCAGGGAATCTCCCGAGCGGCTCCCGACCGTGCCGTCGCGTCCGGTCCGAAGCGCGACTTGAATGGGGACGTGGCACGGTTCTCGGCCTCCCGTCAGCGAGCGCAGCGCTGGATCGACTGAGGCGTGCGGCAGCGTTCGACCGCACCTGCGGCCGGCGCGATCATGCCAGGATCGACAAGGCCACCGAGCACCGCTGGGAGGCCGCCGTCGAGAGAGAGCTGCAGCCCTGCCCGGCGCCGTGCGGCCGCAGAAGGTGAAGGCGCTCACCGACGGCTTCTGCCGCGAGCTCGCCACCGTCGGAGCGGCAACTGGCGCAGCCGCTGCCTCGCCCGTCGTCGGCACCGGCGCCACCCTGCTGGCTGCGACGGCCGAGCTCGCCTGGTTCACGGCCCGCTCGGGCGACCTCATCCTCACGATGGCTGCGTTGCACGGTCGGACCGCCCGAGCCTCGACGAGCGCCGGGCCTGGGTGCTCGCCGTGTTGATCTTCGGCAGCAGTGCGCGCGAAGGATTCAGCTCGACCGCGAAGCAGCTCGGCCTCGAGCTCGACCAGCCCAACCAGCGCCTGCCGCTCGGCACCTTGCGGGCGATCAACGGCCTCCTCGGCAACAAGCTGCTCCGCCGGTACGGCACCCCGCCGCAGCGCGATCGCGATCGGCACGGCACTGCCGCTCAGGATCGGCGCAGCGATCGGTGGCACCGCCAACTACAGCGCCGTGCGCGCTCTTGCCCTAACGCCGATCGATTCTTCTCACCGTCTGCCGTACTCGACGATCGGGACCACCGCCGTCGAGACCGGGCCCCAGGGACGACCGGGACCACCGGGACCCGATCGCCCGGCGCCGACCGCCGCTGGCGCTCGGGGGCGGTCTACGCTCGGCCCATGGCTTGGGGAACGGCGCGTCCGATCCGAGGCTCCACGGCACCACCATCGCCGAGAGCGTGATCGACCTGATCGGCGACACACCGCTCGTGCGGCTGCGCCGGATCAGCGAGATCCACGGCATCTCGAGCGTGCTCGCGATGAAGATGGAGACCACCAACCCTGGCGGGTCGGCCAAGGACCGGCCGGCGCTGGAGATGATCCTCGCCGCCAGGCGCGACGGGCTGCTGCGGCCGGGCGGCACGATCGTCGAACCGACCAGCGGCAACACCGGTGTGGGCCTCGCGATCGTGGCCGCCCAACGTGGCTACCGCTGCGTGTTCGTGATGACCGACAAGGTGGCCCCGAAGGTGTCGTTCCTGCGTGCCTACGGCGCCGAGGTGGTGGTGTGCCCGGTGGCCGTGCCCGCCGAGGATCCGCAGAGCTACTACAAGGTGGCCGAGCGGCTCACCCACGAGCTCCAGGCCTTCCGGCCCAACCAGTACGCCAACCCGAACAACCCACGGGCCCACGAGCTCACCACCGGTCCCGAGATCTGGCGTCAGACCGGCGGCCGGATCACCCACTTCGTCGCCGGCGCCGGCACGTGCGGCACCATCACCGGCACCGCGCGCTACTTGAAGGCGCAGAACCCGGCGGTGCGCATCGTCGCCGCCGACCCCGACGCCTCGGTGTTCAGCGGTGGCAGCGGACGCCCGTACCTGGTGGAAGGCGTCGGCGAGGACTTCTTCCCGGCGGCGTGGAGCCCCGAGCTGTACGACGACGTGATCCCGATCAGCGACGAGGAGAGCTTCCTCACCGCTCGCCAGGTGAGCCGCGAGGAGGGCATCCTGATCGGAGGATCCGGTGGGATGGCGGTGGCAGCAGCCATCCGAGTGGCCAAACAGGCCGCGCCCGACGACATCGTGGTGGTGCTCAACCCCGACTCGGGCCGCGGATACCTGTCGCGGGTGTTCGACGACGACTGGATGGCCAACTTCGGCTTCCTGCGCGAGTGCGACGAGTGCGTGGCCGCCGTGCTCGACACCCGCGGATCCACCCCTGCGCTGCTGTACGTCAACCCGACCGACACGGTCCGGCACGCGATCGAGCTGATGCGCTCGAACGGCATCAGTCAGCTCCCGGTCTGCAAGAACACGCCTCCCTTCGCCGCCGCCGAGGTGGCCGGTTCGGTCGACGAGCTCGAGCTGATGGAGGCGGTGTACCGCGACCCCTCGGTGATGTCGATGCCGGTGGAGCAGGTGATGGGGCCGAAGCTGCCGACGATCGGCGTGGGCCAGAAGGTGGCGAAGGCGGTCGAGATGCTCGACCTCGCGCCGGCGCTGCTAGTGCTGGCGGGAGGGCGTCCGCTCAGCGTGCTCACCCGCACCGACCTGCTCGCGTACTTCGAGGTGTTGGCGACGGCGACGGAGGCGACCCGTGGGTGAACAGCAGCAGCAGGCCGGATGGGGCTTCGAGACCCGGGCGGTGCACGTCGGGCAGGCGCCCGATGCGGCATCAGGAGCGGTGGTGGTGCCGATCACCCTCAGCAGCACCTTCGCCCAAGAAGGCGTCGGCGAGCACAAGGGCTTCGAGTACTCACGCAGCGGCATTCCACGCGCACCGCCCTCGAGACGTGCGTGGCGTCGCTGGAAGGCGCGCGTCACGGACTCGCGTTCGCGTCGGGACTCGCCGCCGAGGACAACGTGCTGCGGTTGCTGTCGCCGGGCGACCGGGTGCTGCTCGGCAACGACGCGTACGGCGGCACGTTCCGGCTGATCTCGAAGGTGTGGGCGCCGCTCGGCGTGGCCTGGACCGCGGTCGACCTCACCGACCCCGACGCGCTGGCCGCGAACTGGCCTGCCGACACGCGCATGGTGTGGCTCGAGACGCCCACCAACCCGTTGCTCACCTGCATCGACATCGAGGCGGTCGCAGCCGTCGCGCACGACCACGGGGCGCTGGTGGTGGTGGACAACACCTTCGCCACACCCTTCCTCCAGACCCCGCTCGCGCTCGGCGCCGACGTGGTGGTGCACTCCGCGACGAAGTACCTCGGCGGCCACAGCGACGTGGTGGGTGGGTTCCTCGCGCTCGACGACGACGAGTTGGCGCAGCGGCTGCGTTTCACCCAGAACGCTGCCGGCGCCGTGCCGGCGCCGTTCGACTGCTACCTGGTGTTGCGCGGCGTGAAGACGCTCGGCGTGCGGATGGAGCGACACTGCTCGAACGCCCGGGCGATCGTCGACATGTTGGTCGGGCATCCGGCGGTCGACCGGGTGCTGTACCCCCAGCTGCCCGACCATCCTGGCCACGCCGCGGCGGCGAAGCAGATGCGCGACTTCGGCGGGATGGTGAGCTTCACCTTGCGCGGCGGGCTGGCAGCTGCGCTGGAGGTGGTGAAGCACACCGAGGTGTTCACCCTGGCCGAGTCGCTCGGCGCCGTGGAGAGCCTGATCGAGCACCCGGGGCAGATGACCCACGCCTCGGCAGCCGGGTCGCCGTTGGAGGTGCCCGATTCGCTCGTGCGGTTGAGCGTGGGCATCGAGTCGAGCGCCGACCTGGTGGCCGACCTCGAGCAAGCCCTCACCCACACCCCCTAGCGCGGGTGGGGGTCAGGTGGGGGGTCGCCAGGGGCGGAGGGCGGCGCCATGGGTGCGCACCCAGGCCACCGGCCAGGTGTCGAGCGCACGACGTCGGGCGGCGTCGGCAGCGTCGGCGATCGCGATCGCGGCCAACCGTTCGTGAGCGTCGAGCGGCGGACGGTGCGGGCGGTCGATCCACTCGTGTGCCGACACGGCGTCCTGCAGACCGCCGAGCACGTCCTGCAGCGAACGGGCGGCACGACCGAGCGAACGCGACTCCGCCATCGGCTCGGCCAGTTCGGCCACGTACCGCAGGCGCTTGGCGGCCTTGCGCACGTCGTGCAACTCGGCCTCGAGCGGCGGATCGCTCAGGGCGGCCACACGGCGATCGAGACGCCGATCGGCGTGTTCGAGCATCTCGATCGTGGTGCGCCGAGCCCGCCTGCCCGGCCGGCTGCCGTCGGCCGACCAGCCGGTCGCGGCGAACGCCGCCAGCTCCTCGAGCAGCGTCAGGTGCCGGGGTGAGCAGAGCGCATTGCGCAACACCAGCGCTGCCACGCGGCGTTCGTTGCGCATTCGGATCCGCAGCTCGCGAGTGCCCGGTGCCGCCGGGTCTGCGGCGCGTTCGAGCGACAGCATCAACACGTCGAGGTCGCGCACGTCGCCGAACAGCGTGCCGAGCCTGGCCAGCTCCGACGCCAGCCGTGATGCACGCTTCGGCCGCAGCACGTCGTGCATCACCTCGACCTCGCTGCGCAGACGGCGGGCGGCGACGCGGGCCAGGTGCACGTCGTGCTCGACGGCGTCGAGGCGCAGGTGGGGATCGAGCACGGTGAGGGTGTGCACCGCCCGACACGCCACGAACCTCGCGAGCCGTCCGATCGAGGCGTCCGCCGGGAGCGGATCGACGCCACCGCCGGCCACGACCGGATCGTGATCACGCGGAACCAGGGCCCGACCGACGGTCACGCCGGCGAAGAGCTCGCGCAGCACCGACGGCACCGCCGCAGACTCGTGGCTCGGCGCGGCGGCGAACTCGAACGGCTCGTGGGCGCCGTCGGGATGGCCGAGCGTGATCCGCCAGCACGACGACCGGCCCGTCGGCGTGGCGACACGTTCGAGGCGGTGCCCGTGCGCGGCGAGACGATCGTCGCCGGTGTCGTACCGTTGGGTGCGCGCGAGCGACCGCTCTGCCACGGTCCCGCCTCCTGTTGTCCGCCACGCCCAGGCTCGCGCAGCCGGGCCGTGCGTGTCGAGGCCGTCACCTGGGCGTCCTCCGGCGGGCCGGCCGCCCTCGGTCGGCTGTTAGGTTCGCCCCATGGCCGGATCGATCCTGGGAACACGCGTGCTACGGACCGAGGACCCCGAGCTCCTGCTCGGGGAAGCCCGCTACGTCGGCGACCTGGCGGCGCCGGGCGGTCCGCTCGAGCACGCGCTGCACCTGGTGTTCGTACGCTCCGAGATGCCTCATGCCCGCATCGCCGAGGTGCACACCGCCGATGCGGCGGCGATGCCCGGCGTGGTGGCGGTGCTGCGGGCCGACGACCTCGGCCTCGCCCCGTTCCACGGCATGGCCAAGGTGCACGACCACTTCGCACGGCCTCCGCTCGCCACCGACCGCGTGCGCTTCGTCGGCGAGGCGATCGTGGCGGTGGTGGCCGACACCGCCGTGCACGCCCGCGACGCGGCCGACGCGGTGGTGGTCGACTACGAACCGCTCGACGCCGCCGTGCTGCCCGAGGACGCCCTCGCCGACGGGGCCCCCGTGTTGTTCGACGACCACGGCGACAACCTCGCGATGAGCACGACCGACACGGTGCAGCCCGACCTGTTCGCCGACGCCGACGTGGTGGTGCGCGGCCGCTACGTCAACCAGCGCATGGCCGTCGCCCCGATGGAACCCCACGGTGTGGCCGCCACGGTCGACGGCGATGGCCGCCTGGTGGTGTACGGCAGCACCCAGATGCCGCACCTGTTGTTCGGCTCGCTGGTGCGTGCGCTGAAGATCTCGAAGGACCAGCTGCGCGTCGTCACCCCGCGTGTCGGCGGCGGGTTCGGCGGCAAGGCCGGCATGTACCCCGAGCAGCTCGTCGTCGCCGCCGTCGCCCGCTCGCTCGGACGAGCCGTCACCTGGACGAGCACCCGCACCGAGGACATGCTCGCCCTCGCGCACAGCCGGGCGCAGATCCAGTACGTCGAGCTCGGATGCCGTCGCGACGGCACGTTCACCGGGCTGCGCGTGCACCTCGTCGGCGACGGTGGCGCCTACCCGGGCATGGGGGCGTACCTGCCCGCCGGCACCCGCCGGATGAGCAACGGCACCTACCGCTTCCCGGCCATCCAGTTCGACATCGCCGTCGCCGCCACCAACACCACCCCCACCGGCGCGTACCGCGGCGCCGGGAGGCCCGAGGCCACGGCGTTGCTCGAACGTGCGGTCGACCAGGCCGCGCTCGAGCTCGGCCTCGACCCGATCGAGATCCGCAAGCGCAACCTGCTGCCCGACGACGCGTTCCCGTTCACCACGCTCACCGGCGTCACCTACGACAGCGGCGGCTACGCCACGCCGCTCGACACCGCGGCCGAGGTGGTCGGCTACGACGACCTGCGCCGCGAGCAGGCCGAGCGGCGGGCGCGTGGCGACCGGCGCCTGCTCGGCATCGGTGTGGCGAGCTATGTCGAGGTCACCGCCGGCGGTGGCAGCAGCGAGTACGGCTCGGTCGAGATCCACTCGGACGGCACCGCCACGGTGAAGGCGGGCACGGCCGCGCACGGTCAGGGCCATCAGACCGCGTACGCGATGATCGTCAGCAGTCGCACCGGCATCGACGTCGACCGGATCCGCCTGCTCGACGGCGACACCGACCTCGTGCGCACCGGCGGCGGCACCGGCGGGTCGCGGTCGTTGCAGCTCGGCGGTTCGGCCGTCATGCGTGCCACCGAGGCGCTCGTCGACAAGGCCAAGCGCCTCGCCGCCCACCTGCTCGAGGCCGCCGAGGCCGACATCGTCGTCGACGTCGCAGCCGGCACGGTGGGCGTCGCCGGCGCACCTGCCGCCGCGCTCGATTGGGGTGCGCTCGCACGCGCTGCGGCCGACGCGGCCGATCGCGGCGACGATCCGATCGACCACGACGACGGCACCGTCGGACTCGCCGCGCAGCTCGACTTCGAGCAGTCCGGCGCGACGTTCCCGTTCGGGGCGCACATCGCCGTCGTGGAGGTCGACCACGACACCGGCCGGGTGACGTTGCTGCGGCACGTGGCCGTCGACGACTGCGGCACCGTGCTGAACCCGCTGCTCGTGGAGGGTCAGCAGCACGGTGGCGTCGCTGCCGGGGTGAGCCAGGCGATGTACGAACACGTCGTCTACGACGAGGACGGCAACCCGCTCACCGCCAACTTCATGGACTACGCACTGCCGTCGGCTGCCGAGTTCCCGAGCTTCGAGGTGCACTCGACGGAGACGCCGACGCCGCTCAACCCGCTCGGCGCGAAGGGCATCGGCGAGGCGAGCACGATCGGCAGCACACCGGCCGTGCAGAACGCGGTGATCGATGCGCTCGCGCACCTGGGCGTCCGCCACGTCGATCTGCCCTGCAGCGCCGAGCGGGTGTGGCGGACGATCCGCGACGCAGAGGCCGGCACGCTGGCCGACCCGTGGCGCGACCCCCCGGCGATCTTCGCCCGCCTGGCCGCCGACCTGGCCGTCGACGCCGAAGGTCTCGCCGCCGCCGAGGGCATCTGACCGACCTTCGTGAGCCGCATGCGCACCGGCAGCGCATCGCGCTCACGAAGGACCCCGGTTCGTGAGCCGCATGCGCACCGGCAGCGCATCGCGCTCACGAAGGACCCGGCTTCGTGAGCCGCATGCGCACGGGCAGCGCATCGCGCTCACGAAGGTCAGGGGGTCAGGGTGTCGAGCAGCAGCTGGAGGGCGCCGACCGCGAACGCCGACATGTTCGCTTCGCGCTCGTCGAGACCGGTGAGCAGGTGTCGTGTGGCCTCGCTCGGGCCGGCCACCGCCACCCAGCAGTGACCCGCGGGGTCGCCGTACGGGTTGGGCGGTCCGGCCGCTCCCGCCTCGCCGATCCCCCACGTGGCCTCGAGCTTCACCCGGCACGATCGGGCCAGGTACTGGGCGAACACCTCGGTCGCACCGCGCATGCCGTGCGGCGTCTCGACCGCACCGGCCATCCAGGCGATGCTCGCCTGCCGCGTGTACACCACGGCACCGCCGAGGTAGTACGCCGACGCCCCGGGTACCGACAGCAGCGCCGCCGACACGAGTCCGCCCGCGGAGCCCTCCGCCACCGCCACGGTCTCGCCCCGTTCGCGCAGCAACGCCCCCACGGCTCGGGCCCGCGACCTCAGGTCGTCGTTCAACATGGTGTCCCCCTCGTGATCGTCCGTGCCGCACGGGCGCCGCTGCGCAGCGCCCCTTCCATGTAGCCGCACCACTCGTCGGTGTGCTCGCCGGCCAACAGCATCCGTCCATGGCGGGCTCGCAGCAGCGGCCATGCCGCCACCAGCTGCCCCACCCCGAACGTCACGTAGGCGCCCAGGCTGTGCTCGTCGTCGGTCCAGTCGGTCACCACTCGCTCCCCTGCGTGACCTCGCGACCCCGGGAAGATCCGCTCCACCTCGGCCTCGATCCGGTCGGCGACATCGGGCAACGACATCAGCGCGGCACCATCGTGCGACGACAACAGCGCGGTCATCACCCCGGTGTCGCCGGGCATGTCGTCGCTCATCTCCCACAGCTCGCCCCACGCCCGCTCGGTGCGCACACTGCCGTCACGGCCGTAGTCGCGCCACACCCGCCGTCGGTACTGGATGCTCACCTTGCCGCCGACGCCGTAGCCGGCGCGGCTGAGCTCGGGTGGGACCTCGTGCCACAGGCGGCCGAGCACGGGCAGCGGCACGGTGACGACCAGGTGCTCGGCAGTCAGTCGTTCGCCCGAACGCAGCACGACGGCACCCGCCTCCGGTTCGACGATCGACACCGGCGTGCGGAGTCGGAGGTGATCGCCGATCGGCGCGGCGAGGCCGGTCGCCAACTGGTCGTTGCCGCCGACGACGCGGTGACCCTCGTATCCGTCGCCCGACGCCAGGTGCCGCGAGGTCATCCACGCCGCCATCAGTTGGCTCACCTCGTCGGGCGACACCATGTACTCGGAGCGGATGTCGCGCCCGACCACCACCCGGGCCATCAGCGACAGACCCAGTCGCTCGACGAGGGCACTCAGCGGCACGGCGTCGAGGTGCGCCGACCGTGCACCTGCCGGGTCGTCGGGGTCGACGAGCGCGGCGAGCTCGGCCATCGCCTCGTCGAACCGACGGAGATCGCCGTCGAGGCTGTGGTGCAGGTGGTACGGCGCCGTGCGACCCCCGACGTCGAGCAACCGGTCGCCGACCACACCGCCACAGCGCACGTCGTTCACCTCGAGGCCGAGGCGAGCCGCGAGCGAGAGCACCTCGACGTGGGCACGATCGACGAACTCCGCACCGCGCTCGGCCCACTGTCCGTTCGGGAACCGGTGGCTCCACACCCGCCCGCCGACGCGGTCTCGCGACTCGAGCACGACGACATCGCGACCTGCTGCGAGCAGGTCGCTCGCGCAGCGCAACCCGGCCAGACCGGCACCGACCACGATCACCTCGTGATCGACCATCAGAACAACGTCCCCTGCTCGTGGCGCACCAACCGCGGACACCCGGTCCAGGGCACGTAGTGATCCATGAACACCCACGACCGTCGGTGGATGGCGGAGGGCCCGTAGCCCTGCAGCGCGGTCTTGTGCACCGGGCACGGGTAGCCCTTGTTGGTGTCGAAGCTCCAGTGCGGATAGCTGTCGGCCATCGAGCGCATCACCCGGTCGCGGGTGACCTTGGCGAGGATGCTCGCCGCGGCCACCGAGAGGCAGTGCAGATCGGCCTTCACGCGCATCTCCACGTGCGGGACGTGGGGTGCGACGAAGTTCCACCGGCCGTCCACGACGGCGACGTCGACCGGGACCGAGAGCCCCTCGATCGCGCGCTTCGCCGCCAGACGTTGCGCGGCCGCCATGCCGAGTTCGTCGCACTCCTCCTGGCTCGCCGCCCCCACCGCCCAGGTGTCGCACCAGGCGGCGATGCGATCGAACAGGAACTCGCGGTTGGCTTCGGTGAGCACCTTCGAGTCGCGCACCCCGTTCACGCGCCGATCGCGCGGCAGCACCGCAGCGCCCACCATCAGCGGCCCGGCCCACGCACCGCGCCCCACTTCGTCGATGCCCACGACGACCTCGTGCCCGCGCGCCCACAGCTCCTTCTCGATCGTGCGGGTGGGGGCGCGGCCGGCCATCGCGAGCAGTCTGCCAATCCCGGGCGGTGTGCCGCAGCTCGGCCGGGTGTCAGCGCAGCTCGAGCGAGGCCGGTCCCTCGGCCACCTCGCCGACACGCCACCAGCCGACGCCGGTCGCCCCGCTCGTCAACCGATCGGCCGACGCCGGGTCGAGGGCGACGAGCAGCCCGCCGGAGGTCTGCGGGTCCATGCACAGCGCCTCACCGGCCGCATCGGCGCTCGACACGAGATGCCCCTCGACGTAGTCGCGGTTGCGGCGGTCGCCGCCGGTGCGCACCCCCCGCTCGGCGGCCTCACGCGCGCCCGGATAGGTGACGATCGAGCCGGTGTGCACCACCACGCGCACCCCACCGCGCTCGGCCATCTCCCACCCGTGCCCGGCGAGGCCGTAGCCGGTGACGTCGGTGACCGCGTGCACGGCATCGCCGAGTTCCTGCAGGTCTTCGCTCGCCCGCCGGTTCAGACGCTTCATCCCGGCGACCGCCGCTGCGGCGTCGTCGGCCGAACCTCCGGCGAGCGTGAGCCCGGTGCCGATCGGCTTCGACAGCAACAACACGTCGCCGGGACGGGCGCCACCCTTGCGGAACACACGGTCGGGGTGCACCACGCCCTGCACCGCGAGACCGAAGATCGGCTCGGGGTTGCGGATCGTGTGACCGCCGGCGATCGTGCCACCGGCCTCGCTCACCACGGTGGCCGCGGCGTCGAAGATCGCGGCGATCGCCTCACGCGGGAAGTGCTCGGGGAACGCCGCGATGTTCACCGCGATCGCGACTCGACCGCCCATCGCGAACACGTCGCTGCACGCGTTGGCCGCGGCGATCGCGCCGAAGTCGGCCGGATGGTCGACCAACGGCGGGAAGAAGTCGGTGGTGCTCACCAGCGCCACGTCCGGCGCCACCTGGTAGATCGCGGCGTCGTCGAACGGCGCGAGGCCGATGAGCAGCGACGGGTCGGCGCCGACCGGCATCTCGCGCACCAGGTCGGTGAGCAGCGACGCACCCCACTTGGCCGCACACCCGCCGCACGACGTCCACTCGGTGAGGCGGAGGTCGGCGAACGGATCGGTGTCGCGGGCGGCATCGGTGGCGGTCATGGCGGCCAGCCTACGGGTCCGCTCGCGACGGCCCGACCTCGCCGAGCACACCTACGATCGGCGGATGCACCGCCTCGGCCCGTACGAGTTCAGCGACACCGACGCCGTCCGAACGGTGGCCAACTTCCCGGCGCTGTGGGACGAGCTCACCCTCGGCCGCGACGCCGACGTCGTCGCCCACCTGTGGCCCGATCTCGACGGCGACGTCGACGAGGTGCTGCCTCGGGTGTGGTCGGCACTGCTGGCGGCCGGCGCCGCGTATCGAGCTGCCGGCGTGCTGCCGTCGGCCACCGGCACGGTCGCACACCTGCACCGAAACGACGGTGGTGTGCCGAAGCTGCCCGTCGACGAGGTGGAGGTCGGATGGCGCGGCGTGGTGGGCGACCGGCAGCGCAGCCGACAGCACCACGGCCGCCCGTGGCAGGCCCTGTGCCTGTGGGCAGGTGAGGTGATCGACGCCTTCGCCACCGACGGCCACCCGATCGGCCACGGCTCGGCCGGCGAGAACGTCACGTTGCGGGGGCTGTCGTGGGCCGACGTGCGGCCGGGCACCCGTCTCCGGCTCGGCACCGTGCTGTGCGAGGTGTCGGCGTGGGCGCTGCCGTGCAAGCACAACGCCCGCTGGTTCTCCGACGGCGACTTCATGCGGATGCACCACGGCCGCGGCCCGGTGAGCCGGGCCTATGCGACCGTGCTCGAACCCGGGACGATCCGTGTCGGCGACGACGCCGTCCTGCACTGATCGGTGCGAGCCGCCATACTGCGGCTCATGAACTTCCGCGCCATCGGCATCTCCGGCAGCCTGCGTGCCGCGTCGTCCAACACCGGTCTGTTGCGCATCGCCCAGCGGGTGGCTCCGGCGGAGTTGACGATCGAGGTGGACGAACCTCAGCACGCGATCCAGCAGTTGCCGTTCTACAACGAGGACCTCGAGGACGATCCCCCGGCCTCGGTGCAACACTGGCGCGAGCTCGTGTCGGGTGCGGACGCGCTGATCATCGGGATGCCGGAGCACAACTTCAGCCCGGCAGCGGTGGCGAAGAACGCGATCGACTGGCTCACCCGGCCCCCCGGCCAGCACACGTTGCAGGGCAAGGTGATCGCGATGATGACCAGCGGCGGCATGGGCGGCGGGTCGCGGGTGCAACCGCCGCTCGCGTTGATCCTCGGCTACCTGGGGAACACCATCGTCGAGGAACCGGCCGTGAACGTGAAGCTGGGCGGCACACGCATCACCGTCGACGGCACGGCCGACGACGAGATCGTCGACCTCGTGCGCGAGAAGATCGCGAACGTCGTGGCCGCGCTCCACGCCCGGCCGGCGTCGTAGGGGGTCGCCCGTGCGAGCTGCGTACTTCGAACACTTCGGTGGACCGCTCGAGGTGGTCGATCTGCCCACGCCGTCGCCGCCCGCCGACGGGGTGGTGGTGCAGGTGGCCGCGAACGGGGTGTGCCGCAGCGACTGGCACGCGTGGCAGGGCCACGACCCCGACATCGCGCTCCCCCACGTCCCCGGCCACGAACTCGCCGGCGACATCGTGGCGATCGGGCCCGAAGTCTCCCGCTGGCGCGTGGGCGACCGGGTCACCGTGCCGTTCGTGCTCGGATGCGGCACCTGCCCGCGGTGCCGGGCCGGTCAGCAGCAGGTGTGCGACCACCAGTACCAACCCGGCTTCACCGGGTGGGGATCGATGGCCGAGTTCGTCGCCCTGCCCCGCGCCGACCTCAACCTGGTGGCGTTGCCCGAGCATCTCGGCTACGCCGACGCGGCGAGCCTCGGATGCCGGTTCGCCACGTCGTTCCGCGCCGTGGCCCACCAGGCTCGCGTGGCGCCCGGGCAGTGGTTGGCGGTGCACGGCTGCGGTGGGGTGGGGCTCTCGGCGATCATGATCGCCACTGCGCTGGGGGTGCGCACCGTGGCCGTCGACGTCGACGACGGGTCGCTCGAGCTCGCCCGTCAGTGCGGTGCCTCGCACGTGGTCGACGGGCGCGCCGGCGACGTCGCCGCGACGATCGTCGAGCTCACCGGCGGTGGCGCACACTCGTCGATCGACGCCGTCGGTACCACGGCCACCTGTCTCGCGTCGATCCACTCGTTGCGCACCCAGGGCCGTCACGTGCAGGTGGGCCTGATGGTCGGTGACGACTCGTTGCCGCCGATCCCGATGAGCCTGTTGCACGGCCGCGAGATCGAGCTCACCGGCAGCCACGGCATGGCCGCGCACGCCTACCCTCGCATGCTCGCGATGGTGGCCAACGGCAAACTGCACCCCGAGCGACTCGTCACCTCGCACCTCTCGCTCAGCGAGGGGGTCGACCACCTCGGCCGGATGCACGACTTCCCCGGTGCCGGCATGGCCGTCGTCACCGACATGACGCGCTGACCCGACGCGACGACGAGGTCGGCCTCGGCGCCTCAGCTCCTCGGCGCCTCAGCTCCTCAGCTCGAACGGCTCGCCCACGCGCACCGCCAGGTAGGCGCGCTCGCACGGATGCCCGACGGTCACCCACGCCCGACCGCCGTCGGGCGCGAGCTCGGCCACCATCGACGCCGTCGTGTCCTCCACGGGATCGCCGGTGTCGTCGACCGCGTGCATGCACACGGCCCATCCCGGCACGGCGCACGAATCGTGCGAGCGCAGGTGCGCCTGCAACGACTCGACCGACACCGGACGCCGCTCCAGCACAGCGTTCGACGCGTGCCAGCGAGGGTCGACCAGCGTGGCGACGGGCTGACGGGGGTGGCGATGCGCAGCGTCGAAGTCGGCGATGGTGGTGCGGTTGGAGATCGCTCGCGTCGCCACCACTCGTTCGATCGCCCAGTCACGCCCCGAGGTCTCGAGCACGTAGGCCTCGCTCGTGTCGGCGACCAGGAAGCTGCTCCAGTACGCCTTCGGGCCGTGGCGCCCTGCCGGATCGTGGCCGGTGCCACCCTGGCCGTGTGTCGTCAGGAGCGAGGTCATCACGGCGACCGCCTCGCCGGCCGATCCGGCCCGCTCGAGTCCGAGCCGCACGAGATCCATCCCGATGAGCGCATCGGGCGCACGACGAGGATCGAGGGTCGTGTAGATCGCCTCGTTGCCGATCGCGACGCCGGCGTCGTTCACGCCGTGCTCGGCGCCCCAACACCACCGTGGCACGCTCAGCAGACAACCCCTGGTCGGGCCGACGTGGGCCGGCACACTGATGTGCGTGGCCCGGGTGGCGTGTTCGTCGACACGCGGCGGGTACCAACGCACGTCCTGCGGCTCGTCCGGTGGACGGTCGCTGTTCTTCGCGAACAACGTGCACCCCGACACCGTCGAGGGTGGCAGCGCGACGAGGGTGTCGCACATCAGCTGAACGACACGTCGCCGTCCGGCGCGCCCGGCCGCTCCGGCGCGCTCGGGACGGTCGGCACGGCACCAGTGGGTGCGGGCCACAACGTCTCGCCGGTGCGGTCGGTCGTCGACCAGCCGGGCGCGGCGCCGGACGAGGTGAGCGTGACGGGGTCGCCACTGCACTCCCACAGCACGGCCGGTCGCTCGCCGTGCCAGCGCACCGCGAACGACACCGACGACCGTGTGCCGGTGGGCACCCCGTACACCTCGAAGTGCTGGCCGAGCCACGGGGCCGGGATGCCGTGCGGGAACAGGTCGGTCCCGTCGGCGATGGTGCGTTCGAGCGCCACGACGTCGCGCAGGCCGGTGACCGACTCCGCTGCTTTGAGGGGCCCGGCGTTCGCCGACGGGTGCTCGCGCGCCAGCCGGTTCCGCACCTGGTGCAGGTCGCGCTCGGCTCGCGGGTCGTCGGCTGCGACACACACCCGGCCGGCGGCGTCGAGCGCGGCCCCGAGGAACGGGTCGGCGACGTGTGCCGGCAGCGCCGCGACGGCGTCGGCCAACTCGGGCATCCACGCCTCCGCCACACTGCCCATGCGCACCAGTTCGCCGATCGACAAGAGGAAGTCGACCGGACGTTCGTGGGCGTCGGCGGGGCCGTCGAGCAGCAACTGGCAGCGCTCGCGCACCACGGCCCCGATCGCCGTCGGATCGGGGACGAGCAGCCGGCTCGCGCGTTCGGCCAGTGCGAGCCATCCTCGCGCCACCTGGAGTGCCGTCGGTAACCCGGCCGGCAGGCGTCCGCTGCGTGCCAGCTCACTGCCGGGGTGGTGAGGCAGTGCGACGGTGAGCGTGGCGTGGTGGCCGACCGGGAACACCACGGCACCGGCCGGCAGATCGATCCCCTCGATCGGCATGTCCGTCGGGGGACGCGCCGACAGCACGGCAGCGCCGGCGAAGGCCACGGCGATCGGCAGCGGCGAATCGTTGGTGATCTCGACGACCGCGAGCCCGCCGTGGTCGGCCACGGAATACACCCGATGGACGGCGTCGCCGCTCGGGATCCGGAGCCGGGTCTCGACGACGGGTGTGCCCTCCACCAGGCTCTGGCGAACGGCCGGCTCGCGGGCGGGCACGTGCCACCGGTCGTCGGCGGCGACGAACCAGTCGAGTGCCCCGAGCCCGTCCCACTGCTCCACCGCACCGCCCGGCGTCACGGTGGCCCGCCAGTCGCGCCCGAGCACGCCGATCGTCGGTGGAGCAACGACAGGGGTGCCGAGCGGCGTGGCGGCGGTCATGCGCGACACGGTACCGAGCAGGGTGCTCGTGATGCACACGACGGTCGGGTCCGGCGTCGCCCACGACGAGAGGCGACCGCACGGCGTGCGACGCGGCCGCTCGGGGAGCGGGATGCCTACCATGAGCCCGTGACGGTGGAGCGGCGCTCAGGGACCAGCGCCAGCTCGGCGCTCGATCCGGTCGTGCTGGTGCCGGTGAAGGCCTTTCACCTGGCGAAGGGCCGGCTGGCATCGGTCCTCGACGCCGAGGCGCGCGAACGCCTGGCCCGATGGACGGCCGAACAGGTGCTCGTCGCTGCCGGCGACGGACCGGTCGCCGTCGTGTGCGACGACCCCACGGTGGCCGATTGGGCCGAGGCTCACGGGGCGATCGTGTTACGCGAAGAAGGGCAGGGCCTCAACGGTGCCGTCGACCGAGCGATCGCCGAGTTGCGCGAACGCGGGTATCGACACGTCGTGGTGGCCCACGCCGATCTGCCGCTGCCACGCCCGCTGCGCGACCTCGCTCGGGCCGACACCATCGTGCTGGTGCCCGACGAACGCCTCGACGGCACGAACGTGTGGTCGTTCCCCGTCGACGCCGGGCTGCGCGCGGCATACGGCGCCGGGTCGTTCCGCCGTCATCTCGCCCAGGCGCTCGCCACCGGCTGCGCCGTGGAAGTGGTGCGCGACCCGTTGTTGGCGCTCGACCTCGACCATCCCCGCGACCTCGCCCACCCCCTCGTGAAGGACGTCCTGCCCACATGGCTGCGAACGAACCCGGTCAACCCGTCCCCGACACGCTGACTCCGACCATCAGCCACGATCTCGCCACGCCGGTCAGCGCGCTCGCGATCGGCGCACACCCCGACGACGTCGAGTTCGGCGCGGGTGCCACCCTCGCCAAGTGGGCCGCCGCCGGATGCGTCGTCCACCACCTCGTGTGCACCGACGGCTCGAAGGGCACGTGGGACGTCGATGCCGACACTGCGGCGCTGGTGACGCGTCGCCAGGCCGAACAGCGAGCAGCGGCGCGACGCCTGTCCGGCTCGAACGCCGGTGAGGTGGTGTTCCTCGGCGAGGTGGACGGCGAGCTCGAGAGCACGCTCGCGCTGCGCAGCGCCGTCGCCAAGGTGATCCGGGAGCTGCGGCCGCAGGTGGTGCTCGGCCACGACCCGTGGAAGCGCTACCGGTTGCATCCCGACCACCGGCACGCCGGGCTGCTGGCCTGCGACGCGATCGTCGCCGCGCGCGACCCCCACTTCTTCCGCGAACACGGCATCGCGCATCACCGTCCCGACACCCTGCTGCTGTGGGAGGCCGACGTGGCCGATCACGTGGAGGACGTGAGCGGCTTCGTCGACACCAAGCTCCACGCGCTCGAAGCACACGAATCACAGTTCGAGAGCACGATGAAGGCCACCGACGAGTCGCAGCTGGCATCGTTCCGGGATCGCGTGCGCGCCCGCCTCGCCGGCCTGGGGGCCGCCCACGGCGTGGCCGCCGCCGAGGTGTTCAAGCTCATCGGCGATCTGTGATCGCGCGCCGTCGGCGCGTGGATCAACCGCACGAGCCGATCAGCGTCCCGACGGCGGCGGGGTGACGCTCGATCGTGGCCGAGGTGGTGACGAGCTCGCCGACGCCGATGCCGCAGGGGTCGACCTCGGCATCGCCGGCCACGTACACCCGCATGAAGTCGAGGATCTCGACGGCGACGAACGCCTGCACGTCGTCGGCGCCGGTGCGCCACATGTCGCTGTGGTCGGCCCCGGCGACGATGGTTCGGAACGTGTCGCTGGTGCCCGGGTAGTGATCGAACGGCGCGAGCCGCCATCCCGGGCGCTCGACGCTGTCGACGGCGTTGCTGTCGATCTCGTCGCCACCGATCAGGTCGAACACCGGGATCGTGACGGTGCTCCACGTGGTGTCGTCCGGCCCACGCAGGAAGGCACCGAACTGATCGGGCCCCTGCGGCGAGATCGGGGCGATCGCGTCGATCCGTGGGTCGGTGTAGGTGCGGGCGTACGTCGCACCGCCCACGGCGTGGGCGGTGTACGCGCCGTAGGAGTGGCCGGTGTGGCCGACGCGACCGAGGTCGGCCGAACCGTGGAAGCCAACCGGCAGCTCGACCCGTCCTGCAGCGAGCTCGTCCAGGAAGAAGGCCACGTCGGCCGGCCGGTCGTCGAGCTGCCGTGACCCGGCGACGGATCGGTCGTGTGCGAGGTGCACGGCGACGAAGCCACCGGACGCGAACGTGGTGCCGAGGTGCTCACCCGCCAGGTGGCCTCGCGGGTTGCCGGCGCCGCCGTGGCTGACGACGATCACCGGCGCGAGATCGGCGACGTCCGCCGGCGCGTACACCTGGTACGAGATCACCCGCCCGTCCCGAGCAGGATCGACGAGCTGCCCGATGACGCGCACCACGTCGTACGTCCCGGCCGGTCCGACCACCGTCGCCGGCACCTCGGACGTCGGAGTGTCGGACGTCGGAGTGTCGGACGTCGGAGTGTCGGACGTCGGAGTGTCGGACGTCGGAGTGTCGGACGTCGGAGTGTCGGACGTCGGAGTGTCGGACGTCGGTGTGTCGGACGTCGGTGTGTCGGACGTCGGTGTGTCGGACGTCGGTGTGTCGGACGTCGGTGTGTCGGACGTCGGTGTGTCGGACGTCGGCACCGCGGTCCTACGCACGATCCCGGACCGCTCGTCCGGCGTGCAGGCGACCACGGCGATGGACGCGGCGGCGAGCAGGAGCGCTGCTCGTCGGCGGGTTCGGCGAATCGTCCGAGGGCCGATGGCGGATGGGGCGGGCTGGTGCACGGCCACATGATCGCTCCGAGATGTGATCGATCGATGAAGCCGGGGTCACCACCGCCGTGCGTCCGTCGGGTGGTGCGCCGACGTTCTGGGTGCCACCGTTGGCCACGACCAGCGGCGGTGAGTCGAGCGTGGCGCCCAGGACTTCTGGGCCGGTGTTCTGGGCGCCGGCGCCCAGATCCCACCTGCGATGTCGCCCGAGCCTGGCACCCAGAACCTCGGCTCCTTCCGGCGGGCGCTGCTCAGGCGAACTGGCCGGGGCGGCGGCCGTCGCCCGGATCGCCGGCGAAGGCCTGCGCGATCGACATCCACTCGTCGGCGGCGGCGCCGGTCACCTCGAGCGCGGTGTCGGCGCGGTGACGGCGTTGGGTGACGACCAGGCAGAAGTCGAGCATCGGCCCCCGCACGACGTCGACCGCATCCGGTGCACCCCACGTGGCCGTCTCGCCGGACGGTGACGTGAGCGCCACGTGCACGTCGACATCGGGCATCGTCATCTGCCGGATCGCGTAACTGAACGGCCGCGCCCGCACGCCGATGTGGGCGACGTGGCGGAGCCGATCGGTGGGTTCGCGGGTCACACCGAGTGCGTCGGCCACGTCCTGTCCGTGCGCCCAGGTCTCCATCAGTCGGGCCGTGATGAACGAGCGGGCTCCCATCGCCGGCCCGTACCAGGGCACCCGTGCGGACGGGTCGAACCCCTCGGCGAGCTCGAGCAGCCGTGCTCGATCGGCCCGCCAGGCGTCGAGCAGTGCGACGCCGGTCATCCGCCGGCCCGGCTCGACCGACGCCTCGGTGCCGCCGGACGCGAGCAACTGTCGCATGTCCGCCGCGAACGCCTCCGGGTCCGACATCGCCATCATCGCCCGCTGATCGAAGAACCAGAGGTGGCTCACCTGATCGCGGATCGACCACCCGGGCGCCGCGGTCGCCCGATCCCAGTCCGGCTCGGTGAGCGCCGCCACGACATCGTCGAGGTCGTCGTGCTCGGCTCGGAGGTCGTCACAGATCTGCTGCATCGGCACAGTCTGGCGCTGGTGGTGCACGGCGACGAGCACCGAGCCGACCTCGCCCGGACGCGAACGAGCCCGACACGCGAACGAGGGGCCCCTCGGGGCCCCTCGACACGATCCGATCGCTCGGTCGGACTACTTCTTCGCGGCCTTCTTCGCCGGAGCGGCCTTCTTCGCCGGTGCAGCCTTCTTCGCCGGTGCAGCCTTCTTCGCCGGAGCGGCCTTCTTCGCCGGAGCGGCCTTCTTCGCCGGTGCAGCCTTCTTCGCCGGTGCAGCCTTCTTCGCCGGTGCAGCCTTCTTCGCCGGTGCAGCCTTCTTCGCCGGTGCAGCCTTCTTCGCCGGTGCAGCCTTCTTCGCCGGTGCAGCCTTCTTCGCCGGTGCAGCCTTCTTCGCCGGAGCGGCCTTCTTCGCCGGTGCAGCCTTCTTCGCCGGAGCGGCCTTCTTCGCCGGTGCAGCCTTCTTCGCCGGAGCAGCCTTCTTTGCAGCCATCAGTGTGTGTTCCTTCTCTCGGACCCGGGGGTCACTTCTTCTTCTTGGGGTTGAGCGCATCCTTGAGCGTGCTGCTCGAGGTGAACTTCATCCGCGTCGATGCGGCGATCTTCACCGCTGCACCGGTCTGCGGGTTGCGGCCCGTGCGGGCCTTCGACTTCGTCGTGCTGAACGAGCCGAAGCCCGGCCAGGCGACCTTCTCGCCCTTCTTGGTCTTCGCCGTGACGGTGCCGAAGAACGAACGGAGGACGGCCTCCGCATCGGCCTTCGAGACGCCCGCATCCTTGGCAACGGCCTCGATCAACTCTGCCTTGGTCATGTGTGCTGATACCTCTTCGTATCGGGATTCCCGGTGTAACGGAGCGTTACGCACGCGTATCGAACAGGTTTCGGTGTGGAATTACAAGCACCCTTTTCATTGCAAATGCAATGACGAGTCGGAACGCCCTGAATTCATGCGGTGCAGCGCACGACCGTGCTCACGACGATCGATCCCGCAAGGAGGTCCTCAACGCATCGGCGTATATCGCGGCCTCGTCGCCGGCGTACTTCTGTCGTGGCCAGAAGAAGCCTCGGAGCCCGTCTTTGCGGCGTCTCGGCACCACGTGCACGTGCAGATGGGGCACGCTCTGGCTCACGACGTTGTTGATCGCGACGAACGAGCCGTGCGCACCGATGGCGTCGGGCATCGCGGCCGCGATCCGTTGCACGCGTTCGAACAACGCGCCCACCGAGGGCACCGGCAGATCGACGAGCGTCTCGACGTGGGGACGCGGCACCACCAGCACGTGTCCCTTGAACACCGGCGAACGGTCGAGGAACGCGACGAAACCGTCGTCCTCGTCGACGACGTGTGCTTCGAGTTCGCCGGCGACGACGCCGCAGAAGGTGCAACTGGTGGTGCCCATGCCGTCACGATCGCACACACGGCGCGATGATCGACCGATGAGCTCTGCACCACGCATCCCGCCCGTCAGCGATCCCAGCGCGGAGGTGCTCGAGCTGTACGACAAGGGCAACATGTGGTCACCCGACGGCCGACCCCTGAACATCTTCGCGACGCTCGCGCATCACCCGGCGCTGCTGCGTCGCTGGCTCGTCTTCGCCACCCACGTGATGGCCAAGAGCACCCTGCCCGCCCGTGATCGCGAACTCCTCATCCTGCGCGTCGGGGTGCGGTGCCGCGCCCCGTACGAGTTCGGCCAGCACCACGTCATCGCGCAACGCTGCGACATCTCGCTCGACGAGATCGAGCGGGTCAAGGTCGGCCCCGACGATCCCGCATGGTCGACGTTCGACGCCGCGTTGCTCCGCGCCGCCGACGAGCTGCACGACGACGCCCGGATCTCCGACGCCACGTGGGCGGTGCTCGCCGAGCGGTACACCACCGAACAGTTGCTCGACGCGGTGTTCGCCGTCGGCCAGTACCACCTCGTCTCGATGGCGCTGAACACGTGTGGCGTGCAGCTCGACGACGGCATCCCCGACACCCTGTGAGGCCCCCGTCGGGCGAGCGACGCACCGTCGAACGCCACCCCCCGGATCGGTGAACGCTGGGTGAACTGCGTCGGGGGTCCGCACATCACGACGCCGGGTGGACTACAACCGGCTCGGTGCGATCCGGCACACCCATCACCCCGCCACGGGATCTTCGAAGCGAGGAGTCGCGTTGACCGACCTGGCTGCCCCCATGTCGAACCACGGATCGGTGGAGGGGGGTGATGCCAGGAACGACTCGGCCGTCCGCTCGCGGGTGGTGCTCGACACCTCGGTGCTCGTGGCCGACCCGTCGTCGATGCACGGCTTCGGCGACGCCGACGTGGTGATCCCGTTGACCGTGATCGAGGAGCTCGACTCGCTCAAGACCCGCGTCGACGACGTCGGCCGCGCCGCACGAACGGCGCTCCGAGCGATCGAGGAGCTCCGCGTGGGCGCCGGCGGATCGCTCGCCACTGCCGTGCCACTCGCCGACGGCCGGGCCGGCACGCTGCAGATCGAGATCAACGGCGTGCAGAAGCACCTCCTGATCGAGCACGGACTCGACCCCCACGTGCCGGACAACCGGATCATCGGTGCCGCGCTCGGACAGGCCACGTTCGGCCCGACCACGGTCGTGTCGAACGATGCTGCGCTGAGGATCAAGGCCGCGCACCTCGGGTTGTCCGCCGCCGAGCACCGGCCGGCCGGACGCAGCGCCTCCACCCGACCCACCGGCTGGCGAGTGCTCGACGCCTCGCACGAGCTGATCGACACGTTGTACGCCGCCGGCGCGGTCGCCGCCGACGAGGTCGACGGTGGTGCCGATGCGATGCAGAACGGTTTCGCCGTGCTGCGTGCCGGCTCGCAGTCGGCGCTCGTGCGGCGCATCGACGACGAGTGGGTGTTGCTCCCCCACCAGCCGCCCGAGGCGTGGGGACTGCGCGCCCGCTCGAAGGAGCAACGGTTTGCGCTCGAACTGCTGCTCGACCCCGAGGTGAGCGTCGTCGCCCTCGACGGCCGAGCCGGCACCGGCAAGACCGTGCTCGCGATCGCCGCCGGCCTCGAGCAGGTGGTGGAGGCACGTGCGTTCGAGCGGCTCGCGATCTACCGGCCGCTCGTCCCGGTCGGCCGCGCCGACGTCGGCTTCCTGCCGGGTGGACTCGACGAGAAGCTCGACCCGTGGATGTCGGCGATCCACGACGCGATCGTCGCGCTCACCGACCACCAGAGCAGCACCGACGCCCACGCACTCATCGACGAACTCACGTCACGCAACCAGCTGTCGCTCGAGAGCGTGACCTTCCTCCGCGGTCGCTCGCTCCACCGCCAGATCGTGATCGTCGACGAGGCCCAGAACCTCGAGCCGACGACGCTGAAGACGATCCTCACGCGCATCGGCGACGGGACGAAGGTGATCTTCACCGGCGACACCAGCCAGATCGACGCGCCCTACCTCGGCGAGTCGAACAACGCGCTCGCGGTGCTGATCCAGGCATTCGGTGGTCACCCGTGCTTCGGACACGTGACGTTGAGCGCCTGCGAGCGCAGCACCGTCGCGAGCCTCGCCGCCGAGCTGCTCTGACCGCCAACCGTCGGAGTCCGGTCAGGTCGGGGCGGATTCGCGGCGTCGTGTCCGCGCCCCGCTACGTCGCCGTTCGACCCACGGATGACGTGACATACGTGAATGCCATTGAGTGCGAAAACTGCTTCCCCTCGTGCTCCGGGTGAATTAGTGTTAAATCCGAGCGGCGAGAGGGGCCACCCCTCCCGGCCCCTCCGCCGCTCGATCGTCCGCCACTGCCGACTGCGACGACGACTCATCCGAGGGGACCATGGCCGCCGTAGAAACCCACATCGAGCACATCCTCCAACTCCCGGCCGGGACCACCTGGCGCGAGTACGCCGCCTGCACGGGCCGCACCAAGTTGTTCTTCCCCCCGAAGGCCGAACGCCCGCAGGCCCGCGAACGCCGCGAAGCGCTCGCCCGGATGCTCTGCACCGCGTGCCCCGTGCAGGCGCCGTGTCGTGACTTCGCCCGAGCCCACCACGAGTACGGCTTCTGGGGTGGCGAGAGCGAAGAGGACCGCCACCTCGCCGGTTTCACGGTCGCCGCACCCATCGGCGTGCGCGCTCGCGCTGCGGCGAGCTCGGCCACCCCCCGGCCGAGCGACGCCGCAGCGTCTCCCGACGCCGCCTGACGGCATCACACCCGCGGCCTACAGTGACGGCCGTGAGCCTCCTCGACGACCCGACCGTGCGTTTCGCCGTCGTCGACGTCGAGACCTCCGGTCTGTCCATCCGGCGCGACCGGGTCCTCCAGGTCGGTGTCGTGGTGGTCGACGGAACCGGCGAGGTCGTCGATCGGTGGGCGAGCCTCGTGCGTCCCCGCCGACGGTGGTTCTTCCGGGTCGGACCCACCCGCCTGCACGGCATCCATCGTCGCGACGTCGCCCGCGCACCCCGGCTCGACGAGGTGTTCAGCCGGCTGCTCCCCTCGCTCGACGGTGCGGTGTTCGTCGCCCACAACGCGTCGTTCGACCTCGCGTTCTTGCGCAAGGCCGCACTCGAGGTCGGTGTCGACCTCCCGATCGAGCAGAGCCTCTGCACACTGCGCCTGTCACGAGAACTCGATCCGGGACGTTCGCTGTCGCACCGACTCGGCGCGCTGTGCGAACGATACGAGGTGACCTTGGTGCGCCCACACGACGCACTCGCCGACGCCGACGCCACGGCGGCCGTGCTCCCCCATCTGCTCGCCGCCCACGGCATCACCCGCCGCGATCAGATCGGCGCCCGGCTCGACCAACCAGCCGCCTGATCGTTCCAGCCGCCTGATCAGTCGGTCGGGTAGCGCGCGGCGAGCAGCTCGGCAGCCGCCCGAGCGGCCAGATCGCGCCATTCGTCGGGCGCCACCACCTCGGCGTGTGGTCCCAAGCGCAGCACCACCTCGCGGAGCCAGGCCTCGCTCGCCACGGCCAGTTCGACCAGCAGGTGATCGCCGTCGTCACCCACCGAGCGCACCGGGAAGCGTTCCACCACCCAACGTTCGGTGGTGGGGATCCGCAGGGTGATCACGTCGGCCGCTCCGAGATCGTCGAACCAGTCGTCGCCGCTCGGCACCTGGACGTCGCGCGCCTCGACACGGCGACCGGTGCGCTCGCAACGCAGGATCCGGTCGATGCGGAACGTTCGTTCGTCGCCCGAACGGTCGTCGTCGGCGAGCAGGTACCAGCGGCCGCGATCGGCGAACACCGCTCGTGGAGCCAGCGTGCGTTCGGTCATCTCGTCGCTCGACGCCGACCAGTAGCTCACGCGCACCTCGGCCAGGTCGTCGACCGCCGCCACCAGGTCGGCCGTCGCGGGCGGCTGCGCCAGGTCGAGCACCATCCCGTCGCTGCCGAGCACGGCCTCCAACTTGGCGAGCGCCCGAGCGAGCGGACCGTTCGGGTCGGAGCCGGGCAGGGCGAGTGCGGTGCGTCCGGCGATGAGCAACGAGAAGCCTTCCGGAGCCGTGAGCCGCAGCGGCCGGGTGAAGAACCGTGGCACGTCGATGTGTGCGACCCCGTCGTCGTCGATGTACAGGTCGACGAGCTCGTCCAGGAACGGCGGCAGCCCGCACATCGCCGCCTGCTCCAGGTCGGCGACGAGATCGGCCTCGCTGATCTGGAACCGCTCGCTCATCTCGGCCAGCGACGCGCTGCCGCGCTCGGCCAGCCACGGCAGGATCACGAGCAGCCGCCGCACCCGCACCTTCAGCGTCGACGCACGGCGGGCGTTCACGACGTCACCGCAGCGACGATCGAACGCAGCCACGCGACGACGTCGGCTCGCACATCGGCAGGCGCGACCACTTCGGCGTGCTGCCCCAGCCCGAGCACCCAGGACCGAAAGGCGTCACGGTTGGTGCAGGGCACACGAAACACCACCGAGCCGTCGTCGCCACGTCGCAGCACCGCCGCGTCGCCGAGTTCGGTGAGCACGACGGCGGCGAGCGGCGGGCCGACGGCCACCTCGGCATCGGTCGGTGCGCCCGACTCACCGTCGCCGAGCAGCTTCGAGTCGGCCGGGAACGCCTTGCGCACATCGAACCCCTCCGGACGGCGGAACGTCTCGGCCGTCACCCCGACGGCCCCCTCGATGCGGTCGACCCGATAGGTGCGCACTTCGCCGCGCCCGTGGTCGTGGCCGATCACGTACCAGAACCCTTCACGCAGCAACAGGCCGTAGGGATCGACCCGACGATCGACGTCCCGGTAGCGGAACGTCACCGTGGTGCGCTCGCCCGACGCGTTCCGGAGCACCGGCAGCGCCTCGTGCTGAGCGACGTTGGCCACCACCGACGACGTCGGCAGCACCGAACCGCCCAGCTTCCAGACACCCTCCTGACCGGTCTCGGAGCGGATGGTCGCCACCGCCATCTGCAGCGCATGACGTTCGTCGTCGTCGAGCTGCAGGCCGCGCAGCTCGTAGCGGTCGCGGTCGATGCGGTACGCGGTCTCGCCCGCCTGGTCACCACCGAGCACCTCGGTCTCGATCGGCACCCCGATGTCGCGCAACAGCGCCTTGTCGCGCTCGAACGCACCGCGCAACGCGACCGGCTTGTCGGGGTACATCCCCACCAGTTCGTTCGCGATCTGTTTCAACGTGAGCGGTACCCGGGTCTCGAGCAGCAACGTGAGCAGGTTGGTGACTCGTTCGAGCGCGGAGGGACCCATCACCCGACGAATGTACGGGATGCGACGGTCATCCCCGCGGCGTGTCGATCGCGTCGCGCACGCACGCCACCACCTCCTCGGCCGTCGCACCGGGCTGCATCACCCCCGCGATGCCGGCGGCGCGCAACTTCGGCGCGTCGCGGTCGGGGATGGTGCCGCCCACCACCACGGGGATGTCGACGCCGCGCTCGCGCAGCTTCGTCACCACCAACGGGGCGAGGGTCATGTGCGCGCCGCTCAGCATCGACAGGCCGACCGCGTCGACGTCTTCGTCGACGGCCGCTGCGGCCACGGTGTCGGGGGTCTGGAACAGGCCGGTGTAGATGACCTCGAATCCGGCGTCGCGCAGGATGCGGGCGACCACCTTCACCCCACGGTCGTGGCCGTCGAGGCCCACCTTGGCGACGAGCACCCGCTCCGACATGTGCGTCCTTTCGTCCGCGTCCGCACCGACGATCACCGAACGATCCGTGGGACGCGGCCGTACGTTACCCGCCGCTCCCGACGCGGCGCCGGTCGGCGGCACCGAGGGCGGCCGGGTCCGGTGCAGCGTCCGACCCGACGGCCGATCCTCCGCGAGACTGCGGCTCGTGACACCGATCTCACGCCGCCGATTCCTCGCCGTCACCGCTGCGACCGCCGCTGCGGCCGTGGGGGGACCACTCGTCGCCGCGTGCAGCGACGACGGGTCCGACGGCGACGCGACCAGCGGTGGCGGCTCCGCAGCTGCCGCCACCGATCCCACCGTCCCGATCGCCACCGAGAGCGCACCGACGTCCGCCACGACGCCAGCGTCCGACACGAGCGCCGCCGCGGAGGAGCCGGCGGTGGCGCTGCCCGGCGACCCGTTCACGCTCGGCGTCGCGAGCGGCGACCCGTCATCGGGTGCGGTGGTGCTGTGGACTCGGCTCGCCCCCGACCCACTGCGTGGTGGCGGCATGCCCGACCTCGATCTCGACGTCACCTGGGAGGTGTCGTCGAGCGACGACTTCGCCGACGTGGCTGCGAGTGGCACCACCACGGCGCGCGTGGCGCACGGGCACTCGGTGCACGTGAAGGTCGACCTCGACCCCGGCTGGTGGTGGTACCGGTTCCGCGTCGGCGAACACACGAGCCCTGCGGGCCGCACCCGCACCGCACCGGTGCCCGAGGAGGCCACGACACAGGTGCGACTCGCGAGCGCGAGCTGCCAGAACTACCAGGACGGCTTCTACACCGCCCACGCCGACATCGCCGCCCAGCAGCTCGACCTCGTGGTGTTCCTCGGCGACTACATCTACGAAGGGCGCGGCGTCGACGTGGTGGGCGACAACTTCACCGTGCGCACCCACGGCACGGAGGAGCCCACCACGCTCGAGCAGTACCGCGACCGGTACGCGCTCTACAAGAGCGACCCGGAGCTGCAGGCTGCCCACGCCTCGTGCCCCTGGGTGCTCACGTGGGACGACCACGAGGTGGAGAACAACTACGCCGGCGCCGTCCCCCAGGACCCGGCGGATGCGGCCATCTTCGCCGATCGTCGGCGCGCCGCCTACCAGGCGTGGTGGGAGCACCAACCCGTCGATCTCCCGCCGCCCGGCGACGAGTTCCGCATCCACCGCACCGTGCGCTGGGGCGACCTCGTCGAGCTGGTGGTGCTCGACGGGCGCCAGTACCGGTCCGACCAGGCGTGCGGCGACCCCGGGTTGAGCCTCGAGCCACCGTGCCCGGAGACCTTCGACGAGGCCCGCACCATGCTCGGCGACGAGCAGGAGGCCTGGCTGCTCGACTCCATCGCCGGTCGGTCGACGCAGTGGCAGGCGATCGCCCAACAGACGATCTTCGGCGACGTCACACTCGGCGGGGCGGTGCTGAACTACGACCAGTGGGACGGCTATCCGGTCGAACGCAACCGGATCGTCGAGGCGCTCGACCCGGCGGCCGACACCGTGGTGCTCACCGGCGACATCCACTTCGCCGGCGCCGGGATCATCCGGCAGGGCGGGCGCGGCACCGGCGCCGCCGTGGCGTCCGAGCTCGTGGCCACCTCGATCTCGTCCGGGGGGCTCGTCGACCCGGCCGTCACCGAGGTGGTGAAGGCGATCCCCGACATCGTCGACGTCGAGCTCGAGCACCGCGGCTGGATCCTGCACACCGTCACGCCCGATCGGTGGACGGCCGAGTACCGGATGGTGGACAGCGTGAAGGTGCCCGACGCGCCGATGTTCGTGCACGCCACCTACGTGATCGAGTCCGGCTCCAACACCGTCACCCGCGCCTGATCGCGGGGTGACGGGGTGGGGGTACCCCCACCCCCACGACGCCGGGCTGCCGGATGGCACCCCGCGACGGCGGAGCGCATCGTCGACGCATGCTCCGACGACTCGCGTCCCTCTCCGTCCGACACCGCCGCCTCGTCCTCGTCGCCTGGGTGCTCGCGCTCGTGGGCACGATGGCGGCGGCCGGCGCATGGGGTGGCGATGCGGCCACGAGCGGGCGGCTGGAGGGCACCGACTCCGACGCTGCGTACCAGCTCTACACCGAGCACTTCCCGGACGACCCGGACGGCTCGGCGCTCATGGTGTTCGAGGACAGCCGCGGCATCGACGCCGCCGGACCTGCGATCGAGGACTTCCTCGCCGAGGTGCGCTCGATCCCGGGCGTGTTCGCGGTGACGTCGCCGCTCACCGACGGCCAGCGCTCCGCCGACGGCACGGTCGCCACGGCCGAGGTGAACTTCGACGTCGACGCCGGCGCCGACACCGTGGTCGCCGAGATCGCCGACGCGGCCGACGGTCTCCGAGCGACGGGCACCGAGGTCGACTTCTCGAGCTTCTGGTTCCAGGAGTTCGTGATGCCCGCCTCCGAGGGGTTCGGGCTGCTCGCCGCCGTCGTGATCCTGCTGATCGCGTTCGGCTCGGTGGTGGCGATGGGCCTCCCGCTCGTCACCGCGGTGGTCGGCATCGCCGTCGGCCTCGCGCTGGTGGAGCTGTGGTCGGCCGTGGTGACCACACCGGGGTTCACCGAACAGGTGGCCTCCATGGTGGGCATCGGCGTCGGGATCGACTATGCGCTGTTCATCGTCACCCGCTACCGCGAGTCGCTGCGCCGGCGCACCGCTCCCCTGGTGCGGCCCGACCGCGTCGCCGTGCACGACGCGATCGTCGAGTCGATCGACACCGCCGGTCGCGCCGTCGTGTTCGCCGGCGTGACGGTGATGATCTCGTTGCTCGGCATGTTCCTGATGGGTCTCGACTTCCTGCACGGCCTGGCACTCGGCACCTCGAGCGCCGTCGCCGTCGCCGTGCTGGCCGCGATCACCTTGCTGCCGGCGATGCTCGGCGTCGTGGGTCATCGGCTCGACGCCCTGTCGATCCACCGCCGCGCCCACCGCACCGGCGAGTCGTCCTGGCACCGGTGGAGCCGGCTCGTGCAGCGTCACCCGGCCGGCTTCGCGGTCGGTGGTCTCGTCGTGCTGCTCGCCCTCGGCGCGCCGACGCTCGCGATGCGCCAGGCGAGCGCCGACCTGGGCAACGACTCCGTCGGCACCACCACCCGCACCGCGTACGATCGCATCGCCACGGCGTTCGGCCCGGGCGAGAACGGCCCGGTGATCGTCGTCGCCCGCACGTCGGTGCCCGCCACGGCCGACGCGTTCGCCCGGCTCCCCGAGCGGATCGCCGAGGTGGACGGCGTGGCTCGCGTGGGTGAGCCCGTGGCGTCGCCCGACGGTGCGATCAGCATCCTGCAGGTGGTGCCGACGACCGGCCCGCAGGACGAGGCGACGGCCGAGCTCGTGCACCGTCTGCGCGACGGCGTGCTCGCCGACGCACGCGCCGAGGGCCTGATGCCGCATCTCGGCGGCCAGACCGCGGGCGACGTCGACTTCGCCGACCGCATGTCGAGCCGGCTGCCGGTGTTCATCGGCGCCGTGCTCGCGCTCAGCTTCCTGCTCCTGATGGCGGTGTTCCGCTCGGTCCTCGTGCCGCTGAAGGCCGTCGTGCTCAACCTGTTGTCGATCGGCGCGGCGTACGGCGTGCTGGTGATGGTGTTCCAGTGGGGCTGGCTCGGTGGGCTGATCGGCATCGACGGCGGCGCGCCGATCGAGCCCTGGGCGCCGATGATGCTGTTCGCGATCGTCTTCGGCCTGTCGATGGACTACGAGGTGTTCCTGCTCAGTTCGGTGAAGGAACGCGTCGACCACGGCATGTCGAACAGCACGGCCGTCGTGGAGGGCCTCGCGTCCACTGCACGGGTGATCACCGCAGCGGCTGCCATCATGGTCTGCGTGTTCGGCACGTTCGTCCTCGGCGATCTGCGAGCGATCAAGCTGATCGGGCTCGGGCTCGCCGTGGCGGTGTTCGTCGACGCCACCATCGTCCGGATGGTGCTGGTCCCGGCGACCATGGAGTTGCTCGGCGAGCGCAACTGGTGGCTCCCGCGCCCGCTGCAGCGGGTGCTGCCCCGCCTCGACGTCGAGGGCCGTGGCACGGCGCCGAGCGACCCGGCGCGCGAGCTGGTCGAGGTCCGCTGAGATGCGCGCACTGTTCGGGCCCCTCGCCACGCCCCGCCCGTGGAAGCAGACCTTGCACCTGCTGCTCGACCTGCCCCTCGGCATCGCCTGGTTCACGTGGGTCGTCACGATGTTGTCGGTCGGTGGTGGCCTCGCCGTGACGGTGATCGGCATCCCGCTGCTCGCGCTCACCGTAGTGTCCGGGCGCTGGATCGGCACCGTCGAGCGCGGTCGCAGCCGCCTGTTCCTCGACGACGATCCGCCGACACCGGCGCCGATGCACACGGCGTCGGGTTGGCTGGCACTCACCAAGGCCGGGCTCGGCGACGGGCCCGGCTGGAAGGGTCTCGCCTACGGCGTGCTGATGCTCCCCTGGGGCATCATCACCTTCACCGTGGCCGTCACCATCTGGTCGACCGCGCTCGGACTCGTCACGACACCGACCTATGCCTGGGCGCTGCCGGACGACGGGTTGCAGTTCGGCTCGTACGAACTGACGGGTCCCGGCAAGTGGGGTGCGTACGCCGGGTGCCTCGTCCTCGGTCTCGCCCTGCTCGCCGTCACCCCGCGCGTCATCGCGGCGATGGCGGAGGGTGATCGCCGGCTCGTGCGGTTGCTGCTGTCGCCCGACCCGACGAAGGTGCTCACCGAGCGGGTCGAGCAGCTGCAGGAGAGCCGGGCTGCGTCGGTGGAGGGTGCGGCGAGCGAGCTGCGGCGGATCGAACGCGACCTGCACGACGGCGCCCAGCAGCGGCTGGTGGGCCTCGCGATGGACCTCGGCATCGCACGCGACCGATTGGAGGCCAGCGACGACCCGAAGGCCGCCGAGCTCGTCGGGCGCGCCCACGACGAGGCCAAGTTGGCGATCGCCGAGTTGCGCGACCTGGTGCGCGGCATCCACCCGGCGGTACTGACCGACCGGGGACTCGATGCCGCGGTGTCGGCCCTGGCCGCCCGGTGTCCGGTGCCGGTCGAGTTGGTGAGCGACCTCCGCCGCCGACTGCCCGCCCCGGTGGAGGCCGCTGCCTACTTCGTGGTGGCCGAGGCGCTCACGAACGTGGCCAAGCACAGCGAGGCGCGACGTGCCAGGGTGTCGCTGCACGATGCAGGCGACCGGGTGGTGGTGGACGTGTACGACGACGGGCGAGGTGGTGCGCAGCTCACGCACGGGAGCGGTCTGCAGGGCCTGCACGACCGGGTACGAGCGCTCGACGGGCGCCTGGCGATCGCCAGCCCGGTCGGCGGACCGACGACGATCGTGGTGGAGCTGCCGTGCGGATCGTGATCGCCGAGGACTCGGTGCTGTTGCGCGAAGGCATCACCCGCCTGCTCGCGGAGTACGGCCACGAGGTGGTCGACGCGCTCGGTGACGCCTCCCGCCTGCTGGCGTCGGTCACCGAGCACCGCCCCGACCTCGTGGTGGTGGACGTGCGGATGCCGCCCACCCACACCGACGAGGGGCTGCGCGCCGCCGTCGAGTTGCGCGCCGCGCTCCCGGACACGCCCGTGTTGGTGCTCTCGCAGTACGTGGAGGAGCGCTACGCGACCGACCTGCTCGCCGGTGGCACGGCAGGCGTGGGGTACCTCCTGAAAGAACGCGTCGCCGACGTCCGCGACTTCGTCGACGCCGCACGACGCGTGGCCGGTGGCGGCACGGCGCTCGACCCGGAGGTGGTGGCACAGCTGCTCGTGCGCAGTCGCCGGCGCGAGCCGCTCGACACGCTCACGCCACGCGAGCGCGAGGTGCTGTCGTTGATGGCGCAGGGACGCTCGAACCAGGCGATCGCGAGCGCCCTCGTGGTGAGCGACGGGGCGGTGGAGAAACACATCTCGTCGATCTTCGCCAAGCTCGACCTGGCACCGAGCGAGCACGAGCACCGCCGGGTGCTCGCGGTGCTCGCATTCGTCCAGGGCGGGTGACGCGAGCAGTCGGCGCTACTGCGTCGCGAGCGCGGCGCGGGCTTCGCCCTCGGGATCGCGCCACGGTCGTCCCTGCGGTTCCACCACCACGCTGTGGAGCACGCCGGGCGTGATCTCCGCCTGGCCGTGCAGCGCCGGGCTGATCGGGGTCATCCGCTGACGTCCGACGCTGAACGGGTCGACGCCGTAGGTGAGCGGCGTGGTCATCGGGATCGCGCCCCGGCCCACCGGCACGTCGCCGTACCAGAGCTGCGCCTCACCCTGGAACCGTCCCGTGGCGGTGAACTCCACCGCCACGAGCACCTCGCCCGCCGGCAGGTCGACCTCGGCCGACACCGTGGTGTACGTGGTGCCGAGCAGGTTGTTCACGTAGTGCAGGCGTCCACCGGCGAGGTACAGGGCGTAGCCACCGCTGTGACCTCCGTGCCCGACGATCACGCCCTCGCACGGGCCGTCGGACGGCACGTGCAGCGCCGCGCTGATGCGGAAGCCGCGGTTGCGCAGGTTGGGCGCCATGGCCTCCGGGATCGACGACACACCGGGCAGGTACACGTAGCGCTCACGCCGGAATCGGGTGTCGCCGAAGCGTCCGGGCTGGTTGTTGAGCGGCAGCACCTGGAACCGCTCGGCTTCGCGCCACCACAGCTCCTGCATCTCCCGCAGCTTCTCGGGGTGCTCCGCCGCGAGGTCGTGCACCTCCGAGAAGTCCGCGGCCACGTGGTAGAGCTCCCAGATGTCGTCGTCGAAGCTGCGCCGGCCGGCGTCGGTGCCGTCGTAGGCCATCGCCGCCGGCGGGTGGAACACCACGGCCTTCCAGCCCTCGTGGTAGATCGCCCGCGAACCGAGCATCTCGTAGTACTGCGTGTGGTGCACCTCCGGCGCCGCGGCGTCGTCGAGCGTGCTCGCGATGCTCACCCCGTCGTACGGGCTCTGTGGCACGCCGGCGATCTCGGACGGCGGCTCGATGCCGATGAGGTCGAGCAGTGTCGGGGCGATGTCGATCGCGTGCACGTACTGCTGGCGGGTCTCGCCCTCGGCGCGCAGGCGGGCCGGCCAGTGGATCACGAACGGGTCGCACACGCCGCCCTCGTGCGTGTCGCGCTTGAAGCGCTTCAGCGGGGTGTTGCCCGCCCACGCCCAGCCCCACGGGTAGTGGTTGTTGGCGTGCGGCCCGCCGAGGTCGTCGATGCGGGCGAGGTTCTCGGCCAGGCTCTCGGGCACGAAGTTGAAGAAGTACTGCTCGTTGAACGAACCCGACGGGCCGCCCTCGGCCGACGCGCCGTTGTCGCTCATCACGATGAAGATCGTGTTCTCGAGCTCGCCGTGCTGCTCGAGGAAGTCGACGATGCGACCCACCTGCGCGTCGGTGTGGGTGAGGAATCCGGCGTACACCTCCATCATCCGTGCGTACAACCGCTGCTCGTCGGCCGACAGTGCGTCCCACGCTGGCACCCACGTCGGCCGCTCGCTCAGCTCCGTGCCGGGCCGCAGCAACCCCGAGTCCACCTGACGCTGGAACAGCGCCTCACGCCACCGGTCCCAGCCCTGGTCGAACCGACCGCGGTACGGCTCGATGAACTCGGGCGGCGCCTGGTGCGGCGCGTGGCACGCCCCGGGTGCGACGTACATGAAGAACGGCTTCGTCGGCGAGTAGGCGCGCAGGTCCTTCACCCAGTCGAGCGCGTGGTCGACGAGGTCCTCGGTGAGGTGGTACCCCTCCTCCGGCGAACGCGGCGGCAGCACCTGGTGGTTGTCGGCGATCAGATCGGGGTGGTACTGGTCGGTCTCGCCGGCGAGGAAGCCGTAGTAGCGCTCGAACCCCTTCGACAGCGGCCAGCGGTGACGCGGTCCGCCGAGGGTCATCTCCGACGCAGGGGCGAGGTGCCACTTCCCGAGTGCGAACGTGGCGTAGCCGTTGCGCACGAGCACCTCGGGCAGGAATCCGTTCTCCGGCTGGATCGTCGCGTCGTAGCCGGGGAAGCCCGAGGAGAACTCGACGATGCGCGCCATCCCGCTCGCATGGTGGTTGCGGCCGGTCATCAGGCAGGCACGCGTGGGCGAGCACAGCGCCGTGGTGTGGTAGTTCGCGTACCGGAGTCCACCACCGGCGAGGCGGTCGAACGTCGGCGTCGCGATGTCGCTGCCGTAGCAGCCGAACTGTGCGTACCCGACGTCGTCGAGCAGCACGAGCACCACGTTCGGCGCACCGGGCGGAGCCTGCTCGAGCTCGGGCCATGCCGGCGTCGAGTCGGCGAACGTGCGACCGACCACGCCCGTGAACGTGTGCTGCGTCCCCACCGTGTCCCCCTCCCGACGCGTCCCCGTCAGCGCCGTGCGCGCACTGTAGCGACCCGCTCGACCGGGCCCTGACGCGAGGAGAGATGAGCACCGCGTGGGCGCTCATCTCTCATCGGAGGGCGGACGAGTGGTCAGTCGGCGCTGCGCTGGGTGCCGACCTTCAGGTCCTTGAACGGCACCTTGGTGTCGACCGCGATGTCGCGGGGCAGACCGAGCACGCGGTCGCCGATGATGTTCTTCTGGATCTCGTCGGTGCCGCCGGCGATCTGTGCCGAGAAGCTCGTGAGGATGCTGCGCGACAGCATCGCCAGCTTCTCGTCGCCGTCGTGGGCGACGACGTCGGCGCCGTGCACCGCACTGGTGATCGAGCGCATCATCTTCGCGATCTTGGCGCCGTGGAGCTTGCCGAGCGACCCACCGGGGCCGGGGGCCTTGCCGGCCTTCAGCTCGGCGCGGGTGCGCATCGCCACCATCGACTTCGTGGTCTCCTCAGCGTACAGGCGCATGAGGTCCTGGCGCAGCACGGGCTCGTTGATCTTGCCGAGCTTCACGGCGTCGTTGATGAGCCGGTCGGCGTTCGGGTGGCTGATGCCGCTGCTCGACCCGGTGCCGATCGCCACGCGCTCGTACATCAGCATCGCCGTGGCCTGGTTCCAGCCGTTGTTCAGCTCGCCGAGCAGCCAGCTTTTCGGGATCCGCAGGTCGCTGAAGAACACCTCGTTGAAGTGCTTGCCACCGTCGATCTGGTGGATCGGGCGGATCTCGACGGCGGGGTCCTTCATGTCGACGATGAACATCGAGATGCCGGCGTGCTTGGGGGCCTCGGGGTTGGTGCGGGCGATCAGCACGCCGTAGTCGCTCAGGTGGGCGAGGGTGGTCCACACCTTCTGGCCGTTGATCACCCACTCGTCGCCGTCGAGCTCGGCCTTGGTCTGCAGGCTCGCCACGTCGGAGCCGGCACCCGGCTCGGAGAACATCTGGCACCACACCGTGCGGGCCGCGATGTTGTCGCCGAGGAACTGCAGCTTCTGCTCGTGGGTGCCGAAGTCGTTCAGCACCGGCAGGCACATGCCATGGCTGATCGTCAGTTCGGACGTCATGTCCGGGTAGTCGCGGTAGGTCTCGCGCCAGATTCGGTCGTGGGCGCGGGTGAGGCCGGCACCGCCGTACTCCGTCGGGTAGACGAGCCCGGCGAGGCCTGCCTCGGCGAGCGCACCCTGGAACTTCTTCGCCGTCGCCATCAGGCCGGCGCCGCGGTCCTCACCGCTGGCCGCCCGACCGCCGCCCACACCGGTCGCGTGTTCTTCCAGGAACGCGCGGCAGCGCTCACGGAACGCAGCTTCCTCGGCAGGGCTCAGCTCGGTCTCGCTCATCGATGTCCTCCACGATCGCTCAGGGCGACGACCCCCTCGGTGCCGTCGCCGACGGACTGTATGGTGCCACACAATCTCCCGGCGGGAAGAAGCGAACGCACCCGGCCACGGGTCGGGTCAGGGCACGGTCGTGTCGTCGCGGACGACGTCGGCCAGCACCCGGCGGGCGAAGCCCACCAGGTCCCAGCCCTCCAGCGGCGTGGCCGGCGCGAGCTCCCCCGACGCCACCCGCGCCTGCAGCTCGGCGAACACGGCGTGGTCGCCCCCGTCGTCGAGGACGTAGACGCCCGGTTGGTCCATCACCGCGACCGACGACGACAGCAGGGTCCACGCGTCCTGAGGTCGCCCGGTGTCGTACGCCACGCGCCCGGCGCGCCAGGTCTCGGCCAGCATCAGCCCGACCGATCGACCGAGGTCGATCATGCGGTCGATCACGTCGAGCACCGCACCCGCCTGCGACCGCCAGCCGGACACCGTGGCGTGCCGCTCGACGAGGTTGCCCTCCAACACCGCCACGGCGTTGGCGAGACCGACGCGACGCGCCAGCCGGAGGGCGACCTCCTCGTCGGCCAACTCTCTCGTGCGGTCGCCGGTCATCGCGTGCGCCGTCGAACGAACCCAGAGGACCATCATCCGCCCCTCGTCGGGCAGCGGGACGTGGTCGTGCGCATCGAGTCCGGCGATCGCTGCGCCGGGACGACCGAGGGCGATGTCCAGGTACCCGCGCAGCACCCATCCCGGCCGGAGGGGATCGTCGCCCCCGCAGGCGACGGCGCTGCGGTGGTAGCGGTCGAGCCAGGCAGACGCCTCGTCGGTTCGTCCGGCCAACGACAGCAGGAACGTCAGCTGGGCGAGCAGCGCGCGCCCCTCGGGACGATCGAGCGGCGCAGCGGCTGCCCAGCGACCCAGCTGCTCGAGGTCGAGGTGGGCGTCGAAGGCGGCCCATCCGAGCCGGGCCAGGAGCACGGCCATCCGGCACATGGCGACCGGATCGACGACGAGGCACTGCTCGGTGATGGCCCGCAGGTTCGGCCGCAGCGCCTCGCCACGCTGCAGGAATGCCGCGTCCACGGGCCCATCGAGCGGGTGGGCCTCGAGCGCGCGCCGCACGACACGGCCGAGTGTCGAACCCAGCTCGTCGTTCGCCCGCAACTGGCGCTGGGCGAAGTGACGCACGTTCGCGTGCATCCGGTACCACGTGGTGCCCGCCGCACGCTCGATCGACAGCAGCCGGTGGGCCACCAGCGTGCGCAGGACCGGTGCCGCTCGTGCGTCCACCGCCCAACTCGCCATCGTGGCGTCGAAGGGGGCCGCGTACACCGACAGCCGGCGGAGGGCGACGCGGGCGTCGGGATCGAGGAGCCGGTGGCCGTGCTCGAGGAGGTCGGTCAGGGCTCGGTGACGCTCGGGCACGGCGACGGATCCGGTGACGAGCAGCTCGAATCGGTCGTCCATCGTGCCGTCGGGACGATCGTGGATCGCGGCGGCCAGCTCCTCGACGGTCATCGAGACGAGGCAGCCGGCGGCGAGCTCGACGGCGAGCGGCAGCCGATCGAGCGCGTCGCAGATGCGGCTCACCTGTCGGAGGCCCTCGCGGTCGTCGGTGCCGATCGGATCCGTCCCGGCGCGCGCCCGGAACAGGGCGACGGCATCATCGCGTCCGAGGGGCTCGAGCTCGAACACGGCCTCACCCGGCAGATCGACGGGCAGGCGCGACGTGCCCAGCAACGACACCTGCGGGCAGCGACGCACGATCGACTGGGCGAGGATCGCCACCTCGTCGAGCACGTGTTCGCAGTTGTCGAGCAGCACCAACAGGTCGAGATCGCCCAGCTCGTCCACCAACTGGTCGCGCACCGACCGCTCCTCGTCGAGCCGGACGCCGATCGCGGCGGCGATCGCACCGGCCACCGACGACCGGTCGGCGATCGGCGCGAGCTCGACGCGCCGGATGCCGTCGGGACGCACCGGCAGGCGCAGCAGGACCTCGCGGGCCAACCGCGACTTGCCGCAGCCGCCCGGGCCGACGACGGTGACCAACCGTTCACGCCCCACCAACTCGGTGAGCGCCGCCACGTCACTCGCCCGGCCGATCAGGGGCGAGAGCGCGTCCGACGTGCGGTCGTCGGCCACCGCGGCGCGCACGGGCGGGAAGGTGCGGTCGTCGCCGACGGCGCGCAGCTCGAGCAAGCGGGCCGCGACGTCGAACCCCCGGAGGTGGTAGTCGCCGAGCTCGACCAGGACGACGCGTGCAGGATCGACCCGACCGATCAACGCCCGACGCACCGCGTCGGTGACCACCACCTGCTCGGCGTGCGCCGCTGCGGCGACCCGCGCCACGCGGTGGACGCCGAGCGACACGTAGCGCTGGCCCGCCGGCGTGTCGACCGGTTCGAGCTCGTCGACGTGCAGCCCGACACGCACACGCGGCGCCGGACCGTCGGCCCAGTCGGCCGTCGCGAGGGCCGGGCCCACGGCGAGCGCGGCACCAGCGGCGCCGACGGCGTCGTCGAAGGCGAACAGCGCCGAGTCACCCTCGGTGTCGACGAGGACGCCGCCGTGTGCCGCAGCGATGCCGGCGAGCACGCGCTGATGGCGGAGCAGCATCCCCGGATACGCGGCCACGTGCGCCCGGAACAGCCGTGTCGATCCTTCGATGTCGGTGAGCATCAGGGTCACCTGGCCCGACGGCAGCGAGCTCACGCCGGACCGGCCTCGCGAAAACGGGAGCCCCTGGCGCTCATCCGGCACAGCTTCGCATCGCCACGAGCGACCGAGTGTCAGGGCGGGCACAGACGCGGGGCGGCACCGGTGGTTCGCTCGATCAGCATGCGGATCCGGCTCCTCGGCGTGCGTGCAGGTTCGGGTTCGAGTTCCGGCGCGGGATCCGGGGCCGCCGACGGCGGCGGGCTCACCAGCTGCATCGCCGTCGACGACGACGCCGGTGTGGTGCGGCTGGTGCTCGACGCCGGCACCGGCCTCGCGGGCATCGCCGACGAGCTCGGCGTTCGCGAGCCGCCGCCGATCCTGGTGTCCCACGCCCATCGCGGACACGTGGCGGGACTGCGCCGGTGGTGCGATGCGGACGGTGCACACCGCCTCGACGTGCGCGTCCCGGCGGGCACGGTGCTCCCCCACGACCTCGACCGGATGCCCACCACACCCTTGCGCGTGGGCGATCACGGGATCGGACCGTTCGAGGTGCGAGTGCGCGCCGTGCCCCACGGGCGGCGGCTCACGTACGGCTTCCGCGTCAGCGACGCCATGGGCGCGTTCGCCTACGTGCCGGACCACGAGCCCCAGCAACTCGGACGCGGCCCGCACGGATGGGGGGCGTACCACCCGGACGCGGTCGACCTGGTCTACGGCGTCGACGTGCTGCTGCACGGCACGATGGCCGATGCCGCCCGCGACGTCCCGGTCCCGGCGGGTCACACGGTGGCGCAGTACGCAGCAGGCCTCGCGCAGCGCTGCCACGTGCCCTGTGTGGCGCTCGTCCACCACGCACCCGCCTTCGACGAGCGCGACCTCGACGCGCTCGCCGAGCGGCTCGCCGCCGAACGCGGGCTGCGGGTGCTCGTCGGTCGGGCCGGCGACGTGCTGGTGCCCGGCGAACTCGGGCGGTTCGACGGACGCTGATGCACCCGTGTCACGCCGTGTGGAGGCTGCTCACGCAGTGGCTCGGTGCACCCGGTACCACTCGACCAGCGCCGCCGTCGACGCGTCGTGCGCGGGCGGCTCGGTGCCGGTGAGCTCGGGGGTGATCCGGTTGGCGAGCGCCTTGCCCAGCTCCACCCCCCACTGGTCGAAGCTGTTGATCCCCCACACACAGCCCTGCACGAACACGACGTGCTCGTACAGCGCGATCAGCTCGCCCAGCACGAACGGCGTGAGCTGGGGCGCGAGGATGGTGGTGCTCGGTCGGTTGCCGGGGAACACGCGGTGCGCCTGCTGGTGTTCGGCGATGCCTTCGGCGCGCACCTCGTCGAGGGTCTTGCCGAACGCGAGCGCCTCGCCCTGCGCGAAGAGGTTCGACATGAGCAGGTCGTGCTGCTCGATCAGCGGATGGTTGGGTCGGGCGAAGCCGATGAAGTCGACCGGGACGAGGTGGGTGCCCTGGTGGAGCAGTTGGTAGAACGCGTGCTGGCCGTTGGTGCCGGGTTCGCCCCACACGATCGGGCCGGTGCCGGTGGCGACCGGCGAGCCGTCGAGGCGCACGCTCTTGCCGTTGCTCTCCATGTCGAGCTGCTGCAGATAGGCCGGGAACCGGCGCAGCTCGTGGGCGTAGGGCAGCACCGCCTTGCTCTGCGCGCCCAGCACGTTCGTGTACCAGATACCGAGCGCGGCGATGATCACCGGCACGTTCTGCTCGAGCGGCGCCTCCACGAGGTGACGGTCGATGGTGTGGAAGCCGGCCAGGAAGTCGCGGAAACCGTCCGGCCCGATCGCGATCATCAACGACAACCCGATCGCCGAGTCGACCGAGTACCGCCCACCGACCCAGTCCCAGAAGCCGAACATGTTGGCGGTGTCGATGCCGAACCGGGCCACCTCGGCGGCGTTGGTGCTGACGGCGACGAAGTGGTGGGGCACGGCGTCGTCGCCGAGGTGCTCGACCAACCACGAGCGGGCCGCGGTCGCATTGGTGATCGTCTCGATCGTGGTGAACGTCTTCGAGCTGATGACGAACAGCGTCGTCGCCGGGTCGAGGTCGGCGAGGTTGTCGTGCAGATCGGCGCCGTCGACGTTGCTGACGAAGCGGCAGCGGAGGTCGGGCCGGCCGAACGCACGCGTCGCCAGGTAGGCCATGGCCGGCCCCAGGTCGCTGCCACCGATGCCGATGTTCACCACGGTGCGGATCGGCTGCCCGGTCGCTCCCCGCCAGGCGCCGCCACGGACGCGCTCGGCGAACACCGCCATCGCGTCGATCACCTCGTGCACGTCGGGGACGACGTCGTGACCGTCCACCTCGATGCGTGCGCCACGGGGCGACCGGAGCGCGGTGTGCAGCACGGCCCGACCCTCGGTGGCGTTGATCGCGTCGCCTCGGAACATCGCCGCTCGTCGCGCCTCGAACGAACTGGCTCGTACCACGTCGAGCATCGCGGCCACCACGGCGTCGTCGACGAGGTGCTTCGACCAGTCGACGCGGAGGTCGCCGGCCGTGGTGGTGTACCTCGCCGCACGTGTGGGGTCGGCGGCGAACAGCTCGCGCAGGTGCGGCGGTCGCGGCGTCGAGCACAGCGTCGCCCACGCCGTGGTGGTGGTGATGTCGAGAGGGCCGTCAGCGGTGTCCATCGACCGCCGACGCTACTCAGCCGGGCGCTGCGGCGGTGTCGACCACCAGCAGCGTCGACGTCCGCCGGACCGCGCTCACCGGCAGCGACCGATCACCGGCCAACCATCGCGCGAGCGGCTCCCGCTTGGCTGCGCCGGCCACCAGCAGCACCCGGCTCCGCGCTCGGTTCACCACGGGCGGGGTGAGGGTCGTACGCACGTATCCGGCGTAGGGGGCACTGATCGCGACCGGGTCGGGCGACTCGATCACCGGATCGCCGGGCGGCCACGACGCGGTGTGGCCGTCGTCGCCGACGCCCAGGTGCACCACGTCGAACCGGAGCGGGAGCGACGCGGCGTGGCGCCGGACCGCCCGCCGGAGGTCGGACGCGGTGACCGGCATCGGGTGCACTCGGGCGCCTGCCGCGCGCAGCGGTTCGAGCAGTGCGACGTTGCGCGCCGGGTCGCCGTCGGGGGCGACCCGCTCGTCCACCTGGAACACGTGCACCGCCGGCCACGGCACCACCGGCCCGTGGGTCGCGGCGTCGGCCAACACGGCGAGCATGCGGACGGGCGTGCTGCCGCCGCTGAAGGCCACCGACGCCGTGCCTCGGGCGCGCACCGCGGTTGCGAGCCGGCGAGCGATCGCCGCCGCGGCGACGTCGGCCGCAGCGTCGGCGTCGGGGGCGACCCTGATCTCCACCGCCGTCAGCGGATCTCGCCGAGGAACTCCACTACGGCCGTGGTGAAGCTGTCGTTCTTGTCGCCGGCCACCATGTGATGTGCGTCGCCGACGTCGACGTACCGAGCATGGGGCACGAGCGTGAGGAACTCCTGCGCGGCCTCTTCGCTGAGCACGTCGCTCATCCGCCCGCGCACCACCAGCACGGGGATCCGCAGCAGGCGAGCCAGATCGGCGAAGGTGTCGCCCGCGTTCGACGTGCGTGGCCGGTCGGGATCCATGAACGCGGGGTCCCAGTGCCAGTGGTAGCGACCGTCGTCGCCGAGGCGCAGGTTGCGGGCGAGACCGTCGAGGTTGGTGGGCCGTGGCCGGTGCGGCAGGTACTCGGCGATCGCGTCGGCGGCCTCGTCGAGGGTGGCGAACCCCTCGGGCCGTCCGGTCATGAACGAGATGATCCGGGCCACACCGTCGGGCTCGGTGCGGTGCGCGATGTCGACCATCACGAGCGCCCGGCCGGCAGGCTCGAGTCCGTCGCGCGCCCGGGTGCCCTCGGTCCACAGGCCCGCCATGCCGCCCATCGACGCGCCCACCACCACCGGCCGGCCGAGCAGCGCGCACCACGCCTCCGTGTCGACACGGAACGCGTCGAGCCCGTAGTGGCCCTCGGGATCCCAGTCGCTGTCGCCGTGGCCGCGCAGGTCGGCGCTGACCGCGTAGAAGCCGGTGCGGGCCAGCGTCGCCGCGGTGCCGCCCCACGAATGCCTGGTTTGCCCGCCGCCGTGGAGCAGCAGCACCGCCGGATCGTCGGGATGACCGTAGGCGTCGGCCACCAGTCCGACACCGTTGGCGCCGGTACAGGTGACGCGGGAGTGCAGCGGGGTGCTCATCGCCGCGAGTCTCGCGGAGCGGCGCTCACTCGAAGCAGCCGAGTGGATCCCAGAGGTCGGCAGGCACACCGGCGTCGGCGCAGATACCGGCCGTGCCCAGGTTCATGAGGGTCCACGAGCCACCCGACCAGCGAGCCACGGCGAAGTAGCCGTCGGCCACGAACGGGTCGTCGGGTCGCCCCACCCAGGAGGCCCAATCACCCGCGCAGCGCACGTCGCTCGGCGTGATCCCCTCGTATTGGGTCTGCGTCTGGGCGACGATGTCGGCCAGCACGCACGGCGGACCGCCGGCGGTGGTCGCCGCCGTCGCCGTGGTGGGTGTGGCGGCCGTCGGGGGCGGCGTGGTCGGCGGTGCCGTCACCGCGACGGTGGTGACCGGCGGTGCCGTCGGCGCCACGGTGGTGGGCGCGGACGTGGCGGCGGTCACCGGAGCGAGCGTCGCTGGTGGTGCGGCAGACGTGGCAGGGGTGGTGGACGCACTGGTCGCCGCCGTGGTGGCGACCGGCGGCAGCGAGGAGCCACCGGGCGACCCCTCGGTGGCAGCATCGCCACCGTCGCCGCCCGAGCAGGCACCGAACAGGGCGATCAGCGCCAGCACACCGACCGGGACACGTCGAGACGTGGGGTGTGGCATTGTCGGGCTCAGATCGTCGGGACTTCGACGTGACGGCCGAACACGCCGGCGAGCGTGCCCATGATCTCGCCGAGCGAGGCGTACGCGTTCGCTGCCTCGATCAGGTCGGGCATCAGGTTGATCTCCGGGTCGGCGGCGTGGGCGGCGAGCGTGGCGAGCGTCCGCTCGACGGCGCCGGCGTCGCGGTCCTGGCGCACCATCGCCAGCCGCTTCAGCTGGCGGGCCTCGTCCTCGTGGGTGATCTCCAGCAACTCGGGTTCGTCGTCGTCGTTGCCATCGGTGAACCGGTTCACCCCGACGACGATTCGCTGGCCGTTGTTGAGCTGGCGCTCGAGCTCGTAGGCGGAGTCGGCGATGCGGCCCTGGAACCAGTTGTCCTCGATGCCATGGATGCAGCCTTCGAGGATGCTGCCGCGCCCGAACTCGTCGAGCTGGGCGAAGATCTCCTCGGCTTGACGCTCGATCTCGTCGGTGAGCGACTCGACGAACCACGAGCCCCCGAGCGGATCGGCGACGTGGGCGACGTTGGTCTCGTACGCGAGCACCTGCTGGGTGCGCAGCGCGATGCGGGCGGCTTTCTCGGTCGGCAGCGCGAGCGCTTCGTCCATCGAGTTGGTGTGCAGGCTCTGGGTGCCGCCGAGCACACCGGCGAGCGCCTCGATCGCCGTGCGCACGATGTTCACCTCCGGCTGTTGCGCGGTGAGCGACACCCCGGCGGTCTGGGTGTGGAAGCGCAGCTGCATGCTGCGTTCGAGCTGTGCGCCGTACCGATCCTTCATCCAGCGCGCCCAGATGCGGCGCGCGGCGCGGTACTTCGCGATCTCCTCGAAGAAGTCGATGTGGGCGTTGAAGAAGAACGACAGGCGTGGCGCGAACGAGTCGATCGGCAGGCCGGCCTGCATCGCGAGCTCCACGTAGGCGAAGCCGTTCGCGAGCGTGAAGGCGAGCTCTTCGACGGCCGTGGAGCCGGCCTCGCGGATGTGGTAGCCGGAGATCGACACGCTGTGCCAGCGCGGCATCTCGGCCGCGGTGAACTGGATGGTGTCGCGCACCAGCCGCATGCTCTGGCGCGGCGGGAAGACGAACTCCTTCTGCGCCTGGTACTCCTTCAAGATGTCGTTCTGCAGCGTGCCGCCGAGCCGGCTGCGGTGCACGCCCGCCTTCTCGGCCTGGGCGACGAACATCGCGAAGATCGCCGCAGCGGGCGAGTTGATCGTCATCGACGTGGTGATCTCGCCCAGATCGATGCCGGCGTACAGATCCTCCATGTCGGCGAGCGTGTCGACCGCGACGCCGCACCGACCCACCTCGCCGAGCGACATCGGGTCGTCGCTGTCGAGACCGAGCAGGGTGGGCATGTCGAACGCGGTCGACAGCCCATCGCCACCCGAGCGGATGATCTCCTTGAAGCGCCAGTTGGTGTCCTCGGCGGTGCCGAACCCGGCGAACATCCGCATCGTCCACAGCTTCGACCGGTACATCGAGGCGTAGGGGCCGCGGGTGTACGGGTGGAGCCCGGGGTACTCGCCCGAGCCGTCGGCCGGGCCGTACACGGGGTCGAGCGGGATGCCCGACATGGTGCGCAGGTCGTCGGTCCGGGTGCGGGAGGCGTCGAACGCCTGCTGCCACCGCTCGCGCGGCGTCGGCTCTCGCGAGGTCGTCATGGACCCCTACTGTACGGAGCCATGCCCACCACCGTCGATGGCGACGCCGTCACCCAGCTCGATCGTTTCGTCCAGGACGAGATCGACGCCGACCGATCGTCCGCCGCCCAGTACGCGATCGCCCTCGACGGCGAGATCGTCGCGTCACGCACGTTCGGCGCGGCGACCGACGACCACCGCTTCGTCATCTTCAGCGCCACCAAGACCATCGTCGCGATGGCGCTCGTCGCACACCTCGCCGACGGTTCGCTCGAGCTCACCCGACGGGTGGCCGAGTACGTGCCCGAGTTCGGCACGAACGGCAAGGACGAGGTGACGGTGCTGCAGCTGCTCACCATGCAGGGTGGCTTCCCGCAGGCGCCGATGGGACCACGCTCGTGGGGCACGAGCGCCGGGCGTCGCGCCCAGTTCGCCGAGTGGACGCTCGACTGGCAGCCCGGCGCCCACACCGAGTACCACCCGATCTCGGCCCACTGGGTGATCGCCGAGTTGATCGAGGCGCTCACCGGCCGCCCCTTCGTCGAGGTGGTGCACGAACGCGTCACCGCGCCGGCCGGCGTGCCGGCGATCCTGGCCCCCGAGGTCGGCGGGCCGGTGGTCCCGGTGCGGGCCCGGGGCGCGCACCCGGGCGACTCGCCCGAGGCTCGCGCCGAGCTGGCAGCGGTGTTCGGTCGGCCCGATCTGGTGCCGGCGATCTCGATCGGCGCCGAGGCGTTGCTGTCGATGAACGACCCCCGAGCGCAGGCCGCGTGCATCCCCGGCGGCGGCGGTCGGGCTCGCGCCGCCGACGTCGCGCGCACGTATCAGGGCTTCCTCGCCGACACGTCGCCATGGGGTCGCGACGCGATCGGCACGGTGCGCAACGGCAGCCGCAACATCGGCGACAACACCTCGGCCAGCCGCACCGTGGCCGGTGTCGTCGCCGGCCACGACGGGTACGCCGACCTGCGCTGGTTCCCGGCCGGCGCGCCACGCGCCTTCGGTCACCACGGCGCCGGCGGCCAGATCTGTTGGCTCGACCCCGACTCGGGGATGTCGTTCTGCTTCCTGCACGACACGCTCGAACAGCATCCGGGTGTCGAGCTCACCCGCATCCGGCGGATCAACGAGCTCGCGCACGCATGCGTGCACCCGTGACCGCGCACCCACGCGTGCACCCGTGACCGAGCAGCCGTGACCGAGGACGACCAACGCCTGCGCAGCGGCCTGATCGCGGGCCTCACCGCCTACCTGGTGTGGGGTGCGCTCACGGTGTACTGGAAGCTGCTCGCCGAGTTCGACCCGTTCGAGCTGGTCGGCTGGCGGGTGATGAGCGCGGCGCTGATCATGGCGGCGGTGCTCACGGTGACCCGCCGATGGGCGCACCTGCGACCGGTGATCCGCGACCGGGCGCTGCTCGGACGGGTGGTGCTGGCCGCCGTGCTGCTCACGTGCAACTGGACCGCATACGTGTACGCCGTCGTGCACGACCACGTGATCGAGACCGCGCTCGGGTACTTCATGGCGCCCCTCGGCACCATCGCCGTCGGTGTCGTGGTGTTCCACGAACGACTGAGCCGCCTCCAGCGCGTCGCGGTTGCCTTCGGGGCGGCGTCGGTGGTGGTGCTCACGTGGTCGTACGGTCGGGTGCCGTGGGTGGCCTTGATCCTCGCCACGACCTGGAGTCTGTACGGCTGGCTGAAGAAGCAGGTGCCGCTCACGCCGCTCGAGAGCATGGCGGCCGAGTCGTTCGTGGTGCTCGTGCCGGCCGTCGTGGTGGCCACCGCCCTCGCCGGCCCGGCCGACTCGATCCCGTCGAGCGCATCGGCCGGCCAGTTCGTCCTGGTCGTGCTCACCGGCGTGGCGACCGTGGTGCCGCTGATGCTGTTCGCCTGGGCGGCGCATCGGGTGCCGCTCACGGTGCTCGGACCGATGCAGTACCTCGTGCCGTCGATCAACTTCCTGCTCGGCTGGCTCGCCTACGACGAGGACCTGCCACCGTCGCGGGTGGCGGGCTTCGCGCTCGTGTGGACCGGACTGGTGTTCGTCACCGTCGACACCGTCAGGCGCAGCCGACCGACGCCCACCGGCGCTGCGGGCCACCTGCATGACAGGAGTGGTGTGCACGACACGGTCGGGTGACGTCGGGTCCGTCACAGGGAGGAACGACCCATGCCGATGTCGCCTCGCACCACGATGTTGCTCGCGGTCCTCGGCGCGGCCCTGATCACGTCGTGTGCCGACGACCGATTCGATCCCGCGTCGCAGGCCGAGCGCGGCATCCGCGACCAGATCCTCGTGGAGCTCGAACTGGAGAGCGACGTGTCGTGCACCGATCCGGCCGACACCGTCGTCGGCACGACGTTCCACTGCCACGCCGACGCCGAGGACGGCACCACCTACGACTTCACCGCCACGATCCTGCCCGACGAGTTCATCGGCACCTCGCTCGACTGAGCTCCGACGGGGATGCACCGCGTAACCGCCGCCAGGTCGTAGCGTCGTGAGGTCCGACCGGGAGAAGGGACCCCCATGCAGAGAGTTCGTTTCGTCATCGCCACCGGGATCGTCGGCGTCGTGCTGGCATCGTGCGGTGGCGTCGATCGTGAAGGCACGCGCGACAACATCATCGAGTCGTTCCAGGACGAGCTCGGCCAGGAGCTCGACGCCGAGTGCGTCGACGGTGTGCTCGACGAGTACAGCGACGACGAGCTCGAGTCGATCGACGACGCCATCAACGACGGCGAGGAGACCGAGGCCGCGATGGACCTCGTGCTCAAGATCTTCGAGTGCGCACCGACCGGGGGGTGAGCACCAGGGGCTGACCGCGTCGGCCCGAGGTCGATCCCCTACGATGCCGGTCCCCGACCGGAGGTCGATACGCGATGAAGTGGGTGGTTCACGGTGAACGGCTCGTCTACGACAGCCCGTGGGTGCGCCTCGCGCTCACCGACGTCGAGATCCCCGACGGACCACGCTTCGAGCACCACGTGATCCGGATGCCCGCCGAGGCGGCGGGCACCGTGATCCACGATGCCGATCGTGGCGTGCTGCTGCTGTGGCGACACCGGTTCACCACCGACACCTGGGGCTGGGAGGTGCCGGCGGGCCGCATCGACGAGGGAGAGACGCCGATCGAGGCGGCCGCGCGGGAGGCGTTCGAGGAGACGGGGTGGCGGCCGGGGCCGATCCGGCCGCTCACCTCCTACTTCCCGCACAACGGCACCAGCGACGCGACGTTCCACCTCTTCGCCGCCGACGGCGCCACCCACGTGGGGCCACCGTCGGATCCGACGGAGAGCGAGCGTGTGGAGTGGGTGCCCGTCGATGCCGTCCGGGACGAGATCCGTGCCGGACGGGTGGGCGACGGACTGTCGCTCACGGCCTTGCTGTGGTGGTTCGCGGTCGAGGCAGGGTGAGCCCCCGTTCAAGTACGGGGAACGAGCGGCCGATGAGGATCGGTCCGACGAGAGGGAGACACATGATTCGGAGCAACACCAGGAAGTTCACCGTCGTCGCGTTCGCGGCCTTGGCACTCGTGGCCGGCGCCTGCGGCGGGGACGACGAGGGCGGCAGCGGCGATCAGGGCGCGGTTGTCGACAAGATGATGGAGGTGGCCGACGAGGCGGGCTTCGAGCTCGACCGCGACTGCGTGGCCGACCTGGTCGGCCAGCTGAGCGACGCCGATCTGGAGCTGCTCGCCGAGGCCGACATCGACGACGACGTCGAGCTGAGCCCCGAGGGCGACGCGCTCGGCGAGCAGATGTTCACCTGCGTACCGCAGGACGCGCTCGTCGAGCAGATCATGACCCAGGTGGGTGGTCAGGAGGGTGTGGACGACGAGTGCCTCCGCGAGGTGCTCGAGGGCATGTCGAACGACGACATGCAGGCGATCGCGTCGGGTGACAGCTCGAGCGAGGCGTTCACGCAGATGATGACCGACATCCTGCCGTGCATGGAGCTGGGCGGCTGACACCGGCGCACCACCCGGACGACGCCTGACGCGGCGTCGACGACCGAGCGCTCACGGGGCGGCCCGACGGGCCGCCCCGTGGCGCGTCAGGCCATCAGCGTGCCGTCGAGCACCCGCTTCAACATCGCCACCGCCGCAGCGTGCCGCTCGGGTCCGCCGCGGAGATCGCCGTACAACGCGAGCCCGGCCAGCACGGCCGTGAGCAGATCCTCGAGCGCCCGCACCGACACGTCGGGACGCAGCTCACCACGCGCGGCCGCGTCGACGGCGAGCCGCCGGAGGAACGGCGCATCGGGTCGGGTGGCGCGCAGCAGGCGGCGCAGGTCGGGGTGCCGTCGCGCCTCGGCCGGCACCGAGGCGATGAAGCCGGTGATCGACGGATCGTGGCGGTTCATCTCGACGGCCGCGTCGAGCACGGCGACGAACCGATCGACGAGCGTGTCGTGCGGTGCGATCGCCTGTTCGAAGGCACGGTCGACGATCTGCTCCACCTGCTCGGCCACGGCTGCGAACAGCTCGGCCTTCGACGGGTAGTAGTGGTAGATGGCGCCGGTGGTGATGCCGACCCCTTCGGCGATCACCTTGTTGGTGGTCGCGGCGTACCCCTCGCGTGCGAACACCCGCCGGGCGATGCAGAGCAGCCGCTCGCGGGTCTCGGCCGAGGCGACGTCCTTCGGTCGGCCGAGGCGCTTCACCGGCACCTGCTGGCGTGGCATCAGGCGCCCGGCTTCCCGGCATACCCCGGATCGATCGGCATGCCGAATCGCAACCGGTTGTGCGCATGGGCGAGGTGTTGCATCGAGAACGCGGCGCGGAGTGCGTTCCACTGTCCCTGCGCGTCGAGGGTCTGGTTGACGCTCTCCTTCGCGAGCTGCAACGCGAACGACGGTCGCGTCGCGATCCGCGCCGCCATCGACATCGTGAACGAACGCAACTCGTCGGCGGGCACCACGTGGTTCACCATGCCGAGGCGGTGTGCGTCGGCGGCGGTGAGCCAGTCGCCGGTGAAGAGCAGTTCCTTCGCCTTGCGCGCCCCCCACTCCCACGGATGGGCGAAGTACTCGACGCCGTTCACGCCCATCCCGACGACCGGGTCACTGAACAGCGCGTCGTCGGCGGCGACGATCACGTCGGCCACCCACAACAGCATCAGCCCGCCGGCGATGGTCTTGCCCTGCGCGGCCGCGAGCAGCGGCTTCGGGATGTTCCGCCACCGCCAGCACATCTGGAAGTACACCTCCTCCTCCTCCCACGCCATGTGGCCCTGCTGGCCCTCGAGGTGTGAGCCGCCGTGGGTGGAGACGAGGTCGTAGTCGGCGAGGTCGTCGCGGTCGCGGAGGTCGTGACCACTCGAGAAGTGAGGTCCGTCGGCGCGCAGCACGATCACCTTCACGTCCGTGCGTCGAGCGGCGTCGTCGAACGCAGCGTTCAGTTCGTAGGTCATCCGGATGTTCTGGGCGTTGCGCGTGTCGGGCCGATCGAGTGTGACGACCGCGATGCCGTGCTCGCCAGGCTCGAGCACCTCGTACCGGATGGTGCGCAGATCGTCGAGCCACACCGTCACGACTGCTGCTCCCGGTAGTCGCCGAAGTGCTTGTCCCGTTCGGACAGCGCGCTGGTGACACCCTTCGAGAACTGCGCGAAGTACGCACGCGAGCTGCGCTGGTGGAACCCGAGGGCGTTGATGTCGGCGGTGGCCCGCATGCCGTCGCGCATACCCATCGCCTCCATCGCCCGGTGGACGACTCGCTTGTTGAGGGCCTGGAGGTCGGGCGGCACCTTCGCGACCCGCTCGGCGATCCGCAGCACCTCGGCCTCGAGATCGGCGGCGGGGAACGAGCGGTTGGCGAACCCGGCGGCGACGGCCTCGGTGCCGCTCATCGAGTCGCCGGTGAGCATCGCTTCCATCGCCCGGCGCATGCCCATCAGCCACACGTGCCAGCCCATGTCGGGCGGGCTCATCGAGCGCACGGGTGGATAGCCGATCTGCGCGTCGTCGGCGACGTACACCAGATCGCACGCGGCGGCGAGCTCGGTGCCGCCCGCCAGGCAGTAGCCGTGCACCTGGGCGATCACCGGCGTGGCGAGGTCCATGATCTCGAACCATCCCTGCAGCACGTGGCGGGCCCAGCCGCCATCGGCCCGGGTGATCGGCCAGGGCATCGACTCGTTGGGATCCTGGGCGAGGTCGTAGCCGGCCGAGAAGCACGGGCCGGCGCCGCGGACGACGACGACACGGACCTCGGGATCGGCGTCGGCTCGACGCAGCTCGGCGAACAGCTCGGTCCGCAGGCGGTTCGACAAGGCGTTGCGCTTGTCGGGCCGGTCGAGGGTCAGGCGCCGGACGAGCGGCGCGGGATCGTCGGCGAGCACCACGGCGGGCGATCCGTCGGTCATTCGAGGAATGTATCCACTTGACCGATGTCACACGGAAGCGGACGGCGCCGGGTCACACGTGGTTCGTGAGCGGGATGCGCTGCCGGTGCGCATCCGGCGCACGGACCGACGCGGCGAGGCCCGCCCTCGCGGGCGGGCCTCGTCCGGATGTCGACGGTGTCGACGCTGTCTGGGTGTCGACGGTGTCGACGGTGTCGGGTCGGCGCCCGACCGATCAGGTCTCGAAGTCGGTGATCAGCTCGCCGACGTCGGTGAACGTCGCCGTGTCGGCGTCGTACTGGATGACGGTCAGCGACTCGGCGAGGTACGGGTCGTCCTCGCCGACCATCTTGTCGACCACACCGGGGCGGGCGAGCGACGGCGTGTACTCGAAGTTGCGAGCGGCGTTGATGATCGACGCACGCGTGAGGCCGTCCTCCGAAGCGGCGGCCTGACGCAGGATCTCGACGGTGATCTCGGCGGTCGTCCAGCCGGCTGCAGCGGTCGTCGCGATCTCGCCGAAGCCCTTCGACTCCATGTAGGCCACGTACTCGGCCACCACGGGGTCGGCCTGCACCTCGGGATCACCGATGTCCTGCAGGTTGCCCGAGGTGTACAACTCGTCGGCCGCCGCACCGGCGGCACCGAGGATCAGGCTGCTCGCGCAGGTGTTGGTGATATAGGTGGCGGGCGTCCAGGATCCGCTCTGTGCCTTGGCGTTGGCCATCTCGCTCAGGAACGAGATGCAGCCGGCGCCGAGCGGCACGGCCATCACCACGTCCGGGGCGGCGCTGGCGATGGTGGTCACCTGCGACGTCGGCGGGTTGGCGTCGGTGGCCTCGATCGTCTGCTCCTCGACGATCTCGATGCCGTAGTCGGCAGCGATCTCGCCGAAGGCGTCGGCGTACACCTGACCGAACTCGTTGTTCACGTAGAACAGCGCTGCGGTGGCGCCGTCGGGGAACTGCTCGGCGATCTGTGCGGCGTACACCTGCGACTCCACCGTGTACGGCACGAGGATGCCCGTGGTCCACGGGTAGTCGGCCACCTCGCCCCAGGCGGGCGAACCGGTGAGGTTGTTGAGCTGCGGGATGCACTCGTCGTTCAGCAGGTCGCGCACGGCGAGGTTGTTCGGCGAGCCGATGATGCCGGCGAACAGGTGGGCGCCGGCGTCGATCTCGGTGTTCACGGCACCGGGGGTGAGCTCGGGGTTGTACTGGTCGTCCTGGATGGACAGCTCGAGCTCGTAGCCCTCGAGCAGACCGTTCTCGTTCGCGTAGTCGATGTAGGCCTGCATGCCCGAGGCGACCGGGGCGAACGCCGCAGCGGCGGCACCACCGGCGAGCGGCATGGCCGAACCGATGCGCACCGTGCCCTCGATCGGCGCGTTCGCCGAGTCGGGATCGATGCAGTCGTCGGTGTTCACCATCCACATGTCGGCCATCTCCTCGGCCTCCGTGGTGTCGGGTGCGTCGGTGGCCTCGGGCGCATCCGTGGCCTCCGGTGCGTCGGTGGCCTCCGGTGCGTCGGTGGCCTCGGGTGCGTCGGTGGCCTCGGGCGCATCCGTGGCTGCCGGCGCGTCGGTCGTGGTCGTCTCGTCGTCGTCGCCGCCGCACGCTGCGAGCAGCAGCGCTCCTGCGGCGAAGGCGGCGGTGATCGTCCTGCGACGGTGGATCATTCCGCTCTCCCTCTGAAGTGTCCCTGGCGGGTGCGCCAGGGTGGTGACCTGCAGCGGTCGCCAGGACCAGCTGCTTCGGCGGACGCCGTCCTGCGGACGCGGACGATCCGCACGATCCGTGGACTGTACTGCTTCCACAATCCGACGAGGCCTCTCGGTGCGACGAACATGAGCACGATCAGCACCAGGGCGAAGATGCCCGTACCAGGCGGCACCTTGGCCCACGCGAAGAAGGTCGGAGCACCGGGATCGCGCCGTCGTTGGCCCAGGTGCCCGTCCGGTCGGTGACGAACACGAACAGCACGGCACCGATCACCGGCCCCCACAGCGAGCCGGCACCGCCGATCACCATGATGATCAAGAAGGTGATCGAGCCGAGCACGGTGAGCGTGTCGCGATGTCGGGCGACACGCTGCCGAGGCGGATGGCCGTGACCGAGCCGGGCAGCGCGCACGCGGCCGGAGATGCCGAAGGCGAACGCCTTGGCGGCGACGAGGTCGACACCCATGACGGCGGCAGCGGTCTCGTTGTCGCGCACCGCCACGGCAGTGCCGCCCAGCACGGCTCTTCACCACACGCCACGGCATTTACAGAGGGTAGACGATGACCGCCACCCCGGTGGCGATCCAGTAGTAGAACGGGATCGCGCCCTGCCCGCGGAGATCGCCGAACGGATCCCATCCGAAGATCTCGAAGTTGCGCATCTGCCCGTCGCGACGACCGATGTCGAAGCCGGTGGTGTCGAGCGCGCTGTCGCGATTGGGGATGCCGGGGCCGCCACCGGTGAGCGACTCGAGCTTCGGCCAGCGCAACAGGTTGGGGAACACGAGCGCGAGTGCGAGGGTGACCAGTGCGAGGTACACGCCCTTGATGCGCGACGCCGGGAACGACACGATCACGCCGACGACGAACGCGAGCAGGAAGGCCACCGGGAACGTGAGCCACGGGCTCCAGTCGTACTTCGACACGAGCACACCGGTCGTGTAGGCGCCGGTGCCGTAGAACGCGGAGTGGCCGATCGAGATCTGGCCGGCGTAGCCGAGGATCAGGTTGAGCGCCATCGCGGCCGACATCAGCGTGAGCGCCTCGGTCGCCGACGTCACGAGGCCGTTGCCGCCCTTGGTGGGGATGTACAGCATGATCGCGACGACGGCGATCGCCGCGGCGATGCGCAGGCCCCAGTGACCGGCGCTGCCTTCGCGGAAGGTGACCAACGACTTCATACCCGCTCCACCTTCGCCGTGCCGAACAGGCCGCTCGGTTTCACCATGAGCACCACCAGGATCACGACGAATGCCACGGCGAGCTTCATCTCCTGGCCGATGAAGGAGATGTAGCCGGCCGCCATCGTCTCGATCACACCGATCGCGAGACCGGCGATCACGGCGCCACCGGGCGAGTCGAAGCCGCCGAGGGTGGCCGCCGCCGAGCCGTAGATGAACACGGTGAACATCAGGCCGAGGCTCACGTTGTTGTTGATGCCGGCGAAGGCCACACCGCCGATCGCGCCGATGGCCGCAGCGAGGCCCCAACTCACCATCAGCACGGTGTTGGTGCGCATGCCGACGAGCTTCGAGCTCTCGGGGTTGCTCGCCACGGCCCGCATCGCCAACCCGAACTTCGTCTTGTTGAACAGCAGGAACAGCAGCGCGGTGATGAGCAACGTCAGGCCGATCACACCGAGCGACTGGTACCGGATCGCCGCGCCGAAGATCTTGACGAAGTCCTCGGGCGCATCCGGGAACAGGCTCGGGTACTGCGACTGCTTGCTGCCCACACCCGAGTTCGGCAACACCTGGTCGCCCCAGATGGCGCCGTCGAGCCAGTTGAGGAACTGGAACAGGCCGATGGTCACGACGAAGACCGCGAACGGCGACTTCTTCGAGATCGGCCGGACCAGCACCACCTCGGCGGCGGCACCGACGGCGAATCCGACGGCGATGCCGACGATGAGCGCGAGCCCGATCGGCAGGCCCCACTCACCCATCTGGTAGACAACGTAGGCGGCGAATAGCGCCATCTCACCCTGGGCGAAGTTGAGGTGGCCGGTGCCGCGATAGATGATGACGAGACCGAGGGCGAGCAGCGCGTACACGCCACCGGCGCTCAGACCGTCGAAGAGTCGTTGCAGGAACAGTTCCATCGGTGCGGTTCCCCTCAGTAGCCCAGGTAGGCCTTGCGGATCGCGTCGTCCTCGCTCAGCTCGGCAGCCGAACCCGACGCGACGATGCGCCCTGTCTCGATCAGGTACACCCGATGCGCCATGTGCATCGCGAGGTTCGCGTTCTGCTCGACGAGCAGCACGGCGAGTCCGGTGTCGCGGTTGAGCCGCTCGATCACCGCGAACAGCTCCTGGGTGATGAGCGGTGCCAAGCCGAGGCTGGGCTCGTCGCACAGCAGCAGCTTCGGTCGCGACATGAGCGCCCGGGCGATGGCGAGCATCTGCTGCTCGCCGCCGCTCAGACTGCCGGCCCGTTGGGTGCGCCGCTCCTTGAGGCGCGGGAACACCTCGAACCACCGATCCATGTCGGCGTCGATCTCCTTGTCGGAGCGGATGTACGCGCCCGCCCGGAGGTTGTCCTGCACGTCGAGCTCGGGGAACGTGCCGCGGCCCTGGGGCACCTGGGCGATGCCGGCGCGCACGATCGAGTCCGGTGACGAGCGGACGATGTCGTGGCCCTCGAACACCACCTCGCCGTGGCGGGGGATCATGCCGCTGATGGCGCGCATCGTGGTGGTCTTGCCGGCGCCGTTCGCGCCGAGCATGACGACGATCTCGCCGGGCTCCACGACGAGATGGACGTCGTCGAGGACGTTCACCGGGCCGTAGCCCGCACGCAGGTGGTCGACGGTCAGCAGGCTCATTCGGTGGTTCCCAGGTAGGCGGCGATCACTCGCTCGTCGGCTTGCACCTCGGTGGGTGTGCCCTCGGCGATCTTGCGGCCGAACTCCATCGCCACCACCTTGTCGCTGATGCCCATCACCATCGACATGTGGTGCTCGACGAGCAGCACGGTCAGGTCGAACTGGTCGCGGATCTTCACGATGGTGTCGCCGAGCTCGTCGACCTCGCCGTGGGTGAGCCCGCTGGCCGGTTCGTCCATCAGGAGGAAGTTCGGCCGGGCGGCGAGCGCCCGGGCGATCTCGAGCCGCTTCAACGTGCCGAACGGCAGGCCCATCGCCGGGCGGAACATGATCGGCCCGAGTCCCAGCTGCTGGAGCAGGTCGCCGGCGAAGTCGCGGGTCTGGCGGTTCTCGCGGTGGGCGCCGATGCGGAGCACGGCACGGCCGAAGCCCACCTTGCCCTGCGAGTGGGCGCCCACCATCACGTTCTCGAGCAGCGACATCGTCGGGAACAGGGCGAGGTTCTGGAACGTCCGGGCGATGCCGAGCCGGGCGATGCCGTGGGCGGGCACGTCGATGAGGTTGCGACCCTGGTAGATCACCTTGCCGGCCGACGGCTGGTAGATGCGGCTGACGACGTTGAACATCGTCGTCTTGCCGGCGCCGTTGGGTCCGATGAGGCCACAGATCTGACCTGCTCCGATGTCGAACGACAGACCGTCGAGCGCCACGATGCCACCGAACCGGACGGAGACGTCCTGAACTTCGAGCAGACTCAAACCGGCATCACTCCCCTGCGCACCCCTCGCACCCCCGCCGCGACACCCCTGTGCGCCGTCCGGACGTGACGGGCGTGCAGCATAGTCCGACCACCGACCGGCCGGGAAATGTCGACACGGTGTCGCACGATCGACGCGCGGTTCGACGCGCGGTTCGACGCGCGAGGCCCGCGACCGGCGAGCTGGTCGTGACGATCGCCACGGCGCGTGACGATCTCGCGAATCGCTTGATGTCCGGCGCTCTCGTGCCGATGACCACGGCATGAGTCGCAGCAGCGGTGGCCTGGGCACGGCCGACCCCGACACCGGAACACCGGCCGGATCTCCCGAAGGGCGTCGCGTGCACGTCGCGACCGGATCGTTCGGACGGCACTACGGCGCGCGCCTGCAAGCCGAGCGACGAGCGACGCGCCGGCCGTTGTGGGTGGTCGCGACCCGCAGCGAGGGCGAGTTCACGGTGCGCGACCTGCGCGACGCCGAGGCCGGACTGCTCCCCCTCGACGCCGACACGGTGGTCCGACTCGGCCGGTTGTACGACATCCCCATCCGCGGCGCGCTGCCGCCCACCGAACGCGGGCTGGTGATCGGTGCCGGTTCGATGTCGGCCGGCGGGGTGACCACCGTGTTCCGCGAGGGCGAACGCGGCATCGATGGTGGACGCGTACTTCCACCTGGTGCAACTGCTCCGGGCGGTCGACGCGGAGCGCAGCGCCGTCGGCCTCCGCCAGGACGACCTCGACACGCTCGTGGCCCACCTCCAGGGTGGTCGGCAGGGAGGCCGATCGGATGCCTCCACGCTCGAGCAGGTGGTGAAGATGGCCGGCGCGCAGGGACGTGTGGTGGTGGGCTCGCTGCTCGCGTCGGTGGAGGCGCTCGACATCGAACCGACCGTCGCCGATCACCCCGACCGCCACGTGCACCACCGGCCCGGCCACCCCCACGAACCGGGGAACGCCCAACATTCGCTCAAGTGACCTCGTCACGTCGACGATGAGAGGACGATGAACACAGCTGCTGTCACGAGCTCCGCCGTGTCGTCGGTGGTGTCGGACGGTCGCATCGCCCGCCGGCTCGCCGTGTTGTTGACCGAGCGTCGTCGTCAGGCAGGACTCGGCCTCCGCGCCCTCGCCAAGACGAGCGACGGTGCCTTCTCGGCCAAGGAGCTGAAGCTCATCGAGGCCGCCAAGGCACCGCTCACGCGTGATCGCGCCGAGCAGGTGGCCCGACTGTACGGCGTCGACCTCACCTCGATCACCCCCGACCGGATGCCGCTCGAGATCGACCCTCGCGGCGTGGTCTCCACCGGCGGCTCGGCGATCTCGTTCGATCCGGACGACGCCGAGTCGCTGCTGGCGAGCTACCTGAAGCTAGTGCGCACGCTGCGGGGCCAGGAGCGGTCGCAGGCGATCGAGCTGCGCCGCAACGACGTCGACGTGCTCGCGCTCTACCTCGAACTGCCCGGCGAGCTGGTGGTCGAGCGACTGGCCACCCTGATGGGTGCCACCCAGCTGCAACGGCGCGTCCTGGCCGGGATGTTCGTGGCCGGCGCGATGGTGATCGGTCTCTCGGCCGCAGCCGCCGCCAACCTGCAGGCCGCGGAGCACCGCGGATCGAGCGATCCCGGTGCACGCCGTGCCGAACTCGACTGGCGCGACTGAACGCCGTCTGCCGGCGCTGATCACACGGGGCGCGACGGGCGCGACACGCGATCTCCGTGCGAAGCTGCACGGGTGACCTCCACGACCGACCCGTCGACCGACCGCGCCGGACATGCCGATCCTGCCGATCCCGCCGACGACACGGCCGAGGTGCTGCCCTGGTACCACAGCACGCTCAACCTGCTCAGCACGTTCGTCGCCGTCGCCGTCCTCGCCGCGGGCATCGGATGGGTCGTGGGCAACAACCGCGCCCTGCCCGACCCGAACGACACCGACATCGGGTTCCTGCAGGACATGCGGGTACACCACGAGCAGGCCGTGCAGATGGCGCTCATCTACCTCCGTGCCGACGACCGTGATCCCAACCTGTCGACCATCGCCCGCGAGATCCTCGTCGGTCAGAACATCGAGATCGGTCGCTTCATCCAGCTGTTGCGGAGCTTCGGCGCCTCCGAGGTGAACGAGACCGACATCGCGATGACGTGGATGGACGAATCGGTGCCACTCGATCGTATGCCGGGCATGGCCACCGAGGACGACCTCCGCGCCCTCGCCGACGCGGACGGTGGCGCCGCCGACGAGCTGTTCGTGACGCTGATGACCGCCCACCACCAAGGTGGCGTGCACATGGCCGAGCACGCCGTCGACCATGCCGCCACCGACGAGGTGCGGCTGATGGCGGGCCAGATCGCACGGGTGCAGCTCGAGGAGATCACCGAGCTCGCCCGCCTGCTCGAGCTCTCACGCGCCTGACCTCCGGGCGATCCTCCCGCCCGCCCCGGCGGCGCCTATGCTCGCCGCGATGAGCGCACCTCGGGACCTCGCTTCCTCCCGGCGCCGCACCCTGGTCGGCGGCCTCGTGGCCGCTGCGATGGTGCTCGCCGCTTGCGGTTCGTCCGACCAGGGCGTCTCTGCCCGACGATCCGACGGTGCGATCCAGGATCCGGACGTCACCGTCCCGGACCAGACGAGTCCGGACCAGACGATCCCTGATCAGCCGGATCCGCAGGACCCGACGGTGTCGACCAATCCGGACAGCCCGCTCGAGCCACCGGAGGACACGACACCGCCACCGGTCGGCGAGCCGATCATCGACTTCGGCGACAACCATCCCGGGCAGCCCTACGACAACTTCCTCAACGCATCGTTCCAGGATCTCACCGACTGGTGGACCGAGGTGTACCCGACCCTGTACGGCGGCGCCTTCGAGCCGGTGGCGGGGATCTACGCCCACTACCCCGACCGCACCCCGCTGCCCGACAGCTGCGACGGTCCGGTGCCCTACGAACTCGTCGAGTACAACGCGTTCTACACCTGGTGCGGCGACATCATCGTCTACGACGATGCCCAACTCCTGCCCGAGCTCGTGTCGAACCTCGGCGCCGCCGCGGTCGGCGTCGTGGCCGCCCACGAGTACGGCCACGCGATCCAGCAGCGCGCCGGCGTGTTCGATCTGAACCTGCCGACCGTCGACACCGAGCAGCAGGCCGACTGCTTCGCCGGCGCATGGGCGGCCCACGTGGCGCTCGGCGAGAGCGACCTGCTCACCTTCGGCGACCAGGACGTGAAGAGCGGCATCATCGCGATGATCGAGGTGCGCGACCCGGTCGGCACCGACGTGCTCGACCCGTCCGGCCACGGCACCGCGTTCGACCGCGTCGGCGCGTTCCAGGAGGGCTTCTTGAAGGGTGCGCAGCGCTGCGCGGACTTCATCCAGAACCCGAACCCGCGCATCGACCTCACCTTCACCGCGGAGGACTTCGAGACCGGCGGCAACCTGCCGTACGCCGACATCCTCGAACTCCTCCCGGCAGCGCTCGACATCTTCTGGGAGCCCACGCTCACCAATGCCGGCGTCGCGTTCACCCCACCGACGCTCCAGCCCTTCCAGCCCGGCGCCGAACCGGCGTGCGACAGCTTCGCCGCCTCCGACCTCACCAACGACGCCACCTTCTGCACCTCCACCAACACGATCGTGTTCGACGAGGTGTTCGTGCAGGACCTGTACGCACGCCTCGGCGACCTGTCGTTCGGCTACCCGCTCGCCAGTGCGTACAGCGACGCCGTCCAGGTGGCGCTCCAGAGCTCGCTGTCCGGCGAACCCCGCGTCCTGCTGAACGACTGCCTCGTCGGCGCCTGGATCATCGACATCGTGCCGTCGGGTCAGGTGAGCGACACGGGCTTCCCGATCCCCAACAACCCGAACCAGGAGATCGTCCTGTCGGCGGGCGACCTCGACGAAGCCGTCATCACCGCCGTGGCGCTCGGCGACGAAGCCACGAGCGACAACGTGAACGGCACGGCGTTCGAGAAGATCGACTCGTTCCGTGCCGGGGTCCTCGGCGGGCTGCCCGCCTGCCAGAACCGGATCGGCTGATCCCTCCCCCGCCGTGACATCCGATCCCGGCGCCGTCGCCGCGCTCGACCTCGGCACCAACAGCTTCCACCTCGTGGTCGCGCGGCGGCGTGGCGCCGGCGTCGAAGCGGGTTACGAGATCGTCACGCGCGAGAAGCAGACGATCCGGCTCGGCCACGGCGGCGGGGACATGAAGACGCTGTCCGACGACGCGATCGAACGTGGCGTGCAGTCGTTGCGTCGCATGAAGCAGATCGCGGACAGCCACGGGGCCGCCGTGCGCGCCGTGGCCACCAGCGCCGTGCGCGAGGCGGAGAACGCCGAGGTCTTCATCGTGCGAGCCCGGCGCGAGGCCGGCATCGAGGTGGAGGTGATCTCCGGCGTCGAGGAGGCCCGGCTCATCCATCTCGGGGTGTTGCAGTCGGTGCCAGCGTTCGACCAGCGACTGCTGCTGTGCGACATCGGCGGCGGCTCCACCGAGGTGCTCGTCGGCGAACGTGGCGCCACCCTCGCGGCACGGAGCTTCAAGCTCGGCGCCGTGCGTCTCACCGATCGGTTCTTCCCCGGCGGCATGTGCACGCCGCGCGCCGTGGCGGCCTGCCGCTCGTACGTGCGATCGATCCTCGCCGGTTTCGAGCGTGACGTGGCCCAGCACGGTTTCGAGGTCGCGATCGCGTCGTCGGGAACCGCCGAGACGGTGGCGACGATGGTGGCGACGTCACGGCTCCGGACCTTGCCGCAGACCCTGAACCGGTTCGAGTTCTCACGCGCCGATGTCGAGCGGGTGGTGCACGATCTGGTCGCGAAGCGCACGCCCGACGCACGCGCGACGTTGCCGGGCCTCGAGGCCGGCCGGGCAGACATCGTCGTGGCCGGTGCCCTGGTGCTGCAATGCGTGGCCGAGGCGTTCGACGTCGCGACGTTCACGTTCAGCGAGGGCGCCCTGCGAGAAGGCGTGTTGCTCGACACGATCGCGAGGAACGCCGACCACGGTGAACTGCACCACTTGCGCGACGTGGCCGAGCAGAGCGTGCGGGCGCTCGCCGAACGATGCGACGACGACGTCGCCCACAGTGCCCACGTCGCCGACCTCGCGCTCCAGCTCTTCGACGCGACCGCGAGCATGCACCGGTTGCCCGCCGCAGCGCGCCGCCACCTCGCAGCGGCAGCGATGCTGGCCAACGTCGGCCTCGTCGTCGCCCACAGCAAGCACCACCTGCACTCGTACTACGTCATCCGCCACAGCGAACTGGCGGGTCTCACGGACCACGAGATCGAACTGATCGCGCTGATCGCGCGCTACCACCGCAAGAGCGCCCCGAAGCCGTCGCATCCCGAGTTCCAGGCGCTCGACCCCGAGGCCAAGCACGTCGTGCGTGTCCTCGCCGGCATCCTGCGCGTGGCGATCGGGCTCGACCGCAGCCACGACGGCCGGGTGCGTGCCGTACGAGCGCACCGCCAGGCGAAGCGGCTGCTGATCGACGCCGTGCACCGGCCCGATGTCGACGTGGGTCTCGAGGTGTACACCGCCCACGAGCGCAGCGGCTTGCTCGCTCAGGTGCTCAGCTGCCACATCGACGTCGTGGGCGTGCCCGACGCAGCGATCTGATCTCCGCTCCGCCGCACGCCGGGCACGGCTGCGAGGATGACGAGATGTCGGAACGCATCGACTACGACGAGTTCGGCCTGTTCCACGAGAACGCCCACGAGTACGGCCTGCCCTTCGAGGCTCCACCGGTCGTGCGCCGGGAATCGGTCGCCCTGGCCGACGGCCACCGCGTGAGCGCGTTGGTGTGGGGCGAAGGCGCCGTCGACGACGTCGAGATCGTCTTCGTGCACGGCGGGTCGCAGAACGCGCACACCTGGGACACGACGATCATGGCGCTCGGCCGGCGAGCGCTCGCGGTCGACCTGCCCGGTCACGGGCACAGCGACTGGCGCGACGACGGCGACTACACCCCGTCACGGCTCGCCGACGACGTGGCCGTGGTGGTGTCCGCACTCGCACCGCGGGCGTCACTGGTCGTCGGCATGTCGCTCGGTGGTCTCACCTCGATGCAGCTCGCCGTGCGTCACTCCCACCTCGTGCGTTCGTTGGTGATGGTCGACATCACGCCGGGGGTCAACGGCGTGAAGGCGAAGGCGGTGCTGGACTTCGTCAACGGACCGCAGACGTTCCCGAGCTTCGAGTCGCTGCTCGAGCGCACCATCGAGCACAACCCGACGCGCACGCTCAGCTCGCTCCGGCGCGGCATCCTCCACAACGCGAAGCAGCTCGACGACGGGAGCTGGCAGTGGCGCTACGACCGGCGGGGTCACGGTCGCACCACGGCAGCCGCCACCGACGCGACCGAGACGGCTCCCACGTTGTCGCCGCTGTGGGACGACTTCGAGCGCGTGGCGTGCCCGCTGCTGCTGGTGCGCGGTGGGGTGTCCCCGGTGGTCGACGACGACGACGTCGCCGAGGCACGGCGCCGGCAGCCCACCATGGCGCTCGCCGTGGTCGAGGGGGCAGGGCACAGCGTGCAGGGCGACCGTCCACTCGAGCTCGCGGAGCTGATCCGCTCGCGCACGTCGAGCTGATCGAGCTGATCGAGCGCCGCCCGCTCCGGGCGACGGCCGTCCGAACGGTCAGGGCGACGGCGCGGCTGCGACGGTGGTGACGACCGGCGGCACGGTGGTGGTGGGCGCCACCGTGGTGGTGGGCGCCACGGTGGTGGTGGGCGCGGGCTTGGCCGTCGTGGTGGGCGCCGGCTTCGTGGTGGTGGGCGCCTGCCGTTCGGTGGTCGCCGGCGCCGCCGTGGTCGTCGTGGTGGACGTGGAGGTCGTCGTGGTGGCGTTCGGGTCGGGGCGGTTGAACGACGGCAGGCTCTCGTTGCGGGTGTAGTACTCGGGCTCCTTGCCGTCGTGGCCCCACACCAGGATGCGGTCGCCCTTGGCGACGAGGCCCGGGAACACGTGCGACAGCGAGTTGTGGATGCGCACACACCCGTGCGAGGCGGGATGCGTGGGCACGTTCTCGGCACCGTGCACGGCGATGCCGTAGTTGAAGTACACCGGGTTGAGCATGCCGCCGAGCGGGCCGACGCGCTTGCCCTCGTAGCGGCGGGTGAACCGGAACAGGCCACCGGGCGTCTTCGATTCGGCGCAGATCGCCTTCTCCTCGGGCTCGCTCAGCGGGTTGCCGTTCGCATCGACGTCGATGGTGACGGTCTCGCAGAACGTGGCGGGCGTGACACCGTCGGGCAGCAGCTCGCCGGTGGAGATGTGGGCCACGAACACCGGTGCGTCGTCGGTGAACACCGCCAGCACCTGCTGTGGCAGGTACACCTCGACGTGCGTGGACCCGGCGCCCTGCGGGCGTCGTGGCGAGATCGAGATCGGGTCCTGCATCTGCTGCCAGAGTTCGTTGGTGACGACGGTCTTGTCGTCGCTGTTGTCGAACTCCTGCCAGGTCAGGTTCCCGACGAGCTTCTTGTACGCCCACACCGCTTGCTGCGTGAGGCTGCCGAAGTAACCGTCGATCTCGCCCGGCACGAACCCGAGCTCGGTGAGGCGGGTCTGCAGCTGTCGGACGTCCTCGCCGGCAGCGCCCATCGCGAGCGGCTGGGCGAACGTGGTCTTCGGGATCGCGGTCAGGGTCGTGTCGACCGAGATCGCCGAGGTGGTGGCGACCGTGACGTCGGTCGCCACGGGCAGCACGCCCCCGTCCGTGGCCGTCGTGGCGGGCGCAGTGTCGCCCGAGTCGCCCTCGCTGCGGCCGGACATCCCGGCGGCGACCACCACGACGAGCACGGCACCGGCGGCCAGCGCCGGCAGCCAGCGCTTGGTCTCGCCGACGTCCTGGGCGGCGAGCGGTCGGGCGGCGACGCGACCTGCCGGGGCACCGTTCCGACGGGCGAGCGGACGGGTGTGCTCGCGGGAGGTCTCGCGGGTGGTCTCGCGTGGATCGCCGTGGGCGCGTGTGCCCGGCTCGCGCCGGAGCCGGCGGGTCTCGGCGGTCGGATCGGCAACCGGCCGTGGTCGGGCCCGTGGTGTGCGATCGACGGGAGTTCGATCGACCGGAGTTCGATCGACCGGTGTGCGATCGACCGGTGTGCGATCGTCGGTCAGGCCGGGATCGCCGATCCCCGGGCGCGACACATCGCCATGGCGGCGCATGGGTCGGGGTCCGGCGGGACCGGAGGGCCGGCGAGTGCTCACGTGGTAGGGTCCTGATCGGCGCGCAGGGGTGGACGAACGGTCCCGGCACGATACCAACCCGCGCCGGCGGCGCGCCCGCGGGTCCGATCAGCGGATGGGGGTGAGACCTCGGAGCTCGCGTCGCAAGGTGAGCATCTCGACGACGATCCGCTTGATCACCGTCAACGACGACAGCGTGCTCTCGCCCCTCGTGCGGGGGAAGTAGTCGACGCCGAACTGGATGACGTGGAATCCCAGCTTGCGGGCGCGGATGATGAGTTCGGCGTCGATGAACGAGCCCTCGCTGCGCAGCGTGACGTGATCGAACACCGAGCGACGGCAGAGCTTGAACGCGAAGTTGATGTCGCGCATGCGTACCCCGAACAGGCGCCGGATGAGCACGTTGTAGAAGAAGGTGTAGATGGCACGCGACGGCCCTTCCCCCACCCGGTCGAACCGGTAGGCGCTGACGATGTCGGCCTCGTAGTAACGCAGCAGCCGGATGGCTTTGTGCAGCTCGGCCATGTCGAAGGGGAGGTCGGCATCGGTGTAGAGCACGAGGTCGCCGGTGGCGCTGGCGAACCCGGTCTTGATCGAGCCGCCGAGCTTGCGGTTCACCGGGTGGTGCACCACGCGCACCCGCGGGTCGGCCGCCGCCATCTCGTCGGCGATCTTCGGCGTCAGGTCGGTGGAGGCGTCGTCGACGATGATCAACTCGTAGTCGGCGATGGTGCCGGCGGCGAGCAGTTCGTCGGCGACCTCCTTGCCGGCACCCACGGTGCGCTCGATGTACGCCTCTTCGTTCCACATCGGGAAGAAGATGGTGAGCGTCTCGGCGCGCCGGGGTTCCACCCGCCGAAGGCTAGCCATCGAGCTGCAGCGATACGCTGCGACCTCGCGATGAGCAGCCTGCCCCCGCCCCCGCCGACCGGCCCCGGTCTCGCCCCGCCGCAGGCACTCGACCCCGCCGTCCAGGCGCCGCCTCACCCGGCCGGATCGGCCCGGCCGCCGCGGCCCGGTGAGCTCACCGGCGCCTGGCGCACCACCACCGTCGTGGTGTGGGTGGGCGTCGTGCTCGTGCTCGCGTCGGTGTGGCGCAGCTCGCGGACGCTGGGCCTGTCGACGTGGTGGCTCGGTCCACCCGCCGAGCCCCGACTGTTCCTGGTGCAGCTCCTGCCGTTCTACGGTCCGCTGCTGATGATCGTGCTCGCGAGCCGCCCCATGCGATTCGTGCCCCTCGTCGGTCTCGGGGTGAGTGCCGTCCTGGCCGGGGTGGCCGCGGTCGACCTCGGTCGGTTCTCGCGCCTCGGCTGGGTGGAGCTGGCCGCGGCCCTCGCCGGCGCGTCGATCAGCGTCGCGTCGTTCGCCGGTCGCTACCGCCGCGCCTGATCGACAGCGCCGCTACGCTCGGCTCGATCGCGCCGCGCCGGGCGCCCGGCGGGGGCCGGATGCCGACGACGGACGGCGCTCCCGAGGGGGTCCGCCGATGCATCCGACCACGCCGCACGACAGCTCGCCGTCGACACGATCGCCCGGCCCGTCCTATCACGAGCTGCTCGACCGCGACACTCGTCCCGAGTGCGTGCCGCTGGCGCTGCGATGGCGGCAATGGGAGCCACTCGGCGATCACGACCTCCCCGCCGAGCGCTACACGGACCGCGCGTTCCACGAACTCGAGAAGGAGCGGGTGTGGGATCGCGTCTGGCAGATGGCCTGCCGTGAGGAGCATCTGCCCGAGGTGGGCGACACGTACGTGTACGACATCTGCGATCGGTCGTACCTGCTGGTGCGATCCGCGCCGGACCGGATCAGCGCGTTCCCCAACGCGTGCCTGCACCGCGGTCGTCTGCTGCGCGAACGCGACGGCCGTGTCGCAGACCTGCGCTGTCCGTTCCACGGGTTCTGCTGGCACCTCGACGGATCGCTGAAACAGGTACCGAGCGAGTGGGACTTCACGCACGTCCGGGCGGACGAGTGGTCGTTGCCAGCGCTGCGCGTCGGAACCTGGGGTGGCTTCGTCTTCGTCAACCCCGACCCCGCTGCCGCACCGCTCGAGGACTTCCTCGGCCTCTTGCCCGAGCAGTTCTCGTCGTGGCCGCTCGAGCGCCGGTACACCGCCGTCCACGTCGCCCGGGTGGTGCGGGCGAACTGGAAGGTGACCCAGGAGGCGTTCATGGAAGCCTTTCACGTGGCGTCGACGCACCCCCAACTGCTGCCCGCCATCGGCGACACGAACAGCCAGTACGACTGGAGCGGCAACCTGAGCCGTGCGATCACTCCGAACGGCACGCCGAGCCCGTCGCTGCGCGGGGCGACGGACGAACAGCTGGTGTTCGACACGATGACCGGACGTCGCCCGGGTGAACCATCGCTCGTGGCCCTTCCCGACGGGACGACCGCACGTGCTGCGGTGGCCGCCGGCGCCCGAGCCCGCCTCGCGCGAGTGATCGGCGCCGACGAGGCCGAACGGCTGAGCGACGCAGAACTCGCCGACTCCTTCTATTACACGTTGTTCCCCAACCTGCATCCGTGGGGTGCCTACAACCGGATCACCTACCGATTCCGACCGTTCGAGGATCGCCACGACACGTCGGTGATGGAGTGCATGTTCCTCGACCCGTACGACCCGTCGCAGCCCCGACCTGCGCCGGCACCCGTGCACTGGCTCGAAGCCGATCAGCCCTGGACCGACGCGCCGGAACTCGGCATGCTCGCCCAGGTGTTCGAGCAGGACATGTCCAACCTCCGGCAGGTGCAGCGAGGGCTGGCCTCGCTCCGCAAAGGCGTCACGCTGGCGACGTACCAGGAGACGAAGGTGCGGCACTTCCACTCGGTGCTCGACCAGTGGATCGCGAGGGACCCGGACCACCGCCGGTAGCGTCGGCGTCCATGTCGAAGGTGTTGATGTCGCTGCCGGTGGGAGAACGAGTCGGGATCGCGTTCAGCGGAGGACTCGACACCTCCGCCGCCGTCGCGTGGATGCGCGAGAAGGGGGCGATCCCCTACTGCTACACCGCCGACCTCGGCCAGTACGACGAACCCGACCTGCCCGGTGTGCCAGGCCGGGCCAAGGAGTACGGCGCCGAGGAAGCACGCATCGTCGACTGCCGCGCCGAACTGGTGCTGCAGGGGCTGATGGCGTTGCAGTGCGGGGCGTTCCACATCACCACCGCCGGCAAGACCTACTTCAACACCACCCCGCTCGGTCGTGCCGTCACGGGCACCTTGCTCGTCCAGGCGATGAAGGACGACGGCGTCGACATCTGGGGCGACGGCAGCACCTACAAGGGCAACGACATCGAGCGCTTCTACCGCTACGGCCTGCTCGTCAACCCCGCACTGCGCATCTACAAGCCGTGGCTCGACCAGCAGTTCGTCGACGAGCTCGGCGGTCGCGCCGAGATGAGCGAGTTCCTCACCACCCGGAACCTCCCGTACCGCGCCAGCAAGGAGAAGGCGTACTCGACCGACGCCAACATCTGGGGCGCCACCCACGAAGCCAAGCTGCTGGAGGAGCTCGGCACGAGCATGGACATCGTGGAGCCGATCATGGGCGTCGCTCACTACCGCGACGACGTCGAGATCGCGGCCGAGACGGTGAGCATCCGCTTCCACGAGGGGTGGCCGGTGGCCATCGGCGGTCAGGAGTTCGCCGACCAGGTGGCGCTCGTCGACGAGGCGAACCGCATCGGGGGCCGTCACGGCCTCGGCATGAGCGACCAGATCGAGAACCGGATCATCGAGGCCAAGAGCCGCGGCATCTACGAGGGCCCCGGCCTCGCACTGTTGCACATCGCCTACGAGCGGCTCGTCACCGCCATCCACAACGAGAACACCATCGAGAACTACCGCACGATGGGTCGCCGGCTCGGCCGCCTGCTCTACGAGGGCCGCTGGTTCGACCCGCAGAGCCTGATGCTGCGCGAGCCGCTGCTGCGCTGGGTCGGTTCGGCGGTCACCGGCGAGGTGACGTTGCGCCTGCGCCGCGGCGACGACTACTCGATCCTCGACACGACCGGCCCCCACCTCACCTACGCCCCCGAGCGGTTGAGCATGGAGCGCGTCGAGGACCAGGCGTTCGGGCCGCTCGACCGGATCGGCCAGCTCACGATGCGCAACCTCGACATCGACGACAGCCGCTCCAAGCTCGACGTCTATCGCCAGGCGGGCACGATCGGCAGTGGAGCCGGGCTGTTCGAACTCGGTGACGGTCGCTGACCGGCTGCTGGTGATCGACCACTGAACGGCGGCGAGCCGACCGGATCGGCCGGTCCCGAGCTTTGCTAGCGTCGTCCGGGTGCGGATCGGCGGAGTGTCCGGGTGGTCGCGGCGCGTGCCGGGACGGACGAGCCATGTGATCCTCCGCGACCGGTCGGCGCTCGCCCAGCGGTTGCTCCGACACGGTGAGCCGCTCCTGCTGTGGTGCGTCGGCCTGCACGTCACCCTGCTCGAGATCGTCGAGGGCTCGGTGTCGGCGCTGCTCGTCGCGGCGATCGGGTGCCAGGTCGTGGCAGCGGCGTCGTACGTCCGTCGTGTTCCGGTGCGAGCCGCCACGGCACGCGTCGCCGTGGCCTCGACGCTGCTCGTCGTGGCGTTCGTGGCGTCGGACGCGCCCGGACGGTTGTCGCTGCTCGTGTGGTTCACGATCGTGCCGGTCGGCTTCGCGGTGGCGGTGGGGTTGCGGCAGGCGTGGCCCGTCGTCGTCGGGATGCTGGTGCCGCACGCACTGGCCGTCGGCGACGTGTTCGAATCGGTGTGGATGGTGCCGATGTGGGCCGTCCCCACGTTCGCCGCCGGGATCGTGTTGGGGCTGGTGAGCGATCTGCTGAGTGAGGTCGCCGAGGCCGCGACCCGCGCCCACGACCACGAGCGGCGACTGCGCACCTCGGTCGACACCGCACCGATCGGGATCCTCACCGTCGACCTCGACGGCCGCACGACGCTCGTCAACGCCTTGATCACCGACTTCATCCAGGTGGACGACCCGCCCACCGATCTGGCGTCGTTCGCACGCCACGTGCACCCCGCCGACGTCGGGGTGCTGGTCGAGATGCACGAAGCCATCCGTGCCGGTCGCGGGATGCGGCGGGGCATGCGTGTGGTGCACCCCGATCTCGGCGTGCGCGACATCCGCGTGATCACCGCACCGATGGTCGACGACGACGGCGTGCTGATCGGCGCTGCGCTCACCTTGCAGGACGTGCACGAGGACCTCGACAACCGGCGCAAGCTCGAGCAGTTCCGCTCGATCGCCGACGCCACCTCCGACATCGTCGTGATCGCGTCGTACCGCCCCCATCTCGACTACCTCAACGCCGCCGGACAGAAGTTCTTCGGCCGTACCACCATCCCGCTCGCCGACGCGCCGGGCTGCATCGCGGCACACCAGCGCGACATGCTGTCGCGAGAGATCCGTGAAGCCGTGGACGCGGGCGCGGCGTGGAACGGTGAGCTCGACGTGCTCGACGCGGACGGTCGCGCGCACCCGACGTCGGCGGTGGTGGTGGGCCTGCTCGGCGGGGTGGACGCCGAGGGCGACCTGCCCGACGACGCCCGCCAGGTCGAGTCGTTCGCCGTCATCTGCCGCGACATCGCCGACCGCAAGGCGCTCGAACACCGACTCGCGTTCGAGGCCGGCCACGACCTGCTCACGGGGCTGCCCAATCGCCAGCAGCTCTTCCGTGCGCTCTCGGAATCGCTCGCCGCCGGCGAACCCGTCGCCGTGCTCTTCGGCGACCTCGATGGCTTCAAACTCGTGAACGACAGCCTCGGCCATGCGGTCGGCGATCACCTGCTGCGTTCGGTCGCGAACCGCCTCGTCGACTCGGCCCGAGCGGTCGACCTGGTCGGCCGTCTCGGCGGCGACGAGTTCGTCGTGGTGTGCCGCGAAGCGGCCGACCCCGAGGCGGCCACCGCGATCGCCCAGCGGTTCATCGACGTGGTGCGTCAACCCATGGAGATCGACGGCCGGGCACACGAGGTGTCGATGAGCATCGGCATCGCGATGGGCGGCCCCGAGGTGTCGGCGTCAGAGCTGGTGCAGCAGGCCGATCTCGCCATGTACGCGGCCAAGCGCCTCGGCCGGCGGCGCGTCGCGGTGTTCGACCGAGAGATGCGCGTGCGGGCCGACGAACGGATGCAGCTCGAGGACGACCTGCGCGTGGCGATCGGTCAGGGCGAGATCGAATTGCACTACCAACCGATCGTGCAGACGGTGACCGGCGACGTGATCGGTTTCGAGACCCTGGCACGCTGGCTGCACCCGCGCCGTGGGCTGCTGCAGCCGAAGGAGTTCATGCCGGTCGTCGAGAGCGCCGGTTTCGCGCGATCGTTCGGTCGGCTGGTGGTGCGCGAGGCCACGCTCACGGCGTCGCGCATGCGCCTCGTGTCGCCGCGAGCCACCATGTCGATCAACCTGTCGCGGCATCAGCTCCTCGATCCCGACCTGGTGAGCGTGGTGCGCGACGCGCTGAGCGCGGCACAGCTCACGCCGTCGGCGTTGACGATCGAGATCACCGAGGAGATGGTGATGGACGAGCTGGCGGCCGCCCGCCCGCGGCTCGACGCCTTGCGTGACCTCGGGGTGCGGTTCGCGATCGACGACTTCGGCACCGGCTACTCGAACCTGTCGATGCTGAAGCAGTTCTCGGCCGACTACGTGAAGATCGACCGCAGCCTCGTGCACGGCGAGAGCGAGCTGGTGCAGCTGGTGCTCTCGCTCACCCGCGAGCTCGGCTTCGCCGCGATCGCCGAAGGGGTGGAGACGCCCGAGCAGCTGGACGAGCTGCGCGCCTTCGGCTGCCACCTCGCGCAGGGCTACCTGTTCGCGAAGCCGATGACCACGTCGGACGCGATGGCGTATCTGATCCGCGCGACGGGTTCGCCCGCCGGGATCGTCTGAACGGCGAGCGCCTCGATCAGAGGCGCGACATCAGTTCGGCGAGCATCCGGGTGCGGGGCACGATCGTGGCGACCACGACGTACTCGTGATCGGCGTGCGCGCCGCCACCCACCGCGCCGAGGCCGTCGAGGGTGGGGATGCCCAGCGCAGCGGTGAAGTTGCCGTCGCTCCCCCCGCCGACGGCCACCCCGTCGACGTCGCCGATGCCGGCGGCGCGAGCCGCCTCGACGGCGACCGGGAAGAGCGCGGCCGATGCACGCGGGTGCATCGGCGGCCGGTTGATGCCACCGAGGATCTCGATCGTCGCGCCCGCGACCGATGTGCCCCGCTCCGCCAGCGCCGTCATCGCGCCCTCCAGCCGCTGCTGCTCGGCGGGCTCGACGATGCGCACGTCGACACGCACCCGTGTCTCGGCCGGCACGACGTTCTCGGCGGTGCCCGCGGTGGCCATCGTCGGCGTCACCGTGGTGGCGAGCGCCGGGTCGCCGAAGGTGGCGATCGAGCCGATCAGTTCGGCGGCGGCGACGAGCGAGTTGACGCCCTTCTCGGGTTCGAGTCCGGCGTGTGACGCCTTCCCGTGCACCACGACCTCGAACGTGCCGACGCCCTTGCGGCCGGTCTTCAGTGCACCACCGTCGGCGCTCGGCTCGAGCACCAGCACCCGGCCGCACGCCGCGGCACGAGCCTCGAGCAGGGCGCGTGACGCCTCGGACCCCACTTCCTCGTCCGGCGTCATCATGATCTCCACGCCGCTCGGGTCGGCGAGCGCAGCGACCGCGTGGATCGCCTGCACGATGCCGGCCTTCATGTCGAACACCCCGGGGCCGGTGGCGCACCCGTCGGCGACGGCGAACGGTCGGCGGGCGAGCGTGCCGATCGGGAACACGGTGTCGTGGTGGCCGAGGATCAGCACCTTCGCCTCACCCGGGGCGCGCCAGTGCACGATCGGCCCGGCGGGCGTGTCGACGAGCTCGGGCCGCGTGCCGAGGCGGCGCTCGACGATCCCGGCCAGCACCTCCGCGCAACGCTGCAGCGCGACGAGGTCGTGCGATGGCGACTCGACGCCCACCAGCTCGGCGAGGTCGGCGAGGATCGGGTCGAGCGACGGGTCGGCGATCGGGGTGTCGGTGGCCATGGGTGGAGGGTACCGGCAGCACCCGGTTCGGGACCGAACGCCTCGCGCCGGCGTCGTGCGCGTCTGGTGGAATGGGCCGATGGATCAGCGAGAGGAGCTCGGCGCCTACCTGCGTGCGCGCCGCGACGCGCTGACCCCCTCCGACGTCGGATTGCCCGGTGGGCGGGCGCGTCGCACGAAGGGCCTGCGCCGCGAGGAGGTGTCGATGCTCGCCGGGGTGTCGGTCACCTGGTACACGTGGCTCGAACAGGGCCGCCGGATCAACGCCTCGGTCGACGTGCTCGAGGCGCTGGCTCGCGCCCTGCTCCTCGACGACGCCGGCCGCCGCCACCTGCTGGCACTGGCGTCACGGGTGCCCGACCTGCCGACCGATGCCGTCGAGCAGGCACCCGACGCGCTGGTGCGGTTGATCGAGTCGATGGAGCCCGCGCCCGCGTACGTGCTCGGGCCACGCTGGGAGTTCCTCGCGTGGAACCGTGCCCAGGCCAGGCTGTACCCGACGATCGAGCGGCTCGCCGACGACGAGCGCAACCTGCTCTGGGTGATCTTCGCCGAGCCCACCGCGCGGTCGCTGGTGGGCGACTGGCCCGACCAGGCGCGGCGGATCCTCGCCGAGTTCCGCGCCGGCACCGCGGCGCTGCGGACCGATGCGCGGGTGGTGTCGCTCGTCGATCGCCTGCGCCGGGCGAGCACCGAGTTCGCGACGTGGTGGGATCTCGCCGACGTGGCGAGCTTCCGCACCCGGGTGCGCACCTACCACCACCCTCGCGCCGGCGAGCTCGTGTTCGAGTACCAGCAGCTCACCGCCAGCGAGTGGCCGAGCCTGCGGGTGGTGTGTCAGTTGCCGGTTCCCGGCGACGACAGTGCCGCACGGCTGGCGGCGTGGCGCGAGATCGTCTGACCTGCCGCGGCGTGGCAGGGTGGGCGCGTGTTCGAACTGACCGAGACCGTGCCCGACGTCGACGAGTTCTGCGACCTGCGCATCGCTGCGGGATTGTCGGCGATGGATCGCCCCGCTGCCGCGGCGGCACTCCCCCGATCGCTGCACGCGGTCAGCGTTCGCGACGGTGATCGGCTGGTCGCGATGGGCCGGGTGGTCGGCGACGGTCTGCACGTGCAGGTGACCGACATCGCCGTGCACCCCGAGTTCCAAGGGCGTGGGCTGTCGCGGCTGGTGATGGAGTCGGTCATGGCGTACGTGCACTCGCTGCCGGCGAGCACGATCGTCAGCCTGTTCGCCGACGTCGACTGGCTCTACGGCAAGTTCGGCTTCGCCGTGCCTCGTGCCAGCACCGGCATGATGCTGCGCCGATGACTTCGGCCCGAGCGGCACGTCCGACCGGCATGACCGAACTCGACGACGACGCACTGGCGCAACTCGACGCCGCCGTGGCCGGGCAGGTGCTCGACCGCACGCCGGGTGCGGTGTGGGCCGTGGCGACCGACGACCGGACCCACGTCGGCGCTGCCGGCCGGCTCGATGCCGGCGGTCGCCCGATGCGGCGCGACTCGATCGTGCGCATCGCGTCGATGACGAAGCCCCTCACCGCGCTGGCTGCGTTGATGCTCGTCGACGAAGGACGGATCGGGCTCGACGACCCGGTCGATCCCTGGTTGCCCGAGCTCGCCGATCGCCGGGTGCTGGTGCCCGGAGCGACGACGCTCGACCAGACGGTGCCCGCCGAGCGGCCGATCACGGTTCGGGACCTGCTCACGTTCCGGATGGGCCTCGGCTACGACTTCAGCGGACGATCCGCACAGCTGACGCTCGGCCCGCTGGCCGCGGCGGGGCTCGTGCTCGGACCACCCACCCCGAGCACCATGCCGACAGCGGACCGGCTGATGGCGATCGTCGGGTCGGTGCCGCTCGAGCACCAGCCGGGCAGTGGGTGGCGGTACCACCTGTCGGCCGAGGTGCTCGGCGTGCTCGTCGAGCGGGTCACGACCGAGCGGCTCGGCGATGTGTTCCAGGAACGGATCACCGGACCGCTCGGCATGCACGACACCGCCTTCGCCGTCGAGCCGCACCGGCTCGACCGCTTCGGCGACTGCTGGGGCAGCGATCCGTCGACCGGCGTCCTCGCGGTGTGGGACACGGCCGACGGCCACTGGGCCGGCGATCCGCCGTTGCATTCCGGCGGAGGCGGTCTGGTGTCGACCGTCGACGACGTGCTGCGCTTCGGACGCTGCCTGCTCGACGGTGCGGTCGCCCCTGACGGGGCACTGCTGATGTCGCCTGCCCTCGTACGCGAGATGACGACCGACCAGCTCACGTCCGAGCAGCGACTCGACCTCGATCCCGAGGGTCGGGAGGGCTGGGGATTCGGCGTCGGGGTGCAGGTGGGCACCGACGACCCCACGGCGCCGGCCGGCTCGTACGGGTGGACCGGCGGGCTCGGCACGGTGTGGCGCAACGACCCGGCACGCCGGGTGACCGTGGTGGTGCTCACCAACCAGATGTTCACCGACCCGTCGCTGCCGCTCGCGATCGCCGACGGCCTGCGCCTCGCCTTCGCCGCCGTGCGCTGATCGCGCCGGCGCTCACCCGCCGATCAGGTGTCGGTCGACCGCCGGATCGAGTCGCCGCCCGCGCCGAGCGTGGAACGCAGCAGTGGCGTCGCCGTGCGGACCATCTCGTGCACCACGTGCGCCAAGGCGGCGCCAGGCTCGCCACCGTGGCGGATCCGGCGCAACGTCGCGCGTCGCGCGAGCTCCTTCACGAATGCCGCCGCGACCCCGGACGTGCGGTCGACGGCGTCGGCCAGCGTCGCGGCATCCACCGGCTCGCCGAGGTACAGCTCGAACAACGCCCGGCGCCCGGCGGCGTCGGGTACGCCGATCTCCAACGCCTGGTCGACGCGACCGGGACGGGCGGCCAGCGCAGGCTCCAGCAGGTCGGCCCGGTTGGTCGTGAGCACGAAGAGCACGTCGTCGGTGGGGGCCAGCCCGTCCATCTCGTTCAGCAGCTGGAACAGCATCGGGTTGTGCTCACCGCCCGGCAACCCACGGTCCATCCCGATCAGATCGACGTCCTCGATCACGATCGTCGCCGGCGCGAGCTTGCGGGCCAGCGATGCCGCCTGGCCGAGCGCGCCGACCGACGCACCGCCCAGCAGGATCGTGGTGCGATCGGGCATCCGGCCGACGAGGTAGGCGACGGTGTGGGTCTTGCCGGTGCCCGGCGGGCCGTAGAGCAACAGACCACGACGCAGGTGCTGGCCGGCGGCGACGAGCTGATCCCGGAGTTCGGTGATGCCGATCGCGTGCTCGTCGATCGCGTCGAGCTGCCACGCCGGCAGCACCACCTGATCGCGGGTCACCGCCGGCAGCCCGGCGAAGGCCAGGCCGAAGCCCCCGTACTCGCTGAACGCGAACGAGAGCACCTTGCCGCGCAGCACGTTCAGCTCGGTCATGAGCGACGTCACGCGGGCGAGGAACGCGTCGGCGGCCTGCTGCGTGGCGGCCACCACCTCGAACACGAGCGAGCGCTGCGGGCCGCGGTGCTCGGACGTGTGCACCATCGCCGCGACGGGGACGCCATCGAACGCGGTGAGCACGATGCCGGACACGAGGCAGGTGATCGTCTCGTCCTTGCTCACCTGCACCGAGACCAACTGCCGTGCGCTCTCGCCCGGACCGTGGAACGTGCCCGCGACGAACGCGGTGAGCGACACCCCGCCGTAGTGCGACAGCTCGGATGACAGGCCGATCTCGTCCCAGCCGACCGCGGTGGCGTGCAACGCGTCGAGGGCGAGCTGCAGGTTGGCTTGCTCGATCGGGTCGAACGTGGCCGAGGTGTTCGGCACCTGCTCGGCGACGCCCAGGTGATCGCGCAGCTTGATCGTGAGCGGCGGGGCCTGTGCCGGCAGCAGGCGGCCGGCCATCTGCGCGAGCTGGGCGATCGCGTCGACGAGCCGGCGCGCGTCGACGGCCGTGAAGTCGTGTCCCGGATCGGCTGCCGTGTCGCCCCCGCTGTCCATGCTGCGACGGTACTCCGGAGCCTCGGGTCCGACGCCGCCGATTCCCAGTTCCGGATCAGGCGTCGAGGTCGACGATGCGCTCGAACACGAACTCGTGCTTCAGGAACGACACCTCGCGCTCGTGGCCGGGAGCCGGAGGCAGCAGCGGCGACATCTGGATCATCCGCCACCCGTCCTGCAGGGCGTGGACCCCGGTGGGGTACGGCGGGTCGCCGTCGAGCTGCGGTCCGGCACCGGCGGTGCCGTCGAACATCGTCCAGCCGAGCACCCGCCCGTCGAGGCCGGGGCCCGACAGCCACAGCATCAGCACCTGCTGTCGGGCGCTCACGACACGGCTCCGCTGGTGGCTCGGGAGGCCAGCGAGTCTCGGCGTTCGGTGCGGGTGAGGTACCAGTCGACGTCGAAGGTGGGATCGCCGGTGAGGTACCGCCACAGCACGGCGCGCTGCACGGTCTCGAGCCGGTGCACCGACGGCTCGTACCACGGCTCGCTGCCGCGCAACGTGGCCGCCACCTGGTCGGGCTCGGTCTGCGCCCACACGTGGTCGTCGGCACGGTTGCGGCCGTCGAGGTCGCTCGTGTCCCACAGACGTACCTGAGGCACGGTGGGGTTGAGCCGCAGCTTGCCCATCACCCGGTCGCGCCCGCCGTGGTTGGGGGCGCCCGCGTGCCAGAGGCCCTGGTGGAAGATCACGACGGTGCCGGCGTCGCCGCTGTAGTACTGCTCGCCGGCCAGGTGGTGGTACCGGGCGACGTCGTCCATGTTGACGCGCCGCAGATGGCTGCCCGGCACGAAGCGCGTCCCACCCTCGCGGGGCGCGACGTCGTGCGGGAACCAGAACAGCTGGATGTCGAACGCCGGCCCGCTGTCGACGATCGCGTCCATGTGCAGACCCTGCGCGTGCAGGTCGCCGGCGGTCTTGATGTGCACGAAGTGGTGATCGATCACCGGGTCGGCACCGACGAGCGAGACGATCGCACCCGCCACGGCGGGCACCCGCACCATGCGGCCGAACGCCGACTCGGGCGCGTACGCGTCGGCGAGCACGGTGCCCGAGCGGGGCAGCGGCACCTCGGCGTCGGCGCCGTCGACATCGTCGTGCGCTGCTGCACCACGGAACTCGTCGAGCCACGAGCGGAACAGGCGTGGCAGTTCGTCCATCGCCTGGGCGTTGATCTCGGGCGGCACCACGGCGTCGAGCCGCAGGAAGCCGCGGGCCACGAACGAGGCCATCTGGTCGGTGGTGAGCAGGGGCAGCGAGTCCACGCCCACCGTCTAGCACGGCGGCGGTCGCCTCAGGTGTTCGAGCGTGCACCGATCCGGCTGCGGGCCAGCAACCACGCTCCGACGATCGAGGGCGCCGACACGGCCACCACCACCGCCGCGACTCGACCGAACGGTCCGGCGTCGGGCCCCGCCGACGTGCGGTCGTCGATCGCCGCCACGATCGCCGTGATCGTCGGGGTGGTGAGGGCGAGCGTGACGAGCAACGATCCCGCGAGGTCGGGCCACACCATCGCCAGCAGCACCAGCAGCGCGAGCACGCCGACGATCACCGCGTCGGCCGCGCCGTTGCCCGGCGCCGCCCACTCGACCGACCACCAAGCCACCCCCAGTGCGAGCCACAGCACGGGCACGA
>JACJWG010000012.1 GCA_020637235.1 Acidimicrobiaceae bacterium | reverse complement strand
CCGGCGTCCTCGACGCCGAATGCGCCATGGCACACGAGCTCACCCGGCCGTCGCCGATGTGACCAGCTGCGTCGGGCGGGGTCGGGTCAGCGTTGGCCCGTGCGCGCGGGGTGCGCACCGGCGGCCTCGGCGAGCCGGCCGGCGAGGCGCTGCTCCGAGCGTGGCACCAGCCCGACGGTGACCCGCAGATGCGGTTCGTCGGCACGCACCTGGAACGGCTCGCCGGGCGCGGCGCCGATGCCCTGGGCGGCGAGCGTGAGCAACGCCGAGCGCTCGTCGCGCACCCGCATCCACAGGTTGATCCCATCGGTGCCGGTCACCTCCACCCCGGATGCGGTGAGCACGTCGACGACGTTCGATCGGCGCGCGGCGTACTCGTCGCGGGCGGCTGCCACCGCCTCGCGGGTGGGGTCGTGGTCGAGCATCTCGAGCAGCACCGCCTGCAGGATGCGGCTGCTCCATCCGGGCCCGAGCAGCCGTCGGTTCGCGACCGCGGTGATCACGTCGCCCGCCCCGCCGACCGCGGCCAACCGCAGATCGGGACCGTGGCTCTTCGAGTAGCTGCGGATGTGCACGGTCCGCGACGGCAGGCGCCTCCCGACGCTCACGAGCGCACCGCTCGCGATGTCACCGGAGTGGTCGTCCTCCACGATCACCGGGCCGGCGCCGTCGAGCTGGGCGTCGTGGCGCACCAGCAGGTCGGCGAGCGCCTTGGCGCGTCGTTCCGTGGTGGTCACCCCCGTCGGGTTGTGGGCGCGCGGTTGGCTGAACACCGCCACCGGTCGGCGGGCGAGCGCGTCGCGCAACTGCGCCACCACCATGCCTTCGTCGTCGACGTCGACCCCGATCACCTCGGCGCCGAGCTGGTCGAGCAGATCGAGCAAGGGTGGGAAGGTGGGATGCTCGACCACCACGCGGTCACCGAGGCGCACCACCACCTCGGCGACGCGGTCGAGCGCGTCCATCGCCCCGTCCACCACGGTGAGCTCCTCCACGGCGAAGGGCCATTCGTCGCGGAGGCGCTCGTCGAGTGCGGGCAGCACGGCGTGGTCGAGATAGCTCGACGTGAAGGTCTGCTTGCTCACCCGAGCGATCACGGGCCCGAGGTCGGGCAGCAGTGCGGAATCGGGGGTGCCCGTCGACAGGTCGAGCGCGAAGTGGCCCGGACCCTCCGTGACGCGCCGGTACCGGCGCGGCGAGCCGAGCCCGGTGGGCTGTCGGACGAAGGTGCCCTGGCGTCCCCGGGCGTCGATCGCCCCCACACGCGCCAGTGTCTGCCACGCCTCGCTCACCGTCGTCGGCGACACGCCGAGGGTGCGGGACAACTCGCGAACGGTGGGCAGGCGAGCACCGGCAGGCAGCTGGCCGGCCGACACGAGCCGTCCGATCGCGGCCGCGATGCCCTTCGCGCTGCGGTCGTCGATCACGGCGGCGAGGTCCAACGGACGTCCTTTCTGCCACGGCCGATGGCCGTCGGGCCTGCACCACGACGATCGCGTGAACGCCGTGTGACGGTTTGTGCGGGCACAATATCGCCATTGTCAGCAGGCAGGTGGAACATTACGATCCGCCCGATGAGCGACACGTCGACGGGGGGCCGCACCGTGCGCGCGGCACTGGTGCAGACCGACTGGCCGGGCACCAAGGACGAGATGATCGACAAGCACGAGCAGTACGCCCGGGACGCCGCGGCGCAGGGCGCCCAGGTCATCTGCTTCCAGGAGCTGTTCTACGGTCCGTACTTCTGCCAGGTGCAGGAGACCGAGTACTACGCCTACACCGAGGCCATCCCCGACGGACCCACCACCCAGCGGTTCCAGAGCGTCGCGAAGGAACTCGGCATGGTGATGGTGCTGCCCATGTACGAGATCGTGCAGGCCGGCATCTACTACAACACCGCGGCCGTGATCGACGCCGACGGCACGTACCTCGGCAAGTACCGCAAGCAGCACATCCCGCAGACCAAGGGCTTCTGGGAGAAGTTCTACTTCAAGCCCGGCACCGGCGGGTACCCGATCTTCGACACCGCCGTCGGCAAGGTGGGCGTGTACATCTGCTACGACCGCCACTTCCCGGAGGGCTGGCGTGCACTCGGCCTCAACGGTGCCGAGATCGTGTTCAACCCGTCGGCCACGCACCGCGGTCTCAGCGAGTACCTGTGGCGCATCGAGCAGCCCGCGGCGGCGGTGGCCAACATGTACTACGTGGGCGCGATCAACCGCGTGGGCGTCGAGCCGCTCGGCGAGAACGACTTCTACGGTCAGAGCTACTTCGTCGATCCCGAGGGCAAGTTCGTCGGCGACGTCGGCGATGCGTACCAGCCCGAGCTCATCGTCCGCGACCTCGACATGGACAAGATCAAGCAGGTGCGTGATCGCTGGGCGTTCTACCGTGACCGTCGACCCGACGCGTACGGCGAACTGGTCGAGCACTGAGCGAACGACGGAAGGGATCCACCATGGCGAAGACGCTCATCAAGAACGGCAAGGTCATCTCCACCACCGGCGTGATCGCGCAGGACGTCCTGATCGACGGCGAGACCATCAGCGCACTCGGTGCACCCGGGTTCTTCACCGACGAGGGCTGCGACACGGTCATCGACGCCGCCGGCAAGTACGTCATCCCCGGCGGGGTCGACGTGCACACGCACATGGAGTTGCCCTTCGGTGGCACGTTCGCGAGCGACACGTTCGAGACCGGCTCGATCGCGGCGGCGTGGGGTGGTGTCACCACCATCGTCGACATGGCCGTGCAACGGTACGGCGAGAACGTGTTCGACGGCCTGGCCGAATGGCACCGCAAGGCCGACGGCGAGTGCGCGATCGACTACGCCTTCCACCAGATCATCGGCGGTGTCGACGATGAGTCGCTGAAGGCGATGAAGTACCTCACCGAACACGAGGGGATCAGCAGCTTCAAGCTGTTCATGGCCTATCCCGGCGTGTTCTACAGCGACGACGGGCAGATCCTGAAGGCGATGCAGACCGCCGCCGACTGTGGCGCGGTGATCATGATGCACGCCGAGAACGGCATCGCGATCGACGTGCTCGTGCAGCAGGCGCTCGCGCGCGGCGAGACCGATCCGCGCTACCACAGCTACACGCGCCCGTCGCCGCTCGAGGCCGAGGCCACGCACCGCGCCATCGTGCTCAGCCACGTGGCCGGCAACGTGCCGTTGTACATCGTCCACATGTCGGCCGGCGATGCGCTCAACGAGGTCGCCGCCGCTCGTCACCACGGTCGCAACGTGTTCGCCGAGACGTGCCCGCAGTACCTCTGGCTCACGCTCGAGGAGACCCTCGGCCAGCCCGGTTTCGAGGGCTCGAAGTGGGTGTGCTCCACGCCGGTGCGCTCGAAGGATCACGACCCGCACTACATCGGCCAGATGGGCCACGGCCACCAGGGCGATCTGTGGAAGGGCTTGCGGATGAACGAACTCGCCGTGGTCTCCACCGACCACTGCCCGTTCTGCTTCAAGGATCAGAAGGAACTCGGCCTCGGCGACTTCTCCAAGATCCCCAACGGCATCGGCGGTGTGGAGCACCGCATGGAGCTCATCTACCAGGGTGTGGTCGCCGGCGAACTCAGCCTCGAGCGCTGGGTCGAGACCTGCTGCACCACCCCGGCGCGCATGTTCGGCATGTACCCGAAGAAGGGCGTCATCGCGCCCGGCAGCGACGCCGACGTCGTCGTCTGGGACCCGAACACGAAGACCAAGATCGGCATCCACGACAAGCACCACATGAACATGGACCACAGCGCCTGGGAGGGTTGGGTGATCGACGGCAAGGTCGACACCGTGCTCAGCCGCGGCGCGGTGGTGGTGGCCGACGACACGTTCCACGGTCGCAAGGGCCACGGCCAGTACGTGAAGCGCGGTCTGTCGCAGTACCTCGTCTGACCTTGCGGGCGCCCGTCGCCCGCCCGGCACCGCGGCGCGCCGACCGCGCCGCCCCCATCACCTCCCGAGCAGCGGGGGGCCGACGTCTCGCGAGCAAAGGAGCTCAGCATGAACCACATCAGCCACTGGATCGACGGCAGGGTGGTGCCCGGCACGTCCGGGCGCATCGGCGTCGTGTGGAATCCGGCGACGGGTGAGCAGCAGGCCGCCGTCGATTTCGCCGCCGTCGACGAGGTCGACGCTGCAGTCGCCACCGCCAAGGCGGCGTTCCCCGCCTGGCGCGCCACCAACCTCTCGCGCCGCGCCGAGGTGATGTTCCACATGCGCGAGCTGATCTCGGCGAACCGCAAGGAGATCGCCGGCCTGTTGTCGGCCGAGCACGGCAAGGTGCTCTCCGATGCGCTGGGCGAGGTGGCCCGCGGTCTCGAGAACGTCGAATTCGCGTGCGGCATCCCGCACCTGCTGAAGGGCGGCTACAGCGAGCAGGCCTCCACCGGCGTCGACGTGTACCAGATCAAGCAGCCGCTCGGCGTGGTGGCGGGCATCACCCCGTTCAACTTCCCGGCGATGGTGCCGATGTGGATGTTCGCCAACGCCCTCGCCTGCGGCAACACCTTCGTGCTGAAGCCGAGCGAGAAGGACCCGTCGGCGAGCATGTTCCTGGCCGAACTGCTGAAGCAGGCGGGATTGCCCGACGGCGTGTTCAACGTGGTGCACGGCGACAAGGTGGCTGTCGACCGCCTGCTCGAGCACCCCGACATCGCGGCCGTGAGCTTCGTCGGATCCACCCCGATCGCGAAGTACATCTACGAGACCGGCACCAAGAACGGCAAGCGGGTGCAGGCGCTCGGCGGGGCGAAGAACCACATGCTGGTGCTGCCCGACGCCGACCTCGACATGGCCGCCGACGCAGCCGTGAGTGCGGCGTACGGCTCGGCCGGCGAGCGGTGCATGGCGATCAGCGTGGTGCTCGCCGTCGACAGCGTCGCCGACGCACTGATCGAGCGCATCCAGGCGCGCATCCCCGACATCAAGGTCGGTCCGGCGAGCGAGCCGGGCAACGAGATGGGTCCGCTGATCACTCGCGAGCACCGCGACAAGGTGGCCGGCTACATCGGTGCCGCGGCCGAGGAGGGTGCGACGGTGGTGGTCGACGGCCGCGACGGCGCGCCTGCCGACGGGTTCTTCCTGAAGCCGAGTCTGATCGACCGTGCGACGCCGGGCATGAGCTGCTACGACGACGAGATCTTCGGTCCGGTGCTCACCGTCACCCGGGTCCGCAGCTACGACGAGGGCCTGCAGCTCATCAACGACAACCAGTACGGCAACGGCACGGCGATCTTCACCCGCGACGGCGGCGTCGCCCGCCAGTTCGAGTTCGACGTGCAGGTGGGCATGGTGGGCGTCAACGTGCCGATCCCGGTGCCGGTGAGCTACTACAGCTTCGGCGGCTGGAAGGCGTCGCTGTTCGGCGACCAACACATGTACGGCCCCGAGGGCGTCAACTTCTACACACGGTCGAAGGTGGTCACGAAGCGCTGGCCCGACCCGCGCTCCAGCACCGTCGACCTCGGCTTCCCACAGAACCGCTGAGGCATCGATGGACTTCGGCGTCGTCCTCCAGACCACCCCACCGTCGGCCCGCGTGGTCGACCTCGCGAAGCGTGCCGAGACCTACGGCTTCCGGTACGTGTGGACCTTCGACAGTCACATCCTGTGGCAGGAGCCGTACGTCATCTACTCGAAGATCCTCGACGAGACGCGCAACGTGATCGTCGGACCGATGGTCACCAACCCGGCGACGCGCGACTGGACGGTGACGGCGAGCGTGTACGCGACGCTCAACGAGATGTACGGCAACCGCACCGTGTGCGGCATCGGCCGTGGCGACTCGGCGGTGCGCGTCACCAACGGCGCGCCCACCACGCTCGCCACGTTGCGCGAGTCGATCCACGTGATCCGCGAGCTCGCCAACGGGCGGCCGGTCGAGTACAAGGGCAGCGAGCTGCGCCTGCCGTGGGCGAGCACGAGCGCACTCGAGGTGTGGGTGGCCGCCTACGGCCCGAAGGCGCTCGCGCTCACCGGCGAGGTGGGTGACGGCTTCATCCTGCAGCTCGCCGACCTGTCGATCGCCGAGTGGACGATCGGTGCCGTGAAGGCCGCCGCCGAGGCCGCCGGCCGCGATCCCGGGTCGATCACCATCTGCGTCGCCGCCCCCGCCTATGTCACCGACGGCACCGAGGCGGGCCTCGCCCACGGTCGCGAGCAGTGCCGCTGGTTCGGCGGCATGGTCGGCAACCACGTCGCCGACATCGTCGCCCGCTACGGCGACGACGCACCGGTACCGAAGGCGCTCACCAGCTACATCGAGGGTCGCCAGGGCTACGACTACAACGAGCACGGTCAGGCGGGCAACACCCACACGACGTTCGTGCCCGACGAGATCGTCGATCGCTTCTGCATCGTCGGCCCGCCCGAGGTGCACGTCGAGCGGATGCGGCAGCTGAAGGATCTCGGCGTCGACCAGTTCTCGATCTACCTGCAACACGACGACAAGGACCACACCCTCGCGGCCTACGGCGAGAAGGTGATGCCCGCCGTGGCCGAGCACGTGAAGGCCAAGAGCTGACACATGGCCGGACGGGGTCGGGGGACCGGAGCGGTGGGGCGATGAGTGGTCGGCTCCGCCGGGCCGCGATGTTCGTGGTGGCGATGCTCCTCGTCGTCGCGGGCTGGGAGGCGTACAAGGCGGTGGGACCCGCGACGGGTGGCGACGTGCTCGGCTTCGGCATCCTGCCCCGTACCAACGACCAGGTGATGCCCCACGTGTGGTCGATGATCACCGGTCTGTTCGACCCGGCGCAGCGCACCGGCGGCCAGACCGTCGCTCGCGTGGTGCTCGAGGGCGCGTGGTACTCGTTCAGGATCGCGCTCGTCGGGTTCGTCGGCGGTGTGCTGTTCGGCATGGCGATCGCCGTCGTGCTCAGCCGATTCAAGCTCGCCGAGCGTGCGGTGCTGCCGTACCTCGTGATCTCGCAGACGGTGCCGCTGATCGCGCTCGCACCGCTGGTGGCCGGTTGGGGTGGCAAGCTGCAGATCGGCGACTGGGTGTGGCCGAAGTGGATGTCGGCCGCGGTGCTCGGTGCCTTCCTCGCCTTCTTCCCGGTCGCAGTGGGCACGCTGCGCGGCCTGAAGTCGGCCAACGCGGCGTCGCTCGAGCTGATGGACAGCCTCGCTGCGTCGTGGTGGCGGACGCTCGTCGTGCTGCGCTTCCCCTCGGCCGTTCCCTACATCGTGCCGGCGCTCAAGCTCGGCGGCGCGGGTGCCGTGGTCGGCGTCGTGGTCGCCGAGATCTCCACCGGCCTGAAAGGTGGCATCGGCCGCCTGATCATCGAGTACTCGCGTCAGGCGACGTCCGACCCCACGAAGGTGTTCACGAGCATCTTCGGCGCTGCGCTGCTCGGCCTCGCGATGGCCGGCATCGTGGCGCTCGTCGACGTCGCGCTGATGCGCCACCGACCCAAGGAAGCCACCTCATGACGAGCACCGCCGCCACCCCCGACGCGGTGGAGATCACCGGGCTGAGCAAGATCTTCAACGCCGGCAGGACCAACGCCGTCGAGGCGCTCGTCGACGTCGACCTGACGATCGCGCCCGGCGAGTTCGTGTCGCTCATCGGTCCGTCCGGCTGCGGCAAGAGCACCCTGTTGCGGTTGATCGCCAACCTGCTCGAGCCCACGTCGGGCACCGTGCTCGTGAACGGCAAGCCGGCAGCGACGGCGCGAAAGGAGCAGGACTACGGCATGGCGTTCCAGCAGTCGGGCCTGTTCGAGTGGCGCAGCGTGGTGCGCAACATCGAGCTGCCGCTCGAGCTGAAGGGGTGGGACAAGGCGAGGCGTCGGGCACGCGCGCTTGAGATGCTCGATCTCGTGAAGCTCGGCGACTTCGCGTCGCACATGCCGTGGCAGCTGTCGGGCGGCATGCAGCAGCGCGTCGCGATCGCCCGCGCGCTCGCCGCCCATCCACCGTTGTTGCTGATGGACGAACCCTTCGGCGCGCTCGACGAGATGACGCGCGAGCACATGCAGGCCGAGCTGCTGCAGATCTGCGCACGCACGTCGACCACGGTGGTGTTCGTGACGCACAGCATCCCGGAAGCCGTGTATCTCTCGAACCGGGTGATCGTGATGTCGCCTCGGCCAGGTCGGATCACCGAGATCATCGACGTCGATCTCGGGACCGATCGCGACGAGGACACTCGTGAGGCCAGCGAGTTCTACGGCAAGATCACCGCCGTCCGCGAGGCGTTGCGCGGCATCGAGCTGGCCGCCGGACCTCGTGGGATCGAGGACCGATGAGCCACGGTGTCACCGTGACATCCGCCGGGCCGGCGCACCTGACGCGCATCGCACAGGTGGCGTTGCCGCCGCTGGTGTTCGGTGTGCTCTTCTTCGGCGGCTGGGAGCTGCTCGTCGCTGTGTTCGACATCCAGCCGTACTTCCTCGTGCCGCCGTCGGACATCGTCGGCCGCTTCGTCGACAACCTCGATCTGATCTGGTCGGCGATGCGGGTGTCGGGCGCCAACGCACTCGTGGGGCTCGTGGCCGGTGCGGTGCTCGGCGCCGCGATGTCGTTCGTGCTGTTGCGGTTCCGGCTCCTCGACGAGATCGTGACGCCACTGTCGATCGCACTGAACGCCGTGCCGATCTTCGTGCTCGTCGCGGTGTTCAACAACATGTTCGCGATCACCAGCGAGGTCCCCCGCCGGCTGATGGTGACCATCGTCGTCTACTTCGTGGTGCTGGTGAACGTCGCCCGCGGCCTGCGCCAAGTGGAGAACACCCATCTCGAGCTGATGCGTTCGTACGCGGCGAGCGACTGGGAGATCCTGCGGCTCGTCCGTGTGCCCAACGCGATCTCGTACTTCTTCACCGCGCTCAAGATCGCCGCGCCGCTCGCGGTGATCACCGCGTTCGTGTCGGAGTACTTCGGTGGCTCGCAGAACGGCCTCGGCAACAAGATCACGTCCAATCTGGCGACGTCGAAGAAGGCGGAGGGCTGGGCATACGTGGGCGGCGCGTGCCTGCTCGGCCTCGCGTTCTACCTGACGGCCGTCGTGTCGGAGATCGTCGTCGCCCGCCGCGGTGCGGTGGGCGGAACAGCTCGCGGTCGGGACGGCGCATGAGCGCCGCCCGGCCCGTCAGACCGCAGCGGCAGCCCGCCGCTGTCGGGGGAGGAGAACCAGGATGAAGCGTACGACCAGACGAGCAGTGGTCTCGCTGCTCGCCCTCTCGCTCGTGGCCGCGGCCTGCGGCGACGACGGCGAGGAGACGACCAGCACCGATGCGCCGGCCGCGACCGACGCGCCGGATGCCACCGATGCGCCCGGCGACGACGGTGACACCGGCGCCGCCGAGTGCGGCGAGCCGACCGAGGTGAAGCTGCAGCTGCAGTGGGTGACCCAGGCCCAGTTCGCCGGCTACTACGCCGCCGTCGACCAGGGGTTCTACGAGGCGCAGTGCCTCGACGTGACGATCCTCGAGGGCGCCGTCGACATCACCCCGCAGGACGTGCTCGCCACCGGCGGGGCCGACTTCGCGATCGCGTGGGTGCCGAAGGCGCTCGCCAGCCGTGAACAGGGCGCCGACATCGTGAACATCGCGCAGGTGTATCAGCGCTCGGGCACCCTGCAGGTGTCGTTCAAGGACAAGGACATCACGAGCCCCGAGGACTTCGCCGGCAAGACGATCGGCAACTGGGGTTTCGGCAACGAGTTCGAGGTGTTCGCCGCGATGACCAAGGCCGGCCTCGATCCGGCGACGGACGTCACCAACGTGCAGCAGCAGTTCGACATGGTCGCCCTGCTCGCCGGCGACATCGACGCCGCCGAGGCGATGACCTACAACGAGTACGCACAGGTGCTCGAGGCGATCGACCCGGACACGGGCGAGCTGTACACGCCGGACGACTTCAACGTGATCAGCTACGAGGACTACGGCGTCGGCATGCTGCAGGACGCGATCTGGGCCGACGGCACCCGTCTCGACGACCCCGCGTACAACGACACCGCGGTGAAGTTCGTCGCGGCGTCGCTGCAGGGCTGGGCGTACTGCCGCGACAACGTGCAGGCCTGCGCCGACATCGTGCTCACCCAGAGCCCGATTCTCGGCGCCTCGCACCAGCTGTGGCAGATGAACGAGGTCAACAAGCTCATCTGGCCGGCGGCGAACGGCGTCGGCTACATCGATCAGGCCGCCTGGGACCGCACGGTCGAGATCGCGTCCGGCGCGAAGAACCTCGACGGCGCGACGGTGCTCACCGCTGCGGTGGACGAGGGCGCGTACACCAACGATGTCGTCGAGAGCGCCCACGCCCTGCTCGAGACCCTGGGCGTGGAGATCACCGGCGCGGACTACGCCCCGACCGAGGTGACGTTGAACGAGGGCGGCAACTGACCCGTCACCCCTGATGGCTTCGTGAGCGGGATGCGCCGATGCGGCGCATCCCGCTCACGAAGGAGTGGCTCCGGTGGACGAGTCGGAGGTGTCGACCCGAGGGGCGCCCTGCGGGTGCGGGGCCGTCTCGCCGCGGAGCTCCTCCACCAGATCGACCAGGCGACCCATCACGAGGTCGCTCGCGACCCTGATCTCGTCGGTGGTCGGCTCGGTCGACGGACCGATGTGCATCAGCGCGCGCACGTCGATCGGCGCGCCCACCGCCGTGGCCACCTTCGGACGCCGGACCACGTTGCGCACCAGGGTCGTCACGAAGGCCCGGCGGCCCACCACCTCATGGGCGCCGAGCATCGCCACTGGCACGATCGGCGCGCCGGAACGCAGCGCGAGCCGCACGGCGCCGGTCTTCGCCCGTTCGGGCCACATCATCGGGTCGCGGGTGAGCCGACCCTCGGGGTACAGGCCGACCGCCTCACCGGCGCGCAGCGCAGCCGCCGCGTCGTCCAGCGAACCCGCCGCGTCGGCGCCGCCGCGATGCACGGGGATGAAGCCGAGGCGACGCGCCAGTCCGCCGATGAGGGGCACCCGGAACACACCGGCCGTGGCGAGCAACCGCAGCTCGCGTCCGAGCCGGCGACACGCCAGCGCGAGCAGCACGCCGTCGGCGTAGCTCGTGTGGTTGGAGATCACGATGATCGCGCCCGGGGGAAGTGCGTTCGCCGCCGCGGTGCGTCCGCGCTGCTTCACCACCTGCAGGCGGCTCACCACGCCGACGATCGCCCCGACCACCGCCGCGAGCACGCCGTACAGCACGGCGCCCGTGCGACCCGGATGCCTCCACCTCGTCGACATCCGTCCGACCCTAGCGACGAGCACTCCCGGGACGACGATGCCGTCCGGACGCGGCGCGTCCGGTCAGACCTCGGCGTACGAGTCGGCGACGCCGAGCGCCTCGTCGATGATCGCGAGGCCCTGGTGCACCTCGTCGACCGGCGTGTTGCACGGTGGCACCACGTGCAGCCGGTTGAAGTGCGTGAACGGCCACAGTCCGGCCGCCTTGCAGGCGTTGGCGAGCTCGACCATCGGCTTCGCATCGGCTCCCGCGGCGTTGTACGGCACCAGTTGCTCGCGTGTCTCGCGGTTCTTGACGAGTTCGATCGCCCAGAACGTGCCCATGCCGCGCACGTCCCCGATGCTCGGGTGCTTCGCCTTCAGCTTCTCGAGCTCGGGCCCGATCACGTCGGTGCCGAGCATGCGCGAGTGCTCGACGATGCCCTCTTCTCGGAAGATGTCGATGCTCGCCACGGCGCTCGCGCACGCGAGCGGGTGGCCCGAGTACGTGAGGCCACCCGGGTACGCCTTGTCCATGAACGACGCAGCGACGTGCGCGCCGAGGATCACGCCGCCGAGCGGCAGGTAGCCGCTGTTGACACCCTTCGCGAACACGACCAGGTCGGGGCGGACGTCGAAGGCGTGGAAGGCGAACCACTCGCCGCAGCGCGCGAAGCCGGCCATCACCTCGTCGAGCACCAGCAGGATGCCGTGGCGGTCGCACAGCTCGCGGACGCCGGCCAGGTAGCCGGGCGGCGGGACGAGGATGCCGTTGGTACCGACCACGGTCTCGAGCACGATCGCGGCCACCGTGTGTGGGCCCTCCACCATGAGCGTGTCGGCGAGGTGGGCGAGTGCGCGTTCGGTCTCGTCGGCCTCGGTGGTCGCGTGGAACGCGCTGCGGTACGGGTACGGGCCCCAGAACTTCACGATGCCCGGCGTGCTCGGCTCGCTCGGCCAGCGGCGCGGGTCGCCGGTCATCTGGATCGCGGCGGCGGTGCCGCCGTGATAGCTGCGGTAGGTGGTGAGGATCTTGTGGCGACCGGTGTGCAGGCGAGCCATGCGGATCGCGTTCTCGTTGCCCTCGGCGCCGCCGTTGGTGAAGAACACCATGTCGAGGCCGAGGTCGCGGTCCTGATTGGCGGCCTCGCAGATCAGTCGAGCCGCCTCGCTCCGAGCGTCGTTCGCGTGGAACGGGGCGACGGTGCACAGCTTGCCCGCGTACTCCTGGATGGCGGCGACGAGCTTCGGGTGCTGGTGGCCGATGTTCACGTTGACGAGCTGGCTCGAGAAGTCGAGGTACTTCCGCCCGCTCTGATCCCAGATCCAGCTGCCCGAACCGCCATCGATCACGAGCGGGGCCAGCGCGGCCTGCGCGCTCCACGAATGGAAGACGTGGGCGCGGTCGTTGGCGTAGGCGTTCTCGGGGTGGGTCTCCAGGCTCATGGAACGATCGTATTCGCTACACGACATGCCGTACAGAGTGCGTTCTGTACCCGTACAAAGCCCGTGATCGGACGGCGGCGCGGCGCGCTGGGGTAGCGTGCGGCGCATGGGTGAGATGGTGACTTTTCCTTCCAACGGCCACACGTGCGACGGGTATCTCGCCGGCGACGGCTCGGGGCCGGGGGTGATCGTGATCCAGGAGTGGTGGGGGCTCGTGCCGCACATCACCGATGTCGCCGATCGCTTCGCGGCGGCCGGCTTCACGGCGCTCGCGCCCGACCTGTACCACGGCGAGTCGACCACCGAGCCCGACGGCGCCGGCAAGTTGATGATGGCGCTGAACCTCGAGACCGCGGCGAAGGATCTGTCGGGTGCGGTCGCGCTGCTGCAGCAGAAGACCGGTCGCGACACGGTCGGCGTGGTCGGCTACTGCATGGGCGGCGGTCTGGCGCTCGTGCTCGCCACGCAACGCCCCGACGCCGTCGCTGCGGTCGCGCCCTACTACGGCGCGATCCCGTGGCCGAATCTGCAACCCGACTGGTCGAAGCTCTCGGCCAAGGTGGTCGGCGAGTACGCCGAGAACGACGGCTGGGCGAGTCCCGAAGCGGCGCGCGAACTCGAGCGCACGCTGCGCGACCTCGACAAGGACGCCACCGTGTACATCCATCCCGGTGCCGACCACGCGTTCTTCAACGACACCCGTCCCGAGGTGTACGACGCGACGGCGAGCCAGGTGGCCTTCGACCGCACCGTCGCCCTCTTCCGCGAGGTCCTGTAGCCGAAGCGGGTCCGTCCGTGAGCCGGATGCGCAGCCGGTGCGCATGCCGCTCACGAAGCGGGTCGTTCAGCCCAGCGCGGCGATGGCGTCGGCGGCGGCCAGCACGCGCTGGGCGTTCGCCACGTGGAGGTTCTCGATCATCCGTCCGTCGACGGTGACCACGCCCTTGCCTTCACGGAGGCCCTCCTCGAACGCGTCGATCACGCGGCGCGCATGCTCGATCTCGGCCTCCGTCGGCGCCCACACCTCGTTCGCGACGTCGACCTGGCCGGGGTGGATGAGCGTCTTGCCGTCGAAGCCCATCTCCATGCCCTGCACGCACTCGGCGCGGAACCCGTCGAGGTCCTTCACGTCGTTGTAGACGCCGTCGAGGATCGGCTTGCCCGCCTCGCGCGCGGCGAGCAGCGCCGTGGCGAGGTGCGGCACCAGCGGATGGCGATCGGCGGCGCCGAGGCGGGAGCGGATCTCGCGGGCGAGGTCGTTGGTGCCCATCACGAGTGCGCCGACACGCCAGTGCGCAGCGATCGCCCGGACGTCGAGGATCGCGGTCGGGGTCTCGATCATCGCCCAGATCGTCATGTCGGCGTGCGCGGCTGCGGCGTCGAGGCGCTCGCTCACCTTGTCGAGCGTCTGCACCGAGTCGACCTTCGGGATCACCACGGCCGACGCCGGCGTCTGGGCGACCGCCGCGAGGTCGTCGACGCCCCACGGGGTGTCGAGGCCGTTGCAGCGGATCGTCAACTCACGTGTGCCGTACTCGCCCGAGGACGCCGCGGCGCACGCGTTGGCGCGTGCAGCCTCCTTCGCGTCGGGCGCGACGGCGTCCTCGAGGTCGAAGATGATCGCATCGGCCGGGATCGACTTCGCCTTCTCGAGCGCGCGCTCGTTGGCAGCGGGCATGTAGAGCACGGATCGGCGGGGACGCAGGTCGCTCATGACGGTTCTCCTCCAGGATTCGGGTCAGAACCCGTAGGCCTCGGCCAGGTGCGGATCGCGGGCGGCCAACTGGCGGGCGAGTTCGACGACCACCTTGCACTGCTTCACCGAGGCATCGTCTTCCATCTTCCCGTCGAGCATGATCGCGCCGGTGCCATCACCCATCGCGTCGATCACGCGTTGCGCCTGGCGGACGTCGTCGGGCCGCGGGCTGAACACCCGCTTCGCGATCTCCACCTGCACCGGGTGCAGGCTCCACGCACCCACGCAGCCGAGCAGGTAGGCGTTGCGGAACTGGTCCTCGCAGGCGACGGTGTCCTTGATGTCGCCGAACGGGCCGTAGAACGGCAGCAACCCGAACGTCACACAGGCGTCGACCATGCGGGCGATCGTGTAGTGCCACAGGTCTTGCTGGAACGTGGCCCGCGGGGCGTCGTACTGCGGGCCGTCGTCGCCGGCGGGCGGGTCGACGCGCACCACGTAGTCGGGATGGCCGCCGCCGACGCGAGTGGTCTTCATCCGCCGGTTGGCGGCCAGGTCGGCCGGGCCGAGCGACAGGCCCTGCATGCGGGGCGACGCGGCACAGATCTCCTCGATGTTCGCCACGCCACGGGCGGTCTCGAGGATCGCGTGCACGAGCAGCGGCTTGCTCAACTTCGCCTTCGCCTCGAGTTGTGCGAGCAGACGATCGACGTAGTGGATGTCCTCGGGGCCCTCCACCTTCGGCACCATGATCACGTCGAGCTGCTCGCCGACCTCGGTGACGAGGGTCGTGACGTCGTCGAGGAACCAGGGGGAGTCCAGGCTGTTCACCCGCGTCCACAGTTGGGTGGTGCCCATGTCGACCGTGCGGGCGACGTCGACGAGCCCCTGGCGGGCAGCGTCCTTGTCGGCCATCGGGATCGCGTCCTCGAGGTTGCCGAGCAGGATGTCGACCGTCGGGATCACCTCGGGCAGCTTGGCCACCACCTTCGCGTTCTGCGGTGGGAAGAAGTGGATCACCCGGCTCGGACGGAACGGGATCTCGCGGACCGGCTCGGGGGCTCCGGCGGCGAGCGGCTTGAAGAAGTCACGGGCGCTGCGCATCGATCTGCAAGGGTAGGAGCCGTGTCCCGATTCGATGCAATCCTGTTCGACGCGGGCGGGATCCTGGTGCTGCCCGATCCCACCGTGCTCGGGCCGCTGCTGGCCTACTACGGCGCCGATCCGTCCGAGCACGTCCACTGCCGGGCCCACTACTCGGCGATGGCTGCCAAGAGCCGTTCCGGGTCCGGGGAGACCGACTGGTCGGAGTACGACCTCGCGTACGTGAGCGCCGTCGGGGTCCCGGCGCACGACCACGAGCCGGCGATGTACGTACTCGGCCGTACTCGCACTGCGCACCTGTGGCGCTGGCCGATCCCCGACAGCGTCGAGGCGCTGCGGCAATTGGCCGCTCGGGACGTCCCGATCGGCGTGGTGTCCAACGCGAGCGGTCAGATCGAGGAGATCCTGCGACGCAGCGGTGTCTGTCAGGTGGGCGACGGCGACGGCGCATCGGTGCGGGTGGTGATCGACAGCCACGTCGTCGGCGTGGCGAAGCCCGATCCGGCGATCTTCGAGCCGGCCCTCGAGCACTTCACCGGACTCGCTCGGGATCGCATCGCCTATGTCGGCGACTCGATCACGATGGACGTCGGCGGCGCGCGGGCGGCCGGATTGCATCCGATCCTGCTCGACCCCCACGGTGATCATCCCGAAGCCGACTTCGACCGCATCGTGTCGCTCCTCGACCTCCTGACGTGGGTCTGACGTGGGTCTGACGTGGGTCTGACGTGGGTCTGACGTGGGTCTGACGTGGGTCTGACGTGGGTCTGCGGGCGGCTGCATGACCAGCGCAGGTGAGCACGTCAGCCCGCAGTGGGCACGCTGGCGCGCCACCGTCGACCTCGGCGAGTACGAGTCGCGCTTCGGCCACCCCGACGCCCACGGCGAGGCCGACCTGCTGTCGTCGCTCCGGCCTCGCAGCGTGCTCGACGCCGGGTGCGGAACGGGACGGGTCGCGATCGAACTGCATCGTCGTGGCATCGAGGTGATGGGCGTCGACCTCGACGACGACCTGCTCGCCCTCGCCCGGGCCAAGGCACCGGACGTCGAGTGGCGATGCGTCGACCTGGCGACGATGGAGCTCGGACGACGGTTCCACGTGGTGGCGATGCCGGGCAACGTGATGCTGTTCTGCCGCGCCGAGTCGCGCGCCGCGCTCGTCGCGCGGGCGGCCGCGCACCTCGACGGGGTCGACGGGCTCGTCGTCGCCGGGTTCTCGGTGCGGGTGGGCGACCTGTCGCTCGAGGAATACGACCGCCACGCCGTCGCGGCCGGGCTCGACCTCGTCGACCGCTGGGCGGCGTGGGATCGAACGCCGTACACCGGCGGCGACTACGCCGTGTCGGTGCATCGCCCCACGGCTGCCGGCTGACTCGGCCGAGAGGTCTGGCCGGGCCCGTCGACGGTGACGTCGGGTCGTCCCCGATCGTCCCCGATCGTCTTCGATCGCGACGATTCGGCGTCGGACATCGTCAAGACGGCCGCGGAACGCAGTGACAGGAAGCGTTCTAGACTCCGCCCGCCGCAGCGACGGCGCCCGATCAGGAAGAGAGACATCCGTGCCGCAGCACGCGAGAACCCGCAAGCTCGAGGTCGCGAACCTCCGACGGCGGTTGGTCGCGCTCGACGTGACGGCACTGGTGATCGCCTGGTTGCCGGCGCAGATCTGGAAGTACTCCGAGGGCACCGAGATCTGGAAATGGCTCGTGATCGAGGCGGTGCTCGTGTCCTCGGGCGTCGTGCTGTTCGACCTGCAGGGGCTGTACCTGGCGCGTGTCGCCTCGAGCCGCACCGAGGAGATCCGCCGCATCGTGCGCGTGACCGTGGCGCTGGGCGCCGTCCACGCGGGTCTGCTCACCGTGATGAGCGTCGAGGTGCACATCCGGTGGCTGTTCATCGGTCCCGGTCTGCTCGTGGTGCTCCTCCTGTGGTTCCGCGGCGGCTACCGGGCCTGGCTGGCGGCAGCGCGCGCCTCGGGACACCACCTCCGCGACGTCGTGGTGGTGGGGACCAACGCCGACGCCGCCGATCTCGTGGCCATGCTCCGTGAACATCCCGAGGCCGGCTTCCGAGTGCGCGGCGTGGTGGGCGATCCGGCATCCGCCGGCGTGCACGGCCTCGCGTCGTTGCACCTCGGCACCGTTCACGAGGTGCACGAGCGTCTCGACGAGCTCGACATCCGGGGTGTCATCGTCGTGGTCGGCGCGCTGCCCGCCCGCGAGCTCACCCCGCTGGTGCACACCCTCGAGGAGGAGGGGGTGCACATCCAGGTGAGCAACGGCCTGCTCGGCATGAGCCATCGCCGCCTGCGCGCCACCCCGGTGGCCTACCAGTCGATGTACTACCTCGAGCCCGCGGAGAACGCCAGCTGGCAACAGCAGTTGAAGCGATGGCTCGACGTCGTGCTCGCCGGGTTCACCCTGCTCGCGGTGTCGCCGCTGATGGTGATCATCGCACTCGCGATCACGTTCACCGATCGTGGGCCCGTGCTCTTCCGGCAGACCCGGGTGGGGCGCGACGGCGAGTTGTTCCACATGATGAAGTTCCGGTCGATGGTGGTGAACGCCGAGGACCGCCTCGCCGCGCTGGTGGCCGAGGCCGGCAACGAGCGCCACGGCCCGCTGTTCAAGCTCGAGCACGACCCGCGGGTCACTCGCGTCGGCCGGTTCCTCCGGGCCACGAGCCTCGACGAGCTGCCGCAGCTGTTCAACGTGCTCAGGGGCGAGATGAGCATCGTCGGCCCGCGGCCGGCGCTGCCGAGCGAGGTGGCCCAGTTCGACGACCGCCTGCTCGACCGGTTGCAGATGCCGCCGGGGATCACCGGTCTGTGGCAGGTGGAGGCCCGCGACAACCCGCACTTCGGTGCCTACCGTCGCCTCGATCTGTTCTACGTCGACAACTGGTCACTCAATCTCGACATCATCATCCTCGTCGCCACGGTCGAGCAGGTGCTGTCGAAGGCGGTGCGCACCCTGTTCCGGCGCACCCGATCCGATGGTGACGCCGGCATGGCGTCCGAGCCCGATCGCAGGACGATCGATCCGCTCGACACCGGCGACGACGCCGTCCGCTCCGCCTGATCGATCGTCGGCCCCGTACGGTGTCGGCCGTGGGGAGCACGGTGGAGGACGCGGCGACGGCGTCGTCGAGGTCGTCGCTGGCCGGGACCGGCTTCGTCTTCCTGTGGGCCAACGCGGTTTCGCTCGCACTGATCACTTCGGCCGACCGGTTCACGTTCATCTGGTTGGTCGAGGACACCCTCGACCAACCAGCGTGGGCGAGCGGGCTGATCGTGTTCGCCCTGGGTGCCCCCGTGTGCGCCTTCGTGCTCACCGCCGGCGCGCTCGCGGACCGGCTCGACCGCCGGCGGATGCTGCTCACCAGCCAGCTCGCCGGCCTCACGGTCGTCGGCGCCGCGGCCGGCCTGTCGTGGGCCGGGGCGATGTCCCTCCCTGTCGCGCTCGTCGTCGCCACGGCGTTCGGCACCGTGGTGGCCTTCGCGATGCCGGTGCGGTCGTCGCTCGTCCCGGTGCTGGTGGGCACCGAGCGAGTGATGCAGGCGGTGGTGTTGATGACGGTCGGTGCCAACGTCGCGATGATCGTCGGTCCGCTGGTCGTCGGCGGCGTGATCGAACGCGCCGGCATCGGTTGGGCGTTCTTCGTGCAGGCGGTGCTGTTCGGTGCCGGCCTGGCCGCTGCCGTGCGGATCCGGGTGCCGCCGGCGACATCGGTCGAGCCGGTCGCCGGCCGACGTCATCTGCGTGCCGAGGTGGGCGAGGCGCTGCGGTTCGTGTGGCACCACGAGGTGCTCCGCGCGCTGTTCGCACTGCTGTCGGCGGGCGGCCTGCTCATGGCGGGGAGCGCGTTCACCTTGCTGCCTCGTATCGCTCGCGACGACTTCGGACGCGACGCGTCGGAGGCGGCCCGGCTGTTCGCGCTCATGGGCCTCGGGCTGGTGATCACGTCGGTCGGCTTGATGCGTCTGCGGTCGCGACTGCGACGGCGCGGGCTGGTGTTCATGGGGTTCATGGTGCTGGGATGCCTCGGGCAGGTCGCGCAGGGCATGGCGCCGTCGTTCGTGACACTGCAAGTGCTCCTGTTCACCTGGGGCCTCACCGGCGGGTTCTACGTCAACCTCAACCAGGCGCTGATCCAGGAACTCACCCCGCAGGACCGGATGGGTCGGGTGATGGCGCTCAGCGCGTTGGTGAACGCCGGTCTGTTGCCGATCGGAGGTCTCGTCGCTGCGCTGCTGGCCGCTGCGATCGGGGCGCAGGCGACCGTGAGCACCTTCGGGCTCGTCGGCCTCTGCTGTGTGCTGCTGGCGCTGTGGCGGGCCAGCGGCCTGCGCGCACTGCGCTGATCCACTCGATCACCAGCTGGACGTCCGGCCGGCGAGTGCGAGGTCGAAGGTGAGGTCGCTACTGCTCGGCTGGTACTGATGGACCTCGACGGCGAGGACGTGGGTGCCGGGGGCCAGGATGCGGCCGGGCAGCGCGATCGTGTGGATCTCGGTCTCGGCGGCGTCGTTGGTGCTCGACAGGGCGTGGGTGGCGGCGGTGACCGGGCCGGCGGGCATGTTGGTCCGGGTGAGCTCGGAGCCGTCGAGGTGCACGACCGCGCCGTCGTCGCGGCGGATGCGCAGGGTGAGGTCGGTGACGGGCTCGGTGCCGGCGACGGTGAAGACGTGGCGGAACCAGGCGGTGATCGGCCGGTCGGACGGCGTACCGCCGGGCGTCAGCACGGTCGCGACGGGGTCGCCGTAGCCGAGCGGTGCCGCGCCGACGACCCACGAGCCGTCGTCGAATCCGGCCGAGGTCCACGACGCCGGCGGCGGAGCTGCCGTGACCGAAGCACGCCAGGTCGCGCCGAATCCGACGAGCGGCACCTCGACCACCGGCGACCGGAACGGGCCGGCGATCTCGTAGGTGCGTCCCCGGCCGTCGGACCCACGCTGCGAGCTGAGGTAGATCCGGCGCTGGTCGGGTGAGAACGCGATACCGCACCACTCCGAGTCGGCGTGGCCCTCGATCCGCAGGAACGGCGAGACGACACGCGGTCGATCGCCGTCGGCAGCGGCGATCAGGCACACCTCCATGTTGCCCCCGTCCTCGCAGACGTACAGGTCGCCGGAGGGCGTGTGGGAGGCGCAGTTGTCGACCGCGTCGAGCGCCGCGTCGGGCGTCACCGCCGCGTCGTACAACACCGCGATCGTCTGTTCGTCGAGGTCGAGCTCCCACACGCGTCGGTCGTACTTCGTGGTGAGCATCAGCGAACGCCCCTCGATGCACAACCCCTCGCCGCCGGCGAACGGTGTGGTGCGCGGTTGGCGGTCCGGTCTCGTCGTGGCCGTCGGCACCCAGGTCACCACCCCGCCGTCGACGGCAGCGGCGAAGAGCTCGCCAGCGGCGAGGTCGCCCGCTCGGCTGGGCACGAACCGGTAGAGGCGCCCGACGGGATCGTCCTCCGACAGGTAGATCGCACGCGTCAGCGGGTCCTCGGCCGCCGCCTCGTGGTTGAACGAGCCGAGCGCCGGTCGCAGCACCGCCGCCGTGCGGTGCGGATCGCACTCGTACACCTGGCCGTTCGCCCCGTTCTCCTCGCACGACAACCACGTACCCGCCACCGTGGCGCCGCCCGCGCAGTTGCGGCTGGTGCCGGCCAGCACGCGGTGTGCGCCGACGAGCGAGCCATCGGCTGCGAAGCGGAGCGCCGACGCACCACCACCTCCGTCGGCCACCTCCGAGTTCGACACGTAGACCCAGCCACCGTCGACCGATGCGAAGCAGGCCCCGCCGTCGGGCGCCTCGTGCCACACGAGGTCGGAGCCCGCGACGACGTCGCCCGAGGTGGCGAGCAACCGGCTCGTGAACCCGGCGGGGAGCGCGATGCCGTTCGCGTCCGGTGGTCCGAGCGGCCCGTAGGGCCCGTCACCCGCGACCGTGCCCCGGGAGAGCGCCGACCGGACACAGCTGCTCGCCCCGAACGCCAGCGCCGTGGCGAGTGCGCCACGGACGAACTCACGGCGGTCGAGCCGCACCCCGATCCCCCCGGCCCGATCGCTCGGCCGCCGGCCCTCGGCCGCTCGGCCTCAGCCGCCGGCCGAGTCGCAGAGGCGGCGGGCGATCACCTTGAGGCACAACGTCTCGTCGGCGCCCTCGAAGATGCTGAGCACGCGGGCGTCGACGTAGAGGCGGCTCACGCTGTACTCCTCCGCGTACCCGAATCCGCCGTGGATCTGCATCGCCTCGCGCGCCACCCACTCCGCGGCCTTGCAGACGTAGGCCTTCACCATGCTGGCCTCCATCGCGCCCTCGCCCTTGGCCATCAACCTCGCGACCGAGTACGAGAACTGCCGGCCCGCCTGGATCAGCACGGCCATTCGCCCGAGCTTCACCTGCGTGAGCTCGTAGTCCATGATCGGCGCCCCGAAGACCTTGCGATTCTCGGCGTAGTCGAGCGCGGCCTCGTACGCGGCCTGCATCACGCCGACGGCGCGGGCCGCGGTCTGCAGCCTGCCGTTCTCGAAGCCCTGCATCTGGTAGTAGAACCCCTTGCCGAGCCCCGCCTCGCCGCCGATCAGGTGGTCGGCCGGCACCCACCAGTTGTCGAGCGCGATCTCGTAACTGTGCATGCCGCGGTAGCCGATCGTGTCGATCGCCCGACCCTCGAGCTTGCCGCCCGAGAACTCGCCGTCGGCCGGCTGGGTGAACTCGAAGCCGTGGCCGTTGCCGCGCGGCTTGGGCACGATGAACATGCTGAGCCCGCGGTGGGTCTTCGAGCGGTCGGGGTCGGTGCGGGCGAGCAGCATCAGCACGTCGGCGCGGCCACCGAAGGTGCACCACGTCTTCACGCCGTTGATCACCCATCCGTCGGCGCCGCCGGGGCCGGGCGCCGGCGTGGCGGTCACCTTCAACCCGGCGACGTCGCTGCCGTAGTCGGGCTCGGTCACGGCCACCGCGGCCATCACCTCGGCGATCGCGAGCTTGGGCAGCCACTGCTGCTTCTGCTCCTCGGTGCCGCCGTGCACGAGCGCGCGGGTGAGGATCTCGGGGCGGGTGATCAGCGAGCCGCCGATGCCGAGCGAGCCGCGGCTCAGCTCCTCGGTGGCCACCACCATGCCGATGTACTCGCCGTCGCCGCCCTCGCTGTAGCCGCCGTACTCCGCCGGCACGCTGAGGCCGAACACGCCCATCTCGGCGAGACCCGAGATGATCTCCTCGGGCACGTCGTCGTTGTGCCGGTGCACGTGTTCGGCGCGTGGCTTGATCTCGTTGTCGGCGAACGAGCGGAAGGTGTCCTGCACCATCTCGAAGTCGGGATCGAGGTGACGCGGTCCCGGCGTCGCGGCGAGCGAGGCGAGGAACGCCGGGTCGCGGTACGCGGCGAGGAACGGGTGTGCGTCGCGCAGCGGTGCGACCTCCAGACCCCACAGCGCCTCACGTCCGGCGAGTCGGGTGATCAGGTCGTGGGCCATGTCGGCGGTGAACGCGCAGGTGATCTTCGCCTCCACCTCGCCCTTGCCGCCGTAGTCGAGCAGCGATCGTGCGGTCTCCACCTGCGCGGCCGCGTGAGCGAGGTCGTAGGCGAGGGTCTGGTGGGCCTCGGGTCCGCCGGATGCGGCGAGGTGCCGGATCGCCTTGCCGACGATCCCGTCGGCGAGCTCGATGACGTCGGCGGCAGCGTGGAGGTCAGGTGCAGTCACAGCGCGAACTGTAGTGATCGTGCCTGCTCGCGGCCTCTTCTGGGAGCAGGTCGTTGCACCAGTCACAGGTGTGTGTGCCAGGCTGGGCGCATGCCGATGTCCGGGAACGCTCCTCGTCAGGCACGCCTGTGCGTGTACTGCGGCTCGAACTTCGGGTCGTCGCCCGCCTTCCGCGACGCCGCGCACGCCCTCGGCGAGGCGATGGCGCGGCGCGGGATCACGCTCGTGTACGGCGGCGGGCAGGTGGGGCTGATGGGCGTGGTGGCCGACGCGGCACTCGCGGCGGGCGGCGACGTGATCGGCGTGATCACCGAGCAACTCGTGTCGGCGGAGGTGGCCCACCGCGGTGTGACCGCCCTCGAGGTGGTGCCCGACATGCACCAGCGCAAGGCCCGGTTCGAGCAGCTGAGCGACGGCTTCGTCGCCCTGCCGGGAGGTTTCGGCACCGTCGAGGAGGTGATCGAGCTGCTCACGTGGAACCAGCTCGGCATCGTCCGCAAGCCGGTGGTGCTGTTCGACGTCGAGCGGTTCTGGGGCTCGCTGTTCGACTGGATGGACACCGCCGTCGACTCGGGGTTCGTGCGGCGGTCGCACCGGATGCTGGCGCAACGGGCCCACACCGCCGACGAGGCACTGGCGCTGGCGCTCGCCCCGGCACCCGAGACGCCGAACAAGTGGCTCGATCGCGACACCGGTCAGATCCCGGTGATCCAGGGTCCGCCCGCGGCCGACCGGGCCGACTGACCGGTCCGTCCGGTCACACGCCGGGCGCAGCGGCCGTCGCGGCAGCGTCGGCGCACCACCGGATCAGCTCGGCCGCCGCTCGCATCCGGCCGGAGTCGGCCGCGCCGAGGACCGACGTGCCGGCTCGCACGGCCAGCGCGTCGCGCAGCACCGGTGCGAACCGCGACGGCGCCACCTCCAGCCCGTACTCGCCCGCGCCGCGCTTCGACACCACGCCGCCTCGGAAGGCCGTGTGGTGCAGCCGCAGCGCGCCGAGCGCACACCACTCGAACGCGTCGGTGGTGAAGGCCTGTTCGGGATCGGCGTCGCAGGCCGCCTCGATCCCGTCGGCGAGCGGTGCCCAATAGCCGGCGAGGTTGTCGACGACGAACCGCACCCGTGCGTCGACGTCGAGGTACACGCCGAGCAGATCCGGACTCGGCCCGCGCACCGTGACGCCGTGTTCGGCCAGCACGTACCAGGTGACGGGGTTGAGCTCGAAGCAGTCGCCGTCGTGGTGCAACCGACCTTCGAGCGACCACGGGCGGTGCAACGCCATCGGCGGGGTGATCAGATCGCCCCACGCCACGTAGGGACCGTCGACGAACGGACGCGGCTGGTGCGCCGCGAGCAGGGCGTGCGCGGTGAGGAGGTGCCCGGCGTCGTCGTCGGTGGCGGGTTCGGCGGTGACGGCGACGATGTCGATGTCACTGCGGCCCGGGTGCCAGTCGTCGAGGGCGAACGAGCCCACCACGTACAGACCCTCAACGAGGCCGGGCGCACACGAGTCGACGATCTCCAGGTACGTGCCGAGTGCCGTTGCGACGTCGTCCATCGGTGCCAGTCTGGCCGGTCGACGGTGCCGGACTACCGTCACGCCATGAGCCAGCCGCCAGCCGCAGCCGCCACAGCCGCCGTCGCCGCCGTCGCCGACGAGCTCTTCGCCGCCGACGAACGCGAGGGCATCACCCTGGCGCTCGTGGTGTGCCAGCACGGCGAGGTGGTGTTCGAGCGCTACGGCCGCCAGCCCGACACCGCGTTCGGGCCGGGGGGACCGGTGGACGCGGACACGACGCTGGTGTCGTGGAGCATGGCCAAGAGCATCACCCACGCCGCCGTGGGGCTCGCCGTGGCCGACGGGGTGCTCGAGGTCGACGCGCCGGCCCCGGTGCCCGCCTGGCAGGGCACCGACAAGGCCGCGATCACGGTGCTCGACCTGCTCGAGATGCGACCGGGACTCGAGTTCGTCGAGGACTACGTCGACGACAGCGTCAGCCACTGCATCGACATGCTGTACGGCAGCGGGCAGGCCGACATGGCGGCGTACGCGGCGGCGTTGCCGCTCGTGCACGAGCCGGGCAGCGTGTGGAACTACTCGAGCGGCACCACCAACATCGTCGCCCGCATCGTGGGCGACGCCGTCGGCGGCGGTCGACCAGGAATGGAGACGTACCTCGCCGAGCGGCTCTTCGGCCCGCTCGGGATGTCGAGCGCGGTCCCGAAGTTCGACGACGCCGGCACCTTCGTCGGCTCGTCGTTCGTGTACGCGACCGCGCGCGACTTCGCCCGCTTCGGACAGCTCTACCTCGACGACGGTGTGACGGCCGGCCGCCGGCTCCTGCCCGAGGGGTGGCGCGACCACGGCCGTACCCAGATCGCGTTCGACCCCGACGGTGGCTTCGGATACGGACGGCACTGGTGGATCTGGCCGGAGTTCGCCGGATCGATGGCAGCGCACGGGTACGAGGGCCAGTACACCCTCGTGGAGCCCGCTCGTGATCTGGTGGTCGTGCATCTCGGCAAGGTGCCCGCCGTGCACCGGCCGCGGGTGCGCGACGCGTTGGCGCGGATCGTCGTTGCGTTCGAGCCGACGGCCTGACCGGCCGGCGGTCGACGCGACCCTGGTGTGGCCGGGTCGGCCCGTGTGGACGGCACGGGCGGTGTGGGCGCCGTGGTCGGCGTCACGACGCCGGATCGGCTAACACAGAGGGGATGGATCACGAGTACGAGCTGACCGCGACCGGCGAACTGCCACGCGTCAGCGTCGACGACACAGGTGGTCCGCCGAGGCCAGGACGGCTCGTGCGCCGGGTGCGCCTCGGCCTCAAGCTCCTGCTCTTCCTCGGGGTGGCGTACTTCGCGCTCGTGGCGGTGGTGCCCGAGCTGCGGCGTGCCGCCGGTGAGCTGCAGAACCTCAACCCGCTCTACATCGTGGCCGGACTCGGGCTCGAGATCGCGGCGCTGTACGCCTACTCCCTGCTCACCCGCGCCACGCTCGGCGACGCCGGCCACCTCGTGAGCTCGTGGCGACTGTTCCGCATCCAGATGAGCACGAAGGCGCTCTCGAGCATCGTGCCCGGCGGCAGCGCGGCCGGTTCGGCGCTCGGGTACCGCCTGATGACCCTGTCGGGTATCCCCGGGCCCGACGCCGGTTTCGCGCTCGCGACCGCCGGTCTCGGCTCGGCGGTCGTGCTCAACGTGCTGTTCTGGCTGTCGCTGGTGATCTCGATCCCGATCCGGGGCGTGAACGCCGGCTACGCGACCGCCGCGATCGCGGGCGTGATCATCATGGGCTTCGTCGCCACGTTGGTGTTCGGACTCCTGGAAGGTCAGGGCCGCGCCGAGCGCATCTTCCGTTGGATCGCCCGCAAGCTCCGCCTCGACGAGAACCGAGCGGCGGCCGGCGTGCGACACATCGCGTCTCGTCTGGAGGAACTCGCCGCCGATCGCCCGCTGCTCGGTCGCACCATCGGCTGGGCGGCGGCCAACTGGCTGCTCGACTGTGCCGCACTCTGGGTGTTCCTCCGATCGTTCGGTTACTCGGCCGACATCGACGCGCTGCTCGTCGCCTTCGGGCTCGCGAACGTGCTCGCCGTCGTCCCGATCATGCCCGGTGGCCTCGGCGTCATCGATCTCACGCTGTCCACCGCGCTCATCGGCTTCGGTGCCCCGGCCGAGCTCGCCGTGCTGGGCGTCGCCGCATGGCGGCTCGCCCAGTTCTTCTTCCCGATCGTGCTCGGCGGCGTGCTCTACGCGTCGTTGCGCGTGGGACCGTGGAGCATCCGTCGTCGCGAACGGCTGCAGCGCCTGCGCGACATCGCCGCCGAACAGGCGCACAACCCCGAGAGTGCGCTCGACTTCGCCGCCCGTTTCGGGCAGCGCCCGCGCCACGACAGCGAGACCACCAGCGGCACCACGGGGTCGGGCACCGCAGCTCGTCGCGCCGCCCGGCCGGGCGGGGTCCCGACCGCGCCGCGACGAGAACGGACGGATCAGGAGCCGTCCCGACGCGACCGCTAGCGTCACGCCCATGACCGTTCACGAGCGCCCGTTCGGCAGGTATCTCGAAGACTTCGTCGTCGGTGACGTGTACCGCCACTGGCCGGGCAAGACCATCACCGAGTACGACGATCACCTGTTCTGCATGATCACGATGAACCACCATCCGCTGCACACCAACGACTGGTTCGCGAGCGAGAGCGTGCAGGGCCGCAACGTCGTGGTGGGCAACCTCGTCTACTCGCTCGTGCTCGGCATGAGCGTGCCCGACGTGAGCGGCGCAGCGATCGCCAACCTCGAGGTCGAGACCCTGCAGCACAAGTTCCCCACCTTCCACGGCGACACGATCCACGCCGAGACCCGCGTGCTCGAGGTCACCGAGTCGAAGAGCAAGAACGACCGTGGCACCGTGCTGGTCGAGAGCAAGGGCTTCAACCAGGACGGCAAGGAGGTCTGCTACTTCCGTCGCCGCGTGATGGTGTGGAAGCGCGAGTTCGCCCCCGACCGCAAGCGCCCCTACGACGGCGTGCAGGTCTGGGACTGACCGACCCTCGCGTCGATCCCTGCTGCGGGGTCCCCCCGGCGTTCGCCGACGCCGTCCTCGCCTGGGGCGAGCCGCGTCTGCGCGACCTGCCGTGGCGCCGCACTCGCGATCCGTGGGCCGTGCTCGTCAGCGAGGTGATGCTGCAGCAGACCCAGGTGCCGAGGGTGCTGCCGAAGTACCTCGAGTTCCTCGACGCGTTCCCCACGGCGGCGGCGTGTGCCGCATCACCGCTCGGCGAGGTGCTCCGTCGCTGGCAGGGACTCGGCTACCCGCGCCGTGCCCGGAACCTGCAGGCGGCGGCAGTTGCCGTGGTGGCGCGTGGCGGGTTCCCGACCGAGCTCGACGAGTTGCTGGCACTGCCGGGCGTGGGGCCCTACACGGCGCGGGCCCTGCGAGCGTTCGCCTTCGAGCTGGAGGCCGCGGTGGTCGACACCAACGTCGCTCGTGTGTATGCACGAGTGGTGGGTCGCACGTTGGGTCGGCGCGAGGTGCAGGCCATCGCCGATGCGGCCGCGCCGGTGGGCGAGTGGTGGGCGTGGAACCAGACGATCATGGAGCTCGGGGCCGTGGTGTGCCGGCCGTCGCGTCCGGGCTGCGATGCGTGCCCGGTCGCAGCGAGGTGCGCGTGGCGCGGCGGCGCCGATCCCGACCCCGCCGTCGGATCGGCCGGGGTGAGTGTGCGGCAGGCGCGCTTCGACGGCAGCGACCGCCAGGCCCGAGGGGCGTTGTTGCGAGCTGCCGGCTCCGCACCCGTGCCACGAGCGTCGTTGGCCGTGGCGATGGACCGCGACGCCGAACGGGCGCGGCTGCTGGCCGATGCCCTCGTCGCCGAAGGCCTGCTGGTCGTCGAGGCCGACGCCTACCGGCTGCCCTGAGGAGGGTTCAGGGGGCTGCGACGATCTGGGCCACGATCTCGTCGTAGACCAGATCGGCGTACGCACGCATCTCGTCGTCGGTGCGGTCCTGGATCGGATGCGGGGTGAACACACGGGCCACGGTGGGGAAGCCGAGCGAGGCGCTCTGCGAGATCGCCGCCTGGACGAACTCGGCCGACGCGACGAACACGCCGGGGACGCCGCGGCGCTCGAGATCGACGATGTCGTGCACACTGCACGACGTGCAGCTGCCTCAATCGGCGAGCGCCTCGATCACGAGCGTGCAGCTGGTGGCGATCTCGTGGCGCAGGTCGACCGGCGCGGGCTTGGTGAACGTCGGCTTCCGATAGCGCCGCACCGTCGCGCCCGCCTCGCCGAGCCGGGCCTCGAGCCGGTCGAGGAACACGTCGCCTCGAGGTTTGCTGATGTCGAGCAGTCCGACCACCTGCCCGTCGAGCGACGTCGGACGGTCGAGACGCGTGCGCTCGGAGACCCGGCGCTCGCTGGTGGGGTCGAGGAGCAGCTTGCTCATGTCCGAACCCTAGTTGCCGACCAGGCGGGTCACCGGCTTGGAGCCCACGTCGCCGTTGGCCCAGCCGCCGATCATCGCCGAGAACAGTCCGGCACCGCCGCCGGCGTGCACGATCAGGATGCCGCCGGGGCGGAACTTCGGCAGCGTCACCGTCCGCAGGTGCTCGGGCACGCCCTCGGCGATGCCGTGGGCCCCGCGTACGACGTCCTCACCCGACAGCTGCAACCTCGCGTGCAGTTCGTCGAGCAGCCGGTCGCGGTCCCAGCCGGCCTCGGCGAAGACCCGAGCGTGTTCGGGGCCGACCACCAGGATCACGTCGAAGCCCAGGACGAGCTTCGGGTTGTGCAGGGTGCGCAGGCACGCGGCGAAGGTGTTGGCCAGGCTGTCGGGGTCGCGCGCGAGCTGATCGACGATGCAGCGCGGGCCCTCGCCGGCGAACACGGTGAGCGCGTTCGCACCCTGCGGCGCACCGAGGCTGGTGGCGAGCGGGGTGAACGGCGACCCGTCCTCCAGCTCGGCGAAGCAGAAGCTGATCTTGCCCGGGTTGCCGTGCGTGGCGCGGTCCACCTCGCCGGGGCGTCCACCACCGATGTTGCGCACCACCAACTGCACCGCACGGCCGATCGTGAGGTTCGCCCGGTTCCCCTGACCGAGGGCGTTGCCGGCACCGTTCATCCCGATGGCGCGTGTGCCCGGCCCGTTGCACACGATCACCGGTCCCACCGGCATGGTGGTGGCGAGCACGCCGTGGATGTTGAACTCGTCGGTGCAGATCGCCTCCACCGCAGCGATCACCCACGGCAGGTACTCGGGCCGGCAGCCGGCCATGACGGCGTTGATCGCGATCTTCTCGACGGTCACCTCCACCAGGTCGGGCGGCACGACGGCCACCACCTCGCCGGCGGCGCGGGTGGTGCCGGTGAGCATGCGCAGCACCCGTTCCTCGGTCGGCGGCACGACCGGCAACCCGTCGGTGACACCGCGGTCGTACAGCGCCTCCATCTCGTCGTCGAGGTCGGCGAGTTCGATGCGTCGTGAGGTGAGCACGTGGCCACCGAAGCGGGCTCGCAGCCCGTCGACCAGATCGGGGTCGACGCTCATCGAGCCACAGCCCGGCCGCATCACGGGCAGGTCGTCGCCGAGATGTGCCAGCCCCGTGATGCGCTGCCAGTCGGTTCGGGACCACCCGACGGTGCGCTCCAGTTCGACGCCGTTCATCACCCTGACGAGGGTCGGCACCGTCTCGATCTCGTGGTGCCAGCTCACCGAGAGGTCGGCGTCGTGGATCGGCGACACGCTGTGCGGGAACGACGGGTCGTCCTGGGTGTACACGGTGCACTCGAACTGTGCGAGGAGGGGGGCCACCATCCGGCACGTCTCGCACTCCTCCTTCACCACGACGACGAGGCCGTCGGGCAGCACCGGTCGGATGCCGGGCCCGATGCTCATGCGAGGAACTCCAGGATGCGAGCGTTCACGATGTCGGGCTGTTCGATCTGGAGGAAGTGACCGGCGCCCTCGACCACCTCGATGGTCACGTTGGGCGTCACCATCGCCCGTGCCATCTCGGCGACCTCCACCCCGATGCAACCGTCGGTGCGGCCGTGCAGGTACAGCGTCGGCTGGGAGGGCACGCCGCCGCACGCCACTTGCAGATCCTCGAGCCCCGGATCCTTATAGCCCTCGCCGAGGGTGGCTCGGTAGTACCCGATCGCTGCGGCGAGGTGCGCGGGGTCGCGCAGACAGTCCTTCACGTGAGCGACGTCCTCGGCGCCGTCGTGACCCGGCGACCAGTCGGCCCACAACCGGTCGATGAACGCGAGGTCGTCGGCGGGCACGACCAGGTCGGCGAGCGGGTGCTGGAAGAAGAACATGTACCAGCTGCGCTTCAGCTGGGCCGGAACGGTGAGGAACGCCGCACCGAGCGCCGGACCCGGCGGAACCGCCATCGTCACCACCTTCGACCATCGCTCGGGCGCGTGGACCGCCGCGCCACTCGTGGCCGGCGCTCCCCAGTCGTGGCCGATGATCACGCCGGGTTCACCGGCGCCGAGCGCCTCGTGGAAGCCGATCGCGTCGAGTGCGAGCGCAGCCGTCTGGAAGCGACCGTCGGCAGGCACTGCGGTGGGTGCGTACCCCCGCTGGAAGGGTGCGACGGCGCGATAGCCGGCCTCGGCGAGCACCGGCAGCAGGTGGCGCCACGTGTGAGCACTGTCGGGGAACCCGTGCAGGCACAGGGCGAGCGGTCCGGTGTCGCCACAGGCGAGATACGTGAAGTCGACGTCGTTCACGGTGATGCGGCGGGTGTCGAGGGCAGGCGGCATGAGCGCACCGTAGCGATCCGTCGACGGTGGCTTCGACGCCGGCTGCGACGCACGTCACCCATGTGTCGGCGACGAACGGTTGAGCGGTGGGGTGAACCCGTCCTAACGTGGCGCCATCTGGGGTGAACGAGGGGTGAAGGTCACGTTCCACGGTGTGCGCGGTTCGACGCCATGCCACGGCGATGACATCGCGAGGTACGGCGGCAACACGTCGTGCGTCTCCGTCGACGTGCCCGGAGCCGACCCGATCGTGTTCGACCTCGGCACCGGCCTGCGGTACTTCGGCGCCGGTCAGCCCCAGGACGGCACGTTCCGCGGGTCGTGCCTGCTCACCCATCTCCACTGGGACCACACCCAGGGCCTGCCGTTCTTCACCCCGATGCTGCGTCCCGGAGCCGAGTTCGACATCTACGCGCCCGTCCAGGAGGACGGCCGCACGGTGGCCGAGGTGTTCGCTGCCACCATCCATCCGCCGCTGTTCCCGATCTCCATCAACCAGTTCCCGGGCACCTTCCGCTTCCACGACGTCGGCGACACCGAGTTCGACATCGGGCCCGTGCACGTGACGGCGCGTCTGGTGCCCCACGTCGGCAACACCCTCGGCTATCGCATCGCGTGGAACGGCATCAACGTCGTGTACATCAGCGATCACCAGCAGCCCTACGACGGGTCGATGCAGGCGAGCGATGGTGCGCTCGAGCTCGCTCGGAACGCCGATCTGTTGATCCACGACTCGCAGTACACGCCCGAGGAGTTCGCGATGAAGGCGAACTGGGGGCACTGCACCACGGAGTACGCCGTGTGGTTCGCGCACACCGCCGGGGTGAAACGACTGGCGTTGTTCCATCACGACCCGTCACGCCACGACGATGCACTCGACGGCCTGCGCGCCTGCGCGGTGAAGCTCGGTGCTGCCGCTGGGGTCGAGGTGGTTGCCGCATCGGAGGGCATGACGATCGTGCTCGACCGCGCCGCCGACTGATCGGTACCGGGCGGTGGACGTCGTCGGGACCGTCGCCGAGGTGGTGATCGGGGCGATCTTCGTCGTCGCCGGCGCGAGCAAGGTGGCGCGCGGTGCCGAGTGGCCGGTGCAGGCAGCCGAGATGGGCGTCGGCCGCCCGGTCGCCGGACTGGTGCCGTGGTGGGAGATCCTGATCGGCGCGCTCGTCGCGGTCGGGCTGGGCTCGCCCTGGCCGGCGCTCGCGGCGTTCGCGACGCTCGCCGGTTTCACGGCGGCGATCGTGGTGCAACTCCGGCGGGGCCGGCACCCGCAGTGCGCGTGCTTCGGTGCCTGGAGCACCGCGCCGCTCGGCGTGGGCCATGTGTGGCGCAACCTCGCGTTCCTCGCGATCGCCGCCGTCGCGGTCGGGTTCGGCTGAACCCGATGGGTCAGCGTTCGACGGTGGCCAACGCGAAGGTGAGCACGATCGCCTCGTCGCGCCAGCGCTCGTAGCGCCCGCTCGGCCCGGCGTGGCCGGCGCCCATCTCGGTGCGCATCAACTGTGGCCGGCCGTCGGTGCGTACGGCGCGCAGCTTCGCGCACCACTTCGCCGGTTCGTGGTAGCTCACCCGTGGGTCGTTCAGCCCGGCGGTGATCAGTGTCGCCGGGTAGTCGCGCGGCCCGGTGTTGTCGTAGGGCGAGTAGCCGAGGATGTAGCTCGCGAAGGGCTCGGTGCGCGGGTCGCCCCACTCCTCCCACTCGGTCACGGTGAGCGGCAACGACGGGTCGCTCATCGTGGTGACCACGTCGACGAAGGGCACCTCGGCGATCACCGAGCAGAACAGCTCGGGGCGCATCGTCACGCACGCACCGACCAGCAGACCACCGGCGCTGCCGCCGCGGAGCACGACCCCGTCGGCTCGCGCCCAGCCGGCGCGCCGCAGGTGCTCGACGCACGCGATCGTGTCGTCGAAGGTGTTCCGCTTGTGGAGCAGTTTGCCGTCGGTGTACCACCGCCGGCCGAGTTCACCGCCGCCCCGGGGGTGCACGAGTGCCCACGTCCACCCGCGATCGAGCAGCGACAGCCGGGCGACGCTGAACCAGGGCGGCATCGACGCCTCGTAGCTGCCGTAGCCGTACACCATGCACGGCGCCGTGCCGTCGGCCACGACACCGCGCCGGCGGACGACGTCGACGGGCACCAGGGTGCCGTCCGGCGCCGTGGCCCACTCGCGCGAGGCCTCGTACTGCGACGTGTCGACGTTGGGTGTGGGGGTGCGCTTCAGCAGCGTGTGGGTGCCCGACGGGAGGTCGAGTTCGTACACGGACGCCGGCGTGGTGAACGACTGGTACGCGTACCGCAGGGTGGTGGTTTGCCACTCCGGGTTCGCGTCGAGTTCGAGTTCGTGTGGTTCGGTGCCGAGGTCGAGGGTGGCGATCGAGGTGTCGCGCGACACGATCCGGATCCGCTGCTGCGCCGCCGACCACTCGTGCACCACGAGATGCGAGGCGAACGGCTCGACCGCACTGATCCGCTGACCGGACACGTGGGGGAGCATCTCGGTCCACGCGGACGGATCCTCGTGCGAGGCCGACATCACCCGGAAGTCCTCGGCGTCGAGGTTGGTGAGCACCACGAACCGATCGCCCCAGTCGTCGACGGTGTACTCGACGCCGTCGGTGCGGTGCCGCACCGACGTCGGCTCGGCGTCGACGGCACCGGCGGGCAGCACCCACGCCTCGGAGGTCGTCTTGCTCGACGCCTCGAACACGATCCAGCGTTCGCTGCGGGTGAGGTCGACCCCGAGGTAGAAGCGCTCGTCCTCCTCGTGCAGGACGAGGACGTCGTCCGCCTGCGAGGTGCCGAGGCGGTGGCGCCACACCTGGAACGGCCGCATCTGGTCGTCCGGCATCATGTAGAGGTAGTCGCGCCCGTCGGCCGACCAGGCGCCGCCACCCCATGCGGAGGTGCCGACCAGTTCGTCGGGCAGGTCGGTGCCCGACGCCAGGTCGCGGAAGCGCAGGGTGTACCGCTCGCTGCCGTCGACGTCGGAGCTCCAGGCCGCGATGGTGTGCGACGGGTCGACGTCGAACAGACCGAGCGAGAAGAAGTCGTGACCCCGGGCCTCGACGTTCTCGTCGAGCAGGACGTGCGCCTCGGCGGTCTCGGGCGACGCACCGCGGCAGTGGATCGCGTAGTCGAGCCCCTCGACCGTGCGCGTGGTGTACCACCACGCGCCCTTGCGTACCGGCACCGCGCTGTCGGTCTCCTGCACGCGTGCCTTGATCTCCTGGAAGACGGCCTCGACCGTGCCCTCGTGCGGTGCGAGCCAGGCCGCGGCGTACGCGTTCTCGGCGGCCAGGTACGCCACGGTGTCGGGATCGTCGCGATCGCGCAGCCATGCCCACGGGTCCTCGGACGGGCCGGTGGGTCGCTGCCACGTGTGGGGTACCTGCTTGGCGGCCGGAGGAGGAGGTGGCAGGAGCTGGTCGGACACGCCGAGAGCCTACTGACGTGGTGTCGGGCTGCTGCGGGGGTGGGGTGGCACGTGACCTCGACGATGCAGGTGTGCGGGTGCACGGGTACTGTCCCGCCGATGCGTGTCTGGATCGATCAGGACCTGTGCACCGGGGACGGGCTCTGTCTCGATCACGCGCCCGATGTCTTCGTCCAGCTCGAGGACGGCATCGCGTACGTCGCCGAGGACGGGATGGCGCTCCACGATCCGGGCGGTTCCGGCAGCGTGGCCTCGGTGCCCGCGCGCGCCGAGCAGTCGGTGATCGACGCCGCGCTCGCCTGCCCCGGGGAGTGCATCTTCATCGAGATGGACCACGCCGAGGCTCGACGCGCCGACGCGGCGTAGCGCCATCCGCCGGACGCGAACCAGTAGGGTGAGCGTCATGAAACGGACCAGCGTGGCGCACCTGAACTGCTCGGTGGCGCAGACGCTCGAGGTGGTGGGCGAGTGGTGGACGCTGCTCGTCGTGCGCAACCTGATGTTCGGGCAGCGACGCTTCGAAGCGATCCAGGGCGACCTCGGCATCGCCCGGAACATCCTGAGTGACCGCCTCGGGACCCTGGTCGCGCACGGCATCGTCGACCGCGTCAAGTATCAGGATCATCCCGAGCGGTACGAGTACCGGCTCACGGAGAAAGGCCGCGACCTGTTCGGGGTGATCGCGGCGCTCATGGCGTGGGGCGACCGTTGGGCCGCGCCCGAGGGTCCGCCGATCCACATCGTGCACCGCTGCGGTGAGGTGGCCACCGCCACCGTCGTGTGCGATCACTGCAAGGAACCGCTCGTGCTCGACGAGGTGCGGGTGACGGCCGGCCCGGCCTGGCGACGCACCACGGCCTGAGCCGGCGCCCGGACCGTTGCATCACGAAACGGAGTGAGGTACGGTCGCCGCATGAGCGACGCGACCTGGCATCCGACGGCGTGCATCCTGTGCGAGTGCAATTGCGGGATCGAGATCCGCCTCGGCGGTGACACCGGCACCCGGTTCGAACGCATCCGCGGCGACAAGGCGCATCCCGGCTCGCAGGGCTACACGTGCGAGAAGGCGCTCCGGCTCGACCACTACCAGCACCAACCGCGGCTCACGTCCCCGCTGCGACGGCGCGACGACGGCACGTTCGAGCAGATCGACTGGGACACGGCCATCCGTGAGATCGCGGCGCGCTTCGTCGCCGTCCGCGAGGCCCACGGTGGCGAGTCGATCTTCTCCTACGGCGGCGGCGGCCAGGGCAACCACCTGGGTGGCGGGTACGGCGGCGCCACGATGCGTGCACTGGGCGCACGGTTCCGCGCCAACGCCCTGTCGCAGGAGAAGACCGGCGAGTTCTGGGTGAACGGCAAGATGATCGGTGGCGGCGTGCGCGGCGACGTGGCGCACGCGGAGGTGGCGGTCTTCGTCGGCAAGAACCCGTGGCAGAGCCACGGGTTCCCGCACGCCCGCACGACCCTGAAGGAGATCGCGAACGACCCCGAGCGGTCGATCGTGGTGATCGACCCCAAGCGCAGCGAGACCGCCGAGCTCGCCGACTTCCACCTGCAGGTCCGCCCCGGGACCGACGCGTTCTGCCTCGCGGCGTTGGTGGCGGTGATGGTGCAGGAGGGGCTCGTGCACCGTCGTTGGGTCGACGAGCACACCGTCGGTGTCGACGAGATCGAGCGCGCGTTCGGCGGCATCGACATCGACGAGTACGCCCGGCGGTGCGGCGTCGACGCCGAACTGATCCGCGCCACGTCGCGACGCATCGCCCGGGCGAGCAGCGTCGCAGTCGCCGAGGACCTCGGCATCCAGATGAACCGGCACAGCACGATGAACAGTTGGCTCGAGAAGCTGCTGTGGGCGCTGACCGGCAACTTCGGTGTGCCCGGCGCCCAGTACATGGCGAGCTCGCTCGTGTCGTTGGTGCGTTCGAACGGTGGCGCCGGCCGTGAGGGCCGACCCGACCCGGTGTCGCCGGTGACGGGCTCGAAGATCATCAGCGGGCTCGTACCGTGCAACGTGATCCCCGAGGAGATCCTCACCGACCACCCGAAACGGTTCCGGGCGATGCTGGTCGAGAGCGGCAACCCGGTGCACTCGCTCGCCGACAGCCGCCGCATGCGCGAAGCGCTGGCCTCGCTCGAGCTGCTCGTGGTGATCGACGTCGCGATGACCGAGACCGCCCGCATGGCGCACTACGTGCTGCCTGCCCCGACCCAGTTCGAGAAGTGGGAGGCGACGTTCTTCAACTTCGAGTTCCCCCACAACGTCTTCCACCTCCGCGCACCGGTGGTGCCGGCGCCCGCCGGCGTGCTCCCCGAACCCGAGATCCACGCCCGGCTCTGCGAGGCGCTCGGTGCGATCTCGGACGCCGACCTGGCGCCCCTGCGAGAAGCGGCCGCCCGGAGCCGGGCCGACTTCGCCGGTGCATTCTTCGAGGCGACCACGGCGAACCCGGCGCTCGGTGCGATGGCGCCGGTGGTGCTCTACCGCACCCTCGGGCCCACACTGCCCGACGGTGCCGCGTCGGCGGCGCTGCTGTGGGGAGCTGCCCATCGCACGGCGATGGGCCACGAGGCGTCGGTGCGTCGCGCCGGCTTCACCGGTGACGGCCTCGAGCTCGGTGAGGCGTTGTTCGATGCGATCCTGGCCGGCCGCCACGGGGTCGTGTTCACCCACGATCAGTGGGACGACGTGTGGGCACGAGTGGCCACCGACGACGGCCGCATCCACCTGGTGGTCCCCGAACTGCTCGACGAGCTCGCCACCCTCGCCGACGAGGCGCCGCTCACCACCGACGAGTTCCCGTACCTGCTGTCGGCGGGCGAGCGCCGGTCGTTCACGGCCAACACGATCATCCGCGACGGCGGATGGCGCAAGCGCGACGCCGACGGGGCGCTGCGTCTGTCGCCCGCCGACGCCGAGTCGCTCGGCGTGGTCACCGGCGCCGCGGTGCGGGTGATCACCTCGCGCGGTGCAGCGCAGGTGGTCGTCGAGGTGCACGCCGGCATGCAGCCGGGTCACGTGTCGCTGCCCAACGGGCTCGGCCTCGACGAGGAACACGAGGGCGAGGTACGTCGGGTGGGGGTGGCACCGAACGAGCTCACCGATTCGGGGTGGCGCGATCCGATCGCCGGCACACCGTGGCACAAGGCTGTCCCGGCCCGGCTCGAACCCGTGAGCTGAACCGCGGCGGCAAGACGTCAGCTGCGCAGCTGGCGCAACACGCGACGCACGTCGTCGGTGAGGGTGACCGGACGCACGCCGCGCTCGATGGTGTCGAGCAGCATCTCGAGGTCGCTCAGCAGTTCGCCGTGCTGCTTGCGTCCGGTCCGGGCGACGGCGACGCCGGCCACCACGGCCACCGGTGCGGCCGCGGCCGCCACCGGGACGGCGACCACCGCGGCGGCGCCCGTGACGACGAGCCCGAGCCCACCGACGGCGCTGCCGCCTGCGATCGCCTCGGTGCGTTGGGGGCGACGATCGGCGACGATCCGGATGATCGTGCGGTGCTCGTCGACCAGGCTCGTGCGTGCCTCCACGCGCGGCAACTTGCGCAATTGCGTGCTGGCCGAGCTCACCTTCGCGATGCCGCGCTGCACCTTCGCGATCGCGTCGGTGCGTCGACGCCACTCGCCCCAATCGGCGGCGCTGCGCGATCGGCGCAGCCCGTGCTGGCGCTGCAGCAGGTCGTCGAGCCGGCCGAGCAGGGTGTCGACGTCGAGCGCGATCACCCGCTCGACGACCGCCTCACGTGGGCCGAGGGTGCCGTCGAAGCGCGAACGAGATGCTGGCGGTCCGAGTCGTTCGATCGCAAGCGACATCCGCACGGCGTCGGCGTCGATGCCGGCCTCCCGAGCGGCGTCGAGCAGCACCGCCTCGCTCATCCTGCCCGTCGCACCCGGCACGGCGGGATGCGCGGCGCTCATGTCGCTGGCGCGTCGGAGCACCCGGTCGACGGCGTCACGATCGAGCTCCACGGGGGCACAGGTTAGGGCAGCACCACCGGACTCGATGCCGCCCGAGTGGACGTCGGCCGAGCAATTGTTACTATGGCCGTAGTGCAAATTCCCCCACGCACCGACGACCTCGCAGGGAGCCGCTCGTGACCTCGTTCGATCTCGATCTCAGCAAGTACAACCTCGGTTGGAGCGACGACGTCGAGTACGCGTTCACACCCGAGAAGGGACTCAACCAGGGTGTGGTCGATCAGATCTCGTGGTGGAAGGGCGAACCGCGCTGGATGACGCAATTCCGCCAGCGCAGCCTGCGCATGTTCGATCGCAAGCCGATGGCGCCGTGGTTCTCCGTGAACATGCCCGACCTCGACTTCCAGGACATCTACTACTACCTGCGACCCGCCACCGATCAGGTGAGCGAGTGGGACGACCTGCCCGAGCAGATGAAGGCCACGTACGAGAAGCTCGGCATCCCCGAGGCCGAGCGCAAGTACCTCGCCGGCGTCACCGCGCAGTACGAAAGTGAAGTCGTCTTCCATCGCAACCGGGAAGATCTCGAGGCGCAGGGGATCCTCTTCTGCGACATGGACACGGCGTTGCGCGAGTACCCCGATCTGGTGAAGCAGTACTTCGGCACCGTGATCCCGCCCGGCGACAACAAGTTCGCCGCGCTCAACACTGCCGTCTGGAGTGGCGGCAGCTTCATCTACGTCCCGCCGGGCGTGGAGTGCGAGATGCCGTTGCAGGCGTACTTCCGCATCAACTCCGAGAACGCGGGGCAGTTCGAGCGGACGCTGATCATCGCCGACGAGGGCTCGAAGGTGCACTACATCGAGGGCTGCTCGGCGCCCGTGTACACCAACGACTCGCTGCACTCGGCGGTGGTCGAGATCGTGGTGAAGCCGTCGGCGCGTGTCACCTACACCACGATCCAGAACTGGTCGCCCAACGTGTACAACCTGGTCACCAAGCGGGCGCGGGTGGAAGCCGAGGGCCACATGGAGTGGATCGACGGCAACATCGGGTCGAAGCTCACGATGAAGTACCCGAGCGTGTACCTGGTGGGTCCGAAGGCCACCGGTGAGGTGCTGTCGGTGGCGTACGCCGGCCCGGGCCAGCACCAGGACGCGGGCGCCAAGATGGTGCACGCCGCCCCGGAGACCACGAGCAAGATCGTGTCGAAGTCGATCTCGAAAGACGGTGGCATCACCACCTACCGGGGTCTCGTGCGGGTGGACGAAGGCGCCCACGGGTGCAAGAGCCACGTGCAGTGCGACGCGCTGATCCTCGACGAGGAGAGCGAGAGCCGCACCCTGCCGTACATGGAAGTGGGCGAGCGCGATGCGCAGATCGGCCACGAGGCCACGGTGTCGAAGATCGCCGACGAGCAACTCTTCTACCTGATGAGCCGGGGGCTCAGCCAGGAGCAGGCGATGAGCATGGTGGTGAACGGGTTCATCGAGCCGATCACCCGCACGTTGCCGATGGAATACGCCGTCGAGTGGAGCCGCCTGATCGAGTTGCAGATGGAAGGCAGCGTCGGCTGACGTCACCCGAACACGTCATCCCGTGACCTCGGGCATCGGGGGTAGTGTCGCCGCCGATGCCGCGAGTCCCCACGTCCGTGGCCGGGTCGACGATGACCGCCGATCCGGCCGAGCCCGCTCCCACGTCGGCGGGCGCCCCGCTCACACCGAAGGGCCGTCGCACCCGGGCCAAGTTGCTCGCTGCCGCTCGTGAGGTGTTCTGCGAGCGGCAGTACCTCGACACGAGCATCTCCGAGATCGCCGAGCGCGCCGGCGTGGCGCACGGCACCTTCTACACCTATTTCGAATCGAAGCAGGACGTGTTCCGCGAGGTGACGCTCGAGTTCCAGCGCGAGCTGCTCGAGGCTCGCGATCGTGCGGCCGCGATCGAGGAGGGCACCTTGCTCGAGCGGGTGGAGCGCACGAATCGCACCTACCTCGAGGCCTATCGCGACAACGCCCAGCTGTGGGCGGTGATCGAGCAGGTGGCCACCTTCAACGACGAGCTCCGCACCATCCGCCGCGACATGCGCGACGCGTTCGTGGTGCGCAGCGAGAAGGCGATCCGGTCGTTCCAGCGGCAAGGGCTCGCGCTGAACGACGTCGACGCGCACTACGCCGCCAGCGCCCTCGGCTCCATGATCGACCGCTTCGCCTATGTGTGGCTGGTGCTGGGTGAGCCGGCCGACCTCGACGAGTCGGTGCGGATCCTCACGTTGCTGTGGGCGCGTGCGCTCGGCATCGAGGCGCCGGCGGGCTCGCTCAAGAGGCGCCGCAAGGGCACTCAGCGGCCGACGTAGCTCGGCTCGCGTCGTTCCAGGAACGCGGCGACGCCCTCCCGGTGGTCGTCCGTCGCGAACAGTTCGCCGAGCGTCGCGCTCACCCAGCGGCCGAGGTCGTCCCAGTCCGGGTCGAGCGCGCGTCGCAGACCCCGTTTCAGCGCCTGCACGGCGAGCGGCGGGTTCCCGGCGATCGAGCGTGCCACCTCGACCGATGCGGGGAGCAGCTCGTCGTGAGGGACCACCCGCGACACCAGACGCAACTCACGCGCCTCGGTGGCGTCGATGATCCGCCCGGTGAACAGCAGTTCGGCGGCATGCTCACGGCCGACGAGCTGCACCAGGCGGGCGAGGCCGGCCACGTCGCAGCACAGGCCACGCTTCACGAACAGCTCACCGAAGCGGGCGCGCTCCGACGCCACCCGCACGTCGGCCATGAGCGCGAGCTCCATGCCCCACCCCACGGCGGCACCGTTCACGGCTGCCACCACGGGGACGTCGGTGCGCAGCAGTACACCCGCTGCGGGCGTCAGTCGGGGCTCGGGGCGCTCGGCCGAGGCGTCGCGGGTGCGTTCGCCTGCCGCGAGCATCACCTGCTTCACGTCGTCACCCGAGCAGAACGCCGGATCGGCACCGGTGACGACGAGGCACCGTGCGCTGGTCGTCGCGACCGCATCGGCGAGTTCGGCGTAGGTGGTGTGGGTGAGCGCGTTGCGCGCCTCGGGGCGGTCGATCGTGATCACGTCGACGTCGCCGTCGAGGTGCTCGACCCTGATCTCCGTGTACATGGCTGCTCCTTCGTCGGGCGTCACCCCGGCTGCGTCCTGCTGCAGCGGGGTCCGCTACCTTGAACATGACGTCGACGTCATGTTCGCGGAGTCGGACTCGCGAACACGAAGGGGGAGACCGTGAGCTACACCCAGATCCTGACCGAGGTGCGCGATCGCACCCTGCTGATCACGTTGAACCGGCCCGAGCGGCTGAACGCGTGGACGCCCACGATGAGTGGCGAGCTCGTCGATGCGATCGAGACCGCCGACGCCGACGCGTCGATCGGTGCCGTGGTCGTCACCGGCGCCGGGCGTGGCTTCTGTGCCGGTGCCGACATCGGCGACACGTTCGGAGCGCAGCTCGACGGCGACGCCGCGGCTGCGGCGCCGAGGCGCACCCGCGACTGGGTGGAGCTGCTGCGTTCGACCAAGCCGATCGTGGCCGCCGTGAACGGTGCGGCCGTCGGCGTCGGGCTCACGATGATCCTGCCGGCCGACCGGATCATCGCGTCGACCGCAGCTCGCCTGAGCCTGCGATTCGTGAAGATGGGATTGGTGCCGGAGCTCGCGAGCAGCCATTTCGTCCCCGCTCGGGTCGGCTTCGGCGCAGCGTCCGACCTCATGCTCTCGGGTCGGATCATCGGTGCCGACGAGGCGCTCGCGATCCGGCTCGTCGACGAGGTCGTGGCTCCCGACGCGCTCGTCGAGCGTGCCCTCGCCGTCGCGGGGGAGTACGGCGAGAACCCAGCTCGCCAGCTGCGCTGGATCAAGGAGCTGCTCGGTCAGAACCTCGCCGAGAACGACATGGCAGCGGTGCAACGCCGCGAGCTCGACCGGCTGCAGGAGGCGTACCGAAGCCCGGAGCACGCCGAAGCCGTCGCCTCGTTCCTCGCGTCCCGCAAGGGCTGATCGTGCCGGCGTCCACTCCCTCGTACGACGAGATCGTCGCCACGCTCACCGCTCCCGGTCAGCCCTTCGCCGTGGTGCGCACCGACGTCCTCGGGTACACACTCCCGGTGTACGAGCATGCGCCGCACGACTTGCGCGCCGTGTTCGAGGCGAGCCGTACCTACGGCGCTCGGCCGTTCCTCGTCTACGACCGGACGCGCTGGACCTACGGCGACCACGCCGATCGCGTCCACCGACTGGCCCACCACCTGTGGCACGACCTCGACGTCAGGTCGGGTGACCGGGTGGCCATCGCGATGCGCAACTATCCGGAGTGGCTCGTCGCGTTCTGGGCCACGCAGTCGATCGGTGCTGTCGCGGTGCCCCTCAACGCGTGGTGGACCGGCGGCGAGCTCGAGTACGCCCTGCGCGACTCGGGCACCGTGGTGGCCGTCGTCGACGACGAACGCCTGGCGCGGATGCGCGACCTCTTGCCGAACACCGTGCGGGCCACCTTGGTGTGCCGCGATCGCCACGGGCTCCCCGAGTGGGCGAGCGCCCTGGAGGACGTGATCGAGGCGGGCGGACCCGTGCCCGACCTGCCCGAGCTCGACATCCCGCCCGATCACCCGTCGACGATCATGTACACCTCGGGGACGACGGGGTTGCCGAAGGGCGCCGTGCAGACGCATCGCAACCACGTCACGAACCTGATGAACACGACGTTCGGTGCTGCGGCGGCCGCAGCTACGGCCGCTGCCGCCGGCGTCGAACCGGCGACGGCGCGCGACGTGGCGTCCGATCAGCCGGTCAGCGTGTCGCTGCAGACGTTCCCGTTCTTCCACATCGGTGGGATGAGCGGGCTCTACATCTCCACCGCGCTCGGCGCCACCCTGGTGCTCATGTACAAGTGGGATCCGGCCGATGCCGTCGAGCTCGTGGTCCGCGAGCGTGTGAACGCCGTCGCCGGGGTGCCCACCGTGGTGCGTCAACTGCTCGACGAGCTCGACCGGCAAGGTGTCGTCGCCGAGCACCTGGGGGCGATCTCGTCCGGCGGCGCCCCGGTGCCACCGAGCCTCATCGATCGCATCGGCGACCGGTCGGGCCGCGCCGTGCGACCGGCCAACGGTTACGGGCTCACGGAGACGACCAGCGCTGTCGTGTCCAACGCCGGTGACGCGTACTACGAGCACCCCGACTCGGTCGGCCGGCCGGTGCCCGTGGCCGAGGTGTCGATCCGCGACGACACCGGCCGGCCGGTGCCGGACGGGACGACCGGTGAGCTGTGGGTGCGCGGCCCCAACGTCGTCGACGGCTACTGGAACAACCCCGATGCGACCGCTGCCGCGTTCACCGACGGGTGGTTCCACACCGGCGACGCCGCGTACGTGCGCGACGGGTTCGTGTACGTGGTCGACCGGATCAAGGACGTGGTGCTGCGCGGCGGGGAGAACGTGTACTGCGCGGAGGTCGAGGCGGCGATCCACGCGCTCGACGGCGTGCTGGACGTGGCGGTGATCGGCGTGCCCCACGACGTGCTGGGCGAGGAGGTGGCCGCTGTGGTGGAGCTGTCGCCGGGCGTCGACGTGTCGGCGGCGGAGCTGCAGCGACGCCTCACGGAGCGGCTCGCCGCGTTCAAGGTGCCGAGCCGCATGTTCCGGAGTGCTGAGCCGCTGCCGCGTACTGCGACCGGCAAGTTGCTGAAGCGCGACATCCGCACCGCGGTGTCGGGCGACTCGTCGCCGTATCAGCCGTTCTGATCCGTCCCGCTCGGTCGAGCTCGCCGTGCACTGCAAAAAGTGACACTGACGTCATCTCCACTTTGACTCCGACGTCAAAATCAGATTGACTGGGACCCGATCGCCGGGAGGGGGTCGCTCGCGACGAGCGGCTCGGCGGCGCCGAATCACCAAGGGGGATGCGATGACCTACAGGTCCGTGCGCTCGTTGAGCGCACTGCTGATCGCCGGAGCCGTGTTCGCGGCAGCATGTGGCGGATCGGACGACGACGGGGACACGGCGAGCGGAGGGGTCACCGCCACGACGGCTGGCGCGCCCGCTGCGACCGTGGGGGGCAACGCTCCCGACGTCGGGTCGTCCGACACCACCGAGGCCGGTGGTGACGCATCGGCCACCACCGACGCCGGGACCGACGCCAGCTACGACACCGAGGCGACCTTCGTGTACGCCTACCCGATCACCGTGAGCCGGCTCGACCCGCACCGCGCCTCGATCAGCCAGGACGGCACCACGCTGTTCCCAGCCTACGACCGGCTCGTGCACCTCGCTCCGACGGGCGAGTTCATCCCGGGCCTCGCCACCGACTGGCAGTTCAGCGAGGACGGACTCACGCTCACCCTCACCATCCGCGAGGGCGTCACGTTCCACGACGGAGCGCCCTTCGACGCGGAGGCAGTGAAGACCAACCTCGACCGGGCGACGAGCATCGAGGGGAGTTCGGTGGCCACCGACCTCAACGCGATCGAGTCGGTCAGCGTGGTCGATCCCACCACCGTCGAGATCGCACTCAGCCGACCCAACGTCGCGCTGATCGGTTCGTTCAGCGACCGTGCCGGCATCATGGTGAGCCCGCAGGCGATTGCCGACGGGGTGAACCTCGACGAGGAGATGGTCGGGGCGGGCCCGTACCGCATGGTGTCACACACGCCCGGTGCCACGACCATCTTCGAGCGCTACGACGAGTACTGGAACACCGAGCAGATCGCGAAGGTGCAGACGCTCGAGATCCGGGTGATCGCCGATCAGGTGGCCCGCCTCAACGCGCTCCGCACCGGCCAGATCGACGCCACCACCATCGGGGCCAACCAGGTGTCGGAAGTGGAGGGCGACAGCGAGGTCGTGCTCCAGTTCAACACCGAACTGCAGTACTTCTACATCGTGCAGAACCGTGCCCGTGCCGGTCAGGACGACGTGCGAGTGCGCCAGGCTCTGTTGCACGGCCTCGATCGCCAGGCGATGTGCGACGCCCTGCTCTTCGGCTACTGCGTGCTCACCGATCAGGTGTTCCCGCCGGGCTACTACGCCTACAACACCGAGATCGACGACGTCCTGTACCCGTACGACCCGGAGCAGGCGAAGGCGATGCTCGCCGAGGCGGGCGTCACCTCGATGGAGTTCAGCATGCTGATCCCCGCCGGTCTCGCGACCTACCCCGAGATGGCGGAGATCATCCAGGCGCAGTGGGCCGAGCTCGGCGCCACCGTGTCGATCGAGGCGGTCGAACCCACCCAGCTCGGTGAGCTGATGTTCGCCCAGGAGAGCGCAGACCAGATGCTCGCCACGTGGGGCGGACGCCCGCACCCGCTCATGACGTTCATCCAGCGCGGCAGTGCCGAGGGCTTCGCGAACCCCGGTGGCGTGACCACCGATGCGATGACCGAGTACATCGCCGAGGCTTCGGCGGCCACCGACGCCGACGCACGTCAGGCAGCGCTGCAGGCCGGTTCGCGAGAGATGGCCGAGCAGGTGCTCGAGATGGTGCTGATGTTCCCGCAGGTGCCGTACGCGATGGCCACCGACGTCGAGTTCACGCCCTACCTGACCTCGAAGCCCGAGTTCCGAGAGGTCGGCATCCTCGCCGGGAGCTGACCCCGGCCGATCGCGGTGGTGGCGGCCGGCAGGTCGGCCGCCACCACCGCCCCCCTGGTCGCACCCGGCGGACCTGCCCGCCCGCTGCGACTCCGCCCCTCGAGCGCGAGGAGGTCAGCAGGAACGTGGTACAGCTCTTCTTCCGACGTCTTGCGATGACGGTGCCGATCCTGGTGCTGGCGTCGTTCCTCGTCTTCGGACTCGTGCTCCTCGTGCCCGGCGACCCGGCGATCACCCTCGCCGGCGACAACGCCACCGAGGAGCAGATCCAGGTGATCCGCGACCGGCTCGGGCTCGACGACCCGATCCACGTGCAGTACGGGCGCTGGGCGAGCGCCGCCGTCCAGGGCGACCTGGGCGATTCGCTGTTCTCGGGGCGCTCGGTCACGAAGTCGATCGGCGAGCGCCTCCCGGTGACCGTCAGCCTCGCCGCCGTCTCGGTGCTGATCGCCCTGATGATCGCGATCCCGGCCGGTCTGCTGTCGGCCACCAGGCGTGGCACCTGGCTCGACACGACCGCCACGGTCGGCGCGTCGCTCGGGCTCGCGATGCCGAGCTTCTGGCTCGGCGCGGTCCTCGCCCTGATCTTCGCCCTGAGCCTCGGATGGCTGCCCGCCACCGGGTACGTGCCCCTCACCGAGAACCCGTTCGAGTGGTTCCGTCACCTGGTCCTGCCGGGCCTCACGCTCGGCACGAGCGCCGCCGCGGAGACGACGCGCCAGTTGCGAGCGTCGCTCGGCGACGTGCTGCAACAGGACTACGTCCGCACCGCCCGGGCGGTCGGCCTCCGGTCGCGCGTGGTGGTGCTGAAGCACGGCATGAAGAACGCAGCCATGCCGGTGGTGACCGTGCTCGGCTTCCAGGTGGCGTTCCTGCTCGGTGGTTCGGTGATCGTCGAGCAGCTCTTCGCCCTCCCCGGCCTCGGTGGACTCGCCATCCGAGCGGTGCTCGACCGGGATCTGCCGGTCATCCAGGGTGTCGTGCTCTTCACCACGGCGCTCGTGGTGTCGATCAACCTGCTGGTCGACCTGATGTACGGCTGGCTCAACCCGAAGGTGCGTGCGGCATGACCGAGCTCGACCGACCGATCGCTCGTGAGGATCCGTGGATCGGCTTCACCGGATGGGAGGGCGCCTCGGCGGTCTCCGACACCGTCGAGACACCGTTCCGCCGGTTCCGGCGCCGATTCCTCCGCCAGCGGCCCGCCGTCGTGGCGCTCGTGTTCCTCGTCGGCCTGGTGCTCGTGGCGGTGTTCGCACCGGTGGTCGCGCCGCACGACCCCTTGGTGCAGGACCTGCGCAACACGTTGCAGGGGCCGTCGTCCGAGCACTGGCTCGGCACCGACGAACTCGGCCGGGACGTGCTCAGCCGGATGATCTTCGGCAGTCGCGTGTCGCTGCTCGCCGCCGCGCAGGCGGTGGTGCTCGCACTCGCGCTGGGTGTCCTGCCGGGTCTCGTCGCCGGCTACTTCGGTGGTCTGGTCGACACCGCGATCTCCCGACTCACCGACACGCTGATGAGCTTCCCGCCGCTGTTGCTCGCGATCGCGATCGTCGGGGTGTTCGGGCCCAACCTCCGCAACGCGATGATCGCCGTCGGCATCATCTTCGCTCCCCGCTTCATCCGGCTCACCCGTGCGTCGGTGCTGGCGGTCAAGGAGGAGACGTTCGTGGAGGCGAGCCGCAGCATCGGCACGCCCACGATGCGCGTCCTGCGGACGCGCATCCTGCCCAACGCCCTGTCGCCGCTGGTGGTGCAGACCTCGCTGTCGCTCGGGTTCGCGATGCTGGCCGAGGCCGGCCTCAGCTTCCTCGGCCTGGGGGTCCAGCCGCCCGACGCGTCGTGGGGCGCGATGGTGGGTCGCGCCTACCGGTTCTTGAACCAGAGTCCGACGCTCGTGATCTTCCCGGGCGTCGCGATCGTGCTCGCCGTGCTGGCGTTCAACGTGCTCGGTGACGGCCTGCGCGACTCCGTCGGTCGCGAGATCCGGCGAGGTGCGAGTTGAGCGCCTCGTCACCCGAGGCCGCCCCCGACGCGGCGACCGACCACATCCTCGGCCACGCGCTCGAGAACGTGCTCGACGTGCGCGGGCTCACGGTCGAGTTCGCCACCGAGGCCGGCTGGATCACCGTCGTGGAGGACGTCTCGTTCGGCGTGCGACGCGGCGAGACGCTCGCGATCGTCGGTGAATCGGGGTCGGGCAAGAGCGTCACCAGCCTCGCCTGCATGGGCCTGCTGCCGCCGGCCGGTCGTGTGGGTCCCGGCGGATCGGTGAGCCTCAACGGGGTCGAGCTGCTCAGCCAGCGGCGGCGCACGTTGGAGGACATCCGCGGCGACCGGATCGCGATGATCTTCCAGGAACCGATGACGAGCCTCGACCCGGCGTTCCGGGTGGGTGACCAGATCGCCGAGGTGGTGCGACGCCATCGCCGAGTGTCGCGTCGTGCCGCTCGCGCTCGTGCCGCCGAGGTGCTCGACCTCGTCGGCATCCCGCGAGCCCGCGAACGCGTGCGCGACTACCCGCACGAGTTCTCGGGTGGCATGCGCCAGCGGGTGATGATCGCGATGGCGTTGTCGTGCGAGCCCGACGTCGTCATCGCCGACGAACCCACCACGGCGCTCGACGTCACGATCCAGGCGCAGGTGCTCGATCTGTTGCGCTCGCTGCGCGACGAGCTCGGCATGGGGCTCGTGGTGATCACCCACGACCTCGGGGTGGTGGCCGACATCGCCGACCGCGTGATGGTGATGTACGCCGGGCAGGCCGTCGAGACCGGCCTGGTGGACGACCTGTTCGGGGCACCTCGTCACCCCTACACCGAGGGGTTGCTGCGGTCGATGCCGACGGCAGAGGTGCGCGGCACCCGTCTCGCCTCGATCCCGGGCCAGCCGCCGCCACCCAGCCGCTTCGGCGACGGGTGCCGGTTCGCGCCGCGATGCCCGTACGCGATCGACGAGTGCCGGTCCGGCGCACTCGTGCTGCGACGGGTGGCGAACGACCACGAGGCGCGATGCGTACGGACGGACGAAATCGTCCTGGGGGGTGTGTCATGACCGAGCGAGCGCTCGAGGTCGAGGGCCTCACCGTCACGTTCCCCGGCTCGCGCGGCCTGCTGTCCCGCCGCCGCCCGCTCCGTGCGGTCGACGACGTGTCGTTCGCCATCGATCGTGGGGAGACGCTGGGTCTGGTGGGCGAGTCCGGCTCGGGCAAGTCGAGCACCGCCAGGGGCATCCTCGGTCTGGTGCCGGTGTCGTCGGGCTCGGTGCGCCTCGATGGAGCCGAGTTGACGGGGCTGTCCGGTGGCGACCTCCGCCGTCACCGCCGCCACATCCAGATGGTGTTCCAGGACCCGTACTCGTCGCTCGATCCGTCGTCGCCGATCGGCGAGAGCATCGCCGAGCCGATGGTCGTGCACGAGCGGCTCGGCCGCGGGGAGGCGCAGTCGCGCGTGGCCGAGCTGCTCGATCGCGTGGGGCTGCGAGCCGAGCACGCCCGGCGCTACCCGTACGAGTTCTCCGGCGGTCAGCGCCAGCGGGTGGCGATCGCCCGCGCGATCGCGCTCCGGCCGAAGGTGGTGATCTGCGACGAGGCGGTGAGTGCGCTCGACGTGTCGACGCAGAACCAGGTGATCAACCTGCTGCAGGACCTCCGCGACGAGTTCGGCATCGGCTACCTCTTCGTCGCCCACGACCTCGCGGTCGTCCGCCACATCTCCGATCGTGTGGCCGTGATGTACCTCGGCCGCATCGTCGAGCACGGACCGGCGGAGCGGATCTTCGGTGCGCCGCGGCACCCGTACACGGAAGCGCTGTTGTCGGCGTCGCCGGTGCCGCATCCGGCCCGCCAGCGTGAGCGCACCCGCATCGTGTTGCCCGGCGACCTGCCCGACCCCCGCAACCCACCGCCGGGGTGCACGTTCGCATCGCGTTGTGCGCACGTGATGGACGTGTGCCGGGTGGAGATGCCGCCGGTCACCCAGGTGGACGGTGGCGGTGAGGTGCGCTGCCACCTGCACGCCACCCCGGTGTCGGTCGGTGTCCCCCGGGCGTCGACGCCGGGCTGAGGTGCCTCACCCGATCCCGGCCCACGACGCGCCGTTCGCCACCGATGCCTCGACGCCGCGAGCGAAGCCGTCGAGGTCGTCGGGGCGGGTGCCCATCGCGCCGTCGAGATAGCGACGCAGCACCCCTTCGGCGATCGCGGCCGACCGCCACGCGTTGAACGCCATCCAGTAGCCGAGGTCGTCCACCGAGCGACCCGACACGCGTCGGTAGCGCTCGACCAGCTCGTCGCGGTCGGGGAAGCCGCCGGCGCGGGTGGGTGGGTCGAGATGGTTGCTCCCCGGTTCGTCCGGCTGCACCCACGACCGCATCAGATACGCCACGTCGGCGAGCTGGTCGCCGAGGGTGCACAACTCCCAGTCGAGGATGGCGCGCAGCTCGCCGTCCGGACCGAGGATCATGTTGCCGAGGCGGAAGTCGCCGTGCACCACTCCGGTGGCGCCCTCTGCCGGCCGGTGCTCGACGAGCCAGCGGTGCAGCAGGTCCATGAGCGGCAGCTCGCGGGTGCGCGATGCCTCCCACTGCGCAGCCCATCGCTTCAGCTGACGGTCGAGGTATCCGGTGCGCCGGGACAGGTCGCCGAGTCCGACGGCGTCGACATCGACGCCGTGCAACGCCGCGAGCGCGTCGACGAGTTCGAAACCGGCGCGGCGCCGCGCGGCGACATCGGGGAGCAGGGTCGCGACGTCGTCGAGCACGTGCAGCACCACCCCGTCGACGTGATCCATCACGAAGAACGGTGCACCGTTCACCTCGGTGTCGGTGCACACGGCCAGGGCGGGCGCGACCGGCACGCCGGTTTCGGCGAGGGCGCTGATGATCCGGTGTTCACGCACCACGTCGTGTGCGGTGGCGAGGGCGTGGCCGAGCGGCGGGCGGCGCAACACCGCGCGGCGACCGTCGGCGTCGGTGACGACGTAGGTGAGGCACGAGTGGCCGCCGGCGACCGACGTGTACCGCAGCGGCGGTCGGAGTTCGACGCCGTCGAGGTGACCGAGGAGCCACGGGGTGAGCGACGACGGTGTGATGCCGGGTGGCACTCCGTCGTCGACGTGCGGGTGTTCATGCGTCATGCTGGTGAGGCTCCGGCTCCAAAGTTGACATCAACGTCAACTATAGTTCCGGGCGACCTCGGTGAACCGTTCGAAGGGGAACAGCGACATGGCGTGGGATTTCGAGACCGAACCGGAGTTCGAGCGCAAGCTCGAGTGGATGCGCGGGTTCGTGCGGGAGGAGATCATCCCGCTCGAGACGCTGGCCGACCTGTGGCGCACCCCCGAGGGCCGCGAGCGGTTCGTGCAGATCACGGCTCCGCTGAAGGAGGAGGTGAAGCAGCAGGGCCTGTGGGCAGCGCACTTGCCGCCCGACATGGGCGGCCTGGGCTTCGGCCAGGTGAAGCTCGGGCTGATGCACGAGGTACTCGGTCAGACGCCGTACGGCCCGAGCATCTTCGGCAACAACGCCCCCGACAGCGGCAACGCCGAGTTGCTCGCCGTCGGCGGGACCGAGGCGCAGAAGGACCAGTGGATGCAGCCGTTGCTCGACGGCCGCATCCGCAGTTGCTTCTCGATGACCGAGCCGGGTGCGGGCGCCGACCCGACACTGCTCACCACGAGCGCAGTGCGCGACGGTGACGAGTGGGTGATCAACGGTCACAAGTGGTTCTCGTCCAACGCGTCGATCGCCGATCTGCTGATCGTGATGTGCAAGACGGGCGATCACGAGACCCCGTACCGCAACTACTCGATGATCCTGGTGCCACGCACGACGCCGGGCGTCAACATCGTCCGCGACGTGCCCACGATGGGCGAGCCCGATCACAAGACCGGCGAGCCGGGTGGCCACGCCGAGATCCTCTACGACAACGTGCGCGTGCCGTTCGACAACATCGTCGGCGGCGAGGACGGCATCGGGCAGGGGTTCGCCCTCGCGCAGAAGCGCCTCGGCCCCGGCCGCATCCACCACGCGATGCGCTGGCTCGGCCAGAGTCAGCGGGCCTTCGACCTGTTGTGCGAGCGGGCGCTCACCCGATACGTGCACGGGTCGATCCTCGCCGACAAGCAGATGGTGCAGGACTGGATCGCCGAGAGCTACGCCGAGATGCAGGCCGCCCGCCTGCTCACGTTGCAGGCCGCATGGAAGATGGACCAGTTGCACGCAGCCGGCAAGCACTACAGCGACGCCCGTCTCGAGATCGGCGTGATCAAGTTCTGGGGTGCGAAGGTGCTCTACAACGTGATCGACCGGGCGATCCAGATCCACGGCTCGCTCGGCTACACCACCGACCTGCCGCTCGAGGGGATGTATCGCGCCGCCCGTGCCGCTCGGATCTACGACGGACCCGACGAGGTGCACAAGGTGACGGTCGCCCGCCAGATCCTGAAGCGCTACCGCCCGAGTGAGCCCTCGATCGACCACGTGCCCACGCGCCGGGCGGCGGCGATCGAGAAGTTCGCCGACTCCCTCGACGGCCTCTCGCTCAACCACTGAGCCCCGGACGATGCGCCCGCCTCTCGACGGCGGTGCGGCGCGAGACAGCGGGGTAGCGTCGACCGCATGACGATCGAGCTGGTCACGACGGACGGGATCTTCGCCCTCGACGGGGGCGAGTGGGAGGTGACCAACAACATCTGGCTGGTCGGCGACGACCGCGAGGTGATCGTGTTCGACGCGGCGCACGACGCCGCTGCGATCGCGTCCGCCGTGCACGGCCGGCGCGTGCGGGCGATCGTGCTGACCCACGGTCACAACGACCACATCGACGCCGCCGTGCCGTTGCGCGAGCTGGTCGACGCCCCGATCGTGCTCCACCCGAACGATCGGATGCTGTGGGACGTGGTGTGGCCGGGTGTGTCGCCGGACCGTGACCTGGAACCCGGTGCGGTGCTCGGTGTCGGCGGGCACCAGCTCGACGTGCTGCACACCCCCGGGCACTCGCCCGGGTGCTGCTGCTTCCACGATCGCGAGGCCGGCGTGCTGTTCAGCGGCGACACGTTGTTCTGCGGCGGACCCGGCGCCACCGGGCGCAGCTACAGCGACGAGCCGACCATCGTGCGCAGCATCCGCGACCGGCTGCTCGCCCTGCCCGACGAGACGATCGTCCACACCGGTCACGGCGACTCCACCACGATCGGCGCGGAGCGCGACCGGGTGCTCGCGCGTGCCGCCGAGCTCGGACTCTGACCGGATCCTCACCCGCCGGCGCGATGCCGCGCCGCTGCGCGGTTGGCAGACTGGTGGTATGCCCATGCGCCAGGAGTGCAAGAACTTCGAGAGCCGCACCTACCCGAATGGCGAGACCGTGCGGAAGTGCAACCTCGACCTCGCGCCCGAGGCGCCGTGGCGCTGTCCCGAGAACTGCCCGAAGTACGAGCGCCGGATGGACGCGGGGTGGACCTATGGCACCGTGGTGCCGCCGAAGACCCCGGCCGAGCCGCCCGGGTTGGGTGATGGGTCGGCGGCCGCGGTGCTCGACGAGGCCGAGGATCATCTGCACGCGATCGGTGCCCAGGTGATGGCCGAGGTCGAGGCCGAACGTCGAGCCTCACAGCGTCGAGGGCTGCGCCGCTTCTTCCGGCGGGGCGGGCGCTGAGGACTGGCGAATTTCTCCTATCCGGCTAGTAGTATTTCGCCGTGCCTGCGTTCACACCCGACGCCGTCCGCGCGGCGGCACCGCCGGATCTCGACCTCCGCCTCGCCGCTGCTGAACGAGCGGCCGCGCTCGCACCGCCGAGTCCCGAGGACGAGGTGTGGCGATACAGCCGGATCGACGAACTCGACCTCGACTGGTTCGTGCCGGGTCGGGCCGACACTACGGTCGACGCGCCCGAGGGGGTGCACGTGGCGCACGGCGGGTCGCTCGACCGGGTCGACGACCTCGACACGATCGACGTGTTCCACGAGCTCAACCGGGCGTTCATGGATGCCGTGGTCGTGTCGGTGCCACGAGGTGTCGTGGCCGAGCGCCCGGTCGTCGTCACCCATCGCGTCCACGCCGCAGGCACGGCCGTGTTCCCCCGGCTGATCGTCGATGCCGCCGAGGACAGCGAACTCACCGTGGTCGAGCAGTTCGTGTCACCCGACGGCCTGGTGGCGCTGGTGGTGCCCCGGCTCGAGGTCGACGTCGCCCCGGCGGCACGGCTGAAGTACCTCGGCGTCAACATGCTCGGTGGCTCGACCTGGAGCCTCGCCCACCAACGTGCACTCGGCGCCCGCGACTCGAACACGCTGCTCGCGACCGTGGCGCTCGGTGGCGACTACGCCCGGGTGCGGACCGAGGCGCGAGTGACCGGCCAGGGCGCGAGCACCCGCCAGATCGCCCTCTACTACGCCGACGACACGCAGATGCACGACTTCCGCACCCTGCAGGACCACGCGGCGCCGCGTACGCACAGCGACCTGCTGTTCAAGGGCGCCGTGCAGGACCAGGCGAAGAGCGTGTACACGGGGCTGATCAAGATCCGTCACGACGCCAAGGGCTCCCAGGCGTTCCAGACGAACCGCAACCTGACGCTCAGTTCGGGCGCGTGGGCCGAGAGCGTGCCGAACCTCGACATCGAGACCAACGACGTGAAGTGCAGTCATGCCAGCACGGTCGGCCCGATCGACGAGGAGCAGCGCTTCTACCTCGAGAGCCGCGGCATCCCTCCCGAGATCGCCGAACGGCTCGTGGTGCTCGGCTTCTTCGACGAGGTGCTCGAACAGTTGCCCGTCGGCCCGCTCGCCGTGCAGTTGCGCGAACAGGTCGGCGCGAAGCTCGCACGGAGGACGTCATGAGCGGTGTGGTGGTGTGCCGGTTCGACGAGATCGCCCCGAACTCGGCCCGCAAGGTGATCGTCGGCGGCATCCCGGTCGCGATCGTGCGCATCGGTGACGACCTGTACGCGATCGGTGACACCTGCAGCCACGCCGACGTGTCGCTGAGCGAGGGTGAGGTGATCTGCGACGCGAGGGAGATCGAGTGCTGGAAGCACGGCAGCGCCTTCAGTCTCGTCACCGGCGAGCCGCAGACGCTGCCGGCCACCCAGCCGGTTCCGGTGTTCGTGGTGCGCAACGACGGCGGCGACGTCGTGGTGGACGTCGAGATCGCGGACGCCGCGAAGGGAGCATGACATGAGCACCTTGCAGATCAGCGACCTGCGCGCCTCGGTGGCGGGCACACCGATCCTCCACGGGATCGACCTCACCATCAACAGCGGTGAAGTGCACGTGGTGATGGGCCCCAACGGAGCCGGCAAGAGCACGCTGTCGGCCGTGGTGATGGGCAAGCCCGGGTACGAGGTGCTCGGCGGCAGCGTCACCCTCGACGGCACCGACCTCCTCGCGCTGCCGGCGTGGCAGCGCGCACAGGCGGGCGTGCACCTCGTGATGCAGTACCCGAGCGAGGTGCCGGGCGTGTCCCTCGACCATGTGATGGAAGAAGCGCTGGTGGCGCGAGGCCGCAGCACGGACGGCCTCGACGCGTTGCTCGAGTCGGAGGCGGCGCGCATCGGGTTCGCACCCGACCTGCTGCACCGTGCGCTCAACGTCGATCTGTCGGGCGGCGAGAAGAAGCGGAACGAGACCCTGCAGCTCGCCGTGTTGCAGCCTCGGTTCGCGATCCTCGACGAGCTCGATTCGGGCCTCGACATCGACGCGCTGCGCGACTGCGCCCGTCGGGTGGAGGCACTCACCAACGACACCGGGATGGGGGCGCTGGTCATCACCCACTACAACCGGTTGCTCGAGGCGCTGCGCGCCGATGTGATCCACATCCTCGTGAAGGGCCGGATCGTCGCCAGCGGTGGGCCGGAACTGGCCGACCAGCTCGAACGTGATGGCTACGCCGCGTACCAGACCGGCGACGACGCCGACGTCGAGCCCGTCACCGCAGCGGATCGGCCGAGTTCGCTCGACGATTTGTTCGCGCTCTGAGCAGGGCCGCCACGCAGCGGCGTCGGACGCGACCCGCTCCGTGAGCGTCAGTGGAGATGGCCGTTGCCGTTGGCGTGACCGTTCGTGTGACCGTTCGCCGCCGGTGCCAGTGCGGAGTGGGCGAAGTCGATCAGTCGTGACGTCGACTGCAGGTAGTCGAGCAGCCCGCCCACGGTGAGCGAGCCGTTGTCCGTGTGACGCAACGGCGCGTGCTGGTGGACGTCGTAGACGTTGCGGCGGCCGACACGACTGCGTGTGAGATAGCCCTCTGCCACCAGATCGGCAACAATGCTCTGCGCTGCACGTTCGGTGATTCCCACCAACGTGGCGACGTCGCGAAGTCGAATGGTCGGGTCCTTCGCGATGCAGAGCAGGACGTGCGTGTGGTTGGTCAGGAAGGTCCAATGCGTGCGGGGACCTCCGATCTCGTCACCGAAACCCCTGGATCCACCACTCATGGACGCAGCGTACACAAACATCTGGCCGCTCGCGCCGGGACCGGACGCGAACGACCGAGGTGTCACATAGAAGCGAAACACCTCGGTCGTTGCGGTACCATTGAGCACCAAACGCCGGAGCAGATTGAGTGCTAAACGACGAGCGCGCTCACATCGCGCGGAGGCGACGGATGCGCTCCTCGGTGGACGGATGAGTCGAGAACAGCCGGGCCATCGTCGCGGCGTTCGATCGGCCGCCGCGCAGGTGAGCGGCCTCGGCGAGCGGGTTGTGGATGTACGCCTGCGCCTGCGCCGGCGCGACCATCATCGGCGACCGCGCGGCGAGCACCTCGATCCGCTCGAGGGCGTCGGCCAACGGGCGGCCCGTGCCCAGCAGTTCGGCTGCGCCCCGGTCGGCCTCGAACTCACGAGAGCGCGAGACCGCCATCTGGATGAGGCTGGCGGCGATCGGCGCGAGCATCGCGGTGGCCAGCACGGCGATCGGGTTCGGACGGTCCTCGTCGTTGCTGCCGCCGAACATCGAGGCGAACATCGCCATCTGCGCGACGTAGCTGATCGCGGTCGCGATCGCAGCGGCCACCGAGCCGATGAGGATGTCGCGGTGTTTGACGTGTATGAGCTCGTGGGCCATCACGGCCTCGATCTCGGCACGTGGCATCGACTGCAGCAACCCCGACGTCGCGCACACCACCGCCTTGCTCGGCCCACGTCCGGTCGCGAACGCGTTCGGCTGATCGCTCGGTGAGATCGCCACGGTGGGCATGGGCAGGCCGGCACGCTGCGCGAGGTCGCGCACCATGCCGTAGAACTCGGGGTGGTCGGACTCGGTGATGACCTGTGCGCGTGCCGCTCGCAGGGCCAGCTTGTCGCTGAACCAGTACGAGCCGCCGACCATCACGAAGGCGAGGACGAGGCCGATCGTGGCGCCGCCGCGACCGCCGAGCAACGTGGCGACCGCCACGATGAGACCGCCGAGGGACGCGAGGAGCACCCCGGTCTTCATCGTGTTCTTGATCATGGGAGCAGTGTTCCTTTCGAGAGGTGAGAATTCGGGAAGCGCGCGGGAGACATCGGGTCAGAAATCGAAGATCTCACCGAGCAGCGACGAGCGCTTCTTCTTCCGGTAGCCGTCGCGCGAGGAGCGGTACCGGTCGTCGTCGTCATCGTCGTCCCAGCGCCGGCGGTCGTCCCACCGTGGGGCAGGGTCGGCCGGCATCGGGCCGGCCGGGGTGTACTGGGGAGCCATCGGGGCGACCGGGGCGACCGGCGCCGGGGCGGCGGTGCGCTCGATGATCTTGTCGAGTTCCCCGCGGTCGAGCCACACCCCGCGACAGGTGGGGCAGTAGTCGATCTCGATGCCCTGGCGGTCGGTCATCACGAGGTCGACGGTGGTGTCGATCGGGCACTTCATGGTCAGGCCTCCTTCGCCTGTGCGGTCGCCTCGTGGCGACGGACGATGAACTTGCGGGCCTCCTCGAGCCACAGCACCGACGAGGCGACGGCCACGCACACCAGCCAGTGACCGAGCGAGATCGAGGTGGTGTCGAACAGGTCCTGCATGAACCCGACGTGGGTGACGCCGACCTGCAGGACCAACACGGCGCCGAGCGAGAGCCAGAGCCACCGGTTGCTGAACGTGAAGCGGCTGAACACGCTCTGGCGGTCGCTGCGAGCGTTCAGGATGTTGAAGAACTGGAACAGGACGAACGTGTTGAACGCCATCGTGCCGGCCACCGTGGCCACGCCGGCCTCGGCCTCGGCCCCCGGTGCCAGCTGCAACACGGCGAGTGTGCCGAGGGCCATCACCGACGCAGCGAACGCCACCGCGGTCCAGCGCGACCGGGTGAGGATCCGTTCCGACAACGGTCGGGGTGCACGTGCCATCACGTCGCCGCCACCCTTGTCGAGCCCGAGCGCCATCGCCGGCGGGCCGTCCATGATGATGTTGACCCACAGGATCGCGATCGCCGTGAACGGCTTGCCGTTCGCGATGCCGAAGATCGCCGCGAGGAGGAACAGGGCGGCGAAGCCGAGTGTGGTGCTCAGCTGGAACCGGACGAACTTCACGATGTTGTCGTAGATCGTGCGCCCGCGCTTCACGGCGCGCACGATCGAGGCGAAGTTGTCGTCGGCCAGCACCATGGTGGCTGCTTCTTTCGTCACCTCGGTGCCCGTGATGCCCATCGCGACGCCCATGTCGGCCTTCTTCAACGCCGGGGCGTCGTTGACGCCGTCGCCGGTCATCGCGACCACGTTGCCCTTCCGCTGCAGCGCGGCGACCAGACGGATCTTGTGCTCGGGGGCCACACGGGCGAAGACGGTGATCTCGTCGATCTGTTCCGACAGCTGGTGGTCGTCCATCGTGTCGAGCTCGGCGCCGGTGACCGACCGACCCGTGAGGCCGAGTTCGCGACCGATCGCCGCGGCCGTCGACGCGTGGTCGCCCGTGATCATCTTCACCGCGATACCTGCGGTGTGCGCCTCGGCGATGGCCGTCATGGCCTCCGGACGAGGCGGGTCGACGATGCCGGCGAGCGCGACGAGGGTGAGGTCGTTCACGAGCTCGACGGGATCGCCGCCGTGCGTGACGAACTCGGACCAATCGTCGGGTGCGAACTCGCGCCTGGCCACCGCCAGCACCCGGAGCCCGTCGGCGGCCAGGCGATCGTTGTGGGCCTCCAGCACCTCGAGGTGGGGCCCGATCGGCTCGGCCGACCCGTCGGTGCCGATCACGCTCGCCGAGCGTGCGAACAGCACGTCGGGCGCACCCTTCACGAACATCGCGACAGTGCGCGCACCTCGTGAGTCGACCAGCTCGTGCGCCGTCGCCATGAACTTGTTCGCCGAGTCGAACGGCACCTCGCCGATGCGGGGATGGCGCGCACGCACCTCGTCGACGCGCACGCCGCCCTTCGCCGCGAGCACCACCATGGCGCCCTCGGTCGGGTCACCGACGAGATCCCACCGCCCGTCGACCTCACGGACCACGGCGTCGTTGCAGAGCGCCATCGGCAGCAAGGCCGCGCCGAGTGTGATCTGCTCGTCGCCGTCGATGTGCTCGATGGTGCCCTCGGGTGCATAGCCGTCGCCGGTGACCCGGTGACGCTGCAGTTGGGCGACGAGCTCGACGGCCGTCATCTGGTTGAGCGTCAGCGTGCCCGTCTTGTCGCTGCAGATGACGCTCGTGCACCCGAGCGTCTCGACCGACGCCAGGCGCTTCACGATCGCGTTCTGCTTCGCCATCTTCGACACGCCGAGGGCGAGCGTGACGGCGGTGACCGCCGGCAGACCCTCGGGGATCGACGCGACGGCGAGCGCCACGGCGGTGAGGAGCAGGTCGCTCGCCGACTCGCCCCGGATCAGCCCGATGGCGAACACCGCGATCACGATGCCGGCGGCGAGCTTGGCGAGGCTGTGGGCCAGACCGTCGAGCTGCTTCTGCAGCGGGGTCTTCTCGGTCTCGGTGGCTCGCAGCAGGCCGGCGATCCGGCCGATCTCGGTGTCCATGCCCGTGGCGGTGACGACGAGTTCGCCACGTCCGCGGGTCACGGTGGTGTTCATGTACACCATGTTCTTCCGGTCGCCGAGCGACACGTCGGGCCGGTCGATCGTGTCGGTCGCCTTCTGCGTGGGCTGGCTCTCACCGGTGAGCGCAGCCTCTTCCACCTCGAGCGAATTGGCGAACAGCAGGCGCCCGTCGGCGGGCACCCGGTCGCCGCTCTCGATCATCACGACGTCGCCCGGGAGCAGTTCGCTCGCCGGCAGGTTCACCAGTTCGCCGTCTCGCCGGACACGTGTCTGGATGACGAGCATCTGCTTGAGCGCCTCGAGCGACTTCTCGGCCCGGTTCTCCTGGACGAAGCCGATGATCGCGTTGAACACCACCACGACCAGGACGACGAGCGGTGTCTTGAGTTCGCCGGACACCGCGAACGCCACGATCGCCGCGGCGATCAGGATCAGGATCAGGAGGTCGGTGAACTGGGCGAGCAGTCGTCGCCACGCAGGCACCCGGCTGGCCTCGGCGAGCGCGTTGGCACCGAACCGGTCGCGGAGTGCGTCGAGTTGGTCGCGGCGCAGGCCGCGATCGGGATGGCTCCCGAGTTCGTCGGCGACGGCGGTGCCGTCGCGACGGTGCGCGTCGACGACGGGTGATCGGCCGGGGGGACGTTCGGTGGACGGTGTCGTGAGCACGGTGGACCCTTCGGTTTCGGTCGAGCCGGCCGTGCCGGTTCGCTTCGGTACCGAAGGTCTCTCCCGCCAGGACGCGGATCAAACCGTCGTCCTGACCACCGCGCCCGGGCCGGAGCCGTACTGACGATCGCAGTGCCGAGGGATACTCCCCTTCGTCTCGGAGACTACGGGGTGTTCACCCTGCTCGCAACGTGTGCCTCGAACCTCGGGGCCGCCGGGTCGATAGCGTGCTCCGACGTGACCGACACCCATGGCGCCCCCGATCTGCATCCCAACGTCGTCCGCGTGGTCGCCGCTGCGAAGGAGCTCGGCCTCGACATCGAGACCCGCCGATACGCCGAAGGTGCGAAGACCGCCGCCGACGCAGCGGCCGCCATCGGGGTGGGCGTCGGCCAGATCGTGAAGAGCCTGATCTTCGGTGTCGACGGCGAGGTGGTGCTCGCCTACGTGAGCGGGGCCAACCAGTTGGACGAGCAGAAGCTCGCGCTTTCGCGGCCGGCGGTACGAAGTGCGCCCGGGTCGACGCCGACGTGGTGCGCGAGATCACCGGCTATCCGATCGGCGGTGTGCCGCCGTTCGGCCACCGGAACCCGCTGCGGGTGTTCATCGACCCCGACCTCTTGCAGTACCCCGAGGTGTGGGCTGCGGCCGGCACGTGGCACGACGTGTTCGGCATCGAGCCCCATCGTCTGGTCGCCGCGAGCGAGGGCATCGTCACCGAGTTGAAGCGCGACTGAGGCACGGGCGGGTCGACGCGCATCGGCAGCTCCCTCGGCCAGCGTGCCGCCGTTCGGGTTCAGAGTCGCTTCGACATGTGCACGTCCTCGGGTTCGAGCTCGAACAGCTCGGGCAGCGGCTCTGCCATCGGGCGGTAGCCACGTCCGAGGTAGAAGCGCACCGTGTGCCGCGACGGCGTCGCGGTGACCACCATCTCCGTGTCACCGTGATGGCGGGCGGTGTCCTCGAGGCAGGCGGTCAGACGGGCTCCGAGGCCGGCGTCACGGAAACCGTCGCTCACGTGGAGGAAGGCCAGCTGTGCGATCGACGGGCGCAGGTGGGGCACGACGATGCCGATGCCGACGAGTCGGTCGCCGGCGAACGCTCCCCACGACACGCCGCCCAGACCGGCGTAGTGCAGCACGGCGCGCTGCTGCGCGGCGACGGAATGATCGCCCGCGTCGTCGTCGAGGTACCAGGCGGGGGCGTCGAACTCGCCGGGCCGTTCGATCAGTTCGGTGCCCCGCTGCACGTACAGGAGATCGATCCGCTCCGTCCGGTCGATCTCGCCGACACGCGCCAACTCGTCGGGCGCGAGCTCGCGGATCTCGATCGCGGTGGTCATGCCGGCAGGATGCCAGACGAACATGTCACCGCATGAAACGACTGTCGGTTTCATGTGGTGACGTGTTCGCCGCAGGCCGAAACGCGCCACCAGCGCGTCGACCACCGCCCGCACGCACAGTCGCATGTCGTCCACCAGCGGGTGGTCTCGAGCGCAGGCGCCAGCTCGACGAGGTGCAGGGGTGTCGGCGGGGGAGAGCCCCACCGTCCCAGCCGCGCCACGCGACGCTCTCGCTCGTGGGTGCCGGATCGGTGTGCACGAGCACGAAACCCACCGTGCTCGCGATCACCGCGCGGAACGCGTTCACCCGCACCCCGGCGGAGGCCGCCTCGGCCAGTCGGGCCAGCACACGTTCCATCGTGGTGAGCAGCTCGCGACTCGTCGGCACGGTCCACGACAGCGCCCTGGCCAGCGACGGGCGCAGGAGGTAGGCGGCGTACAGGCGCTCGGCGAACACGACCAGTGCCTCGGGCCGCCAGCCCGCTGGTGTCGGTGTCGATCCGCGACAGCACCAGCACGTTGAGCGCGTTGACGACGTCGTCCTTGTCGCGCACGTGGTGGTAGAGCGACATCGCCTCGACGCCGAGCTCGCGACCGAGGCGCCGCATCGACAGCGCGTCGAGGCCCTCGGCATCGACGATCGCCAGCGCGGCGTCGATCACGCGCGCCCGCGACAGCGCCCGCCGAGTGCGCGTCATCGACGGGCCAGCAGTGCGACGGCGCCGACGGCGGCGACGATCGGGAACCACGAACGCGGCGGCGTGTAGGGGGTGGTGCCGTCGTCGGCGAACACCTCGAACGCCGGGTAGCGGCCGGCGACGGCGTCGAAGTCGGCGAGCGGTGCGCCCTTCGGTACCGGGATGTGGGGGCGTCCGCCGGGCACGCGGTCGACGTAGCGCTGCAGGATCGGACCGGCCTGGCCAGGCGGCACCTCGACGAGCCGGCACCTCCTGGCGCGGCCGCGCCACAGGACCGCCCGGCCGTCGTCGGCCCGCACGTTCTTGGTCCAGTTGCAGTCGCCGAGCATGGACACGAGGTACCAGCGGCCCCCGAGATCGGCCATGCCGAGGGGCACCCGCATCAGCCGCCCGGTGCGCCGGCCGGGCACCTCCAGGGTCACCCACCGGCGCGGCATCACCCCCCACGCGTGGATGCGACCCCAGAACCGGGCCCACCACTGGGCGTCGGCGTTCGCCGCACCGGTTCGGTACATCGCCCGCAGCTCGTCGTCGGAGATCGGCCACTTCGGCATGGAGCGCTCCCGGTCCACTCGGTCTTACGGTGTAAGGTTCGCGTGCCGCCGGATCGTCCGTCAAGTGGAATCTCCGAGCAGGCCAACTCGCCGGCTGCCTAGGGTGCGGGTCGGCGACGCGCGTGTTCCGAGTGACGATCCGTGGTCGCTTCCGCGATCTCACCGACGAGGCACGTCGCCGGCTGCGCACCGCGCAGCCAGAGCACTGTTTATCTTCCTGGCGCGTACACCGCCGAGGGTTCGTTCACGTACGACGAGCGGCTCCAGTTCTTCAACCTGCGCTACGAGGTGCGTGCCGACGACGCCGACGGACCGGAAACGGCCGCCGAGCTCGCCGGAGCGACCGCACAGCTCAGGCCGAGCAGTTCCTGGGCGTGCTGGGCTACGGCCACCACGAGCTCAGGTGGACGTCGTCGGCGCGACCGCCATCTGGGACGACGTCGACCGTCGGCGCCCCGCTCGTCGACGCTGATCCACGAGCGGCTCACCGGCGACGCGTCGGTCAGCTCACCTGGGTGAGCCCACCGTCGACGACGAAGATCTCGCCGGTCACGTAGGTGTTGCGCACGAGCGCGAGCACCGCTTCGGCGCAGCAGTCGTCGGGCGTCGCCGACCGCGGCACCGGCGCCATGCGCTTCACACCCTCGTGCTGCACCGCCCAGTCCGACGTCCACGGCGTCGCGACGAGTCCCGGCGCGACCGCGTTCACGCGCACCGGTCCGCAGCTCTTCGCCAAGAGCCGCGTCATCTGGTTGAGCGCCGCCTTGGTCATCGAATAGGCGATCGACGAACCGACCGGACGCACGCCGGCGATCGAGGTGATGTTCACCACGTGACCGCCACCGCGAACCGTCGACTCGCGCAACAGCGGCATGGCCATCTTCGTGAGCGCCCACGTGCCGAACACGTTCACCTCGAAGGTCTTGCGGAAGATCTCGTCGGTGAGCGCATCGAGGTCGTGGTGGGGGACCAGCGTCGTCCACCCGGCGTTGTTGACGAGCAGATCGAGATGCCCGAACCGCTCGGTCGTCGCGTCGAGCAACCGCCGGCACTGATCGGGATCGGCGATGTCGGCCTGCACGTACAGCGACTCGCCGGGCAGCGCATCGGCGACGGCCTGCCCGGCGGCGACGCTCGACGACGAGTTCACCACCACCGCCGCGCCGAGCTCGGACAGGCGTTGCGCCGTGCGCTCGCCGATCCCGCTCGACGAACCCGTCACGATCGCCACCGTGCCGCTCAGCTCATCCATGGTCCGTCTCCTGTGCCTCGTTCGTGGATCCCTGCATCTTGACGCACGGCGGTTCGTGAACGGCAGGCGAACAGTTCGTGTGCCACGGCGAAGTGCCCCCGATCGAGGGGCTCCGGATGTCACAGTGTGAGCGATGCCGACCACGCGGTGTCCACTCCGACCGGAGTGGGTCGCCGCGACCGACAGGAAGGAACACACGTGCTCAAGATCCAGGCAGCCGGCGAGGCGACCGTGAAGGTCACCTTCGCCCTCCCGTCCGATGCCGTGGACGGCAGCGTGTCCGTGCTCGGCGACTTCAACGGGTGGGACCCCACCGCGCACCCGCTGAAGAAGCGCAGCAACGGCACCCGCAGCGTCAGCGTCGAACTCCCGACGGGTGAGTACCGGTTCAAGTACTGCACCGCCGACGGCGAGTGGTTCTGCGACCCGCAGGTCGCCGACACGGTCTACAACGAGTTCAACACGCCGGACTCGCTGCTGCGGGTGTGATCCCCTGATCCGTGGCCGTCAGCGGGTCATCTGCAGGAACTGCGACAGCAGCGCGACCACCGTCTCGGGTGCATCTTCCTGCAGGAAGTGGCCCACGCCGGGCAGGGTGACCACGGGCCCGTCCGGCCAGGTGCTGCGGAAGCAGCCGACGGCGAAGTCGGTCGGGATCGCCCGATCCTCCTCGCCGTGCACGTACATCGCCGGACGGCTCGCCAGTTCGGGGAGCGCCCCGATGTGGTTCAGCATGTAGGCCAGCGTCGCCGGGCTGCCGATGTGGTCGGGGAAGGCGAGCGCGCCCTTGCACTCGGCAGTGGTGGGGAACGGCGCGGCGTAGGCGCGCACCCAGGTCTCGTCGACGTGCGCGGTGCGCTCGAAGCCGATCCGCTTCAGCACGCTCAGGATCGTGCTCCCCAGATGCGACAGGGTCGCGCGCGCCTCGTCGGTGTGCACCCAGCGGTACCACGGCCAGTCCTGCACCGTGGGCACACCCGCCGGTGGGGCGCCGGGCACGCCGGTATTCATGAAGCACAGCCGCCGGATGCGAGACGGGTTGCGGAGCGCGAACCCGGTGCCAATCGGCCCGCCCCAGTCCTGTCCGACGACCGTGATCGAGTCGAGCCCGAGGTGGTCGAGCAGGCGCTCGAGGTTCTCGACGTGGTCCTGGATCGAGTAGTCGCGGTCCTGAGGTGTCTCGCTCTTGCCGAAGCCCATGTGATCGGGGACGATCACGCGGCCGTGCCGGGTGAGTGGGGCGATCAGGTGGCGGTACAGGTAGCCCCACGTCGGCTCGCCGTGGAGCAGCACGATCGGCTCGCCCGACCCCTCGTCGACGTAGTGCTGGCGGAAGCCGCTGCCGTCGAAGAAGTGCGGTGCGTAGGGCCAGGTGCCCTCGAAGGTCTCGTCGGCGGGGATCATGTCAGAGCCCCACCCCGAGCCGGCCGAGCTCGAGCCGCACCACGGCGTCGACGTCGGCGTCGGTGAGGATCGTCACCGGCGGCCGCCCGGCCCACGGGTCGTCGCCGTGCTGCGCCGGGCGGGTGCGCGGCCAGGTCTTGCCGCGGCCGACGCCGTGTCCGGTGTCGACGCGGATCTGGTGCGAACGATGCGAGAAGTGCTGGGGTGCGAGCAGGTAACTGATCGTCGTGGAGTCGTGCACGTGGATGCCGTCGAGCCCCGACGCCTCGCGTGCGAAGCGCCGGTAGCAGGGCAGGATCGCGGCGAGGTGCTGCGCCCGCGGGTGGTCGACCTCACCGATGAGGTCGAGCTGTGCGCCGGTCATCACGATCCGCTCGGTCACGTCGAGGCCCGCCATCACGATCGGGCACGCGGCACCGAACACGATGTCGGCGGCCTCGGGGTCGTTCACGACGTTCGCCTCCGCGGCCGGCGTGGCGTTGCCGCCGCAGAAGGCGTTGCCACCCATCAACACGATGCCGGCCAGGTTGGCGGCCAGGCGCGGCTCGGCCTGCAGCGCGCGGGCGATGTTCGTGAGTGGGCCCAGCGGCACGAGGGTGATCTCGCCCGGCGCCGACATCACGCGGTCGACGATCAGCTCGACCGCGTCCTCGAGCACCGGCCGGGTGGACGGAGGTGCGAGTGACGCGTCGCCCTGGCCGTCGCCGCCGTGCACGAAGTCGGCCGGGCCTCGGAACGGCATCGCCATCGGGGCATGTGCACCCTCGGCGACGGCGATGTCGGTGCGCCCGGCGATCTCCAGCAGGCGAAGCGCGTTCGCGGTGCACACCGGCGTGTGGGCGTTGCCGAACACCGTCGTGAGCGCGACGACCTCGAGCTCGGGTGACGCCAGGGCGAAGAAGATCGCCATCGCGTCGTCGATGCCGGGGTCGGTGTCGACGATGATCCGTCGGGGGCGGGACATGGATGCATCCACGATCAGTCGCTGTTGCGCCAGCTCGTCGGGTCGAGGCCGAGCTTCTCGAACCGCTTCACGATCCAGACCGGCACCTCCATCGGCTCGTTGTTCATCACCGCCCGCACCTGCTCACCGTCCTCGGCCCAGATGTGGCAGGTGTTGAGGTTCATCATCAGCGCGCGCCGGCGCGACTCGTCGCCCGAGAACGCGTCGACGCCCTCCTCGCGGGCCTGGCGCACGCGGAACGACCACACGGACTGGATCGCGACCGGTGCCATCGCCTGCAACAGGGCGGTGGTGTGCGTGCACCCGCGGGGCCCGCCGAACAGCTCGCGCACCTTGTGGGTGTAGCCGCGGGCGATCGAGAGCCCGATCAGGTTGCGGTAGTGGTCCTCGATGCGCGGGCACGACGCGTGGGGGTGGGTCTCGAGCACGGCCTTCGCATCGACGATCTCGAGTGTCGGCACGGTGATCGTCATGTCGACGATCATGTGGTGCACGGTGAGCGGCTCGGGATCGGTGGCCACGTACAGACCGGGCGGTTTCTGGTCGCGGACGGCACCTCGCAGCAGCAGGGTGTCGGGGCCGCGCCGGTAGGCCCGCACCACGTAGGCACGCTCGTGGATCAGCTCGTCGGCGGGGTCGACGCCGTCGGGGTGCGGCGCGATCTCGTCGAAGACCGCTGCGCTCGGTTCGAAAGCCATGCGGCCGATCTTGTCAGGCGCCGGCCTGTTCGAGCGCCTCGGTCAGCGTGTTCCACGACAGCACGGCGCACTTGATGCGCACCGGGAACTTCACCACGCCCTGCAGCGCCTCGAGATCGCCGAGCTTCACCTCGACCGACGGGTCGGCGTCGTCGAGTTCCTCGATCGACATCATCGACTTGAAGCGGTGCACCAGGGCCCGCACCTCGTCGATGGTCTTGCCCTTCACCGCCTGGCTCATCATCGACGCCGAGCTCTGCGAGATGCTGCACCCCTGGCCGCCGACCTTGATGTCGTGCACCACCCCGTCCTGCACGTCGAGGTACACCTCGATCTCGTCGCCGCACAGCGGGTTGTGGCCGACGGCATGCGCAGCGGGCGGTGGCAGCTCGCCGCGGTTGCGTGGGCTGCGGTAGTGATCGAGGATGATCTCGCGGTAGAGGTCTTCCAGGCCGGGCATGGCACAAACCTTTCGTTCGATCCCCAGGTCAGAACCCGAAGATATCGCTCGCGCCGTCGAGCGTGTCCGCCAGTACGTCGACCTCGGACTCGTCGTTGTAGAGGTAGAAGCTCGCACGGGCCGTGGCGGCCGCACCGAGGATGCGCATGAGCGGCTTGGCGCAATGGTGTCCGGCGCGCACGCACACGTTGCGCTGGTCGAGCACCTGTGACAGGTCGTGGGGGTGGATGCCGCGAAAGGCGAAGCTGAACGTGGCGCCACGCTGCTCGACGTTGGTGGGACCGTGGATGGTGATGTCGTCGCCGAAACGCTCGGTGAGGGTGCGCAAGGCGTACTCGGCCACCTGCATCTCGTGGCGGCGGATCTCGGTCATCCCGATACCTTCGAGGAACTCGATCGCCGCGCCGAAACCGACCGCTTCGATGATCGGGGGTGTACCCGCCTCGAACTTGGCCGGCAGCTCGGCGGTGGTGAACCCGTCGAGGCGGACGTCGGCGATCATGTTGCCGCCACCGAGGAACGGCGGCATCGCGTCGAGCAGCGCCTCGCGGCCCCAGAGCACGCCGATGCCCGACGGGCCGCACAGCTTGTGGCTGCTGAACGCGAGGAAGTCGGCGTCCCAGGCCTGCACGTCGGTGACGTTGTGCGGCACGTACTGGCAGCCGTCGACGATCGCGATCGCACCGGCGTCGTGGGCGGCCCGGCACAACTCGGCGACCGGGGTGATCGTGCCGAGCACGTTGCTCATCGCCGTGAAGCTGAACGCCTTGGCGCCGTCGAGCAGGGCGGGGAGCGAGGCGAGGTCGAGCTGGCCGTCGGGGGTGAGCGGCACCCACCGGAGCTCGATGCCGATCTCGGTGGCGAGCATGTGCCACGGCACGATGTTGGCGTGGTGCTCCATCTGCGTGAGCACCACGACGTCGCCGCGATGCAGGTTCGCCCGGCCCCAGCTCGTGGCGACGAGGTTGAGTGCCTCCGTCGCGTTCTTCGTGAACACGAGCTCGTGCGCCTTCGGCGCGTTCACGAACCGCTTCGCCGCGGTGCGGGCGGCCTCGTAGGCGTCGGTGGCCTCGGCGGCCAACCGGTACGCGCTGCGGTTGATCGGCGCGTACGAGTGCTCCATGCAACGCACCATCGCGTCGATCACGGCTCGCGGCTTCTGGGAGGTGTTGGCCGAGTCGAGGTAGACGAGCGGGTGGCCGTCGATCTCACGCGCGAGGATCGGGAACTCGGCCCGGATGGCGGCGACGTCGAGGGCCATCGTCAGCTCCGGAAGCTCTCGTAGCCCTCGCGCTCGAGCTGGGCCGCGAGCTCCATGCCGCCACTGGCGACGATCCGGCCGCCGACGAGGATGTGCACATGGTCGGGCTGCAGCTCGTCGAGCAGTCGCTGGTAGTGGGTGATGAGCACGACGCCCATCTCCGGTCGCTCGGCGCGGACCTCGCGGATGCCCTTCGCGACGATGCGGAGCGCATCGATGTCGAGACCCGAGTCGGTCTCGTCGAGGATCGCGAGCTCGGGCTCGAGGATCGCCATCTGCATGATCTCGTTGCGCTTCTTCTCGCCGCCGCTGAAGCCCTCGTTCAGGTAGCGGTCGACGAACGAGCTGTCCATGCCGAGTCGCTTCATCCACTCCATCGTGGCGAGACGCAACTCGAGCACCGACAGGTCGACGCCCTTGCGGGCCGACAATGCCTGGCGCAGGAACTGGATGACCGAGACACCGGGGATCTCCTGCGGGTACTGGAACGCCAGGAACATGCCGCTCTTCGCCCGGACGTCGGTCGGCCAGTCGGTGATGTCGTCACCCTGGTAGTGGATGCTGCCGGACGTGACCTCGTACTCGGGCGACGCGAGCAGCACGCTCGCGAGCGTGCTCTTGCCGCTGCCGTTGGGCCCCATGATCGCATGCACCTCGCCGGCGCCGACCGTGAGCGACAGGCCCTTCAGGATCTCTGCCGGCGCGCCGTCGACCACCTCGGCGGGACGGGCGTGGAGGTCGTCGATCTGGAACAGCACGGTCACGGCTCCCAGTGTATTTCCACTACGGCGATAGTGGAAACCCGGTGGCCGTGGAAAACGTCGCCATGTCGTCGAGCAGCGGGACGAGTTGGTCGAGCGCCGTCCGAGGGTTCACGAGGCACACCCGCATCACGGTCTCGCCGTGGAACTTCGTCGGCACCACCAGCGCCGTGCCGTCCTTGGCCCGCAGGCGGCTCCAGGTGTGGTGCTCCTCGACCGACCACCCCCGACGCCGGAAGAGCACGATCGACAGTTCGGGCTCGAGCAGCAGGTCGAACGCCGGATGGGCGTCGACCGCGTCCGCGAAGGCTCGCGCGGTCTGCAGCGTGCGATCCATCGCCGCCTCGTAGGCCTCGGTGCCGTACGTGGCGAGCGAGAACCACAGCGGGAGTCCCCGGGCGCGGCGGGACAGGTGGTACGCGTAATCGCTCGGGTTCGACTCCGACCGGTCGACGGCGTCGAGGTAGTCGCCGTGCTGGCTGTGCGTCCGTGCGGCGATCGCCGGGTCGCGGTACACGAGGGCCGCGCAGTCGTACGGCGCGAAGAGCCACTTGTGCGGGTCGACGCCGAAGCTGTCGACCTGCTCGATCCCGGCGAGGCGCCGGCGACCGTCCGGCGAGCACAGCGCCGCCAGGCCGTACGCCCCATCGGCGTGCAACCACAGGTCGCGCTCGCGGCACACGGCGGCGATCTCGTCGAGTCGATCGATCGCGCCGGCGTTGGTCGTGCCGGCCGACGCCGCGACGGCGAACACGTCGAGCTCGGGTCGTTCGCGTGCCGCAGCGTCGAGTGCAGCGGCCAGCGCCCCACCGGTCATCCGGTCGTGGTCGTCGCAGCGCACCGACACCACGTCGACGTCCATCACGCGAGCCGTGGCCCGCACCGACGCGTGCACCTCCGTGGTGGCGGCGAACGCGAGCCGACCGCGACGTCCGTGTCGGTCGACGTGGCGCTGGCGTGCGGTGACGAGCGCGCTCAGGTTGGCCGCCGAGCCGCCGGACACGAACACCCCACCGGCGGCATCGGGCAGTCCCGCGAGCGAGGCCAGCCAGCGCAACACCTGGTTCTCGGCCGCGATCGCACCGGCACCGGCCTCCCAGTTGCCACCGAAGATCGACGACGCGCTCACGACGAGGTCGAACATCGTCGCCGCCACCGTCGGGGCGGTCGGCACGTACGCCAGGTTCATAGGGTCGTCCATCGGCCGGCACGACGGGATCAGCACCTCCCGCACGATCCGCATCGCCTCGTGCGCGCCGAGACCGTCGGGCACGATCGTGCGTCCGAACACCTCGTGCAGCACCCCGGCGGGCTGAGCGCCCCACCGCGGGTCCTTCGGCAACCGCAGCCGCTCGATCGCGTACCCGATCACGGAGTGTGCGAAGAGCTCGGTCGAGGCGTCCCATTCGTGCATCGCGGGCATCGTCCGACGGTACCCCAGGATCGTTCGGGCCCGAACGAGTCCGCGCGCGGACCGTCGCGGGGTGAGCGACCCGGGTCTACGATGCGCGGCCGGGAGGCGCGATGGGGTCGTACTGGTTCCGCAACGGCGAGGTCTACACGCTCGACCCGGCGAGGCCGTGGGCCGCCTCGCTCGTCGTCCACGACGAGCGGATCGTGTTCGTCGGGGCCGACGACGAGGCGCGGCGACACCTGCGTCCCGACACCGTGGAGATCGACCTGGAACGAGGGTTCCTGATGCCGGGCTTCGTCGACGGTCACGACCACCTCGTCGGCGGTGCGCTCGGCAAGGTCGGCGTGTCGCTCGAGGACCTGCACGGTCGCGACGCCGTGCTGGAAGCCGTGCGTCGGTACGCCGCCGCCCACCCACACCTCGACGTGATCCGGGGGCACGGGTGGACCCAGTTCACGTTCGGCATCGGGGTGCAGCCGCACCGCACCTGGCTCGACGAGGTCACCGACGTGCGGCCGGCCCTCCTGCACTCCTACGAGATCCACGACGCGTGGGCGAACACCGCGGCGTTCGTGGCCGCCGGCATCGACGCGTCGACGCCCGACCCGAACCCGCCCACCGGCTACTGGCCGCGCGACCCCGACGGGTTCCCGGCCGGCACGTGTTGCGAGCCGGAATCCTGGATCCCGGTGGCGCACGCGCTCGGCATGTTCAGCGTCTCGGCGGTGCGCGAGGCGATGGATCTGTCGTTCTTCCCCGCCCCGACGTGGGGCATCACGAGCTACTTCGACGCCAGCTTCCTCACCCTCGACCGCGCACTCACGTCGCAGGTCCACCAGTTGCTGGTGGATCTCGACCGCGCCGGCGAGTTGCCGGTGCGGGTCGTCGGCTCGCACGTCGTGCGCAATCCGGACGGCGATCCCCGGCGTGCCGTCGAAACCCTGCGCGAACTGCACGGCGACGTCCGTTCGGACCATGTGTCGATCACGACGCTGAAGCTCTTCATGGACGGCGTCGGACCGCAGCACACCGCGGCGATGCTGGAGGACTACGCCGACCAGCCGCACCGCGGCGCCTTCATCTTCGATCCCGAGGCCGCGCACCGGTTCGCCGAGGCCGTCAACCTGGCCGGGTTCGACGCCCACATCCACGCGTGCGGTGACGCCGGCGTCCGTGGCGCGCTCGACGCCTACGAGCGCATCCGCCACGACCATCCGGGTCTCGATGCGCGCAACACCGTGTGCCACATGGAGTTCTGCCATCCGGACGACGTCGCTCGCTTCGCCCGACTCGACGTCACGGCGAACTGCACACCGCTGTGGGGCACCGACTACCGCGGCGAGTTCATGGACGCGTACCCGTTGCTGGTGGGTGACGAGCGCTTCGAGCGCGACTACTGCCCGTACGGCGACCTGGTGCGCAGCGGCGCTCGGGTCACCTTCGGTGCCGACTGCCCCGGCGTCGAGGTGCACGAGATCCCGCCGCTCACGCAGATCGAGGCGGCCGTCACCCGGCGGCGGCCGGGACGGCCCGACGACCGACCGTGTCTGCCCCGCCAACGGGTGGAGGTGGCCGAGGCGCTCCGGGCGTACACGATCGCCGGTGCCCGCAGCTTGCGACTCGAGCACGAGATCGGGTCGCTCGAGGTCGGCAAGCGTGCCGACCTGGTGTGGCTCGGGGCGAGCCCGTTCGACGTGGAGCCACACCGGATCCATGCGATCGACGTGCAGCTCACGATGCTGAGCGGCCGGGTCACCCATGGCACGGTGGGCTGATGGAGATCGACGGCGCAGCAGCGCTCGTGACAGGTGGCAATCGCGGCATCGGCGAGGCGTTCGTCCGGGCGCTGCTCGCCGCGGGTGCAGCGCGCGTGTACGTCGGCACGCGCGACCTGGCCAACGCCGAGTCGCTCGTGACCGAGTGGGGATCACGTGCGGTGGCGGTGCAACTCGACATCACCGACGATGCCCAGGTCGTCACCGCCGCTCGACGGTGCAGCGACGTGTCGATCCTCGTCAACAACGCCGGTGCGTTCACGGGTCACACCTTGCTCGGCGCTCCCGACACCGCCGCCGCACGCGCGGAGATGGAGACGAACTACTTCGGTTCGTTGGCGATGTGTCGGGCCTTCGCACCGGTGCTCGCCCGTCATCCGCAGAGCGCGATCGTGAACGTGCTGTCCGCCGGTGGGCTCGTGGCCGTGCCGGCGATGGGCGGTTACAGCCCGTCGAAGTTCGCGGCACGGGCGATGACCACCTGTGTGCGTGCCGAGCTCGCCTCGCAGGGCACCGCGGTGAGTGCGCTGATCGTCGGTTCGGTCGACACGCGCATGGCCGCCGACGTCGTCGGTTGGAAGGAGACCCCGGCCAACATCGCCGCCCACGGCGTCCGTGCGATCCGCAAGGGCATCGACGAGGTCGACACCGATCTGATGGCGATCGAGGTGCGGGCCCACCTCGCGCGCGACCCGAAGGGCCTGGAGGCGCAGATGGCGCGGGCGCTCGGGCGCGGTCTGAACACCGGCCGCTGAACCTCCGGCGACTGATCGCCGGCGATCGCCGCTGATCGCATCTGCGTGTCGACGTCGGGTCGACCTGTCGGGCAGGCTGTGACCGCACACCGACCGAGGGGGACATGCAGATGACCGGTGCTGACGAGATGCTCGACCTGGCGCGACGGTTCGTGGGGGCGATCGAGCGGGGCGACACCGATGCGGTGCGAGCGTGCTACCACCCCGATGCCCGCATCTGGCACAACAACGACGGCATCGAGCAGACCGTCGACGAGAACATGAAGGTGCTCGGCTGGATGGCCCGGACGTTGCCGGCTCGCGAGTACGTCGTGTCGCACCTCGATGCGCTGCCCGACGGCTTCGTACAGCAACACGTGCTGCGCGCGACCTTGCCGAACGGTGCCACGTGGGAGCTGCCGGCGTGCGTGATCGTGCGAGTGCGCGACGGGCAGATCGTCCGGCTCGACGAGTACCTCGACTCGGCCCACGTGGCCCGGCTCACCGAGGCGCTCACCCGTGGCTGACGGTCGGCACCTCGCAGTGCTGCGCTCGATCATGGGGCACTGGCGCGACGGCGACCTGGACGCAGTGGTCGCCCACCTGCACGACGACATCGTGTGGCACTACGCCGCCGGCGCGATGCCCCCGGTGCGGGGGCGGGACAAGGCGCGCAGGCTGCTCGAGGTGCTGCAGCACCAGATGCTCGACGTGCGCTGGCAGGCATTCGCCTCGGCCGAGGTGGGCGACCGGCTGTTCGTCGAGGGCGTCGACGCGTACCGCACCCCCGACGGCCACGAGGTCGCCACGCCGTACGCCGGGGTGCTCGAACTGCGCGACGGGTTGGTGATCGGCTGGCGTGATTACGTCGATCTGTCGGTGGCCGCGAGCCAGCGTTCCGGCGAGCCGTTCACCGACCACGTGCGCGAACTCGCCGGCCGGCCACCGATCTGACATCGTCGAAGCGTTCTGGTCGCGCATCGTCTCGGTATCCGAGACGATGCGCGACCAGAAGCGGTGGGGTCGAGCGTTACCTGCTGACGATCAGGCTCACCGTGGTGGTCGTCGACCCGCCGATGTTCAAGGTCTGGCACGTGCGCGCGCCGTCCACCTGGTAGTCGCCCGCCGTGTCGGTGACCTGCTTGTAGGCGTCGAGCGCCATGCGCACTCCGGTGGCCCCCACCGGGTGACCGTTGCCGATCAGGCCGCCGGACGGGTTGATCGGCAGACGTCCGCCGATCTCGATCGAGCCGTCCTCGATCGCCTGCCACGCCTCGCCGGGTGCGGTGAGGCCGAGGTGATCGATCGCCATGTACTCGGTGGAGGTGAAGCAGTCGTGGGTCTCGACGACGTCGATCTGCTCGAGGTCGGTGATGCCGGCCCGACGACGCGCGTCCTCGATCGCACGTCGCACCTGCGGGAACACGTACGGCTGCTCGGCGCTGGCGCGCACCTTCGCCTCGTACGAGATCGGGGCCGACCGGTGGCCCCAGCCGGTGATGCGCGGGATCGAGTCGAGCGCGACGCCGTGTTCGTCGGCGTATCGGGCGGCCCGCTCGGGCGACGCGACGAACACCACCGCTGCTCCGTCGGTCACCTGACCGCAGTCCTGCTTGCGAGTGCGACCCTCCACCACCGGGTTCGCATGGTCGTCCTCGGTGAAGCTGCGCGGGTCGAACTGCCATCCGCGCGTCTGGGCGTTGGGGTTGCGCTTGGCGTTGGAGAAGTTGACCTCGGCGATGCGCATCAGGTGCTCGTACTCGAGCCCGTACCGGCGGTCGTACTCGTCGGCGAGATCGCTGAAGACGCGGGGCCACAGGAACTGGGCGTCCTCGAACTCGTGACCGGTCCAGGCCGCCGTGCCGAGGTGCTCGGCCGCCCGCTGCCCGGGCACGTTGCGCATCTGCTCGATGCCGACCACGCACGCGAGGTCGTAGCGGCCGGCCTCGATCTCCGCTGCAGCAGCCAGGATCGCCACGCTCCCGGACGCGCACGCCGCCTCGTGCCGTGCGGTCGGCAGACCGTCGAAGTCGGGGTGCACCAGCCCGAAGAACCCGCCGAGCAGGCCCTGCGCGGCGAACAGCTCGGCGACGAAGTTGCCCACGTGACCGCACTCGACGTCGGCCGGTTCCAGCGCGGTGGCGGCCAGGCCCTGGTTCACCGTCTCGACGAACACGTCGGCGATGTCGCGCCCGGCGCGAGCCCAGTTGTCGGAGAAGTCGCTCTGCCAGCCACCGAGGAGGTACGTCATGCGCGCAGCGTATCCGCGGCGGCCGGCGCGGTCCCGGGGCCGCCGGTGGCGATCACGGTCGCCGTCCTCGCTGCGAGCGCCATCGCCACCAGCGTCGGGTTCGCGTGCCCGCTCTGGGGGATCACGGCGTTGCCGGCGACGTACAGGTTGTCGGTGCCGCGCACCCGGCCGTCGGGGTCGGCGGCGCTGGTGGACGGGTCGTCACCGATCGCGATCGTGCCCATCATGTGACACGAGGACACCGCGGCAAGTTGCTCGTCACCCCACGACACCTCGCCGAGGCCAGCAGACGCGAAGGCATCGGCGGCCCGGGTGATGCTGTCGTGGATGGCGGGCGTCACCGACGACGGACACCCCCACTCGAGATGTGCGCGGGGTACGCCCAGCTCGTCGACCTCGTCGGCCAGCGTGATCCGGTTCGCGTCGTCGGCCACCTGTTCGCTGATCGCCGTGATCCGCCAGGTGCGCTCCCGGCGCCATTCGTCGTCGCGGGCCCAGTCGGCCCATTCGGTGTCGTAGGTGGCGCGGGTCATCCGTCGCATCCACGACGAGCGCCACCCGTACGACGCGAGCGATGCCCGGTGCAGCGGCGCCGCGAGGGCCTCGGGCATCCGGCAGGTGACGCGCGGCAACAGATCGGCCGGTGCCCCGATGAGGGCCGAGCGCGCCCACATCTCGCGGCGCGACCGGCCGGCCTCGATCCGGTGGGCGGGCATCGGGAGGAACGAGGTACTGGCCATCCCCGCCGTGGCGTCGTCGTGCGCGGTGATCCAGCGGTGCATCCGTACGTGCGAGCCGCTGCGGTGCAGCGCGTAATCGGCCAGCCAGTCCGGCGGGTCGTGACGCATCGTCAACGTGCCGTAGAGGCGGGGCCGGTCCATCAGGTTCCGCCCGATCCGGGTGTTGCCGCCGAGCGAGGCGCTCGTGCGCTGGGTGGCGAGCAGCAGCCGGGTGGAGTCGACGGTGCCCGCCGCCATCAGCACGGACGCCGCCCGCACCTCGGCGCGATGCCCGTCGAGGTCGCGCACCTCCACGCCCCGGATCGTGCTGCCGTCGGCGTCGTGGTGCAGCGCGGTCGCCGTGGCATCGGTCAGCACCGTGAGCGCCGGGGACGCCAACTGCTCGGCCAGGTGCTCGAACTGGTAGGCGGAGGCGAGCCCGAACATGTACGCGCTGTGGTCGAGCCCGGGGACCAACGTGCTCGGGCGGGGGTCGAGCTGGTCGTCGTCGGGCTCCACGCCGGCGACCTCCAGCGCGCGGCGGTACCAGGGGCGGAGGTCGTCCGCGGTGTGCGGCCACGACGGCGCGCCCGGCGTCCGCCGGTCGAGCACCCCCGGTTCCATCACGGCGTAGCGCACACCGGCGCCGAGTCCGAGGAGGTCGACGATCCATCGCCAGGAGGTGCCGCCGATGCCTCGTTGCACACGGCCTTCGAGCACGCCGAAGCGTGGATCGCCGGTCACCCGGGCGGCGCCGAGACGGAACGTGAGGTGCGGGTCGGGCCGTCGCCCACCGCTCTCGATCAGCGCGACGCTCAGCCCGTAGGCGACGAGCGTCAGCGCCGCCACGATGCCGACCGGTCCGCCGCCGATCACCGCGACGTCCGCGGCGATCACGGCATCGCTCGCCTCTCCCGACAGCGACCTGATCACGTTCCCTCCTGCCCTGGAACATGCGGGTCGATCGACCCGAAGGGATGCGAGTGTGGACCCGGGCGGGGGCGGCGGTCAAGTCTCCCGGCGATCGGATCGAGACACCGCACACGAGCGAGCGACCGGCACGCACGCTCCGGGCGTCGATCCCCTGACGAGGGGGTTCCAGGGGCGCGAGGTGTCGAATCGCTGCAGAATCCACTCGGGATGCCGACACCTGTGGTCGTGCAACGTGCCATCTGCTACGCCCGTCGTCGCCATCGACCCTCGTCTGCTGCGCCAGCGGCTTCGCACTCGCGACGAGGTGATGACCACGGCCCTGCGACCGACGACGGCTTCACGCTCGTCGAGTTGCTGATCGTGATCGTGGTGCTCGGGGTACTCGCCACCGTCACGGTGTTCGCCGTGCGCGGCATCACCAATCAAGGAGAGGCGTCGGCGACGGCGGCAGACGAGCGCACGCTGGCGGGCGCGCAGGAGGCCTACATGGCCCAGCACGGCGATTACGGGACCGAAGCCGAGCTCGTCGCCGACGGACTCCTGAACGCCGAGTCGACCACGCACGACATCGACGTCGCAGTCGACCGTCAGAGCTACCAGATCGTCGCGGGTGGCGGTGGCGGCGGCGGGGTCGTGGCCTCGGGCACGCCCACGACCCTCGCCGGCGTGCCGGTCACGAGCTACGGGGTGGGTCCGGCCTTCGTCGTCATCGGTGGCCCGGTGACCCTCGCCGAGTGGAACACGCTCGTCGACGGCGGCGCGAACACCTGGGGCAAGACGATGGTCTTCATCGATGTCGCCGACATCTCCACGCCCGCCCAGGCCGAGGGGCTCCACGACCTGTACCGCTCGAGTGGAGTCGTCTCCGCCGCCGACGACGTGCCGAACTTCAGCGGCGGCATGTCGCTCATCGAATTCATGGAGCAGTCGAACGGCCTCCCGCTGCAATTCTGGTTCAAGCTCCACGACGGGGCCGGCCTCGACGTGGCGTGGGCCTTCGACAACTGAGACGGGAGGTCGACCGCGTCACCTGACCTGGGCGGGGGCCACCCGGTGGTGACCGGGTCGTCGGGCCGTCGCGGGTCACGACCGGCCGAGCAGGTCTTCCTTCCACGTGCGGAACCGCGTGTGGCGGGTGCCGCTCGGACCGGTGCCGTCGCCGGCGTTGTCGGGGAACAGCCGGAACGTGTGCTGCACGCCGAGTTCGTCGCGGCGGCAGGCCCAGTAGCGGGCGTCGCCGCCGCTCGCCGGACCGGCACGCCACAACAGCCAGTCGCCGATGCGGCGCTTGTAGGTGGCGCGGGGACGATCGGGGAGATCGTCGCCCAGCGTGAGCAGCTCGACCGGCGCCTCGATCCAGGCTGTCGCGACGATGTTCCGATCGCGAGTCGGCGTGTCGGGGAGGTCGGCGGTGTGCACCGGTGTGGTGTCGTCGGGCCGCTGGTCGTACCGCAGGGCGTCGTTCATCGTGGTACTCCTGTCATGGGCTCGCGGGTTCGTCCCCAGCGCAGCACCGCGGGTCGCTCGATCCCGAACCAGCTGGCCGCGGCGAGCACGGCGGTGATCGCCGTCGCCACGAACACGAAGACCCAGGGGTTCCCGTCGAGGCCGTACATCGCGAGCAGCATCTGCACCGGCCAGGCGTACAGGTACAGGCCGTACGACAGGTCGACACCGCGCAGTCGGGCGCCCGCGGGAGCCAGCAGCACGGCCACCGAGGGCAGCACGACCGCCAGCGCCGCGTTGCCCAGATGTTCGCTCAGGAACATCGACCATCGCCCCACCACCAGAGCGATGGCGAGCGCGGCGAACGGCATCCATCCCATCAGGCGAACCCGGTCGGCGAACACGCCGACCAACGATCCGGTGAGGAACACGAACAGCAACATCACGAGTGTGCGGTCGGCGACCGTGCCGATCGTGTGGCCGACGAGGTCGGGCGACTGGTGGTAGCCCACCGCCACCAGCCCGGTGAGCGCCCAGGCCACGCCGATGCTGCGCTGCTGGCCCCACCGCCGCACGGCGAGGCCGACCATGCCGATCACCAAGTAGCAGCGCACCTCGTAGGGCAGCGTCCACAGCGAGCCGTTCACGAAGCTGCTGCCGCTGGCCAGGCCGTAGGGGGTGCTGCTGGTGAACACGCCCTGCACCCCGTGCACCATGTCGGTCCCGAACAGCAGCCAGCGCCCGATGTAGCCGAGCGGCCCCTCGGGGCTCGCGTCGACGAACCCCGCCAGCCCACCGTGTTCGTGCAGCCACGCCAGCCCGGCCACCGGCAATGCCGTCACGATCACCGCCGTGGCGTACCCGGGCACGATGCGCAGCACACGTGCGCGGGCGAACGCTCCCAGGGGACGGCGCACGGCCGAGCGGCCCACCAGCAGACCACTCATCGCGAAGAACCCGGCCACCGCGAAGCCGCCGAGCGTGAGGTAGGTCGGCGCGAGTGGTGAGCGCGGCTCGTCGCCGAAGCCGCCGAGCGGCCACGTGTGGCTCACGAGCACCAAGAACGCGAGCACCAACCGGAGTGCGTCGAACCCGGGGGAGTGCTGCTCGACGAGGTCGGCGATCGTGCGCGGCCGAGGTGGAGTGGCGCCGGTGGGCGTCGCGGCCTCGGCGACCGCGGTCACCTGCTCACCAGCCGCGAGCCACCCACTCGGCGAGGTGGGGACGCTCGTTGCCGATGGTGGTGTCGACGCCGTGGCCGGGCATCACGACGGTGCCGGCGGGCAGGGTGAAGAGCCGGTTGTCGATCGAGTCGATGATCGTCGTGAAGTCGCCGCCGGGGAATTGCGTGGCGCCGGGGCCGCCGGGGAACAGCGTGTCACCGCTGAACAGCACGGGCGAGCCCTCGACGCGGAACGAGATCGAGCCCGGCGTGTGGCCGGGGTTGTGGATCGCGTGCAGCCGCACCTTGCCCACCTCGATCACCTCGGCGTCGTCCAGGAACACGTCGTAGCCGACGTCTTTCAGCATCGGCGCGTCGTGGCTGGTGACGGCCACCTCGTAGCCCGCCTCGCGCATCTGGGCAACGGCGCCGATGTGGTCGTGGTGACCGTGGGTCTCGAGCACCCGGGTCACGCCGAGGCCCTGGCACAGCTCGAGCAGGCGCTCGTGCTCGTTCGCCGCGTCGACGAGCACCGACTCGCCGGTGTGGCGGCAGCGCAGCACGAAGACGTTGTTCGCGTACGGGCCCACCACCACCTTGTGGATCTCGATCCGTCCATCGGCCCAGTGCAGCGTGGTCATGGCGCCCAGTCTGGCACCGCGTCGCCCCAGCTGGCGTCGCTCAGCCCACGAGCGCGGGCTCGTAGGCGCAGGCGGGATCCTCGCCGAGCGGGTCGCCCGTCGCGGCGAAGGCACGCGCGCGCGAACCGCCGCAGAGGTCGGCGTACTCACACCGACCGCACCGGCCGCCGAACTCCATCGCCCTGATCCGGCGCAACACCGGATGGTCGCGGTAGATGGTGGCGAGCGGGGTGTCGCGCACCGATCCGAGACCGAGCGGCAGGAAGCCCGCCGGGTACACCTCGCCGTCGTGGGCGACGAACAGGATGCCCTTGCCGTCGCGCGTGGACGCGGTGCGTGCCTTCGATGCTTCGCCGGGCGGTCCGAGCCGCTCGACGAGCCGGGCCGCGAGGCGCGGGTACACGTCGCCGTCGGGTCGCAGGTCGGGTCGTTCGCGGCGTTGGGCCACCACGCGACGGAAGAAGGGTCCTTCCACGGTGCGCACGACGAAGCCGTACGACGACGCGTCGGCGAGGAAGTGCGACACCTCCTCGTGGTGCTGCGGGCTGATCGCGTCGGTCGACTCGCCGCGGCCGACGTGCACCAGGAAGAAGACCTCCCAGATGTGGGCGCCGCTGTCGCGGACGATGCCGGCCACGTCGGCGAGCTCGAACAGGTTGCGCGCCATCACCGTGGTGTTGATCTGCACCTTCAGCCCGGCGTCGACCAGCGACCGGATCGCGGGGATCGTCTGCGCGAAATGGCCGGGGATGCCGCGCACCCCGTCGTGGGTGGCGGCCACCGCGCCGTCGAGGCTGAGCGACACCGCGCTCACCCCGACGTCGACCATTCGCCCGATCGCCTCGGGGGTGAGCTGGGGTGTCACCGACGGCGACATCGCCACCGGCAACCCGAGTTCGCGGGCGTACGCCGCCAGCTCGAACACGTCCGGTCGCAGCAGGCAGTCCCCGCCGGTGAGCACGAGGATGGGGGAGGGCTTGCCGAACGCCGCGATCTGCTCGATCAGGCGGCGGCCCTCGTCGTGGTCGAGCTGGCCGGGCAGCGCGTTCGGGGTGGCCGACGCTCGGCAGTGGTGGCACGCGAGGAGGCACGACCGGGTGACCTCCCAGAACACGAGCAGCGGTCGTTCGGCGAAGTCGAGGGCGTGGCTGCGACGGCCGGGGATCCCGACGGGGTGGTTCACCGCACCAGTGTCTCCCGGGCACCGGAGCCGCCCCCACGGTCGAAAGGCCCATGTCGACGCGCCGGCGGGCCTGCCCCGCCACACGTTCGACACCGAGCTGTGACCGTGGCGGCGTGTGGTTCGCCGGTTCGGGGGAACTGCCGCGGCCATGAGAGTGCTGATCGCCACCGACGGATCACCCGCCGCGCTGACCGCTGCTGCGAGCGCCGGCGAACTGCTCGGCCCCGGGACCGAGTGGATCGTCGTGAGCGTGGTGCGTCCTCAGGAGGAGCCGATGGCCGATGCCACCGGCTTCGCCGGGCCGGTGCTCACCCCCGAGCAGATCGAGCACGAGCACGCCGCTGACGTGGTCGCTGCGCATGCGGCGCTCGCCGCGACCGCTCGCGAGCTCGGACCGGTGCCGGCGACGCAGGTGGTGGTGACGGGTGTCGACACCGCCGACACGATCGTGCGTGCAGCACACGAGCACGACGTCGACCTGGTGGTGGTGGGGCACTCGACCGACGAGGGGCTCACTGGCCTGCTGCGGCGCGAGGTCGCTCCCCAGCTGGTGACCGCAGCGGGTCGCCCCGTGCTCGTGATCCCGGTCTCCGTCGACGTCGAGTCGACCGCAGGAGCGGTGGCATGAACGGTTCACCCAGCGACGTCCCGGTCGATCTGGTGCACTGGGGCCTCGCGATCGTGCCGATCGCCGTGCTGCTGGTGCTGCTCGCCGTGCTGCGGTGGAAGGCCCCCGAGGCCGGACCGATCGGGCTGGTCGTGGCGGCCGGCGTTGCCCTGTTCGCGTTCCGCACACCGCTCGAGACGCTCGCCGTGGCGAGCGGCAAGGGTGTGTGGGACGCCTTCTTCATCCTCCTCGTCATCTGGCCGGCGCTCGTGCTGTACCGGGTGACCGACGGAGCCGGCGCGTTCGACGCGCTCCGCACGGGTATCACTCGCTTCAGTCGCGACGACGTGTTCCTGGTGCTGGCGTTCGGGTGGGTGTTCGCCTCGTTCCTGCAGGGCATCGCCGGCTTCGGCACGCCGATCGCCGTCGTGGCACCGCTGCTGGTGGCGATCGGCGTGAAGCCCGTGATGGCCGTCGTCATCCCGCTCATCGGTCACGCGTGGGCCAACATGTTCGGCACCCTCGGCGTCAGCTGGCTCGCGACCGGGCAGGTGATCGAGATCGAGGACGAGACGGCCACGGCGTTCCAGACCGCGGCGTTGCTCTGGATCCCGAACCTCACCGGCGGGTTGTTCCTGTTGTGGCTGATCGGTCGCGGTCGCGCGCTCCGTCACGGCCTGCCGATGGTGCTGGTGATCTCGCTGGTGCAGGGCGGCGGTCAGCTCGTGCTCACCCTGTGGAACCCGGTGCTGTCGAACTTCATCGCCGCGACCGTGGCGATGGCTGCGGTGTTCGCGCTGTCGAAGTGGTCGCGCTACAGCGAGCCCAACGACGTCGGCGGTTCGGTGATGGTCGGCGATCGAGCCCGCGACGACGGCGCGGGGGAGGACACCGATCGTGCCGAACCCGTGATGAGCCTGCCGATGGCACTCTTCCCCTACGGCGTCCTCACCGTCGTGTCGATCATCGGCTTGGCGATCGGACCCGTCGAGACGTTCCTCGAACGTGCCGAAGTGGGGCTCGCGATGCCGGCCACCGACACCGGCTACGACGTCACCAACGACGCCGAGTCGTCGTACTCGCCGCTCACACCGTTCACCCATCCCGGGTTCTTCCTCGTGATCTCGTCCATCGCGGCGTTCGTCGTGTATCGGGCGAAGGGGTACACCGCGAGGTGGCGCGAGCGTGCGGACGTGGCGCCACTCTGGGGTGCTGTCGCCAAGGATGCGCTGCCCGCATCGGTGGCCGTCGTCGCCTTCTTGGTGCTGAGCTCGATCATGGGGCACTCGGGACAGACCGACACCCTGGCGCTCGGGCTGTCCGAGGTGGCCCCGGCCGGTGTGTATGCCGTCGCGTCCACCTGGATCGGCGTGATCGGGGCGTTCATGACGTCGAGCAACACGGCGTCGAACGTGCTCTTCAGTCCGCTGCAGGACACCGTCGCCCAGAGCGAGGGACTGTCGCAACCGGCGATCATCGGATCGCAGAGCGTCGGCGGGGCGATCGGCAACGCGATCGCTCCGGCGAACATCGTGCTCGGCACCGGCACCGCCGGCATCAACGGCGAGGAGGGGTCGGTGCTGCGTCGCACCCTGCCGTGGACCGTGGTCGTCACGTTGATCGCCGGCGCGGCGACGTTGGCGCTGGACGTGTGGGCATGAACCCGACCGCTCGACACCTGACCCCGGCGCGGAAGGAGTCCCCATGACCACCTCGACCAAGTTGCTCGGCCTTGCGCTGGTGCTGATGCTGCTGGCGTTCCCGCTCACCAGCGTCGGTACCGACCGCGATGTCACCTGGCTCTGGTGGGCCGGTGTCGCGGTGTTGGTGCTGGGCGCGCTGATCCCGCCCGGCCTGCGATTCGTCGACACCGACGGCGACACCGACGGCGACACCAGCGGCGACACCAGCGGCGACACCAGCGGCGACACCCACGACCACACCGATCACGAGGAGCGATGATGAGTCACGCCAACGGACCGATCACGGGGCGTCGCCCCACCTACGCGCCACGCGGGATGGTGACGAGTTCGCACGTCCTCGCCTCGGAAGCCGGCGTGCGTGTGCTGCGTGCCGGTGGCAGCGCCGTCGATGCGGCCATCGCTGCGAACGCCGTGCTGTGTGTGGTGTACCCGCACATGGCGGGTCTCGGCGGCGACGGGTTCTGGCTCGTCGGCCGTCGCGGCTCGTCGCACGTGGAGGCTCTCAACGCGAGCGGACCGGCCGGCGCACGAGCGACGATCGACTTCTACCGCGAGCGCGACCACGTACAGATCCCCAACCGTGGTGCCGCCGCGGTGCTCACCGTGCCAGGGGCGGTGGACGGCTGGCACCAGGCGCACGAACGGCACGGCAAGCTCGAGTGGCGCGACCTGTTCGACGACGCGATCTTCCTCGCGCGTCACGGCGCGCCGGTGTCTCGGTCGTTGTCGGACTGGATGCACCAGGACGTGTCCGTGCTGCACACGCACGGCGCCGCCGACGTGTTCCTGCCCGGGGGAGGTCCGCTGCGCGAAGGCGATCGCATCGGCCTCACCCACCTCGGCGACACCCTCGAGCGCATCGCCCACCACGGCGCACGTGCCGGCTTCTACGACGAGTCGGCCGCCGAGCGGCTGCTCGCAGGCCTCGGTGACGACTCGCCGTTGCGGCCGAGCGATCTGTCGGCGTATCACGCCGTGTGGGTCGAGCCGATCTCGGTGGACTACCGGGGGCACACGATCGTCGAGTTCCCGCCGAACACGCAGGGCTTCGCCGCACTGCAGATCATGAAGATGCTCGAGTCGGACGACGTGGCCGCATGGGGCGACTCGACCTTCGAGTACTACCACCACATGGCGGAGTACGTGAAGATCGCCTTCGCCGACCGCGACGCCTGGCTCACCGACCCCGACTTCGTCGACATCCCCCTCGACCGGCTCCTCGACGCCGACTACCTCGCAGGACGACGGGGGATGTTCCATCCGGAGCGGTCGCTCGACATGAGCGAGATCGAGCCCGGCATCGTGTTCCGCCCGGGCACCGACCGCCGGGTGCCGATGGGCGACACCTGCGCGTTCGGTGCGGTCGACGCCGAGGGGCTCGTCGTCTCGGCGATCCAGTCGATCTACTTCGACTTCGGCAGTGCGGTGCTCGGTGGCGACACCGGCGTGATCCTGCAGAACCGTGGCTCGTTCTTCTCGCTCGACGACGCCCACCCGAACGCACTGCAGCCCGGCAAGCGCAGCTTCCACACGCTCATCCCCGGCATGGTGCTGCGTGACGGCGAACCGGTGATCTCGTTCGGCTCGATGGGAGGCGAGGGGCAACCGCAGACCCATGCAGCGTTGCTGACACGGCTGATCGACTTCGGATACGACGCGCAGCAGGCGGTCGAGTCGCCGCGCTGGTTGATGGGCCGCACGTGGGGGACCCAGTCGCGCAATCTGTCGCTCGAAGCCCGTGTGCCGCCGGAGGTGGTGCGCCAGCTGGAGCTCACCGGGCAACCGGTGAAGATGCTGACGCTGTGGAACGACAACATGGGTCACGCCCACACGATCCGGCTCGATCCGCGCCACGACTTCCTCGAAGGGGCCGCCGATCCGCGCGGTGACGGCTCGGCCGCAGGGTACTGAGCGGTGCCCGACGACCTCGACGAGGTGACCGTACCGGTCGACGTGTGGCACTGGTCGCTCGCCGTCGCGCCGCTCGTCGTGCTCGTCGTGCTGCTCGTCGTTCGACGGTGGACAGCGGCGCAAGCGGCGCCGGTGGGGCTCGCGATCGCGGTGATCGTGGCCCTCACGGCGTTCGGCTCGCCGATCGAGACGATCGCGGTGGCGAGCGGCAAGGGCGTGTGGGACGGCGTGTTCATCCTCGCCGTCGTGTGGCCGGCGCTGCTGCTGTACCGGGTGACCGATCGTGCCGGTGCGCAGGCCGCCATCCGCCACGGTCTGGCGGCGTTCAGTCGCAACCGCCTGTTCCTGATCATGGGGTTCGGGTGGGTGTTCGCGTCGTTCCTGCAGGGCATCACCGGGTTCGGTGCGCCGATTGCCGTGGTCGCTCCGCTCCTGGTGTCGATGGGCGTGCGGCCCGTGCTGGCCGTCGTCATCCCGCTGGTCGGGCACGCCTGGGCCAACCTGTTCGGCACGCTCGGCGTGGCGTGGCTCGGCACGCAGCAGGTGATCGATCTCGACGATCCCGACGCGACGGCGCTCACCACCGCGACGATGCTGCTGGTGCCCGTGGTGGCGAGCGGGCTGACGATCGCCTGGATCGTCGGGCGTGGTCGCGGTGTGGTGCACGCCCTCCCGCTCATCGGCACCATCGCCCTGATCCACGGCGGCGGTCAGCTGCTGATCGCCGCGTTCGAACCGGTGCTCGCCGCCTTCGTGCCGGCCACGCTCGCGCTGGTGGCGCTCTACCCGCTGTCGTTCTGGCGCCGGTACAGCGACCCCGCGCACGACGTCGACGTCGATCGGGTGATGGCGGATGGCGCACCGGACGACGAGTCCGGTCCGGCAGGGACCGACGACCGGGAGTCGTCGATGGGCCTCGGTCTCGCCCTGGTGCCGTACGCCGCGTTGACGGTGGTGGCGCTCGTGTCGATCGCGGTCGGGCCGGTGCGCGACGCGCTCGAGTCGGTGGAGGTGGCGCCGTCGTTCCCGGCGACCACCACCGCCGAGGGTGTGACGCAGGATGCGACCGACGCCTACGCGCCGGTCGCACCGCTCACGCATCCGGGTCTCTACCTGCTGATCGGTGCCGTCGTCGCCGCCGTCGCCTTCCGTCGCGCCGGCGCGTTCGCCGAGCGGCGGTCGGTCAGCGAGGATCGCCCGTCGCTCGGTGCGGAGGTGGTGTCCGACGCAGTTCCCGCCTCCGTGGCGGTGGTGCTGTTCCTGGTGCTGAGCGCCGTGTTCGAACACGCCGGGCAGGTGACCACGTTGGCGGCCGGCATCGAACGCGTCGCCCCGGGCTCGGTGTACGTGGTGCTCGCCTCGTCGGTCGGTGCACTCGGCTCGTTCATGACGTCGAGCAACACCTCGTCGAACGTGCTCTTCGCCCCGCTGCAGCAGGCCGTCGCCACGGCGCAGGAGTTGTCGGAGCCGGTGGTGATCGGCGCGCAGCACGCCGGGGGAGCGATCGGCAACTCGGTCGCACCGGCCAATGTCGCGCTCGGCACCGGCACGGCTGGCATCTCGGGCCGCGAGGGCGAGGTGCTGCGCCGCACGGCGCCCTTCGCTGCGGCCACCGCGCTCGCGGTCGGGCTGGTGGCGCTCGCGATCGAACTCGGGTCGTGACCGACGTGTCCGCCGACGGCTGGTCAGCTCGACACGACTTCGTAGCCGAGCGACAGCGCGACCGGGATCTGGCCGGGATCGAAGGTGACGAACCGCACGGGTGCCGGCAACCGATCGGCGGCTGCCAGGTGCAGGGCATCGCTCAACCGGAGCGGTTGCTCCCGCATCAGCGCCGCGGCGCGGTCGAGGCAGCGCTGGTCGACCGGCACGACCGCCACGCGATCCCAGGTGAGCCGCACGAGGTCTTCCAGATCGGCACGCAGCACCGGCTCGTCGACCACCCGGTCGATCAGTGCGAGCGACTCCATCAGGGTCAGTCCGCTCGAGCACCACTCGGCGTCCGCCCGCATCGCATCGAGCACCACCTGCCGGATCGGCTGGTCGAGGTGCGCGGCCACGAGCGCGCTGGCGTCGAGGTACACCGTCACGGCGTCAGCCCCGCACCTCGCGCAGCAACCGGTCGAGGCGTACGTTGCCCCACACGGTGACGTGCCGATCGGGCACCCGACCGTCGGCCCGCCGGGGTGGCACGAGCGCCCCTGCCGCGATCAGCGACGAGAGCTGAGGCCCGCCGGCGTGGTCGTCGCTCATCGCGCTGAGGGGGACGAGCGCGGCGGCCGGGTGCCCGGCCACCGACACCACGGTCGGCTCGCCGGCGGCCGCCCGCCGCACGTGGGCCGCGAGGTCGGCGCGGAGTTCGCGAATCCCGATCGCCATAAGTGTACGCGAGTGTACACACGTCGATTTCGGCCGGTCGAGTGCGTGGGGTCAGACTGCGGCCATGAACTTTGCCTTCACCGAAGAACAGGAAGAGCTGCGCAAGACCGTGCGCCAGTTCCTCGAGGCCAAGAGCCCCGAGACCGCCGTCCGCGAGCAGATGGAGACCGAGAGCGGCTTCGACGCCGCCGTGTGGTCGCAGATGGGCGAGCAGATGGGCCTGCAGGGCCTCGTCATCCCCGAGGAGTTCGGTGGTTCGGGCTACAGCTTCGTCGAGCTCGGCATCGTGCTCGAGGAGATGGGCCGCGCCCTGCTGTGCGCCCCGTTCTTCTCGACCGCCGTGCTGGCCGCGCAGACCCTCATCCACAGCGGTGACGACGCCGCCAAGAAGGCCCACCTGCCCGGCATCGCCAGCGGTGAGACGATCGCCACGCTCGCCTACACCGAGCCGTCGGGCAAGTGGGACGAGAGCGGCATCACCATGCAGGCCTCGACGTCCGGTGACGGCTACACCCTCAGCGGCACCAAGATGTTCGTGCTCGACGGCCACACCGCCAACCTGATCATCGTCGCCGCCCGCACCGACGCCGGTGTGAGCCTGTTCGCCGTCGACGGCGGCGCCGAGGGCCTCACCCGCACCGCGCTGTCCACCATGGACCAGACCCGCAAGCAGGCCAAGCTCGAGTTCGCCAACACCCCGGCCACCCTCATCGGTGCCGATGGTGAGGGCTGGAGCATCCTCGGTCGCGTGCTCGACCTCGCCGCCGTGGCCCTCGCCGCGGAGCAGGTCGGTGGCGCCCAGAAGGTGCTCGAGATGGCCGTCGACTACGCCAAGGTGCGCGTCCAGTTCGGCCGCCCGATCGGCTCGTTCCAGGCGATCAAGCACAAGTGCGCCGACATGTTGCTCGAGGTCGAGTCGGCCAAGAGCGCCGCGTACTACGGCATGTGGTGCGCCGCCGAGCTGAACGACGAGCTGCCGTCGGTGGCGTCGCTCGCGAAGGCGTACTGCTCGGAGGCGTACTTCCACGCCACGGCCGAGAACATCCAGATCCACGGTGGCATCGGCTTCACCTGGGAGCACCCGGCGCACCTGTACTTCAAGCGTGCGAAGTCGTCCGAGCTGCTCTTCGGCGACCCGACCTACCACCGCGAGCTGCTCGCGCAGCGCATCGGCATCTGACGCCTCGGCGCTCGTACCGAGCGCCACCCGTGTTCGGGTCCGCCCGAACGCACCGTTGCCCGAACGGCCCGGACCTCGTGTCCGGGCCGTTCGCCGTTCCCGGCTCGTGTCGGAGCGAGCGGTTCGGGCCGGCCGGTAGCGTGCTCGGGGTGGAGCCGATCACGTGGGTGTTCTTCGCGATCTCGGCGTTGTGCACGTTCGTCATCGCCGCCGTGGTGGTCGGGCGTGAAGCACACCGCCTCGATGCCGTGGCGCCGCGGTCGGTGTACCTGATCGACGAGGTCGTCGAGTTCGTCGCCGAGTACCTGCCCACCGACACCCAGGCCCGGCTCACGCCGGCCGAGCTCGAGCAGCTGCTCACCTTCCACATGCGCTGGCTGCACGCCAAAGGGCTGCAACCCACCAATGTGGTCGACCGCCGGCAGGACATCACCGATCTGGTGATCGTCGGCGAGGACGACCTCACCGCGTACCTCCTCGCCGAAGCCGATCGGGCCGGGATCGAGATCCTCGACGACGTCGACGTGGTGCACGTCGTCGACGCCCACCTGGCCTACTTCGAGGCGATCGGCGCCGTCGGTCCCAAGGCCATCGATCTGTAGCCGGGGTACGCGGATCCTCCGAAAAGTGGGTGCACGGCTCGTCGGGGCTGTGGTTGAATTCGCTCACCAGAGAAAGGAGGTGGTCCAGCTGAATCATGAACTTCGAGGGACCCTGGAGGTGGTCGGTCGCTAGGCCGGCAGGCTGGACCGCCTGGCGAATCCACGCCGACCTCCGCTGAACACCTCGCCGAAGCTGGTCCCGTCGGCACATACGAGAGGTGTTCGGTCTCGTACCAGTCTGGACAGGGCGGGAACCCACGGGTTCCCGCCCTGTTCGCGTCCCGCCTCTGTTCGCGATGTCCGCCGGCCGACCGCTAGGTTCGGTGCCCATGGAACGGCCGACACGCTTCGAACACACCCGGTTCCTCGGCGACAAGCGCACGCAGTTGGTGTACGACCTCGACACCTGGGACGACGCCGAGGTGATCGACGAGATCGTGGCGTCCGAGGTGGGGCTGTGCTTCGGGCCCGACACCCTCGTCGAGGCACGCAATCGCGGCTACACGCTCGCCACGCCGGGCCGCACCCGACGTCGCCGCAAGCCCCGCGCCTGAGCCGATGACGGCGGGCGGGTGCGAGGCGTGACGCGGGCGTGAACGGCACGTTCACCTCCGGCGGCCTGCAGCTCGCGCGCTACCTCGCGCGGCCGGCCGGTCGCACCGATGCGCTGCCCGGTCTCATCCTGTGCCACGGCTTCCCGGTGGGGCCGCTCGACGCCCGCCAGAGTGCGCTCACCTTCCCCGAGCTCATCGACCGCATCGCCAACGAGCAGCGGTGGGCGGCGATGACGTTCAACTTCCGTGGGTGCGGCACCAGCGAGGGCGACTTCTCGCTGCAGGGGTGGGTCGACGACCTCCGGGCGGCGATCGAACATCTCATCGCCGAGGCGAATCCGATGGGCATCTGGCTCGTCGGCACCAACACGGGCGGCTCGATCGCCACGTGTGTGGCCGCCGACGATCCGCGCATCCGCGGCGCAGCGCTGCTCAGCCCTCGCGCCGACTTCGACGACTGGGCGGCACAACCGCGCCGGTTCCTCGAGCACGCGCGCGAGATCGGAGCGGTGCGCACGGCCGGATACCCGCGGGCGTTCGACGAGTGGGCGCGCGAACTCCGCCGCTTCCGGCCGGTCGATGCCGCTCGCCGCTTCGCGCCACGACCGATGCTGGTGATGCACGGCGAGGACGACGAGAGCGTGCCCGTCAGCGACGCTCGCCGGCTCGCCGATGCGCACGGCAACGCCGAGCTCCGCGTCATCAACGGTGCCGGCCATCGGCTACGCCACGATCCGCGTGCGATCGCCGTGCTGCTCGGCTGGCTCGACCGACAGAAGTCGTTCGCGCTCTGACGTCACAGGCGACCGAGGTCGCGACGGCGGCCGCCGGTCAATCCGGGACGGCCTGCACCACCAGCGACGCCGAGATGGCGCGCGCTCGGCCACCACCTTGCGAGTCGAGCTCGCGGCAGCGCAGTTCGACGTCGTACGAGCCAGCGGGCACGGCGGCAGACCCCACGAGCGAAACGTTCGACTGTTGGGTCATCGCATCGTTCCACGCAGCGTGAGGCGTTCCGAGGAGCATCTCGCCGGGCGCTGCCACCATGTCGCAACTCGCGATCGAGGACGAGCCGATGTCGCCGGTGTTGCCGAGCATCACCGCCGCAGTGGCGACGAGCCGTCCCGGTGTGGAGAGCAAGACCCGCCCGCCACCTCTGGTGAGGGTCAACACGCTCGTCGATTCGTCCTGAGACAGGAGCGGCCCGCCGTCCTCCAGATCGGCCGAACTCACGTCGGTCGACGGGCCGCCCGACCCCGTCGCCGGTGTGTAGTAGCCGACCACGTCGGCGATCACGTCGACGCTCCCGGCGTTGTTGGAGAAGCTCGCCGCTCCCGTCGCCGAGAGCAGCACGGTCACCTGGTTCGGTGTCGGTGAGCTGGTGGCGGTCCAGTTGAGGTTGGACGCGAGCGGACGGGTCGCGTCGGCGGGGAACACGGTGAGGAAGCTCGAGGCGGTGGGGTTCGCGATGGTGACGTTCAGCGCGACACCGGTGGCGGTGGACGGAATGGTGCAGCGCCCGTTGGTGCCGGTCACCTGCGCGGTGAACGTGTCGTCCGCGCCGAGCGGCACGGTGCGCGGGCCGACGTTGTCGGCACCGGCACGCGTGTCGAACAGGCGACACGGGGTGACCGCCACGAACGCCGACGGTGTGCCGGCACCGGCGGCGGCGGCGAAGTGCACCACGCCGCCGCCGAGGCACACCGCCACCGCCGCGCCGACGGCGGCCCACCTCGACCGCCATCCACCACCACGCTCCGACATCTCACACCCCCGATCGACTCGGCCGCTGGGACCGACCCGACGAGCATGTTCCGATCGTCGACCGCGGAACATCGGGAGATTCCTGTTCGTCCGCATTCGGGGTGACCCGAGGCGTCGCTCGGGTCAGGACATCAGTGCCACCAGTTGGTCGAGCGCCGCGCCCCACCCTTCCTCGAAGCCCATCTGCCGGTGCTGCTCGCAGCCCGACTCGTCGGCGTGCATCGCGATCGCCCGGTACTGGGTGCCGCCGTCGGCGGCCGGGGTGATCTCGATCCGGCCGGTGAAGGGCAGGTCGCCCTCGCCGGCGGCGATCGGGCGGAAGTCCTCGGCCATCACGCTGGTGAACACGAGCAACCGCCCGGGCACGACCTCGAGGTAGCAGCCGTGGTTGGGGAACTGCTCGCCCTCGGGCGACTCCATCGTGGTGTTGCAGCGCCCGCCGGCGCGCAGGTCGATCTCGCAGGCGACCGTCTTCCACGGCGCCGGGGTGAACCACTGCATGAGCAGCTCGGGCTGGGTCCACGCCGCCCACACCTTCTCGGGAGCGACGGCGATCGTGCGCTCGAGGACGAGGTCGAGGGCGGGGTTCGGGGTGAATGCGGTCATGACGGTTCCTGTTCGTGTGTGGGGTCGGTGTGGGTGTCGGCGACGGCGTCGGCGAGCAGCAGTTCGTCGAGTTGGTCGAGGCGTCGCTCCCAGTGCGATCGAGCGGTGGCCAGCCAGGTGGTCGCTGCGCGAAGGCCGTCTGGTGCGAGTTGATAGGTGCGGGTGCGGCCCGCCTTGTGCGACCTGACGACGCCGGCGCGCTCGAGCACCCCGAGGTGCTGCATGAACGACGGCAACGCCATGTCGAACGGTCCGGCGAGTTCGGACGCCGATGCCGGACCGATGCTCAAGCGCTCCACCACGCCGAGGCGGGTGGGATCCGCCAGCGCCTGGAACGTCGCTGCGAGCGGCGATCGATCCGAGGAGGAATACTTAGGCACATACCTAAGTATGGTGGGCGTGCGCGGCGAAGGTCAAGCCCCGAACGGGGGAGATGGGGCGTCAGCTGTGGTAGCCGTCGAGGTGGGTGCTGTGCCAGCGCCAGGCACTCGCGACGATCTCGTCGAGCCCCTTGGTGGCCCGCCAGCCGAGCACCGCCTCGATCCGCGCCGGGTCGGCGTAGGTGGACACCGGGTCGCCGGCTCGTCGGCCGACCACCTCGTAGGGCACGGCCCGTCCGCTCACGCGTTCGGTCGCACGGATGACGTCGAGGACGCTGCTGCCGATGCCGGTGCCCACGTTGAGCGACACGGTCCCGCCACCCTCGGCCAGATGGTCGAGTGCACGCACGTGGGCATCGGCGAGGTCGTCGACGTGGATGTAGTCGCGGATGCACGTGCCGTCGGGCGTGGGGTAGTCGTCTCCGAACACCTGCACCGGTGGGCGCTTGCCGAGGGTCGCCTTCATCACCAGCGGGATCAGGTTGAGCGACTGCGACCAGTCCTCACCGATCACCGCGTCCTCGCTCGCCCCGGCGGCGTTGAAATAGCGCAGGCTCACGGACCGCAGCTCACGTGTCACGTCGTACCAGCGCAGGATCTTCTCCACCATCGCCTTGGTCTCGGCGTAGACGCTCTCGGGTGACAGCGGCGCGTCCTCGTCCACCGGGACGACGGCCGGTGTGCCGTTCACCGAGCAGCTCGACGAGAACACGAGGTGACGCACGCCGGCGGCCAGCATCGCCTCCACCAGCTCCACCGTGCCGGCCACGTTGTTGCGCCAGTACTTGGCGGGCTCGAGCATCGACTCGCCGACGTTCTTGTACGCCGCGAAGTGCACCACCGAGGTGATCCCGCGGCTGCGGCACAGTTCGACCACGAGCTCCCGGTCGCGGATGTCGCCCACCACCAGCTCGGCGCCGAGGAGCGCCGCCTCGTGTCCGAGCTCGAGGGTGTCGAGCACCACGACGTCGCGTTCGAGCGAGCGCAACGTGCGCACCAGGTGCGAACCGATGTAGCCGGCGCCGCCGGTGACGAGGATGGTCATGGGGTTGCCTCCGAAGGCGGGTGGGTCAGATGCGCTCGTGGATCTGGAAGTGGTGGATCATGCGGTTGAGGCCGTCGCGCAGTGTGGTGGTGGGGGTCCAGCCGTAGGTGGTGGTGGCGAGGGTGATGTCGGGTTGGCGTTGCAGGGGGTCGCCGTCTCGTTCGGGTGGGAGCGGCACGGTGATGATCTCGCTGGTGGAGCCGGTGAGCTCGATGACGTGTTCGGCGAGTTCGCGCATGGTGAATTCGTCGGGGTTGCCGATGTTGACGGGGCCGGTGATGGGTCCGTCGAGGACGTGGAGGAGTCCGGTGGCTTCGTCGAGGACGTGGCAGAAGCTCCGGGTCTGTGCGCCGTTGCCGTGGAGGGTGATGGGTTGGTTGCGGAGGGCTTGGAGGATGAAGGTGTTGACGACGCGTCCGTCGTCGGGTCGCATGCGTTCGCCGTAGGTGTTGAAGATGCGGGCGATGCGGACGTCGAGGCCGTGGACGCGGTGGTAGGCCATGGTGATGGCTTCGCTGAAGCGTTTGGCTTCGTCGTAGCAGGAGCGGGGACCGATGCTGCTGACGTTGCCGAGGTAGGTCTCGGGTTGGGGGTGGATGAGTGGGTCGCCGTAGACCTCGCTGGTGGAGGCGAGGAAGAAGCGGGCGTGTTGGGTGACGGCGAGGTCGAGGAGGTTGCGGGTGCCGGTGGATCCGACGGCGAGGATCTCGAGTGGCATCGTGGCGAAGTCGAGTGGTGAGGCGGGGCTGGCGAGGTCGAGGACCGTGTCGTAGGTGCCGTTGGTGATCGACGTCGGGAACGGTTCGGTGACGTCGTGTTCGACGACGGTGACGTCGGGGTGGTCGCGGAGGTGGGCGATGTTGCTGCGGCGGCCGGTGACGAAGTTGTCGACGATGGTGACCTGATCGCCGCGGGCGGTGAGGAGGTCGGTGAGGTGCGAGCCGATGAACCCGCCACCACCGGCGAGCAGATGACGCTGGCCGGCCATCAGCGGCCGATGCCGAGGTGGCGGAACCCGGCGTGGGTCCAGGCGGCGCGTTCGAGGAGGTTGCGTCCGTCGATCACGGTGCGGCCGGGCATGTTGGCGGCCACGACGTGCGGGTCGACCCAACGGAAGTCGTCCCATTCGGTGAGCACCGCGAGCACGTCGGCGTCCTTGGCGGCGTCGTAGGCGTCGGCGCACACCACGACGTCGGTGGGTACCCCGAACTTCGGGCCGTCGACGGTGGGGTCGAAGGCGCGCACGGTGGCGCCGGCGGCGAGGAGCCGCCCGATGATCGAGATCGACGGTGAGTCGCGCAGGTCGTCGGTGCGGGCTTTGAACGTGAGTCCCCACACCCCGACCGTGCGCCCGGTGAGGTCGCCGCCGGCGGCGTCACGGATCTTGTCGGCCACCCGGTCGAACTGTTCGTCGTTCACCGCGATCACCCCGGCCAACAGATCGAACCGGTACCCGGCCTCGTTCGCGATCTTCAGAAGTGCTCTCGAATCTTTTGGGAAGCAGTTGTGTGCGACGAGTCCGCCGCTGGTGACGACGGTGTGGTTCGCGGCGACCTCGACGGAGTACACCGTCTGTGCGGTGGGGCGTCGTGTCGTTTCGACGACACGGACCCAGGCGGTGCCTTTCCGATCGAGGCGGTAGCCGGTCGGCGCGATTCGCTTGGACTGCTGAGCGAGCTGTGCGGCGACATCGGCACGCTCGTGCGGCTCCAGCAACCACCATGCCTCCTCGATCTGGTCGGCGCCCGAGATCACCAGCCAGTGCGTGTCGGTCGTACTCTTCGCCGTCCGCGCCACCTTGTGGCGGGCGACCACTCCGAGCTCGCCCAACAGCCGAAGCATCCCATCGGCCAACCGCGCGGACACCGTGCCGTACTCCAACGCGACCGAGGGGCCACCGTTGAGCAGCGACCACGAACCATCGCCCGCCCACAAGCCACGCAACAACGCCTGCTTCGACGACTCCGACGCCTCCCAGATCTGATCCGGAATCCGAAGCTCCCTTCGCGCCACCGCAACCAACGCCTCGATGTCGATGTCGGTCATGTCGTCGACCGTGAGGTCGGTGTCGATGAGGGGTTGGCCGAGCGAGATCGGCAGCCAGTCTGCGTCGGTGAGATCGCCGGCGAGTTTCACCCGGGTGCCGTCGCCGTCGCGCACGATCATCGGGTGGTCCGCCGTCACCGACACTCGACGACCCATCTTCGTCCGGACATCGATCATGTCGCCCACGTACGGCCGCTCGGAGATCCCGAGCGCAGGCATGAACTCGGGCATGATCTGCCCCTCACGCCAGGAGAGCACCTCGAGCCCGTCGAGCTCGACGGTGCCCAACTCGTCGAACCGAACCAGACGCGGACCGTGCACGTCGGCGACGAGCAACGTCTCCGCCCCATCGAAGCAACTCCCACCCCACCCCGGACCCGGACGCAAGAACTCGGTCCCGATCCGCTTGTCGTACCCCATCCCGACCACCACATCGTTCACATCCGCACCCACCCCCTCACAGATCGCCGCGATCGCATTGATGAACGACAACTTCGTCGCCAAGAACGCATTCGCCGCGTACTTGATCGTCTCCGCCGACGCCGGATCCGTCACCAACACCTGCGCCCGCACCTTGTCGTACAAGCCACCCACACGCATCGCCGCCGCACGATCCTCACACCCCACCACCACACGATCCGGCCGCAGAAAGTCATCCACCGCCGAACCCTCACGCAAGAACTCCGGATTCGACACCACCCGCACATCCGGGCGCCTCAACACCCGCTCCACCACCTTCGTGCTGCCGACCGGCACCGTCGACTTGTTCACCACGATCGCCTCGTACGGCAACACCCCCGCGATCTCCGCCGCCGCCGCCTCCACATAACTGAGATCCGCCGACCCGTCATCACCCTGCGGCGTCGGCACACACAAGAACGCGATCTCACACTCCGCCACCGCCTCCGCAGCCCCCACCACGAACCGCAGATTCCCCGCCCGCAACCCCTCCACCACCAACTCGTCCAACCGATGCTCCACGATCGGGACCTCACCCCGATTCAACCGCTCCACCTTCGATACATCGATGTCCGCACACACCACCTCATGACCCAGATGCGCAAAACACGCCCCCGTCGTCAAACCCACATAACCCGTACCAATGATCGCCAGACGTGCCACGGCCGCAGAGGCTACCCAGTGAGTGGGTCCGCGGGCTCGGCACCGACCGGCGAAGGAGCCGTCAGACCCACGACACCGGCGTCGTGTGCCGACGGTGACAGTGCGCGCAGCGAGACGACCAGTGCGAGCGCGACGGCGAGCACCGAGTTGATCACGATCAACGGGATCGGAGCGATCGCCGGCTGCCAGGGGAGGGGATCGTCGAGCCAGATCTTCCCGTTCGCTCCCACACTGAAACGCCGGAGCATCTGCCAGAACGCAGCCACCTCGGCGACGACGAAGCACACCGCGGCGACGGAAGCCACCACGATCGCCGCAATCCGCTCGTTCGTTCGGAGCGCCTGGTCGGTGCGGTCCGACCTCTCGGCGCGCCGGTCGGCGGCGGCCCGCCAGCCGAGCATGCCGAGCCAGGCGAACATCGCGAACAACGGCAGCCCGTAGCGGCCCTGCCACAGGATGCCGGCCGATCGTGCGCTCATCACGTTGATCACGATGGGGATCGCGACGAGACCAGCGGCGGTGAGCAGCGCTGCCACCATCAGTCGGGGCTGGCGCGACGCCACCACGCCGGCGATCGCGACGGCGGTGAACACTGCGAACGACGCGTACACGAACCACGGGAGCCGGGTGTCGAGCCAGCCGAGGATGCCGATCATCTGGCGCAGGTACTCGGGCATGCGCTCCCACGACAGCCGCACCACCTCGCGGGCCGACGCATCGGTGGCGATGCGCGGATCTTCCGCCTGAGCGCCGGCGTAGCGCGACCATGCCAGCAGTGCGACCACCGCTGCCCCGCTGATCGACAGCGCGGGCACGAGGAACGAGCGGCGCAGGAAGCGCCGGACGCCGTCGACGCCGAATGCGACGGCGACCACCACCGCACCGGCGGCCACCCACAGCGCCGAGGCGAAACGCGACAGCAGCAGCACCGCCACGGCGGCGCCGACGAGCGTGCCGCCGAGCGCCGTCGGGGCGCGTTCGTGGTCGGCGTGCAGGCACAGCACCCACAGCAGCACGAAGCCGGCGATCTCGAAGCCGTTGGGGTTCACCGTGCCGGCCAGGAACAGCGTCATCGGCGCCAGGGCCAACAGCAACAGCGGGCTGAACCGTCGAGCCCGCGAGCGGTCGGCGACGGCGAACGCCACCGCGATCAGCACGGCACACAGCAGTGCCCCCATCGCTCGGTACCAACGCTGGTGGGTCTCCTGACCGACGAGCCGTGCTCCGCCGCCGACGAGTGCGTACCAGAATGGCGGATACACCGCGGCCGACGACTCCCCCGCGCCGGCAAACCCAGGGGTCTCGCACGCCACCGAGGCATCGGCCTGGAACACCCAGCACATGATCCCCGGCGACTGGCCCATCTGTTCGGGCACGTCGAACCGGCGGATGTTCGAGATGCTCTCGTCCATCGCCTCGCCGATCGCCTCGAAGTGGGCGGTGCCATAGCTCTTGTACAGATGTGCGGGCTCGTCGGGCGATCCGAACAGCGGGGTGCCGACCGTCCAGGTGAGCAGCAGCCCGAACACCACGGCGAACATCGCGACCGGGAAGGCGAGGCGTCGGGTCATCGGCGTGTCAGCCGGCGTTCCTGGGGGCGCGGTGGTTCGCGCCCGATCGTGGTGGCAGATCGAAGGTGGTGCCGGTGAGCAGGATCGTGAACGCACGCAACACCGACTGCACCAGCGCGGACAGATCGGCCGACGGGCGACCGCCCTGGCGTTCGCGCATCGCGACCGGTACCTCGCCGAGGCGGTAGCCCCGACGAGCCGACACCAACAGCGCCTCGAAGGTGTCGCCCAGGTAGTGCGCCGGGAAGTCGGCGGCGAACGCGTCGAGCAGCGGTCGGCGGATGGCACGGAACCCGGAGGTGGGGTCGGTGATGTGGGCCTTGCCCGTGGAGCGGATGACGGCGGCCAGCACGCGCACCGCCCACCGGCGCACGAACGGCATCCGGTAGTCGCCGTGGCCGAGGAACCTGCTGCCGACGGCCATGTCGAGATCGGCGGTGTCGACGGCCTCGAGCAGGTGACGGATGTGGTCGGTGACGTGCTGGCCGTCGGCGTCCACCTGCACGACGGTGTGGTAGCCGTGATCGGTGGCGTAACGGAAGCCGGTGCGCAGCGCACCGCCCACGCCGAGGTTGATCGGCAGCCGCACCACCGCGGCACCGTGAGCCGCGGCGATCTCGGCTGTCTCGTCGCGGCTGCCGTCGTCGACGACGAGGCAGTCGTAGCCCGCGCCCCGCACGTCGTCGACCACGGCGGCGATGCAGTCGCGCTCGTTGTACGCAGGGACGACGACGAGCACCCCGGCGCCCGCAGTGCTCGACGTGGGTGACTCGGCGTCAGGCGCCACGCTGCTCCAACTCGTCGAGGCGCCGGGCGAGTAGGGCGTGCGCCTCGGCAGTGGTGCGCAGGCGTTCCTGCAACTGCGACACGCTGATCGAGAGTTGCACCGAGATCGCGAGCAAGAGCACCGAGCTCATCGTCAGCAGCACGGCCGTCGGCGTCATGTTGGCGAGACGACCGAGGCGACCGACGAACGGCATGAGCGCTGCAGCGAGGGCGACGAGGCCACCGATGACCAGCCACCCGATCGCATAGCGCGTGCTGAGCAGTCGCCGGCGGGCGAGCCGCAGGATGAACGCCGCGATGACGATGCCGCCCGCGAGCAGCACCAGCGCCTGCTTGGCCGTGGTGGACATGACGTCGAGCGTAGGCCCTGCCGGCCGGCCGGACGGGTAGCGTCGGCGGCGCCATGACCGCTCCGTACGCAGTCACCGTGCCGTACTACTCGAACCCGGCCTACCTGCGGCTCGCGCTCGACAGCGTGGTGGCCCAGACCGACGCCGACTGGCGGTGCACGGTGGTGGACGACTCGCCCGACGACAGCGCGCGGGAGGTCGTGGAGGCGCTGGGTGACGATCGGATCCGGTTGGTGCGCAACCCGACGAGGCTGGGCGTGGGCGGCAACTTCAACCGATGCCTCGAGGTGGCCGCCGCCGACGGTGCCGAGCTCGCCGTCATCCTGCACGGCGACGACCTGCTCGAACCGCGCTACGTCGAACGGATCCGGCAGGTGCACACCGCCGCCCCCGACGCGGCGTGTGTGGCGCCGAGGGTGACCGTGATCGACACCGACGGATCGCCGCACCTGCCGATGCCCGACCGCGTGAAGGCGTGGCTGTGGCCCGACCGGCTTCCACGCCTACGTGGCGAGCGGGGACTGCAGCTGGTGTTGCGGGGCCAGTTCTTCTACTGCCCGGCGGTGTCGTACCGCCTGTCGCTCGTGCCCACACCGGCGTTCGATCCGAGCGTGCACCAGGTGATGGATCTGCTGCTGTACGGGCGTGTGCTGCTCGGCGGCGGTTCGATCGTGCTCGAGCCCGAACGGCTGTACCGCTACCGGCGCCATGCGGCGAGCGAGACCCAGCAGAACTCGGCCACGCTGGCCCGCACCGTGGAGGAGCATGCGGCCTGTCGCGAGCTCGCCGACGGCGCTGCTGCGCTCGGCTGGCGTCGTGCCGCGCGGGAGGGTCGCCTGCGAGCGACGGTGCGGCTGCAGAGCGCGATGCAGGGGATGATCGCCGTCGGCGGCCGCCAGTGGCCGCTCGCCCGGCGTGCGTTCGTGCTAGCCGTGCGCGGCTGAGCACCTCGGTACACTCGCCCGGATGTCCACCGTTCCCGCCGGCTGCCTCAGCGTGGTGGTGCCGTGCTTCAACGAGGAGGCCACGGTCGCCACGGTGATCGACACCGTGCTCGCGCAATCCTGCGTGGGCGAGGTGATCGTGGTGGACGACGGATCCACCGACAAGAGCCGCGAGATCCTGGCGGCGATGGACGAACCGCGGCTGAAGGTGATCCTGCAACCCGCCAACCGCGGCAAGGGTGCGGCGCTGCGCACCGGCTTCGCCGAGGCGAGCCGCGAGTACGTGGTGGTGCAGGACGCCGACCTGGAGTACGACCCGGAGGAGTTCGAGTTCCTGCTCGAACCGCTGGTGGCCGATCGGGCCGACGTCGTGTACGGCTCGCGGTTCGTGAGCAGCCGCCCGCACCGGGTGCTCTACTTCTGGCACTCGGCCGGCAACAAACTGCTGACGCTCGCGTCGAACGTGTTCACCGACCTCAACCTCACCGACATGGAGACCTGCTACAAGGTCTTCCGGCGCAACGTGATCCAGAGCATCGAGCTGTGCGAGGACCGTTTCGGCTTCGAGCCCGAGATCACCGCCAAGGTGGCCCGTGGCGGCTGGCGCGTGTACGAGGTGGGCATCTCGTACTCGGGCCGCACCTACGCCGAGGGCAAGAAGATCGGTTGGCGCGACGGCTTGCGGGCCCTGTACTGCATCGTCCGCTACTCGCCGATCGGCGAACGCGTCGCGGCGCAGCGACGCTGACCGGCGGCCCGAGAGCCGGGCAGGGGATCCGGTGCCGCACGTCTCACAACGACGCCCGGCGCATCACTACCTCCGCTGCAGGAGAGCAGTATTCTCGTCCGAGGCCTTCGATCGAGGGGCCCGTCCCACCCAATTCTCCGAGGGCCCTGTGGTTGAGTCGCCGAGCAATGTGAATCGTGGCGGTCACGTTCTCGCTCGCCCGCACCTCTGCGTGATTGTACCGATCTTCCACGAGCAAGACTGTCTGCCGGAGATGCATCGTCGGCTGGGCGAGGTCCGTCGAAGCGCCGAGTGGTTCGATCTCTCGGTCGTGTACGTCGACGATGGCTCGAGAGACGGTTCTCGCGACATCCTGCGTGCCCTGGCGTGCGAGCACGACTGGGTGACCTCGGTGGTGCTGGCAAGGAACTTCGGACATCAGTTGGCGGTCACCGCAGGACTCGACATCGCGGAGGGAACCCATTTCGCAATCATCGACGGTGACCTGCAGGACCCGCCCGAGCTGTTGCCCGACATGCTGCAGCTGATGCTCGACGAGGATGCGCACGTCGTGTATGGCCGCCGACGTGCCAGACCCGGAGAGACGCGGTTCAAGCGCTTCACCGCGGTCGGCTTCTACCGCGTCATCCGGCGCATGTCGGGCCTCGACATCCCGCTGGACACGGGTGACTTCCGCGTCATGGACCGCAGCGCCGCCGATGCGCTGCGCGGGATGCGCGAGCACAACCGTTTCCTCCGCGGGATGGTGCCCTGGACCGGGTTTCGCGCAGCGCCATTCGACTACGACCGCGATGTCCGGTTCGCAGGTGACACGAAGTATCCGCTGAAGCGGATGCTCGCCTTCGCGGCGAATGCGATCTTCTCGTTCTCAGTGATGCCGATCCGAGCCATCCAGGCACTCGGCGTGGCCCTGTTCGGCCTTGCCTCCGCGGGCGCCCTCGTGTCCGGGGGTGTTGCGGCGACCAACGTCTCGGTGGCTGGTCTCGTGTGGATCGCGTGGCTCAACACGGCCCTGGCCGGACTCGTCATCGCCTCGGTGGGGATTGTCGGCGGCTACGTCCACCGGATCCAGGACGAAGTGCGTGGCCGCCCCCTCTACCTCGTGGAGGAGACCGTAGGCTCAACCGGCCGCGCAGCGCCTCCCTCCCCACCACATCTCCAGGAGAAGGAACTCCAGACGTGAGCAGCGACATGACCCAGACCGAACGCGAGCGTGAGTTCCACGACGGCTGGGCAGCCAGCGTCGATCCGGCGACGGTCGACGTCGAGGGACATTGGAAGCCGCTGGGTTGTCCAGAGACCTCATGGATCGATGAACGCCTTGGCGACCTCCACGGAAAGAAGGTGCTCGACCTTGGCTGCGGCCTGGGTGAGGGTGCGGCGCACTTTGCGGTCCGTGGTGCCGAGGTGACAGCCAGCGACCTGTCGCCCGGCATGTTGGAGGTTGCCCAGAAGGTGGCCGCAATCCGAGGATGCATGATCCACACGGTCGTGGCCAGTGCAACCGATCTGTCGGCCTTGCCGGCTGACGAGTACGACGTCGTCTACGCAGCGAACCTGCTGCATCACGTCGACATCGCGAAGTGCATCGACGAGGTGTACCGGGTCCTCAAGCCCGGTGGCGTTGCGGCGTTCTGGGACCCTCTGTTGTACAACCCGGCGATCCAGATCTACCGACGCATGGCGACCGAGGTTCGCACCGTCGATGAGCACCCGATCCGGCGATCGGACGTCGCAACGATCCGCGATCGGTTCGCATCGATCGAGACCCGCACGTTCTGGCTCACATCTCTGATGATCTTCGTGAAGTTCCTCGTCATAGATCGGATCCATCCGTCGGAGGATCGTTACTGGAAGCTCGTCATCGAGACACAGAACCGTCACGAGCGCTTCCTCCGGGTCTCCCACCGCATCGACCGGGCGATCCTCCGAGCGGTCCCGCCGCTCAAGTGGTGGTGCTGGAACATTGCGATCGTCGCGAAGAAGGACGGCTGACAATGGGGTTCTTCGAAGGCGGACTGGCCCCGTTGGCCTCGTCGGTCCTCACTCACCAGACGCCGCTGTACGTCCAGTACTACGTCACCGCGCGCTGCAACCTGAAGTGCGAGCAGTGCAACGTGATCTTCGCCAATGCCGACCAGGAGGAGTGCACGACCGAGCAGGCCGAGCGCATCGCCGAAAACCTGGCGGCGATCGGTACGTCGATCGTGCTGCTGACCGGTGGTGAGCCGTTCATCCGCACCGACATCGTCGACATCGCTGCGGCGTTCGTCCGCAACGGCGTCCATCCGCGGCTGCAGACGAACGGCTTCGCGACGCTCGAGCAACTCGACCGCATGGTCGAGATCGGTGCCCACGACATCTCGATCTCGTTGGACACCTTGCAGCCGGCGCTGCAGGAACGGATCAACGGTGGGTTCGAAGGCTCGTGGCACGACGCGATCCGTCGCGTCGCGCACATCAATGCGACCTTCCCGAACGACGCCTTCTGCGCGTTCGGTTGTGTGCTCGCGCCGAGCAACATCGAACAGATCATCCCGGTGATCGAGTTCGCGACGCGCATCGGCTGGTGGGTGTCGCTCGTGCCGGCGCACCAGACGCCGACGACGTCGCCGCGGAGCTTTTCGTCGTACGACCCGTCGATGGTGTTCCAGGAGGCCGACCTCCCTCGGGTGCGCGAGGTGCTCGAGCGCGTCCGGTCGATGAAGTCCGAGGGGTTCAACCTCTACGACTCGGACGAGTACCTGGACGACATCTACCGCTACGTGAGCCGCCAGCCGATCCGCTGGCGCCGTCGCAACGACGATGCGTGTGACAGCCCCAACCTCTACTTCGCCATCCAACCGAACGGCGACATGTCCGTCTGCTGCGACTACCGGCTCGGCAACCGGTTCCCGGCCCACGCCGACGACTTCCCCCAGCGGTACCGCGAGCGCGCCATGTTCGCCGAGGCGCATGCGGTGGCGAAGGCCTGCAGTGGGTGCATGTACGGCAGCTTCCCCGAGATCACGATCTCCGCGCGGTACCTGCGACCGATGCTGCAGCGGGCGAAGCTGTTCGCACGCGGCGGCCTGCATCGGCAGTTGCAGCGCCTGACCTACGAGGAGATGGTCGACCTGGCCGCGTCGCTCGCGCCGCCGGCCGTCGTCGAGGTCGGCCGATGAAGGATGCAGCGCTTCGCCACCTGATGCTGCTGACCGGGCGTGCCGTCGCGACGGTGCACCCGGCCGAGCGGGCTCGCGTGGACGAGGTGTGCACCTCGTTGCACGTCATAGCGGAGGGTCGGGGCGTCTACCGGCTGGACTACCGGCTCGACGGACGGCCGGCCGCACACCCGATCGAGCCGCGCCGGTTCGACTTCTACCGCCGCGGCGACGTCGCATCGCTGAACGAACGACGGTCGCCGGATCTGGACCTGCGCACCACCAATTGGCACGCGGCGATGACGACGTGGTCCGAGATCCTCGGCCGCGACGGGCTCACTGCGACCGTCACGGTCCGCGCCATCCTCCCGGCCTCCACACGGACCACCGATCGAGCTGCCCGCGTCCGGGCCGCCGCCGGTGTGATCGGCGCGGTCGGGCTCGCCGGCGTCGCCGCCCGCCGGCGCTTGGGTGGTGTCGCCGCGGGCGTCGCTGCAGCGGCGCTGGCCGCGGCGTCCGACGACGGACGCACGCGTGAGACCGCCGGTGTGGCCGGTGGCGTGGCGGCACTCGTCGCGGCGCCGCGCTCGGCCTATCCCGCCGGCGTCGTCGGCGCCCTGGCGCTCGCGGCGTTCGCAGCCGACCTGCCGGGCGCATCAGGCGGCGCGACGGCGTTGCCGCTCCGAGTTGCCGCCGCAGGCCTGGCAGGCGGAGCGGGCCCGGGTTCCGCCGTCGCCGTGTCGCTCGCGGCCACGGCGGACGCGATCGGTGGCGCGCTCGCACGGGACCGGGAGTCGATCGCGACTGCGTCGACGGCCGTGGCCGGTGCCCTCGTGGCGTTCGCCGGTCAGGCCGTTCGCAAGCGGACCCGGGGAACGGGTGGCGCCGGTGTCGCGCCGGTATGGGTTGCAGCGGTCGCGGCAGGTCTGATCGCCGAGAACGTCGCCCGGTCCCTCGAGGGAACGCGGAGCCGGCTGGCTCCGCTGGTCGTGCCCGCCGCACTGGCGGCTTCGCTCGCCCCGAGGAGCGGGCGCTCCCTGCCCGTGGCGCTCGGCGCCGGCATGCTGGCTGCATCGGCCGTGAGCCGAGTGACTGCGGCAGTTGCGCCGACGGCGGCGTCCGTGGTGGTGGCGCCGATGGCCGAGGCGCCGGTAGTGGTGCCGACCCCGGTCGTCGTCCGCCCCGCTCGTGGGTCGGCCGACCCCGACAGCGGCGCGGCGTCCGTGACGTCCGCGACCTCCGACGACGGCGTCGACACCAACGGAACCGAGGTGGCGGCGTCGTCATGATCGTTCCGACGGCGTCGGCCGACGAGCGATCCGCTCGCGAGGCGGGCGGCGGGGAGGTCGAGACCCACGGTGGGGCAACCGGGGCGGCGCAGCGCTCCCGCCACGGTCGGCTGGCGCTCCATGCGTTCGGGCGGTGGGCGTTGGCGCCGCTCGTGGTGTCGCTGCCGATACTCTTCTGGTTCGCAGCGTTCCACCCGGCCGTGATGACGAACGACTCACTCGCCATCTGGAAGCAGGCGACCCAGGGTCGGGTCATCGACGGCGGCTCGCCGCTCTACATCGGTCTCGCGTGGGCGAGTTCGCTCGTCGTCGGCAGCCCCTCACTGCTGATCTTCGGACAGATCATCCTGCTCGCAATCTCGTTCTGCGAGGTCACCCGAGCTCTCATCCGGCTCGGAGTCCCGCGCTGGTTCATGTGGGCGGTCACCGGCCTCGCTGCGTGTCAGCCGACGGTCGGTGCGTTCAGCGTGCAGATGTGGAAGGACGTGCCCTACACGGCGTGCCTGCTGCTCGTCGTCGCCTCGATCCTGCGGCTCGTCTCGGCGAGGCTCGACGGATCGGTGCACGTCTACGAACTCCGCATGCTGTACGTGGCCGCGACGCTGGCGATGCTCTTCCGGCAGAACGGCCTCCTCGTCGTCGCAGCCGTTGGGCTGGCGTCCGTCGTGCTCCTCGGTCGTCGGGTCCGTCGTCCGATCCTCGTCGTGCTGGCCGGTGCAGTGGTGACGTTCGGCGCCGTCAGAGTGGCGGCATACCCGGTCGCCGGGGTCGAGCCGGCGCCGGCCTGGCTGCCGGTCGCGTGGATGGCGAGTGACATCGCGAACGTGTACGAGTCGCATCCCGAGACCTTCGAAGCCGACGATCTCGCGCTCATGTCGTCGATGCTGCCGCTCGAGGGATGGCGGACAGGCGCCGACTGCTACACGTTGGACTTCCTCGTCTACGGCCAGCCGCTGGACACCGAGGTGCTCGGTGAGCGACGCGACGAGGTCGCGGACCTGTGGTGGGAGGTCGCTCGCGAGCAACCCGGCGCCGTGCTCGAACAGCACGTTTGCGCCGCATCCATTGCGTGGCGGCCGATGTCGGTGCACGACTCCGTCAGTGTGATGTACACCGTCAGCGCCGGCATCGATCCGAACAACCTCCACCTGGCGACGGATCCGCTCATCGACGATGCCAACGAGTGGGCCGTCGACGTGCTCCGAACTTGGGACCTCCGCAGCTGGCACTGGTTGACTTGGCGCGCTGCGACGTGGGTCTACCCCACCTATCTGATCGCGTTGCTGTTGGCGGCCCGCCGTCGCTCGATCATCTGGCTGGCGCCCGTTGGCCCGATGCTGGCGCAGCAGGCGAGCCTCTTCGTCGTCAACCCCGCACAGGACGCGAGGTACATGATCGCATCCCTCTTCGCCGCCTATCTCCTGATCCCTGGCCTCGGCTTCCTGCTGGTGCAGTCCCGCGGCCGATGGGTGGTCCCGTTCGGCCCGTCGACGGAGGCGCCCGGCGGCGACGTGGAGGGCAGTACGGCCGAGGGCGGTTCGCCCGGTGAGATCGCGGCGCCGCCACACGAATCCGCGCCGGACGCAGCCCCCACCGACGAGTTCGCGGCACACGACGGATCCGATCACGCAGCCGTCGACGTCGCGCGTGCGACCGTCGACGGCGAGCCGATCGTTCGAGGAGAGGGAGACCGATGACCGCCATCGACCAGGACTTGACCTCGGAACGGGTCGCGGGAGAGTTGGGCCTCGCGCATCACGGCCCGGTCCGCGTAGTGCATCGGCCGGCTTCGGCCGCATCGGCGGCTCCCGGCTCGATCGTGTTTGTCTCCTCGGCGCGTCCTGATTTGCTGGACCTCCTGCGCTCGGTCGACGACCTCGTCGTCCTGGCCGAAGTCGCGCCGGAGGTGCTCCCCCTCGCGACGGTGATCTCCAGCGATCGACCCCGGCTCGACTTCGCGCGCGTCCTCGCGACGTTCTTCGCAGAGGAGCCGCCTCGTGGCGTTCATCCGACGGCGATCGTCGCGCCCACGGTACGGCTCGGTCAGCGGGTGACGATCGGGGCCTACGCCGTGGTGGAGGACGGCGTGGAAATCGGCGACGACTCCATCATCGGCGAACACGTGGTCCTCCGTCGACGGTGCGTGATCGGCGAACGAACCAGGATCAAGCCGAACTCCGTGATCGGCGACCCCGGCTTCGGGTTCGAGTACGACGGGGACACTCCGATCCGGATCCCGCACGTCGGGGCGGTTCGGATCGGGAGCGACGTCGAGATCGGTGCGTTGGTCTCGATCGCCCGTGGCACCCTGGACGACACGGTGGTGGAGGACCACGTCAAGGTCGACGACCACGTCTTCATCGCTCACAACGCGCGCATTGGGCGTGGTGCCTTCGTGATCGCCGGTGCCGAGGTGAGCGGCAGCGTGCAGATCGGCCCGACCGCCTGGATCGGTCCGCAGGTGACGATCCGGGATCAGATCCAGATCGGCGCCAACGCGATGGTCGGCATCGGCGCAGTCGTGACCAAGGACGTCCCTGCCGACGTCATCGCCGTCGGCAATCCGGCGCGCGTGCTGCGCGCTCGGGACTGAGGCAGCGCGGTGTCTGTCGGTTGCCGGACGTGGGAACGTCCGCCCAGTAGCATGGGTCGGTCACCTGCGCCGGCGGGTTCGGAGGAGCCGTGAAGTTCACCTACGCCGCGTACGTCGAGTTCGTCGAGACCTTGCTGGCGAACGGCTACGTCCTCCGGCACCTCGATCAGCCCGATCGGATGCCGCCGCCGTCCGAGGCCTGGGTGATGCTCCGTCACGACGTCGACATGTCGCTCGGTCCGGCGGTCGAGATGGCCCGCCGCGAGGCGGCGCACGGCATCTCCACCGACTACTACATCCTGACGACGAGTCCGTTCTACAACCCGCTGTCGGGCGAGGGGCGACGAGCGATCCAGGACATCGTCGCGCTCGGCCACCGTGTCGGACTGCACTTCGATGCGACGGTGTATCCCGACCGAGACCTCGACGGACTCAACGAGGCGTGTCGGCGAGAGGTCGACCTCGTCGGCGACGTCGCCGGCACGGAGCCGGTGGGGGTCAGCTTCCACCGGCCGATCCCGGAGCTCATCGGGTCCGGGCCGGAGATCACGGCCCCGTGGCCACACACGTACGCACCGTTCTTCGTCCGGGAGACGGAGTACTGCACCGATTCGACGGGCCGCTGGCGCTACGGACCGCCCGACGAGCGCGACGCGGTTCGAGCCGGGAACGCCCTGCACCTCGTCACCCATCCGATCTGGTGGGCGGAGGACGAGCAGACGGCGGAGAGGCGTCTCGGCACCTTCCTCGCCGCAGAGGCAGCGCGTCGCCGAGAGGCCGTGGCGGCCGAGTTGGCGGTGGTGCCGGAATGACGCGCCGACCATCGACCGTTCGACCATTCGACCCGACACGAGGGAGGACGGGATGCGGGTCCTGATCGTCAATGCCTTGTACCCACCGCTGACCACGGGCAGCTCGCACTTCACGGCTGATCTCGTCGCAGAGCTGCGAGCACGAGGGCACCTCGTGCACGTGGTGACGACGGTGCCGCCCTCGAGCGCGGGGCCGATCGACGACGATCCCGACATCACCCGCCTTCGCTCGCGATGGGTGTCGCCTGGCGAGCTCGCCTTCAACTACGCGATCCCGGTGCTGCGACGAGGCGCCACCCGGGCGATCAACCGATTGATGCAGGAGTGGAAGCCCGATGTCGTGTCGATCCACGGTCAGATCTTCGACCTGTCGTGGCGCTCGGCCATTGCGGCCCGTCGCGCCAACGTCCCGGTCGTCGTGAGCGTCCACTCGGCGATCCGACACACGAACGCGGTCGCCGACCGGATCCTCCAGCTCGGGGAGCTGCTCACCGTTCGACCCGCGCTGGGAGGCCGGAGCACGCACTGGATCGCGGTCGACAAGCGCACCCACGAACACACCGCTGACCGGTACCACGTGCCGCCGGACCGCTTGTCCTTCGCCCCGGTGATGCTCACGGCCGAGCAGTTCCAGGGCGGTGACGGTCGGCGCGCCCGCGCCCGATTCGACCTCGGCGACGATCCGATCCTGCTGTCGCTGGGCCATGTCGTCCCGGTGCGCGATCGGATCGCGCTCGTCCGGTCGATGCCCGAGATCCTCCGGGTCCATCCCGACCTGAAGCTGGTGATCGTCGGTGAGCTCTACACGAACACGTTCATGGGGGTCGCCGACGAGCTCGGCGTCACCCGTTCGATCGTGACGACCGGTCGGGTGAGCCACGACTGGATCCCGGATCTGCTTGCGGCGTCGTCGGTGGAGATCCACGACCTGCAGGGCATCGGTCTCGGCATCACTTCGCTCGAGGCGATGGCTGCGAGCGTCCCCATCGTGGCGTACGTGCCGAAGGACAACTACCCGGGCACGAGCATGGACGAGTGGCCAGAACTCGAGTTGCTCGACGACGTGCAACCACGAACGATCGCTGGCGCGGTGTTGCGGCTGCTCGACGACGAGTCACACCGGCGAGCCGTGATCGCAGAGCAGCACCGGTTCGTCGATGCACTGTTCGGCCCGGCCGCCGTGACGAAGCGATACGAGGCGGTCTTCGAGTCGGCGACCCGACGGGTCACGCCTGAGAGCGGCGGTACACCGCGTTGACGCAGCTTGCGCGATCGCGACTCACGAGACCGCCGATCGCGAGCAGAAGCGCCGGGACGACCATGAGGGCAGCCAGCAGCGAGTCGCCGACGAGGTCGGCGCGCCGAGCGCCGGCGCGGCCACGCTTCAGCGTCTCGTAGAGCCGGTTGTGCGGCCGGAGCGTGTTCACGAGGCTCTGGAGCGCGCCGAACAGCTCGTAGAGCACCATCCTGGGCCGGGCGACACAGGTCCAGCCCGCCTGGTGCATGAGCAGGTCGAGCGAGGCCGGGGTGAACTGCGAGCGGTGCGCCGCCACGTCGTAGTACGTCCAGCGTGTGCCGACGAGGCGCCACTGCCACGAGGCGGCGTTCGGCACGCTGACCACCACCAGCGACTCGGGGTGATCGATCGCCCCGAGCGCCTCGCGGAGCACTGGGACCGGGATGTGCTCGGCACTGTGCCAGGTCGTGATGACGGTCGCGATCCCGTCGACCGAGAGTTCGGGGCGGAGCTCGAGGCCGAACCAACGCCGGGCGGCCTCGACGCTGGCGGGAGACACCTCGACCCCGTAGGAGCCGGGCGGGAGGCCGCGCACGACGTCCACCGCGTGCAGGAAGCCGCCGTGGCCGCACCCGAGGTCGACCAGTCGCTGGTCCCGCCAGCCGGCACGCACGAGGGTACGGACCTGCTCGCGCTCCAGCGCAGAGATCGCGGGTGCCTCGTCCCAGAGCGCGTGGTTCACCACGGCACCGGACTCGACCCGCTCGCCGGCGTCGTGATGACCACAGGTCGGGCACGACCGATAGGGTGTCCCGACCACCTGGTGGCGGCCCGTTGCGCCGCATACCGGGCAGAGGTCGTCGTCGTCGAGGTCCGGCCGATCGGGCATCCGAACGTTCTAATACACGGCATGAGGTGAGTGGGTGAAGGTCGTCGTCACGGGCAGTACCGGATTTGTCGGAGGTGCTGTCGCGCGCACACTCCTCGAGCGTGGCGATCAGGTGCTCGGCGCCGCTCGGTCGCCGCACAGCCCGCTCGACGAGGCGCGGGGGCTGGTGCCGTTCCCCGAACTCATGGCAGCGCTCGCGGATCCCGATGGGCCCGTCGCGGACGAGGTGGCGGCGGAGCTGGCCGACGTCGACGCCGTCGTCCATGCGGCCGGCGATCCGACGTTCGGGAACGGCGCGCACTACGAACAGGCGAATGTCGCCATCACCGAGCGGTTGGTGGCGTTGCTCCGCCGCCATGCACCGGGCCTGCGCAGGTTGGTGCTCACGAGTTCGATCGGCGCGCAGGATCGACCGCTCGACGCACCGTTGGACGCACCGATCGACGAACGGTCGAACCCGGATCCCGCCAGCGACTACGGGCGCTCGAAGCTGGCAGCGGAACGAGTCGTGGCTGAGAGCGGGTTGCCGTTCCGGATCTTGCGCCTCGGCATGGTCGTCGGCGAGGACATGCGGCCGGCCAGCCACCTGGCGGCGATGCTGCGGGTGGGCCTCGGACCGGGTGGGGTCGTCCTGCGCCGCGCTGCCGGAACCCTGCCCCTGGTCCATGTCGACGACGTGGTGCGAGCGGTCGCGACGGCGATCGAACGCGACGACGCTCCCAAGCTGTCGCTGGTCGTCGCCGGAAGCCCCACGATCGCCGAGGTGACGGCGCACGCCACCGGTCGATCCGCGCACGTGATGAAGTTGCCCTCGGCGGCGCGTCGCCGGCTGCCCTTCTCGCTGCGGAGCACGTTCTCGCCGGAGCTGCGCGTTGCGGACGTAGCGCTGTCGTCCGTCGGCTGGCGCCCGGAGCGGTCGTGGCAGGAGTCGGTCGACGAGGTCGCAGCCGTCGTCCGTCGCCGCACCGATCCGTCGATCGCGCCGCCCGGGCTGACGCTGGTCACCGGTGCGGCGTCCGGGCTCGGGCTTGCGGTCGCGACGCGCTTGGCCGGACGACGGCTCGTGCTGCTCGACCGGGACGGCGGTGCGCTCGCACAGGTGGCGGCGCGGCTCGATGCCGTGGCGACCATCGTCGGGGACCTCCGTGACGACCTCAGCAGCCAGCTCGATGGTGTGGCGGTGGCGCAGGGCCAGCCCTATCTGGAAGCGTTCCTGTGCGCCGGGATGGGAGCGAAGGGCCCGTTCCTCGCCGGGACCGACCGTGCGGCGGGCATCGATGCGATCGACATCAACCTCACGGCGCGGCTCCGGCTCGCACGCCACCTCCTCCGGTACATGCGTGCCGCCCGGTTCGGACGCCTGGTGCTGGTGAGCAGTTCCACCGCACTGTCGCCCATGCCGCAGTTCGCCGCGTATGCCGCAAGCAACGCCGGCCTGTTGACCTTCGGTGAGGCGGTCGCCCACGAGGTCCAGTCGGATGGTATCCACGTGCTGACCGTGTGCCCGAGCGGCATGGACACGCGCTTCCAGGAGCGGGCGGGCGTGCGCCGAGTGGACGGCGAGAAGCTGCTCGACCCGTCGGATGTGGCCGAGGCGATCGTCGGCGGACTCCGTCATCCCGGCAGGCACGTGCTGATGGTGGGCACGCTCACGCATGCGATGAACCTCTTCGAGCGGCTCGCGCCGCGACGGATCCAGCCGGTGATCTGGAATCGGCTCGTCGCAGCCCGCCGCTGAGCCAGTCGTCACCGTTCGGGAGGAAACCCCTCCGGCGCCGACCGATCAGCGGCCGACGGGTCGCCAGACCTGCTGGAGTTCCCCTCGTTGCCACCACGTCAACTCGCCGACGAGTTCGTAGTCATCGGGAAAGGTGCGGCCGAGGAGCTCCACTGCGGCGGGATCGGGTGCGGTGGGGTTCTCGGGAGCCCACAGGATCCAGGCGTCTCGCCAGATCTCGGGCTCCAGTTGCTCGATCGACCAACGGGCGAGGTCGTTGGTGGCGGCGTACGCCCCAACCGTCGGGATGAGGCTGTGCGGCACCAACGCGTCCAGGTCGTAGAGCGCCGTCGCCGAGTAGTACGTGAAGTCGAGCATCGGGGTGCCGGACGAGAAGCCGCTGCCGTACGTGATGCCGCGGAGGCGTTCGAGGTAGCTCGCGGTCTCCGGGTCGAGCAGGAGTCGCGACCCGTGCGGCCCGAACGAACGGGCGACCGTCTGGGCGTCCATGGCGGCGGTGCGGTACGGCGCATCCCGCGCCGTGTCGAGCACGTTGGCACCACCGATGGCCACGACGACAGCCAGCACGCCGACGGCCGGACGGGTCGACGCGAGATCGACGTAGACCACAAGCAATACGACGGCGCCCGCGAACATCAACGCCAACCCTCCGTTCAGCTGGTTCCAGAACCCGTTTCCCGAACCGAACGCATATGCGGCGGCGAAGAACGCGAGGTACAGGGCGGTTGCGAAGGGTGGCCACCATCCGGGCAGCGAGCCGGCGATGGCGGTGCGCTGCCCGTCGGCGACGATCTCGTCAGCGGTGTCGTCGGTATCTCCGTCGACGGGCGACGGTGCTCGTCGGCGTCGTGCCTCGAGAACGCGAGCGGTCACGGCGAGCGGCACGACGCAGAGCACGATCGAGGTTCCCACGGTCGCGAGCACTATGTACCCGGCGCTGCTCCCGATCCAGACGCCGTCGAGTGCGAGCGCCACGGAACTCCCGACCAGCACGACGACGCCGATCGAGGCGACCGTGTCGACGTCGGCGCGCATCCGGCGAGCCGTGAGTGCCAGCGAGGCAAGCGCCGCGACGACGAGGCCTGCGGTGCCGTCGAGCACCCGTTCGGGAAGGTCCTTCACGGCGGACTGCACGCTGTGGAGGGCGTTCGCAATCTCGTAGCTCGCCGGATCGAGGATGCGCAGGGCGTCGAGTCCGCGCCGGTACATGTCCGCCGTATCCGCCGGACTGTTGACGAACACGAAGTGCAGGACCCACACGATCGCGGTGACGACCGCCGTCTGCAGGACCGGCACGAGACGGCGTACGAGCGGTCCGGGGCGGACGGTCACGACCAACAGTGCGGTGAGCGCGAGGATCACGGGGCCGCTGCTCGGCTTGCCGGTCATCGAGACGAACGCACCGACGGCAGCGCAACTCGGCCAGAACCACGACCCCGCTCGTCGCCGTGTCGCCGGCGGAACGGCCATCTCGATACCGCCCGCCGCAGCGAGCAGGAGTCCGAGCAGGTTGATCCAGTTGTAGTTCGGCGTCAGCAGGTACAGCGTGTATCCGGTGGTCGCGCCCGCAGCCACGGCGGCCGACCCGGCCACCTGGGCCGCGATCGACGGCGTGGCCCCGCGCCACCGCCCGGCAGCGACGACGCAGCTGCGGCCCAGCAGCACCGCAGCTGCGAGCAGCAGGAGCACGCCCAGTGCTCGAAACCTCGCGACGTCCCAGCCGACGAGCCGGTAGAGCAGGCCGGTGTACCTCCCGAAGGGTGCGTGGAACAGATCTGTGGATGCCGGCGGGTCGGCCGACCACAGGTACATGCCCTCGTCCGTGAGATCGATGCCGCGGTTGCTGTCGCGAATCACGCGGCTGAACGACAGTAGCATCACCACCGACGCGATGGCCGCGGCGACGATCTCGGGAACGGTGCCGAGCGGTGGACGAACCTGCATCGGGTGCAGCGGCGGCGTCCCGCCGTCGTCGTGGGTCGCACCGTCGTGCGCTGCCGTCGCGTCGGTCGTAAGCGTGGTGCCTGCGGCGCCGTCGTCCTCGCCCGACGAGTCGTCGACGCCCTCGCGCTCTGTCGTGGTGGCCATCCGTACAGATCCCGTCCCAGTCCGTTCGCAGTCCGATTCACGGTCCGTTCGCCGTCCGAGTCGACAGCCGTCGGACCGTCGCCGACAACCGCCCCTTCGACCGGTATCCGACCCGCATCCGACCGGAATCGGCTCGGGTCGTACAACACGACACGGGGCGGGGGTGCCGGACCGGACGGAGAGTAGCAGCGGGGCCGTGAACCGCCCGGGACGTCACCGACGACCGCATGCCGGATCCGGTCCGCTCCGTGCCAGTAGGCTGATCGCTCCGAGGCCCACCCATGACCAGCTCTGCCGCGCCCTTCATCCACCCATCTGCCTTCGTAGAGAACGGTGCGATCGTCGGTCCTGGCACCAAGGTCTGGCACCTGGTCCATCTGCGCACCGGTTCGGTCGTGGGCGCGGAGTGCGTGCTCGGCAAGAACGTGTTCGTCGACGCCGGTGCCATCGTCGGGGATCGCGTGAAGATCCAGAACAACGTGTCCGTCTATGCCGGGGTGACGCTCGAGGACGAGGTGTTCGTCGGTCCGTCGGCGGTGTTCACCAACGACATGTTCCCCCGAGCGCAGAACCCGTTCTGGCAGATCGTTCCGACGCTCGTACGGCGGGGCGCGTCGATCGGTGCGAACGCGACCGTGATTTGCGGCACCACGATCGGCGAGTTCGCGACGGTCGGCGCCGGCAGCGTCGTCACCCGTGACGTCGCTGACCACGAGCTCGTCGTGGGCAATCCGGCCCGACACCTCGGTTGGGTCTGCCAATGCGGCCGCGTGACGAGCCGCGCCGTCGAGCGTCCCGACGATCCGACCTGCGAGGAGTGCCGAGCATGACGAACCCCCCGATGATCCCGATCACCCGCGTGGAGATCGGGCCCGAGGAGGAGGCCGAGGTCCTCGAGGTCCTGCGTTCCGGTCAGCTGGCGCAGGGACCCAAGGTCGCGGCGCTCGAGCAGGCGTTCGTCGATCTCACCGGTGCGCGACACGCGATCGCCGTGTCGAACGGCACGATCTCCCTCGTCGCCGCACTGCAGGCGCTCGACCTCGCACCCGGCGCAGAAGTGGTGACGTCGCCGTTCACCTTCGTGGCAACGGTCAACGCTGCACTCGAGGCCGGTGCGACCGTCCGCTTCGCGGACATCGACCCGGGGTCGTACCTGATCGACCCTGCAGCGGTCGCCGACGTCATCGGCAGCTCGACGGCGGTGTTGATGCCCGTGCACCTGTATGGCCAGGCCGCGGACATTGGCGCGCTCGCGCCGCTGGCCGACTCCGTCGGCGCGGCCGTCGTCGAGGACGCCGCGCAGGCACACGGCGCAGAGTTCGAGGGCCGTCGGGTCGGCTCGTTCGGCATCGGCTCGTTCTCGCTGTATGCGACGAAGAACGTGATGACCGGCGAGGGCGGGATGATCACCACGAACGACGACGCCATCGCCGATCGGCTTCGGCTGCTCCGCAACCAGGGGATGCGCGTGCGGTACCACTACGAGGTCGCCGGTCATAACTACCGCCTGACCGATCTGCAGGCCGCCGTCGGGCTGCCGCAGATGCGGCGGCTGCATGAGCGGACCGAGCGCCGCCGTCGCAACGCAGCCGGGCTGTCGGAGCGGTTGCGCGGCGTCGAGGGCCTCGTCCTGCCCACCGAGCTGCCGAACCGCCGACACGTCTGGCACCAGTACACCGTCCGGATCACCGCCGACGCCCGGATCGATCGGGACGGGGTCATCGACGGACTCGGCGCGGCCGGCATCGGATGCGGCATCTACTACCCCAAGGCCGCCTACGACTACGACTGTTACCGAGGGCATCGACGTGTGGTCGGCGCGTCGTGCCCGGAGGCCGAGCGCGCCGCCCGTGAGGTGCTGTCGCTCCCGGTGCATCCCTCACTGACCGACAGCGACCTCGATCGCATCGCCGCAGCCGTGCACGCTCTGCTAGGAGATCCGGCATGACCCGGCTCGCCGTGGTGGGCGCCGGGATCATGGGCGCTAACCATGTGCGCATCGCGGCCTCGATGCGTGATGCGGAGTTGGTCTACGTCGTGGACCCCGACCTGGAGCGCGCCCGGCGTGCTGCTCACACTCACGGAGCAGAAGCGGTGACGACGCTCGATGCGATCATCGGACATGTAGATGGTGCGATCGTCGCAACCCCGTCGCCCTCACACGTCGAGCTCGTTGTCCCGCTCCTTCGGGCTGGTATCCACGTGTTGGTCGAGAAGCCGATCGCGACGACCGAGGCGGACGCGGAGCTGATGATCGAGGTTGCCTCGACCGAAGGACGCGTGCTGATGGTGGGCCACGTCGAGCGGTTCAATCCTGCGGTGCTCGAGCTCGACCGGCTCGTGCGTGACGTCGTCCACATCGATGCTTCGCGCCTGAGCCCGTACTCGCCGCGGATCACCGACGACGTCGTGACGGACCTGATGATCCACGACCTCGACATCGTGAGAGCGCTCGCCGGCGCCGAGGTCGCCGATGTCGTGGCGACCGCACGTCGCGTCCGCAGTGACTCGGCCGATCTGGCGTGCGCTCTGCTCACCTTCAGCAACGGGGTCACAGCGAATGTGACGGCATCGCGGATCGGGCAGCAGAAGGTTCGAGAACTGCGGATCACGCAGTCGGACTCGTTCGTGAACGTCGACCTCGTCCGCATGGATGTGACCATCAACCGTGTGGAGCACAGCGAGTTCCTGTCCGAAGCTGGAGCGAGCTATCGCCAGACGGGGATGGTGGAGATCCCCTTCCTGGAGTTCCGCGGCGAGCCGCTTGCGCTCGAGCACCTGGAGTTCCTGCGCGCCATCGCCGCCAATCGCACGGCTCGCGTGTCCGGTGAGGACGGGCTCGAAGCACTCCGTCTCGTCAAGCGAGTGCTACGAGCCAGCGGAGAGTCAGACTGACCCTCCCGGTCCAGCGGTCGCTTCGGCGACAAATTCGCTGGTGACGTCGCCGCAGTGGACGCCGACCTCGAGGTAGTACCAGTACTGCGGCAAGGACGAGGTCACCGACTCAGGCGTCGTCGACTCGTAGTACCACGGATCGAAGAGGTGGCTCGGTGACGCCTTCTCACGCCATCCGTGCTCCACGTAGTGGGCGAGCGGGTTGACACCTGCAGCGACGACGTCGGGCCGAGCAGAGAGGTAATGATCTGTGTCGAACAGCGGGTGTGGATCCCGCCCCTCCTGCCACCCGAACTGCAGGTAGTGCACAAGCGGATTCATGCCCGCTGCCGCCACGTCGCGTCCTTGCTCGAGGTACCAGCTCGTGCTGAACAGCGGGTGTGGGTCGTAGCCGAGCGCCCAGCCGATGTCGACGAAGTGGCGGAGCGGATCGATACCAGCGGCGCGGACGTCGGCATGGTTGGCGAGGTACCACCCGGAGGCGAACAGCGGATGTGGCGAGAGACCGAGCCGCCAGCCGACCATCTCGTAGTGCGCCGCGGCCGAGACGCCCGTCGTCGAAGCGGGCGGGAAGTTCCGAAGGTAGTAGCCGGGGTCGAAGAGCCATGCGGGGACGGATCGAGCCGGAACGGCGCTGGCTGCGACATCGTCGGCGGCGCGCTCAAGGCGCCCCAACCGGGGCAGGGAAGCTCCTCGCCGCAACAGCATCGCCAGTCGAGGGGCGAGCCGGCGCCCAGCCGCCGAGCCCATGCGTCGGGGGGCGTACGGCGCCGGGATGACGAGGTTCGATCGGTCGACGTCGGGCATCGAGCGAGCGCGCTGCTCGGCCTCAGCCGTCAGCTGTTGGCGACGGATCTCCAGGACCGCAGTGAGTCGACGACGCTCGCGGTCGAGCGCCGCGGCCTCAGCCTGGGCCGACTCCAACGATGAAGCGAGGTCCTCCATCCGGATGCGCAGATCGGCTTCGACCGAGGCGGCAGACCTACGCAGGTCTTGTTCGATCGTGCGCAGATCCTGTTCGATCGTGCGCTGGGCATCGAGCTGCCGCTCGAGCAACGCCTGATGGTCTGCGGCAATGGTGTTGGTGTCGTCCAGGAGTTGGCGCAGCTCGTGTTCGACCGATGCGGCGTCCTCGAGGTGTCCGAGCAGCTCGTGTTCCCGACGTCGGTACCAGATGACGGACGCACGCGACCACGTGCTCGTCGTCTCGTCCACGCCGGCGAGCGCGATCGGGAGTTGCCGCTTCGCAGCCGACCCAATGCTCGCTGCATCCGCACCGGGGACCGGTCCGACGAGGTTGAAGGGGAAGACACGGCCGTCGCCGTCGCCGCAACGAACGGTACGTATCGGCGCGCCGTCGAGCAGCACCTCGTGCTCGCCGGCAGTCGGGTCGAGCTGGAACAGGCGCGGGTCGGTCACCTCGACGCGGTCGAACCCTGCGGCACCGGCCTGGTCGAGGTGCGCCTCGACGCTCGGGAAGCAAGGAGACCAGAGACCTTCGCTGTTCGCCGCCCCCGTGGCGCCACCGACAGGGACGAGGTCGGTGATCACCGCGGCGATCGTCGCACCGTCGACCGTGCCGATGTTGGCCCTCGTAGTACCGAGGCAACTCGGGGCGAGGCCGACGTCGGTCAGCAGCAACCCGAACTCCTGCAGCGACCACTCTCGAACGTGCGCCGGGTTGGGCGGAGGGCCGAGATGGTCCGCTCCGTGTGTCTCCACGCGCTCGGGTGTGCTGATCACGATCGCCGTGCAGCGCGCCCGGATCGATGCGAGAAATCTGAGCAAAGGCCGGGGATCGACCAGGTGCTCGACGACGTCGCAGCTGACAGCGACGAGCGGGCCGTCCGGCAAGCGCGCTGCGAACGACCCGTCGATCAACTCGAGATCGGCTTCGATCCAGGTCTGGTCCGGTGCAGCCGCTCGACAGGCGGCGATGTTCGGGCCGTAGTCGATGCCGACAACAGGCACCGACTCGGCCAGTCGCAGGAGTTTGCGTGCAGTGCCGCACCCGAAGTCGACGACCGTCGCGCCGGTGCGCCGTGCCACGACCCCGACGAGTCCGTAGACGTCGGGTTGCCAAATCAGCTCGGAGCTCTCGCTGTCGGCGAAGTAATCGGGCCGGAGACGTGACCGGTACTCGGCTGGGAGACGCAGCCGACGGTCCAGCTCGGACCGTTCGGTGGACGGATCGCTCATCGCTGCCTCGCTGCCACGGATCTCACGGCGAGCAGTCGTCGGAACTCGGCGGCCTGTTCGTCGAGCGATGCCACGTGGCCTTCGAGGTACTCGATCCTGCCCCGTTGCTTCGCGATCACTTCCGCCATCGAGCGCAGGAGCATCGGCCACGCATCGAGGGCGGGTGGCAGGTGCTCGGCGAACACCTCGTTGACAATCGTCGAGTTCGCGTAGGCGCTCGTCGAACGGATCATCGAGTTGGGTCGGATCCTGTAGCGGTAGAGGGGCAGCGGCACGGCCGTCACCGCCCGTCCCGAGAGTGCGAAGGCGACATACAGACGCCAGTCCTCGTGTCCGACACCGTGACGCTCGTGGAATCCGCCGACGGCGAGGAGGTCCTCCTTGGCCACCAACATCCCTGCGCCACCCAGGTTGTTCATCATCGAGCCCAGATGGATGCCGCTGCCGAGGAAGATCCAGGTGTGCAGGTGCGGATTGTGGTCGAGCGTCGTGCCGTCCACGACGTCGAAGCCGACGCTCACGATGCGGGCGCCGGTGCGGCGCTGTGCGCGGATCATGGTCGACACGCACGTCGGCGTCAGCTCGTCGTCGTCGTCCAGGAAGACGAGCCAATCCGCAGATGCTTCGCGGGCCCCGGTGTTCCTGGCTGCGCCGAGGTACCGGTTCTCCTGGCGCACGACTCGCAGCCGACGGTGCTTGAACATCGCCGGCAGTCGGTCGAGCAGATCCAGCGTGGTCGGTGAAGAGCTGCCATCGTCGACGACCAGGATCTCGAGATCAGTGTGGTCCTGCAGCGCGACGGACTGCACTGCCTTGAGCAAGTGCTCCGGCCGATCGTGGTGCGGGATGACGACCGTGACGAACGTGTCGTCGGTCCGCTCGATCGGCGCCGGCGTCTCGGCGGGCCGGAGCAACCGCTCCCAGACCGCCATGAGCGCTGGGCCGTCGTAGGAGGGCCGCGCCGGCGGAGGAGTCGTGCCCGCCGCGAGAAGCGGTGCAAGCAGGGCCGCCATCGATGCCGGGTTCGGATCGAACAGGGTCGCCGACCGGTCGCCCTCGGCAATGAGCTCGCCCGTGCCGCCGGCGTGGGACGCAAGGAACGGCACCCGGTCCTCGATGCACTCGTAGACCACGTTCGGCGAGTTGTCGAGATGCGAGGGGATCAGCGCGACACGACCCGGACCACACAGATACGCACGGGCCTCCGGCTGGTCGAGGTCCGTGAGGAACCGGATGTCGGCGAGCGCGTCTTGCGCCTCGTCGTCGAACATCGCAAGCACGTCCTCGGGCTGGAAGTGCGCCGGCCTGCCCATGAACGTGATCGTGATGCCGCGCAGCAACGCCGGATCGAGCCGGTTGATGGCAGCGGCGAGCGTGCGCACTCCCTTTCGCTCCTCGAGCCTGCCGAAGAACACGAGCTCCGTCAGCGGCGTGGACGGCCGGGCTCCGGCGAGCGGCGCGTCGAGCGCCTCGAGGTGGCGGGATGTGAAGTAGGGAACGGTGTGGCGCTCGTCGGGAAGTCGCCAGCCGTGCTCGTCCATCCACGACACGAGGTGGGCGCTGGGCCCGACGACGACGTCGGCGTACTCGGCGCTCAGCCGTTCGAGATGCGCGGTCGCTGCGTCGGCCGGTGCCAGCTCGACACTGCGGTTGGCCTCCATCAACCACTCGGTCGGACCGTGTACGTGATGGACAAGTCGCGTCGAACCGAAGGCGAGCCCGACTCGCTTCGCGAGGCCCGAGACTGCGCCGAGCCCCTGCCAGTCCTGGAGCACGATCGTGTCATAGTGACGAGACGCGAGTGCCTGAAACGCACGCCACGAGTCGGCCACGTAGGCAGGTGACACGGCCTCGCTGCGGTCGAGGAAACGCACACGCACGCCCGCGTCGCGATAGCGCGAGGCCCACGGTTTGTCCACCTCGTCGCGCCATCCGCAGTAGAGGATCTCCACGTCCATCCCGCGCTCGGCGAGCAAGAGCGACATGTGCGTCACGGCAGTGGCGATGCCTCCGTTACGGACGGTCCCGAGCACCTCCGTCACGACGAAGCAGACCGAGGCCGGCCGGTCGCTAGATGCGGTTGTGTTCATGCGCTCGCTCCAGAGGTCAGTGGACGGACCATTCGGGACGCAGGGTCACGAGACCGCCGACCTCGTACGGCTTGCCGCTCATCACGTCGAAGCGGAGCGCCGTCTGGAGATGGTCGTACACGTGGCTGCGGTTGAAGTCCGTGAGGACGGTGTGCAGATCGTAGGTGCCGGGTAGGAGCGCAACCCGCGAAAGGTCGACGGTGACGACGCCTTCGCCCGAGAGCTGCGCCGGGACCAGCCCGACGTCGCGCGTGCAGGGCGCTGAGAGCGTGGTGCCGCCAAGGTGCTCGATCTCGATGCCGACGACCGGCCGCGGCACGGACCGTTCTGCGCGGTAGCTGAGCACCAGCCGCACGTCGTCGCCGGTGCGGAACCGCTTCACCGGCTCGGCCCTGCCGTTCACGTGCATCTCGACCGACATCACCTGGATCTCGCCCGAGCCGCGACGGATACTGCCGTCGGCACCGCGGAGGTTCTCGCCGAGCATCATCTCGGTGTACGCGTCGACGAGTTCGGACGGGTCACCTTCACCACTGACGGCGCCGTGTTTCAACCAGATCGCTCGATCGCACATGTTCCTCACGCTCCCGAGGTCGTGCGTGACGAGGACGATCGTGCGCCCGTCGGCTCGGAACTCCACGAACTTCTCGAGGCATCGTTGTTGGAAGGTGACATCGCCGACCGCAAGGATCTCGTCGACGATGAGCAATCTCGGATCGACGTTGATCGCCACGGCGAAGGCCAAACGAACATACATCCCAGATGAGTACGTCTTGACTGGTGCGTCGATGAAGCTCTCCAGCCCGGAGAACTGGACGATCTCGTCGAATCGAGCGGCGATGTCACGACGAGACATCCCCAAGATCGCGGCGTTCAGGAAGACGTTCTCCCGCCCGGACAGCTCGGGGTGGAAGCCAGCACCTAGTTCCAGGAGCGCCGACATCCGCCTGTGGACTCGTACCGAACCCGAGCTTGGTTTGAGGATCCCCGCCATGCACTTGAGCAGCGTGCTCTTGCCCGAGCCGTTCTGGCCGATCACGCCGAACACCTCGCCCTCGCGCACATCGAAGGTGACGTCGGTCAGCGCCGTGAACTCGTCGAAGCGGGTCTTGCCGCGGCCGGCCACGAGCTGCTTGATCGAGTTGGTCTTCTGGTGGTGCAGCCGGAAGGACTTCGTGACGTGGTCGACTTCGAGGGCAGGAGTACTCACCTCACATCTCCTCGGCGAATCGTGGCGACAGACGGTTGAACAGGGACGCCCCGAGGAAGAACGTACCGAATCCGAGCACGGCCAACTGGACGAGCCGTCCGAGACTCGGTATCCGAAGGTCGTACAGAACGTTGTGGACAGCGGTGACGAAGCTGCCGGTGGGGCCGTAGTTCGAGATGAACCGCAACGCTGACACCTCGATCGTGGCTGGGTTGTAGATCACGGGTGTCGCATAGAAGAGGATCTGGGCGAGGATGCCCCAGAGGTAATTGACGTCGTGATAGAAGACGTTCGCCGCGCTCAGTATCAACGCCACGCCTGTCGTGAAGAGCGCCAGTAGTCCGAGGATCACGAGCAGTGCGGGGATCCACGGCAGCACCATGTTGCCAGCGATCAACAGTGCGGCGCAGAGCACGCAGAGTTCGATCAGGAGTGTGACGAACTGGGCCACGATCACTGAGAAGACCAGGTGTTCGTGTGGGAACTGGACCTTCTTGATGAGTCCGGCTCCGCCCTGGATCGATCCGATCGCCACGCCGACGCTGATCGAGAAGAAGTTGAACGGGAGTGCGCCGCTGAGGAAGTAGATCGGGAAGTTGCGGACGCCGCTGGGGTCGCCGATCGGCGGCTCCGCCTTGAAGACGTACAGGAAGATGACAGAGAAGATCGCCATCTGCGTCAGCGGATTCAGCAGGCTCCACGCCCAGCCGAGAACGGACTTCTTGTATCGAGTCCGCAGCTCCTTGAGCGACAGCAGATACAGGAGGTTGCGGTGTGCTGCCGCTTGGCGGAGAGACATGGCGGCGACGAGTGTACTGACGGGCGGGGCGACCACCGGGGCAGGTCGATCTCGACGGGGGTGAGACGGACGACTGGCAAGCCCTCGGGGATAGCCTCGCCCGGATGCCAACTGCGCTGATCACCGGAATCACCGGCCAGGACGGTCGCTTCCTCGCCGACCTGCTGCACTCGAAGGGCTACACGATCTACGGCCTGATGAAGGGCCAGAACAACCCGAAGCTCGAGCTCGTGCAGCGTGAGCACCCGTACGTCGAGATCGTGGAGGGCGACCTGTGCGACCTGTCGAGCCTCATCTCGGCCGTCAGCCGGGTGCAGCCCGACGAGGTGTACAACCTGGCCGCGATCTCGTTCGTGGCGATGAGCTTCAACCAGGCCGAGCTCACCGCCAACGTCACCGGCACCGGCGTGCTGCGCATGCTGGAGGCGATCCGCATCGTCGGCGGCAGCCAGGACAACCCGATGAAGTTCTACCAGGCGAGCTCGTCGGAGATGTTCGGCAAGGTGCGTGAGACACCGCAGACCGAGGCGACGCCGTTCTACCCCCGCTCGCCCTACGGCTGCGCCAAGGTGTTCGGTCACGACATCACGGTGAACTACCGCGAGAGCTACGGCCTGTTCGCCTGCTCGGGCATCTTGTTCAACCACGAGAGCGAGCGTCGTGGCCTCGAGTTCGTCACCCGCAAGATCACCAACGCGGTGGCACGTATCAAGCTCGGTCTGCAGGACGAGCTGGTGCTCGGCAACCTCGACTCCAAGCGCGACTGGGGCTACGCCGGCGACTACGTGAAGGCGATGTGGATGATGCTCCAGCAGCCCGAGCCCGACGACTACGTCGTCGCGACGGGCGAGACGTACTCGGTGCGCGAGTTCGTCGAGCGGGCCTTCGCAGCGGCCGAGATCGACGACTGGGAGCGCTACGTGCGCCTCGATCCCAAGTTCCTCCGGCCGGCCGAGGTGGACCTGCTGGTCGGCGACGCCACGAAGGCCGAGACGGTGCTCGGATGGAAGCGGGAAGTGTCGTTCCCCGAGCTGGTCGAGCGCATGGTGCGCCACGACCTCGCGGTCGAGTCGGCCAAGCTCTCCTGATCGGGCGGCGCCGGCCCGGCCGGCGCGATCGTCAGTGCGCCGCCGCGCCGGCCGCCTGTGCGATGCCGCGGGCGTGGTCGTAGTTGTCGCGGAACCAGGCGTAGGTGCGGTCGATGCCGTCATGCAACGACGTGCGGTGGGTCCAGCCGAGTGCGGTGAGCTTGGTGACGTCGAGCAGCTTGCGAGGTGCCCCGTCGGGCTTGCTGTCGTCCCAGCGGATCCGGGCGTCGGGGTGGATGACGTCGATGAGGGTCTCGGCGAGTTCGCGGATCGACACCTCCACACCGGTGCCGACGTTGACGTGGCCTTCGCCGTCGTAGTGCTCCATCAGGAACAGGCAGGCGTCGGCGAGGTCGTCGACGTAGAGGAACTCGCGCATCGCCGAGCCGGTGCCCCACACCTCGATCTCGTCGCGTCCGGCCACCTTGGCCTCGTGCACCTTGCGCATCAGTGCCGGGAGCACGTGCGAGGTCTGGAGATCGAAGTTGTCGTTCGGCCCGTAGAGGTTGGTGGGCATGCCGGAGATGAAGTTGCAGCCGTGCTGCTTGCGGTACGCCTCGCACAGCTTGATGCCGGCGATCTTGGCGATCGCGTACGGCTCGTTGGTGGGTTCGAGCAGACCGGTGAGGAGCGCGTCCTCGGTCATCGGTTGGGGGGCGAGGCGCGGGTAGATGCACGAACTGCCGAGGTAGAGCAGCTTGGTGACGCCGTAGAGGTGGCTCGCGTGCACCACGGTGGCGTGGATCATCATGTTGTCGTAGATGAAGTCGGCCGGCCGGTTGGCGTTGGCCCAGATGCCGCCGACGGTGCCGGCCACGAGGTACACGTAGTCGGGCCGGTTGGCGCGGAACCAGTAGTTGACCGCCGCCTGGTCGCGCAGGTCGAGTTGGTCGCGACTCGCGGTGAGGATGTTGGTGAACCCGGCCTCCCGGAGCCGGCGCACCACCGCCGCGCCGACGAGTCCTTGGTGGCCCGCGACGAACACCTTTGCATCACGAGGTGTGGTGATCGGGTACATGTCGGCTTCCTCCCAGCTCCCAACAGGCCGTCGGCGATCTCGCCACCCTAGTGGCGCGTCAGCGCGATGGGAACGGGCGCCACGGAAGCGTGGGGTACCGACCACGGATCGCGGTGATCGCATCGTCGGTGGCGAGGTTGGTGAGGGCGATCATCGAACCGGCCTGCACCCGGTACCGGCCGAGGATCTGTGGCACGAGCGTGGCGCGCCCGCCACGCTCCGCGAGGCGGAGCCACAGGTCCCAGTCCTCCCAGCCGTACACGTGGTCGTCGTCGGCCCGGTAGCCCCCGAGCTCGCGCCAGGCGTCGCGCCGCCACATCGCCTGGGCGTCGATGTAGTTCGCGTGGCACAGGCGGTCGACGTCCCACGCCAGCGCGCTGCGCACGTTGCGCTGCGCACCGAAGTCCTCGAGGATCGAGTACGCCGCCGACGCGTCGGGCGCCGCCAGCAACGCGTCGGCGAGGCGACGCAACGCCGTCGGGTACACGTGGTTGTCGGCGTCCATCACCATCACCAGGTCGGCACGTGCTTCGGCGAAGCCGGTGTTGCGGGCGGCGGCCAGACCCTCGTTCGCGTCCTTGCCGAGCAGCACCATCGGCACCTCGGGATGTGCGGCGAGGAACGTCCGGACCACGTCGCGGCTGGCGTCGGTGGCGTGGTCGTCCACCACGATCACCTCGAACGCCACGTCCTCGCTCGCGACGATGCTCGCGAGCGTCTCGGTCACCACGTCGGCGTAGTTGTACAGGGTGACGAGCACGCTCACCTCGGGACGGGCGCCGGCGTACGCAGCGGTCTCGACGCGCTCGACGTGCTGCTCGGTGCCGTGCGCGAGGACGCACGCGACACGATCGAGACGTCGCAGCGCCGCGTTCTCCGCCATCGCCACCTGCTTGGCGCGCAGCTGCAGATCCCTCACGGGGCGGAACGGCCCGAGCCGTACCGGCGGCGTCACCTTGGTGCCGCCGAGGCGCCACAGTCCCGTGGTCGGATCGGCCGACGCAAGGTGCGCCCCGATGCGAGGGAGTACGTCGCGTTCGAGTTCGTCGAGCACGCGTCGCACCTCGTGCACCATCGACAGCTCGTCCATCACTGCGGTGCGCGCCGCCGCGGCGATCGCGTTCCGGCGATCGTGGTCGGCGAGCAGGTCGTCGATCGCATCGGCCATCGCGTCGGGTGTCGCCTCCACGAAGTGCACGCCCGGCACCAACGGCTCGAAGCCCTCGGACGGCTCGGTCACCACCACGCAGCCGTTGGCCATCGCCTCGATCATCCGGGCCCACTCGAAGTACGCCGGCGGCACGGTGCCGGCGGGCAGATCGGCACGACGGTCGCGGTGCAGGTTCACCAGCAGGCGAGCCGACGCCAGCAGCGCCGACTTGTCGGCGCCGAACACGACGCCCGGCGTGGCGGGTGTGACCGGCCGGTCGAAGCGGAACAGCCGCAGCTCGTTTCTGTGCCGGTAGAGGCGAGGTGCGAGCTCCGCCAGCGCGGCGCCGCGACGGTCGTCGAGCCCGCCGAGGAACAGCACGTCGATCGGGCGGTCGCCGTGTGTGGGCACTGCGAGCGACGGCACGCCGCCGAGACGCAGGTGGCGCGCGTCGACTCCCACCGAGCGCAACGCCGCCGTGCCGACCGGGTTGATGTCGAGGCTCACCACACCGCGCCGGCAGGCGTCGACCGACAGGTGGAACCACGGCGTGTCGGGCTGCTCGGTGCACACACACACGCTGACCGCCGCTGCCCGCTGCAACGCCGCCTTCGGGGCGTCGAACAGCTCGAAGAACTCGTGCGGTGCGACGACCAGGTCGAGCGAACCGTCGGCCGTGGGCAACGAGTCGTCGACGAGGCGAGCGTCGCGACCGGCGAGCGACGCGGCCTCGACGAGCCAGCTCGCGATGTCGCGCATGAAGCCGTTGCCGGTGGGTGCCACGAACACGCGCACCGGTGCAGGTGCCGGTGGACGCTCGCTCATCGGAGGCGCTCGCGGACGATCCGCACGGCCTTTCGTGGCGCCCGGCCGAGCTTGCGGATCGCTCGCGACACCACGCCGCGCTTGTCGGGGTGGTGACGCACGTCGCGCAGCATGCCCATCACCAGCGCGTGGCGGCTCATCGCTGAGGGGAAGGCCTCGGCCAGCGTTCGCACCTCGGCCCGGCGTGCCAACGACTCGGCCCTCAACGCAGCGAGCTCGGAGGCCGCCAGATCGACGCGCCGGCGCAGTTCGGTGTTCTCCGCCCGCAGCGCAGCGAGCTCGTCCACTGTCATCGGGTCCAGAGGCTACGTCAGGTCGTCGACTGTGCCTACGCAGCGAGCAGCTGATGACGATGCGCGACGATGTCCGAGTGGCATGCTCTCGTGCTGTGATGCAACGCCACTCACCCTGGCACGACGCATGAGCGAGCACGCCGACGAGACCCCCGAGCAGCGCCTCGCGCGTTGGCACGAACGCGATGCCGTCGTCGGTCTGGACGCCGAACTGCGTCAGGTGCGTCACCAGCTGGCCGAGCGCGACGACGCGCTGCGCGACCTGCGCGCCCGGTGCGAACAGCTCGCCAACCGTGTCACCCAGCTCGAGCTCGAGCGCAACGCCCTGCAGCACCAGGTGGTCGCGGCGCAGCGCGTGTCGCTCGGCCGCCGCGTGTACGGCAGGGCTCGTCGCGTCGCGGCACGGGTGCTGCGCTGACATGGCTGGTGGGTCGAGCGTCGACGTCAGCGTCGTCGTCCCCAGCATCGGCACTCGGGGCGAGGCGTTCGGCGCCGAGCGCGTGTTCGTGGTCGAAGCGGTGCGCAGCGTGCTCGCCACCGTGCCGGTGCACGTGTCGCTCGAGGTGATCGTCGTGTCGGGCCCCGAGATGCCGCCCGAGGTGGACGCCGAACTCGTCGCGATCGGCGGGGGAGCGCAGGGCGTGGTGCGATGTGTCGACTTCACCGAGCCGTTCAACTTCGCCGCCACGATCGACCTCGGTGCGGCACACGCCCGCGGCGCCCATCTGCTGATGCTGAACGACGACACCGAGGTGATCGCACCGAACTGGCTGGAGCGGATGCTCGACGCCGTCGACTCGCCCGGCGTGGGTGCGGTGGGGGCCAAGCTGCTGTTCGAGGACGGCACGCTGCAGCACGCTGGCCACACCTACCGAACCTCGCTCGACCACGTGGGCTTCGGTCTCGCCGCCGACGCGGTCGGTCGCACCGGCCTGCTCGCGCACCGGCGCGAGGTTGCCGGGGTGACGGCGGCGTGCATGCTGACGCCGATGCGGGTGTTCGACGAGGTGGGCGGGCTGAGCGTCGAGTACCCCGGCAACTACAACGACGTCGACTACTGCTTGAAGGTGCGGGCATCCGGCCGTCGCATCGTGTACGAGCCCGACGCCGTGCTCTACCACTTCGAGTCGCGGTCGCGGGTGCCCACCATCCGCCCCGAGGAGGTGGAGCTGGTGCAGCGTCGCTGGCTCACCGACCTGGTCGACGACCCCTTCAGCCCCGTCGTCATCTGACCCCCGGAGCGGTTCCTGCACGTCCTGGGTGCCACGCTCGATTCACCGCGCCTGGTCACCAGGATGTGTGGCACCCGGGAGCCGTTCTCGAACGTTCTGGGTGCCGACGTCGGCTCACCGCCGCTGGTCACCAGAATCCGTGGCACCCAGGACGTTGGGGCGGCGGCGGCGGTCAGAGGTCGATCGCCACGTGTTCGTCGAAGCGGGCGTACGGGGTCCACAGGGTGCGGCAGCCGCGGTCGAGCAGCGCCTGGCTGAGCCGTCGACCCGCCTCGTGCCAGCGGCCCGCCGCCAGCTGGCGGGCCTCTCGCCACGCACGATCGCTCACCGCCGCGGCGGCGAGCGACACGTGGGTGCACTCGCGCTCGATCAGCAGGTCGTTGCCCGAGGTGGTCTGGCCGACGGGCAGGCCTTCGAGCTCGTACCAGCGGTAGTTCGGCACGTCCCAGCCCGCGTGGTGCACCACGTTCTCGCGATCGGCGATCAGGGCACCCACCACGCCGGCGCCGGGGGAGGCCGCCAACCCCACCATCGCCCCCAACCAGTCGGGCGTCTCGTCCGCCCGTGGCACCATGCCCGGCGCGACGCTCACCAGCACGTCGGCCGGGTGCAACAGCAGCGCTCGATCGAGCGCAGTGGCGAGCGACCAGCCACCCGGCACCGGCACGCGGTCCCACGACGCCGGCAGCTCGTGGTCGAGCAGGTCGACCAGTTCGGCCGGCGCGCTCGCCGGATGCGCCACCACGAACTGCACGTTCCCACGGGCGGCGTCGGACGTGCCGGACATCGCCCGAACCGTGGCAGCCACGGCCGATCGGTAGGGACGCACCGCGGCGCCCTCGAAGCGGGTGGCCACCACCACGGTCACCTTCACCCGGTCGATCGCGTGCCGCACCAGCCGGTAGCAGCCGGGGACGGCTCCGTGCACCACCTCGGCGTCGAGGCCCAACCGGTCCACCTGCTCCTGCACCGCGCGACGCCCGTTGATCACCGCTCGCGACAACGTGCCCTCGGCACGCGACACCGAGGTGGCGATGTTGCGCCAGTGGTAGGCGAGTGCCGGCAGGTGCACGATCCGCCGGCCGGCCGCGGTGATCGCCTCGGTGGCGCGCAGGACGAGGTCGTGGTCCTGGCTGCCGTCGAAGCCCTCGCGGAAGCCGCCGATGTCGCGCACCACCGACGTCCGAAGCACGGACAGGTGGCAGGTGTACATCGACGAGCGGAACCGCTCGGGCGACCAGTCGGGCTTCAGGAAGTGCGCCGACTCGCGGCCATCGGCCAGCGTGTGCGCCTCGTCGGTGTACACGTAGTCGATGTCGCCGCCGGCCGGATCGGTGAGCGCGTGCATCACCACGTGCACCCCGTCGGGCACGATCGCGTCGTCGTGATCGAGCAGGGCGACGAACTCGCCCCGAGCCATGGCGAGCGCGTCGTTGGTGGCCGCCACGATGCCCCCGTTGCGCTCGCGCCACGTCACCCGGATCCGCGGGTCGGCGGCGGCCGCCTGTTCGAGCGCGGCGCGCACCTCGGGCCTGGTGGAGCAGTCGTCGACGAGGCACCACTCCCAGTTGGCGTAGCGCTGCTGCTGCACCGACCGCACACAGGCGAGGAAGGCGCCGAGCGGGGGGTCGTAGACCGGCGTGAGGATCGAGACGAGGGGCGACGACGAGGACGTGATGACCCGGGAATCTACTGGCCCGTTGGTACCGTACGCCGGTGATGGCGCCGTCGTGTCGAGTGTTCGTGAGCGCGCACGGCAACGTGTTCATGCACGAGATCGCCGAGCACCTCGTCGAGGCGCTGATCGCCGACGGCCGCCCGGCCGAGGTGGTCACCGACGAACTGCCCGACGTCGCCACGGACCGGCCGGCCGGTCACCAGGGAGCACCCGCGCTCGATCAGCTCGTCGTGGCACCTCACGAGTTCTTCGTGCTGCACCCGGCGAGCGAGGCAGACAAGGCGCGCGCCGCACGACACGCCGTGTGCGTCAACACCGAGCAGCAGGGCACACCGTTCTTCGACCTCGCGATGCAGTACGCGCGGTTCGGACCGGTGGTGCTCGACATCAACACCCACTCGCTCGGGGCGATCCGCCGCCTCGGGCTGCCGGCCGTGCACCTCCCGCTCGGCTACGTGGCCTCGATGGATCGGTGGTCCGGGCACGGCACCGTGCCTCGTTCGATCGACATCGGCTTCCTCGGAGGCCGCACCCCTCGCCGTGAGCAGTTCGTCGCCGGTGCCGCCGGTCAGCTGTGGGAGTGGCGCACCGACCTGCGCTTCTTCAGCTGGCATCGCCCCGCCCTCGCCGGTCACACCACGTTCTCGAGCGGCGACGACAAGTACCGGCGCCTGGCGGACACCCGGATCTTGCTCAACGTGCACCGCGACACCGAGCCGTACTTCGAGTGGGCACGCGTGGTGGAGGCCGTGGCCAACGGATGTGTCGTCGCGAGCGAGACGTCCGTCGACGTCGCGCCGTTCCGCGCCGGCGAGCACCTGATCGTCACGTCGCTCGACGACCTCGCCGAGCAGGCGGTGGCGCTCGCGTTCGACGAACCCCGCCGGGCCCGTATGGCCGACGCCGCCTACGAGGTGCTCACCTCGCAGCTGCACCAGCGCGACCTCGTGCGCGCCGCACTCGCCACGGCGGCCGATGCTGCAGCGGTCGCGGCTCCCACGTCCGAGCGCGCTCGCAGCGCGGTGGCGCGACACCTGCCCGCCCGGCGCCACCACCGCACGGTCGCCGCACCGGCGCCGATCACGGCCGAGCGACAGATGCTGGTGAAGGTGGCGTCCGAGCTGAAGGATCGCTACCTCGGCCAGATCGGCGTGGTGCGGGCGATCGAACGCTCGCTCGCCACGTTGCGTCACGGCGACCCCGATCACGTCGACGTCGTCGACACGCCGAGCGTCGCCACCACCGACCCGGCGGTGTCGGTGGTGATCCCGCTCTACAACCAGGGCCACTACGTCCACGAGGCGATCACCTCCGTCGTGGCTGCCGCGCACGACCCGGCGTTGCCGGTGGAGGTGGTGGTGGTCGACGACCGCTCCACCGACGACTCGGCGGCGATCGTCGGCCGGCTGATGGACGACATGCCCTGGCTGCCGATCACGCTCGTGCGTCGTGCCGCCAACGGCGGGCTGCCCACCGCACGCAACACCGGCTTCGGCCGCGCTCGCGGTCGATACGTGTTCGCCCTCGACGCCGACAACGTGCTGTACCCGAACGGGCTCGTCGCGCTCGCCCGGCACCTCGACGGCGCGCCCGACGACGTCGTCGCCGCGTACGGGTTGCTCGAACGGTTCGACGAACGCGGGGCGCTCGGTCTGACCAGCCACCTGCCGTGGGATCCCGACCTGCTGGTGCACGGCGCATTCATCGACGCGATGGCGATGTTCCGCCGCAGCGCCTGGACGGCGCTCGGCGGGTACGGCGTCGACTCGGGCATCCACGGCTGGGAGGACTACGACCTGTGGCTCGCCACCGCCGAGCGAGGCCTGCGGGCATCGCTCGTGCCCGCCGTGGTGGGCCGGTACCGTGAGCAGGCCGGTTCGATGCGCAAGATCAGCGACATCGACATGGCCACCAACTTCGTCACCCTCCGAGCGCGACACCCCCGACTGCCATGGCCGAGCTGACCCCCGATCCCGCGACCGCTGCAACGGCAGCGACCGAACTGCAGTTGCGTGCACGCATCGCCGAGCTCGAGGCGCTGCTCGAGGCACGCACCCAGACCATCGTCGGGCTCGGCGCCCGCGTCGCCGAGCTGCAGGGCGACGCACCACCGGCCGCCACCGAACGCATCCGCGAACTCGAGGCGGAGCTCGCCCAGCTGCGCGCCACCAAGGTGCTGCGCTACAGCTCCACACCTCGACGCTGGTACACCCGTCTGCGGGGTGTTCGTGGCTGACGGCACCTCGCCCGAGCAGGGCGGACGTCGCGCCGAACCCGGCCCGGCAGTCGACACCGCGCTCGAGGCAGAGCTCGAGGCCGCACTCCTCGCAGCACGCACCGAGCTGTCCCGCATCCGGGGGAACCTGGCCCTGGTCGCGGACTTCTTGACCCGACCTGAACACTAAGGTCGCTCACACCAGGCACTCGTCGTGCCGATACAGAGCGGGCCCCAATGTTCTCGGAGGATCGTTCGTGCGGCGACGCCACGTGTCAACTCTCATCACCTGCGTGGCGATCGCGCTCGGTCTCGCGGCACCCGTGTCGGCGCATCCGAACGTCGATCCGGCGCCGGCGATCGGCGTCGATCGCGGCCGATCGACGAGCGGCGACTACGCGACCGACGTGTTCAGCGATCCGTGGGACTTCTCGAACGACGAGGACGTGCCCCCGATCGCGATGATCGGGACGGAGAACAGCTACGGCATCACCCGCAACGGCGACGGCACGCTCACGGTGGCGTCGGTGAACAACTCGACGGTGAAGCTCGTGCGTACCTGGGGCGTCGAACTGCCGTGGGGTCGCGACGGCCTGGTGGCGCCGGTGAACGCCGACGTGTACACCCACCTGTCGTTCTCGATGTGCATCGACCAGGCACTGCACATGGCGGTGCACTACTGGAACTCGGCGGGCGACAACGGCCTCTTGCCGTTCTACCCGAAGGCCGGGTGCCAGGTGTACGACATCGACCTGCGCGACATCAGCGCCAACCCGCCCGGCTACCAGCTGCCCTGGAGCGGTGCGATGACCCGCGTCGAGCTGTTGCGCGGTGGCACGCCGACGGGCCTGAACCCGCTCGTGAACATCACCCTCGACTGGGTTCGGCTGCGCCGTGCCGACGCGCCGGTGTCGCCGCCCACCGGGGTACCGATCCCGAAGGTGCTCACCCCGAACGTCGAAGGGGGCGAGGACTACGCCACGGTGAGCGGCAACCCCTGGGACTTCGCGGGACCGGACGACGTCGCGACGTCCGGCGACATCGCCGGCATCTCGTTCGCCAACGGCGAGATGTCGGGCACCACGATCGCCAACGACAGCTTCGTCGAGTTGCCGATGCGCACCGAGCTCAACCCCGACCGCTACCACCGGGCCACGGTGGAGATGTGCCTCAGCGGGGCGATGAGCTTCGCCGACGCGCCCGGCGGCGGCATGAACGCCCGGTTCGCCTGGGAGCCGCGCGACTTCGAACCGTGGAGCGAGACGCAGGACATCGTGGTGTACCCCGGGTGCCATCGATGGACGGTCGACCTCGCCACCAACCCGGCGACGGCACTCAACGACGAGGGCACCGTGCACAAGCGCGGCTGGCGCGGCCAGCGGTTCGACCACCTGCGCTTCGACATCAACGAAGACCCCGGCGCCCGTGGGTTCACGCTCCGCGAGATCAAGCTCGCCGACGACGCGGCGTTCTCCGATGCCTACGACATCACCTTCACCGACGTCGCCGGCGTGGCCGACACGGTCGACATCTGGGTGACCACGAACCGAGGTGCCTTCGACGGCACGCTGATCGCGAGCAACCGCAAGGTGCAGAACGGCGTCAACACCTTCCGCTGGAACGGCACGAGCGCCACGGGCGCCACCCTCCCGAACGGCACCTACTGGGTGTACCTCACCATGAAGAAGGGGTCGAACGTCGGCACCGCGTACTCCACCGGACCGGTGCGCATCGAGAAGCCGGTGCCGGCGACCCCGAGCTTCTTCGTGCCGGTCACCCCGGCCCGCCTGCTCGACACCCGCACCGGTGCCGGCGGCAACCTGGCACCACTCGGCCAGCAGGTGTTCACCGAGCTCGACGTCACCGGCGTGGGCGGTGTGCCCGAGACCGGCGTCACCGCCGTGGTGATGAACGTGACGGTCGACTCGCCGACGGCGGGCAGCTTCCTGACGGCCTGGCCGAGCGGCGAGACACGACCCGGGGTGTCGAACCTCAACTTCGTCCCCGGACAGACGGTGCCCAACCTGGTGACGGTGAAGGTGGGCGCCAACGGCCGGGTGAACCTGTTCAACTCGAGCGGCTGGGCCCACGTGATCGCCGACGTGGTGGGCTACTACACGGCCACCCCGCCCGGTGGCGGCGGCAGGTTCACCTCGCTCACCCCGACGCGCCTGCTCGACACCCGGACCGGCGAGGGTCGTGGCGGCGTCGTCGGCGCCGTCCCGGGCGGCGAGGCGGTCGACCTGCAGGTCACCGGGATCGGCGGTGTGCCGGCGACGGGGGTGACCGGTGTGGCGCTGAACGTGACGGTCGACCAGCCGACGAGGTCGGGCTTCATCACCACGTGGCCGACGGGCGAGCCGCGGCCGAACGCGTCGACCCACAACTTCGTACCGAACCTCACCGTCGCCAACCTCGTGCTGGCGAAGGTGGGTGCGGGCGGCAGGGTGTCGTTGTTCAACTCGTCCGGGCAGACGCACCTGATCGCCGATGTGATCGGCTACTTCTCCGCCGATGGCGGGGCGTTCGTGCCGGTGAGCCCGCAACGTCTGGTCGACAGCCGTGACGGCACCGGTGGCGTGAGCGGCCAGCTCGGCCCCGGCGCCAACGTCGCCACGCCGTTGGCCACGGGGAGCCCCGTGCCGGGCAGCGCGGGCGCCGTGGTGGTGAACGTCACCTCCGTCAACAGCACGGCCCCGTCGTTCCTGACCGCGTGGCCCCGTGGTGTGGGCCGTCCCAACGCATCGACCATGAACCCGCGGCCCGGTGTGCCCGTGCCCAACCAGGCGTACCTGAAGCTCGGCACCGACGGGCACCTCGAGGTGTTCAACCACTCCGGCGACACCGACGTGATCGTCGACGTCTTCGGCTACATCGTCTGATCACGTCAGCGGGCATGCTGAGTCGATGCCCACATCGCTCAGCACCGCCCGTCACCACGAGGTCGCCGCCACCGCGGGTCGGCGTCTCCTCGATCTCGCCGCAGCGGCCGGCCTCGACGCGCCCGTGCCCACCTGCCCGTCGTGGGACGTGCGCGCACTCGTGGCCCACCAGGCGATGGTGCACCTGTGGTCGACGGCGCACCTGCGCGGCGACGACCCCGATCTGGTACCGAACCAGACCGATCTGCGCACCCACGACGACCTGCTCGCGCTGGCGGCGGACGCCCTCACCGGGGTGCTCGCGGCGATCGCCGAGGCCTCGGCCGATCTGCGGGCCATGACGTTCTTGAACGACTGCCCACCCCCGGCGGCGTTCTGGGCGCGCCGGCAGGCGCACGAGACGACGATGCACATGGTCGACGCGCTCGCGGCGTCGCTCGGTCGCGTGCCCACCGCCGACGAGGCGGCGATCGAGCTCGACGTCGCGGTCGACGGGTTGGACGAGCTGTTGCGCGGCTTCTTCACACGAGGTCGCTCGAAGCTGTTCGACGGCGAGCCGTTCACCTTCGTCGTCGCGCCCACCGACCACGACGAGCGGTTCGTGGTGCGCGTCGACGAGAAGCTGACGGTCGACGCACCGGGTGGAGAGGCGCCGGCGGATGCGACGGTGCTCAGCGGGTCCGCCGCGGCCCTGTACCTCGCCCTGTGGAACCGTGGTGACGACGTCGAGGTGGGTGGCGGCCCGTCGACGCTGCTCGAGCGCTGGCGGGGGACGCAGCGCGTGCGCTGGAGCTGACCCACCGCAGCCCGACGGCCGTCGCCACGAGCGCGACGTGCACCACCACCCACGTGCCCGGCCCGAACACGCGGGAGGTCGGCTCGGCACCGTCGAACCACCACGAACCGTCGGTCCCGACCGAGTACCGGCGAGCGGACCACCAGAACGTCGACACCGACACCACGGCGGCGAGCAGCCACACGGCTCGCACGGTGCGACGGCGGATCGGGGCATCGACGTGCGCCAGCGCCCACACCGCCGCGATCGCCAGCACGGGCAGGCTGTACCGGCCCTGCCACACCGGGCCGATGCGCGACGCCAGGATCGTCTCGAACGCCACCGGCACCACGATCGCCATCACGGCGACGACGGCCCACGGCGCCCATCGGGGTGCACGGACGAGACGATCGTCGCGGCCCGGACGGCGCCGCGCGCCGATCGTCACATCGGCGAGCACGGCCACGATCGCGGCGACCCATGCGACGATCGCCACCCACGGCGCCCAGTGCTCGAGCCAGCCGAGCGAGGCGACGAGTTCGGCGCCCGTGCGCGGCAGCCCGCCGATCGATCCGATCGCCGCCTCCACCACGCCGTCGTCCGACGCCGTGCGCCGGTCGTCGAGGTGGAACTCGCTCCACGCGTTCCACACGAGCACCGTCGCGGCACCGACGGCCGGTGCCGCCCAGCGGACGAGGCGGCCTCGAGCGTCGGCACGCGTGTCGGGATCGAGCTCGGCAACGAGCAGCAGTCCCGTCGCCCAGATCGCCGACACGGGTCGCATCGCGACACACAGCACGAGCGGCGCCGCGACCCACCAGTCGTCGGCGCGACGGCGTTCGTGACGGGGACGCACGGAGGCCGCAGCGAGCGCGATCAGCACCACCTCCAACGCGTTCGGGTTCACCACACCCCACAAGAACCAGCACGACGGCGGCACCACGGCCACCAGCAGCGCCCGAGCGGGCGACCGCACCCGGTGGGCCACCAGTGCACAGCCGACTGCGATCCATGCCGCAGCGACGAGCCGCAACGCGAACGGGTCGTCCGACACGCCGAACACGCGTGCCGGCAGGCCCACCATCGCGTAGTAGACGGGTGGGTACGTGCCGGCCGAGGTGGCCACCCGCACGTCGCCACCCGGTCGGGCCTCGGCACACGTGCTCGTGACGGTGGGATCGAACCGGTAACACGCAGGATCACCCGTACCGAGCGACGCGGGCACCTCGACCGCCCGGTAGCCGGGCGGCAGCTCGTCCACCGGTTCGCCGAGCAGGTCGCCGTGCGCGACCGCGAACGACCGCAGCACGTGCGCGGGTTCGTCGGGCCCGCCGTAGCGGCCGATCACCGCCGACCAACTGGCCGACACGAGCAGCACGAGCACCGCCGTCGCCGCGCCGACCGCGACGCCCGATCTCCTGGCCGTGTCGTTCAGGTGCTCGGCGCCGTCCACCGGCCCACCACGATCGTCTCGTTGTGCGTGAACACACGGCCGGCGAGACGGGGGAGCGGGAACGACGACGACCGTTCGACGGTGACGCCGGCGTCGAGCAACAGGGCGGTGATCGCCGGGACGTCGAGGAACGTGACGTGGGTGGCGTCGGACGCCTGGCCACGCTCCTGCGGGCAGATCACCGCCACCTGGCCGCCGCTGCGCAGGCGTGGCAGGTGCTCGACCACCAGCGCAGTGGCCTGCGTCGGGGTCATGTGCTCGAGCACGTGCGCGAACAGCAGCGAGTCGAACGACGCCGGCCGGTCGTCGGGCGAACCGGCGAACTCGTCGGGGGTGTACGCCGTGAGTCCGCGTGCGCGAGCGATGGCGATCGACGTCGCGTTGTGGTCGATCCCGACGCCGTTGCCGTCGAGGTGCGACAGGTTGCGGCCGACCCCGCAGCCGACGTCGAGCACCCGACCGAGGCCGAGGCGCCGGATGTTCCAGCGGTACGGGATCTGCGGATCGGCGACGCGTCGCCAGCCGCGCCGGGGCGCGACCGACGCGGCGAGCCGTTCGGCGTACGCCGGGTCGGTGGTGTCGGGCTGCTCCATGTCGCGACCGCTCAGGCGAGCGGACGGTCCTGCTTGTCGCGCTTCGCGGCCTTGGCCGCCTTCTTCCACTCGCGCACCTTGCCGAGTGAGGCGGTGTCGTGGATGTCGGCCACGCTGCGCGGCGTGTCGTCGCCGAACTTCGCGGCGGCGTCGCGCCACCCGTCGGGTTGCACGCCCATCCGCTTGCCGAGCAGTGCGACGAAGATGCGCGCCTTCTCCTCGCCGTAGCCGGGCAGCGTGCGCAACCGTGCGTAGAGCTCGGCGCCCGTGACCACACCGTCCCACACGCCGTCGCCACAACCTCCGAAGTCGGCGACGAGCGCAGCGCACATCTCGTGGATCCGCCGCCCCATCGACGCCGGGAACCGGTGGATGGCCGGCTTCTCGCAGCACACGGCGACGAACGCCTCCTGATCCATCGCCGCGATCTGCGTCGCGTCGAGGTGTCCCAGCCGGGCCCGCAGTGTGGCCGGTCCGGCGAACGCCCACTCCATCGGTACCTGCTGGTCGAGGAGCATGCCGATCAGCAACGCGGTGCCGTCGACGTTGAGCAGGTGGTCGGCCTCCGGGTCGCCGGTGATGTAGAGGGTGCCGGTCATGCCGGTCACGCTACTCGTGGCCGCCCTACGCTCCTGCGACGATGATCGGCGTCGTGGTGCTCACCTACCGGCCTGCGCCGGGCATGCTCGAGGGCTGCCTCGCATCGGTGCGCTCGCACACGGTCACGCCCGACGGCGAGCCGGTGCACGTGATGGTGGTCGACAACGGCGGCGTGTGCGCGGCACTGCGGGCCGCCGACCCCGACGCGGCCGACGCGGCCGACGCACTGCGCGACGTGGACGTGCTCGCCCAGACGACCAACACCGGGTTCGCCGGTGGCATGAACGCCGGTTTCCGGCGCGGGCTCGAACTCGGTTGTCGCGTCGTGGTGATCCTGAACGACGACGCGACCGTGGAGCCGGGGTGGCTCCCGCCGTTGCTCACCGAGTTGTCGGTGGAGGGAGTGGGTGCGGTGCAACCGAAGCTGCTGTTCACCGGCGAACCACCGGTCGTGAACAGCCTGGGGGTACGACTCGGCGCCGACGGCGCCGGCACCGACATCGGCCGCGACCAACCCGACGACGGCGCCGTCGAACCGAGCGACCTGCACCTGTTCACCGGTGGGGCCGTCGCGTTCTCCGACGCATTCCTACGCGCCACCGGCGGCTTCGACGAGCGGTACTTCATGTACTACGAGGACGTCGATCTGGCGCTGCGCGGGCACGAGCTCGGCTGGCGGTACCGCCTCGCACCCGCGAGCCGGGTGCGCCATCGCGGCAGCGCGACGGCCTCCACGGTCGGCGACGTCGTCGTGTTCCACCGCGAGCGGAACCGGTTGTGGGTGCTGTTCCGGCACCGGCCCTGGGCCGACGTCCTCCGTGGCGTGTGGCTGTCGGTGCGGCGTCTGCGATGGGTGCCGCGCGGCACACACGCGCACGCACTGCTGGCAGGGCTCGCCGCCGCGCCGCGCCTGGTGACCACCCGTGTGCGGGGGTCGGCAGCTCCTGTCAATCGTCTCTGAGGATTCAAGAGTTCGTCTGTTCGTCGGCCCCCGGTGGGGGTCCCGCCGATCACTCTCAAGAGTCGACAGACAGAGGCCCGATACCTCCTTGACAACGGATGTCGACCACGGAGCGGGCAATGTCGAGAGCATGGAAGGTGGCAGGGAGTCTGGTGAGCGGTGCGCTGGCACTGATCGCCGTGGCACCGGTGCAGGGTGTGGCCGCAGAGGCCGCCCCGACGCCGATCCCTCAGGACGCCCCGTGGTTGACCACGGTGAACTACTTCCGGGAGATGGCCGGGCTCACCCCGGTGGTGGAAGACGCCACGCTGTCGGCCGGTGCGTACAAGCACTCGTGCTACATGGTGGCCAACGGCGTCATCAGCCACGACGAGTCGTCGTCGCTGCCGAAGTACACGCCCGAGGGTGACCGTGCAGGCCGCAACGGCAACGTCGCCGTGTCGAGCGCCTTCGGCACCAGCGCCCGCAGTCACATCGAGCTCTGGATGACCGGGCCGTTCCACGCGATCGGCATCCTGCGCCCCAACCTGCAGCGCGTGGGCTTCGGCAAGTGCGACGACCAGGCGGCCACCAAGTGGCGCTCGGGCGCCACCCTCGACGTGCTGCAAGGGCTCGGTTCCAAGACGGCGATGTCGTCGCCGGTGCTGTGGCCGGGCAACGGCACCACCACCCATCTCAACAAGTTCATCGTCGAGACGCCCGACCCCCGCACCTATTGCGGGTGGAGCGGTCAGACCGTCGGTCTGCCCGTGATCGCGCTGATGCCCGAAGCGGTGAACGGCAACGTGACCGCTCGAGTCGTCGGCCCCGCCGGCGAGATCCCCACCTGCGCACTCTCACGGCTGAACACCGACGGCTCGGCACAGGCGATCCTCGGCGGCGACAACGCCGTGGTCGCCGTGCCGCAGACCCCGCTGGGCGAAGGCACCTACCAGGTGACGATGACCACCCAGGCACGATCGGTCACGTGGAGCTTCACGGTCGACGCCGACGCTGCCGTCGGGGTCGTGGCCGCAGCGCCGAGCGCCGCGCCGTCGGGCCCGTCGGTCGGCTTCCAGCCGCTCTCGCCCGCCCGTGTGGTGGACACGCGCGACAACGTCGGGGCGACCCGATTGGTGGCCGGTGTCGCCAAGACGATCTCGATCGCCGGGCGTGGTGGCGTGCCGGTGGGCGCCAACGCGATCAGCGCCAACTTCACGATCGTGAACCAGGTGAACGGTGGCTACCTGACCGTGTGGAACTGCGGTCCGAACCGGCCGGTCGTGTCGACGGTGAACTTCACCGCCGGGGAGGTGGCGCCCAACGCCGCCACCGTGCCGCTCGACGCCGCCGGCAACCTCTGCGTGTTCTCGACGACCGACACCGATCTGGTGATCGACGTCAACGGTGCCTACACCTCGTCGGGCAGTGCGAAGTTCACCCCGGTCACCCCGGTCCGGGTGATGGACACCCGTGAGGGGCTCGGCGCCGTCGGCCCGCTCACCTCGGGTCAGACCGTGTCGCTGCAGATCGGCGGCCAGGCGGGCGTGCCGGCCGGGGTGAGCGCGGTCACCTTGAACGTCACGAGCACCGATGCCTCCCACGACGGCTACGTCACGGTGTGGGCGTGCGACGCCGAGCGACCGCTCGTGTCGAACCTGAACCCGACACGCGGGCGGGTGCGGCCCAATCTCGTGGTGACCCCGGTGGCCGCGGACGGAACGGTGTGCCTGTACACCCTGAACCCGACCCACCTCGTCGTCGACGTCACCGGCTACCTCAGCAGCGGTTCGGTGCGGAAGTTCACGCCGTCGGAACCGTTCCGGTTCGTCGACACCCGCGACCGCACCCGACCCGAGGTGAACGCCGGTACCGGTGGCGGGCACGTCCTCGCCGGACAGACGCTGATCGTCCCGATCGCCGGGGTGCGCGGTGTGCCGACGAACGCGAAGGCGGTGTCGCTCAACCTCACCGTCACCAACGCCGCCGCCGCCGGCTACATCACGGCGTGGCCGTGTGGTGACCGGCCGGTGGTGTCCACCGCGAACTACGAGCCGAACAACCCGGTGTCGAACGGCGCACAGCTGCCGCTGTCGGGCAGTGGCTCGCTCTGCATCTTCAGCAATCAGACGGCTCACGTGGTGGTCGACGTCAACGGTTGGTGGAGCTGAGGGATCGCGTCCTGGTGCTGCGGTGAGGGCCGCGGCGCCAGGACGACGAACGCATCGACGACGGACCGCGACCCGTGAGGGTGGCGGTCCGTCGTCGCGTTCGCACGCATGTGCGGCGACCGCGACGGACGTGTGCGTCTCCGTCGGATCAAGAGTTGCTCTGATCGTCGGCCATGCGTGAGACCGCACGGAATCGATCTCAAGAGCGCCTCCTCAGCGGCCCGATGACCACATCGGCGGCGAGACGAGAGGCGGATGGATCCGATGGCGAACGCATGGATGCGGGCGACGGTGGCGATGAGCGGCGTGGCGATGTTCGGTGCCGTGCTCCCGCTGCCGGTGGTGTCGGTGGTGTCGACGGTGTCGGCCGAGCCGGCGGTGGCGACGGCGCCCGTGGGAACCGACTGGCTGGCGGACGTGAACGCCTATCGCGAGATGTCGGGACTGCCCCCGGTGGCCGAGGACCTCGCCTCGTCGGCGGCTGCGGCGAAGCACTCGTGCTACATGCTGCGCAACGAGATGAGCCACAAAGAGATCCCGGGACGCCCCGGCTACACCCCCGAGGGCGCCGCCGCCGGGGACAAGAGCAACGTGGCCGTGCACAGCTCGCTCGGCGTGCCCGATCGTGAGTTCGTCGACCTCTGGATGACCGGGCCGTTCCATGCCATCGGCATCCTGCGCCACGACCTCACCGAGGTGGGCTACGGCCGGTGTGAGGACGCCGCAGCCCCGCAGTGGCACACCGCCGCGTCGCTCGACGTGATGACCGACCGCCACGGTGCCACCGCCACGGCACCCGTGCTGTTCCCCGGCGCTGGTTCCACCACGTACCTGACGGAGTTCCGGGCCGAGACGCCCGACCCGCGCAGCTTCTGCGGGTGGCCGACGGGTTCGGCCGACGTGGTCGGCCTGCCCACGCTCGCGCTGATGCCGGAAGACGTCGGTGTCGGGGTGACCGGGTCGATCACCGGCCCGAACGGCCCGCTCGAGGTGTGCGTGCTCACCGAGCACAACACCGGCCCCCTCCGCACGACCGATGCCCCCGAGATCCTCGGAGACGGCAACGCCGTGGTGGTGATGCCGCGCACGCCGCTCGTCGACGGCATCCACACCGTCACCGTGACCACCGCGGCGCGCACCGAGTCGTGGAGCTTCACCGTCGATCGCGACGCGCCGCTCGGGATCCCGGCCGCAACGGCCACGCCGGCGCCGACGAGCGTGGGCTTCGAGCCGATGTCGCCCGTGCGGTTGGTGAACACGATGACGTCGGTCGGCACGACCCGCCTGACCGGCTGGGAGGTGCGCGAGATCCAGATCGCCGGACGCGAGGGCGTGCCCGCCGGCGCAGCGGCGGTGAGCGCCAACGTCACGGCCGTCGTGGAGCGCGGCTACGGCTATCTCACGGTGTGGCCGTGCGATGCGCCGCAACCGAACGCGTCGACCCTCAACTTCACCGCGCCGGCGATCGTCGCCAATGCGGCGACGGTGCAGCTCGACCCGGCCGGACGCGTGTGTGTCATGTCGACCGCCGACACGCACCTGATGATCGACGTCAACGGCGCGTACGTCGCCGGGGCGTCCGCACGGTTCGCGCCGGTGGGGCCGAACCGGGTGATGGACACACGCAAGGGCCTCGGCGGGAGCGGGACGTTGCCGTCGCGAGGGCGCGCGGTGCTGGCGATCGCGGGCACGGCCGGCGTGCCGGTGGGCGCCCGCTCCGTCGTGCTGAACGTGACGAGCACCAACGCCGTCGGCGCCACCGGATTCGTGACTGCGTACCCGTGCGACCGGCCGGTGCCGATCGTGTCGAACCTCAACCCGGAGCGTGGTCGCGACCGGGCGAACCTGGTGGTGGTACCGCTCGCCGCCGACGGATCGGTGTGCTTCTTCAGCGAACGGCCGGTCGACCTCGTCGTCGACGTCACCGGCTACCTGGCCGACGACGCGCCGGCCACGTTCACGGCCAGCACACCGTTCCGGTTCGTCGACACCCGCGACCACGTGCGCGCCGAGGTGAACGCCGGCTCACGCGGGTTGTCGCTGCAGGGCGGCCGCGAGATCGAGGTGCCGATCGCCGGCCGGCGCGGTGTGCCCGCCGGCGTCACGGGCGTGTCGGTGAACGTCACGATCACCCAGCCGGTCGGTGGTGGCTATCTGACGGCGTGGCCGTGCGGCGAGCGTCCGGTGGCGTCGACCGCGAACTTCGCACGGGGCGACACCGTCGCCAACGCGGCGCATCTGCCGCTGTCGGCGTCGGGATCGCTGTGCTTGTTCAGCACCACCACCGCCCACGTCGTGATCGACGTGAACGGCTGGTGGAGCTGAACGGGTGAACCGCGGTCAGACCCAGTACGGGTCGATCGAGTCGGGATCGATGTCGTAGTCGGCGATCGCCTTCGCGACGAGATCGGTGTCGACGATGCCCTGGCCGGCCAGCGCCGACAGCACCGCCACCACCACGTGGCCCTCGTCGATCTCGAAGAAGCGACGCAGCGCCTCGCGGGTGTCGGAACGGCCCATGCCGTCGGTGCCGAGCGGGGTGAAGTTGCGGCCGGGCAGCCATCGGGCGATCTGCTCGGGCACGATCTTCATGAAGTCGGTGACCGCCACGATCGGACCGGGCGCGTTGCCGAGGAGTTGGGCGACGATCGGGGTGCGGCCCGGCTGGCCCGGGTGCAGACGGTTCCAGCGTTCGGCGGCGAGCGCGTCTTCCCGCAATGCCTTGTACGACGTGGCCGACCAGAGTTCGACGCCGACGTCGTAGCGCTCGTGCAGCGCTGAGGCCGCCGACTGGGCCGCACTGTGCGCCGATCCGCTGAACAGCAGTGTGGCCCGGCGTCCCGCCTGCGGCGCCGGCGCGTAGCGGTACAGCCCCCGGACGATCTGCGCCTCGAGGTCGGGCAGCTCGGGGGCGACCGGCATCTGGTAGTTCTCGTTGTAGAGCGTGAGGTAGTAGAAGACGTCGGGGTCCTGGTCCGTGCCGCCGTACATCCGCTGGAGACCGGCCTTCACGATCGCGGCCACCTCGTAGGCGAACGCCGGGTCGTAGGCCTGCACCGGTGGCACCGTCGACGCGAGCACGAGCGAGTGGCCGTCCTGGTGCTGGAGGCCCTCGCCGAGCAGCGTGGTCCGGCCGGCGGTGGCCGCCATGAGGAAGCCGCGAGCCCGGCAGTCGGCCGCCTGCCAGATGAGGTCGCCCACGCGCTGGAAGCCGAACATCGAGTAGAAGGTGTAGAAGGGCACCGTCGGGAAGCCGCGGGTGCTGTACGACGTGGCCGACGCGATGAAGCTCGCGAGCGAGCCCGCTTCGGTGATGCCCTCTTCGAGGATCTGGCCGTTGCTCGCCTCGGTGTACGACAGCAGCAGGTCGTGGTCGACGGGCTCGTACTTCTGCCCCTGCGACGCGTAGATCTTCAGCTCGCGGAACAGCGCGTCCATGCCGAACGTGCGTGCCTCGTCGGGGATGATCGGCACGACGTGACGGCCGAAGCGCTCGTCGCGGGCGAGGTTGCGCAGCAACCGGGTGAAACCCATGGTGGTGCTGACGGCCTGGCCGCCCGAGCCCTTCATCAACTCGGCGAACGCCGACTCGGCGGGCAGCGCGAGCGGCTTGGTCGGCGAGGTGCGGCGCTTCGGGATGCTGCCGCCGAGCGCGCGCCGCCGGCCCATCATGTACTGGTACTCGACGCTGTCCTCACGAGGACGGAAGTACGGCGGCAGGTCGCCGTCGAGTGCCGACTCGGGGATCTCGTCGTGCAGGTACAGGCGGTCGCGCAGGGCGAGCAGCTGCTCCTTGTTCATCTTCTTGATCTGGTGCGTCGAGTTGCGTGCCTCGATGCCGGGACCGAGGGTCCAGCCCTTGATCGTCTTCGCCAGGATCACCGTCGGGGCGCCCGAGCCGAGGTTCTCGGTGGCGGCCTTGTAGGCCGCGTACAACTTGCGGTAGTCGTGGCCGCCGCGCGGCAGGTTGACGAGGTCGTCGTCGCTGAGATGCTGCACGAGCGCCCGCAGGCGCGGGTCGGGCCCGAAGAAGTGGTCGCGGATGTACGCGCCGTTCTCGACCGTGTAGCGCTGGAACTCGCCGTCGACGGTGGTGTTCAGCTTGTTGAGCAGCACGCCGTCCTTGTCCTTGGCGAGCAGCTCGTCCCACTTCGAGCCGAGCACCACCTTGATGACGTTCCAGCCGGCGCCGCGGAAGACGGCCTCGAGCTCCTGGATGATCTTGCCGTTGCCGCGCACGGGGCCGTCGAGGCGCTGCAGGTTGCAGTTGACGACGAAGATCAGGTTGTCGAGCTTCTCGCGGCTGGCGAGCGAGATCGCACCGAGGGTCTCGGGCTCGTCGGTCTCGCCGTCGCCGAGGAACGCCCAGATGCGGCTCTGGCTCGTGTCGTCGAGCTGGCGGTTGTGGAGGTAGCGGTTGAAACGTGCGTGGTAGAGCGCGGTGATCGGACCGAGGCCCATCGACACCGTGGGGAACTCCCAGAACTCGGGCATCAGTCGCGGGTGCGGGTAGCTCGACAGGCCGCGGCCGCCGCGACCGATCTCGCGCCGGAAGTGGTCGAGGTCGTCCTCGGTGAGGCGGCCCTCCATGAACGCCCGGGCGTACACGCCGGGTGCGGCGTGGCCCTGGATGTACACGTGGTCGCCGGCGTTGCCGTCGTCCTTGCCGCGGAAGAAGTGGTTGAAGCCGATCTCGTACAACGACGCCGAGCTCGCGAACGTGCTGAGGTGACCGCCGATGCCGTCGGCCGACTTGTTGGCGCGCACCACCATCGCTGCCGCGTTCCAGCGGACGAAGGCGCGGATGCGGCGCTCGATGTACTCGTCGCCGGGGAACCAGGGCTCGCTCTCACGCGGGATGGTGTTGAGGTACGGGGTGGAGACGGTGGCGGGGAAGCTGACCTGGCTCTCGCGGGCACGTTCGAGCAGCTTGGAGAGCAGGAAGCGGGCGCGGGGCTTGCCGTGCTGCTCGATGACCGCGTCGAGGCTGTCGAGCCACTCGGAGGTCTCGCCGGGGTCGGTGTCGGGGAGCTGGTTGACGTACCCGTCGAAGATCATGGGGTCTAGTCTCGCACCATTACCGACGGGTAACGCGGGGACCTCCCTACAGTGTTCGAGATGCCCGACATCACGCGCACGGACACCCGAACGGACCTCACCTCGTGACCGAGCTCGTGATCTTCACCGATGGCGCGTGCCAGGGGAACCCGGGGCCGGGCGGGTGGGCGTGGGCGATCTCGCCCGAGGGGTCGGTGCACGGCTCGGGTGGCGAGGCCCGCACGACCAATCAGCGCATGGAGATCATGGCGGTGCTCGAGGCGTTGCGGGCCCATCGGGGTGGGGACGCACGGATCACGATCGTGAGCGATTCGACGTACGTGGTGAACTGCTTCCGCGACCGCTGGTGGGTGCGCTGGCAGCAGAACGGGTGGAAGAACTCGAAGAAGGAACCGGTCGCCAACACCGACCTGTGGAAGCCGCTGATCGAGCTCGTCCAGCAGATGCAGCCCTCGTTCCGCTGGGTGAAGGGCCACTCGGGCGACCGGATGAACGATCTCGTCGATCGCCTCGCCGTGGAGGCGGCCAAGGGACCGTTCGACCTGCCCCGCCCGGGCAGCGCGCCGGCAGCGGCCGACGACGACGGTCCCGCTCAGTCGACGCTGTTCTGACCATCCGAGTGTCAGCGGACCATCCGAGTGCCAGCGGACCATCCGAGTGCCACGAGGTCACCCGGGTGTACCTGTGGCACTCGGGTGGACGTGTGGCACTCGGGTGGACGTGTGGCACTCGGGTGGACGTGTGGCACTCGGGTGGACGCCGGCGGTGACGCGTCACACCCGACCGGCATGATGGCGGGCATGGGAAAGCGTCACCGGCAGCGCCAGGCTGCCAGCACCCATCGCGCCCTCGCCGGCGCCTCGTCCCATCGTTCCGACACCGGCCGCGCCGCCGGCGTCACTGCCGACGGTCGCTACGACCCGCGGGCCGTGCTCGACGAGTTGATCGCCGCCGGTGTCCGCCAGTCGATCGGCACCGCCCGCGACGGCGACCCGGTCCTCGCTCACGTGATCGGTCGCGTCCGCGACGTCGGCCGCGACGATCTGATCGACGACATCGTCGCGCAACACCTGGTGCCCCTGCTCGGTCCGGTGTGGGAGCGCGGTTGGTCGCCGGTCGATCTCGTCCACGCGATCGACCATCGCGTCGACGCCGGCGTGGCGGCCGTCGTCGCCACCGCGGTGCTGGCCGATCCGGGCCTGCAGCGGGCCGACCGTCCGGATGCGTGGTCCGACCAGCTCGACCAGGTGCGCCGTCGGCGACGTCGTTCGTCGGAAGCCGACGAGATCGCGCAGCTCGTCAAGCGGTTCGAGGTCGCGCGGCTGCTCGCGAGGCTGCCGAACGTGGTGCCCGTGGTCGTGCCGCCGTCGCAGTGGCGTGCGGCAGCGGCGGCCGGTCCGGTGCGCGAGCGGCAGCCAGGCGAATCCGTCGACCCGAAGATGCTCGAACGCGTGCGGGCGCTGCTGGCCAAGGCCGAATCCACCACCTTCGACGCCGAGGCCGAGGCGCTGATGTCGAAGGCCCAGGAGCTGATGGCCAAGTACGCGATCGACGTCGCGATGGTGGCCGCCGCAGCGGCCGACGTGCGGTCGTTGGCCGCCGGCGTGCAGGCCCGCCGGTTGCACATCGACGATCCGTACGCGCCGCAGAAGGCGCAGTTGCTCGGTGCGGTGGCCGCCGCCAACGGCGGGCACGTGGTGTGGCACGAGGGCTGGGGGTTCGCCACGGCGATCGGGTTCCCGGTCGAGCTCGAACTCACCGAGATCACCTACACGTCGTTGCTGGTGCAGATGACCCGAGCGATGGCCCACGCTGGTGCCGGCGGCGGACGCACTCGGTCCGCGTCGTTCCGGCGCGCGTTCGTGCTCAGCTACGCGCAGCGGGTGGGGGAGCGGCTCGACGAGGCCCGGCGACGTGCGGGCGAGGCGGCCGACGCCGAGTACGGCGGTGCGCTGGTGCCGGTGCAGGCGGCGCGTCAGGCCGCCGTGCGCGAGCGGGTCGACGAGTGGTTCCCCAACACCACGTCGATGCGCACACGGTCGGTCGACGCCGGCGGCTGGTACGCCGGCCGTGCAGCCGCCGAGACCGCACAGCTCGAACCCGGCCTCGGCCAGATCAGGTGACACCCGAGCGTCGGCCCGAGCTCAGCGAAGCGGGTCGAGCACGGTCACCGGATACTGCGCGATCTGCGAGTCGGCGCTCACGAGCACCGACGACTCGCTGATCGCCTGTGCGATCAACCACCGATCGAACGGGTCTCGGTGAACGGGCGGCAGGTGTTCGACGGACTGCGCGTGGGGGGCCGTGAACGCGAGTTCTGCCATGCCGAGCTCGTCGAGCAACTCGATCCGAGCCGACGACCTCGCCGGAGGGCGTACGGTGATCGCATGCGGTGGCTGGTCGGTGGTGAGGTGCTCGACGTCGACGCCGGGACGTTCCGACGGGTCGACGTCGGCATCGACCCCGACACCGGCCGGATCGCCGAGGTCGGCCAGGCCCGACCAGCAGCCGGCGACGACCTGATCGACGTGTCCGGTCGCTGGGTGCTGCCGGGCCTGATCGACTGCCATGTGCACCTGACGCTCACCACCGACGCCGGCGACCCGCGGGCCGACGCATTGCGCACCGACGCCGCGGTCGCGCTCGACACCGCGGCTGCGGCCGAGCGGACGTTGCGGGCCGGCATCACCACGGTGCGCGACGTCGGCGGGTGGAACTACGTGGAGATGGCGGTGCGCGACGCGATCCGCCGGGGGATCGCCGCCGGACCACGGATGTTCCTGGCCGGCCGGTTGCTGTCGATCACCACCTCGACCGTCGAGTACTACCCCGGCATGTACGAGGTGGCCGACGGAGCCGACGCCGTACGCGCCGCGGCTCGGCGCCAGCTGGCGCAGGGTGCCGACCTGATCAAGGTGATGGCCACCGGGGCGATGCTGTCGTCGGAGACCGAGGACTCGCGTGCGATCCAGTTCACCCTCGACGAGCTGCGCGCCGCGGTGGAGATCGCCCACGACAACTTCCGCCACGTGGCAGCGCACTGCCACGCGCTGCGCGGCATCCACCAAGCCGTCGAGGCCGGCGTCGACAGCATCGAACACGGCACGTTCGCCGACCACGAAGCGCTCGGGAAGATGGCGGCGGCCGGCACGGTGCTCGTGCCCACGGTGTGCGCGGGCGAGCTGCTGTTCCGCGACGAGCACGCCGTCGCCACGATGCCCGACCACCTGTTGCAGCGGATGCGCGCGTTCCACGACCTGCACGTCGAGACGTTGCGTCGCGCCCACGAGCTGGGCGTCACCCTGGCGATGGGCACCGACGCCGGCACCCCCGGCAACCACCACGGGTCGAACGCCTGGGAGTGCGTGTTCATGCGCGACCTGGTGGGACTCACACCGATCGACTCGATCCGCACGGCCACGACGAACGCAGCCCGGCTGTTACGCCAGCCCGACCTCGGTCACCTCGGCGTCGGTGCGCACGCCGACGTGATCGCCGTCGACGAGCACCCCTTCGACGACATCAGCGCCCTCACCCGGGTGTCGGCCGTGGTGAAGGCCGGCGCCGTCGTACGCAGCTGACCCGGGGGTACCCGGCGGTCAGTGGGGCTCGGCCGGTAGCGACTTCACGACGAGCACCACGTCGTCCGTGGCACCCTCGGGCAGCAACTCGAGCAGCACCGCGTCGGCGAGTTGCTGCACGCTCTCCCCGGCGTGCTCACCGGCCACCGCCGCGAGCCTCGCGAGGCCGACGTCGAGCAGCTCGCCTCGGCGCTCCACCAGCCCGTCGCTGAAGAACAGCAGCACGTCGTCGGGCTCCAGGCGCAGCGTCGCGGTCGTGCGGGTGACGCCGGTCTCGATCGCGAGTGGCGTGCCGAGCGCGCCGTCGAGCCACCGGTG
>JACJWG010000011.1 GCA_020637235.1 Acidimicrobiaceae bacterium | reverse complement strand
CCGGTGGGCTGCCGAACACCCGGGCGTCGCCAGCGAGGCGCTGCTCGACACACGCGGGCTCGCGCAGGTGCTCGAGCTGTTCGGCCGCACCGACGACGCCCCGCCGCGCCTCGTGTACCACGAGCTCGCGCTCACCGACGGCGCCGGCCACGAGTACGGCCCGCACAGCGAGGGGCTGCGTCAGGCGCTCGACGAGACCGATCGACGCATCGGCGCGGTGCTCGCCCTGCTCGACGAGCGTGGTCTGACCGACGAGACGCTGTTCGTCGTGAGCGCCGATCACGGCATGGCGCCGCAGGCCGTCGAGCTGCACGCCAACCCGACCGCGCGGGTGCTCGACGCCGGTCTGCAGGCGGTGATCGCCGAGCCGATGATCTGGTTGCTCGACGTGGCGGTCGAGGTGGAGCGGGCCGCGGACGGCCGCACCGGACGTGTCGGCGTGTTCGAACTCGACACGGATCGCACCGGCGAGCGACCGCCCGTCGCGGGCGCCGAGGTGATCGTCGAGGCTCATCTGCCCGGCAACGCGCCGCGGCTCGTCGCCCGCGGCCGCACCGACGGCAACGGGCTGTACGGCTTCGCCACGCCGAGCGACGTGCCGATCGAGCACCTGGTCGTCGCGGTCCACGCCAGCGGGTTCAACCCACGCCACGTTCGACTGGACGGTCGGGCGCTCGGGATCGACCTGCGTGCCGAGCTGTACGGGTCGGCGGCGCCTCGACCGGCGCCTTGATCGAGACCTGATCTGCACTTCAGCCGCGGCCGACCTCGCGGCGTCACGCTCTGCACATGCCCGCCACCCTGATCGCCGGCACCGAGCTCACCCTGATCGGCGCCACCCGACGTGGTGCTCGCCGCTACCGGAGCGTGGTGGCCGACATCCACCACGATCGCATCGTCCTCGACACCGGCAGCCACGAGGTCCTCCCGACGTCTGGATCGTCGGCGTCGTTCCTGCATCAGGGCCGGGTGTACGACTGCTCGGTCGTCCGGGGACACGGCACGACGGTCACCGTCAGCCGGCCGGACGACCTCGACGCCGCCGATCAGCGCAACTCGCGTCGGGTGGCGACCTCGCTGCCGGCATCGGTACGGCGCAGCCTGCTCCGGGGTGATGTCCACGCGGCGCAGGTGGCCGACCTGTCGCTCGGCGGCACCCGTCTGGTGACCGAGGACGCCGGCTACACCGCCGGCGACGAGCTCGACCTGCGGATGGGTTCGATCGCCGTGCTGGCGACGGTGCGCCATGTGATGCCCCACGAGCACCACCGCCTGTGTGTGCTCGGGATGGCCTTCGCCCCGTTGGGCGACGATCAGCGCTGGCACCTGCTGGAGACGCTCGGGTCGTTGCGTGCGGGCATCCACCGCTGGCGGTGATCCGGCGCGCTCCCCTACAGATGGGGGGATGAGATGCCGATGATGACGCGATGAGCGACACCTCACAGCTCGCGCGCCCCGGCACCGACGCCACCATCTACATCGGTCGCCAGCCCGTCTTCGATCGTCATCGCAAGACGGTCGCATACCAACTCATGCACCGCGGCACGTCGGACGCGCCGGCGCCCGGCGGTGTCGACGTCAGCGAGGAGACCACGCAGGAGTTGGTGGAGCACACCCTGCTCCAGTGGGGGGTCGATCAGCTGCTGCACGGCAAGCCGGGCTACGTGCACGTCGACGCCGTCTTCTTGGGCAAGGGGCTGCACCGCACCCTGCCACCGAACCAGGTGGTGCTCGAGATCCGGGGCGACATCGACCCCGACGGCATCCTGTACGTGCACGCACTCGAAGCGAAGGCCGCCGGCTACCGGCTCGCGCTCTGCCACGTCGCCGACCGGCAACACCACACCGCCGTCGACCTGCTCGCCTTGGCCGACGTGGTGAAGGTGGACGTCACGGCCGTGCCGGAGGTGGAGCTGGCCGCGGCGGTGGCGGCGCTGCGGGTGCAGGCGCCCTTCGCACAACTGATGGCCGAGCGGGTGGAGGAGTTGCACCAGTACCGCACCGCGATGACGCTCGGGTTCGATCTCTTCGAGGGCTTCTTCTTCGCGAAGCCGGAAGTGCTGAGCAAGTCGGCCCGCACGGTGAGCAGCATCGCCGCGCTGGCCCTGCTGGCCGAGGTGCAGTCGCCCGACGTGAGCTTGAAGCGGCTCGAACAGCTGGTGATCGCCGACCCCACGCTGGCGTTCCGGTTGCTCAGCCTGGTGAACTCGAGCAGCGTCGGGCTCGCGACGCGCATCGAGAGCGTGTACCACGCGCTCGTGCTGCTCGGCATCGAGCGGGTGCGGCAGCTGGCGACGATGCTCACGATGGCGTCGCGGTCGAAGGGCAACGAGGAGCTCATGTCGATGGCGGCGATCCGCGCCGGCATGATGCGGGCGACCGTCGACGTGAAGGACCTGGAGAGCGCCGCGTACACGGCCGGTCTGCTCTCGGTGCTGGACGTCGTGTTCCAGATCCCGATGGCCGACCTGGTGGCCGAGTTGCCGCTCGCGCCGAGTGTGGCCGAGGCGCTCGTCGACGCCACCGGACCGCTCGGGCCCGTCCTCGCCGCCGTGCGGGCGTACGAGCGCGCCGACCTCCACGAGCTCGAGCGCCTGCGCCCCGGTCAGCTCGCCCGGTTCCTCCAGGTGTACCGCGACGCTGCGGCCTGGGCCCGCGACCTGCACCGTCTGCTGGAGGACAGCGCACACTGACTCCGCCGCCAGGGAACCCTGGCACGGCGTCGATGCCCGCCGGACCATCGAGAGGATGAAGGTCGTGTCGTCGTCGCTGTCGATGGCCGCGTCGCGGCAGTACTCGCGCCACGAGGAGCAGGGTTCACGGGTGGAGACCTGGGTGACCGCACCGCCGCGCACCGACCGGGTGGAGCTGCGCGACAGCGACGAGCGCACGGCCCGCGACGCGCGGCTCGCTGCCCTGATCGCGATCGTCGAGCAGCTCACCGGTCGCGAGGTGGAGGTGCTCGACCCCGCCGAACTCGAGCGCGGCGGAACGGCCCGGGCCGCCCGGGCGGAGCGACCGGCCGCGGCGCGTGGCGGGTGGGGCGTGTCGATCGACGCCTGGCACCGGGTGGAGGAGCAGGAGGACACCCGGGTCGCGATCCGAGCCACCGTCACCGACGCCGACGGCGTCACCCACGACGTCGCGCTCGACCTGCGGATGTCGCGCCGCTTCGTCGAGGAGCAGCGGCTGTCGATCCGTGCCGGCACGGCGCCCGTGAAGGACCCGCTGATCGTCACCCTCGACGGCGGCGTGGCGTCGTTCGGCGCCGACACCCGGCGCTTCGACCTCGACCTCGACGGATCGCCGGATCGAGTGCGGCTGACGGCCGGGTCGAGCGGGTTCCTCGTGCACGATCTCGACGGCGACGGCTCGATCACCGACGGCCGCGAGCTCTTCGGCCCCACGACCGGCAACGGCTTCGTCGAACTCGCCCGGCTCGACGACGACGGCAACGGCTGGATCGACGAATCCGACGAGGCCTACACCCGCCTCGGATGGTCCGGTGCCGACGGCGCAGTGCGGTCGCTCGCCGACGTCGGCATCGGCGCGATCGCCACCCGGGCGGTGACGTCGCCGTTCCTGCTCACCGAACCCGACGGGCGCACGCCGATCGGCGAGGTGCGCGCCACCGGGCTGGCACTGCGCGACGACGGTGGCGCCGCGTCCGTGCAGCAGGTGGATCTGGCGCTCTGACCCTCGCCGGCATGCGGCTGGGTTCACCCCGGCGGCGTGAGCTCGAGGCCTGCCGCACGGGCCGCCTCGGCGTACGCCACAGCGAGTGACGCGGCGGTCTCGTGGGCGTTGAGTCCGCTCGGGTTGGGCAGCACCCAGCACACCGCTCCCCCGAGCAGCTCGTCCTGGCGGCCCGCTCGTGCTGCCGGCCGGGCGAACGCCCGCCGGTAGGCCGTCAGCCCGAGCACCGCCACCACGGCGGGCCGCGCTCGCTCCACGGCCCCCACCAGGCGGACGCCGCCGGCCACCAGCTCGTCCCGGGAGAGCTGGTCGGCGGTCGCCGACGCGGTGGGCACCACGTTGGAGATGCCGATGCCGCGCTCGCGTAGCATGCGGAGGTCGTCGGACTGCATGCCGTCGCTCGCGTCGACGAGCCACGGGGTGATCCCGGCGCGGTGCAGCGCCGGCCAGAAGCGGTTGCCCGGGCGGGCGAAGTGGGCGTTGACCGCCGCGGTCCACAGGCCCGGATTGATGCCCACGAACAGCAGCCGCAGCGGCGGATCGCCGGGCCCCGGCAGCAGATCGTCGACGGTCGCACCGTGGAACGAGGCGAGTTCGTCACGTCGGAATCGGCGTGTGACCACGGCTTCAGTGTGGTCCGCGACGTCGCCGGAGGTGGGCGTGGCACCCGTCACCCGCGGTGTCATCGTGTTTCATTTGCGTTACAACAGACGCCCCATGAGCCCCATCACCTCGTCCACCACCCCACTGCCCAGCCCTCCGACCCCCGTCGGCCGGGCCGCGCGGCGACGTCGACGACGCCGGTTCACGCACCTGTCGCTCGCCGCCGGTGCCCTCGTGGTCGGCACCGGGCAGTGCGACGCACCGTCCTCGCCAGCCGCATCGCACGTCGCTGCGGCGCCGATCGCGGCACCCGCGGCGCCGGCGTCGACGACCACGATCCTCGCCACCACCACGACCACCACCACCGCCACCACCACGGCCGTCCCCACGACCACCGCACCCGCCGCGATCGTGCCGGGTCCCGACGGGACGGCGACGGCAGGACGCTGCACGCAGTACGACGACCTGCTCGTCCGCTACGCCCCTGCTGCCGGCTGGGACGTCGATCGCATGTCGCGCCTCGCGTGGCGCGAGTCGAACTGCTGGCCGGAGATCCGCAGCCGCACCAGCGACACCGGCCTGCTGCAGATCAACGACATCACGCTGTCGTTCCTGAACGACACCCTCGGCGAACCCGTCGACCGCACGACGCTCACCGACCCCGTGCAGAACGTCCGCGCCGCCGCGGCCCTGTGCGACTTCTGGGTGCGCAACGGCTCGAGCTGTTACCAGCCCTGGGGCGGATGAGTCGGCCGTCGGGTCGCTGCAGCCCCGCGGCGCCCGATCGATCACCCCGTCGTGCCGTGCCCGGACGCTCGGTGATCCGGCGGACGCGTCGCCGTGGCACGATCGATCCATGGCAAGCCTGGCGCACGGCGTGAACCTCACCCCCGACGAACTCGACGAGCTGATGCTCACCTCGTGGAACATGCGGGTGGCCACCGTCGGACCCGGCGACCGGATCAACCTCACGCCGCTGTGGTTCGGGTGGGCCGAGGGCAAGGTGTACTTCTACTGCCGTGGTCAGAAGATCGCGAACCTGCGCCGGAACCCGGTGTGCACCGTGCTGGTCGATCGCAACGAACGCTTCCCCGAACTGCAGGGCGCGATGCTCCAGGGCAGTGCCCGCGTGCTCGAGACCACCGACGACGAAGCGGCCGACACCGGCCTCGACGCCGTGCGCGCCCAGATGGGCGTGAAGTACGCAGGTGGCCACGGCGAGCCGGCCCCGGCCGACACGAGCGGGCTGCGTTTCGAGGCGTCGGCGCGCGGCCGGAGCTGGCGGTGGGCGGTGTTCACCCCGTCCCACGTCGTGACGTGGGACAACCACAAGCTCGGCCGCGGCTGACACGACCCGGGCGGCCACAGGACGCGGGTCAGACCCCGCGGCCGAGCGCGACCTCGTAGCTCCAGAGCTCGGCCTGGATCGGCATCGGTGCCGGGCCGCCTCCCTCGGGCCCGCGGTGCCCGTGGGCGAACGCCGTCGACGACCGCCACGCCTCGAAGGCGGCCTCGTCGCGCCACCGTGTCACCACCAGCCAGGTGGTGCGCTCGTCGGTCGGCTTCAGCAGTTCGAACCCTTCGAAGCCCTCCTGGTCGTCGACCGCGCCGGCGCGAGCGGCGAACCGGCGGGCGACCTCGTCGCCCATCTCGGCGGGCACGGTGAGTGCGTTGATCTTGATCACGGTCATGTGGCCATGTTGTCACGGTTGACGATCGTCCGACTTGTCCGTAATGTTCGACAAATGTCGGACAATGGCTTGGACTACACGCTCGACGACGTGGTGGCCGCCGACACCCCGGCGCGGTTGAAGGCGCTCGGGCACCCGCTGCGGTCGTTGCTCGTCGATCTCGTGCTCGAGCGGGCGATGACCGTCACCGAACTGGCCGAGCTCGCCGGCCGCCCGCGCGGCAGCGTCGCCCACCACGTCGACGTGCTCGTCGAGGCCGGACTGCTGCAGGTGGTGCGCACCCGACGGGTCCGAGCGATCGAGGAACGCTTCTACGGCCGAACCGGACGCACGATCATGTTCCCCGACGGGGCCGTCGTCGGCGGCGACCAACTGCCCTTCCTGTCCGACGCCCGACGCGAGTTCGACCTCGACGCACCCGACGGCACGCCGCAGGGCATGTCGTACCGCCGCGCTCGCATCCCCGCCGACCGCGCCGCCGAGTTCGTCGACCGGCTCCTGGACCTCGCCCTCGAGTTCGCCTCGGCACCGCGCGGCGGCGACCGCGAGTACGGGCTGCTCGTCGGCCTGTTCCCGACCAACCGCCTCGCCCCCTCCCCCACCGGCACCGGCACCGACACCGACACCGACACCACGACCAGGGAGGAGTCATCGACATGACCGACACCGTCGATGCGACCAGCGGCGCCACCACGCCGGCACGCGGCCTGAACGCCGGCTACCGCAAGCTGCTCGGAGCCACCACGATCTCCAACCTGGGCGACGGGATCGGCCAGATCGCCTACCCGTGGCTCGCGTCGGCGATCACGCGTCAGCCACTGCTCGTCGCGCTCGTGGCCGTCGCCCAGCGCTTGCCGTGGCTCGTGTTCACCCTGCCCGCCGGCGTGATCACCGACCGGGTCGATCGTCGCCGCACGATCGTCGCGATGAACACGTTGCGAGGAGCGCTCACGCTCGGCGTGGCCTTCGCCGTGCTCGGCCAGCAGGGCGTCCTCCCGGGACCCGACGAGGTGGACGAGGTGGTGGGCACGCGCACCGGCTTGTACCTGCTCGTGCTCGCCGCCACGCTGCTGCTCGGGATGGCCGAGGTGCTCGCCGACAACAGCGGCCAGACGTTCATGCCGGCACTCGTGCACCCCGACGACCTCGAGAAGGCCAACGGTCGGCTGTGGGCGGCCGAAGGGGTGGCCAACACCTTCGTCGGACCACCGCTCGGCTCGCTGCTGCTGTTCGCCGCGTTCTCCCTGCCGTTCTTCGTCGACGCCGCCTCGTTCTTCCTGGCCGCCGCACTCGTCGCGCTCATCCCGGGCAGCTTCCGGGCGGTGCGACCGGATGATCATCAGCCCCGGTCGTGGACGGTCGAGCTGCGCGAGGGCGTGCGTTGGCTGTGGGGTCACGACCTGCTGCGGCCGATGGCGATCATCCTCGGGCTGATGAACCTCGCGTCGATGCTCGGTGGGGCCACGCTCGTGCTGTTCGCACAAGAGGTGCTCGAGGTGGGACCGGTGATGTTCACCGTGCTCGGCTTCGGGTTCGCCCTCGGCGGCATCGTGGCCGGCACCTTCGCGTCGGCGATCTCGCGCCGGTTCGGCAGCGGCACGTGCCTGGCGGTCACCCTCGGCGGCTCGGCGGTGGTGGCGACCGTGATCTTCCTGGTGCCGTGGTGGCCGGTGGTGATGGTGATGTTCGCGATCACGGCGCTGCTCGGCACGCTGTGGAACGTGATCACGGTGAGCCTCCGCCAGACGATCATCCCGCCGCACCTGCTCGGTCGGGTGAACAGCGTCTACCGGTTCTTCGCCTGGGGGATGATGCCCGTCGGCGCCGCGCTGAGCGGGCTCCTCATCCTCGTCGTCGACCAGTTCGCCTCCCGCGACTGGGCGCTGCGCTCGGTGTGGCTCGCCGACGCACTGGTGCACGCCGGGCTGTTCGTCGTCGGCCGACGCGCGCTCACGACGGCGAAGCTCGAAGCAGCGCGCGCGGCGGTGGCCCCGGCCTGACCGAGCGCCGGGCGACCTCAGGCCGCGAGTGCGGCGGCGAGGCGCTCGAGGCCGTGGACGAAGGCGTCGCGTTCGGCCTCGTCGAGCACCGCGAACGCCGGTGCGACGATGCGGTCGGTGAGCGTCTCGGCCTCGGCCATCTTCGCCTGCACGAGGTCGTCCACCACCGGCGCCTCGTCGGGCGCCCACCCGAACATCTTCGCGTCGTCGGGGCGCTTCGCGTGATGCGCCGTCCGCGAGTCGAGCCCGACGGCACGCACCGCGACGAGATGGGCGCTGCCACGGTGTTCGCGCAACACGGTCACGAGTTGCATCGCACGCGCCGGCAGGTCGTCGGCGAGCGGCTCGGCAGCCGTCGCGGCGTACAGCGCCAGGGCGTCCGGATCGGCGGCGGCGTTCACCTTCTCCGCGGCAGCGACGAACTCGGCGAGTCCATCCACGGCGCCCAGCTTCGCTCGGCCGTGCGCTGCGCAGCACGCCATGAACTCACGGCCGGCGTCGCGCGGCGACACCTTCTCGCGGGCAGCGTTCCACACGCCGGCGATGAGCGCCGGCTTGAAGTAGCCGAACGCCGACGCCACGACCGAGGCGTCGACGTCGCCGAGCACGCCGCCTCGCCCGAGCACGTAGAACTGCATCGGGTCGAGGCCGAGTTCGGCGCCACGGGCCCGCGTCTCCGGGGTGAAGTAGAAGGCCCAGCCGTGGTCACGGAGCAGCGGACCGGAAGCGGCGATCAACTCGTCGAGCGTCATGGTCGCCGACGATACGCGCGCGCCGCGGCGCGTCGATCAGCCGAGCGCGAGCACCTCGTCGAAACCCTCGCGCAGGCACCGCACGAACAGCTCGGGGTCGGTGACGGCCGCCGTGTCGAGGTGCACGCCGATGCAGCAGATGCCGTCGTAGCTCATCAGCGTGATGTTCATCGACGAGCCCGCGCACGGACCGAACGGGATGTAGCGCTGCACCCGGTGCCCCTCCAGCGAGATCGGGACCGGGATGCCGGGCACGTTGCTCGCGAGGAAGTCGACGTGGCGCAGCATCGAACCGAGCACCCCGGTGGGCATGAGGTTGAGCACGCCGGCGATCGCCTCGGTGTGGGCGAGCGACTTCTCGGCCCGGATGCGGCGGCCGATGTCGTGCAGGCGGCGGATGCGCTCGTCGGGGTCCTCCACGCCGACGGGCACCAGGAACCTCATCACCGTGACGTGGTTGCCACCGGGATCGTCGGCCGAGGTGCGCAGGCTCACCGGCATCGCGATCCGCAGGTCCTCGACCTCGGCACCGAAGGCCTCGTGGTAGCGACGCAGACCACCGGTGATGCCGGCGAGGAACCCGTCGTTCAGCGTGCCGCCGGCGACTCCGGCCGCACGGCGGAGGTCGTCGAGACCCACCTCGATCGTCTCGAAGCGACCCTCGCGATGGCGATCGACCATCAACGGCGACAGGGTGTGCATCACCGGCGCGACGGTACGACCGATCGATTCGGCCATCCGCATGGTCTCGACCACGGCGTGCACCGGGTCGCGCAGCGCTCGGAACAGCGACGGCACCACCGACGGCACGGCTCTGCGGGCGAAGCCGACCATCCCGTCGACGTCGTGGGCGATCACCTCGCGCACCTGCTCCACCACACCGCGGACTGCGGGCGCACCCGCCACCTCGTCGTCGGCGCCCGGCCGTACGGGTTGCGCCGGCACACCCTCCAGGTCGAACAGATGGATCGCCAGCTGCACCGCACCGATGCCGTCGGTGACGACGTGATGGGCCTTCATCACGAACGCCGAACTCCCGTCGGCGAGCCCCTCGTAGAGCGTGAACTCCCACAACGGGCGGGTGCGATCGAATCCCCCGCTGGCCTGTGCGTGGGCGAGATCGAGCACCTCGCGCAGCGTGCCCGGCGACGGGACCGCGGCGCGGCGGAGGTGGTACTGCAGATCGAACTCGGGGTCGGGCTCCCACCGCCACGTGGTGGGGTGCAGCGGGACCGGCACGACCTTCTCGCGCAACTCGGGCACCATCTTCACGACGTGCTCCATGCGGGCCACCACACGACGCCATTCGGGCACACCGTCGAGCACCACCACCCCGACGATCGTCGACCGCAGCAACGGATCCGACTCGACCGTCCACATGATCGCGTCGTTCTGGCTCAGGTAGGTACGGGGAGACCTCGGCGTGGTCGTGACCATGTGAACAACCTGCCCGCGCTGTGACCGCAGCGACAGGGCCGAAGGTCATCGTCGGCACGGGCTCGGTACCCGCATGTGGCAAGCTCGCTGCGTGGTGCGTACACGCGACGAGCGCACTCCCGACGACTGGGCGACGAGCGTCGTCCTCGCCGACGGGGAGACCGGATACCTGCGGCCGATGACCGCTGCCGACGCCCCGGCGCTGCTGGCGTTCCACGAGCGGCAACCCCGGGAGAACCTCTACCGACGGTTCTTCTCGCCGAAGCCCTCGCTCACCGACGCCGAGCTCGCCCACTTCACCCAGGTCGACTTCGTGGGTCGCGTCGCGCTGGTGCTCGAGATCCACGGCGAGTTCGCCGCGTGGGCGAGCTACGAGAAGTGGCCGGGGCGCAGCGACGCCGACGTCGCGTTCATGGTGGACGACGTGCATCGCGGCAAGGGCATCGCGACGCTGATGCTCGAACACCTGGCCGCGATCGCCCGGTCGAACGGGATCAACCGCTTCACCGCCGACGTGCTCGCCGACAACCGACCGATGCTCGTGGTGTTCTCGCGCGCCGGCTGGCCGGTGCAGCGCCACTTCGACAGCGGCGTGATCGAACTCGAGTTCCCGCTCACCGACACCGAACAGTTCGTCGACTCGGTCGAAGGACGGGAGCGGCGAGCCGACAGCCGCTCGATCGCTCGGTTGCTGCTGCCGCGGTCGGTGGCGGTGATCGGCGCCAGCGACGAACCGGGCTCGATCGGCAACGAGGTGTGGCGCAGCGTGGCGAGCGGCGGTGTGCAGCCGATCTTCGCGGTGAACTCGCGGCGTGACACCGTCGGCGGCACGCGGGCGTATCCGACGGTGCTCGACATCGACCACGACGTGTGGCTCGCCGTCGTCGCGGTCCCTGCCTCGGCGCTCGCCACCGTGATCGACCAGTGCATCGAGAAGCGGGTGCGTGGTGCGGTGGTGCTCACCGCCGTCGACGGCACCGACGTCGACATGGCGGCGATCGTCGCCAAAGCCCGCCGCTACGGCATGCGGATCATCGGGCCGGCGAGCATGGGGGTCGCGACCGGACGGGTGGCACTCGACGGTGCGACGTCGTCCGAGCCGGCGGTCACCCCGACGACCACCGCCGAGCCCGCCGCCACCGAGTCCGCGGCCCCGTCGAACGCCACCACGGAGGCCACCACGGAAGCGCCGTCGGTCGGCGTCCAGGCGGCGCTCGTCCCCGTCGGGCTGCCCGCCGGCGGTGTGGCGATCTCGTTGCAGTCCGGGTCGCTCGGCGCATCGCTGCTGCAACTCGCGACGCAGATGTCGATGGGCATCTCGTGGTTCGTGTCGCTCGGCGACAAGAGCGACGTGTCGGGCAACGACCTCCTGCAGTTCTGGGAGGACGACGAACGCACGAGCGTGATCGCGATCTACACCGAGAGCTTCGGCAACCCGCGCAAATTCGCCCGCATCGCCCGGCGTGTGTCGCGCACTCGGCCGATCGTCGCCGTGCGAACCGGTGCCGCAGCACTCGGCATCGCGAGCGAGGCCCTCTACCAGCAGGCCGGCGTGATCGAGGTGCCGACGGTACGAGCGATGCTCGACACCGCCCGTGTGCTCGCGTGCCAGCCGGTGCCCTCCGGTCCGCGAGTCGCCGTGCTCACCAACTCGCGCAGTCCCGGCGTGCTCGCCGCAGCGGCGCTGGTCGACGCCGGCCTGGAGGTGGTGCCCGCCCCCCGCCCGCTCGACTGGCGATCGACGATCGACGACTACGGTCCGGCGCTCGCCGACGCGCTCGCCGACCCCGCCAACGACGCCGTGCTGGTGATGTACGCGCCGCCGATCATGTCGGCGCAGGTGCCGGACGAGGTGATCGCCGCAGCCGCAGCGGGTACCGAGAAGCCGGTCGTGGCCGTGATGCTCGGCCGCCACGACGGCCCGGTGTGCCACGGGTCGCGCGTGCCCTCGTTCTCGTTCCCCGAGCCCGCCGCTGCCGTGCTCGGTCATCTGGTGCGCTATCGCCGCTGGCTCGACACCGAAGGTGCGTCGTCGGTGGCCGAACTCGACCACGTCGACCTCGACGCGGCCACCGACGCAGTGATGCACGCGCTCGAGGGCGTCGACGCCTCGACGGCATCGACGGTGACGGCCGGTATCGCCGACGTCGAGGCGGTGCTCACGGCGTACGGCGTGAAGGTGGCGCGCGCCGAACTCACCGACGCCGTGTCCGTCGACGACGTCGCCGCCGTCGCGTCACGCGTCGGATATCCGGTCAGCATCAAGGCCGAGCACCGCCGCGCAGGTCGGTCCGCCGAGGCGGGCATCGCCCTCGACCTCGCGGATGCCGATGCGGTGCGGGACGCCGCCGTGGTCATGCGGGCCAGTCTCGGTGCCGACGCCGCGTGCATCACCGTGCAGCAGATGGTGCCGCCGGGGGTGGACGTGCGCATCCGCTGCACCACCGACGAACGCCTCGGGCCGGTGATCACGGTCGGCCTCGGCGGCATCATGGCCGACGCGATCGGCGACGAGGAGAGCCGGCTCGCGCCCGTGTCGGCCGCTGCGGCTGCGAACCTGGTGCAGTCGTCCCGACTCGGTCATGCGCTCGCCGGCGCCGGCTTGCCGATCGATGCGCTCGTCGACACGATCACCCGCGTGTCCCACCTCGTCGATCAACACCCTGCCGTCCTCGAGCTCGACATCAACCCGGCGATCGTCAGCCGTGGCGGGTGTTGGGTGGTCGACGCGCACGTGGTGCTCACGGCGGCAGCACCCGCCGAAGCCGCGCTCCGGCGACTCGTCTGATGCTCGGCCGACCGAGCGACGACCCCCGGGTCGTCCGGCGGACCCAGATCGTCGACGTGCTCCGCGCCGTCCCGGCCGGGGTGTTGGTGCCGGTGGAGTCGACGATCGTGCTGACGATCGCGATCACCCGCTTCGACGCGCCCGGCTGGGTGAAGGGCTCGATCGCTGCCGCGAGCGGCGTGGGACTCCTGCTCTCGCCGGTCGTCACCGCACGCGCACGCACGACCGGGCGGCCGATCATGGTGGTCGCCGCCGCGATCAGCGCGGTCGGCGCGATCGGGTTGGCGGTCGGTGCCACCGGCGCGCTCGCACTGCTCGTGGTCGGTTCGATCGTCGGCATCGCCGCGATCAGCGCACCGATCCCGCTCACGACGGCCACCTACGAACGCAACTTCGCCGCGCTCGACCGCGGTCGGCGGGTGGGCCGGGGCATGGCCGTACGTGTCGCCGTCGGCGCGCTGGCCGGTCTGTGGATGGGCCAGTTGCTGAAGCACCACCCCGATCGCTGGTGGCAGCTGCTCGTGCTCGCCGCCGTGGCGCTCGCCCTGGTGGGCGTCGCGCAGGCGAACATCCCGTCCGAGCCGCTCGCACCGGTGGACGGCGGCTCACGGGCGCTCCCCCACTTCCATCTGCTCGGCGAGGACCGGCAGCTGCGACTCACACTGATCGCCTGGATGCTCATGGGGTTCGGCAACCTGATGCTGCTGCCGCTGCGCGTCGAGTACCTGGCGAGCCCGCGGTACGGCATCGCCGCCGACGCGGCGCAGATCACGCTGCTCACGGTGACGGTGCCCTCGATCGTGCGGCTCGCGTGCATGCCGCTGTTCGGGTCGCTGTTCGACCGGCTGTCGTTCTTCTCGGCCCGGATCATGGTGAACCTGTTGTTCGCGCTCTACGTCGCCGCGTTCTTCTCCGGTTCGTCCGACCTCGGCCTGTTCCTCGGTGCGATCGCGTTCGGGGTCGGCAGCGCGGGCGGCGACCTGATGTGGAGCCTCTGGGTCACCAAGTTCGCCCCGCCGGGGCGGGTGGCCGACTACATGGGCCTGCACACCTTCTTCACCGGCGTCCGCGCCGTGAGCGCCCCGATGCTCGGCTTCCTGGTGATCGAGCGATTCGACCTCGAGACCGTGGCGTGGATCGCCGCCGCCCTGATCGTGGTGTCGTCGATGGTGTTGCTGCCCGAGGCTCGGCTCGAACGGCGCAACCGAGCCGCCGAGCAACCGGTCGAGGTCAACCGCTGAGTCGGCGTGCCCAGTCGATCGCGTGCTGCAGCGAGCGGGTGAACGCCTCACCGCGCCAGGCGATGTCGAACGCGGTGCCGTGATCGACCGAGGTGCGCACGATCGGTAGACCGATCGTGACGTTGACGCCGGTCTCGAACGCGAGCAGCTTCATCGGCGTGTGCCCCTGGTCGTGGTACATGCACACGATCGCGTCGTACCGTCGGCGGTGCACCGCCTGGTGGAACACGGTGTCGGCGGGATGGGGCCCGGTGGCGTCGATGCCGGCGGCCCGCGCGGCGGCGATCGCGGGCACGATGTGGCGCAGGTCCTCGTCGCCGAACAGACCGTGCTCGCCGGCGTGCGGGTTGAGGCCGCACACGGCCACCCGCGGTGCCGGCAGGAACCGGCGCAGGGTGTGGTGGGTGAGCTCGATGACGTCGAGCACTCGTGATTCGGTGACCCGCTCGATCGCCTCGCGCAGCGACACGTGGGTGCTCACGTGGGTGACCGCGAGATCGCCGGCGGTGAGCATCATCGAGTACCGGCTCACGCCACATGCAGCGGCGATCAGCTCCGTGTGACCGACGAAGGTGGGGTCGCTCAGCTGCGTCGCCTCCTTGTTCATCGGCAGCGTCACCACCGCAGCCACCTGGCCGGCGAGCGCGGCTCGGGTGGCCGCCACCACGTACGCCCGCGCCGCGGCGCCCGCTGCGGCGTCGAGCTCGCCGGGGCGGTGTGCGTCGGCGTCGAGCAGCCCGAGGTCGATCACGCGGAGCCGACCGTCGACCGCCTCACCGCGAGCCGACGGGTCGGCGACGGCGACGATGTCGCGGTCGGGATCGAGCGGGAGTCCGAGCAGCCCGACGCCGTGTCGGAGGATCGCGAGGTCGCCGAACACGACGGCGTCGCCGAGACCGTGGTCGAGGTGGTGGCGGAGCACGATCTCGGGGCCGACCCCGGACGCGTCGCCCATGGTGATCGCGAGTGGCACGGCGGCCCCGGCGCGGTCGGTCATGTGGGCCACCGGTCGTCGAGCGCGTCGAGCACGTCGACCAACGTATCGGCCGAGCCGAACCCTCCGGGTTTGGTGATCAGACGAAGGCGCCGGCCCATCAGGTGCACCACACCTGCCGCCACGCCGACGCCGACCGTGCCCACCACGTCGATCGTGGTGTCGCCCAGCACCGCCGCCGCCGTGTCGCCGCCCACCACCACCAGCGTGCCGATGCCGTCGTCGGCGGCGAGCTGCCGACGTGCCTCGTCGGCCAGCGCCGCCAGCACGGCGTCGGCGTCCGCCGGGCGCGCCTCGGGCGGCGGCTGCACCACGGGGATGCCACGCCCACGGACGCGAACCAGCTGTTCGAGCGCCGACGGATGACGACTCGCCGACACCACGAGCACCCGGCCGGGCGGAACGGCCGACGGGGACGAACGGGTCACGATGTGGGACGCACCTCGGGTCGTGAGCGCGGACGCACCGAGTCGGCGCCGTGCCAGCGCGGTCGCCACCGCAGCGGGGCCGACCAGCACCACCTCGTCGCGGTCGTCACGGTCGTGTACGGCGCGCACGTGGGCCTCGAGCGCACGGTCGTCGGCGGCATCGGCGACCACGATCGTCGCTCCGGCGTCGAGCGCTGCTGCGGTGGCGCCGGCGTCGGCGGCCTCCACCGCGCCCGCGAGCGAGTCGGCGGGTCGCGACGTCGTGACGGGCGAGCGCGGGTCGTGGCCGAACGCGCCGAGATGCACGGGTTCGCCGTCCACCCGCACCACACCGCCGACGCAGGTGCGGCCGGCGGCGGGGAACGCCGGCACCATCACCACGCGGCGGCCGGCGTCGACGAGCGCCCCGACCTCGGCCGCCCAGTTGCCGCGCAGCGTGGAGTCGATCTTGTGGACGTCGAGCGCGGCGCGGCGCCGCACGAACGCCGCCAGCCTCGCCCGGGCGTGGAGTGGCTCGAGGTGCCGGCTGCGCAGGTCGATCACCGTCACGTCGGCGCGGACACCGTCGGTCGACCCGTCGGTCGACCCGACGGCCCCGGACGCCACCCCGGCGCCTGCGCCGGACACGGTGGCCCGCAGGCCGAGGTCGGCACATGCGGCCGCCGTCTCGAGCGCACCCGTGGTGTCGTCGGCGGTGACGGTGAACCGAGCGAAGCCGACCACACCCCCGACGGTACCGTGACGCAGTGCCCACCGACCCCACACCTGCCGCAGACGATCGTCCGAGCACACACCATCAGTCGAGTGCGCCGGCCGGCGCCCGCCGGCCACGCATCGGCATCCAGCTCCCCGAGGTGGAACGAGTGGTGCGCTGGTCCGAGTACGTCTCGATGGCACGTGCGGCCGAGTCGTCGGGGTTCAACTCGATCTGGGTGGGCGACCACCTGCTCTACCGCGGCGACGGGCGGCCCGAACGCGGACCCTGGGAGGCGTTCACGCTGCTCGCTGCGCTGGCTGCGGTCACCGAGCGGGTACAGCTCGGCCCACTCGTGGCCTGCGCCGGCTTCCACCCGCCGGCCGTGCTGGCGAAGATGGCGTCGACGGTGGACGAGGTGAGCGGTGGCCGTGTCGTCCTCGGGCTCGGCGCCGGGTGGAATCGCGCCGAGTTCGACGCGTTCGGCATCCCGTACGACCACCGGGTCGACCGCTTCGCAGAAGCGTGGCCGATCATCTCGGCGCTCACGAGCGGTGGGCGCAGCACGCTCGACGGGCGGTTCGTGCGTGCCGACGACGCCGTGCTGCTCCCCGGCCGCGCCGGTGGCGGGCCGCTGCCACTGATGATCGGCAGCAACGGCGAGCGCATGCTGCGGCTCGCGCTCCCGACCGCCTCCAGCTGGAACACGTGGTTCACCGACACCGGCAATCGTCCCGAGGGTGCCGCTCGGCGATCGGCACGCGTCACGGATCTGGCGGTCGAGGTGGGTCGCGACCCGGCATCGGTGGGTCGCAGCGTCTGCGTGCTGGTCCGTCTGGGCGACGCCGGCGAACGCCCCCACGACCCGGCGGCGCCGGCGGTCACCGGCACCGCCGCGCAGCTGGCTGCCGTGTGGCGCGAGTACGCGGACGCCGGGATCGACGAGCTGATCGTGGTGGCCGACCCGATCACCGAGCACAGCATCCGCACGATCGGCGAGTCGCTCGACACCTGACCTTCGTCCGAACCGGCCGGCTCAGGCGGGCACGGTCGGTGGATGCACCGGCTCGTTGGTGCGTTTCGGCAACAGCAGCGCACCGGTGAGCGACAAGGTGCCGGCCACCACGTAGGCGACGCGGTACCCATCGGTGGCGTCGTGCAGCGCGCCGAGCAGATACGGCCCGGCCGCGGTGCCGAGGAAGACGACGAACTGGCTGCGGCTGAAGATGCGGGCGTAGTCGGCCGGTCCGAACTGGTGGGCCACCAGCAACGGATGGAGCATCAACAGGTTGCCCACCGTCGCACCGAACAGCACGATGCCACCGAACAGCGGCACGCTCGACGTCACCAGTGCGATCCACACGAGCGCCGCACCCTGCAACGCGGCCATCATCGCGGTGAACCTCGCCATCGGCAGCCGGGCGAGCACCTGCCCACCCACCAGGCGGGCGACCACGCTGGTGCCCGCCAGCACCGTGGTGGCGATCGTGGCGAGCGACGCGCTGGAACGCTCCTCGACGAGCTTCACCAGTTGCTGGATGCCACCCACCTGTGCGGCGAGGATCACCGTGTAGGCGGCGGTGACGAGCAGGAAGAAGCGCGACCGCACCGCGTCGGCGTACGCGACGCTCGCCATCGGCGGGGCCACGCCGTCGGAGATCCGCGCGCCGTCGGGCTGCCAGCCGAGCAGCGCCGGATCACCGCGGGTGAACGCCAGGGTGACGGGCACGATGCCGACGAGCCAGATCGCCGCGAGCCATGGGGCGGTGCCCGCGAGTCCGTGGCGATCGAGCAACCACTTGACGAGCGGCGTGAGCACCATGCCGCCGACGCTCAGCCCGGTGCTCGCCGCTGCCAGCGCCTGCGAGCGCTTGAGGTGGAACCACCGGGTGACCACCGTGGTGGCGGGCACGAGGCCGGCGAAGGTGTGGCCGATGGAGAGCAGCGAGTACACGACGTACACGTGCCACACCTCGCTCACCCGGCCGAGCAACACGAGTGCGATCGCACCGGTGATCGCACCGAAGACCACCACGGCACGCACGTCGCGGCGCGCCATCGCACGCGCGGCCACGAGCCCGGCCAGACCGGCGACGAAGAAGAACAAGGTGCCGGCGGCGGAGATCGACCCGACGCTCCAGCCCTGCTCGCGCGACAGCACCGTGAGGTACACGGCGAGCCCGTAGAACCCGAGACCCGAGGTCGTGGCGAGGCACACGAAGCTGGCGAGCACCACCCGCCATCCGGGGAACCGGTCGCTCACGGCGACCTCCGATCAGACGAGTGGCAGTCGACCGAGTCGGGTGCGGTGCACGACCCACGACCCGTCGGCGATCGGTGCGAGATCGAGACCGCCGCCGTACGCGTACGCCCAGGCGCGATGGCCGGCGAGGGTGTCGACGAGCACACGCCGGTAGTCGCCGGCGACGGCGCCCTCCACCTCGTCGAGCCGGGCGAGGGCCTCGTCCCGACGGTCGACCACGAGGCGGAACACGCGACCGACGATGGTGCCGGCGGTGTCCGTGGCGTTGGTGTCCGTGCCGTTGGTGTCCGTGCCGTCGGGGGTGTCGCTCGCGAACCTCGCCGCCGGGTAGTCGCACCCGGTGTCGTACAACGTGCCACGAGCGCGGTCGGCCACACCCTCGTCGACCACGAACGGTTGGAGGAAGTGCCAGCGGACGTCACCCGGCAACAGCGTGCCGTATGCGAACAACAGATCCGTCACCGGACGTCTCGATCAGCCGCCACTGCCGTGGTCGGCGGGTGTGCCGAGCGCCTCGTACGCGCCGAGTGCCGGGTACACCGGTCGGGGTGCACGGTCGAAACCGAGCGCCGGCCGTGACGGGCGGATCGTGTGGTCGTCGTCGCGCCACACGGCTGCTCGTCGACCCGGGTAGCGGCTGTGGAGGTACGCCGCCAACACGTAACGCAGCTCGGCCAGGACGAGCGCGGCAGCGGCCTCGTCCGCGTGCACGTACTCGGTCATCATGCCGACGACGATCCGGGTGATCGTGCGCGCCACCAGGTCGCGCTCGTCGGTCGGCAGATCGGGCACGCGTGCCTCGACGAGCCGGCCGGCCAGCGATTCCATGTACTCGCACATCGAGCGCCCGTGGTCCACCGGATCGACCGGACCGCGCATCAACACGGCGAGGCTCCCCGGATGGCTGCGGAAGAAGTCGGCCGCGGCGGGGATCATGCGGTCGATGAGCTCGGGCGTCGAGCTGCGCTCGTCGGCGAGCACGACGCCGTCGAAGAACTCGCGCATCCGTTGCTCGGCACGCTGCATCACGGCATTGGTGACGGCGTCCTTGTCGGGGAACCAGTAGTACAGGCGCCCCACCGACACACCTGCGGCGGCCGCGACGTCGACGGTGGAGGTCTCGACGACGCCACGCTCGTGGAACAGCCGCTCGGCCGTGTCGAGGATCAGGTCGAGCGACTTCGCCGAGCGTGCCTGACGGGGAGACGTACGCGTCGGCAGCTCGACCACGGGCGGACCTTAGCCGATGGGCTGAAGTCGATCCGTTCCCGATCGATCGCCGGCCGGACTCCCCGTCGCCACCTCGGAGGCGGGTCGTGGTGTGGCCGGATGCGACGGTCAAGCGCCGTTCAAGCGGTGTCGCCACACGCGGGGACGTGACCACGGAAAGTGAAACGTTGCCACTCTGTGTGAGATCGGGGTACAGTGCCCCGCATGCCGTCGATCGCTCGCGGCATCTCGGGGCGGAACCATTCGAGCACAGGCGGAGCACAGGCGGGACACGGGATGAACATCGATCAGCTGCACCACGGACGGATCATCGACCACGACAAGGTCGACGCGAGAGCAGCCCGCGAGCGGGTGCGGCGGCGGCGGCTGTGGTGGGCGGTCGGCCTGCTCGGGCTGCCGCTCGCCTGGTTCTGGTTCCGCGAGCTCACCGGCGATCCGGTGCGCCCCGGCGTGCCGGGCTGGCTCACCAACGATCCCACCACCACGATGATGCTCGGGCTGATGGTCATCCTCGCCTGCTTGATCCTCATCCCGTTCCTCGGCGCCGGACACTCACCGCACACCCTGTTGCGTCCGAGCGACTCGAACGTGCGCCTCGACGACGTGGTGGGCGCCGAGGCCACGCGGCGCGAAGCGGTCGACACCCTGAACCTGTTCCTCGCCCACGAGACGTTCGCCACCGAGATGGGTGGCAGCCCTCGGCGTGGCGTGCTGTTCGAGGGCCCTCCCGGCACGGGCAAGACCTACCTGGCGAAGGCGATGGCGGCGGAGGCCGGTGTGCCGTTCCTGTTCGTGTCGGCGAGCACCTTCCAGTCGATGTACTACGGCCAGACCAACCGCAAGATCCGTTCGTACTTCAAGGCGCTCCGCAAGGCCGCACGCGCCGAGGGCGGCGCCATCGGCTTCATCGAGGAGTTCGACGCGATCGGCGGTGCGCGCAGTGGCATGAACTCGGGCTCGATGCGTGAGGGCATCGTCGGTGTGGTGAACGAACTGCTGGTGCAGATGCAGAGCTTCGACCTGCCGGCGCCGAAGGACCGGATCAAGACGGTGTTCATCGACGGCATCAACGTGTTCCTGCCCCACGACCGGGCGCTCCCCCGTCCGCGCCCCACGACGGCCAACATCTTGATCATCGCCGCCACCAACCGTGCCGCCGACCTCGATCCGGCGTTGCTGCGCCCCGGCCGTTTCGACCGGGTGATCCATTTCGACCTGCCGCCTCGTGCCGACCGGGTCGAGATCGCCCGCTACTACCTCGACCGCAAGTCGCACGTGCCCGAGGTGAACGAGTTCGCCGTGGCCGACATGACCGCCGGCTACAGCCCGGTGAAGATCGAGCGCCTGCTCGACGAGGCGCTGATCGTCGCCCTCCGCCACGGACGCACGAAGATGACGATGCGTGACGTGATCGAGGCCCAGCTCACCAACGACGTCGGACTCTCGCACCCGGTGGGATACCACCCCGACGAGCGCCGACGGGTCGCGATCCACGAGGCCGGCCACGCACTGTCGGCCGTGCTCACCGGACGCGAGGTGAAGATCGCGACGATCCTGCGGCGCGGCGGCGCCCTGGGCCTGGTGTCGCACGTCGATCCCGACGAAAAGCACCTCCGCACGCCGAGCGAGGCGTCCGATCTCATCGCGATCGCGCTCGGCGGCCGCGCCGCCGAGATCCAGGAGTTCGGCGAGGCGTCGAGCGGCATCGCGAGCGACCTCGCCGCGGCCACCACGATCGCATCACAGATGGTGGGCCAGCTCGGGGCGAGCGACACGCTCATCAGCCTCGAAGCCGCCGCGTCGGCCATGGGTGGCAACCTCGTCGCCAAGGTACTGGCCGACGGTCAGAGCCGGGCCAAGGTGGAGGCGATCCTCGAGAGCGCCGCCGATCGGGTGGCGTGCATGCTCCTCGAGCACCGCAGCGCGCTGATCGCGATCGCCGACGCCCTCTGTGTGCACGACGAGCTGCCGGGCGACGAGATCACCCGGATCGTCACGAGCGCACTCACCGCCTGATCCGGCCCCGCTCGGCCTAGGGTGCCGGCCATGTCCCGGCACCCGTTCGTGCTCGTCGCCGTCGCCTCGGCCCTCGTCCTCGCCGCCTGTGCGGACGAGGACTCGTCACCCGCGGCGGCGACCGGGACGACGGCGACCGGGACGACGGCGACCGAGACGACCGCCGAGCCGACCACCATCCCGCCTGCGACGACCTCACCGGACACGACCTCACCGGACACGACCTCACCGGACACGACGGCGGCCGAACCGTCCACCACCACCGGGCAGGCCGCGGCACGGACGGTCGAGGAGGTGCTCGCGCTCGGCCGTCCGGTGGTGCTCGGCCACGCGGGCGGCGAGGACGAGTTCCCGCACTCCACCCCGTTCGCGTTCGCCAACAGCGTGGCGGCCGGTGTCGACGTGCTCGACATGGACGTCCAGCTCACCGGCGACGGCGTCCTGGTGGTGCACCACGACGGTGACGTCGACCGCACCACCGACGGCACGGGCGACGTGGCGGCGATGTCCTACGACGAGTTGTCGCTGCTCGACAACGCCCACTGGTTCACCCCCGACTGTGTCTGCCGCGACCAACCCGACGAGGCCTATCTGTACCGCGGTGTCCGGACCGGCGAGCGATCGGCGCCCGCAGGGTTCACCGCCGATGACTTCCGTATCCCACGCTTTCGCGACATCGTCGAGGCGTGGCCCGAGCTACCGCTCAACATCGAGATCAAGGGCACGGGCGCCCCGGCGATCGCCGCGGCCGAGGTGCTCGCGGCCGAACTGCGCGAGCTCGATCGGCTGGACGCGGCGATCGTCACCTCCTTCGACGACGCGGTCGTCGACGCCTTCGCCGCCCTCGCTCCCGAGGTCGAGCTCACCCCCGGCCTGGCGGCGTCGACCGGCTGGGTGCTCGACCGCACGCCGTTGCCCGACGGCATGCGGATCCTGCAGCTGCCGATCGAGTACGAGGGCCTGCAGGTGATCACCCCCGAGTTGATCGCCGACTCGCACGCCGCCGGCTACCTGATCTGGGTGTGGCCGAACGATCGCGACTGGGAGACCGCCGAGCGCTACGGCGAGTTGCTCGACATGGGCCTCGATGGCCTCAACATCAACTTTCCCGCCACCGGCGTCGCCGCGGTCCGTGCGTTCGTCGAAACGCTCGGCGACGGCTGACGGCGCGCCGGGCGTCGTCGTCAGATCGGCGTCGTCAGATCGGCGTCGTCAGATCGGCGTCGTCAGATCGGCGTCGACAGACAGCGAGCAGCCACCTCGAGGAAGACCCAGCCGCTGCCGTCGTCGAAGTCACGCAGGTTGGCGAGGCCCGTCGTCACCCGCTCGATGAATCCCCACTCCCAGACCACACCGGGATCCACGCCGCAGCGGCGTGCCAGCAGCTCGGCTCGTGCGACGACGAGTGCCGGCGTGTCGCCGGCGACCAGGGGTTCGTTGTACTCACACATCGCGACGCCGAGGTCGTGCTCGGGGGCGGACCACAGTCCCTCGATGTCGACGAACCGATACGACCCGTCGCCGGCAGCGAGCGTGTTCCAGCCGTGAGCGTCGCCGTGGACGAGCACCGAGCGCTCGGGATCGAACGCCGCCGCTCGGCGATCGCACAACCGACGTGCACGATCGACCACCGTCCGGTCGCACGGCCGGCCCAGGTCGTGCCAGGTGCTGACGATGAACTGCGAGAGCCAGCGCGCCTGGTCGTCTCCGGTGCGCAGTCCGGAGTCGGCGGAGATCGGATGCCAGAACACCCGCAGGGTCGCCGCGATCACCTCCAGGATCTCGGAGACGGACAGGCCCAGCTCGTGCAGATCTGGTCCGAGCCGCTCCAGCAGCAGGGCGGCACGGGGCTCGTCGTGGGCCAGCAACTCGACGCAGCCCCGAGCCGCTGCCAGTTGATGCGCCCGCACGCTCCGCGTGAACGTCTCCCGTTCGGCGGCATCGAGCGGCATCGCGACCTTCAGAACACACGCCCTGCCCGACGCGTCGGTCGCCGCAGCCACGTAGGCCGCCGTGCCGCCGGAGAACGGGTCGCCCACGTCGAGCTGCCAGCGGTCGGCGAGTTCGTCGATCACCGCGGGGAGCTCCTCGAGCCAGCGCGTGCCCGCAGCACCGTTGCTCGACGCACGTCGCCGGACCAGTTCGGGAACGACGAGCTGCGTCACGCCACCTGTGTAGCCGTCGGCGTGGCAGGCGATGCGCCGATTTCCCGCGAACGCGCGCCCGTCGCGTCAGCGGAACAGATCGCGGCTCTGGTCGCGCAGCACCGGGGCGATGGTGGCGTCGTCGTCGGTCTGGTACACGAACCCTCGGATCACCGCCACCGGCACGCGCGACACGTTGCCCTTCACCAGCTCCGCGGCGCCTGCCAACTCGTCGGCGGTGCAGATCGCCTGCACCTTGAACTCGTGGCCGTGCGGATCGACCTGGCCGATGTAGCTGAGGATCGGCGTGATCCCGGCGACGCCGATCGCGATGTCGGTCTGACCCTCGCGCCAGGCTCGGCCGAAGGTGTCGCTCACGATCACCGCGGCGTCGACACCGGCAGCCACCAGCCCGGCACGGATGGTTCGCGCGGAGGCGTCCGGGTCGACGGGCAGCAGCACCACTCGTCCGTGTGCTCCACTGCTCGACTGGTCGATGCCGCTGTTGGCGCACACGAACCCGTGATGGGTCTCGGTGATCATCACCGGCCCCAACTGGCGCACGACCCGCTTCGACTCGCGGAGCACGAGCTCGGTGACCGCCGGGTCCTTGTCCCACCGCGACGACCACTCGCGAGCGAACGGTGACGGCTCCACGTCGGCGAGCTCGACCAGGCGCCCCTCAGCCTTCGACACGATCTTCGACGTCACCACCACCACGTCGCCGTCGGCGAGTGGCGTGCCCGCCGTGTGTGCTGCGTCGAGGATCATCGTCGCCAGGTCGCTCCCGGGGACGATCTCGGGCAGGCCGGGGACGCCGAAGATCTGCAGTGCCATGGGCGAGATCCGATCAGGCCGGCAGGTCCGCCAGGAAATCGAGGATCGCCGCGTTCACCGGATCCGGGTTGGTGAGGTTGGCTGCGTGGGCGCCGGCCACCTTCACCACGCCGCCACAGCCGGGCAGGCCGTCGGCCATCTCCTCGGCGTGGGCCATCGTGATCGCCGTGTCCTCGGTGCCGTGAACCACCAGCGCGGGGCACGCGATCTCACCGAGGCGGGGGCTCACGTCGTCGCGGGTGAGCAGGCACCGGGCCGGTTCGGCGAGCGACTCCTTCGGCCGCGCCTGCCACTTCGCGATCCACACCGGGTTCTCCACCGGATCATCGATGATGATCGTCGCGACCGCCTGCGCCAGCTCGTCGACCGGACCGACCGACAGCCACATGTCCACCATGCCCGAGTTGGCGGCCAGCGTCTCGGGCGCGTCGAGTGCCGCGCCGGAGTCGAGCAGGATCAACGCTCGCACCCGCTCGGGCGCGGTGAGCGCCACCCGCAACGACAGGTACCCGCCCTGGCTCATCCCGCCGACGACGGCACGGTCGATGCCGAGGTGGTCCATCAGCGCGAGGCAGTCGGACGCCGAGTCCCAGTAGGTGAACGGCTCGCCGTCGGTGATCGTGTCGCCGAAGCCGCGCTCGTCCCAGGTGATCACCCGGTACCGGTCGCGCAACGCCTCCACCTGGTGACGGAACATGCTGCGATCCATCAGGAACCCGTGCGCGAGCACGACCGGCGGGCCGTCGCCACCCGTGTCGTCGTACGCGATCTGCTGGCCGTTGATCGTGGCGTGGGGCATGAGCGCGAACCGTAGCAGTGGGCGGTGCCGGCCCGGACCGGGCACACTGGCCGCCATGTCCGACCAGCAGGCCGTCTCCGAGATCTTCGACCCGAGCGCGTGGCGCGAGGTGCCCGGGTTCGAGTTCGACGACATCACCTACCACCGCGCCGTCGCGCACGGCACCGTGCGGATCGCGTTCAACCGTCCGGAGGTGCGCAACGCCTTCCGGCCACGCACGGTGGACCAGCTGTACGCCGCGCTCGACCACGCCCGCATGTCCACCGACGTGGGATGCGTCCTCCTCACCGGCAACGGTCCGTCCCCGCGCGACGGCGGCTGGGCGTTCTGCAGTGGGGGCGATCAGCGCATCCGCGGCAAGGACGGCTACAAGTACGCGGAGGGCGACACGGCCGAGACGATCGAGCCGGGGCGGGCGGGCCGGTTGCACATCCTCGAGGTGCAGCGCCTCATCCGGTTCATGCCGAAGGTGGTGATCTGCGTGGTGCCGGGGTGGGCGGCCGGTGGTGGCCACAGCCTCCACGTGGTGGCCGACCTCACCCTCGCGAGTGCCGAGCACGCGCGGTTCAAGCAGACCGACGCCGACGTGGCGAGCTTCGACGGCGGCTTCGGCAGCGCCTACCTCGCCCGCCAGGTGGGCCAGAAGTTCGCCCGCGAGATCTTCTTCCTCGGCCGCGAGTACACCGCCGCCGACGCACACCGGATGGGCATGGTGAACGCGGTGGTGCCTCACGCCGAGCTCGAGGCGACTGCGCTGCGGTGGGCGGCGGAGATCAACGGCAAGAGCCCGACGGCTCAGCGGATGCTGAAGTTCGCGTTCAACCTGATCGACGACGGCCTCGTCGGCCAGCAGGTGTTCGCCGGCGAGGCCACGCGCCTGGCGTACGGCACCGACGAGGCGCAGGAGGGACGGCAGTCGTTCCTCGACAAGCGCGACCCCGACTGGTCGCCGTACCCCTGGTACTACTGAGCGGATCCGGCATCCGGTCGTGCCCGAGCTGATTCCCGTCGACGATCCCGACGACGAACGCCTCGCCGTCTTCCGGCTCAACGAGCGACAGCTGTCGTCGCGCCCGCAACGGCGCAACGACGACGGCGAGGGACTGTTCATGGCCGAGGGCGACCTGGTGGTGGAACGTGCGCTGGCGGCCGGATGCGAACCCGTGGTCGCACTGGTGGACGAGCTGCGCCCGCCACCCGTGACGGCGGTGCTGGTGTCCCGCATCCCCGTGTACGCAGGCGGCGACCGAGTACGAGCACTCGTCACCAAGCTCGGGGTGCCGAACTCGGTGGTCGCGCTGTTCCGCCGTCCACCACGCTCGTCGGTGGCTGCGCTCGCCGCCTCGGCGACGCGTCTGGTGTTGGTGGAAGCCGTCGACAACCCCGCGAACATCGGGGCGATCATCCGCAACGCCACGGGCCTCGGATGGGACGGGTTGATCGTCGACGCCACGAGCGCCGACCCCCTGGCCCGACGCTCGCTCCGGGTGTCGATGGGACATGCGGTCGTGTTCCCGCACGCCCGCACGCGCGACGTGGCGGCCACGGTGGCCGACCTCGTGGCATCGGGCTTCGTGGTGGCGGCGCTCACACCGGCCGCCGGCGCCCGCGACATCGACGCGGTCGACCCGCCCGATCGGCTGGTGGTGTGCCTGGGAGCCGAACGGGTGGGGCTCAGCGACGCGGTGCAGGCGGCGGCGACCCTCCGGGTGCGGATCCCGATGCACCACGGCGTCGACTCACTGAACGTCGCGGCCGCCAGCGCGATTGCCTGCCACGCCCTACGCGTCCGCTGATCCGAGCAGCGCCCCCAACAACATCGTCCCTGGCGCCACGGCGCCGCCCGGTCCGGGCCGCACACCGATCGAGGCGTCGTCCAGGCGCTCGCCGCACCCGTCGCACACGACGATCGGCTCGCAGCGGTGTCGTCCGTGGCGGAACCGCAGCGGCGGGCCCTCCGGCGGCGGCACCCAACGGTCGCCCCACGCAGTGAGCGCGGCCAGGATCGGCACCAGCTCGCGGCCGGCGTCGGCCAGGACGTACCGGTGTCGGAGCGGACGATCCTGGTACGCCTCGCGCGCCACGATCCCGCCGGCCACCAACCGTTCCAGCCGTTGCGCCAGCAGGTTCCGCGAGATGCCGAGATCGGTTACCAGGTCGTCGAACCGGTCGATGCCGGCCCACAGGTCGCGCAGGATCAGCGGCGACCACCAGTCGCCCATCACCTCCAGGCTACGCGCGAGCGAGCAGTGGAAGTCGGCGAAGCTCGTCTGCCTCATGGGTTCATGCTAGCGGCCGCCGGTCGATGCATCCTTCGATTGAACTCACTGGTCGGCGGCGAGTACGTTCATCGATTGAATCCACGAGGAGGAACATGTACCACACCATCGTCCGCAGCAAGGTCCGTGGCGTCTTCCACGCACTGTCGGCCGGCGACGCCGGCCCGATGCTCGACACCCTGGCACCGACCTTCCGTTACGAGTTCGCCGGCGACCACAGTCTCGGCGGGACGCGGACCCGCCGGTCCGACATGGAGGCCTGGTGGCAGCGGGTGTTCCGGCTGTTCCCCGACGCCCGGTTCGAGGTACGTGAGGTGATGGTCGACGGACCACCTTGGGCCACCCGGATCGCCACCCGCGTCCAGATCTCCGCGGCCACCACCACGGGGCGGTACGACAACGTCTTCGTGCAGACGATGGCGATGCGCTGGGGCCGAGTGGTCGAGGTGTTCACGCTCGAGGACACCTCGCGGCTGGAGCGCGAGTTGGAGCGTCAGTCGGCCGAGGGGGTGGCCGAAGCGAGCGCAGCGCCGATCGTGTCGAGCTGAGCGCAGCTGCCTGCGCGGTCAGCGACGCGGATCGCTCGACGAGATCGGCAGGCCGGTGTCGTTGCGGAGGTGCTCGGCGGCGGGGACGAAGTAGCCGAGCAGCACCTGCTGGATCGCGATCGCCTCGTCGGCGTCGGGCAGATCTCGGGTGACGACATCGACGGCGGCAGTCATGTGCACGAGCCATCGGTCGCGCTCCAGGGGACCGACGGTGAACGGCATGTGCCTCATCCGCAAGCGGGGATGGCCGCGCTCGTCGTGGTACGTCGACGGCCCGCCCCAGTACTGGCCGAGGAAGAGCGCCAACCGGCGTCGCGCCGGCGCGAGGTCGGTCTGGTCCGGGTACAGCGGCAGGAGCACCGGGTCGGTGGCGATGCCGTCGTAGAACTCGTCGACGAGCCGGTCGAAGAACGCCTGCCCGCCGACACGGTCGTAGAAGGTGATCTCCGGTGTCGCGTCGTCGGTCACGGCTCCCAGGCTACGGCGGGGGGTGCCGTCCGGGGAGGCCACGATCGACCACGACCACCGCGGTTGACGCGGGGTCGGGCCCCGTGTCGTCAGGCGAAGGCGGGGTCGAAGACCCGCACATCGGCGAGGTCCTCGGGGCGGAACACGAGCGGCATCGTGCCGTCACAGGGGTCGAGGATCACTGCCTCGGGGGTCGCGAGGAGCACGAGTGCGGTCATCGCCTCACCCTGCACGTCGATCTCCACCACGTCGCCGGTCGTCACGTTCATCGGAAGTCTCCCCCTGGAGCTCAGTTGCGGTTCTGTCGAGTCTCCGCACTGGTACCAGAGGTGCCGCCCGCGAAGTTCGCGGTATCCATCGGCACGCCTCGTGTCGTCCTTGACGACAAATTCTCCGGGTTCCCACAAGTCGTCCCATTCGTGCACTCGTGATCGTCGAACCACCAGCTCAGGGCACCCGGGCGGTGCGAGGTTCCCATTCCGGAACTTGACGATCGCCTTCTCGGGACGGCCGGTGGACCGGGACGTGCGCCTCTGCTCGATCGCTCGCGAACGGCGCGACGATGCGCGAGTGCGCTGGTTCGGCCTCGTCGTGGCGCCGCTCGTGATCGGCACCGTCGTGCTCGTCGGGATCGGGCTCGCGTTCGGCGTCGACGGTGGAGTGTTCGCAGTGACGGCCGTCTGGGTGCCGATGGTGTGCGTGGGAACGGCGAGTCGCGTGATCCCGATCCGGCTGCCTCGGGCGTACCATCGGCTGCGACCGTTCGAGGCCTCGGGTCGTGTGTACGAACTGCTCGGCGTCCGCGTCGTGAAGCGCCTGTTGCGTCGGGGACCGATCGCATGGTTCAACCCGGGGCTGCACCTCCCGCGCGATCCCACCCCGGCCGCCGTGGCGACGCTCGAGGGTCGCATGTGCGCGGCCGAGGCGAGCCACACCTCACTTGCCGTCGTCGCGTTCGTCGTCGCCGGCCATGCCGTTGCCCGAGGTTGGTGGACCGCCGCCGGCTGGAGCGTGGCGGCCAACCTGGTCATGAACGTCGCGCCGGCAGCCCTGCAGCGGTACAACCGCATCCTGCTGCGCCGCCGTCACGGCGCGACGCCCCGGACCGGTGTCAGCTGAACTCGCGCGGTTCCCAACCGGGGAAGATGTCGGGCAGCCCGTCGCTCACCTTCACCGGGAACTGCGGTGCACGCTTCTCGAGGAAGCTCATCACGCCCTCGCGGGAATCGGCACTCTTGCCGCGCTCGGCGATGCCGCGCGAATCCACCTTGTGGGCCTCCATCGGATGGTCGGCCCCGAGCAGACGCCACAGCATCTGGCGGGTGAGCGCCACCGACACCGGCGCCGTGTTGTCGACGATCTCCTTCGCGATCGCCCGGGCGGCGGGCAGCAGGTCGTCCGGCGCGTGCACGCTGCGCACCAGGCGGCCGTCCTTGGCCTCGTCGGGGCCGAACACCCGGCCCGTGTAGCACCACTCGGTGGCCTGGCTGATGCCGACGAGCCGGGGGAGGAAGTACGACGAGCAGGCTTCGGGCAGGATGCCCCGCCGGGCGAACACGAAGCCGAACTTGGCGTTCTCGCTCGCGAGCCGGATGTCCATCGGCAGGGTCATCGTGATACCCACGCCGACGGCCGGCCCGTTGATGGCGGCGATCACCGGCTTGGTGCACTCGAAGATCCGCAACGACACGATGCCCCCGCCGTCGCGCGGCACGCCCTCCACCTTCGTCTTCACGTCGCTGCCGCCGCCGGAGAACGTGTCACCACCGCTGCTGAGGTCGGCACCGGCGCAGAAGCCTCGCCCGGCACCGGTGACGATCACCACCCGCACGTCGTCGTCGGCGTCGATCCGGTCGAAGGCGTCGACCAGCTCGTACATCATCCGGCCGGTGAACGCGTTCAGCTGGTCGGGCCGGTTGAGGGTGATCGTGGCGACATGGTCGTCGACCGAGTAGAGGATCTGCTCGTAGTCCATCCGCCGATCGTGGCAGGCGGGCTAGACGTCCAAGAACTTGGAGGCCGCCGTGCCGGAGCCGATCGCACCGACGAGCATGCCGAGCACCATCAGCCACAGCACCACCCACTGCGGGTAGTTGCCGGTGACGACGAACGCGCCGAAGCCGGAGTCGGGCGGGAACGACTCGACGGTGCGCGTCCAGTACCAGTTGGCCGTGAGCACACCACCGCTCGCGAACAGTGCGCCGACGAGGCCCTGGATGAGCCCCTCGAGCATGAACGGGACGCGGATGAACCAGTTCGTCGCGCCGACCAGCTTCATCACCTCGATCTCACGGCGACGAGCGAACATCGCCGTGCGGATCGTGTTCCAGATGAGCAGCACCGCCGAGAACAGCAGCACCAGGGTGACGAGGTAGAGCACGAAGCTCACCACGCCACGCAGCGTGTCGAGCACCTCGATCTGCTTGCTCGGCGAGGCGACGCGGAACACCTTCGGCAACTCGGCCTTGTACGACGACGTCACCTGTTGCAGCAGCTCGCTCGAGACGTCGGCCTGCGGGACGAGCTTGAACTGCGTCGGGATGTTGTCGACGCTCAGCAACCCGAGCGTCTCGGGATCACCGGCGAACAACCGGCGCGCCTCCTCCATCGACTGCTCGGCGTCGAGGTACTCGAGGCGCGAGATGTCGATCACGGCGGGCGTGCTCTCGATCGCGGTGCGGATCACGTCGAGCTGCTCGGGCGTCGCGTCGTTCTCGACGTACACGATGATCTCCACCCCGCCGCTCCACTGCGAGAGCTGGTTGTCGAAGCCGCGCAGCACCATGAGCGTGAGCCCCAGGATGAACAACGACACCGCAGCGGTGATGATCGCCGCGGCGGTGAGGGTGAAGTTGCGGCGGAGGCTCGCCCACATCTCGCGGACGGTGTAGCTGAGGCGGGAGAACATCTACTCGTACACCCCTCGGGCCTGGTCGCGCACGATGATCCCGCGGTCGAGCTGGATGACGCGCTTGCGCATCATGTTGACGATCCGCTGGTCGTGGGTGGCCATCACGACGGTCGTGCCGGTCTTGTTGATCCGGTCGAGCAGACGCATGATGCCCTCGCCCGTCGACGGGTCGAGGTTGCCCGTCGGCTCGTCGGCGAGCAGGATCAGCGGCCGGTTCACGAACGCCCTCGCGATCGACACGCGCTGCTGCTCGCCACCCGACAGCTGGTGCGGGAAGCGCTCCTGCTTGCCGTTCAGGCCGACGAGGTCGAGCACGGCCGGCACCTGCTGACGGATCACGTGCTTCGGCCGGCCGATCACCTCGAGCGCGAACGCGACGTTCTCGAACACGGTCTTGTTCGCGAGCAGCTTGTAGTCCTGGAAGATGTTGCCGATGTTGCGCCTGAGGTGCGGCACCTTCGAGTCGGGCATGTCGTTGATGTTGCGACCGGCGACCCACACCATGCCCTTCTCGGGCTTCTCCTGGCGGTTCATCAACCGCAACAGCGTGCTCTTGCCCGACCCGGACGGACCCACGAGGAACACGAACTCGGCCTTCGCGATGTCGAAGGTCGCGTCCTGCAGCGCCGTCACCTCGGTGCTGTAGCTCTTCGTGACGTTCTCGAGCTTGATCATGCGGGCCTCGAACCTAACGCGCTCACTCGGCCTCGCGGCGTCGCCACCTGAGGTAGCCCTCCATGAACTCGTCGAGGTCGCCGTCGAGGACCGCGTCGATCTGACTGGTCTCGACCTCGGTGCGCAGGTCCTTCACCATCTGGTAGGGCTGCACCACGTAGCTGCGGATCTGGCTGCCCCAGCCCACCTGGGCCTGCCGACCGGCGATGCGGTCGAGTTCGGCGGCGTGCTCTTCTTCGATCTTGGCCGCGATCATGGTCTTCAGGCGCACCATCGCCTTCTCGCGGTTCTGCAGCTGCGAGCGCTCCTCCTGGCTCGCGGCCACGAGCCCGGTGGGCTTGTGGATGAGGCGCACCGCAGACGAGGTCTTGTTCACGTGCTGGCCGCCCGCGCCACTCGCCCGGTACACCTGCATCTCGATGTCGCTCTCGTTCACCTCGACGTCGGGTGCGTCCATCACCGGCCACACCTGCACCGCTGCGAAGCTGGTCTGGCGGCGTCCCTGGTTGTCGAACGGGCTGATCCGCACCAGTCGGTGCGTGCCCCGCTCGGACGTCATCAGCCCGTAGGCGTAGCGGCCGGTGAGGGTGAACTCGGCCGACATGATGCCGGCCTCGGTGGCCGGGCTGATCTCGTCGACCTCGAATCCGAACCCCCGGCGTTCGGCCCAGCGCGAGTACATGCGCAGCAGGATCTCGGCCCAGTCCTGGGCGTCGACGCCGCCGTCCTTCGCGTTGATCTGCACGATGCAGTCGGCTTCGTCGTGGTCGCCGGTGAACAGGCTGCGCAGCTCGAGCTGCCGCAGGCTGGTGGAGATGTGGTCGCACGCGGCCACCAGGTCGGGTTCCTGGGTCTCGTCGTCCATCTCGCGGGCGAGCTCGTGGAGCACCTCGGCGTCCTCGAGTTCGCGGCTGAGCGCGTCGAAGCCGTCGATGTCGCCCTTCACGTTCGAGTACTCGGCGGTGAGCTTCTTCGCCGCGTCCTGGTCGTCCCAGAGGTCGGGGCGCGCGACCTCGATCTCCAGCTCCTTCAACCGGTCGCGGTTGGGGGTGATCTTGAGGTAGCCCTGTGCCTCGTCGAGTCGTCGGCGGAGCTCTTTCAGGTCGTCGGAGAAGTCACGCATCGAGGTCGCCGGTCCGGATCAGACGTCCGCGCCGTGGCACATCTTGAACTTCTTGCCGCTGCCGCATGGGCACGGTGCGTTGCGCGGCGTCTTGGCCCACTCGTCCTTCACGACGGTCTGCTGCTTCACGGGCGCTGCGGCCGCCGCCTCGGCGCGTGCCACCTGCTGCTCGGCCTCGGGTTCGAGCGCGCCCTGCGACATCGCGGCCTTGGCCGCAGCGGTGAAGCCGTTGGCGATGAGATCGTCGCTCGAGGTCTGCTGCACGTTCTGCACCACGGGTGCCGGCGCTTCCTTGCGCACCACCTGCACGTGCATCACGTACTTGACGAAGTCCTGCGCGATGCCCTTCATCATCGAGCCGAACATCTCGAAGCCTTCGCGCTGCCACTCGGTGAGCGGGTCCTTCTGACCGACGGCGCGGAGGTTGATGCCCTCCTGGAGGTAGTCCATCTCGTCGAGGTGTTCGCGCCAGCGCTGGTCGATGATGCGGAGCATCACCTGCCGTTCGACGTCGCGCATCACCGCCGAACCGAGCTCGGCCTCACGCTTGTCGTAGAACGCGGAGGCGTCGGCCATGATCAGGTCGTACATCTTGTCGGTGCTGCCGGCGTCGTCGAGCTGGGCGACACCGATGTCGGTGGGCCAGAACGACTTGAGCTCGGTGGCGAGGCCCTCGAGGTCCCACTCGTCGTCGGCCGCACTCGCGCAGTGCGTCTCGAGCAGGGCGTCGATCGCCTCGGCGAGGTACTCCATCGCCGCCGACTTGAGATCGGAGCCGGCGAGGATCTGATCGCGGCGCTGGTAGATCACCTTGCGCTGCTCGTTCATCACCTCGTCGTACTTGAGCACGTTCTTGCGGATCTCGCCGTTGCGCTGCTCGACGGTGGTCTGCGCCCGCTCGATGGCCTTGGTGACCATCTTCGCCTCGATCGCCTCGTCGTCGGGCAGGGCGCGGCCCATCACCCAGCTCAGCGCCCCGGTGGCGAACAGGCGCATCAGCTCGTCGTCGAGGCTGAGATAGAAGCGGCTCTCGCCCGGATCGCCCTGGCGACCCGAACGGCCGCGCAACTGGTTGTCGATGCGCCGGCTCTCGTGCCGCTCGGTGCCGAGCACGTACAACCCGCCGAGGGCGCGGATCTCGTCGCCCTCCACCTGACACTGTGCCTTGAACCGGGTGAGCAGCTCGCCGTAGCGGGCGAGCGCTGCGGTGCGCGCCGTCCGGAACTCGTCGGTGATCTCGGCCGGCAGCTCGAAGTCCTCGACGAGCAACTCGGGCTCGACCCCCTCTCGCAGCACCTCCTGGCGGGCCAAGCCCTCGGGGTTGCCGCCGAGCATGATGTCGACACCACGGCCCGCCATGTTGGTGGCCACGGTGACGGCGTGCTTGCGGCCCGCCTGGGCGACGATGACGGCCTCTCGCGCGTGCTGCTTGGCGTTGAGCACCTCGTGGTCGATCCCGCGCTTGTCGAGCATGCGCGACAGGCGCTCGCTCTTCTCGACGCTGATCGTGCCGACGAGCACCGGTTGGCCACGCTCGTACTTGTCGGCGATGTCGTCGACCACGGCGCCGAACTTCGCGTCCTCGCTCTTGTAGATGAGGTCGGCCTGGTCGATGCGGATCATCGGGCGGTTGGTGGGGATCGGCACCACCGCGAGCCCGTAGGTGTTCATCAACTCGGCGGCCTCGGTGGCCGCCGTACCGGTCATACCCGCCAGCTTGTCGTACATGCGGAAGTAGTTCTGGAGGGTGACCGTCGCGAGGGTCTGGTTCTCCTCCTTGATCTTCACGCCTTCCTTGGCCTCGACGGCCTGGTGGATGCCCTCGCTCCACCGGCGGCCCTCGAGCACGCGGCCGGTGAACTCGTCGACGATCTTCACCTCGCCGTTGGCGACGATGTAGTCCTTGTCTCGCTTGTACAGCTCCTTGGCCTTCAGCGCCACCGACAACTGGTGCACCAGGTTCTGCTGCACCTCGTCGTAGAGGTTGTCGATGCCGAGGGCGCGTTCGACCTTCTCGATGCCCGGCTCGAGCGGCACCACGACGCGCTTGTCCTCCTCCACGTCGTAGTCGACGCCGCGCTTCAGCGACCGGACCACCGACGCGAAGCGGTAGTAGAGCTTGGCGGCGTCGGCGAGACGGCCGCTGATGATGAGCGGGGTGCGTGCCTCGTCGATCAGGATCGAGTCGACCTCGTCGACGATCGCGAAGTTGTGGCCGCGCTGCACCTTGTCGGCAGCGGTGCCGGCCATGTTGTCGCGCAGGTAGTCGAAGCCGAACTCGTTGTTGGTGCCGTAGGTGATGTCGCAGCCGTAGCTCTGGCGCTTCTGGGCCGGCGCCGTGCGGTAACCCGGCACGACGAGCCCGACCTCGAGCCCGAGCCAGCGGTGGATGCGACCCATGTTGTCGGCGGCCAGCTTCGCCAGGTAGTCGTTCACCGTCACCAGGTGCACGCCACGGCCGCCGAGCGCGTTGAGGTACGCGGGCAGGGTGCTGACGAGGGTCTTGCCCTCACCGGTCTTCATCTCGGCCACCCACCCGAAGTGGAGCGCGGCGCCACCCATCATCTGGACGTCGAAGTGCCGTTGACCCGACACGCGCACCGAGGCCTCGCGCATCACGGCGAACGCCTCGGCGAGGATGTCGTCGAGGTCTTCGCCACGCTCGAGCCGGCCGCGGAACTCGGCCGTCTTCGCGCGCAGCTGGTCGTCGGTGAGCGCCTGCATCGACGGCTCGAGCCCGTTGATGTGCGGGACGAGCCCCTGGAGGGCCTTGAGCTTCTTCCCCTCGCCGGCGCGGAGGATGCGATCGAGCAGTTTCATGCGGTTTCGAGCCTACCGGGGGCCTGCTCGGAGGCGGGAGCACCGGCCCGCACCCGGTCGGACGCTCCGGCGCCGTTCGTCCGCCGTTCACCCGGTCGCGGCGTGGCGGCCACGGCGATCAGCCGGACCTCGGGGATGCCGGCGTCAGAGAGCGCCCGGCCCGCCGCCATCAGCGTGGCACCGGTGGTGACGACGTCGTCGACCAGAAGCACCCGTGGCCCTCGCCCACCTCGGGCGCGAAACGCCGGTCCGTGCAGACGCTCGGCACGCCCGCGCCCGGACTGCGCCGGGCCGTGCACCCGGTACAACAGCCGCCGGCACGGCACACCGAGTTCGGCAGCGATGCTGCGAGCGAGAAGCTCGGCCTGGTCGTAGCCGCGATGCCGGATGCGGGCCGGCCCGGTGGGCGCCCAGGTGACGAGGTCGACGCGGGGCGCGCCCGGCCCCGTCAGGCCGAGTCGACGGACCGTGATCGCCGCCAGCACCCGGGCGGCAGCGCGCCGGTTGCGGTACTTCAACCCGTGGACGACGGTCCGCACCACCCCGTCGAAGGTGAGCGCGGCGGCGATGCCGCCCGGCACGATCGTCGCCGGGCTGGTGCCCAGCGCGAACCGGCAGGCGTCGCACACCACCGGCCCGAGCTGTTGACACCCGGCACACCGGTGCGGCAGCACCAGATCGGCCCAGGCGGTGCGGGGCGCCGGAGGTGTGTGCATCGCGCGGTGGGCCACGTCCGGATCGTGCGCCCGGGGTGCGACACCTCAGCCGAGCGGTCGCACCTCGACCGACACCGTGACCGCACCCGCCTGCTCGAACCCGAGCTGCACCTCCCAGGCCTCGCCGTCGACCAGCGGCGTGGCGAGGCCGACGCACATGAGGTGCAGCGCTCGCGGCTCGAGCACGAGCTCTCCCCCGGCGGGCACTCGCATCTCGGCCGCCGTGGCCTCCGTCATCCGGCTCACCCCGTCGGCGTCGATGGTGGTCTCGTGGGGCAGCATCGACATGCACCGGCCCGACTGGGCCCCGAGCAACCGGTCGTCGGTGTCGCCCGAGTTGCGCACCGCCAGGTACACCGCAGCCTCCTCGGAGGTGGGCGGCGTGGCCCACACCCAGGCACCCGTCACCTCCAGCCGTCCGTCGGCACTCACGACGCCCGACGCCCCGTCACCGCCGCAGGCCGACACGAGCAGTGCCGTGACGGCGAGGTGCGCCAGTGGTCGCACGATGCCGGGCACGACGGTCTCAGCGGAGCTCGTCGAGATCGGACGCGAGGTCGGCGGCGGTGATCTCGTTCGGCCACACGATCCGCAAGTGGCCGTCGGGGTCGATGCCCATCAACGTCGCCGTGTGGTCCATCGCGTACCCGTCGGCCATCGCCTCACCCTTCGCGAAGTACACGCCGTACAGCGACGCGACCCGCTCGATCGACGCGAGGTCGCCGCTGACCCCGCGGATGCGTTCGTCGAACGCGCCGACATAGGCCTCGAGCACCTCGTCGGTGTCGCGTTCGGGATCGATGGTGAGCACGAGGACGTGCACGTCGTCGGCATCGCCGCCGAGGTCGTCGAGCGCCCGCGACACCGCCGCGAGCGTGGTGGGGCAGATGTCCGGGCAGTGGGTGTACCCGAAGTACACCACCACCACGTCGCCGCGGAGCGCGGACAGGTCGACCGGGGTGCCGTCGGTGTAGTGCAGCCCCTCCATCGAGGGCGCCTCGTCGGGCGCTTGCAGCACGGCGCCGTGATAGAGGTACGGCCGGAGCCACCGCACGCCGAGCGTGCCGGCGAGGGCGCCGATGGCCACCACGGCGGCGACGACGGCCCATCGACGCCGTCGACGCCGTGTGCGTGCTCGGGCCGACGTGTCGCCGGCCGTGTCGGGGGCCGCAGCTGCGGACGTGGTGTGGAGTTCGGTGGGAGAGGTCATGGGTAGCACATGAAGACGTGAGCGGCGCCGTAGGCGAGCGACGCGATGCCGGACGAGTTCTGCACCTCGGACACGAGGAGGTCGACGTGGCGGACCAGCTTGTCGCTCTCGGAGGCGCTGGTGCGGTAGCGGTAGTCGCCGCGGATGGTGCCCCACCCGTCGACGATCACGAAGTGCGGGGTGGCCGTGTCGCGACCACGGGCGTGACGGAAGCCGAGACCGACGACGGTGTCGAGCTGGGTGTCGGTGCCCGACACGAATCGCCACTGGTCGCCGTCGGCGCCCGCATCGGTGGCGAGCGAAGCGAGGACGGTGGCGTCGACGGCGTCCTGCACGATGGTGACGAACCGGACCTCGAGGTCGTCGCCGAGCTCGACCTCGGTGCCGAGGCGCGACATCACGTCCCGGACGGTGTCGTAGACGAGTTGGCAGTCGTCGGCACATCCCGACGGCACGAACGTGTAGATGGTGACGTCGCCCCGGGTGTCCTCGCTGATGAAGGCCTCGCCGCGCTGGTCGACGAGCGCGAAGCCCGGTGCGAGCCGGATGCGCGGCAACACCTTGATCGGCTTGAAGATCGCGAACGACATCGCGGCCACCACCAACACCACGAGCACCGACGCGGCCACCTTCGCCCAGCGCGGCATCCGGGCGCCCTCACCGACCCCGTCCTCGCGACGGCGGGCGGTCGATCGCCAGAGCCCCGCAGTACCCTGCGGCGCATGACCCTGCCGACGGACTCCCCCGCTCGGCGACGCCGGCGCTGGCCGCTCGTCGCCCTCGTCGTGGTGCTCACCGTGGTGCTGGTGCGATGCGCGCTGCCCGGCGCCACGATCGACGATCACGAGGGCATCGTCGGCACGTACGTCGTCAACGGCGTCGACCCGAACGGCGTCGAGTACAGCGGCACCGTCACCATCACCGACACCGACGCCGCCGACCGATACGTCGTGCAGTGGCTCGTCACCGGCGCGATCCAGGAGGGAACCGGTGTGCTCACCGGCGACCGGTTCGAGGTCACCTGGCGCACCACCAGCTCGGGCACCGGGGAGGCCAGCGGGACCGCGAGCTACACCATCGACGCCGAGGGCGTCCTGCGCGGCACGCGCACCATCGACGGCATCGCCGGCAGCGGCACCGAGGACATCTTCCCCGAGACCTGACACGTCCGGGCTCGCCGGATCGAGCGTGGTCACGATCCGTCCTCGACGTCACCGGCCGTGAGGCTCATCAGGTACAGCACGAGCGCGTCGACCTCGTCCGGGCTCAGCCGCTCGCCGTAGAGCGGGAGCATCTGCCCGGCACGGAAGCCGTCCACGACGTACGCGTCGGGATCGAGGATCGACTCGTGCAGGTACTCCTCGGCGGTCATGCCGGCGATCCGCGTGCCGGCACGATCGGCGACGCCACCGAGCGACGGGCCCACGCGGTCCTGGCCGATCTCGGTCGAGTGGCACACGCCGCACCCGCCACGCCGCGGATCCTCGAACACGGCACGCCCTTCGGCGACGCCGGGCTCCGGCGGGACGTCGACCGCGTGCACGAGCAGGCGACGACCGGCCGGCATCGGTGTGGTGCCGTGGTAGAGGTCGGTGCGTTGGCCGCCCTCGACGAGCAGCACCTCGAGCTCGACGGCGTCGCTGACGGGCACGTCGACGTCGACCAGACCGACCGCGGCGTCGCCGTCGAGGCCGACGGTGGTGTGCACCACCTCGACGTCGTCGGCGAGCACCACCACCTCCACCGGCGTGCCCACGGCACCCGTGGCCGCCGGCTGCCCCTCGAGCTGGCGTCCCGGCACGTGGTCGACGATCACTCGCACCGCGGCGCGGTCGTCGTCGGCGGCGAACGGGGCTCGCGTCGCGAGCGCGACGGCGACGATCGAACCGACCACCACCGCGGCGGCAGCCACCTGGCGGGTGCCCTTCGGCGGGTGGTCGGCGTCGAGGCCGGAGTGAGCCGCCGGATCCGCCACCGCGCGCGCGAGCTCCGTGGGCGCCACGTAGTCCTGCACCGCGACGTCGCGGTACTTGCCCGGCACGTGCGGGGCACGCGACCCGTCGAGGCGTTCGGCGATCAGCCGGTTGCCGATGCCGTAGGCGCAGTCGCCGGCGGCGCAGCCGACCACCTGCACGCCGAGCGCGCCGTCCGACATCAGCGAGCCCACGGTCTGGGCGTGGATCATGCCGGCACAGGCCACGGGCACCACGACGGTGCCGGGGTCGTCCGGGACGTGTGCCGTGGCGGCCACGTGGCGCCGGCACGCGAGCACCACGTGCTTGCCCTCCGGCTCGACCTTCGGCTCGGCGTCGAATCCCGGCAGCTCGATCGCACCGAACGAGCACGAACCGATGCAGATGCCGCATCCCACACAGGCATCGGCGTCGAGCACCGCCACCGGACGACGCGGCTGGGTGCCGGCCTCGGTGTCGACGTCCGCACGGGTCTGCATCGTGAGCGCCTGGTACGGGCAGTCGACCACGCACAGCTCGCAGCCGGTGCAGGCGTCGGGGTCGATCACCGCGACCGCCGGGCGTCTCGCGACGAGGTGCGGCAGCACGATCGCGCCCGCGATCACCACCACCATCAGCAGCAGGAACCAGGCCCCGTGTCCCCCGAGCAGCGGGGGCAGCAGGAACAGCACGAACGGATCGAGCGGCATGTCGGCCACCAGCGCCGACGGGTCGGCCGGCCCGAGCAGGTCGGCGGGGAACGCGAGCGACACCGCCAGCAACGCGACGAACATCAGCAGCATCCAGTGCCGCGGCGGCACGACGCGCAGCCGGGTGCGCCGGACGTGCCGGTAGAGGAACCAGCCGATCACCACCGTGAGCAGCAGGTGCACGAGCCACAGCACGAACAGCAGGCTCCAGCCGGTGCCGCTGCCGTGCAGGTCGCGCACGGCGATCGACCGCACCGTGCCCGACACGTCGAACACCTCGGTGGAGGCCTCGGTGATCGCCTGGGCGCGGCGGTCCCACACCAGCCAATAGCCGGTGACGCCGGCCAGCCACACGAGCGAGAGCGAGGCCACACCCGTCGCCCATCGCCAGCGTCGCGGACCACGGAAGCGGCCGGCGACGAAGATGCGCCAGGCGTGCACCAGGGTGGTGAGCACCAGCGCGGCCGAGGCGTAGCGGTGGATCGTGCGGACGACGCCCTGGATCGGGTGGTCGGTCATCTTCTCGACCGACCGGTACGACGCCTCGAACCCGAACGAGAAGAACAGCGTGATGTAGACGCCGGTGGCGATCACCACGCCGAGCAGGAACACGCTGATGGTGCCCGCGTGCGGCAGGGGGTTGAGTCGGTGGAAGCCCACCCAACGGCGCACCGGCGTCTCCGCTCGGTACGTCGCCCGCTCCAACGCGGCCACCACCCCCCGCTCGGCCCGGTCGGTGTGATCGGGACGAGCGGAGGGCGCGGCCTCGTCGTGGTGGTGTGGTTCGGTGTCTCGACGCATGGGATGGGGTCCTCGTCGTGCACCGTGGTGATCGTCAGATCACCACGGTCGGAAGTTCGTTCCTGGTGAGTTGAGGTCCATGTTCAGGATCTGGTCGACGAGCTGGGGCCCGTAGGACAACACGACCAGCAAGCCGGCCACGATGAGCCACGGCTTGAACCGGTCGAGCCAGGTGGGGGTGAGCTGCGGGTGGCGCATCGACTCCGCGATCGGCACCTCGGGCACGTCGGCCGGATCGGCCTTCGGACCGATGGCGGTCTTCAGCATCACGAGCACGTACATCAGCAGCGACACCAGCAAGATGGCGCCGCCGATCGACACCCGCAGCAGGTGTCCCTCCCACTCCTCGGGCACGTACAGCGCTTCGCCGAGCGGTGTGCGCCGGGGCGCACCGAGCAGGCCGAGCATGTGCATCGCGTTGGAGAACACGATCATGCCGACGAACCACACCCAGGCCTGGGCGACGGCGAGCTTGGGGTTCCAGAGCTTCTTGCCGGTGATGTGCGGCACCAGCCAGTAGCTGATGCCCATGAACGACATGGTGACCGCGGTCGCCACCGTGAGGTGGAAGTGACCGGGCACCCACGCCGTGTTGTGCACCACCAGGTTCAGGTTGTACGACGCGTTGGTGAGACCACTCACGCCGCCGAACATGAACAGGATGCCGGCGAGCAGCTGGCTCGTCACCGACGGATCGTTCCAGGGCAGTGCCCGCACCCAACCGATGATGCCCGTGCCGCCGCGACGGCGTGCGGCGTACTCGAGCGACGCGATCACGGTGAACGCGGTGAGCATGCTCGGGAAGAACACCGAGTAGGTGAGCACCGCGTGGATCCACTTCCACACCACCGGCACGCCGGGATCGGTGAACTGGTGGTGGAACCCCACCGGCACCGACACGATCAGGAACATCCAGAACGACAGCCGGGCGAGCGAGTCGGAGAACAGCTTGCCCCCGGCCTGCTTGGGCAGCATGCCGTACCACGAGATGTAGGCCGGCAACAGCCAGAAGTACACGAGCGGATGCCCGGTGAACCAAAAGTAGGTGCGGGCGAGCTGCGGATCGGTGGCGTCGGTGAGCCCGAGCGACCACGGCAGCAGCATCGTGAGGATCTCGATCGCGATGCCGAGCGTGGCGATCTGCCACATCGCCGCGTTCACGACACCTGCCATCGCGATGAACGGTGAGCGCACGCCCTTGTTGTCGCGGCGCCAGGCGATCATCGACAGGTAGAACCCGACACCCTCGATCCAGCTGCCGACGACGACGAGCGTGAGGCCGAGGTAGAAAGCCCAGCTCGCCTTGAGCGGCGGGTAGAAGGTGTAGAGCACCGTGGCCTGGTTGAGCAGCAGCGGGGCCGCGGCCATCAGCAGACCGATGAGCATCACCCAGAACCCGACGAGGTTGATCTTCGGGTGGCTGAGCGGCCGCCCGAGGCCCTTGATCACGACCAGGTTGGTGAACCCGACGATGAAGAACGTGGTCCACACGAGCGCGTTCAGCACACCGTGCAACGTGAGGCCCTGGTAGTAGCTCTTGAAGACGGGTTCGATGTACTGGTACAGGTTCAGGCCCGAGAACTCGAACGCCTGCAGCGGTCCGAAGAGGCTGCCGACGAAGAGGGCGGCGATGGCCACGATCATGTGCCAGCCGATGAACTTCCGCTCCTGCGGCGAGAGCTGGTACGGGGGCTTGGCCGCCGTCTGCAGCTCGGGGTCGACGAGCGTCATCCTTCACTCCCTGATGCGTCGGTGGCCTCGGTGTCGGCCGTGCGTGCGTCGTAGTCGGCCTGCGACAGCACGGTCACACGGCCGTACATGGCCGCGTGCCCCTGCCCGCAGTACTCGGTGCAGAGGTAGGGGAACTCCCCCACCTCGTCGAAGGTGTACTCGAGCTTCGACACCTGACCCGGCAACACCATCATGTTGATGTTGGTGTCGGTGATCTTGAAGCCGTGCTGCAGGTCGGACGAGGTGACGTAGATGGTGACGTCGGCGCCGACGGGCACCACGATCTCGAGTGGCGAGAAGCTCCACGCCTGGGCGACGACGTAGGCCTCGTACTCGCCCTCGGCGACCTCGAACACACCGGGTGTCTTCCACGGCTCGGTGTCGAGCAAGGTGCGTGGGTCGACACGGCTCTCCGGTCCGGGGAGCTGGAAGCCGGCGGCGAACCCGGCGACGGTGATCGCGGCAGCGAAGGCGACGAGCAACACGATCGACACCCGCATCCAGTTCTTCTCGTACGGATCGATCTCCAGGTAGGGCTCCGGCAGGTCCGGTTCGGCCGGACGGTCGTCGAGGTCGGTCATACCGTGACCCCGCGACTGAGCAGGATGACGTACACCGACGCCCAGAGCAGGACGATCACCACCACGAACATGGCCAGCATGAACATCGTGCCGGTCGGTTTGAAGTGCTCCTGTTCGGCGAGATCACCGCCGCTGACGTCGTGGTCGTGCTGAGGCCCCACGATTCCTCCTGATGCGTCTGATGCGTTCGAGCGCTGCGGCGCGCCGGGTCGGTCGCGCCAACGAGGAGCTTCTCCGGTCCGGAGCCGTTCCAGTAGGGACCTAGGGCCCATTCGCCGATACGAGCGGGGGTATGACACGACGTCGTCGCCGAATACCCCACCCCGTACCACCGAATGGGCCCTTGGTCCCTTCCGGAGCACCACCGCCGAGCAGTCAGATGAACACCGGTCCCGGGACCGTCGGCGCGCCGGCCGATGCCCCATTCTCCGCGGACCGTTCGGCCGGCGCGCGCGACGAGAGAAGGATCGTGACCGTGACGCAGAGGTCAGGGAGTGAGGTGTGGTCGTGAGCGGATCCACCACCGGGCGGGACACCCGACGCAGGCTGAGGTGGGCGCTGTTCGCGGGCACCGTCGCGGCCGTCACGCTCACCGGTGGCGCCTTCGCCCAGGACGCCTCCCCCGACGACACCACCGCGACCACCGAGGCGACGGAGGGGTCCACCTCGTCGTCGGTCCCGGACGAGAACGCCGTGCCCGACGAGGTGCTCCGCCAGGGTGCCGAGGTGTTCACCCAGGTGTGCCAGAGCTGCCACCAGCCCGGTGGTGTCGGGCTCAGCGGCAAGTACCCGCCGCTGCTCGACAACCCCAACACCGCCGACGCGGCGTACGTCGAGACCGTCATCCGCAACGGCCGTGAGGGCGAGATCGTCGTCAACGGCGAGACCTACGACGGCGTGATGCCGGCGCAGGCGGCGCTGTCGGACGACCAGGTGTCGTCGGTCATCGCCTACATCCAGTCGGGCTTCCAGGCGCCGGCCGGTGGCGGCGAGGACGCCGGCGCGTCCGGCCCGGTGGCCGGCACCGAGCTCCCCGGCTTCGCCAACATGACCATCCTGCTCGCCTTCGCCGGCGCGCTCGGCGTCGCCGGGCTGGCGATGGCGCCGCGGATCACCGGCGAGGTCGACCGGCGGACGATGCCGTGGCTCGATGCGTGGATGCGCACGGCGATCATCGTCGTCGGCTTCATCGTCTTCACCGTGTACGTCCCCGCCAAGGTGCTCGAATCGGAGACGGTCGCCAAGCTCGACCGGCCGGTGCAGGACATCATCGGCAGCGGCCTGTGGCTCATGGGTCTCGCCGGCGGCCTGCTCGCGCTCTGGTACGCGCACCGGCAGCGGAGGATCTGATGGCGCTGTCCGAGCTCTCGTTCTACGACGAGAACATCCCCTGCCTCGCCGCCTGCCCGGTCAACACCAATGCCGGGATGTACGTGGCGGCGATCGCCGACGGCCAGGACGAGCTGGCCTATCTGACGGCCCGACTGCCCAACCCGTTCGCCTCGGTGTGCGGTCGCGTGTGCGCGGCGCCCTGTGAGGACGCCTGCCGTCGGGGCACGATCGACCGCCCGATCGCGATCCGGGCGCTCAAGCGCTTCGTCACCGAGCAGTTCGGCCCCGAGGCGGGCACCGAGGGACGTCGTGTGTGGGAGCAGGTGGTCGCACCGCCCGCCACCCAGCGTCCCCAGACCATCGGCATCGTCGGTGGTGGCCCGGCCGGCATGGCCTGCGCCCACGACCTGCGCCGCCTCGGCTACGGCGTCACCGTGTACGAGGCCACCGACAAGCTCGGTGGCGCGATGTGGCTCGGCATCCCCGAGTACCGTCTCGACCGCTCGGTGCTCGCCGCCGACATCGACGACATCGTCGCCCTGGGCGTCGAGGTGCAGCTGAACACCCGGCTCGGCGTCGACGTCACCTTCGACGAGCTGCGTGCGCGTCACGACGCCGTGTTCCTCGGCATCGGCGCCACGCTCGGCCGCGGCCTCGACATCGACGGTGCCGACGCCGACGGCGTGTTCAAGGCGATCGAGTTCCTCATCAACATGAACCGTGGGTTCCAGGTCGCGGTCGGCGAACGCGTCGTCGTCATCGGCGGCGGCGACGTCGCGATGGACGCCGCCCGGACGGCGCTGCGCGCCTCGGAGTACGGATCGTCCGCCACCGCCACCGGCGGCGAGCACGACGGCCGTTCGGCGATGGCCGATGCGATCGACGCGGCTCGCAGCGCCGCTCGCGCCGGCGCCCGTCAGGTGACGGTCATCTCGCTCGAGGCCCGCGACGAGATGCCCGCCCACGACTTCGAGGTGGAAGAGGCCCAGCACGAGGGCATCTCGTTCGTCCCCCGCCGAGGGCCGGCTCGCGTCGTCACCGCCGACGGCAAGGTGACCGGCATCGAGACGATCGGCGTCACCTCGGTGTTCGACGCCGACCGCCGCTTCGCTCCCGTGTTCGACCAGGACGATCGGAAGGTCTTCGACGCCGACACGGTGATCCTGGCGATCGGCCAGGCGATCGACCTCGACGCACTCGGCGCCGCCGGTCCCGAGGTGAGCCCGCGTCGCACCATCCAGGTCGACAACGCCACCGGTGCCACCTCGATCCCGGGCGTGTGGGCCGGCGGCGACGCCGCGAAGGGCCCACGCACCCTGATCGACGCGATCGCCGACGGCCGGCGCTCCGCCCGCGACATCCATCGCCACTTCGGCGGCGACCGCGAAGAGCAGCAGACCGGCACGCTGGTGAAGCTCACCCAGTTCCACCGCCTCGCCGACGACTACGACCGGCACGACCGTGTGGCCGTGCCCACGCTCGACACCGGGCGCCGCATCGGCCTGGCCGAGGTCGAGCTCGGCTTCACCGAGCAGCAGGCTCGCTGCGAAGCCGCTCGGTGCCTGCGCTGCTTCGCCAACATCATCCTCGACACGAACAAGTGCGTGCTGTGCGCCCTGTGCGCCGACGTGTGTCCGGTCGACGTGATCTCGCTGGTGCCGTCCGAGGAGGTCGTCCCCGACCAACCCGGCGGCACCGTCTTGCTCCTCGACGAGGAGCGCTGCATCCGGTGCGGTCTGTGCATCGAGCGTTGCCCACCCGATGCGTTGTCGATGGGCATGTGGAAAGGAGTGGGGGTACCCACATGAAGGTGATGGACCACGGCACCACCGGTCGCGGGGACGCCCCTCCCTCGGCGATCGAGAAGGCCAGACAGACCACCGTCGGGAAGTCGATCTTCCGGGGCCCCCGGCGTGTCACCCCGCGCGATCGCGCCGCCGGGCACTGGGCGAGCTTCCTGCTCCACCTGTACCCGGTGAAGATGCGCCGCCGCGAGATCCACTTCCGGTACTCGTGGTACCTGGGCGTGATCTCGACGGTGCTGCTCGGCAGCCTCGTCGCATCGGGTGTCTACCTGATGTTCTTCTACGTCCCGTCGCCGGCCCAGGCGTACACGAACATCCAGACGATCCAGACCGAGGTCGCCTTCGGCCAGTACGTGCGCAACGTGCACCGGTGGTCGGCCCACCTCATGGTGCTCGCCGTCGCCGCCCACATGGCCCGGGTGTTCTACCGCGGCGCGTACAAGCCGCCGCGCGAGTTCAACTGGGTGATCGGCGTGGTGCTGTTGTTGCTCACCCTGCTCATGTCGTTCACCGGCTACCTGCTCCCGTGGGACCAGCTGGCCTACTGGGCGGTCACCGTCGGCACCGAGATGGCCGACTACGTGCCGCTCATCGGCGAGCAGGTGAAGGAGATGCTGCTCGGCGGGCCGGTGGTCGGCGAGACCACCTTGCTGCGGTTCTACGTGCTCCACGTCGCGGTGTTGCCGCTGGCGCTGGTGGGGGTGCTCACCATCCACCTGTGGCGTTGGCGCAAGGACGCGATGTTCGATCAGCAGGCGGAGGACATCGATGAAGACTGATCTGCCCTCGAGCCCGAACGGGCAGCCCGGACCCGACGAGGTGCCGGTCGAACTCTCGTCCCGACCCACGGTGGTCGGCGGCAAGCGGGTGCTCGGCGTCGTGCCGGGCAAGCCGATCGCCGGCGAGCGCAAGGTGATCGACCGCGACGACACGGTGATGGTGTGGCCGCACCTCCTGGTGCGCCACGCAGTGGCGGCGATGGTCACGCTGCTGACGGTGATGGTCATCTCGGTGTTCGTCGACGCCCCGCTGCGCGAAGTGGCGAACCCGCAGAACACGCCGAACCCGGAGAAGGCGCCGTGGTACTTCGCGGCCCTGCAGGAACTGCTCGCCCGCTTCCACCCGCTGGTGGCCGGCGTGCTCGTGCCCGGCGCGATCATGATGGGGCTGGTCGCACTGCCGTACATCGACCGCTCCAACTTCGTGAAGCCCCGTCACCGCAAGGTGGCGATCACCACGTTCACCACGTTCATGGTGATCTGGATCATCCTCACACTCATCGGCTTCATGTTCCGCGGGCCCAACTGGGGATGGGTCTGGCCATGGGAGGAGTGGCACGGTGAGCTCTGATCGACCGACGACGAAGGATCCCAAGGTGACGTCCACGACCCCCGCCCCCGGCGAACCCCCCTGCCTCGACTGCCAGCAGGCGACGATGCAGCGCCGCACGTTCCTCGGCCGTACCTGGATGGCCGGCGTGGCCCTCATCGCCGGTGCCGGCGTGTGGACCTCGTGGGACCTGCTGAAGGCTCGTGCCACCAACGGCTTCGGCGGCAAGGTGCGCGCCCTGCCGAAGGCATCGGTGCCCGAGACCGGCATCGTCGAGGTGTCGGCCGCCCGGTCGTACCTCACCATGATCAACGGTGAGGTGGTGGCGCTGTCGCAGAAGTGCACGCACCTCGGCTGTCGCGTGCCGTGGTGCGATTCGTCCGGGCAGTTCGAGTGCCCGTGCCACGGCTCGGTGTTCAACCGTGCCGGCGAGTACCGGGCGGGCCCCGCACCGCGCGGTATGGACCGCTGGGTGGTGGAGGAGAACACCGACGACGGGTTGCTCTACATCGACACCGGCTCGCAGATCGAGGGCGCCGCCCCCGGTGGCGAGTCGATCGACGAGCCGGTCCGCGGCCCGTCGTGCGCAGGGGGTGAGTGATGCCGTTGCAGTACCGCTCCGACGAGGGACTCGAGGAGTCCACCAACAAGGTGATGACCATCGGCGCCGTGTTGCTCGTGGCGATGGCGTTGGTCTTCCCGCTCTACCGCTGGGTCGAGCCCACCACCCGCGAGGAGGCCCGCGAGGAGCAACTCGCCGACCTCGCCGCCGAAGGTTCCACGGTGTGGCAGTTCAACTGCTCGTCGTGTCACGGTCTGAACGGCGAGGGTGGCGTGGGACCGGCGCTCAACTCCAAGCAGTTCCTGCAGTCGGCGACCGACGAGCAGGCCCGCACCCTCATCAGCGTCGGCATCCCCGGGAGCCAGATGAGCGCGTTCTCGCTCGACCACGGTGGTCCGCTCACGAGTGAGCAGATCAAGGCCGTGGTGACCTTCATCCGTTCGTGGGAGCCCGACGCACCGGACAACCCCGACTGGCGATCGATGATCGACGGCTGACCGCCACTCGACCCGCCCGTTCTGGTCGCGCACCGTCACGCCGAGCGTGGCGATGCGCGGCCAGAACGCTTTTTCGGCGCCGATAGCGTCGGTCCGGTGCCGCACGTCGACGTCACCTCCACCCGCCCCTACACGCCCTCGTCACCGGCAGCCGACTGGGCGATCCGCCTCGCACGGTGCGTGGCCGGGTTGGCGATGTTCGGCCTCGGCATCAGCCTGCTGATCGAGGCACACCTCGGAGCCGCACCGTGGGACGTGTTCCACCAGGGGCTGGCCGAGCTCACCGGCATCTCGGTGGGCAACGTGATCGTCGGCGTCGGCGTGCTGTTGCTGGTGCTGTGGATCCCACTGCGGCAACGACCCGGGGTCGGCACCCTGTTGAACGCGCTCGAGATCGGCATCACCGTCGACCTGATCATGCCGCTGATCCCCGACACCGACGTCGTGGCCCTCCGAGCGCTCGAACTGGTCGCCGGGATCGTCGTGGTGGCGATCGGATCCGGCCTCTACATCGGCTCGGGCCTCGGTGCGGGTCCTCGCGACGGGCTGATGATCGGCCTCGGACGCCTGGGCCTCAGCGTGCGCGCCGCCCGCACGCTGATCGAGGTGACGGTGCTGATCGCAGGACGGGCGCTCGGCGGCACGATCGGCATCGGCACGGTGGCGTTCACCCTCGGCATCGGCCCGCTGGTGCACGTCTTCCTGCCCCGCCTGGCATTGCCGCCGCGCCGCGCCCCCGTCACCGTGCCTGCCTGAGACGCGAACTGGTCGCGCATCGTCACGCTCGGCGTGACGGTGCGCGACCAGAACGGTGCGTGGCGGTGCGAGGTGGGACGGTCAGTAGCGGTAGTGGTCGCTCTTGAACGGGCCGCTCGGGTCGATGCCCAGGTACTCGGCCTGCTCGTCGGTGAGCTTGGTGAGCTTGACGCCCAGAGCGTCGAGGTGCAGCGCGGCCACCTTCTCGTCGAGCTTCTTCGGCAGCACGTACACGCCGAGCGGGTACTTGTCGAGGTTGTTGAACAGCTCCATCTGCGCGATCACCTGGTTGCTGAACGAGCAGCTCATCACGAAGCTCGGGTGACCGGTGGCGCAGCCGAGGTTCACCAGACGGCCCTCGGCGAGCACGATCACCGAGTGGCCGTCGTCGAAGGTCCACAGATCGGTGCCGGGCTTCAGCTCGTCGCGGGTGGCGCCGCTGCGGGCGAGGCCGGCCATGTCGATCTCGCTGTCGAAGTGGCCGATATTGCACACGATCGCGTTGTGCTTCATGCCCTGCATGTGCTCGGCAGTGATAATGATGTGATCGTTGCCGGTGGCCGACGGCGAAGATGTCGGCGGTCGGCACGACGTCTTCCATCAGCGTCACCTGGTAGCCCTCCATCGCCGCCTGCAACGCGTTGATCGGGTCGACCTCGGTGACGATGACGCGGCACCCTTGGCCCTTCAGCGCCTGGGCGCACCCCTTGCCGACGTCGCCGTAGCCGGCGACGACCGCGACCTTGCCGGCGAGCATCACGTCGGTGGCGCGGCAGATCGCGTCGACGAGCGAGTGGCGGCAGCCGTACAGGTTGTCGAACTTCGACTTGGTGACCGAGTCGTTCACGTTGATCGCCGGGAACAGCAGCTCGCCACGCTCGTGCATCTTGTAGAGGCGCATCACGCCGGTGGTGGTCTCCTCGGTGACGCCCTTGATGCCGGCGGCCATACGGGTCCACTTGGTGGGGTCGGTCTTCAGCGAACGCTGCAGCAGACCGAGCACGATCGCGAACTCGGCGTTGGAGGCCGTGGTCGGGTCGGGCACCTCGCCCGACTTCTCGAACTCGACACCCTTGTGCAGCAACAGCGTCGCGTCGCCGCCGTCGTCGAGGATCATGTTCGGACCGTCACCGTCGGGCCAGGTCATCATCTGCTCGGTGCACCACCAGTACTCCTCGAGCGTCTCGCCCTTCCAGGCGAACACCGGCACGCCCTGCGGATCGTCCGGCGTGCCGTTCAGTCCCACAGCCACGGCGGCGGCCTGGTCCTGGGTGGAAGATGTTGCAGCTGGCCCAACGCACCTCGGCGCCGAGCTCGACCAGGGTCTCGATCAGGACCGCAGTCTGGATGGTCATGTGCAGCGAGCCGCTGATGCGCGCACCGGCGAGCGCGCTTGGTCGGGCCGAACTCCTTGCGCAGGGCGCAGGCCGGGCATCTCGTGCTCGGCGAGATGGATCTCCTTGCGGCCGAACGGGGCCATGGAGGTCGGCGGCGCGGTAGTCGCGGCGCTGGGCGAGAGACGACATGTGGGTTCCTCCAGGAATGACGAACACGGGCTGGAAGGGGCCGGTACCAGCTGGCACACGCTCCGCACCCGGTGGCGGGAGGATCAGCCCACGTGAAGCGGCACGAGTGTGCCGGTTCTCGACGTGGTCGACATGGAGGTCGCTCCACCGGCGACCGTGTGCGGCGGACCGTCGCAGGTCAGGGCGCGTGCACGATGTCGATCACACCGGCATCGGCCATCCCCGTCACCGTCGCGCCGGGCGAGCCTGCCACCACGGTGTCACCGTCGAAGGCCACGCTCGAACCGCGCGATCCCTGCGAAGCGCGTCGTCGATCGGCCGACCGACGAGCGCCCACGATCTCGTCGGTGCGGCGGAACGCCCACACGGTGCCGCTGAACCCGCCGTTGTCGTCGTCCCAGACGGCGCCCACCACCGCCGTGTCGCTGCCGAGCGCCACCGAGATGCCGAACAGGTCGCCGGCCTCCGGATCGGTGGCAGGCAACTCGGCAGCGTGCACCCACCCACCGCCGTCCCGACGGAAGACGTGGCGCGACGCCCGCTGCGTCGTCGGCGCGCTGGCTGCCGACCAACACCCTGCCGTCGTGCGCCGACACCGACCAGCCGAAGAAGCTGCCGATGGCGGACGACGGGTCGACGAGTGTGGCGACCTCGTCCCAGACGGCCGGATCCGCGGTGCGCGAGAACACCCGGGCCGATCCGGCGAAGGGGCGCGGCGTTCGAGTCGTTCGGCACGCCGACCACGATCGTGTCACCGTCGATCGCCACCGGCGCGCCGAACCGGTCGATCGGTTCCGCACCGGCCGCGCGGGCACCGCCTGCTCCGTCCATCCGCCGGCGCCGCGGCCAGACCTGTAGGCCGAGCCGGTGGCATCGTCGTCGCCGCTGGCACCGATCACGAGTGTGTCGCCGTCGATGGCGACGCTCGCCCTGAAAGCCGTCGAACTCAGCGGTGTCGGCGCCGACCAGTTCGGCCTCCTCGGTCCAGCCGGTGACGCTGCGGTACGAACACAGCCAGGCGGCGCCGCGCCGGTGCCGGCCTCGCCGTCGAACGGAGCACCGACGACGAGGGTGTCGCCGTCGATCGCGACGGCGTCGCCGGAACTTTCCGTCCCCGGGCGCGGTGTCGGCGGCCACGAACGCCGGCGCAGCCGCCCAGCCCGACGACGTCCGGTCGACGACGACCGCCGAGCCGCTGTCGGTGCCGGCCAGGTCGGCCGTGGCACCACGGCCACGGTGTCGCCGTCGATCGCGACCCAGTACCCGAAGCCGTCGCCGCCAGCGGCTGGGCGCACTCAGCCGCACCCGACTCGCGGCGGGATCACCAGATCCGTCGGCGCCAGCAGCGACGATCGCCGCGACCTCAGTGGCGTCGAGGCGCTCGCGCGAACACGGCCGCAGCTCGTCGATCGAACCCTCATGCGCGAACGATGGTCGAGGCCACCGCTGGCGCCGATGCGCGGCGCGACACCGTCCGCCGGCTCGAGGGTCCCGCCTGCGACGGCACCGTCGCCACCTCCACGCCGTCGAGGGTAGACAGTGCGGCCGTGGCGTCCACGTGGCGCGACGTGGTTGCCAGTCGCCGTCGAGCACCTGCGGCACGCGGCGCGCAGCTCGAGCGGGGCGGCGTGGTGGTGTCATCGGTCGACCACGTGGCACGCCAGACGGATCGAGTCGCGGCGAAGCTCCGTGCGTGATCGTCCGCCGTCGGGTCGTCCCCACCGTGAGATCAACGTCTGGACGTCGAGGTCGCCGCCGCGACGTCAGGACGCAAACCACCACGCTCACGCCCGCACCGACCGTCGGCAGTCCGCTCGCCGAGGGCGCGTCATCCGGCCTCATCACGAGACCGCGACGCACCGGGCGTCGACAGACCCGCTGTCGCCAGGTGAGATCAGGGGCCGACCTCGGCTGCGAGCTCGTCCTGTCCCCGCCACCAACCGATCAGCCCCGACGGGTCGACCGCGCATCCCGGACCCACCGCCGCCGAGTGCTCCGCCCCCGACGACAGCGTCCCGATCCATGCCGTCCCGGCGAGCGCGGCCACCGCCAGGGCGTGCGCTCGCCGGCGTCGCGACCGGGCGCCACGCGGTCGCGACTCGATCGACTCCAGCATCGCCGTCGATCATGAGGACCACGGCACCGCTCGACAAGCCAACCTCCGACGAACGTCTCGTGAACGGAACGCGGCGCCTGCCGCCTCGACACGGGCTCGATCCAGCTCGACACGGGCTCGATACGAGCTCGGTACGAGCTCGATGGCTCGGCGATCAGTCGGCGAGCACGACGGCGCTCGCGTCGTACAGGTAGTGCGTGAACCCGTTGAGGTTGAACACACGTACCGTGGCGTCGGCGCCGTACTTCATGATCGCGAGGTTGGGCACCGGCGTCCCCTCGGTGGTGTTGAGGTTGGACGACTCCGGCCGGGCCTGACCCGCCGGGTACACGGTGAGGTAGCTGCTCACCGGCGTCGCGGCGAACTGGCGCTTCAACTCGGCCGAGGTGAGGTTGCCGATCACGGCGCTCTGTGCACCGACGTGCACGCCGTCGATCTTCACCGAGGCGACGAAGTCGGCGAAGCTCCAGTCCTCGGCCTGCCCCGGGCCCAGCGCGACCGCTCCCCACTGCGCCTCCCGGGTGTCGAACACGCGATAGGGCGCGGTGAGCGGCACCACACGCCCCGCGCGCTCACCCGGCGCCGTGGTGGTGAGGTAGCCGGCGACGTCGACGGCCACGTGTGCCGCGCCGGCGTGGTTGAAGATCGTGACGCTGCCGTCAGCCGGGTTCACTGGCACGATCACCATGTTGGGCTTGATCTGGCCGCGGGCGAGGTTGACGTTCGACGTGCCCGGCGCAGCACCGGCTGCCAACTCCGGCACCACCGACAGGAACGTGCCGGTGGACGACGACTCGGTGTTGATGCCGGTGACGTTGAGCACGACGCCGACGACGTCGGCACCGGCGGGCAACTGTTGGCCGGTCTTCAGGGTGGCCCCGCGGATGGTGATCGTGCGCCGACCGGCCTGGCCGAGCGGCCCGCCGCCGTCGCGGGTGTCGAGGATGCGGCCCGGCTCGATGGGGATGAGGCGGGCGCCGGCGTCGGTCGGCGAGGCCTCGACGAAACCGGACGTGGAGAACCAGCCGAACACGTCGACGATCACGTGTGCCGTCGCCGACGCGCTCTGGGTGAACAGCTTCACCGTCAGCTTGCCGTTGGCGCCGGGACGGACGATCGCCAGGTTCGGCACGGTCTGGCCGGCGGCGAAGTTGACGATCGACGCCAGGCCGCTGCTGCCGGCGCCCGAGCCGTAGGCGTTCAGCCAGCCGCCGGCGGTGGGTTCGGTGACGGTGATGTTGACCACCACGGCGAGCACGTCGTCGGGATTCGCCGGGATGCCGCCGAGACCGAGGAGGCCGATGTCGAACGTCGGTTGCGCCGGGGTCGCCGGCTTCGGGCCGGGTGCGGCCTCGTTGACCGGCGACACCGATCGCGAGTCGTAGATGCGCGCCGGTGCGAGCGGGTGGTACTCCCCGCCGGCGCCGAGGCCGTCGGCCGCCTGCACCGGGGCGGGCGACACGTCGAGCACCCCACCGACGGGCGCGGCGACCACGGCGGCGAGGGCGATCGCGCCGAGCCACGCGCGGAACGAGCGGCGAGACGAACGCACAAAGTGGTGGCGCTGCATCATCGAGTGGGCACTCTACTCGCTCAGGCCGCGAAGGTCGGCGCGAGCCCCTCACGTTCGATCCGAGCGACGATCTCGGCGTGTGCGTCGTCGGACACGGCCTCGGCCTCGTCGACCAACATCACGGGGATGCCCTCGCGCGCGTGGTAGCGACGGTGCAACCGCGGGTTGTACAGGCCCTCGTCGTCGCCCAGGTAGTACAGCGGGCCCTTGTCCTCGGGGCACGCCAGCACGGCCAGCAGCCGGGGGTCGAGTGACATCGTGGTTCTCCTTCAGCCGGTGATCAGCGCGAGGACGTCCACTGCGCGCTGGTCGCACTCGTTGCGATCAGGTGCCTCGAGTTGAGCCGCAGCAGCGGCTCCGGTGTTCGACGGCCGCAGGTTGAACCACCAGCGGCCGACGTCGACGGTGAGGCCGTCGAGCCGGTCGAGCGCCGCATGTGCGTACGCGTCGGCCACCCGCTCGATCACCGCGAGCGGATCGTCGACGTGGGTGTTGATCTCGCCGCTCGACGAGTACCGCTCGTAGGGCTTGCGCACGATCGACAGGGCGCTCTCGGACCGGCTGAGCTCGTCGAGAACGAACATGCTCGCGATCAGCCCACTGTCGGCGCGGTAGTTGTCGAGGAAGTAGTAGTGCGCGGAGTGCTCGCCACCGAACACGGCCCCGGTGTCGGCCATCACCTGCTTGATGAACGAGTGGCCCACCTTCGTGCGCACCGGCACGCCACCGTGCTCGCGGATCACCTCGGGCACCGCGCGCGAGCAGATGAGGTTGTGCAGGATCGTGGCACCGGGATGTCGGCGCAGGATGTTGGCGGCGAGCATCGCGGTGGTGGTCGAGCCGCTGAGGCCTCGCCCCGTCTCGTCGACCACGAACACCCGATCGGCGTCGCCGTCGAACGCGAGCCCGAGATCGAACCCACCGGCGACGACGCGCGCCTGCAGGTCGCGCTGGTTGGCGGGCTGCAGCGGGTCGGCCGGGTGGTTGGGGAACGTGCCGTCGAGCTCGCCGTACATCACCTCGAGGGTGAGCTGCGGGATGCGATCGAAGACGGCCGGCACCACCAACCCGCCCATGCCGTTCGCGGTGTCGGCGACGACACGCATCGGCCGCAGTGCCGCAGTGTCGACGAACGACACGACGTGATCGGCGAAGGCCGACAGCAGGTTGCGGGTGGAGCGCGAACCGACCGTGGCCGCGGCCAGCGGGCCCCGACCGTCGAGCACGTCCTGGGCCACCTCGCGCAGCTGATCGAGACCGGTGTCCTGACCGACGGGCCGGGCGCCCGACAGGCAGAACTTCACGCCGTTGTACTGGGCCGGGTTGTGCGACGCGGTGAACACCGCGCCCGGCGCGTCGAGGCGGCCGGCGGCGTAGTACACGAGGTCGGTGGAGGCGAGACCGAGGTCGACGACGTCGGCACCCTGCTCCATCACCCCGCGGGAGAACTCGTCGACGAGCTCCTCGCCCGAGGGACGCATGTCGCGACCGACGAGCACCGTCGACGCGCCGGCGAAGCGGGCGAAGGCCACCCCGAGCGCGTGGGCGACGGCGCCGTTCATCTGCTCGGGCACCGTGCCGCGCACGTCGTAGGCCTTCACGATGGAGGTCAGGTCGACGGTGCCGGGCGCGGACGGGTTCGGGTGTTCTGACATGCGGGCTACAACCTATCTGCGTCGCTCGACGGGTCGGACCGACCCCACCTCACCGGTCGGGGTCTCGGTCGAGATCGCCGAGATCGTCGAGGTCGTCGTGCGACATCGGTGTGGTGGGATCGGTCGCCGCCGATGCGCGTCGACCGACGAGGGGATCACCGGTGGTCGCCCACCGCGGCGCGGTGTCCGGCACCAGGTCGACCGGCTCGCGGTTGCTCGTCTGCCGTCCGTCGCCAGGACGGGCGGCCCAACGGTCGTCCCCGACACGGCCGCCACCGACGTTCCCATCGTCGCCGGCGACATCGTCGCCGGCGGCGTCCGCGGCGTCGACGTCGGCATCGCCGAGGCGGCGGAACACGACCAGCAGCACCACGCCCGCGAGGGTGAGCACGTAGGCGAGCACGTCGAGACCCGACCGTTCGAAGGTGAGGTGGACGTCGTTCGACGTGGGGATCACCACCATCAGGTTCGGCGCCACCCGGTAGGGGCCCTCGGCGCCGTCGACCTGCCAGTTCGGGAAGTAGCTCATCCGCACCAGCACGGGCACGCCGACGCGGTCGACCCGGAACCGCAGGTCCTGTTCACCGAGCTGCACGTCGCTCACCACCACGGGGTCGAGCGCGACCGTCTCGATCGGCGACGTGGGTGTCACCACGTCGACGCGGTCCTCCTGCACCTGCGCCGGGTCGGGCGCCACCTCGATGCGTTGCCAGTCCGCCGGGCCGTCGTCCGCGGGGAGCGCGGCCCACTCGTCCTGGTGCTGGAACCAGCTCATGCCGAGCTCGAGGTTGCGCTCACGCGGATCGCCCTCGCGTTCGGCCACCACCACCGGCTGCACCTCGAGCGGCACGACGAGGTCGGTGCCCGCCACGGCGTACACGTTCCACGGGCCACTGCGCCGCACCAGCGCCAACTCGGGCTGGGCGTCGGCCTCACGCTTGGCAGCCTCGGTGAACACCATCACGTACTTCACGCCGAGTGCCTGCAGGTACTTCACGCCCTTCGACGCGTCGTTGTTGTCGTAGCGCAGTTGGCGCACGGGGTTGGAGCTGCTCTCGCTCATCGCGGCCGCTGTGACGAAGTGGTACGGAGTGGTGCCGGACGCCTCGAAGAACAAGCCCTCCATGCTGGCGATGCAGCCGTCGGTCCAGTGCGGCAACAGCATCAGCGCCATCGTCGTGCCGTACTTGCCGTTCTCGCTGTTGTTCTCCCACAGGGCCCGCCCGCACCCGTTCGCGGGATCCTCCCCCAGACCTGCCATGGTGTCGACGAGGCCCTTGTACTCGCCGTAGGCGGGCTTGTCCTCGTAGCCCGTGAAGTTGTACCGCGACCACGAATCGCTCAGCGCGTCGGTGCTGGTGGCGGTGAGCGAGATCGGCCCCCACGAATACACCTGCTCGCCGTTGTGCGTGGTGAAGCCGGCGCCCGGCATGACCCGGAAGAACATCAGCTCGATGAACAGCACCGAGATGCCGACGACGGCGGCGACGCCGGTACCCACCCGGGTCCAGGTGTCGTGGTCGATCTCGCGGGTGCCCTGCACGCCACGCACGACCAGCCGAGCGGTCTCGACGATGCCCACCATCATGAGCAGGTACCGCAGGAGGTACACGAACGGCAGCAGGCGCGGGTTCCAGAGCAACCCGATCACGGGCAGGCTGTCGCGCGTGACGTACACGCCGATGACGAGCGCCAGCGCGGTGATCCCCATCCACGCGCCGTTGCGGTGGCGGCGGGCGATGCTCGCGACGAAGCCGATGACGGCGAAGCTCGTGATGAAGACGTCGAAGAACGTGGTGAGCGGGAAGAACATGTCCCAGAACGAGTCGCTGGCCCCCGATGGCCGGTAGCCGTACTTCATGTCGGTCATGTAGGCGTGGTTGAACAGGAACGGCACCACCCAGAACGCCGACAGCAGCACGGCGGCGACACCGACCGACACCCCGTACACGAGCCGCTTGCCCGTGGCCCACACGAGCACCATCAACAGCGCACCGAGCGCGACGAAGATCAGCACGATCCCGTGCGACAAGAACGCGAGTGCGAGGACGATCGCCGCCCACGACCGGAACCGCCCGGTCTCGAGGCCGTGCGCGAGCAGGCCGAGGCCCAGCACACCGAGCGACAGGGCGATGGAGAACGAGAACTCGCCCGCCATCGTGCTCTTCACGTTGCCGCCGTAGATGGAGAAGCTCTCGTCGAACAAGAACAGCACTGCGGCGATCGCGAACAGTTCGGGCAGCGGGTAGCGGAACCGGGCGAGGCGACCGAACGACCACGCGCACAGCGGCAGCGTGACGATGCCGCTCACCACGATCACCTTGAACGCGATGCCATACGGCAACACGATGTTCAACAGCACGATCGCGAGCGCCGGGACCACCATGTAGAAGCGGTACATCGGGAAGCCGGCGTACCAGTAGTTGCTCCAGCCGCTCAGTTGCAGGTCGGGCAGCAGGTGGTCGCGCAGGAACGCCGGACCCATCACGTGCGCACCCATGTCGCCGCCCGTGGGCGTGTTGTCGGTGAAGACGAGGTCGGGGTGCACGGCCTGCAACGTGGCGAAGGTGGCACCACCGAGGCACAGCACGGTCACCACCAGCCGCACGACGCGGTCGGGGGTGAACGGCCGCTCGAACCATGCCCGGGGGCGACGCACCACGCGGCGCCACGCTCGTGTCGCGAGCGGCTCACCGCCGCCGCGGCCGCGGCGCTCGGCGGCGTCGGCGCTGCTCGCAGGCGCGCCGTCGGGCGTGATCTCGTCCGGGGCGCGCTCGATCAGTTCGTCCACCATCTCGGGCATTCTCGCAGGACGCGCCCGTCGCGCCACGTCACCGGGTCACCGGGTCGCGACCCAGATCAGCCCGGTGGCGTTGAACGCGCAGTGCGCCACGATGCTCATCCCGATGCGGTCGGTGACGATCGCACAGATGCCGAGCACCAGCCCGATGACGAACAGGCCGGGGTACTCGACGGGTCGGAAGTGGATGAGCGCGAACCAGGCGGCGACCACGACGAGCGCCACCGAGTCGTCGACCCGCCGCCGGAACGCCTGTTGCAGCAACCCGCGGTACAGCACCTCTTCCACCAACGGTGCCCCCACCACCACGAGCAGCACGAGCACCGCCAGCCACGCGCCATCGGCGCTCTCGTACAGGGTGCGCGCCGACTCCTCCACCTTCGGGCTCGAGAACGTCTCGGGCCACCACTCGGCCAGCGGCCAGTAGACGATGCGCAGCAGCACCAACTGGGTGAGCACGCCGATCGGGATGCCGACCAGGTCGATCGGACGGAGCCGGAGGCCGTACTCCCGCCGGACGTCGCGCACGCCGAATCGATCGCTCGCGACGTACAGCCCGATCATGATCGGGATCCACAGCCCGAGCGCGCCGAGCAGGGTGGCCCAGATGGGCGTCTCGTCGCGCTCGGCGCTCCCGGTGGCAGCGAGCACCGCCGAGCCGACGAGGTTGCCGGCGAGCCAGCACGCGAGCCAGGTGAGGGTGGCGATGCCGACGGTGATCCGGCTCTGCCCCGCGCCGAGGCGGACCGGCGGGACCGGCGCGGCGGGACCCGTGGGCGCGGCGGGCGACGGCATGGCGCAAAGGGTATCGACCGGGTCGCCCCTCGGCCGGTCGGGACGGGTGCGATCGGCCTCGTGGGGACGACGGCGATCAGCCGGCGAGTCGATGTGCGCCGACGGCGCCGTTGGCACCGACGAGGTGCCGTTCGCGGCGGTCCTCGAGACGCCAACCGTTCGGCACCGACAACCGCTCGGCGTGCCGCCGGCACAGGTCGTAGCCGTGCGGGTCGCGCTCGGCCGTCAGCTCGTCGAGCCAGACCAGGGAACGACCGTACACATAGGTCAACGTCGCGTCCGCTGCGGCGGCACATCCGGTGCGGGAGCACTGTCGGGACATCCAGGACACGGTACCGATGGTCCCCGGATGAGTGGTGGATGCCACATGGTCGCGAGGCCGCCGAGCAGGGGCGCGACGAGCCGTCGCGTCACAGATGCCCGTAACATACGTCCATGAGCAACCTGCCTCCGCCTCCACCGCCGCCTCCCCCGGGCCGCAGTCCTGGCGGCCGTCAGCCGGGCCAGCAACCGCCCGAGCGGCCGAACGGTGGCGGCAACGGCAAGCCCTCCTTCGGCGGTGGCTGGCCTCGCTGGACGTTGCCGGTGATGATCGCCGTGCTGGTGGCGATGTTCGTCCTCCCGCGCTTCTGGCCGTCCGAAGAGGGCGACCAGCTCACCTACACCGAGTTCATCGCCCTCGTCGAGTCCGGCGACGTGAAGAGCGTCGTCGTCAACAACACCAACAACCGCATCACCGGCGAACTCGACAACGGCGACAACTTCACCGCCACCGGCGGCGGCCAGCGTGGCCTCAGCGAAGCCGACGAGGCCCTGTTGCGCGAGCGTGGTGTCGATCTCGACTTCCGCACGCCGCAGACCAGCTGGTTCTGGAGCTGGGCGGGACTGTTGCTGCCGTTCCTGCTCCTCATCGGCTTCTTCGTGTGGATGCAGCGGCGGGCCATGGGTCAAGCCGGCAGCATCATGTCCGTCGGCAAGAGCCGGGCCAAGACCTTCAACCCCGACAAGCCCTCCACCACCTTCGCCGACATCGCCGGATACGAAGGCGTGAAGCAGGAGATCACCGAGGTGGTCGACTTCCTGCGGATGCCCGAGCGCTTCCGCGAGATCGGCGCACGCGTGCCGAAGGGCATGCTGCTCGTCGGCCCGCCGGGCACCGGCAAGACGCTGTTCGCCCGCGCCGTCGCCGGCGAGGCCGGCGTCGGTTTCTTGTCGGTCACGGGTTCCGACTTCATGGAGATGTTCGTGGGCGTCGGCGCGAGCCGCGTCCGAGACCTGTTCCAGCAGGCCCGAAAGATGGGTCGGGCGATCATCTTCATCGACGAGATCGACTCGATCGGCCGCAAGCGCGGCGCGGGTCTCGGCGGCGGTCACGACGAGCGCGAGCAGACGCTCAACCAGATGCTCGCCGAGATGGACGGCTTCGAGACCAGCGAGGGCATCGTCATCCTGGCCGCCACCAACCGCCCCGACATCCTCGATCCGGCGCTCCTCCGTCCCGGCCGTTTCGACCGCCAGATCGTCGTGCCGCTGCCCGAGGCCGAGGAACGCCTGGCGATCCTGAAGGTCCACGCGCGTGACAAGCGCATCGGCAGCGACGTCGACATGGAGACGATGGCGAAGGCCACGCCCGGCATGAGCGGCGCCGACCTCGCCAACCTCGTCAACGAGGCGGCGCTGTTCGCCGTACGGCGCAACAGCCAAGTGGTCGAGCGGATCGACTTCGAGAACGCTCGCGACCGAGTGGTGATGGGTGCGCGCCGCGAGAGCCTGGTGCTCTCGGCCGAGGAGAAGCGAGCGACCGCGTACCACGAGGGCGGCCACGCGATCCTGACGGTCGTGTTGCCCAACGCCGACCCGCTGCACAAGGTGACGATCCTCCCCCGCGGCATGGCGCTCGGTGTCACCTGGAGCCTGCCCGAGGAACGCCACACCTACTCGAAGGACTTCTTCGAGGACGTGATCTGCAAGGCGATGGGCGGTCGAGTGGCCGAGAAGATCGTCTTCGGCCATCTCAACTCCGGCGCCGCCAACGACCTCGAACAGGCCACCGGCATCGCTCGCCGCATGGTGCGCGAATGGGGCATGAGCGACCGGGTGGGCCCGATGGCGTGGCACAGCCAGCAGCAGGTGTTCCTCGGCGAGGACCTGATGACGAGCGGTCGCGAGTACAGCGACGAGACCGCTCGACTGATGGACGAGGAGATCGCGCGCATCTTGATCGAGCAGGAGGAACGGGCCGTCACGTTGCTCACCAAGCACCGTCGTGCGCTCGACCTCGTGGCCGACGCCTTGCTCGACAAGGAGACGATCGACGGCTCGGAGGTGGCGGCGCTGGTGCAGGCGGCGTTCGACGAGACCGCCGTCGTCGATCACTCGGCGAGCGAGTCGTCACCCTCGAGCGGCGCCTTCGGCTGACGCCGCCCACCCGGCCCACCGCCGGACTGGCTCTCAGTGGCCGTCGCCGTCGCACTGGCGGGGCGGTCGGCTGCCCGGCTCGCGCACCTCGGCCACCTCGGCCCACAGGTCGGTCGCACTCACCCGTCCGAGGAACGACGCCCGCACCACGCCGGCACGATCGGTGACGACCGTGGTCGGCACGGCATCGATGCGATAGCGCCGGTGCAGGTCGGTCTGCGCGCCGTACTCCACCTCCACCACGGCGACCTGGCGGCTGGCGAGCGGGCGTGCCTTGGCCACCATCTCGCCGCAGGTGTGGCAGGTGGCGGAGCTGAAGACCACCACCATCCACGGCGCCTCCGCGCTCTCGGGGTCGACGAGCGGGCGGAAGTCGGCGGGATCGAGTTGATCGGGCACGTGATGGGTGGTCTGGGTCGGAGCGTCGGCCACTCGCCGGCGGCGGGCGACGAGCGCGACCACCACGGCGACGGCGACGATCGCGAGGGCGAGCAGGAGGCGATCCACGCCGACAGCCTGCCAGACGCCCCGGGACGGCTGCAGATCAGCCGGCGAGCGGGAACGAGCCGGATCGACCGGCGAGCTCGCCACCACGCGGCAGCGATCGTTCGACGAAGATCCGTTGGCCGCTCGCCACGACGAACGCCCGCCCGACGACGGACGGATCGGTGAAGGGCACGGTGATCACGCCGCCGGCCGGGAGCGGGATCGCCTCGAGCCCCGGTACGGGGACCAGGCCTCCCGGACCGAGCGTGCTGACCACCACCGTCGTGTCGACGCTGTCGACGTTGAGCACCACGAGGGCGTCGTCGACCGGCTCGCCCACGCCCACCGACGCCGACCAGCGCGTGCTGGCGAGGTTGGGCGGCGAGCCCATCACCACGGTGGTCACGACGCTGTTGCCCGCCGGGCGGGTGACCACGCGCTCCACCACGATCGACGACGCCGCGAACGTGGAGAACACCGCGCCGTGACGGCCCGCCGGCAGGTTCTCGATCGTGGCCGTGTCGAGGGTGACCACCCGGCCGGCCGGCACCTCCACCTGGGTGTCGTTGGCGAAGTCGGGCGACGCCGGCAGGCCCAGGAACACGGCGTCGACGGTGACGTCCGCATCGGTCGGGTTGTAGATCGCGTACGACTCGGAGATGCCCGCGCCGGTTTCGCCGTCGGCGAAGTACAGCTGGCTGCTGAGCGACGGAGCCCCGAGCGTCATGGTGAAGCCGAGCCGACCACCGCCCACGTAGTGCTGCGCTCGGCCGGCGACGACGCGTCCCCGAGTGGCCGTCACCTGGGCGGCCAGGATCGGCTCGTCGCGAGCGCCGAGCTCGCCGAGGGTGATCACCTCGACCGAGCGGCCCGGCACGGGGTATCCCTGGAGTCGCGACGGGCGGCGGATGCCGTCGGCGGTGACGAACCGGATGTCCACGATGGCGGCGTCCGGGTACGGGTTGGTGAGCACGAGCCGTTCGGTGCTGTCGTCGACGGTGAAGCCGTCGGCGAACCACCAGTTCGACGACGCCGCGTTTGCGCACGACGCGACCGCCGCCCCCGCCGGGTGCTCGGCCACCTGCTCGACGAAGCCGCCACCCCCGTCGATCTCGACGAGCGCCGACACGAACGTGCCGGTGGGCTGCAGCGCGGCGAGGTCGATGTCGGTGGTGGAGCGAGGCGCGACGTTGACGGCTTGCTCCACGGCCGCCGCAGCGGGGTCGGTGGAGAGCGCCGTGATCCGACCGGCGATCGGCTCGTCGGCGGTGTTCGTGATCGACAGTCGCCCGCCGCCGGTACCGCCGGCGAGAACACCGGGACAGAACCAGCTCGACGTGATGAACGAACCGGCCGGCACGAACGGCATCGTCGGCGCACCCAGGTTGGCGAACACCGGATCGAGCACCACCGACTCGTCCCGGGCGCCCACACCGAGTCCGGCGAGGGCGACGGCGACCACCACGCCGGCGATCGAGCGCAGTGGTCTCACGATCGGAACCCCTCGTCCTGGTCGGCGTCCACGTCCCCGGGCGACGGCTCGACGGCGAACGGCTCGTCGGCGAACGGCTCGTCGTCGGCGAGCGGCTCGTCAGGGTGCGACTCGTCGGCGACGGACCCATCCGCGACCGGCTCGGCATCGACCGACGCGACGACGGGTGCCTCCTCGTCGGCGAGCCGCTCCGCCAGCTCGGCGGTCGGCATCGGTGAGCCGAGGATCGGATCCATGCTGAACACCGGCTCGGCCTCGACCGCGCCACGTCGGCTGCCGCTCGGCGCACGACGCAGCCGCACGCTCGATGCCGCGAGTGCGACGAGCACCCAGGCGATCAATTGCGCCAGCAGGACGAGCTGCAGCCCGCGGGAGGTGACGTACTCGATGCGGGCCGTCCCGGCGGTGTCGACGTCGAAGGCCATCGTCACGCCGAACGCAGGACGAGGATCGACGGCCACACCGTCGACGGTGAGTGTCCACCGATCGTCGCTCGGCACGGCCAGGTGCACCGTGCCCGCCGGCACCGGTGCGTCGGCCGCCGCGAGGTGGTCGGCGTCGACCATGATCGGGGTCGCGCCGCTCAGGTCGCTCTGCGCGAGCGCCGGCAGCCCGGCGTCGCGGCTCGCGTCGGCACCACCCGAGGTCAGCACGCTCCGCATCGGCACCCAGGCCCGGTTCTCGAACACGGCGAAGTTGGGCGGGCTGTACACCTCCGCGAGGTCGAGCTGGTCGCCGATCGCGTCGAGCAGACCGACCGGAGGCGGCACCGGGTCGTCGACCGTGCTCACCGCACCGTCGACGAGCGGGACGATCAGGTAGCGCACGGACAGCGGAGCGAGCAGCCGCCCTGCTCGGGTGGTGGTGCCCGCTGCGATGGCGTCGAGCGCGTCGCGCACCTGCTCGGTGCCCGGGCCCGGGCGATGGGCGAAGACGTCGTCGACGGTGAGGTCGGGGCCCTCGGTCACCGCGTACCCGATACCGGGCGCGTACGACCAGGGCGTCACCGGCACGACGTCCTGGCTCCCCACCCACAACACGCGGTAGTCGCCCTGGTCGGCGGTGTCGGGCAGCTGGCCGAGCAGATCGACCATGGTGGTGACGGGTGTCTCGTGCCGGCCCGAGCCGACGGCGAACAACGCCGGGACGCAACCGACGGCCACGGCGAGCACCGACACCAGGGCGAGCGGCTGGCGCCATCCGAAGCTGCCGCCGCGGACGTCGAGTTCGAACGAAGCGACCACGCAGCCCGCGGCGATCGCGACACCGATCGCGACCGGCACCAGCACGATGCCGGCCTCGGGCAGCCGGAACGGCAACGATCCACCGTCGTCCAGCACGGCGAGCCAGCCGAAGCCGACGACGAGCGCTGCGGCGCGCACCGCCCAGCCGAGACGCCACCCGCGGCCGAGCAGCACGCTCGTGAGGACCGGCACGTGCAGCGCGACGGCCAACAGCACCGCCTGCCCGTTGCCCACGTCGAACGTCGCGAGCTCGAGCACCGACCACCCCCGATCGCCGGGTGTGGGCGGACCCACGAATGCGGTCCAGCCGCCGTCGCCGACGAGCCGGCCGAGCCACGGCGCGTTGAGCAGCGCGCCGCCCGCCGCGGCCACCACCCCCGCGACCAGCATCCGGACGGGAGCGAGCGCCGGGGCGCCGGTGAGCAGCGTGGCGACGGCCAACAAGACCGTGGTCGCGACGAGCACCAACAGGTACGACGGCTCGAACGCGACGACCACGGCTGCGACGAGCACCCCTGCTGCCAGCACTTGCACGTGACGCCGGGCCCCGAAGCTCACGGTCCGCTCGCCCACCTCGTCGCGCGGCCCGGGGCCGAGCCCGGCGAAGCTGCGGATCAGATCGATCGACCACGGTGTGCCGGCGAACACCACCAGGGCACCCCAGCGTCCGACCGACAGCAGCTGGCTCGACAGCGGGACCGCCACGTACACGATCGTGGTGGTGAGGCGCGCTCGCGTCGTACTGAACGCACCGGTCATCCGCCACGCCCCGAGCGCGCCGACGAGCACGAGCCCGACGATCGACAGCGTGTGCAGGAGACCCATGTGGAACAACGTGGCCGCACTCGCGATCGCGATCAGGCCCAGCCCCGTGGGTGACGCGCCGGTGCTGCCGAGCCCCTGTGGACTCCACCCCGACACGTACGCGTCGAGCATCCGGCGCGGGCTGTCGTCGAACGGGAGGAACTGGCCGAACGCCGGCACGCCGCCGGCCAGCAGTTCGCGTGCCCCCGCGACGACGAACACCACGACCACGATCCAGCCGACCGCGACCGACGCGCCCGATCGTTCACGCCACGCCCATCCGCCGGCGCGTTGCGACTCGGGCCGGGCGTCGCGCGCACGCATCCAAGCGGCCACCCGGGCGCTGCCGCGCAGCTGGAGGCCGGTGACCTCGCGGTCGGGCACCAGACGTCCCGCCGCGACCGCTCGCCGTCGGGCGAGGATCCGTGGCACGCGCGGGACGACGGCGAACAACCCGCGCACCCCTGCGACGGCGCGGGACACCCGACCCGAGAGCATGCCGACGACGAACTGACCGAGCGTGACGACCACCAACTGCACCGTGAGCACCGGGAGGCGGCGGGCACCGGTGAGCGCCGCGACGGTGCGCAGCCGGTGTCGTGCCGTGAGCGCCTCGTGGTCGAGGTCGGGCCGTCGCTCGGCGAGGCGGCCGAGGTGACGACCCTTCGCCGACGGCGCGACCAGGACGCGTGCCCCGTGGTGGTGCGCTCGCCAGCAGAGATCGACGTCCTCGCCGTGGAACGAGATGTCCTCGTCGAACCCGCCGATGCTGCGGAACAGGTCGGCACGTACCAACAGGCACGCCGACGACAGCGCGAACACGTCGCGCACGGCGTCGTGCTGCTCCTGATCGGTCTCGCCGGGTTCGACGAGAGGGTCCACCTCGCCGAAGCGGTCGACGCCGTAGCCGACGTGGCGGAGCACGGTCGGGTCGTCCCAGTCGACGAGCTTCGGCCCGACCAGACCGGCGTTCGACCGGTACATCTCCTCGACCAGCACGCGGATCGCGTCGGGTTCGAGCGCGACGTCGTCGTGGAGGAAGCAGAAGAAGCCGTTGTCGCCCTCGACGAGGCGCAGCACCTGATTGGCCGTCCGTCCGAACGAGTCGCCCACGTCGACGGCTCGGACGAACGCCTTCGGCACCGCTGCCGCGATCCGGGCCGGGAGTTCGTCGGCATCACCGACCAGCAGCACCAGGATCCGCAGGTTCGCGTAGTCCTGCCGGGCGAGTCCGGCGAGCACCTCGTCGAACCACCCCGTCGGTGCCGACACCACCCGGTCCGGCTCGTGGACCACCATCACGGCCACGACGGGCGGTGCGAGTTGGCCGGCGGGTTCCACGAGCATGCGAGGCTAGCGGCGCGACCCCCGACCACTCGGTCAGGCGGTCGGGAGCCCACCGAGGGTGTGCTTGCAATTGTTAGCACACCGCGCTACACTGCACGCACATTCGCATCATCCCCGCTGCACGAAGGACATCCCCACCATGGCCGCACTGCCCACCTTCCCCTCGTTCGACTTCTCGAAGCTCTACCTCTCCAAGCTCGACCTCTCCAAGCTCGACCTCTCCCAGCTCGAGTTGCCCACGATCGACCTCTCCGGCGTCGCCGGCATCGCCGGCATCGATCCCGACAAGGTGCGTGGCGTGCTCCGCGACGCCGCCTACGTGATGATCGGCTTCGGCGTGCTGTCGGTGCAGCAGGCGCAGGTGCGCCGCCGCGAGCTCGCCGCCAAGGTGAGCGAGTTCGCCGAGCGCTTCCCCGATCTCGATCTCGGCACCCAGCTCGGCACCCAGCTCGGTGCAGGCCGGGGGCAGCTGGACGAGCTGGTCGCGGCGCTCGAAGCCCGGATCTCGCAGCTCGACGGCCGCATCGATCAGCTCGAGCAGTCGCTCGACCAGGCCGTCGACGCGATCGGCGAGCGGTTGCCCGACCAGGCGGGCGCTCTGCTCGGTCAGGCGCACGAGGTCGCCAAGCTGGCCCGCAAGCAGGTGCGCGGCCTGCTCGTCAACGCCGCCTGATCGACCCGCCTGATCGACCCGCCTGATCGACCCGCCTGATCGACCCGCCTGATCGACCCGCCTGATCGACCCGGCTGATCGACCCGCCTGATCGACCCGGATCAGCCGAACCGGATCAGCCGAACCAGCCGCCGACGTCGATCACCAGATCGGTCGGTGCGCTGGCCGACACGCACCAGCGCCCCGCGCCGTCGAGCACGGTGTTCACCAGCACGGCGACGTTCGTCCGGGGCGGGAACCGCAGCATCGACACCTCCGGGACGGGTGTCTGGCACGGGTGCACCGTCACGTAACCGGAGGAGTTCGCCCCGACGGCGGTCACCTGTGCCGACACCGACCGGACGGTGCCCGCACCGGGCAACGTTCCCGTGCCCGCCACCTGGATCGACCGGTCGACGTGTCGTCGGAAGGCGTCGACGAACCCGTGATCGTCTCGGGTGTCGGCCAGGCGGAACGGCACGATCGCGTGGTAGTCGGTCGTCGCCGACGGCCCGTACCACCCGTTCAGATCGACGGCCAGGTGCATCGGTGCACTCACGAGCAGGCACACCTCGCCCGTCGCCCCCACGGCCACGTCCACCTCGTTCGACACGGACTGGCCCACCATCACGTTCGCCGAACTCGCCCACGGTCGCGGCGTGTCGCAAGGCCACGCCGTCACGAATCCCGACGCCACGGCGTCGAGCGCATGGATCGTGATCGACGCCGCGGTCGAATCGGCGGCACCGCCGCCGAACCCACGGGTCGGCACCCGGACCACCTCGCCGACGCCGAGCATCCGGCTGGTCCGGCTGTCGTAGCGCCGCTGGGTGACGATCGGCTCGTACCGAGCGCTCGCCGACGGTGCGAACGATCCGTTGAGGTCGACGACGATCTCGGTCGTGGTGTTCGAGAACAGGCAGAAGCTGCCCTCGGCACCGAGTGGCACGATCGCCGACCCGCTCGCGATCCGGCCCACCTGCGACTGCACCGCCGAGGTGAACGGCCGAGGCACACCGCACGGGTACACGGTCACGTAGCCCTGCGCGACCGGATCGACCGTCACCACGTTCACCGACACCGCCGTGGTCCCCGCCGGCACCTCCGGGGTGATCTGCAGCGTGCACCCGCCGGTGAGCGGTCGGGCGATGGTGCCGGTGCCGTCACGGGTGTCCACCAACCGGATCGGCACAAACGGTTCGAACCGGGCCGGTGGTGCCGTCGCGAGCGATGCCGTGACGGCGGGCTCGACGCGCCCCTCGCACGGATCGCTCGGCGTCGTGGTCCCCGCCCCGGACTCGGTGGGCGCACCGTCGGCGCCCACGACGGCGAACCAGTTCGAACGGAGTCCGACCGCACGCCGGAACGTGTCGCCCGTGAGGGTCACCTGGCCGGCGGTGCCGTCGACCCGGATCGTCAGCACCCGTCCGCCCTGATCACCTTCGCCCGATCGGGTCAGCACCGTGACACCGGTGAACTCGCCGATCGACGGCCAGGCCTTCGCGATCGTGGCTGCCGACACGGTGGCCCGCCAGGTGTGGTGGGGATTGGCGGCGGTCGCGTCCCCGAGGTCGGCCACGGCGGGGAACGGCAACGTGCTCGACGCCGTCCAGCCGCCCGACGACGACGAGAACATGGTCAACGCGATCGGTCCGGTGATCGAGCCGACCCGACGCACCTGACCGGCCGTCGCCTGCACGGCGGCGTCGGTCGAGGCGTACTCCACCTTCGTGTAGGCCCCGGTCGGACTGGTGCGCCACGCCGCGCCCGGGTAGTACTGACAGATCTGATCGCAGGTCTTCGCGTACGAGTAGCGGTTCTCCGCGAGCGCGAAGCTGCGCGCCGCGACGGCCTGGGCCTGCAACGCCGACGAGCCCTTCGTCGCCCACGAGGGCGACATCTCCGAGGCCACCACCACACGCAGGTACTGCTCGAGCGGCACCTCGTTGACGGTGCGGTTCTCGCCCTCGGTGCCGTTGGCGGCACGGATCACCCCGCGGTACGAACGCACCTTGCCGGACGGTTCGCACACGGCCGCGAGATCGGCGACGTCGGTGCTGGCCGACGTGTCGGTGTTCGGACGCACGGTCACCGAGCCGAGGCCCGACGCCACCTGCGTCCAGCCCACGAGCGGATCGGACGCCGATGGGCACACGGCGGCGTCGCTGCGAGCCCACACGCCGTAGTTGCGGTCGGAGATCTCGCGCACCACCACCGACCGCCACGGCCCACCGGCCACCCCGTCGACCACGAGGGCGCCCGCGTCGTGGATCACCGGGGTCTGCAGCCCGTCGAGGTTCATGAGCCGCACCGTGATGTTCGTGGCATCGGTGGTGCCGGCCACCGTGCCGCCGTAGTAGTGGTCGAGGATCTGCGCCGCGCTCCAGCCGTGGTCGGCGGCATAGCCGTACGCACCCCACTGGCTCATGCCGATGCCGTGCCCGTTGCCGTGCCCGACGAGATCGAGCGACGCCGGACCGGCGGCGACGGGGCTCGCCGTCGTCGCCACCGCGGCGACGGCCGTGGCCGCGCACGCGACCACCGACGCGACCGCCGAGGCGACCAGCGACCTCGGTGCCCGGCGCGCGCAGCCAGCTGGTGACGGGCGCGAGACGGCGCTGGTCGATCGGCGGATCATGTCGAAGTCATCGGCAGGGGCGCACCGCCGCTTGATCCCCCGGGCGAGGGTGCGTCGCCCGGCGGCGCACCGGTTCGCGCGACGCGACGGGATAACCTCGGCGGCTTGGTGGCACGCAACGACTCGACGACCTCCCGCATGCCACTCCCGGAAGGCACCCTCCCGGTGGCGATCGGCCTCATGGTGGCCGGCCTGTCGAGCTTCGCCTTCTTCGCCGTCGGCGAGGCGGCACTCGGCAGCGAGGAAGCCTTCAAACCCGTCGTCAGCATGTGGTTCGCGACGTTCGCGCTGGCGCCCGGGTGCTTCTTGCCGCTCGAACAGGAGCTCGGTCGGGCGCTCGCCGCTCGGCGAGCACTCGGGCAGGGCGGCCGTCCCGTGGTGGCCAAGGTGGTCGCCCTGGGCGCGATGTTGGCGGGTCTCATCACCCTGCTGCTGCTGGTGGGGAGCCCGTGGCTGGCGAACGACTACTTCGGCGGCAACTGGGTGATGCTCGCGGCGCTCGTCGTCGCGATCACCTCCTATGCGCCCACTCACATCGCTCGCGGCATCTGCAGCGGTTCGGGACGATTCCGGTCGTATGCGATCGTGCTCGGTGCCGACGGCCTGGTTCGTGTGCTGCTGTGTGTCGCGCTCGCCGGGATCGGCGTGTCCGGCGTCGGTGCGTTCGGCATGGCGGTCGCGCTCGCACCGCTCGCCGGGGTGATCGTCGTCGCCAGCCGGCACGACCTGCGCACCGAACCCGGCCCGCCCGCCAGCTGGCACGAGGTCACCCCCAACCTCGGCTGGTTGCTGCTCGGGTCGATCATGGCGGCGTCGCTCGTGAACGCCGGCCCGATCGCCACCAACCTGCTCGCCGAGGCGAACGAAGAAGCATTCGTCACCCGGTTCGGGCAGGGCGTCATCCTCGCGCGCATCCCGCTGTTCCTGTTCCAGGCCGTGCAGGCCGCACTCCTGCCCCGCCTCGCCCGCCAGGCGGCTGCCGGTGAGATGGACGAGTTCCGCACCGGCTTCCGCCGGCTGATGAAGCTCGTGCTCGCCGTCGGCGTGGCCGGGACCGTCGGCGCCTGGTTCCTCGGGCCGTTCGCCGCCGATCTGCTCTTCGGCGCCGACCTCACGCGCCGCACCCTCGCCGTGCTCGCCGCCGGCAGCGCGTTCTACATGCTCGGACTCACCATCGCCCAGGCCGTGATCGCCCTGCACGGCCACGCCCTGGTGGCCGTCGGCTGGTCGGTCGGCATGGTGACGTTCGTGCTCGCCACCTGGTTGATCGACGGCGAGGTGTTCCGTCGGGTCGAGCTCGGTCTGCTCATCGGCTCGGCAGCCGCGATGGCCACCTTCGCGTGGGGCCTGCGGCAGCGCCTGCGCGCCGGCGCCGTGCCGAACGAGGGCTCGGTGCTCGAGGCCCTCACGGACATGCCCTTCGAGACGTGAACCGGGGCGCCGACGCGACTCGTGACCTCGCGACGACCGTCGCGTTCGACGTCGGCCCGCTCGTCGGCCGCCGCACCGGCATCGGGATGGCCGTGGCTGCGCTCGCCGACGCACTCGCGGTCGACGGCCGCGTGACGGTAGAACCGTACGTGCTGAGCTTCCGGGCAACCCTCGATGCGGGTGTCCGCCGGCTGCCGTTGCCGGCGGCGCTGGCGCACCGCACGTGGTCGCGTGTCGACCGGCCACGAGTCGACCGGTGGGTGCGCCCGGCCACCGTCGTCCATGGCACCAACTACGTCGTGCCACCGACGGGACCATCGATCGGCCGGCTCGTGTCGGTGTACGACTGCTGGTTCCTCGAGCACCCCGAGCTCGCCGACGGCGACGTCGTGCGGGCCGGACGCGTGCTCGACCACGCCGTCCGCCGGGGTGCCACGGTGCACGCGTGCAGCGAGGCCACCGCCCGCGCCGTCGCGTCGCACTGGCCCGACGCCGACGTGCGAGTGGTGCTGCTCGGCCCGCTGCCGCTGGCCGAGCCGTCACCCACGGCGCCGTTCGCCGATCTCGACGGGCGTCCGTTCGTGTTGTCGATCGGCACCCTCGAGCGACGCAAGAACCTGCCCCGCCTGGTGGCGGCGTTCGGCGAGCTCGCGGCGACGCACCCCGACCTGCTGCTGGTGATCGCCGGCGGCGACGGCGACGACCGGGCAGCGATCGACACCGCCGTCGACGCGTGCGATCCGTCCGCCGGCCGGCGGATCGTGTTCACCGGCTATGTCGACGACCGGACGCGGTCGTGGCTGCTGCACCATGCTGCGGTGCTCGCCTACCCGTCGCTCGACGAGGGGTTCGGATTCCCGTTGCTCGATGCGATGGCGGCTCGGGTGCCGATCGTGGCCACCGCGGTCGGCTCGATCCCCGAGGTGGCATCCGACGCGGCGTTGCTCGTCGACGCGTCCGACCACGTCGCCCTGGCGGCAGCGCTCGATCGAGCGCTCACCGACGACGCCGAGCGTGCGCGGCTCGTCGCGGCCGGCACGGTGCGCCGTGCCCAGCTGTCGTGGCGCGACACCGCCGATCGCATCGTCTCGCTCTACCACGAGCTCTCCGGAGGCACATCATGATCACGGTGCTCTGCGGCGGCGTCGGTGCCGCTCGATTCCTGCGCGCCCTGCGGGCCGAAGGATCCGTTCCGACGACCGACGTGGTCGGCGTGGTGAACACCGCCGACGACACGGTGTTGCACGGCCTGTCGATCTCACCCGATCTGGACACGATCACGTACACGTTGGCCGGGGCGATCGACCCCGAGCGCGGATGGGGACTGGTCGACGAGACCTGGACGGCGATGGGCGCGCTCGCCCGTTACGAGACGGTGCGGCCGGTGGGCTCGTCGGCCGCGCCGACGTGGTTCAACCTCGGCGATCGCGACCTGGCCACCCACTTCTACCGCACCGCTCGCCTCGGCGAGGGAGCCCGCCTCACCGAAGTGACCGGCGAGATCACGCGAGCGTGGGGCGTCGGCGAACAGCTGATCCCGATGACCGACGATCGGGTGGCGACGGTGGTCGAGCTCGCCGACGGCACGAGCGTGTCGTTCCAGGAGTACTTCGTGCGCCTGCGGCACTCGGTGCCCGTGCGCGCCGTCCGATTCGCCGGCGCCGATCGGGCCGTGGTGCAACCCCGGGCTGCGACGGCGATGCGAGACGCCGACGTGGTGGTGATCGCCCCGTCCAATCCGATCGTCTCGATCGGCCCGCTCCGGGCGCTCGCCGGCACCGACGACCTGCTCGCGAGCCGGCGCGACTCGGTGGTGGCCGTGTCGCCGATCGTCGGTGGCGCGGCGCTGAAGGGTCCGGCCGACCGCATGCTCCTCGAGCTCGGGCACGACGCGTCGGTCGTCGGCGTCGCCCGTCTCTACTGCGACGTCGCGTCGACGTTGGTCATCGACCCGCTCGATGCCCACCTCGCCGATGCCGTCGAGGCCGTGGGGATGCGCTGCGTCGTGCAGCCGTCGGTGATGTCGACGCCGGAGGTGGCGGCCGCGTTGGCGCGGCGCGTGCTCGACGTCGCGCGTTGACGCAGCAGTCGCGCCGGTTCAGGAGCCGGTGCGGCCGCCGCGACGCCGGACGAGGTGCCCACCGACGCCGGTGGCCACGGCGAGCGATGCGAGCACGACCGGGATCCGCATGTCGGCCCCCTGGCCGTCGTCGGCACGATCAGCACGTTCGGCGCCGTCCGTCGACGGTCGGACGGCGTCGGTCGCGGTGGCGACGTGGACGAGGTGGACCGAAGCGGCGACGGGCTGGCCGTCGGCACCGGTCGTCGAGACCGAGTCGCCTCCCGAGAAGGAGAGTGCAACAGCGGTGAGCACGCTGACGAGCGCGGTCCGCATCCATCCCTCCCTCTGATCCGCCGTGTCCGTCTGCTGCGGCGAGCAGGGCTCGCGGCACAGCACGGGCACGGTATCCCGGGCCGGGGAGGCGCACCTCGGGATCCGACGCGGTTGGGCCGTACGGCCCAACCGCGGGGATCACCCGGGTGCAGTTGGCGCTCCGGCGTCGCGGATCAGGCGTCGAGCGGGCGGCGGCCGATCATCAGCAGCAGCGCACCGGTGAGCGAGGCGAGCAGTGCGAGCGACACGGCGAGTTCCTGCGAACTGCCGGTGGTGGGCAGCGTGCCCGGCGTCGGACCGGCCGAGCCGACCGCCGTGGTCGTCGTCACCGCCGGACACCCCGGCGCCGAACCACCCGCCACCGTCGTCGGCGCCGACCCATCAGGACACGTCACCGCCGCCGTCGTCGTCGGACCACCCGAACCCACCGCCGTCGTCGTCGTCACCGCCGGACACCCCGGCGCCGAACCACCCGCCACCGTCGTCGGCGCCGACCCATCAGGACACGTCACCGCCGCCGTCGTCGTCGGACCACCCGAACCGGTCTCGGTCGTCGTGGGCGCGGCCGTGGTGGGCGCCGCGGTGGTCGTCGGCGCCGGCGCGCAGCGCTCGACGGTGACCGAGACCTGTGACACCCGCACCGAGTTGTAGCTCTCGTTGAACCCGTAGAGCGAGGCGTGACGGATGACGAGCGTGCCGCCACTGATCACGGTGCCACCACCGCCGAACGATCCGGTCACGATCCCGCTGTACCAGTCGGTCGGTGCTCCTTCGGCGACGCCGTTCGGCACGTCCGTGCTGAGGCCACCGACCTGGGTGCCGCCGACGGTGATACCGACCGACTCGTGCGTCTGCCCCGCGGTGGCCCGGCTCGGCACCTGGCCGTCCGGATACTGGTCGTAGGTGCTGTAGGTGGCCGACGAGATGGTCAGCGTCTCACCGGGTCCTGCCGCAGGGATGACGACGCCCGTGTCGAGCGTGGCCTGCCACGGCACGAACAGCTGATCGCCGTTCCAGCTGAACGTCGTGGATGCGCACACGTCACCGGGTGCGGCGACCGATGTGCCGGTCGCGACCATGGTGACGGGCACGGCGGTCAATCCGCCGACGAGCAACGCGGTTCCGATCAACGATCTCATCTGGTCCTCCGTGAACGGCTCGATCCGTCGTCGCCCGACTGCGCGACGATGGTAGTGGTACCCCTCTCGCAGGTGGTGGACCCCTGATGGCGTCCGCCCCGGCGGTGGGTGCGACGTCGGGGAACGACGGTCCGGGATCAGCTCCCAGATGCACGGAGGTCGGCGAGACCGTCCGCGAGGTCGGTCCACGGGGCCCAGGCCAGCTGGATCCGGGCTCGTGTCGGCGACAACGACAGTCGCGGCAGGTCGTCGGGGCGGCCTGGCCCCCTGCTGGGGGCCGCGGCATCGGCGCCGGCCAAGGCGGCCCAGAGATCGACGATGCGGGTCGGCGTCCCGGTGCCGATGTTCACGACCAGCCCGCCACCGCGAGTGGCCGCGCGGACGAACGCATCGACCACGTCGTCGATGAACACGAAGTCGCGCGACTGCTTGCCGTCGCCGTGCAGCACGGGCGCCTCGCCGCGCTGGGCGGCGACGGCGAACGCCGCCACCACGCCACCGTCGACGCGTTGGCGGGATCCGTACACGTTGGCCAGCGCCAGCGCGGTGTACTCCACGTCGTGACGTGCGCGGTACAGCGCGAAGAGTTCGGCCACCGCTCGGGCGACCACACCCTCGGCACCGACGGGTTGCCAGTCGTGCCCCTCCTTCAGCGGGAGGTCGCGTGCCGGCACCTCGCCGTACAACGCACCCGCCGGCAGCGCCGTCACCACCTTGGCGACATCGGCAGCGCGAGCGGACTCGAGCACCTGCACGGTGCCGTGGATCGCCCGGCCCGCGACTGCCGGGTCGAATCGGCCGGGTGGTGCCCAGCCGAGGTGGTAGACGACGTCGGGCGTCCGCATCGCCACCAGCGCCGGGAACTCGGGGGCGCACACGTCGAGGTGGTGGATCTTCAGCTCGCCTCCGGCGGCCCGGGCGTCGGCCAGGTTCGCGAGCGACCCTGCGGAGAGGTCGTCCACCACGTCGACGGTGTGCTGTTCGGCCAGCAGCCGGTCGACGAGGTGCGAGCCGATGAACCCGGCACCTCCGACGACCAGGATGCGCACGTCAGCCCGCGTCAGGATCGGGGCGGCGGACGCCGACCAACACCTCGTCGGTGTCGACCACGGCGTCGGCGCCGATGACCGAGTCAACCACGCTCGCCCCCGAGCACACGCGACCCATCACGATCGATCCACGCACGACGGCCCCACCTGCGACCGAGCTGCCGGCGAGCAACACCGACCGTTCGACACGAGCCCCGGCGTCGACGGTGGCCCCGCCGTCGATCACGCTGTCGACCACGACCGCGTCGGTGGACACGTGGGCCCCAGCGTCGACCGGCGCGCAGTCCGCACCATCACGGGCGCCGGTGACGAGGTCGAGGTTGGCCTGCAGGTACAGGTCGGGCTTGCCGGTGTCGATCCAGTAGTCGTCGGTCGCCCAGCCGAAGACGCGTCGATCGTCGACGATCGACGGGAACGTCACCCGTTCGATCGACACCTTCCGTCCGGTCGGGATCCGTGCCAGCACCGACGGCTCGAGCACGTAGGTTCCGGCGTTGATGAAGTTGCTGGGCGCCGTCCCGGGCGCCGGCTTCTCGACGAACCGCTCGATCAGACCCGTGTCGTCGAGCGCCACCACACCGAACGCGCTCGGGTCGTCGACGGCGATCAGGTGCAGCGTCGCCTCGGCGCCCCGCGCTCGGTGGAAGTCCACCAATGCGGCGATGTCGAGATCGGTGAGGATGTCGCCGTTGGCCACGACGAAGGTGTCGTCGATCCCGGTCGCGTCGGCGGCGAATCGGATCGCACCCGCGGTGTCGAGCGGTTCGGGCTCGACGGCGTAGTGGAGCACGGCGCCGGCGCACGTGCCGTCGGGGAAGGCGTCGAGGAACGGCTCGGGTTTGAAGCCGAGTGCGAGCGTGACGTCGGTGACGCCGCCGCGGACCAGGTTCGCGACGAGGCGTTCGATGATCGCGACATGACCCACCGGCAGCATCGGCTTCGGCACCGAGTAGGTGAGCGGGCGGAGACGGGTGCCGAACCCGCCGACCAGGACGACCGCGCGCACCTCAGCCGCCGGTGGTGGTCGTCACCTCGGTGGTGGCCGTGGTGTCGGTGTCGGCGGGCTCCGTCGACTCGGTGGACCCGGTGTCGGTGGTGCCGGCGGTCGTGTCACCGGGCGCCACCGTCGTGGTGGGCACGTTACCACCGTCGACCGCGCCGAGCTGCGGGAGTTCGGCCGCCCAGGGCGGCATCTCCACGTCGGTGCCCACCGGGACGACGGCGATCGCGAAGACCATGCCGTCGTTGGTGATCCGGATGTCGGGGAAGTCGGTGATGTAGGTGAGGCCCGGGCCGGTGTCGGTGTAGCTGTCCCACGCCACGACCTTGATCTCGACGTCCTCGCCGTTGCACTGGTAGTCCTCGACGTCGTAGACGTCGCCACCCTGGTCCTCGGGCAGGGCGAGGCGCTCGTTGTTCAGCTCGATGTCGTAGACGTCGAGGAAGATGCCGAGCTTGGCGCGCCGACCGACGGCCTTGGTGGTGAACGGGTGGTAGTGGATGACGCCGTCGGCGTGACTGTGGATGCCCGTCGAGCCGTAGTCGGGGTTGTCGTAGCTCTCGGCACCGGTGCTGGCGTCGAGGGTGGTCTCCTCCTGCGCGCCGATCAGCTTGGGCAGCCAGCCGTCGCACACGTACATGCCGTACGCCGCGTGCCAGTGATCGCCCACCTGCGGCGGGAACGAACCAGGGTCGGGGCGGCTCTGCCGGGCGTAGACGATCGTCAGCAGACCCAGCACCACGGTGATGAGCACCGCCGCCGGGAACAGCGTGCCGCCCTGGAACCGGACCTTCTTGCCCTTGCCGCGTTGCGCGAGCTTCGCGACCTTCTTGGCGGACGATGACGATGACGAGGTTGCCACGAGTCCGACACCCTACCGGAGGCGTCCGCCAACCGGTCGGCACCGCGCCCGGTCAGCGCCGCGACGTCAGGTCGACGATCAACGCCTCGTACGCGGCGGCGACGGCCGCCGGCGAGGCCGCCGACTCCACCCAACGCCGCCCCGCCGCACCTCGTTCGGCCAGGCCGGCGGGGTCGGCGAGGAGGTCGCGGAGGGCGGTGACGAACCGGTCGGGGTCGTCCGGCGGGATCGCGACCCCTGCGCCCGACGCCTCCAGGATGCGTGGCACCTCCGTGCCGGGGTCGATCGCGGCGAGCACCGGCCGGCCGGCCGCCAGGATCGAGTAGGTCTTCGACGGCACGCTCACGTTGCCGAGGCCAGCACGCAGGGGCACCACGTGCAGATCGCCGATGCCGAGCAGCTCACGCAGGCGTTCGGGCGGTTGGTAGCCGGCGAAGTGCACGTTGCCCAGGTCGGCGGCCTGTGCCACGAGCGACGACTTGGCCGCACCGTCGCCACTGATCAGGAACGACACCTCGGGCATCGCCCGCGCGGCGGCGAGGAGCAGCTCGAGCGACTGCGAGAACCCGACGTTGCCGGCATAGAGGACGAGCGGCTCGTCGCCGATGCCGAGCTCGGCGCGCAGCGGCGCGTCGCGAGGCGACGGACGGATCGCGTCGACGTCGACGAAGTTGGGGATCACTTGCACCCGGTCGCGACGTGAGGGCTTCACCTTGGCGGCGACGTTCGCGCGGAGGTCGTCGCTCAGCACCGTGACGGCGGCCGCACGGTGATAGCTGATCCGTTCCAGCAGCTCGGCGGCGCGGACGATCCGTCGGTCGGTGATCGCGCCGGTGCGCACCGCGGCGTCGGGGAACACGTCCTGGATGTTGAACACCAGCGGTCCACGCCGCACCAGGTGGGTCGTCCAGCCGGTGAGACCGAGCGTGAGTGGCGGTGACATGGCGATCACGGCGTCGACCCGACCACCTCGCCACGACGAGATGCCGGTGAGCACCGAGAACCCGACGAAGCCGAGGGCACGGCGGAGCAGGTTGCGCTTGTCGTCACCCGGGAACGGGTTGACGCGGGTGATCGACCCCCACGCCACCTGTTCGCGGCGCACCCATCGACCCTCCCAGCCGGGTTCGATCGCGTGCGTGCGGTACCAGGGCAGTGACGTCACCACGTGCAGCTCGTGTCCGCGCGCGGCGAGCTCGTGGACGATGCGTGTCATCACCGTGCCGGTGGGGGCGTTGTCGGGGGCGAAGTGCGGGCAGAGAACCGCGATCCGCAGCGGGACGACCACGATCAGCCCTCCTCGAGCTCGCGTTCGAGACGCGCGTACATGGTGAGCAGCGCCTCGCCCGAGCGGCGCGAGGTGTACTCGGCCACCCGCTCGCGCCCGGCGGCGACGAGCTCGTGGCGGCGGCCGCGCACCTCGTCGAGGCCGCTCTCCCACGACTCGGCAAGCAACGGGCGCACGACGGCGGCGTCGCCGGCGATGTCGGGGAGGCAGGTCGCGTTGCTGCACAGCACCGGGGTGCCGAGCGCCATCGCCTCGATGAGTGGTGCCCCGAACCCCTCGTACGTGCTCGGGAACACCAGGGCGTCGGCCATCGCGATCAGTCCGTTCCTGTCCGCGTCGCTCACCCGACCCGGCCGGACGATCCTCGATCGGGTCGACTCGGAGGCGGCGGCGATCGCCTGGTCGAGCGCCTCGGCCGCGAGCCCCGCGCCGCCGATCAGCACGAGCCGGAGCTCGGGTTCGCGCCACACGGTCTCGAGCAGCTCCACCAGGAAGACGTGGTTCTTGTGCGGCGCGGTCATCGCCGGGTACACGAGCACCGGGCCGTCGCCGAGCGCGAACCGCCGGCGCAGTTCGGTCGGATCGGTGCGTTCGACGAGCAGGTCGGGCTCGTAGCCGTGCGGGACGACCACGATGCGCTCACCGTCGACACCGAGCTCGCGAACCATGCTGCGGCGCACGTACTCCGACGGCACGGTGCTCACCGCCGCACGTCGCGCCGACCTCGGGATCATCAGGTCGAAGTAACGACGCTTCGTGGCGCCGAAGTACTCGGGGTAGGTGCGGTACTGCAGGTCGTGGACCGTGAGCACGTAGGGACGCTGCACGGGCATCGGCGCGGTGCCGCCTCCGTGCTGCACCACGTCGAACCCGCCCGTGCGCGCATACAGCCAGGTGCTCTCCAGCGCGATGCGACGTGGTCGCGAGCCGACGTCGCCCGGTGCCGTCACCAGGTGGGCGCCGGCCAGCACCTCGCGATACCGCTCCACGAACACGGCGCCCGCGAAGACGGTGAGGTCGAGGTCCGGCTGCACCTCGAGCGCGCCGGCCAGCTGACGCACCAAGTACTGCTCCGACCCGCCCACGTCGCCGGGAATGCAGAAGAGCAGGTTGACGCCGATGCGCAGCGACGTCGACGGCGTCTCACCCGTGCTCATCGGGCGAGGGCCCGGTACACGTCGGCCGTGAGCGACGCCGTGGTCCGCCAGGTGAGCTTGTGGGCGCGGGCCAGCCCCTTCGCCGACAGCTCGGCGCGGCGAGCGCGAGCCTCGTCGATGCCGCGGGCGATGTCGTCGGGATCCTTCGGCTGCACCAGCACGGCCGCAGTGCCGGCGGTCTCCTCGGTGGCCGTCCCCACGCTGGTCACGACCGGCACCGCCTGGGCCATCGCCTCGAGGACCGGGAGCCCGTAGCCCTCGCGCTCGCTCGGGTAACAGAACACCTCGGCGCCGGCGTACAGCGGGGGCAGATCGCCCGAGGGCACGAAGCCGAGGAAGCGGAGGTCGATCGCCTGGGACAGCTCGCCGGTCAGGTCGACGTCACCCCACCCCTCCGAACCGGCGACCACCAGCGGCAACGGGTCGTCGAGGAGGGCGACGGCGTCGACGAGGCGGCGGAGGTTCTTGCGCGGCTCGACCGTGCCCACGAACAGCAGGTAGCGCTCCGGCAGTCGGTAGGCCCGACGCACCCGGGACACGTCGGCGGCGCCCACCTGCTCGACGTCCACGCCGAGCGGCACGAGCCGGAGGCGGTCGGCGCCGACCCCGGCGAACGCGACGTCGTCGAGGGTGGCCTGGCTGCTGCAGAGCACCACGTCGGCGTGGCGGCGGATGTGGTCGAGGCTGCGCCGGAACGTGCGCACCCCGTGCTTGGAGAAGTGGCTCGGCTCGTGCACGAAGGCGAGGTCGTGCAACGTGACGACCAGTGGGGCATCGGTCGGACACGGGATGAGACCCGTCGCATGGGTGACGTCGACGGGGCCGGTGGCGCGCTCCACCTTCGGCCAGCCGGCGCGGAGCCAGGTCTGGTAGAGCCAGGGAGCGGCGAGCGGCAAGTGCGCGACCGGCACGTCGGGCATCCAGGGGTCGGGCGGAAGATGCGCATGGCGGCCGGCGACCCCGATGAGGCGGATGTCGTCGTGCAGCTCCATCGCCTCGGCCACGCGGAGGGCGGCGACCGCGGTGCCACCGGGCACGGCGTGCCAGCACTGCTCGAGGGTGTAGGCGACGCGCACGGTGGCCCATTGTGCCGCAATTCGGTCGATCCCGATCGGGACCCGGCGTCACACTTCTCCGATGACGCATCCGGTGTGGCCGCTGTTCGATCTCCGCGTGACGACACCACGACTCGAGCTGCGCTACGTCGACGACGAGCTCGCCCTGGCGCTCGCCGAGCTGGCGGCGCGCGGCGTGCACGACCGGGACTTCATGCCCTTCACCGTGGCGTGGACCGACGTGGAGCCGCCGCAGCTCGAGGTGAACACCATGCAGTACTACTGGCGATGCCGAGCCGAGTGGTCGCCGACGTCGTGGAACCTGAACCTCGCCGTGGTCGTCGACGGCACCGTCGTCGGCACGACCGGTGCGATGGCCCACGACTTCGCCACCGTCGGCGGATTCGAGACCGGCTCGTGGCTCGGGCGCGAGTTCCACGGGCGCGGCATCGGCACGGAGATGCGACTCGCCACGCTGCAGCTGATGTTCGCCGGCTTCGACGCCCGTGCCGCCACGACCGGGGCCTTCGCCGACAACGGCCCGTCACTCGGCGTCACCGCCAAGCTCGGCTACACGCCGAACGGTGGGACCGATCGAGCGCGACGCGGCACCGCCGCGAGGTCGTTGCACTTCCACATGCCACGCGCCCACTGGGAGGAGCACCTCCGGCGCGACGACATCGAGCTGCACGGCACCGAGGCGTGCCGGGCGCTGTTCGGCGCCCGATGATCAGGCGGTGAGCACGCGCACCAGCTCGGCGAGCGGATCACGGAAGTCGCGCATCGGCGCCATGCCGGTCATCCGGGCGACCGCGTTGTCGAGCACGCTGTTGGCGGGGCGTGGTGCCGGCCGGGGCGGCTGGAGGTCGGCCGTCGAGATCGGGCGCACCGTGGCGTCGGGATCGCGTCCGACGAGGCGCACGATCTCGCGCACGAACTCGTACCACGACACCGCCGACTGGTTGGTGAGGTGCATCACCCCACTGCGCCGATCGAGCGCCACCTGGCGGAGCACCGGTCCGAGATCGGCGGTGAACGTGGGATGCCCCACCTGGTCGTCGACGAACGCGAGCTGCGGGTGGGAGTCCACCAGTCGGAGCACGGTCTTCACCATGTTGTTGCCGTGTTCGCCGCACACCCACGACGTGCGCACCACCGCAGCGGCCGGACCGAGGGCGAGTGCCTCGCGCTCGCCCAGCAACTTGGTCATGCCGTACACGCTCTGGGGGTTGGTGTCGTCCCACTCGTGGTAGGGCCGGTCGAGGCTGCCGTCGAACACGTAGTCGGTGCCGACGTGCACCAGGTGCGCCCCCACGCGGTGGCACGCCTCGGCGACGTGGCGCACCGCCATGCCGTTCGCGAGCAGCGCTCGGTCGGGGTCGTCCTCGCACGCGTCGACCGCGGTCCAGGCGGCGCAGTTGATCACGGCGTCGGGCTGCGCCGAGGTGATCGCACCCAGCACGGCATCGCGGTCCGTGACGTCGACGACGGCACGGTCGGCGGCGATCACGGTGTCGCCCGCGCGCTCGCACGCGGCCACGGTGTCGTGGCCGAGCTGACCACCGGCGCCGGTGACGAGCACGCGCATCAGAACGCCGCCTTGGCCTTGAGCGGTTCCCACCAGTCGCGGTGGTCGCGGTACCAGGCGACGGTGGCGGCGAGGCCGTCGTCGAGGGTGTGCTCGGTGCGCCAGCCGAGTGCCGTCACCTTGTCGTGGGTGATCGAGTAGCGGCGGTCGTGGCCCTTGCGGTCCTCGACGGGCCGGATGAAGCTCTCGTCGCGCCCGCACAGCTCGAGCAGCCGGTAGGTGAGCTCCTTGTTGGTGATCTCGTTGCCGGCACCGATGTTGTAGATCTCGCCCGGGGTGCCCTGCTCGAGCACCAGGTGGGCCGCGGTGTTGTGGTCGTGGACGTGGATCCAGTCGCGCACGTTGCCGCCGTCGCCGTACAGCGGCACCTGCTCGCCGTCGAGCAGGTTGGTGGTGAACAGCGGGATCACCTTCTCGGGGAACTGGTACGGCCCGAAGTTGTTGCTGCACCTGGTGACGAGCACCGGCAGGCCGTGGGTGGTGAAGTAGCTGAGCGCGATCAGGTCGCTGCCGGCCTTCGCCGCAGAGTACGGCGAGCGAGGGGTGAGCTTGTCGGTCTCGGTGAACGAGCCGTCCTCGATCGATCCGTACACCTCGTCGGTCGAGATGTGCACGAAGCGCTGGATGCCCACGCGCAGCGCGACGTCGCACAGCACGTTGGTGCCGTAGCAGTTGGTGCGCACGAAGCTGTAGCCGTCCTTGATGCTGCGGTCGACGTGGGTCTCGGCGGCGAAGTGCACGACGGCGTCGTGGCCCTGCATCGATTCGAGCACGACGTCCTGGTCGCAGATGTCGCCGTGCACGAAGTGGCAGCGGCGGTCGTCGACGAGGTCGCGGATCGTCGCCATGTTGCCGGCGTAGGTGAGGGCGTCGAGGATGGTCACCTCGTGGTCGGTGTCGGCGAGCACCCAGCGGACGTAGTTCGAACCGATGAAGCCCGCGGCTCCGGTGACGTACAACTTCATGTGGAGATCCTTGCTCGGTGGAGGGGCGTCGGGCGCGCATCACATGCGCACCGGGTGCGCGTCAGTGGCGCGTCAGGTGCGCATCGGCCAGTACGGACGGCGACCGGCGGGCAGGTCGGCGCGCATCGGGTTGTCGCGGTCGCGCTGGCTCATGATCGGGTCGGTGACCCCCCAGTCGGCGCCGATCACGGGGTCGTCCCACGCCACGCCGAGCTCGTCGGCCGGGTTGTAGTAGCCGTCGACCAGATAGGTCATGACCACGTCGGTGAGCGCGGCGAAACCGTGGGCCACCCCGGGCGGGATGAACACGCCGAGGTGGTTCTCGCCGCTGATGTCGAAGCACTCGGTGCCGCCATCGGTGGGGCTGCCTTCGCGCAGGTCGTGCAGCACCACCCGGATCGTGCCGACCGGGCAGTACCAGTAGTCGGCCTGGTGCAGGTGGTAGTGCAGCCCGACGACCGCGCCCCGCTGCTTGTTCGACCGGTTGCCCTGGATCATCTCGCGACCGTTGGGGAACCACTCGCGCCGGTAGGTCTCGATGAACAGGCCGCGCTGGTCGCCGTGGAGCTGGGGCTCGACGACGTGGACACCGGCGATGGTGTCGCTCTCACGGATGGTGGGCATGTCGGCTCCTGACGGGGATGGGTGCCTGGGATGGTCCGGGGGACGTCGGCGAGGGCTACTCGACGTCGATCTGGCAGTGGTCGCCGACCATGAGCCGCAGGGCTCGGGGCCGGACCTGGGTGCGGGACACCACGACGTCTTTGCCGATGAGGCTGTCCTCGAGGCGGGGGATGTCGCGGATCGTGGACGAGTCCATGATCACGGAGTGCTCGATCTCGCTGTGGAGCACCTGGCAGTCGTTGCCGATCGCCGAGAACGGCCCGACGAAGCTGTGCTCGACCACGGTGCCGGCGCCGATCACGAGCGGGCCGCGCAAGGTGGAGTTCACGATCCGGGCGCCGGCCTCGACGACCACACGACCGTCGAGCACGCTGCCCTCGTCCACCTCGCCGTCGACCCGGGTCTCGATCTTCTCGAGCAGCAGCCGGTTCGCCTCGAGCAGCGGGGTGAGCTTGCCGGTGTCGATCCACCACCCGGTGAGCTCTTCTTGTCGGACACGACGCCCTTGGTCGACCAGCCACTGGATCGCGTCGGTGATCTCGAGCTCGCCGCGCGGCGACGGCGCGATCGCCCGCACCGCGTCGTTGATCGTGCGGTCGAACAGGTACACGCCCACCAGCGCCAGATCCGTCGGCGGATCGGCGGGCTTCTCCACCAACCGCACCACGTGCCCCTCTGCGTCGAGCTCGGCGATGCCGAACCGGTGCGGATCGGGCACCCGCTTCAACAGGATCTGCGCCGCGGGCGGATCGAAGCTGCCGCGCTGCGACTCGAACGCCCGCACGAACGCAGCGAGGTCCTGCTCGAGCAGGTTGTCACCGAGGTACATCACGAAGTCGTCGTCGCCGAGGAAGTCCGAGGCGATCAGCACGCAGTGCGCCAGGCCGAGCGGTGCGTCCTGCGGGATGAACGTGATCTGCGCGCCCCAGCGCGACCCGTCACCCAACGCGGCCATCACCTCGTCGCGGGTGTCGCCCACGATCACCCCGATCTCGGTGATGCCCGCCGACACCATCGCCTCGATGCCGTAGAACAGGATCGGCTTGTTCGCCACCGGCACCAACTGCTTCGCGCTGGTGTGCGTGATCGGGCGCAGACGCGTACCGGCGCCGCCCGCGAGAATGAGGGCCTTCATAACGGCGACCAGTATGGCCGCCCCGACTACTGCTGCGGCGGTGGCGCGGGGGCGTCGCCGGCGAAATAGGCCAGAAGGCTCTCCGCGCCGTCGCCGAGCAGCAGCACGGCGTTGCCCTCGATGGTGTCGCCGTACACCGGCAGCGCGTACGACACGAGTCCGGCGCCGACGGCCGTACGCAGCGACGAGGCGGCCGCGAGCACGTCGAGCTCGTCGTCGATGCGCACCGCGGAACCGCCGCTGTCGAGCAGGTCGCCGGCCAGGAACGGGTCGGCCTTCACGCGTTCGAGCGCCGTGTTCAGCGCGAGGTTCACGAACTCACGCTGGCGCCTCGTCCGGCCGATGTCGGCGGTGCCGTCGACGTGCCACTCACCGTCGCGATATGTCTCGAAGTACCGACTGCGGGCGTACTGGAGCGCCTGCACACCGTCGAACTGGTAGCAGCCGCCCTCGGGGACGTAGAGCCCGGTGTGCGTGTCGCGCACCGGCTCCCAGAAGCACATCTCCACCCCGCCGATCGCGTCGACGAGGTCCTTGAACCCGAAGAAGTCGATCTCGACGTAGTGGTGCACCGGGATGCCGAGCGCCGACTGCACGGTCTGCACCAGCACCGCCGGGCCGTCGTTGTAGGCGGCGTTGATCCGCTGGTCGCCGCGGCCGGGGATGTCGACCCACAGGTCACGCGGGATCGACAGCAACGAGGCATCGCCGGTCACCTTGTCGCGACGGAGCACCATCATCGTGTCGCTGCGCGCCGGGCCCGACACGTCGTTCTCGCTGCCGATGCCACCGAAGTCCGGCGAGTTCGGGTCGCTGCCGGCCCGGCTGTCGCTGCCGACGAGCAGGAAGTTCTCGACCGTGCCGTCGGACGGGCTGAGGAACTCGGCGACGCCCTCCACACGAGGCACGCGGTCGATCGCCGCACGCGCCGACACCAGGGTGCCGGCGGTGCCGGCGGCGGCGACGGCGAGCGTGAGCACCACCGTGACCCCGAACCGTCGCGGTCCGCGCCGTGGCGACGGCACCGGGGGCAGCGAGGCGGGTTGCATCGGCCCGAGCGTAGTGAGGGGTGCCGCGCGCCGGGTGTCGGCTCCCGTCAGGCGGTCCGCAGGTGCACGACGTCGCCGGTGTCGAGGTGGTGGGTGATCCCGCACGCGTCGAGCACCGCGAGCCGGCCGTCGCGGCCGACGTCGATCGCGCGCCCCTCCACGAGGTCGGCCGGACGTTCCACCCGCACCCGCTGGCCGAGGGTGACCAGTCGTTCCCGGTAGCGGTCGTACACGTCGGCCGGGAGCGCGTCGTGCGCCCGCAACATCGCGACGAGCACGTCCAACGGGTCGACGCCCTGCCCCACCATCGCACCGCCGTCCGGGGCCCAGCCGACGTTGATCCCGATCCCCACCACCACGTGGTCGATCCGGCCGTCAACCACGGCCGCCTGGGCGAGCACCCCGGCGAGCTTCGCCCCGTCGACGAGCAGGTCGTTCGGCCACTTCAGCCCGGCGCGCACCCCGCCCACCTCGGCCACGGCGTCGAGGGCGGCCAGCGCCACGCGCTGGGTGAGCTCGTGCACGTGCTGGGGCAGGTGCCGGAACAGCATCGACACGAGCAGGTTGCTCCCCGGCGGCGCCTCCCAGCGACGATCGAGGCGCCCACGACCCGCGGTCTGGTGTCGGGCGGCGAGCACCGCCCGGTCGGGCGCACCAGCGGCCGCCGCTGCCAGGAGGTCGGTGTTGGTGCTGCCGGTGACCTCGACCACCTGCACGTGCCAGCCGTGCGGCCACGCCCGCGCGACGGCCGACCAGACCGTTCCGTCCCGCGGGGTGGCACCGGAGTCGCTCATTCGGCCAGTATTGCCAACCGTGCTGCAGAAGATCCTGATCGCCAACCGTGGAGAGATCGCCGTCCGTGTCATCCGGGCCGCTCGCGAGCTCGGAATCAAGACCGTCGCCGTGTACAGCGAGCTCGATCGCGAGTCGCTCCACGTGCGCCTGGCCGACGAGGCCTATGCGCTCGGCGGCCAGACCGCAGCCGAGAGCTACCTCAACACCGAGGCGATCCTCGCGGCGATCGACCAGAGCGGGGCCGACGGCGTGCACCCCGGCTACGGCTTCTTCAGCGAGAACGCCGACTTCGCCCGGGCGATCACCGCCAAGGGCGTGGCGTTCATCGGACCACCGCCCGAAGCGATCGACGAGATGGGCGACAAGGTGAGTTCGCGAAAGGCGGCGCTGCGCGGCGGCGCCCCGATCGTGCCGGGCACCACCGAGTTCGTCACCACGGCCGACGAGATCCGGGCCTTCGGCGCCGAGCACGGCTACCCGATCGCGATCAAGGCCGCGTTCGGCGGAGGCGGTCGCGGCATGAAGGTGGTCCGGTCCGCCGACGAGGTACAGGACGCGATGGACTCGGCCCAGCGCGAGTCGAAGGCGTTCTTCGGGCGAGACGAGATCTACATCGAGCGGTACCTCACCTGGCCGCGCCACGTGGAGGTGCAGGTCGTGGGCGACCAGCACGGCAACTACGTGTGGGTCAGCACACGCGACTGCTCGGCGCAGCGTCGTCACCAGAAACTGATCGAGGAGGCCCCCAGCTACGGGATGGCCGAGGGCATCGAGGACCGCATGGGCGAGGCGGCGATCAAGGCCGCCAAGGCGGTCGGCTACTACAACGCCGGCACGGTGGAGTTCATCTACCAGGACGGCGACTTCTTCTTCCTCGAGATGAACACCCGTCTGCAGGTGGAGCACCCCGTCACGGAGGTGATCACCGGCATCGACCTCGTCGAGTGGCAGATCCGCGTCGCGAGCGGCGAGACCCTGCCGATGACACAGGACGAGGTCGCAGCCCACCGGCGCGGTCACGGCATCGAGGTGCGGATCAACGCCGAGAACCCGGCCGGCGGCAAGTTCCTGCCGTCACCCGGCACGATCACCAAGCTCGTCGCGCCCGACGGCTTCGGCATCCGTTTCGATGCCGGCTACATGCCCGGCGACACCGTCAGCCAGTACTACGACAACCTCGTCGGCAAGCTGATCGTGTGGGGCAAGGACCGCCCGACGGCGATCGCCCGCACCATCCGCGCGCTCGAGGAGATGGAGATCGAGGGCGTGGCCACCACCATCCCCGCCGATCTGGCGATCCTGAAGCACCCCGACTTCCAGGCGATGGAGCACTCGACGAAGTGGGTCGAGGAGAAGCTCGACCTCTCCGGCGTCGAGGCCCCGAAGCCGCCCGCGCCGGCCGAGGGCGAGGAGCCGCTCGTGCAGCGCAGCACCACCGTCGAGGTGAACGGCAAGCGGTTCGACGTGAAGATGTGGGTGCCCGACACGCCGATGGTGGCGGCCGGTCCGGCGAAGGCCGCGAAGAAGCCGACCCGCTCGTCGGGTGGCGGCGGCGGTGGCGGCGGTGCGGCCGGCTCGGGCAACGTCGAGGTGCCGATGCAGGGCACGATCGTGAAGGTGCTCGTCGAGGTCGGCCAGACCGTCGAGGTCGGTCAGGCGGTCGTGGTGCTCGAAGCGATGAAGATGGAGAACCAGATCACCGCCGAGAAGGCCGGCACGATCAAGGAGATCAAGGTGAGCCAGGGCGACACCGTCGGTGCCGGCGACGTCGTCGCCGTCATCGCCTGAGCCGCACCAGCAGCAGCGCTCGCCGGCGCACCGGACGTCAGCGGCCGATCACGACGACCGTGCCCGCAGCCCGGTCGTGGACGCCCTGACGCAACGGACCGAACGCGGCGAGGCCGTACACGATGCCACCGAGCACGAAGCCGATCTCGGGCACCGCAGCGGCGATCGCCGGCACCAGAGCTCGCTGCGTCGACGCGAACCAGCCGATCCGCTCGCCCGTCGTCGCGCTCACCACGCGGGTGCCGGTGGCGATCTTGCCCACCGTCCGGCCGATGGCACCGATCATCACCGTCTCGTACACGAACGCGACGGCGACCACGACGACGTTCAGCCACAGCAGCGTCTCGGTGTCGATCTCGTCGTCGGGGCGGTAGCCGGCGATCACGACCCCGACGGCCACCGGCACGAGCACGAGGAACTGGTCGATGATCGCGCCGAGGGCACGTCGCCGGATCGTGGCGAGCACGAGTCCGGCCGGGACCGCCGGCGCGGCCGGCTCGTCGATCGGCATCAAGAGCGGATCACTCCGCCGCCTCGGCGAGCGCCTCGCTGAGGGCCGGGTGCACCAGCAGGCTCTCGACGATGTCGGTCACCTTCAGGTTGGCGGTGACGGCGAGCGCGATCACGCTGATCAGCTCAGCGGCGTGGCGGCCGACGATCGAGCCGCCGAGCACCACGCCGGTGGCCGGATCGCTGATGATCTTCACGAAGCCTCGCCAGTCGTTGTTGATGAGCGCCTTCGGGGTGGAGCTGAACGGCACCTTGGTGACGCGGATCTTGCGCCCGACGGCGAAGGCGTCGGCCTCCGCGAGCCCGACGTCGGCGATCTCGGGCTCGGTGAAGATCGCGCTGGCCGCCTTGTCGTAGTCGAGGTGGCGATGGGCCACCTTCTGCAGGCCCATCACGTGCTCGGCCACCTTGCGACCCTGCATGCTCGCCACGCTCGACAGCGGCAGCTTGCCGCTCATGTCGCCGGCCGCGTAGATGTGGGAGACGTTGCTCTGGCAGTGGCGGTTGATCGTGACGTAGCCCCCGCGATCCACCTCGACGCCGGCGGCCTCGAGCCCGAGCCCGTCGGTGTTGGGCACCGAACCGATCGCGAGCACGGCGTGCGAGCTGCGCACCACGCGGCCGTCGTCGCAGCGCACCACCACCTGCTCGGTGCCGTCGTCGAGGGTGACGCGCTCGATCGACTCGGCGCGGGCACCCTTCAGCAGTCTGACCCCACGCCGGAGGAAGTCGTCCTCGAGCACCGCTGCGACCTCGGGGTCCTTGCTCGGCAGCACCTGCTGTCGGCTCACCACCAGGGTGACCGTCGCGCCGAACGAGCTGAACATGTGCACGAACTCCACGCCCGTCACGCCGGACCCCACCACGGTGACGCTCTCGGGGAACACCTTCGGCGGGTAGCAGTCACGCGTGGTGAGCACGCGCTCGCCGTCGGGTTGGCACCAGTCGGGGATGCGGGGGCGGGTACCGGTGGCGACGAGGATCGCGTCGGCCGGGATCACCCGGGTGATCGGCGTGCCGTCGGGCGCCGTCTCGGTGATCTCCACCTCGTGCGGACCGACGAGGCGAGCCGCGCCCTGCACCAGGGTGACGCCCTGGCTGGCCAGCAGGTTGGTGGTGCCGCGCTGCAGCCGGGTCTTGATGCTCTCGATGCGCTCGGTGAGCGCCTCGACGTCGACCTCGGGCACCTGTTGTTCGAGGCCCATGCCCTCGATACGCCGGGCGAACGACATCGCCCCGCCGGTGGCGATCATGGTCTTGCTCGGGATGCAGTCCCACAGGTGGGCGGCACCGCCGATGACGTCGCGCTCGATCAGCGTCACCTCGGCACCGAGCCGTGCGGCGTGCGTCGCCGCAGTGTTGCCGGCAGGTCCCCCGCCGATGATCACGAATCGAGTCGCCACGGCCGGAAGGCTACCGACCGGCGCGGTGACGACGGCCGATCCCCGCGCATCGCCGGGACGCCCCCACATCGCCGGCGCTCCGCTCGGTACGGTGGTGCGATGCGCCGTGTGAGGGACTCGCTCTGGTTCGCCCCGGCGACGGCGGCGATCGGGGCGATCGCGATCTGCATCCTGGCCTACCTGATCGGACGCACGTGGCAGCCGGGCATCTCGGTCGACATCTCCGAGGACACGCTCATCACGGTGCTCGCGCTGTTCGCCTCGAGCATGCTCACCGTGGCGACGTTCAGCCTGTCGGCGATCATCACCTCGGCGTCGAACGTCGCCGCGTCGACCACACCGCGGGCGTCGATGCAGGTGGTGACCGACGCTCGCGGCCGGGTGGCGATCTCGAGCTTCGTGGCGGCGTTCGTCTACTCCGTCATCAGCATCCTCGGACTGGTCGCGCTGCGCTTCGGTCGCCTCGGCCGGCTGTCGCTGTTCGTCGGGCTGATCGTGATCTTCACCGTCGTGCTGGTGTCGTTCATCACCTGGGTGGACCGCGTGCTGCAGCTCGGCCGGCAACAGCACGCCGTGGCGAGCCTGCTCGAGAACGCGACTCGCGCCGCCACCCCTTCGGCGATCAGCACCTTCGGTGGCACGGCCTGGGACGGTGTCGTGCCCGACGGGGCCGTCGCAGTGGTCGACGATCGGGTGGGTCGGGTGGTGCGCCTCGACGTCGAGGCAGCGCACGCCGTGGCCGAGTCGAGCGGCGCTCGGGTGATCCTGCCGCTGCGGCCCGGCGACACCGTCGAGCCGAGCCGCCCGGTCGCATGGGTGATCGCGCCGGAGCCGCCCGACGACGACGTCGCCGAACGGCTGCGCCGGGCGGTCGAGATCGACCGCTTCCGCGGTCCCGACGACGTGCGGTTCCACCTGGTCGTGCTCGCCGAGACGGCCGACCGTGCGCTCTCGCCCGGGGTCAACGATCCGGGCACCGCGATCGTGGTGCTCGACCAGTTGCTCGCCTTCTTCGTCACCTATCGCGAACGCCTCGGCGAGATCGGCCCGACGCCGCGTGCTGACGTGCTGGTGGCCCCGCTCACGGCCGACGAGCTGGTGCGCGACGCGTTCGGCCCGATCGCTCGCGACGGGGCGTCGATGGTGGAGGTCGGGGTGCGCTTGCAGAAGGTGCTCGCCGCGCTCGTACGGCTCGGCCCGCCCGATCTGGCGACGGCGGCGATGCGGATGTCGTCGACGGCGCTCACGTTCAGCCGTGACGGCTTGCTCCTCGACGAGCATCGTGAGGCGGTACTGCGGGCCTCGCGGGGTTGACGGATCAGTGCCCGTCGGCGGCGTGGTCGTGCAGCTCGAGGTCGGTGCCGGCCGGTTCGGCGAACAGCACGTCGCGCTCGGTCCGGGCGTCCACGACGGCGACGGTCGGCGGACCGGACGACTCGATCGCCCCGCCGGGCAGGTTGGGGCAGTACCGACTCGGATACTGCTGGGTGTGGCGCGGCTCGCCGACCCATTCGAAGTGCATGCCGTCGGACACGAGGAAGTTGCCACCCCAGGCGAAGTGGTGCTTGCGGAAGATCCGCACCACACGGCAGTCCATCCGCGGCACCCGGCCCTGACCGTTGGTGGTGATGTTCATGTCGATCGCCATCGCCCACGCGTGACGGCTCACCGAACCGATGCTCGCGGACACCGTCGAGTAGCGCGGGTTGTAGCAGCCGCCGATCGAGTTGGTGCTGGCGAGGTCGATCGCCCATCCGAGGCCTGCAGCCGCCACCTCGTCGAGCGCGGCCTGGAGGTCGGCGACGATCGCTCGATGACAGCTGGCTCGGATGCCGATCGTGGTGAAGTTCACGCGTTGCACGTTGGCCGCGACCCAGTCGGGGTCGAGCGACAGGCCACCGTTGCCGTTGATGCGGTAGTCGAACTCGCCGAGCAGCACTTTGGTCTGGGTCGAGCTGAGCAGGCTGTCGGGGTTGAACGGATTCCAGCTGGTGTTGATCCGGACGCCCTCCCCGTCGACGAGCCCTTCGGCGAGGAGTGCGGCGGCCACGGCGGCGCGGTCGAGTTGACCGAAGATCACCACGCGGGTGACGCGCTCGGCACCGAGCACGTCGGCCTGATCGTTCGACATCACGAGCTCCGCACCACCGATGTCGGCGTCCGCGGCGATGTGGCCGAGCACGAACCTGCGGGCGTTGCCGTCGCGAGCGATGAGGTCGAGCGTGTCGCCCACCTGCGCGCCGCGGAGATCGGCCGACGTGCGGCTCAGCACCACCTGGCCGGCCGCGACCGCTGCCGCGACCGGCGCGGTCATCACCCGACCGATCGCCTCCACGGGCAGTGCCGTGGTGCTCATCGGGAACTGCCACACACCCGATGCGCCCTCGCCTGCGAGCTGGACCGGAGCCTCGTGCCGCCGCACCGCCCACAACCCGATGTTGAACGATCGCCCGAGCACGCTCGGTGCGTTCCTCTGCCGACTGCCTCGGCGGCGCGCGACCAGCGCTAGGCTCATCGCCCGACTGGCCCGATCGACACGACGTCGACCGCGGCGTGATCCGGACCTACGGCGCAGCGACCGCGGCGGGCGCCGACACGAGCTCGACCTGCGGGGTCGGCACCGCCTCCAGAGCCAACGCGCCGAGCCAGAGGCTGCGGCCACCACGGCGAAGTGCAGCGCCCGCGGCGACGAGACTTCACGCTACGTGACGGTATCACCACCCATCTCGTTCGACACGGCGGCGCTCACCGAAGGCGGCGTAGCGCCAGGTGCAGCCGGTACCGTCATGCCGACTATGAGCGACACGGCCGACACCACCGATCCCGCAGGCGAACCCGCGCCGACTCCGCGGCGACATCCCGGCGAGTCCGCTCGCCGGGTCGCCAAGGTCGCTGCGCTGCGCGCCGACGGCGTCGAGCCCTACCCGTACCGGTTCGACCGCAGCCACACCCTGGCCGAGATCCGCCACACCCACGGCCAGCTCGAGTCCGGCACCGAGACCGAGGCGCGGGTGCAGGTGGCCGGCCGCGTGATGCTGCTGCGCGAGCAGGGGAAGCTGATCTTCGCCACCATGCGCGACCGCAGCGGCGAGATCCAGCTGTTCGTGTCGAAGGGCCAGATCGGCGACGACGGGTTCGCCGCGTTCGGCCAGCTCGACCTCGGCGACTGGGTGGGTGTCGATGGCACCGTGATGACCACGCGCAAGGGCGAGCTCAGCGTGAAGGTCGACTCGTTCGTGCTGCTGTCGAAGGCCGTGCGTCCGATGCCCGACAAGTGGCACGGCCTCACCGACACCGACACCCGGTTCCGGCAGCGCTATGCCGACCTGATCGTGAACGAGGAGGCCCGGCGCAGCTTCGAGGTGCGCCATGCGACGATCGCGAGCTTCCGTCGCACCCTGCACGACCGGGGCTTCATCGAGGTGGAGACGCCGGTGCTGCACGTGGAGGCCGGCGGGGCGCACGCCCGCCCGTTCGTCACGCACCACCACACGCTCGACATGCGCATGTACCTGCGGATCGCGCTGGAGCTGCACCTGAAGCGGCTGATCGTCGGCGGGATGGAGCGGGTGTTCGAGATCGGGCGCATCTTCCGCAACGAGGGCATCAGCCCGCGGCACAACCCCGAGTTCACGATGATGGAGCTGTACCAGGCGTTCGCCGACTACAGCGAGATGATCGAGATCACCGAGACGCTGATCACCAACGCCGCGATCGACGCCACCGGCACGTCGGTGGTCACCGTGCTCGGCCCGGGCGAGGCGTCACTCGAGGTCGACCTGGCGCAGCCGTGGCGGCGCGCCCGCATGATCGATCTCGTCGAGGAGGCCACCGGCGTGGCCGTGCACCCGTCGCAGCCGGTCGACGAGCTGCGCGCCCTCGCACAGCGCCACGACGTGCCCGTGCTCGAGCGTTGGGGCAGCGGCAAGATCATCGAGGAGATCTTCGAGTCGACCGCCGAACACGCTGGTGGCCCCGACCTTCGTCACCGGCCACCCGTCAGATCTCGCCGCTCGCCCGCGTCGACCGCAACGACCCGTTCCTCACCGACGCTTCTGAACTGTTCGTCGGCGGCCGCGGCTGGCCACGACAGCGAGCTGAACGACCCAGCCGAGCAACGGCAACGGTTCGAGACGAGCAGGCGGGCAAGGAGGCCAGCAACGCCGGGGCATGGGGTCGACCACGACTACCTGCGCGCGTCGGTACGGCATGCCGCCCACGGGTGGTCTCGGCATCGGCATGGATCGCGTGGCGATGCTGCTGGCCGGCACGACGTCGATCAAGGAAGTGATCCTGTTCCCGACGTTGCGCCCCGAAGTGTTCTGAACCGCCCGCTCGTCAACGCCGCCATGGTCGATCGCCCCGTCCCCGTCACCCACGAACCCGAGCTGCTCGGCCCGGTCGACCTGTGCGATGCGCGCGGTCGGTTGCACCCGGCGGCACGCGGCTGGTCGCGCACGCCACAGCTGCGCGCCAACCTGCGCGGCGGCCCGTTCCGGAAGAAGCGCTGGGACTACTGGTGCGTGCAGACCGACGAGATCGTGGTGTCGTTCGTGTACGCCGACGTCGACTACGCCGGGTTGGCGAACGTGTGGGTGCTCGATCGGGCGACCGAGCAGCAGGCGACGGCGGGCATCCTGCGGCCGCTGGCGCGCGGGATCTCGCTGCCCGATCAGGTGTGCACCGACGCGGTCTCGGTGGTCGACCGGGCCCTCACCCTGGTGATCGACGAGCGAGACACGTACACCCGCATCACCGCGTCGGCGCCGGCGTCGGCACACGGGCCGATCGAGGTGGACGTCCGCATCGACAAGCCCGCCGGCCACGAGTCGCTGAACGTCGTCATCCCGTGGAGCGATCGCCGGTTCCAGTTTACGTCGAAGCAGAACACCCGTCCAGCCACCGGCACGGTGCGCGTGGGTGACCGGGCGTGGACGATCGACGCCGACCGCGACGCATGGGGCGTGCAGGACCTCGGGCGTGGCATCTGGCCCTACCGCAACCGTTGGAACTGGGCCGCCGCGTCGGGCCGCGCCGTCGACGGTCGCGTGGTCGGTCTGCAGTTCGGCGGGAAGTGGACCGAGGGCACCGGCGCCACCGAGAACGCACTGTGCATCGACGGGCACCTCACCAAGATCGGCGTCGAGCTGGAGTGGACATACGACTGGGAGCACCCGATGCGCCCGTGGCGGGTGCGCACGCCCGACAGCGAGCAGGTGGACGCGGTACTGACGCCCACGTTCGACCGGTACGACGTGACCGACCTGAAGGTGCTGAAGATGGAAGTGCACCAGTGCTTCGGCACGTGGTCGGGCCGGGTGGTCGGCGACGACGGTGTGCCGGTCGAGTTCGAAGGAGTGCGCGGGTTCGCCGAGGAAGCCCGCAACCGTTGGTGACCGGTCGCCGGTCGCGAGAGGAGACACACAGATGACCGCAGCATGGGGACGAGGGTTGGCGACGGTGACGTCGGACGGCGTGGTGCTCGACACGTGGTTCCGCGAGTACGGGCTCGGCGAGGCACCGGCCGGCGGGCTCGACGAGTACGTGGCGGCAGAGCGTCACGACGACCTGCGCGACGTCGACGTGCGCGCCGTGTCGCTCACGATCGACACCGACGACGCACCGGCCGACGCGAGCGACGCCTATCTGCGGCTGCACCTGTTGTCGGGTCGCGTGATGCGTCCGCGCACGATCAACCTCGACGGCGTGTTCGGCAAGCTGGCGAACGTCGCGTGGACCAGCGCGGGGCCGGCGCCGATCGAGACGATCGAGGAGTTGCGCTGGCGCGTGCGCCGGGCCGGTGGTTCGCTCGTCGTCGACGGGGTCGACAAGTTCCCCCGCATGACCGACTACGTGATCCCATCGGGTGTGCGCATCGCCGACGCGAGCCGCGTCCGCCTGGGAGCCCACCTGGCCTCGGGCACCACCGTGATGCACGAGGGGTTCGTCAACTTCAACGCCGGCACGCTCGGCACGTCGATGGTGGAGGGCCGCATCTCCGCCGGTGTGGTGGTGGGCGACGGCAGCGACATCGGGGGCGGCGCGTCGACCCAGGGCACCTTGTCGGGCGGCGGCACCGAGGTGATCAGCATCGGTGAGCGATGCCTCGTCGGCGCCGAGGCGGGCGTGGGCATCAGCCTCGGCGACGAGTGCGTGATCCAGGCCGGCCTCTACGTGCTGCCCGGCACCCTGGTCGCCGTGCACGGACCCGATGGTGTGCAGGTGGTGAAGGCCCGCCAGCTCAGCGGTGCGAGCGGACTGCTGTACCGCCAGAACAGCCAGACGGGCGCCGTGGAGGCGCTCGCGCGCAGCGCCCGGTGGACCGGCCTCAACGCCGCCCTCCACGCCAACGACTAGCGCGTCTGGTCACTTCCGCGTCACACCCACTCGTTCGTGACCACACGCGACCCACACCCCAGCGCGTCTGGTCACTTCCGCGTCACACGCACGCGTTCGTGACCAGACGCGCAGCATCAGTCGAGGCGGATGTCGGCGAACGGGACGCCGCAGAGTTCGGCCAGCGCCTCGACCACCATCTCGTGATCCTCGCGTTGGGGCAGACCCGACACCGTGACCGCGCCGACGCAGCCCATGCCGTCCACGACGATCGGCACGCTGCCACCGTGGGTGGCCATGTCGCCGTCCGAGCGGCCCATCAGCGCGATCGTCGAACGGCCGCTGCGGGCGTCGTCGAGGCCGACGGCGTACGAGCTCTGGTGCAGCATCTCGACCACGTTGCGCTTGCGCCGCGCCCAGTCGGCGTTCGACGGCGACGTGCCGGCCATCGCGTGGAAGAACACGGTGTGCCCGTGCAACCGCACCTCGATCGCCACCGCTGCGGTGCGTCCGACCGCACGTTCGCGCAGCAACGTTCCGAGCTGCCACGCCGTGGTCTCGTCGAAACGGTCGAAGCGGAGCCGGCGGTGCTGCTCGGCGATGCGGTCCAGGTCGTCGGCCATGGCGGCGGAGTGTACGGCGGAGCGGGTTCGACACCCGCAGAGGGCGCTGAGTAGGTTGCCGGGCCATGACTCAGCTCGGTTTCGACGGCAAGGTGGCGATCATCACGGGTGCGGGAGGTGGGCTCGGACGGCAGCACGCGCTGCTGCTCGCCTCGCGTGGTGCGCTCGTGGTGGTGAACGATCTCGGTGGTTCGGTCGACGGCACCGGCAGCGACAAGGGTGCGGCCGAGCGGGTCGTCGACGAGATCAAGGCGCTCGGCGGCGACGCCGTTGCCGACACCAACTCGGTCGCCACGCCCGAGGGCGGCAAGGCGATCGTGCAGACCGCGGTGGATGCGTTCGGCACCGTCGACATCGTGATCAACAACGCGGGCATCCTGCGCGACAAGGCGTTCCACAACATGGAGCCCGACCTGATGAACCCGGTGTTCGACGTGCACCTGAAGGGCGCGTTCCACGTCACCCAGCCGGCCTGGGGGATCATGCGCGAGAAGGGCTACGGCCGCATCATCAGCACGTCGTCGGCCGCCGGCATCTTCGGCAACTTCGGGCAGACCAACTACGGCGCGGCGAAGATGGGCCTCGTCGGTTTCACCCGCGTGCTCGCGGTCGAGGGCGCGAAGTACAACATCAAGGCCAACGCCATCGCCCCGCTGGCGCTCACCCGCATGACCGAGTCGATCATGGGCGCCCTCGGCGACAAGCTCGATCCGGCGCTGGTGTCGCCGATCGTCACCTACCTCGCCCACGAGGACTGCCCGGTGAGCGGCCAGACCTTCTCGGTCGGCGGTGGCCGCGTGGCGCACGTGTTCATCGGCGAGACGCAGGGCTACCACCAGGCCGACCTGTCGCCCGAGGACCTGCGCGACAATTGGGGCACCGTCACCGATCAGACCGGCTACGGCGTGCCGAACAACCTGGCGGAGGAGACCGCCATGTTCCTGCCGTTCTTCAAGTAGTCACGACGCGGCGTTCACCGCGACCGATCAGCTCACGGGCGCACCCTCAGGGTGCGCCCGTGGCGCGTCCGAGCCCGTACAGCAGCCGTTGCCAGTGCCGGGCGCTCGCACCCTCCGGCGGCTCCGGCCCGAGCGCGAACCACGCGGCCGGTTGCCCGGGTTCGGGCACCAGTGGCGACGACCGGTCGGCCTCCACCAGGAACGCCATCCCGAAGCTGCGCACCGCCACCCCGGCGTGGTCGTGCTCGACGACGTCGAGCAACAGCGGATGCTCGACGAGCAGCCGGCCGTGCACCCCGGTCTCCTCGTGCAGCTCGCGCAGCGCGGCGTGGCCGGGCAGTTCGTCCTCGCCGCACCGACCGCCGCCCGGCATCCAGTGGTGGAAGTCGGCGTGATGCACCAGCAGCGTGTGCGTGCGGTCGTGGTCGACCGTCCACGCCCACGTGATCAGCTGGCCGACCGGACCGGCACCGCAGCACGACTCGCGCAACGCGGCGAGCGCGTCGCCCTCCACCACCGAGGCACGTTCGCCGGCGTGCAACACGGTCGGTCGGGTGCCGGGGAAGATCGCTTCGAACGCCATCGGGTGGGGACGATACGTTCGCCCCGTGATCTCCGTCGACGACTTCCAGCTCGAAGCGCGCGCCTGGCTCGCCGCCAACCGTGACGGCGCCCCGCGCGACTACGGCGCGATCTGCCCGCCCGATCTGGTGGAGCAGGGCGTCGCGTGGCATCGCAAGGTGCACGAGGCGGGCTTCGCCGGCATCCACTGGCCGGTCGAGTTCGGCGGTCGCGGCCTCACCCCCGAGCACAACTCGATCTGGATGCTCGAGTGTGCGCCGCCGGCATGCCGCCGGTGTTCAACATGGTGGGCCTCGTGCTCACCGGCGGTGCAATCCTGCGCTTCGGCACCGCCGAGCAGCAAACCAATTCTACTCGGCTTACCGTTCCAGGCGGCGCAGTTTGTGGTGCCAGCTGTTCAGCGAACCCGGCGCCAGCGGCGACCTCGAGCGGCCTCCAGCACGAAGGCCGAGCGTGACGGCGACGCTTCATCGTGAACAGCCAGAAGGTGTGGTGCAGCGGCGGGCGCTACCACAGCGACTGGGGCATCCTCGCGGCGTACGAACCCGGAGGCGCAAGCACGAGGGCATCTCGTTCTTCCTGTGCCCGATGGATCTGCCGGCATCGAGATCCGCCCGCTGAAGCAGATGACCAGCGAGGAAGCCGAGTTCGACGGTGTTCTTCACCGACGTGCACCTGCTGACGCCAACCTGCTCGGCCCGCTGCACGGCAGTGGGGCGTGGCATGGCGGTGCTCACCAACAGCGCAGCCACATCGGCACCAGCATTGATCGGTCTCGAGCGGCGGCTGGAGCATGGCCCGCCTCGCCGAGAAACGATCTGTCGTCGGTCGAACAGCGGCAACTCATCGCCTTCATCGCGAGGGCAGCAGCTACAAGGCGATGGCACAGCGCCAGGGTCCGTCGCGTCCACGGCCGCGTCGCTGATGAAGCTCGGCATCACCGAGATGATGTTCGAGACCTCGATGCTGCGCAGCGACCTCGCCGGGATGGAGGCCACGCTCGAGGGCCCGATGCGTTCAGGATGCTCGCCGCCCCAGGCAGCCGCATCGCTAACGGCACCAGCCAGGTGCAACGCAACATCATCGGCGAACGACTGCTCCAGCCTGCCTGAACCGAAGGGCTGAGCCCTGGACGGCCGGCTCGGCGTGGACGACGACCTACGGTGACCCCATGAGCATGTCGCGACGACTGCCCGACCTCGCGGGCCAGCGACACCCAATACGGCCAGCGGTAGCAACAGGATCAGCCCGTCAGCAGTCGGGTTCGTGATCGTAGCCGTGCTGTCGGTGATCTTCTTCCAAATTTGGCGACCGCACCGACATCGACCTGTGGATCTTCGACTGGAACACCACGGTGCGCTGGTCGATCGTGGTGTCGATCTTCCTCGGCGTGGTGCTCGACCGGCTGTTCAGCATCTGGTGGCGTCGCCGCGGGAAGAAGAAGACGCCGCCAGAAGGAACGTTGATGCCACCCTCCGCCTCGCCGTCCCGTCCACCCTCCGGTGCTGATCGCCGTGCACGAACTCGGCAGCCAGCCCGACGAGTCTCCGACCGCTCCTCGTCAACCACGCAGCCGGCTTCCACGGTCGGTGCTATCTGCCGATGGCACACGAGCTCGCGACCGCTCCACTCGATCGGCTACCGACTATCGCGGCCATGGCGACACGCCTCGACCCGAGGGGCCGGTGGTGTGGGACCGCTACGGCGACGACGCACAGCGATGGGGCGGGCGATGCGCGACGTGTTCGACAGGCAGTCGGTACGTTCGGCCACTCGATGGGCTGGCGCGTGCCTGCTGATGGCACGCCGCGAATGAACGGCCTGTTCCGGCGCCTCACGTGTTCAGGCCGATCGTGTTCCCGCCCGCAGGCATCCGGCCCGGACAACCAGGAGTCGCCGCTCGTAGCGGAGTGCCAGAGCGCCGCCAGCCACCTTCCCGAGCTTCGACGCCGCGTTCGAGAACTACGCCGCAGAAGCGGCCGCTCCAGCAGTTTCACCGCGGCACTCCGCAGGCCTACGTGCGCCACGGCGCTTCCGCAAGGCCGCCGACAGGTGCACCTGAAGTGCGATCCCGAGACCGAAGCCCAGACCTTCGGGGAGGCGGTGGCCCACGACACGTGGGACGTGCTCCCGGATCGACGCGGTGCTCGTGATCGCCGGACAGGTGGAGCCGATGCAACCCTCAACATCGCGGCCGGCGTGCGGAACGCCTGCCGAAGGGCACGTATCTCGAACTCCCGAGATGGACCCGCTTCGCCCGATGACCCATCCGGCGGAGATATGGCCGACCTGAGTGGCCGCTTCTTGCGCTGATCCGGTCCTGGAACCGCGGGTCGCAGGGATCGTCCTGAGGACGCACCCCCTTCGTACACTGGCGTCGTGACCTTCCCCATGCCCCTGGCTTGTCCCCAGCCGGGGTCGATGCGTTCACCTCGTGCCCGGCGCGTTCCCTTCGCCAGCGTCGAAGCTGCCCGGCCGCCCAGTCCGCACGCCACCAAGGTTCGCTCGTGCGCCCGGGCGCTCGAGGTGCTGTTCCACCCTCCGGCGCCCGGCGGGCGGGTGACGCGGTGCAGGCGTCGTTCCAGCAGGCCGTGGCCGAGTACGCCACCGATCCCGAGTTCGTGGGCCTCGGCCTCGACGACGACGCCCGCCAGGCGTTCGTCGACGACGCGTGGACCCTCGTCGAGGCGTACCTCGCGATGGAAGACCCGACCCGGGTGCGCGACATCGGGCTCGAGCTGCGGCTCGAGGCCGACGTCGGTGGGCTCACGCTGCGCGGCATCATCGACCGGCTCGAACTCGACGACGACGGCGAGTTGATCGTCACCGACTACAAGACCGGGCGCGCCCCCGGCCAGAAGTACGAGCAGTCCCGCCTCGGTGGGGTGCACTTCTACTCGTTCCTGTGCGAGTCGGTGCTCGGACGGCGTCCCGCCGCGATCCGGCTGATGTACCTCCGTTCGGGCGAGACGATCACCGTCGTACCGTCCGCGCAGTCGGTGAAGTTCATCACCACCCGCACCACCGCCGTGTGGAAGGCCGTCGAGCGCGCCTGCACCACGGCCGACTTCCGACCACGACAGGGTCCGCTGTGCAGCTCGTGCGCGTTCCAGCCCTGGTGTCCCGCGTTCGGCGGCGACCCCGAGCTCGCCCGTGTGGAGGCCCCGTTGCGCTACGCCCAGCTCACCGCCGCCTGATCGTCGAACGTCCCACATGTCCTTCACCCAGCGCGTCGCGGCGTTCGATCGTCGTGTCGACGACGCGCTCGAGTCGTGGCGTGTCCGCCGTGGTGTCGACCGGCTGTTCCACCTCGCGAGCGAGGTCGGCGACTTCAGCCTGGTGTGGCAGGTGATCGGCGCGGCGTACGGCCTCGGCGTCCGCCGCGACTGGCGCGAATGGCTGGTGTTCGCCGGCCTCATCGGCGTGGAGAGCCTGATCGTCAACCAGGGCATCAAGCGGTTGTTCCGTCGCACCCGGCCGACGGAGACCGGCGATCCCCGGTTCCGGGTGCGGCGACCGCGCACGTCGAGCTTCCCGAGCGGCCACGCGTCGTCGGCGTTCTTCGCCGCGTCGCTGCTCACCGTGTGGTCGGGTGTGCCGTGGGCACCGCTGTGGTTCGTGATCGCGCTCGTCGTGGCGCTCAGCCGGGCGATCGTGCGCATCCATCACCCGAGCGACGTCGTCGGCGGCATGGTGGTGGGCCTCGCGCTCGCGGCGATCGCGATCGGCTCCGGCGCCGCCCACCTGCTCGGCGACTAGCCTCGCCCTCCATGGCGGAGCTGCCCACGTTCGATCGTCGTATGAGCGATGCCGAGGGCCTGATGTGGCGTCTCGAGAAGGACCCGTACCTGTCGAGCGCGTTCGCGAACGTCACGATACTCGACCGAGCGCCCGACTTCGACCGGCTGCTGCGACGCATGGAGCGCGCCACGATGCTCGTCGACCGTCTGCGCCAGCGGGTGCAACCCGTCCCCGTGAATCTCACGGCGCCGTTCTGGGTGGACGATCCCAACTTCGACATCCACTACCACGTGCGTCGCGTGGCGCTGCCCGCACCTGGTTCGATGCGCCAGCTGGTCGAGCTGGCCAGCCTGATCGCGTGCGACCCGTTCGAGCGCACCCGCCCCCTGTGGCAGTTCGTCGTGGTGGAGGGTCTGCGCGGCGGCCGGGCGGCGTTGATCCAGAAGATGCACCACACGATCGCCGACGGCGAGACGAGCGTGAAGATGTCGCTCGAGTTCCTCGACTTCGAGCGCGACGCCCCCGAGCCCGCGCCGATCGACCGAGCCACGATCGAGCGTCCCGACGACGCCACGACGGCGATGGCCAATCAGGACCTGCTGCGCGATCTGGTGGCAGGTGGCCTCCGCTTCCCGCTCGGCCTCCTGCGCCAGATCAAGGAGCTCCTGGCCGACCCGACGGGCATCCCGGAAGCCGGCAACGCCGCCGCCGACACCATTCGCGGCGTGCTGAACCAGCTGGGCGACACCGAGTCGGCGGCATCGCCGCTGTGGACCAAGCGCTCGCTGCAGCGCCGGATCGAGGTGTTGCGCGCCCCCTTCGGCGACACTCGCGTGGCCGCCAAGCACCTCGGGGGCACGCTCAACACGGCCTTCATCACCGCCGCGGCCGAAGCGGCCGGTCGGTATCACCGCGAACTCGGCAGCCCGGTCGATCACCTGCGGGCCAGCATGGCGGTGAGCACACGCACCGACAGCAGCGGGTCGAACGCCTTCTCACTCGCGCGGATGATGGTGCCGACCGGCGACATGCCGATCGCCGATCGGTTCCGGGCGATCCAGGCGGCAGCCGACGCGGCGAAGGAGACCACCACGGGCAGCTCGCTCGAGACCCTCGCCACGGTGGCCGCCACCCTGCCCACGTCGCTCGTCACCCGCCTGGCGCGCCAGCAGGCCCAGACCGTCGACTTCGCCACGTCCAACGTGCGCGGCGCACCGATTCCGCTGTACATCGCCGGGGCCGAGGTGCTCGCGAACCACCCGGTGGGTCCGCTCGGCGGTGTGGCGTTCAACCTCACCCTCTTGAGCTACAACCACAGCCTCGACATGGGCGTCAACATCGACCGCGCCGCGGTGACCGAGCCGGAGCTGCTGCGCACGTGTCTGGAAGGTGCCTTCGACGACCTGCTCGCGGTGCCCCACGAGACGGCCGCTCCGGCGAAGCGGCCGGCGGCGAAGCCGACGACGACGAAGCGGCCGACCAAGCCGACGACGACCAAGCCGACGACGACCAAGCCGACGACGACCAAGCCGACGACGACGAAGCCGACGGCGACGAAGCCGACGGCGACGAAGCCGACGGCGACGAAGCGGCCGACCAAGTCGGCGACGACGCAGCCGCCGGCCGAGCGCCCGCCGTCGCCGGGAACGACGAACGCCGCGCCCTGAGGCGCGGCGTTCGTGCGGAGATCGGTGGGCGACGGCCGTGGGCCGACGCCGATCAGGCGGGGGTGGGCTGTTTGGCCGGTGCCGTGAGCAGGGTGCGCACGTCGAGGAGCACGTCGGTGACCTCGCCCGTCGACACCAGTTCGCGGCTCATCATCTGCGCGAGGGCCTTGTCGATCACGGTGAGCGCCTCGGTGATGACGGCCTCGTTGGTGTCGGTCATCAGTGCCTCCTGAGCACGGGAGTAGGTGTTCTCCGAACCTAACCGTCCGGTCGGGTCCGGTGAATGCACCCTACCGTGAACAGTGTGTTTCCCCGTGTCGCAGCCGGGTGACACGCGACGTTCGCACGACAGCTGCGTACGATCTGGCCATGGACCTGAACGACCGTCACGTGGTGGTCACCGGCGCAGCCGGCGGCATCGGCGAGGCGCTGGCACGGCGTTTCCACGCAGCCGGCGCCCGCGTGGTGGTGGCCGATCTCGACGCCGCCGGGGCCGAGGTGGTGGCGGCGTCGCTCGGCGCCGAACGCGCCGGTTCGGCACTCGGGCTCGGGGTCGACGTCGGCACGGAGGCGGGCAACGTCGAACTGATCGACGCGGCCGAAGCCGCGTTCGGGCCCGTCGACCTGTTCTTCGCCAACGCCGGCGTGGGGATCGGGCAGGACCTCGACACCACGGAGGCGATCTGGCAAACGGCGTTCGACGTCAACGTGCACGCCCACCGCTGGGCAGCCAAGCACCTGGTGCCCGACTGGGTGGCGCGAGGCGAGGGCTACTTCTGCTCCACGGCGTCGGCCGCCGGGCTGCTCAGCCAGATCGGTTCGGCGCCGTACTCCCTCACCAAACACGCTGCCGTCGCGTTCGCCGAGTGGCTGAGCATCACCTACGGCGACCGCGGCGTGCGAGTGAGCTGTCTGTGCCCCCAGGGCGTGAACACCCGCATGCTGAACGGTGGCGACGATCGCGCCGGCAACGACATCGCCGGCTCGGTCGGGGGCGACGTCGTGCGTGCGGCCGGCAACGTGCTCGAACCCGCCGAGGTGGCCGAGGTGGTGCTGCAGGCGATCGGCGACGAGCGGTTCCTGATCCTGCCCCACCCCGAGGTGCACACCTACCTCCAGCGCAAGGCGGCCGACGCCGACCGCTGGCTCGCCGGGATGCGGAAGCTGCAGGCACGGATCACCGGGTGACGGGCGACGCGACACCATCCACGCCATCTGCGACGCGAGCCGACGACCACATGACCGACCCCCTGCTCCTCGAGCGACTCGGCTTGCGTGCCGGCGAGCCGATCCGGTTCCGCCGTCAGGGTCACGCCCGCTGGGTGGAGGGGAAGATGGCGGGCATCTCCGCCGATGGCAGCATCAAGCTGTTCGACCCGGACGGATCGGCCCGCAACCTGCGGCCCGACGCAGTCGAGGTGCGCCGACCGGGTACCCGAGGACGACTCCGATGGCAACTGGTGAGCGAGGTGGCGGTGACGTGGGAACAACTCGAACTCTTCTAGGCGGTGGCGACCACCGAGCGGCGCGCGGCCCGCTGCTCGTGCTCGCAGCCACCGTCGTCGCCACTCTCGTCGTCACCCTCGTCGGCGCGTTCCTCGGGGCGTTCCCCGGTGCGTTCGACCCATCGACCGTCGCGGCCCAGGACCGGTCGTTCTCGATCGATGCGCTCGACACCGACGCCGAGCTCCGAGCCGACGGTTCGATGCTGGTGACGGAGCGGGTGACCTACACCTACGACGGCGGGCCGTTCAACTTCGGCATCCGCAGTTTCGAGCGCAACCGAGCCGACATCAGCCAGTTCGCCGCCGCCGACGGCGACGGTCCGCTCGAGGTGATCGCGCCGGAGGACTCCGTCAGCGGCGAGTGGGAGTGGGCGCTGCGTCGCCCCACGTCGGACACCACCGAGACCTACACGCTCACGTACTTCGTATCGCCACAGGTGCAGGTCGGTCGCGACGTGAGCGTGATCGACTGGCAGTTCGTCGGCACCGAGCATCCCGGCATCGGGCAGGTGTCGATCCGTCTCCGCTTCCCGCTGGCCGTGGTGCCGGCCATCCCCGAGACCCCGGACGACGACGTGAACGTCTTGCGCGCCTGGGCCCACGGTCCGTCGAACGGCACCGTGCGCCTCGCCCCGTCCGAGGTGGTGGCACGGGTGCGAGACGTTCCGGCCGGCGAATTCGTCGAGATCGTCGCGCTGGCGCCTGCGTCGACGTTCAACACCAAGGGCACGGAGGACCTGCTGCCCGGCGTGCTCGCCGCCGAGCGCCGGTACCAGGACGACGTCGAGCAGCGTGCCGCCGACCGTCGCAGCGGCTGGCTGATCTCGGCGATGGTGGCGGCGATGGGAGCCGTCGGCGCCGGCGCGCTGTGGTTGGTCGGTGGCCGCGAGGGCCGGAGCACGGAGGTGCAGGGCGAGTATTGGCGGGAGCCGCTCGACGACCCTCCGGCCGTGGCGCTCACCAACCTTCGGCGGGGGTCGGTCGACGCCGGGCCCACGATCGCCGGCACGCTCGTCGATCTCGCGCAACGTGGCTACCTGCGCATCACCGGCGAGCGGGAGGAACGGTTCGGCCCCGACAAGGTGGTGCATCGCTACACCTGGCTCGGCAAGCCGTTCGGTGCCGACGTGCTGGCGTACGAGAAGGACCTCCTCGAGTTGGTGTTCCGCGGCACCACCGAGACGACGTCCGAGGAACTGCAGGACTGGGCGAAGGCCAACCAGACCACGGCGAAGAAGAAGCTCGACGAGGTGACCGGCGGGGTGAAGGCCGAGTTCCGACGCCGCGGCTACGGCGAGCAGTCGAACGGCCGGCTCGTCGCATCGCTCGTCGTCGTGTGCGCCGTGGTCGGGGTGGTGACAGTCGTCGCGACGCTCGTCACGGGCTATGGCTTCGGCTGGTGGGGTGTGGCGATCGCTGCCGCGTTGTTCGGCATCGGCACCAAGCTGCTGAGCAACCGCAACCAGGCCTCGGTGGAGGCAGCGGCGAAGGCCGAGGGCCTGAAGAAGTTCCTGAAGGACTTCTCCCAGCTCGAGGACGCTCCCGTCGGACACCTGATCCTGTGGGAGCGCTACTTGGTGTACGCAGTGGCGCTCGGCGTGTCGGCCGAGCTGGTGCGGGGACTCGCCGCCCGGCTCCCGAGCCTGCTCGCCGACCCGGCTTTCGGCGCCTGGTACACACCGGCGCCGGGGATGCACGGCCGGTTCGACGGGTTCGACCGGATCGAGAGCTCGGGGTCGTCGTTCGTGTCGGCGAGCACGCCGAGCAGCTCGGGATCGGGTGGCGGCTTCTCCGGCGGCGGGGGTGGCGGTGGCGGTGGCGGCGGGTTCGGCGCCCGCTGATCTCGCTGGTCACATCGGGACGTTCGTCCCCCGCCTCCGGTGACGGACGCCCGGAACCGCTTGGGTACGGTGCCACGCATGGGTGTGCGCCTCGAACCTTCCGACGAATACATGCACGAACTCGGCCCCGAGTCGAACTTCAACGAGAGCATGTACATCAACTGCTTCGATCCCGACCAGCAAGTGGGTGGCTGGTTCCGGATCGGCAACCGTGCCAACGAGGGCTACGCCGAGATGACGGTGTGCCTCTACTTGCCGCCGGAGGACGGCGCCGCGAGTCGCAGCGTCGGGTTCATGTACAAGCGGCCGTCGATCGACAACAACGACCGCTTCGACGCCGGCGGCATGACGTGGACGATGGTCACCCCGTTCGAGGAGCTGAAGGTCGACTACGTCGGCAAGGTGGTGCTGCTCGACGAGCCCGAGCAGATGGCCGACCCGAAGGCGGCGTTCACCAACAACCCGTACGCCGAGTGCGAGGTGCATCTCACCTTCACCGGCCAGGGCAAGCCGAGCATGTTCGGCGGCGAGCCCGACACGCCGCACGAGGCGCCGGGTGAGGAGTTCGCGAAGGGCCACTACGAGCAGCTCGTCGAGGCCCATGGCACGATGCGCGTGGGTGATCGCGAGTGGGAGATCCGCGGCTGCGGCCTGCGCGACCACTCGTGGGGACCGCGCTACTGGCAGGCGCCGTGGTACTACCGCTGGCTCACGGCCAACGTCGATCGCGACTTCGGCTTCATGGCGAGCCGTGTCGCGAAGAAGGACGGCCCCGGCACCCGCGGCGGCTTCGTGTGGGAGCAGGGGCAGATGCACTACTGCGACGACGTCTCGATCAGCACGGAGAGCCGCGGCGAGGAGAGCTACCACGACCGCATCACCGGCGTGCTGCGCTCGTCGCGCTCGGACCGCGAGTGGACGTTCACCGGCGAGGTGATGGACCTGATCCCGTTGCGCAACCGCCGCCAGGACCCCGACGGCAACTGGCTGATGACCCGCATCAGCGAGGGGATGACCAAGTGGACGGTCGAGAGCGGCCCGTACGAGGGCAAGGTCGGCTACGGCCTGAGCGAGTACCTCGACCAGATCATCGACGGCCAACCCGTCGGCATCGACGAGTGACCTGACCACGCACGGCGGATCCGCCCCATCCGTGTGGTTGCGCCCGCGCTGCGACGGCGGAACCACACGAAACATCAGGGTCCGTGTGGTTCTCCGGCCGTCACGAGGGCGGAACCACACGGACGACGGGTCGCCTCTGGGAGTGCGCGACCAGAAGGTTCACTCGAGCGATGGGTAGGCGATGAAGCGGGCGGCGACGTCGGCGTCGCCCACGACGTCGATCGTGTCGATGCCGCGGCGGCGCCACAGGGCGAGCAGGAGGTCGCTGGCCGAGCCGCGCAACGCGCAGTCGCCCTTGGCGTGGGCGCGTTCGATGTCGTAGGTGCCCTCGGCGTTCAGCCGCACGGTCCACTCCCCCGACACGTCGCCACAGTGCAGATGCACCGAACCGCCCGGCACCGCCGCGCCCTCGTTCGGTTCGTCGGCGAACCACATCAGGAACTCGTCGATCCCGTCGCTCGCCAGGTGTGGCTCGACGCCTGTGTCGAGTCCGGCCGCCTGCTCGGCGTCCCATCGGTGGATCGCGGTCTCCTGCGCCATGCGTCGCTGCACGAAGCCGGCGGTTTTGTCGGTCGACCACGTCCAGTTCGGCTGCGCCGGGTCGGCGGCGGCGAGCACCGTCACCAGCTCGGCGAGGCCGTCGCGGTACCAGCCGATCAGCTCGCCGTCGGCCGGGCGCGCCGGTTGCTCGTAGCCCTCCCACGTGTCGCGTGCCTCACCGACGACCGTGCGCCAGAAGTGGTGCACCTCACCGAGGTGGTACACGAGGTCGGCGATGGTCCAGCCCGGGCACGCCGCCACCGGCGCAGCGAGGTCGGCGTCGGCGCACACCGAGGCGAACGCCTCGCCGTCGCGTGCGATCGCGGTGAGGAAGTCGTGAGTCTCCATGTCGCCGATGCTCGCGCACCGGTGCGCGTCGCGCGTCAGGCGTTGCGGATCGCCGCGGCCGACTGCAGGCCGAGGTCGACGATCGCCTGCTCGCGCATCTCGATCTTGCGCACCTTGCCGGTCACCGTCATCGGGAACTCGCTCACGAACGACACGTAGCGCGGAATCTTGAAGTGGGCGATCGTGCCGCGACAGAACTCGCGGATGTCCTCGGCGGTCACGGTGGCGGGGTCCACCGAGTCGGCCAGCTTGATGCAGGCCATGATCTCCTCGCCGTAGCGCTCGTCGGGCACGCCGATCACCTGCACGTCGGCCACGGCGGGGTGGGTGTACAAGAACTCCTCGATCTCACGCGGATACACGTTCTCGCCGCCGCGGATGATCATGTCCTTGATCCGGCCGACGATGTTCACGTAGCCCTCGTCGTCCATCACGGCCAGATCGCCGGTGTGCATCCACCCCTCGGCGTCGATCGCCTGCGCGGTCTTCTCGGGCTCGTCCCAGTACCCGAGCATCACCGAGTAGCCGCGGGTGCAGAACTCGCCCGGTGTGCCGATCGGTGCCACCTCGCCCGTGTTCGGGTCGACGATCCGGATCTCGACGTGCGGTGCTGCTCGACCGACGGTGCCGCAGCGCCGGTCGAGGGTGTCGTCGGTGGCGGTCTGGGTGCTCACCGGCGACGTCTCGGTCATGCCGTACGCGATGCCCACCTCGGGCATGTGCATGGTGGACGTCACCTGCTTCATCACCTCCACCGGGCACGGCGACCCGGCCATCAGCCCGGTGCGCATCGTCGAGAGGTCGAGCTCGGCGAACTCCGGCGCCGCCAGCGCGGCGAGCTCGCCGATGAACATCGTCGGCACGCCGAACAGCGAGGTGCAGCGCTCGCTCTCCAACGCTCGCAGCGTGGCCGCCGCGTCGAACGCTGCCTCGGGGTACACCACGCAGGCTCCGTGCGTGGTGGCGCCGAGGTTGCCCATCACCATCCCGAAGCAGTGATAGAGCGGCACCGGCACGCACACGACGTCGTGCTCGGTGTACCGCAATCCCTCGGCGACGAAGAAGCCGTTGTTCAGGATGTTGCGGTGCGACAGCGTGGCCCCCTTCGGGTAGCCGGTGGTGCCGCTGGTGTACTGGATGTTGATCGGGTCGTCCGGCCGCAAACCGGCCGACACCGATCGCACCCGGTCGATCGCTGCCGGCGGCGCCGGAGCCCGCAGCGACTGCCACTCGTCGGTCCAGAAGAACACCGCCCGCTCGAGCTGTGGCACGTCGGCACGCACCGACGCCACCATGTCGACGTAGTCGCTGCTCCGGAACGACGGCGCTGCGATCAGCACACGGCAGCCCGACTGGTTCAGCGCATACGTGAGCTCGTGGGTGCGGTAGGCCGGGTTGACGTTCACCAGGATCACGCCGATCTTCGCGGTGGCGTACTGCACGAGCGCCCACTCCACGTAGTTCGGGCTCCAGATGCCCACCCGGTCGCCGGGTACGAGCCCCATGCCGAGCAGCGACGCGGCCAGATCGTCGACCGCCGCGTCGAACGCGGCGTAGGTGAATCTCACCCCCTGATGACACGCGACGAACGCGGTGCGATCGCCGTGGACGCGTCCCGTGCGTTCGAGGTTGGCGCCGATCGTCTCGTCGAGCAGCGGCGTGTCGGTGTCACCACGAGCCACGCTCGTCCGGCTCGCCCCCATGCCCATCCCCTTCCCCATCCCCATCGCCCGAGCGTACTGCGGTCGCGACACGCGGCCGGCCGGGCAGCTACCGTCAGCCGTCATGTCCCACCGCGAGATCGCAGCTCGAGTGATCGGCAACCTCCGATCGGCGTCCTCCCCCGTGGTCAGCCCCGACGGACGCTCGATCGCCTTCGTCGTCGCCCACGTCGACCTCGACGAGAACCGCACCGTGTCGCAGGTGTGGCTCGCCGCAGCGGACGGGAGCTCACCACCTCGTCCGGTGACCGATGGCCTCCACGACGGCCAGCCGAGGTTCAGCCCCGACGGGCGGTGGCTCGCGTTCGTCGGTCGCCGCGGCGACGACCCCACCCCACACACCCTGCACGTCATGCCACTCGACGGCCCCGGCGAGACGCGCACCCTGGCAGCGATGCACGAGTCGATCGAGGACCCGTCGTTCGGTCCCGACGGATCGCACCTCGCGTTCGCCTGCCGCACCCAGCACGAGCGGTACCGGGCGAAGGACGAGAGCTGGCAGCCGCCACGCCGGATCGACCGGTTCTTCAGCCGGCTCGACAACGTCGGTTGGGTGGTCGATCGACCGAAGCACGTGTACGTCGTCCGAACCGACGGCACGGCGGCCGTGCGCAACCTCACCCCGGGCGACCACCAGCACGACGGTGTCGCCTGGCTCGCCGACGGCAGCGGGCTGATCACCGCTGCGCAACGCCACGACACGTGGGACCTCGACTTCGCCCAGGACCTCTACCGGGTCTCGCTCGACGGGCAGGTGACGCCGCTCACGTCCCAGACGGGCATGTACGCGCTGCCGTCGGTGTCGCCCGACGGCCGCCACGTCGCCTTCCTCGGTGCCGACGACCCCGACACGGTGCCGCAGAACATGCACGTCGGCGTGATCGACCTCGAGGCACCCGGCGACGGTGCCGGTCCGACGCACCGGTGGCTCAGCCGAGCACTCGACCGCACCTTCGAGACGACGGCCGGACCCCGCCCGCCGGTGTGGGAGTCGGACACGACGATGCTCGCGACCGCCGAGGATCGCGGCGAGACACATCTGTTCCGCATCCGCACCGACGGTGCGGCACCCGAGAAGCTCACCGACGGTGCGATCACCGTGTACGGCGTGGGCGCGGCCGGCGGCACGATCGCGATCACCGCCGGCTCGGTCGACCAGGCGGCCGACCTGTTCGTGCTCGAGGATGATGGCAGCACGCGGCGCCTCACCGACCTCGCCGCTCGCTACGCACAGACCGCCCGACCCCTGTCGTGGGAGCGGATCGCCGTGCCCACCACCGACGGCACCGCCGAGATCGACGCCTGGGTGATGCGGCCGGCCGGCTTCGACCCCACGCAGCGCTATCCCGTCCTGCTCAACGTGCACGGCGGTCCACACACGCAGTACGGCGAGCGACTGTTCGACGAGGCCCAGTTCCAAGCCGCCGCCGGCTTCGTCGTGGTGATGAGCAACCCGCGTGGTTCGTCGGGACGCGAACAGTCGTGGGGGCAGGCGATCATCGGCCAGAAGCACCCGAAGGTGCAGGGCACCGGATGGGGCGGCGCCGACGTCGACGACGTGATGGCGGTGCTCGACCACGTGCTCGCCACGCACGCATGGTGCGATCCCGAGCGGGTGGGCATGCTCGGCGGCAGCTACGGCGGGTTCATGGCCACCTGGCTGGCCGGGAGGTACAGCCACCGGTTCCGGGGCATCTGCAGCGAGCGTGCCGTGAACAACATGCTGAGCGAGGAGTGGACGAGCGACATCGGCTCGATCTTCCGCACCGAAGTGGGACCCACCCACCTCGACGACCCCGAGCAGTACGAGTCGTTCTCGCCGATCCGCTTCGTGCGCGACATCGAGGTGCCGATGCTCATCCTGCACAGCGAGAACGACCTGCGCTGCCCGATCAGTCAGGCCGAGGAGCTGTTCATGGCGCTGCGCCTGTTGGGCAAGGAGGTGGTGTTCTACCGCTTCCCCGGCGAGGGCCACGAGCTCACCCGCAGCGGCTCACCCGTCCACCGGGTGCAGCGCGCCGAGATCCTGCTCGACTGGTTCGCCGAGCAGCTGACCCCGGTCACCTGACCCCGTCCACCCGAGTGCCAGCCGTCCACCCGAGTGCCAGCCGTCCGCCCGAGTGGCAGCCGTCCACCCGAGTGGCAGCGACACACCCGGGGGGTCGTGTGGCACTCGGATGGTCGTGTGGCACTCGGGTGGACGTGTGTCACTCGGATGGGCTGTCGCTCACGGCGGTCGCCGGGGCGAGGGACTGCAGCACGAGCGTCGGGGCGCCGTCCTCCATCGCTCGTGCCAGGTCGACGGTCGCGACGAGGCGCCATTCGCCGTCGCCGGCCGGATCGGACAGGATCTGGGTGACCCGCCACCGACCGGGTTCGTCGACCAGCTCGAACCATCGCATCGAACGAGCGTCGGCGTCGACGCCGATCGAGTCGTACTCGTCCCAATAGGGCGCGATCGCCTCGATCAGGCGGTCGACCTCCCACCCGGTGCGATCGGCCAGCACGCCGTACTGGCGGCGGGCGAGCAGGTCTGCCCAGCCGAACGCGGCCGTCCGCACCGCTGTACGCCACGCCGGCGGGGGGCCGGCATGCACCGACGGTGTCGCCACGTCGTGGTGTTCGTGCACCGGCCCACCGGCGAGGCGGGTCCACTCGTCGAGCAGGGTGGCGTCGGTGGCGCGGACGAGCGCGCCGAGCCAGTCGACCACGTCCTCCAACTCGTCGGTGTACGCGTCGTCGGGCAGCGAGCGGTCGAGGGTGCGCCACGCATCGGTCAGGTAGCGCAACACCAGGCCCTCGCTGCGGTCGAGCCGGTATCGCCGCACGAACGTGGCGAACACGTCGCCGGCCTCGAGCATCTCGCGCACGATCGACTTGGGCGACGGCGACTCGGCCACCCACGGGTGATGGCCGCGGTACTCGGCGAAGCACGTGTCGAGCAGCTCGCCGAGCGGCTTCGGCCAGCTGACCGCGTCGAGCCGATCCATCCGCTCCTCGTACGGCACGCCCTCGGCCTTCAGCCGGGCCACCTCGGCACCCTTGGCCGCGTTCTGCTGCGCGTACAGCACCTGGCGCGGATCGTCGAGCACGCCCTCGATCACGCTCACCACGTCGAGCTCGTACGACGGGTCGTCGCGGTCGAGGCTCGCCACCACCTCGATCGCGAACGGCATCAGCGGCGCCGAGAACCGCAGCGCGGCCCGTTCGTCGTCGCCTTCCACCAACGACCCGACGCGCACCCCGGCGCACCGACCGTCGGCATCGCGAACCCGCTCGGCCACCCCGGCGGCCTCGAGGCTGCGGTACACGGCGATCGCCCGCTTGCGGTGGTGGCGCTTGCGTTGATCGGTGTCGTGATTGGTGCGCAGCAGGTGTTTCAGCGCCGCCGGGCCGTCAGGACGGCCGAGCACGGAGGCGACGAGGTCGGCCGTCACCCGGAAGCGCGACACGAGCGGCTCGGGCGTGGCGCCGACGAGGCGTTGCATCGTCGCCTCGTCGTAGTGCACGAACCCCTCGGGCGCCTTGGCCTTCGTGGCCTTGCGACGAGCTTTCGGGTCGTCCCCGGCGCGGCTGAGCGCCTTCGCGTTCTCGATCACGTGGTCGGGCGCCTGCACCCACACGTGCCCGTCGGGGTCGAATCCCGGACGTCCTGCCCGCCCGGCGAGTTGGTGGAACTCGCGAGCGGTGAACACGCGCACCCGGTTGCCGTCGAACTTGGTGAGCGCCGTCATCAGCACCGTGCGGATCGGGATGTTCACCCCGACGCCGAGGGTGTCGGTACCGCAGATCACCGGCAGCAGCCCCTCCCCCGCGAGCCGCTCGACGAGCCGACGGTACTTCGGCAGCATCCCGGCGTGGTGCACACCGACGCCGTTGCGCAACAGCCGTTCGAGGGCGTCGCCGAAGCCGCGGGTGAAGCGGGTGCTGCGCAACGCCTCGGCGATCGCCTCGCGCTGGGCACGCGTGGTGACCGACAGGCTCACGAGCGACTGGGCCCGCTCGATCGCCGCCGCCTGGGTGGCGTGCACCACGTACACCGGGCTCAGCCCGTCGCGCACCGCCTCGAGCACGCTGTCGCCCACCGACGTCATCCGCCACTGGTGGTACAGCGGGGTGGGCCGGTGCACCGACGTGACCGACGAGACCGTTCGACCCGATCGCTCGCGCAGGTCGCTCGTGATCGCCGACATGTCGCCGAGGGTGGCCGAGGCGAGCAGGAACTGACAGCCGGTCAGTTCGAGCAGCGGTACCTGCCACGCCCACCCACGATCGTGGTCGGCGTAGTAGTGGAACTCGTCGAGGCACGCGAACCCGAACTCGCTCGCTGCGCCGGTCATCAGGGCGTGGTTGGCGAGCACCTCTGCGGTGCACACCAGCACCGGCGCGTCGGCGTTGATGGCCGCGTCACCGGTGGCGAGACCGACCTCCTCGGCGCCGAGCAGGTCGACCAGGTCGAAGAACTTCTCGGCCACGAGCGCCTTGATCGGCGCGGTCCACACGGCCCGCTGCCCCAGGTTCCTCGCCAGCACGATCCCTGCCATCGCGACCAGGCTCTTGCCGGAGCCCGTCGGGGTGGCGAGCACCACGTGGTCACCGGACGCGAGTGCGAGCGCGGCCTCCTCCTGGTGCGCGTACATCGGTCGCCCGCCAGCGGTGGCCCAGGCGGCGAACGCGTCGAGCACGTCGGACGGGTCGCTGCCCGGAGGCGGCAGGAGGTCGACCAGCGATGACATGCACCGATCAGTGTGCCGTCGCGAGCATGCCGTTCCATGACCGGATCCGTCCGCTTCTGGTCGCGCATCCTCTCGCTGAGCGTGAAGATGCGCGACCAGAAGCACCGGGGGCTCAGTCCTCGGTGAGCCAGGCGTCGATCAGCTTGCGGGCGATCGAGATGCGCGGCGGGATGTTCGGCAGCGCATCCTTGCGGAACCACTGGGCGTCGACGATCTCGGTCGGGTCGCACACGATGTCGCCGCCGAGCCACTCGGCCCGGAACCCGATCATCAGGCTGTGCGGGAACGGCCACGGCTGGCTGCCCATGTAGCGCGGCGTCCCGATCACCACGCCCACCTCTTCGCGCACCTCGCGGATCACACTCTGCTCGAGCGACTCGCCGGGCTCGACGAAGCCGGCGAGGCAGCTGTACATCGGCGCCCGGAACTGCACCCCGCGGGCGAGGAGCGCCTCGCTGTCGTCGCCCTCGCCGCGTGTGACCAGGGTGATCATCGCCGGCGCGAGACGTGGGTACGCGAGCAGGCCGCACGCCGGGCACTTCATCGAACGGTCGTTGGCCTGCTTCTCGGTGGGCGTGGCGCACCGACCGCAGAACTTGTGGGTGCGCGCCCACTCGGCCAGCTGTACCGCCCGTCCGGCGAGCGCCCACTCCTCCTCGCTCGTGCGGCCGAAGTAGCTGTACAGGTCGAGCGCCGCCCCGTACGACGGATCCTCGCCGTGCGGCACGTCGACGGCCCACACCGCTTCGTGTCCCTCGTGGGCGTCGTGTTCGAAGAAGCCGAGGAAGTGCTGTTCGGCACCGTCGATCTCCACCCGGTCGGACACGAACACCGTCGAGCCGATCACGTGGATGTAGCGATGCCGGGTGCATTCGGAGATCGGCTGGAACGCTGGAATGAAGCTGGGCACGGGCCTCACCATAGGATTCGGCCATGACCAACATCGTGATCGTGGACGCCGTCCGCACCCCCATCGGCAAGCGCAACGGTGGCCTGTCCACCCTGCATCCGGCACAGGTGCTCGGCACCGTGCAGAAGGCGATCGTCGATCGCACCGGGATCGACCCGACCGAGATCGGCCAGGTCGTCACCGGCTGCGTCAGCCAGGTCGGCGAGCAGGCGTTCAACATCGGCCGCACCGCGTGGCTGAGCGCCGGTCTGCCGATGACCGTCGCGAACACCACAGTCGACACCCAGTGCGGTTCGAGCCAGCAGGCCACCAACCTCGCCGCGGCACTGGTGGGCAGCGGCGTCGTCGACGTCGCCCTCGCCGGCGGCGTCGAGCTGATGAGCCGGGTGCCGATCGGCGCCGGCGGCAAGAAGGAGCTCGGGCTCGGCATCCCGATCCCGAAGTCCTACTTCGAGCAGTACGAGATGACCTCGCAGTTCGAGGGCGCCGAGCGGATCGCCGACAAGTGGGGCATCACCCGTGAGGACACCGACGCGTTCGGCTTCCGCAGCCAGCAGCTCGCCGCGCAGGCCTGGGCCGAGGATCGCTTCAGCGGCCAGTACGTCACCGTCGAGGCACCCGACCGCAACGAGGACGGCTCGCTCGCCGACACCACCCACACCGTCGCCCGCGACGAAGGCATCCGCGAGACCACGCTCGAGAAGCTCGCCACGCTGAAGCCGGTCGCCCGCGAGAACGGCGTGCACACCGCCGGCAACTCGAGCCAGATCAGCGATGGCGCCTCGGCCGTGCTGCTCATGACCGAGGAGAAGGCGGCTGCTCTCGGCCTGAAGCCCCGCGCCCGCATCGTCGACACCTGCCTCGTCGGCACCGATCCGGTGCTCATGCTCACCGGCCCGATCGACGCCACCCAGCGCATGCTCGGCCGCACCGGTCTGTCGATCGACGACATCGACGTGTTCGAGATCAACGAGGCGTTCGCCTCGGTGGTGCTCGCCTGGCAGAAGGAAGTGGGCGCCAACCCCGATCGGGTGAACCCGAACGGTGGTGCGATCGCCCTCGGCCACCCGCTCGGCGGCACCGGCGGCTTCCTGCTCACCAAGGCGCTGTACGAGCTCGAGCGCACCGGCGGCAAGTACGGCCTCGTCAGCATGTGCTGCGGTGGCGGCCTCGGCACCGGCACGATCATCGAGCGCCTCTGACGCTCGACACCTGACGTCCGACGAGCGCGGGACGCGGACCCCCTTCGGGGCGGACGCCTCCCGCGTTCGTCGCGTCCGGGCCGGGATCAGCCGCCGCCGCGGCTCAGCCGACGCCGGGCGCGAGCACGAGCACCTCGTCCTCGGGCAGCAGGTGCAGCGACGCCGACTTCGCCGGGTTCACCGTCACCTCGCCGCTGCGCGCCAGCCGGTACCCGATCGCGGTGTGACCGAGCGTCGCTGCGGTCACGACCACGTCGGCGAACGTGGTGGCCTTGTGCGCGCCGTACTGCAACGCCTCGCGCAATTCGATCGAGCACCCGGCCCGGTCGAACAGGTCGACGAACACCTGGTGCAGGTCGTGACGCTCGCTCAGTTGGGCGAGCATCAAGCTGGTGAGCTCGTCGCTCACGATGAAGTCGTCGGCGCCGGTGGCGACGGCGAGCGGTGCGTGGCGCTGGTCGAGCAGTTCGGCCACCATGCGCACCGGGCCGACCTCGCCGTCCTGGCGGACTTGGCGGAACGCCAGCAACGTCAACAGGGTGCGGGCGTCGGCGTCGTCGGTCGAGATGTCGCGATAGCCGAGCAGGATCACCTCGTGGAACGAGATCCGGGCCGCATGTGCCGCGACGTGCTCGGGGCCACCTTGCAGCTCGCCCACCTCCACCGTGACGTGACGCACCGAGATCGACGCCCGCACCGCCGCAGGATCGACCAGGTCGGGGTCGACCAGCACCTCGACGACGGTGTCGGGGCCCATGAACTCGTCGAGCTCGGTGAGGACGCGGGGCCCGAGCTCGCTCCAGCCGACCACCACGATGCGACGGCGATCGCCCTGCGACGAGGGTGGCCAGGTCTCGAGCACCTGCGGCGCCGATCGCACCGGCGACACGGTGAACACCGAGTCGTCCTCCGCGACGCCGATCAGCTGCTCGCCTGCACCGAGGGGACGGTCGGGCGGCGGGTTGAGCACCACCGTGCCGTCTGCAGTGCGGATGCCGAACACCGCCGCCTTCTCGAACTGCAGCTGGCAGTCGAGGTAGCTGGTCCCGACGAGCGCGGGGAACGTGTCGAAGTAGATCTCGTCGCCGTCGAAGTCGAGCAGTTCGCGGAATACGGTACTGAGGCCGCGCTGGCGGCACGCCTGTGCGGTGAGTTCGGCGACGACGTCGTCGGAGCTCACCGTCACCAACCGCTCGCCGAACAGCGCCCGCACCGAGCCGGCGGTCTCGCCGTCGGAGACCTCGGCGACCACCGACGGCCCTGCGGTGCCCACCGCGGCGCGCACCGCCAGCAGCACCTTCACGGTGGTGGCGTCGTCGCCGTCGCCCACCACGATCACCGATCGGGCGCCGGCGAGGTTCACCATCTCGAGGTGCTGCGGCAGCCATGCCTCACCGCTGCGGCACACGAGACGGGTGGTGCGCAGCTCGGGCACCGCGGTGCGCAGCGTGTCCTCCATCTCGGTCTTGTCGGCGCTGGCGAGCACCACCACCGCGGCCCGCTTGCGGCTCTCGTTCGCGATCACCAGCTCGCTCACGATCGCGGGCACGCGCGACGACCAGCCGAGGATCAGCGTGTGATCGTGCTCGATCACGTCGCTGCGGCCACGGCGGAGCTCCTCGATCCGCTGGTCGAGGCCGCTCGCGATGAGACCGATGAGGCTGCCGGCGATGAAGATGCCGCACAGCGTGATCAGCAGGCCGAGCAGTCGGGTGCCCCACGTGGTGTCGGCGGCGAAGGTCCCGGCGTCGACGATGCGCAGCATCGCCTGCCAGAGCGCCTCGCCGAAGTCGGGCGACACGCCATCGCCGTTGATGCCGCTCATCGACAGCAGGGCCACGATCAGCGCACCGAGCACGATCACCCCGAGCGTCAGCAGACCCAACCACCCGATCACCACCGACGGCCCACGCGAGAGCGCGAGGTCGAACCGGTACCGCAGCCGCTGGCGCCGCGTCGGGGCGGAGCCGGTGGCCGGGGTGGTGGGGCTGACGGTCTGGGCGGGCACGGGTCCTCCGGCGGACGTGGGGGGTGGCGGGGGCGCCCGACGATATCGACCGGCCCTGCCCTGGCCTTGACATGTTCTCGAAGGTCCGTTCGGATCGTCCCGATCGCGAGCGAACACGCCCGGAGCCGATAGAACCCGGGCGTGCCCGCTGCCCGACTCGCCCGCTCCGTCGCGGCGATCGTGCTCGCCGTGGCCGCCGGCACGGCGATGGCGTGCACCGGCGAGCCCGGCACGTCGTCCGGAACGACACCACCGGCGCCGACGGTCGTCCCCGCCAACGCGATCGTCGTCCGGGTGGTCGACGGCGACACGGTGGTGGTCGACGTCGCGGGCAGGCGCGAGACCGTCCGTCTCATCGGGATCGACACCCCCGAGACCGTGAAGCCCGACGCCCCCGTGGAGTGCTTCGGGCCGGAGGCCTCCGCGGCGACGAAGGAGCTGCTGCCCGACGGCACGCCGGTGTGGCTCGTCCGCGACGTCGAGGCCCGCGACGACTACGGCCGGCTGCTCGCCTACGTCCATCGCGCGACCGACGGCACGTTCGTCAACCTCGCCCTCGTCCGCCGGGGGTTCGCCACCGTGCTCACGTTCCCGCCCAACACCGCACACGTCGACGACTTCGTCGCGGCGGCCGAGTCCGCCCACGGCGAACAGCTCGGGCTGTGGGCGGCGTGCGCCGGATAACGTCTCGACGATGAGCACCGCCGAGCCCTCGATCGACGGCAGGTCGCTGGCCGAACGTCTCGGCCACACCGCCGACACGAAGCTGCTCGTCGTCTCGTGCGACGACCTCGGCTGCTGCCACGCCGCCAACGTCGGGGTGTACGCAGCGCTCCGCGACGGGGTGGCCACCTGCGCGTCGCTGATGGTGCCGGCGCCATGGGCCCGCCACGCAGCGGCCGGCTACGACGCCGAGAGCGGCGACGACATCGGGGTGCACCTCACCCTCAACTGCGAGCACGACGCCTACCGGTTCGGGCCGATCACCCACGCGCCGTCGCTGCTGTCGGGCGAGGGCGGGTTCCCGCGCGACGTGCCCGACCTGTGGGAGCACGCCGATCCGGCCGAGGTGCTCCGCGAGTGCCGGGCGCAGATCGAACGCGCGCTCGCGTGGGGCATCGACGTCACCCATCTCGCGCCGCACCTCACCTCGATCACCTTGCGGCCCGAGTTCTTCGACGTGTACCTCGAGCTCGCGATCGAGTTCCGGCTACCCATCCGCCTCCCCTCGACGATCTCCGCCGACCAGGCCGGGTTCCCGTTCCGACGGCTCGCCGCAGCGGAAGGCGTGGTGTTCCCCGACCACTTCGACCACGACTGGCGCGCCGGCAGCCGCGATCGGGTGTACCAGGCCGTGCGCGACCTGCAGCCGGGGGTCACCGAGATCCACGTGCAACCCGCGATCGACACGCCCGAGGTGCGGGCGCTGTCGCCGCAGGCCGACGGGTGGATCGACGATCTCGCGCTCGTCACCACCGATCACACGTTGCGCGAGTTGCTCCGCGACAGCGGCGCCGTGCTGATCGGCTACCGGGCGCTCAGGGACGCGATGCGAGCCGGCTGATCGCCGCAGCGGCCTCGCCGTTGCGGAGCACCTCGAACAGCACGCCCGTGTGCCCGGCCGCCTTCAGCTTGCCCTGCATGAACGCGACGGACGGATCGAGCCCGGCATCGGCGACCGGGATGGTGACCACCACGTCGGCGTCGTCGGGCCCCTCGACCGCTTCGTCCTTCTTGCCGAACGCGACGCGGTACTGCACGCTCCCCGAGGCCGCCGTGCTCATTCGTCACCACCGCTGATGGCGGGATGACGCACGCCGGCGAACATGTCGTCCTCGATCTCGCCGTCCGCGGGCACGCCCACGAGCGACCGGGCGAGGATCCAGTCCTCGTACGGATACACCTCGGCCAGTTCGTCGTCGGACAGGCCGAACCACCACGGCTCGGTGGGGTCGACCTGGGTGGCGTGCGCACGCAGCGCACCGCTGCGCGCCCACATGAACTCGCCCACGTCCACCTTCGTGGTGATCCGGTGGTCCTGCCCCGGACGGTCGAGCCATGCCTGATCGAAGGGCGACTCGCCGCGCAGTCGCACCATCCCCTCGTGCAGGGCGACGATGCGAGCCTTGCTCCAGGTGGAGTAGTACATCTTCGACGGCTGCCACGGTTCGCCGAGCTCGGGGTACCAGGCGGGGTCGCCGGCACGTTCGAACGCCGGCAACGAGATGTCGTGCACCTTCAAGTGGTCGGGGTGCGGGTAGCCGCGCTGGTCGTCGCCGTAGGTGATGATCACCTGCGGGCGCTCGGCCCGGATCACCTCGACCAAGCGTCCGACGGCCTCGTCGAGGTCGGCGGTGGCGAAGCACTCGGGGTGCGCGTTGGCCTCGCTGTCGGGCATGCCCGAATCGCGGTAGCCGAGCATCACCACTCGATCGAAGCCGATGATCTCGGCCGAGCGAGCGAGTTCGAGCGGGCGGAGCTCGGCCAGCTTGGCCTTCTCCTGCTCGGGCGTGAGGCCGTGGAAGGGCTGGCCGGGTTCGCGCAGGTGCGGGTTCTGGAGGTCGCCCTCCTCGCCGCCCGTGCAACAGACGAGCACGGTCCGGATTCCCTGGCTGCCGTACATCGCGAGCGTCGGCGCGCCCTTCGAGGCCTCGTCGTCCGGATGGGCGTGGACGGTGAGGATGCACAAGGTCACGTGACCACGCTACCGAGGGGCGGTGCGCCTAGCATCGCCGCATGCGATCGCGGGCGGCTTCCCACCTGGTGGCCGCGTGTGGGCTCGCGGTGGTCGCCGTGCTGGCGGGCTGCAACGACGACGGACGCACGCTGCGTGAACCTCGTCCGGACCAGACCTCGAGCGTGTCGACCACGGCACCGCCCACCACCGTGCTCGGCGACGCGGACACGGGCATCGGCATCGGCGACGGCGACGGCGGCCTGGACTCGGATCAGGGTGCCGCCACCCTGCCGGCCGAGAGCGTGGTCGAGTTGCCGCCCGAACCCGGCGTGTTCGCCGCCACGTGGGCCGACGGTGCCGTGATCCCCGACCGGCACACCTGCACGGCCGAGAACGTGGCCCCGGCGCTCAGCTGGAGTCCGGCACCCACCGGGACGGTCGAGATCGCCGTGACGCTGGTCGACCAGAACGCCCCCGAGTTCGTGCACTGGGTGATGAGCGGCATCGATCCGTTCGCCACTTCACTGGCCGAGGGGGCCGTGCCCGAGTTCGCGATCACCGGCGTCAACTCGAACGGCACCCCGGGCTACACGGGCCCGTGCCCACCGGCGGGCGAGCAGCACACCTACGTGCTCACGTTGCACTTCCTCGACCAGGTGACCGAGCTGTCCGACGGCAGTGCAGGCGTCGACCTTCAAGCATTCGTCAACGGCGCCACGTTCGCGAGTCTGAGCCTGGTGGGGACGTATAGTCAGGGGTGAGCGTGACCAGCACGGTGGACACGTCACCTCACCCCACGTCAGGAACTGCCATCGACCAGCCCCTGCCTTCGTTGCCGGTCGCCATCTTCCAGGCCGATCGGGACGGCCGACTGCTCTCGGCCAACCAGGCCTTTCGCGCGCTCGCGCTGGGTGGCGACGTGCCGTCGCCCCGCACCACACCGTGGTCGAACGCCCACCCGGCCGATCGCCACCACGCCGAGGTCACGTGGCGCAACGCCGTGGAGCACGAGGCCGACTTCGCGGTGGAGTTCCGCGTGTGGCACCGCGACGGGCGGCTCCTGTGGGTGCGGGTCAACGCGAGCCCGATGCACGACTCGCTCGGTCGAGTGGAGGGCTATGCCGGGGTGGCGGTGGACGACACCGAGACCGTCGGCAAGCGGCTGTTGCTCGAACGACTGCTCGGCGTCGTGGAACCGTCGGCCGATGCGGTCATCATCCTCGACCGCAACGGCACGCCGGTGTACACCAATGCCACCGCCCGCACGTTGTTCGGGGTGGACGAGAGCGCCGACCTGATTCGCGATCCGTCGGTGCGCACCCTCTTGCAGACCATTCGCGACCAACTGCCGCGCGAGGTGCTGGCGTCGTCCGACACCTCGCAATGGTCGGGCGAGGTGGGCTTCCGGGGCCCCGATGCGCTCGAACGCATCCTCGACGTCGACATCGTCATCCACCGCGACGACCAGGGCGTGATCGAGTACTGGGGTGGCGTCATCCGCGACGTCACGGCCCGCAACCACATGCAGGCCGAGTTGATGCGCCAGGCCACGCACGACGGTCTCACCGGGTTGCCGAACCGCATCCTGCTGTTGCGCACCACTGCGGATGCACTCGACCGCATCCGCGGCACCCGCGGCCACGTGGCGTTGCTGTTCCTCGACCTCGACAAGCTCAAGAACGTCAACGACAACGCCGGGCACGACGTCGGTGACGCGCTGCTGGCACAGGTGGCCAACCGCATCGCCCACGCCACCCGACCGGCCGACGTGATCGCCCGCATCGGCGGCGACGAGTTCGTGGTGCTGTGCAACGGCAGCATCGACGAGCACTCGGCGCTCGAGCTCGCCGAACGCATCCGGCTCGCGCTCAGCGGCAAGATCATGATCCGCGGCGTCGAGGTCGAGCTCACGGTCAGCGTCGGCGTGGCGCTCGCCGACAACGCGCAGATCGACGGCGTCGCGTCAGCCGACGCCGCCCTCACGCTGCTGCGCCACGCCGATGCGGCGATGTACACCGCCAAGCGCCGCGGGCGCAGCCGGGTCGAGCTGTACACCGAGGCGATGCGTGCCGCGAGCGTCGAGCAGAAGGAGCTCGCCGCCGAGCTCGAACGGGCGCTCGCCAACGACGAGCTGCGACTCGCGTACCAGCCGATCATCTCCACCCACAGCGGGCGAGTGGTCGGCGCCGAGGCACTGTTGCGCTGGGACCACCCGTCGCGCGGTCGCCTGCTCCCGGCTCAGTTCCTGCACCTCGCCAACGAGAGCGGCGCGATCGTGCCGATCGGCGACTGGGTGATCGGCCAGGCGTGCCAGGACGCGCGATCGTGGCTGAACGCCGGCTTGGTGGAGCGCACCTTCAGCGTGCACGTCAACGTGTCGCCCCGCCAGCTGCAGGAAGGCACCTTCGTCGAGCGGGTGTTGTCGATCGTGCGCTCGATGGATCTCGGGCCGCAGCAGCTGACGATGGACTTCGACGAGCAGACACTCAACGACGGACAGAGCGGCATCACCCGGTCGTTGCAGGCACTGCGCCGCTTCGGCGTCCAGCTCGCGCTGGACGACTTCGGCGTCGGCGTCAGCTCGCTCACCGCGTTGCGCTCCTGCCAGGCCGACGTGCTGAAGCTCGACGGCACGGTGGCGAGCAGCCTCGGGGCCAACGGCGACGACGACCCGATCGCGCGGGCGATCATCCAGCTCGCCCATGCCCTCGAGATGCAGGTGGTCGCCGAGTGGGTCACCTCGGCCGATCAGTTGCACCGCCTGCGGATGCTCGGCTGCGACATGGTGCAGGGCTACCTGCTCGGCGAGCCCGTGTCCGCCGACCTGTTCGCCGCCCGAACCGGCCGCGCCGGCTGACCGCCGCCGACGGCGACGAGTTCCTACGCTGGCGGCGGATGGATGCCGACCTCGCCAGCACCGTGATCACCGTCGCCGTGCTCGGCTTCATGGCCACGAGGCTCGTCGGCGGTGTGCGTGCGTCGCGCTCGTCCAGTGGTCGCGCCGTCGTGAGCGCCGTGCTGCGGCGGTTGCGGTGGCGTCACGTGTGGCCGATCCCGATCGTGCTGACCGCCGTGATCGTCGTTGCGTCGGCGCTGATGGCGGTGCCGGGCCTCGACTGGGGTTGGTGGACCGCCGTCGGAGGCGAGGGCAACCCGGTGTTCGGATCGAGCGAGGCGACGGCTGGCACGGTGTGGGAGTGGGTCGTGCCTGCGGTGTTCATGGTGTTGCTCGTCCCGGCACTGCCGCTGTTCGCCCATGCCGAGGAACGGCTGTTCCGTCGCGGCGCCGAGCACTGGAACCGCCGGCGACGGGTGGGCAAGACGGTGCAGTTCGGCCTGGTGCACGCGATCGTCGGCATCCCCATCGGGGCGGCGCTGGCATTGTCACTCGGCGGCGCCTACTTCCTCGCCGTGTACCTGCGAGCCCACCGGCGCGGCGCGTCGACCGCCGACGCGACACTCGAGTCCACGACCGCGCACACCGCCTACAACGGTGCCATCATCGTCATCGTGCTCGGCGCCCTCGCTGCCACCGCCGTCATCCGCTGACCTGCCAACCGACTCCCCATGACCGATCCTGCCGCCGCCACCACACCCACCGACATCGACGTCGTGCGCGATCGCCACGTGCGGATCACCTTCGGCGACGGCGTCGTGGCGGCGTTCGGTGTCCACGCGCTGCGTGCCGCGTGTCCGTGCGCGAGCTGTCGCGGCTGGCGTGAGCGCGGCGAGGTCGCGTGGCCGCGACCGGGCATGCCCGACGTCATCGCCGTCGCGCACGCCTCGTTGACGGGTGCCTGGGGCCTGTCGATCGACTGGTCCGACGGCCACAGCACCGGCATCTACGCCTGGACCGTGCTGCGCGACTGGTGGGACCGGGGCCTCGCTGGCGGTCTGGTCGACGAGCCCGCCGACCCACGACCGGACCCTCCTCGGTAGCCTCGTCGCATGGCCATGCCGCCACCCCCGCCGCCCACGCCGCCGGCGTCGAGCGCTCCCACGCTGCCCCGCTGCTACCGGCACCCCGACCGCGAGGCGGGTCGCAGCTGCACCCGCTGCGGCAAGAGCGCGTGCAGCGACTGCCTCGTCCAGGCCGCGGTCGGCTCGCACTGCCTCGACTGCGCCAAGGCGTCTCGCCCGGATCTCGGCACCCGCGCGAAGTACTGGAACGCCCGTCAGCACACGCTCGTCACCTACGTGCTCATGGCGGTCAACATCGCCGTCTTCGTGTACGTGTCGGTGGCCGATCCCGGTTCGCTCGGTGGTCGCGGCGGGGTGAGTCGCACCCAGTTCGAGCTGGGTCTGAACGAGTTCTTCCTCACGAACGGTCGGAGCGAGTGGTACCGCCTCGTCACCTCCGGCTTCTTGCACTTCGGCGTGATCCACATCGGGTTCAACATGTTCCTGCTGTACCAGCTCGGCCAGCTGCTCGAGCGACCGCTGGGTCGTACGAAGTTCGCCCTGTTGTACGCGGCCAGCCTCCTCGGTGGATCGTTCGGGGTGCTGATCATGCAGAGCAGCGGCATCACCGGTGGTGCGTCCGGCGCCGTGTTCGGGCTGATGGCCGCCGCAGCGATCGGGCTGCACCGTCAGGGCATCAACGTGATGAGCACCGGCATCGGCACCACACTGCTGCTCAACTTCTTCCTCACGTTCGCGATCCCGGGCATCTCGATCGGCGGTCACCTGGGTGGGGCCGCAGCCGGCGCGATCTGCGGGTTCGTGATGCTGGCGCCCCGCTGGCGGCCCGTGCCCGACTGGGTGAAGTGGGCGACGCCGATCGCGGTGCTCGTCATCTCGGTACTGGGGAGCGTGCTGGTCGTCCAGTAGAACCGGTCCATGTTGACCGGTGAGCAGTACCTCGAATCGCTCGACGACGGACGGGCCACCTACTTCGAGGGTGAGCGCGTCCACGACCTGCCGGGCCACCCGTTGCTCGGCGCCGCCGTCCGCCAGGTGGCCGACGGCTACGACTGGCTGGCCTCGAAGGCGGTCGACGGTCGGAGTCCGCTGGCCACCGTGCCGTCCAACCCGGACGAGCTGCGCCACATGGTCGACGTGGTGCACGAGGCCGGGATGATGGCCCACGTCACCTACACCTCGATCATGACGCTCGCCACCGCGGCCGGCCGCATCGCCGACACGGCGCCGAAGTACATCGAGTCGATCGACGCGCGCATCGAACACGCGCATGCGGCCGACATCCGCATCACCCAGTGCATCACCGACGCGAAGGGCGACCGATCGCGTCCACCGCTCAAGCAGGACGACCCCGACGCGTACGTGCACGTCGTCGACCGATCGCCCGACGGCGTGGTGGTGCGCGGCGCCAAGCTGCACATCACCGGCGCCTCGCTCGGCCACGAACTCCTCACCATCCCCACGAAGGCGATGAAGGCCGGTGAGGAGGACTACGCGATCGCCGCCCTCATCCCGGTGAACGCGCCGGGGGTGAAGATCATCAACACCACCTACGCCACGCGGCATCACGACACGCGCGACTTCCCGATCTCGGGCAACTCGCCCTCGCCCGAGGGGTTCGTGATCCTCGACGACGTGTTCGTGCCGAACGACCGGATCCTGCTCGACGGGGAGGTGTCGCTCGCTGCGGTGTTCGCCCACTCGCTCGGCTTGTGGGAACGCCTCGGCGGGCTGTCGGGCATGGCCGACGGGGCCGACCTCCTGGTCGGTTTCGCGCAACTGGTGGCCGAGGCGAACGGGCTCGGCGGCGAGGCGCACATCAAGGAGAAGATCTCCGAGATGATCATCCACGCGACGGTGATCCGCGCCTGCCTCGAAGCCGCACTGTCGAACGCCGAATCAGGCCCGCTCGGTGCGGCGTTCCCGAGCGAGCTGTACACCAACGCCGGCAAGTACACCGGCGCCGCGAACTATCACCTGATGGTGCGCCACCTGCACGACATCGCCGGCGGCTCGATCCTCACCGCCCCGTCGCGCGCCGATCTCGACAATCCCGAGACCGGCCCGTACGTGCGCAAGTACATGGCCACGCGCGACGGCGTCGACGGCGAGTACCGAACCCGGCTGTTCCACGCCATCCGCGACCTCACCGCCGACGCGTTCGGTGGCTGGCAGGCGGTCACCAACATCCAGTCGGGTGGCGGGTTGTACGCGCAGCGCATCGTCACCCGCCGTCACTACGACCTCGACCACGCGAAGCACCGCGCCCTCGCCGCCGCCGGCCTCACCGCCTGACAGCCGGCAGGTCCGGGACACCCGATCGAGGGTGGAGCGACCTGCCGAGATGGCGTGTCACACCCATCGTGCACCATGGCGCCATGACCACGAAGCGCCAGCACACCGAGCAGCCCGAGCAGCTCACTCTGCTCGCACCGGCCGACGTCCCCCTGCAATTCCGCCTCGACCGCCGTACCCGCGAGCGCGGCCTGGCCCACATCGCCGAGATCCGCCGCCAGATGGCCGCCCGCGCCGCTCAGGCCCCCGCCTGGCTCGACCGCGCCGATCGCGCCGCCTGAGCCGGCGGCCGGTCAGGCCGTGGGTGCCAGCGCCCGCACGGCATCCCAGTGCTTCAGCTCCGGGTCGAACGGCATGATCGCCAAGCTGCTCGTGGTGACCCCGTTGTCGAAGTAGCGCTGGATCGTGGCTCGGCACTGCTCGGGCGACCCGTGCACGATCAGCTCGTCCACCAAAGCGTCGGGGATCGCCGCCAGTGCAGCCTTGCGGTCGCCCCCCTGCCATGCGTCCCACATCGGCTGGAGCACCTCGCCCCGGCCGAGCCAGCGGTGGAACTCGGCGTACACCGGCACGTTCAGATACGCAGCGATGGCGAACTTGCCGGCGGCGCGCACGGCGTCGGCGTTCTCACTCGGGCAGCAGAAGATGCGCGCGACGATCTCCTTCGGTTGCCCGCCGGCGGCGCCGCGCACCACACCGGCCACCTGTGCGACGTCGTCGGCCGACAGCCAGTTGATGATCGCACCGTCGCCTTCACGTGCGGCGAGCTTCAGCATGCCCTCACGCAGCGCTGCCACCAGGATCGGCGGCTGCTGCTCGGGGCGGACGCCGAGCCGGAAGCCCTGGATCTCGAACGTGTCGTAGCGCTTCGCGACCTTCTCGCCGCTCAGGGCATCGCGCAGGAACCGCACGACGTCGCGCACCTTCTTGTAGGGCTCGACGAACGGCACCCCGTTCCATCGCTCGACGATCACGTTGCTGCTCGAGCCGATCCCGATCGCGAACCGTCCGGGCGCTGCATCGGCCAACGAGGCGACACTCTGCGCGAAACACGCCGGCGAGCGGGTGTAGGCCGGCACGATCGCGGTGCCGAGACGCAGCCGGGGCTCCCAGGCGGCGGCCAGCGCGAGCGGCGTGAACGCGTCGGCGCCCTCGGCCTCGGCCGACCAGATGTCGGTGTATCCCATGTCGGCCAGCTCGGCGAGCTTGTCGCGGTGGCTGTGCAGCGGACCGGGCAGGGGCACGGTCATGCCGGGCCGGACGGGCAACGAGGCGGCGGTGTCGGTCGAGGACGTCATGGCTCAACCTTTCCAGAAACGGACGATGCAGCTCTGACTGGCGGTCGCGAGCAAGGTGCCGTCCTCGGCGAACATGTGCACGAGCCCGTGGCCGAAGCCGCGCTCGACCGCGTGCACCCGGATGTCGAGCAACACCCACTCGGTGGGCACCAGGTGCACGAGCCGCAAGGTGTTGTCGAGGCTGTTGCCGCCGCCGCGCACGCCGAGCGCCTGCCCCACACCCATCGGGACGAAGTCGCCGAGCACGGCGAGTGCCGCCGCATCGACGCCCTCGATCACGTCGGGGATGCGCGCCCACATCAGCGTCTGGCCGTCGCCGGGTGTGCCGTCGATGGTCTCCCAGTCGCGGCCCTTCGCGAGCCGCTGCTCGAGCCGGTCGTTGATCGTGCCGTCCACCGGGTGCCGGTGGGTGCGAACGCCGCACTCGTCCGGCGAGGGCACGTCGGGCATCTGCTCCCACTGGCCGGCGGCCTCGAGCGGGCGGTGTCCGAGCGCGGCATTGACCGTGAGGATCTCGCGGTTGCCCACGTGGCACACCGCCCGGGCCTGCGTCATCTGATGCCCCTCGACCGCGATCGTGACGTCGATGTCGAGGATCTCCCCCGGCTTCGCGTACGACAGGTATTGCGCCGTCGCCCAGATCGTCTGCCGGCCGCTGGTGCCCTCCAGCGCGGTGATCGCCGCACCCAGGCCCGAACCACCGAACAAGAACCCGCCGGTGGTGCTGATGCCCGGCGTCACCTCCATGCTCCAGCGGAACGGGTTGTGACTCTGCTGCACGCCGAGGAAGGTTCGAGTGTCCATGATCCGGGCGATGCTATGGCCACGAGCGGCGACGCGCTCGGCTGCCGAACGGCGTCGGGCGGTCAGAGCGTGGCGAAGTAGACGGGCTCGGCGTCGAAACCGGCGACGCTGTACAGCACGCCGGTGCCGGTGAGTTCGGTGGGCACCACGAAGCACATGGTGCCGGTGAGCGTGCCACCCGACGCCACGTCGGCGAAGTCGTCGAACTCGTCGGGGATCACGCCGCAGAAGTTGTCGCGTTGCACGTTGCCGGCATCGACCCACTTGGTGGTCATGTCGAACGCGGAGCCCACACCGGCGCCGCTGTACGTGGCCGAGACGCCGACGCCCACCATCCGGAAGCCGTCGGGCGGCGGATCGTTGAAGCTGTTCTCGGCCATCACCAGATCGGTGATGTCCTGGGCGGGGCCGACGACGGTGAGCGTCCACCCCTCGCCGATCTCGGCCGGCGTGCCGATCGGTGTCGGCGCGGTGCGCTGCGCGGTCATCGACGCGCCCGGTTGCGGTCCACTCATCCCGGCGAGCGGTGTCGGCGCGGCGGCAGGCGGCAGCGCGGCGAGGAACACGTCGTTGCTCGAGAGGAAGTCACCGACCGCGCTGAGCTGCAGGACGGGGTGATCGGCCGCGGTCGTGACGAAGCACAGGTTGCCGATCGCCACCGCACCGGCGAACGCGTCGTTGAACACGTTGAGCGACTGCGGGATCGAGCCACAACTGGTGTCGAGCTCGACGAGGTCGGCGCCGAAGGCGGTGATCGTCGGGAAGAAGAACGAGGTCGGCTCCTCGGTGCCGTAGTAGCCGAGCGCCACCTTCACGAGGCTGAACGTCGCGCCGGCGGGCGGCGGATCGTTGAACTCGTTCTCCTGCGCGACGAGTGCCGCTCCGTCGGCGACGACCTCCAGCACCTGGAGGCGCCAGCCGCCGCCGATGTCGGCCACGTCGCCTGGTGCGACCGGGCTGGCCTGCGTCCCGGTGGAGCCCGCCGGCGCACCGGCGATCTCGTCCGAGGACGGCGGCGGCGGCGGGGTGTTGTCGGGCAGCGTGAAGTCGGGGGCGGTCGACTCGGGCACCGGCTCGACGGTCGTGTCGGCGGCGGTCACCTCGGGCTCGGGGTCGGAGGTGTCGGCCGGCCGCTCGGTGGCGTCCGGCTCGTCCTTGTCGCGATCGTCGACGGTCTCGTCGCTCTCGTCGGACGGGCGTACCACCGGGTCGTCGTCGCCACCACCGAGCACGACGACACCGACGACGCCGAGCACGACGGCGGCGGCGATCGCGAGCACCACGTACAGGCCCTTGCGCGACGCGTTGCCGCCGGCCGGGGGCTGCGCACCGGGGGCACCTGCGGCCGGCGGTGGTGCGCCGAATCCGGGGGGCGGCGGCGCAGCAGGTGGCATCGACGACGGCGACGGCACGGTGCTCCCGGGCGGCGGCGGCGCGGGCGTGGCGCCGAGTCCGGGCGGCGGCGGCTGCTGCGGGACGCCGGCGCCGGGCGGCGGCCCGAACGACGGCGGGGGTCCGGGGGGAGGCGGTGGTGCAGGAGGTTCGGCCACGCAGCGACGGTAGCACCGCACGCTGGGTCGTCCCCGTGGATGAGGGGTGCCGGGCGGCAGCGCCGCTACGGTCGGCAACCATGGCTGACATTCCGTGGCAGGGCGACGCGTGTGGCTTGGTGGAGGAGTTCCGCGCCGGCCGTCGATCGCCGATCGACGAGCTCCGTGCCACCTACGACGCGATCGACCGCAGTCACCTGAACGCGTTCTGCCACCTCCCGCGTGACGAAGCCGAGCAGGCGGCTCGCGACGCCGACGTGTCGTTGCCCTTCGGCGGTGTGCCGATGGGCGTGAAGGAGCTCGACCAGGTGGCGGGATGGCCCGACACCGAGGCCTGCGTCGTGTTCGCCGACCGCGTCGCCACGCACACCTCGTTCATGGTCGACCGGCTCCGACGGCGGGGTGGCGCCGTGCTGGTGGGCCAGACCACCGCGAGCGAGTTCGGTGGGGTGAACCTCACGCGCACGGTCCTGCACGGGAGCACCCACAACCCCTGGCAGCACGGCCGCACGCCCGGCGGGTCGAGTGGCGGCAGCGCCGCCGCCGTCGCCGGTGGCCTGGTGCCGATCGCGACCGGCGGCGACGGCGGCGGTTCCATCCGCATCCCGGCAGGGTTCACGGGTCTCGTCGGTCTGAAGGCCACCTTCGGCCGCATCCCGCGCGGGCCGCGAGCCGAGAACGGCAACTACACCGTCACGGTGGGTCCGCTGGCGCGCAGTGTGCGCGACGTCGCGCGCTGGTTCGACGTGTGCAACGGCCACGACCCGCGCGACCAGTTCAGCCTGCCGCGCGTCGACGGCTGGGAGCAGGGGCTCGGCTCGATCACCGAGTCGCTGCGCGGTGCTCGCGTCGTGTTCGCCCCCGACTGGGGCGGGGCGACGGTGGCGCCTTCGATGTGGGCGCTGCTCGACGAGTTCGGCTCGCACCTCGCTCGTGAGCTCGGCTGGCAGCGCGTCGAGATCGACACCTCGCTGCCGTCGATGGGCGCGGCGTGGAGCATCAGCGGGATGATCAGCATCGCCACCGAGCTCGGCGACGCGTGGCCCGGGTGTGCCGATGTGCTGACGCCCGAGATGCGCGCCGGGCTCGAGCACGCGCCGCAGCGCTACGGCGTGGAGGCGCGAGCCAAGATCGAACGGCGACGGATGGAGCTGAACCACCGGATGGCCGAGATCTTCGACCCGGCGACCGGGGTCGACTTCGTGATCACCGCCAGCAACCCCGACGTCGCGTTCGACGCCGACGGACCGCTGCCGGCGGAGTTCGGCGGCATCCGGGCCGGCGCCGGCAACAACGGCCGGCTCACCTTCCCCGCCAACTTGCACGGTAACCCGGCGATCTCGATCCCGGCGGGCACCCTCGACGGGCTGCCGGTCGGGTTACAGGTCGTCGGCCGCCACTTCGCCGAACAGGCGCTGCTCGAGGTCGCGCTCACCGCCGAGCGGTCGCGCCCGTGGCCGCTCGTCGCCCCGATGGCGCCCGTGTGAGCCACCTCGACGACGACGAGGTCGACGCACCACCGTCCTCGTCGGGCACCGGTCCTGGCTCGCTCCGTCTGCTGACGGTCGGGCTGGTGCTCGGCGTCACCCTGGTCGCGTTCGAGACCACGGCGGTGATCACGGCGTTGCCCACCATCACCGACGAGCTGGGTGGCGACACGCTCTACGGGGTCGCGCTGGCGGCCTACACGTTGGCGAACATGCTGTCGCTCGTCGCGGCCGGGCGTCTGGCGGACCGGCGTGGCCCCACACCGATCTTCCTCGCCGCGGTGACGGTGTTCTCCTTCGGTCTGGTGGTGGCAGCGATCGCGCCGAGCATGCCCGTGGTGGTGCTGGGCCGCACGCTGCAGGGCGCCGGCGCCGGCGGGTTCTCACCGATCGCGTACCAGCTCGTGAAACGCGGCTACCCCGAGCGACGCCAGCCGCAGATGTACGTCTGGCTGTCGGCCGGCTGGGTGCTCCCCAGCCTGGTCGGCCCGGCGTTCGGCGGCCTCGTCACCGATCACCTCGGTTGGCGGTGGGTCTTCGCCGGCATCGTGCCGATCGCACTCGCCGTCGGCGCGGTGTCGAGCAGTCAGATGCGCCGGTTCGGTCCCTCGGCACCGACCGACGACCCGGCGGTGTTGGCGGCCGATCGACGCCGCATGCTCACCGCCGGCCTCGGTGCGAGTGGCGTCGCCATCGTGGTGGTGGGGTTGCGGTCGGCGAGTCCGATCGTGGTGGCCGCGTCGCTCGTGACGGGCGGCGCGCTCGCGGTGCGCATGCTCGGCCGGCTGCTGCCGAACGGTGTGGCCCGCGCCCGTGTCGGCGAACCCGCCGTGCTCGCCTGCCGGTTCCTGGCCACGGCCACGTTCATGGGTGTCGACGGCTTCATCCCACTCGCCGCCGACCGGATCCACGGCGTGTCACCCATGGCGCAGGGGTTCACGATCATCGGTGCCGCGCTCACCTGGACCGGCGGGCAGGCGCTCATCGCGCGCCGCCCCGACGTGCGTCCGCGCCACGCCGTCCGGCTCGGGTTCGCGATCCTCGGGCTCGGGGCACTGCTGTCCACTCCGGTGCTGTGGGACGCCTGGCCGCTGTGGTTGACCTTCATCGGGTGGGCCGTCGGCGGCGTGGGGATGGGCCTGCTGTTCAACCCCACCACGGTGTCGGCGATGAGCTACGCCACCGAGGGCAGCGAGGGCGACACCGGCGGCCAGCTGCAACTCGTCGACTCGCTCGGGTTCTCGCTCATGGGCGGGGTCGGCGGCGCCATCGTCGCCGTCGCCGATCGCACCTCGCTCGGTCTGACCGCAGCGATCGGGATGTGCTTCGCGCTCGCCGTGACGGCGTCCCTGGTGGGGGTCGTCGCAGCTCGCGGGGTGCGCCCGGCCATGCGCCCACCCGGTTGACAGCCGCCGTCACCCGGGAACGGTCCCCGTCGATCGGGAGACCTTCGACGATGCCGCACGACACCACCACCCTGCCGCGCCGGCGCGGCATCCGGCACCTCCGCACCAAGCTCGTCATCTCGTTCGCCCTCGGTGGGCTGGCCGCGGTGTCGTCGCTGTTGGTGATGGTGGCGCAGTCGAGCGATCGGGCGCGTGCGGACGTGCGGGCGGGGCTCGAACGATCGGCCACCGTGGCCGGGTCGGCGGTCGAGCGCCACCTGGTGGCGGGCAACGCCGACCTGGGGGCACTGGCGGACGAGCTCGCGGCACATCTCGTCGACGGCGGACTCGCCGGGGCGACGGTGGCCGTCGTCGACGGAGGCGGTGCGCTGGTCGCCGGCGACGCGGCGGGTGACGACGCATCGGTCGTCACGGCCCGGGCGGAGATCGACGACGTCACCGGCGACCGCACGGGATGGAGCGTGGTGGTCGGCGCGCCCGAACGCACCGCGTTCGCATCGGTGCGCGATCTGCAGCGAGGCATGTACGTGACGGTGGCCGTGATCGGCCTCGCGGTGCTGGCAGTGGGTGGCGGTGTGGGCCTGTCGATCGTGCGCCCCGTGCGGCGGCTGCATCTGGCGCTGATCGCGCTCGCCGAGGACGAGCCGAGCGACCTGTCGTGGGCCGATCGTCGCAACGACGAGCTCGGCGAACTGGCCGGCACCGTCCGCCGGCTCGAACGCCAGGCGGCAGCGCAGGCCGAGCGACGGGCTGCGGCAGCGGCGAGCGACGCGGCCGAACGCGACCGCCACGACCGAGAGGTGCACGACGCCGAACGCCGTCAGCTCGCCGAGGTGGAGGCGGCGACTCGGCGACGGGCCGACGACGAACGCCATGCCGTGCTGGCCGGGTTCGTGGCCGACCTGCAGGCCGGCGTCGGGCGCATCGCCGACCAGCTGACCGACGGCGCGACCTCGATGCGCCGCACCGCCGAATCGCTGTCGGTCACCGTCGACACGGTGTCCGGACGCGCCGGCGACGTCGCTGCCGCGTCGGGCGCGGCGGCCGGCAGTGTCGACGGCATCGTCGAATCGATCGAACGGATCGCCGCGGGTGTCGACGAGATCGCCGAGCGGGTGCACGCGTCGCGCGAGAACACCGCCCACGCGGCCCGCTCGGCTCAGTCGGCGCGAGCCATCGTCGACGACCTCGCCGGGTCGGCCGCCGAGATCGGTCAGGTGGTCCGCCTCATCGACGACATCGCGGCCCAGACCAACCTCCTGGCCTTGAACGCTACCATCGAGGCCGCTCGTGCCGGTGAGCTCGGCAAGGGGTTCGCCGTCGTGGCGGCCGAGGTGAAGCAGCTGGCCAACGAGACCGCTCGAGCCACCGGTTCCGTGGCCGATCTGGTCCGTCGCATCCAGGCGGCCGCAGCGGACGCCGTGCTCGCGATGCACGACGTCGTCGCCACGATCGAGGCGGTCGAGGCGATCGCCACCGACATCGGGGACGCGGTACGGCATCAGCACCACGAGACCGGTCTGGTGTCCGACGGCGTGCGCGACGCGTCGCGCCACACGGTCGAGGTGACGGCGGCGATCGGCGACGCCCAGGCGGCGATGGGTGTGGCCGGCGACGCCGCAACCCTGGTGCTCGCGTCGAGCCTCGACGTCGCACGACGTGCGGGCGAACTGCAGCAGGAGGTCGACCGGTTCCTCGACGGCGCACGCGCGAGCCTCACGAGCTGACGAGGCGCGGTGGGCGGGCGCCGGCGAGCGCCGGCCGGCGTCGACGGGCGTCGACAGGCGCGACGTCTGATCACGGATGATCCGGCCCGGCGTGCCACGATCGCGCCATGGGGCCACTCGATGGGGTGCGAGTCGTCGACCTGTCCGTCATGATCTCCGGGCCGCTGGCCGGGATGATGCTGGCCGACCAGGGCGCCGACGTGATCAAGGTGGAGTCGCCGGGGCTCGGCGACATGATGCGGTTCCTCGGGACCAGCAAGGGCGGGATGACCGGCATCTTCGCCAACAACAACCGCGGCAAGCGCAGCCTCGTCGTCGACATGAAGCAGCCGCAGGGCCGCGAACTCATGCACGCGCTGGTGGCCGGTGCCGACGTCGTCATCCAGAACTTCCGGCCGGGGGCGGTCGAGCGCCTGGGCATCGGCTACGACGACGTCCGGACGTTCAACCCCGACGTCGTGTACGTGAGCATCAGCGGCTACGGGCCCGACGGTCCGTACAGCCATCGACGGGTGTACGACAACGTGATCCAGGCCGCGTCGGGGTTGGCGTCGGTGCAGACCGACCCCGCCACCGGGGTGCCGTCGCTGTACCGCACGCTGTTGTGCGACAAGGTGACGTCGTACACGGCGGCGCAGGCGATCACCGCAGCGCTGTTCGCCCGGGCCACCGGCAAGGCGGGCGGCCAGCACATCGTGCTGGCGATGCTCGACGCCGCCGTCGCGTTCATGTGGCCCGACTCGGCGATGGACGCGGCGCTGCTCGACGACGACGCGGTGCGCACGCCGACGATCGGCTCGAACTACGCCGTCACCCCGCTGGCCGACGGCTTCGTGAGCGCCGGCGCCGTCACCGACGCCGAGTTCCGCGGCTTGTGCGCGGCGTACGGCCGGCCGGAGGTCGCCGACGACCCCCGGTTCGCCACCACCGTCGCCCGCTCGCAGCACGCCGCCGACCTGGTGGCGATCCTGCGCGATGCGGCGGCGGTCACCTCGGTCGAGCAGTTCCTCGCCGGCGCCGAGGAGCACGACGTACCCGCGTCGCGGATCAACTCGTTGCACGAGATCCACGACGACGCGCAGGTGCGCCACAACGAGGTGTTCGTCGAGCGCGAACACCCGGTGGCCGGCCGGCTGCGCGAGCCGCGCCCGGCGCCGCGCTTCTCGGCCACCCCGGCGGCGGTGAGCCGGCCTGCGCCACGCTACGGCGAACACAGCGACGAGATCGCGGCCGAACTCGGCTTCGACCCCGCTGCCCTCCGCGCCGCCCGCATCATCCACTGACCCCGACGCGGTATTCCTGCGCGTGTGCGGACTGCGGCCCCGTAGTGGGGCCGCAGTCCGCACACGCTGAGGTGGAGTGAGGAGAACTGTTTCGCGTGGCGGAACAGCTCACCCGTAGCATCCTGCACTCATGGCACCGACCCCCACCGCCGCGTTCTCCATCACCCTCGACTGCCGACTCGACAACGTGCCCGGCACCCTCGGCCGGCTCTGCACCGCGATCGGTGAAGCCGGCGGCAACATCGGCGCGCTCGACGGCTTCGACGTCCGCGGCCCCGAGCTGCGCCGCTGTCTGGTGGTGCACTGCCGCGACGAGGCCCACCAGCACAAGGTCGTCGACGCGGTGCGAGCACTCAGCGGCGTCACGTTGGTCGACTGGTGGGACCGGACGTTCCGGATGCACGAGAGCGGCAAGATCCGCACCGAGGCGGCGATGCCGATCAACGACCGCGACGACCTGTCGATGGCCTACACCCCCGGCGTCGCCCGCGTCTGCATGGCCATCCACGACGACCCTGCGCTGTCGCACCGGTTCACGATCCGCAAGAACACGGTGGCGATCGTCAGCAACGGCACGGCGGTGCTCGGCCTCGGCGACATCGGTCCCGAGGCGGCGATGCCGGTGATGGAGGGCAAGGCGATGCTCTTCAAGGAGTTCGGGGGCGTCGACGGGTTCCCGGTGTGCATCGACGCCCGCACGGCCGACCAAGTGGTCGAGTTCGTCGAGCGGATCGCGCCCACCTTCGGTGGCATCAACCTCGAGGACATCAAGGCGCCCGAGTGCTTCGAGATCGAGGAGCGTCTGAAGGCCAGCCTCGACATCCCCGTGTTCCACGACGACCAGCACGGCACCGCCGTCGTCACCCTGGCGGCGCTGTGGAACTCGCTCAAGCTCACCGGCAAGAAGATCGAGGACCTCACCGTCGTGATCGCCGGCATGGGCGCCGCAGGCGTGGCGATCGGCAAGATCCTCATCAACGCCGGCGTCGGCGAGATCGTCGGTTGCGACCGCACCGGAGCCGTCTACGAAGGGCGCGGCGACCTGAACGTGGCGAAGGAGTGGTTCGCCGCCAACACCAACAGGTCACGCAAGATGGGCACGATCAGCGACGTGATGCACGGGGCCGACGTGTTCGTGGGCGTCAGCGGGCCCGACCTCATCACCGCAGCCGACCTGCGCAACATGGCCACGGATCCGATCGTGTTCGCGATGGCCAACCCGAACCCGGAGATCCGCCCGGAGGCCGCCGACGGTCTGGCCGCGGTGATGGCCACCGGTCGGAGCGACTACCCGAACCAGATCAACAACGTGCTGGCGTTCCCGGGCCTGTTCCGCGGAGCGCTCGACGTGAACGCCACCGACATCACCGAGAACATGAAGCTGGCCGCGGCCGTCGCGATCGCCGAGTCGGTGAGCGAGGACGAGCTGTCGCCCGCGTTCGTGGTGCCGAGCGTGTTCGACCGGAGCGTGGTGGAGCGCGTGGCCCCTGCGGTCAGCCGCGCCGCGTTGCAGGACGGCGTCACGCGCCCCTGAGACCTGCGTGTTTGCGGGCTGCGGCCCCATGATGGGGCCGCAGTCCGCACACGCGATGGGTCTCAGCCCGACAAGGCGTCGGCCGTCATCTCGAACACCCACAGCCCGCTCGTGTTCGGGCGTGCCGCGTCGCGCCCGTCGGGGTCGCCCTCCACGTAGCCGCTGCCACGGTCGTCGACGAGATACACGCCGAACAGGTCGTTGGCGTGGTCGATCCAGGGACGGAAGCCGAACTTCCCGTCGCTCGACACCACGATGCCGCGTCCGTCGGCGTCGACCCCATCGAGCCACTCCCCCAACCCGTAGGGCGTGCGCAACGTCATCCGGTAGGGCGCTGCCGCGGCGTACTCGGCGCCGGCGATCTGGTCGGTCTGCATCACCGCCACCGCATCCTCGCTCAGGACCCTCGTGCCGTCGGGCGCGACGCCGTCGTGCACGAGCATCTCCAGGAATCGCGCGTAGTCGCCGAGCGTGCTGGCGGCGCCGCCGGCGGGCATCGGGTGGTCGACGGTGGTGGCCGTGGGATCGCGGAGTTGGAAGAAGACGGTGCGGTCCATCCCCAGCGGCTTCGCGATCCGCTGGTCGAACAGGTCGAAGAACGTCTCGCCGGTGACGATCTCCGCGATCGCACCGGCCACGTGCATGTGCTGGCTGCCGTACACGAACGCCGATCCCGGTTGCCGCACGGCACCGGTGCGCAGGATCTCGGCCGCGCACTCTTGGAGCGTGCCCTCGCCGGACGTGACACAGGCCGGTGCCCCGTTGTCGCCGACGAGCCCCGACGTGAACGACAGCAGTTGGCGCATCGTGATCGTGCCGACGGTGAAGCCGGCGAGCTGTGGTACGTAGGTGGCGATCGGCTCGTCGAGCGCGAGGAGGCCATCGTCGACCAGCGTCATGATCGTCGCCGCGGTGAGCCACTTGCTGCCAGACGCGATCGGCACGCGGGTGTCGAGCGAGTAGTCACCCCACGCCTCCTGCTCGACGATCTCGCCGTGCTGCACCACGAGCAGCGAGGCACCCGGCAGCCCAGCGTCGGCCAGTGCGGTGGTGATCCGCTGCTCGAGCGGATCGAAGCGTCCATCGTCGACCACCGTCGCGACGATGGCGCTCGGGTACCCGCCCGGCGGGATCGGTGTCGAGGTCGTGCCCGGTTCGGCGGTCGTCGTGGGCTCGGCGGTCGTCTCGGGCTCGACGAGCGTCGTGGCGGGACCTTCGGTCGACGTCTCGACGGTCGTGGCGATCACCTCTGTGCTCGTCGGAACAGCGGAGCGCGCGACTGGTGCGGTCCCCTCCGCGTCACCGGCACACCCTGCTGCGACGAGCGCGAGTGCGCACGCCACCGCCCGGCCGATGAGCCGACGCCGCCGATCACGAAGGCCACCGACAGTGGGGCAGGTGGCGTGCACGTCTTCACCGGACGGAACCGCCGACGGATGGTTACGGCCTCGCGTCGATGGCCGGGAACCGATTGCCTACGGTGGGCGTGGATGGGGGTGCGCACAGGTGCCGTCGCGCTCGCAGCGCTGGTCGTCGGATCCGTGGTCGCCGTCGACCCGGGCGGCTGGCAACCGTTCGGCCCGGCGCGCTGGTGGGTGATCTCCACCCTGGCCCTCCTGGGTGGCGGACTCACGCTCCGCTGCGGTGTCCGGCGCCTGCATCCGCCGACGGCTCGGCTGTGGGGCGGGCTGCTGACCCTCATCACCGTGGCGGCCCTCGTGGGCGACGACCGGCGCGTCGCGCTGCTCGGGCACCCGGTGCGTCACCTCGGGCTGGCGACCTGGCTGGCGTTCGCCCTGGTGTTCGCCGCGGGGCAGCAGTTCGACGATGCCGGACGACGCCGGTGGATCGCCCGAGCTGCGGCGCTCGCCGCCCTCGCGCTCGGCGCCTGGGCGTTGTGGGAGTTGGTCGTCGGCCGACCGGTCGACGTGGCGGCGAACACCGACCGGCTGCTCGGTCCCTTCGGTTCGGCGGCGGTGACGGGGGCCGCGAGTGCGCTCCTCGTCCCCGGGGCGGTGGGACTGATGTGCGATCCACACGAGCGGCGGGCGTGGCGGGTGGCGTCGGCGATCGCAGCGGCGCTGGGATCCGTCGCCCTCGTGGGATCGGGCGCGCGCGCCGCGTTGGCGGGCGTGGCCGTCGCCGTGGTCGTGGTCGTGGGGCGTCGACGTCCGAGCCGCCGGACCGCGATCTCGATCGCCGCGCTGGGGATGATCGGGATCGCACTCGTCGCCCCGCGGCTCGGCGACGTGTTCGATCGCGACCACGGCCTCGCGTCGCGGTTCGACGAGTGGTCGCTCGCGCTCGACGTGATCGGCAACCACCCGCTCCTCGGCGTCGGCCCCGAGGGGTACCGCATCGCGGCGATCGGCGCTGTCGACGCTCACTACGAACGCGAGTACGGACGCGATCTCGTCTTGCCGGACCGAGCTCACAGCGGCCCGCTCGACGTGGCGCTCGACGGTGGCCTCCCGGCAGCGGTGCTGTACCTCACACTGGTGGGCTGGGTGGCGTGGGCTGTGGTCCGCCGCCTCCCCACGATGAAGGTGGCCGACGTCGGTCTCGCCTGCGGCGTCGTCGCGTACGCCGTGCAGCAGCTGGTGCTGTTCCCGTTGGCCGAGCTCGACGCGCTGTGGTGGCTGTTCGCCGGGATGCTCGTCGTCGATCGCCGGGAGGCACCCGATGTGCCCGACGTGACCGGGCGGGGGCGGGCTCGACGCGCGGTCGGCACCGCAGCGGCGACGCTGGCGACGGTCGCATTCGCCGCCGGGGCGCTCGCAGTGGCGGCGGACCGGCTCGCTCGGTCGGCGATCGCGGCACCTGCACTCGACGCCGCGGTGCGCGACGCCGACCGTGCGGTCGACCTGCGTCCCGACGACCTGGTGCTGCGCTCGGTCGCCGTTCGTGTGCACCTCGAGCGCGGCACGCTCGCCGACGTCGACACCGCCCTCGATCACGCAGATGCAGCCCTGCGCTGGTCGCCACTCGACCCGATCGCACTCGACGATCGAGCCGGCGTCCTGCTCGCACGAGCGAAGATCACCGGCGGACGTGACGACGTGGACGCCGCCCTCGCCGCCTGGCGCGACCTCGTGGCGCTCGACCCCGTGCGGGCCAGGTGGCAGATCGAGCTCGGCCGTGCTGCGGCGCTCGCCGGCGACGCCGACCTGGCCCGCAGGTCATGGCAGCGCGCGCTCGAGTTGCGACCGTCCGATCCAGCGGCTCGAGCGTTGCTCGACGCCCTGGAGGAGGCGTGAACTCGCGACGGGAACCGAACGGGCGCGGCCGGGGTGTACCGGACATGGATTTCGCGATCGACCGAGCGGAGCGTGAACTCGAACCGACGATCGACACGATCACCGTCGCCTCGTTCGACGACTTCTACCTCCGGCATCGGGGACCAGTCGGCCGAGCGCTGGCGATCACCCTGCGCGACGACGATCTCGCCCGCGACGCGGTCGACGAGGCGATGGCACGTGCGTATCAACGATGGGCCCACGTCAGCCGGCTCGAGAACCCCGGCGGGTGGGTGTACCGCGTCGGTCTCAACTGGAGCCGGTCGGTGCTGCGCCGTCTGCGCCGCCCGACGCCGATCTGGATCGCCGAGCCCGCCGACACGAGCGACCCGGTCGTGCAGGACCCGACGATCGACCGAGCGCTCGACGCCCTCGGCGTCGATCAGCGTGCCGTCGTCGTGTGCCGTCTGCTGCTCGGTCTGTCCGAGGCCCAGACCGCCGAGTTGCTGCGCATCCGCCCCGGCACGGTGAAGAGCCGCCTCGCCCGAGCGCTCGATCGCCTCCATCCGATGCTCACCCATCTGCAGCCGCCCCACGAGGAGGACCCCCGATGACCACCCCCGACCACGACCCTCGCACGGCGCTCGTCGCCGATCGGCTCGCCCGCCGTGCCGACACCGTCGATCTCGGCCGGCCGTCGGTCGACGTCGTCGTCCGTCGCGGGCGGCAACGACAGCGGCGGCGGCAGGCGACGCTCGGCGCCGCAGCGGTGGTCACCGTCGCAGCGGGGTCGGTGCTGGCGATCGGTGCGTTGTCGCGACCGACGTCGACCGACACGATCACCGGTGGTCCGACGGCCACCGACGTCGACGGCACACCCACGAGCACCGTCGGATCGACCACCGCCGTGCCGCCGGCGCCCACCGTCGCCGACCCGGTGGTGCCCGCCGAGCTCGCCGCCTCGCCGTTCGTGTGGAACCGTGTCGACCCCGACGCAGCCGAGGCGGTGGCGATGATGTGGGGCGGCGGGGACGAGCCGCTCGCCGGCGACGGTCCGTTCGTCGCGTGGTCGACGGCACCGGGGCGCACCGACAGCTACAGCCCACATCTGTGGCGGTCGGACGACGGGGTGAGCTGGGAGCAGGTCGCCCTCGGCTCCGATCTCTCCTCCCGCAACGTCGGCGAACGCGACGGCGTGTTCTTCTCGTACGGCACCGCACCGGCGACGGCCGGCTCGGGCCGCCGGTCCGATCTGGCGCTCGCGACATCGGCCGACGGTGGCCGCACCTGGCGCACCGAGACCGTGCCGCTCGACACGAGCGACCTCGCCGCGGAGGACGGGGTGACGTCGGTGGGTGTGGTGGCCACCTCGATGGCGGTATCGGCTGCCGGGGTCCTGGTGAGCGCGCAGGTGACGCCGGTGATCGACATCGCATCGCTGCTGCCCGACGACGTGATCTCCCGGTACTGGGAGGTGCGCTCCGAAGGGGTGGTGGTCGTCGACGACGCCTGCGCGGCCACGCCGACGACGATCAGCTTCGGCGGTGACGCACCCGCCTCCACCGTCGGCGACGCGACCACCGTGCCCGCCGCAGACGCAGGACCCGGCTGCGACGGCACCACCTACTCGTGGGCCGATCTCGGTGTGTCGGCCCGGGCCGCCGAGGCGATGATGCATCCCGAGGCCCGTTTCTTCCTCGCCACCGACGGGTCGACCTTCGAGCCGATCCCGGTGCCCGACGACCTCGGCGGGTTCTGGAGCGGGGCGCGGCTCACCTCGCTCGGCGACGGCTTCGCCGCCCTCGTCGGCTCCGACGACGGGACGAGCCGCCTGTGGTCGTCGGCCGACGGTCGCACGTGGACCGATCGTGGCGCTGCGCCGGTGTCGTACGTCGAGTCGCTCGCCGAGTCGGACGGGCGGTTGATCGCCACCGGCTGGGCCAACGGCTTCGCACGGCCGACGGTGGCGGTGTTCGACGACGCCGGCTGGCACGAGACCGATCTGCGCACCCTGGTGCGCCCCGACGACGGCCGGCTGGTGCAGATCAACGCGAGCCATGTGACCGCCGGGCCGAACGGGGTGTCGGCGATCGGCTGGCTCTACGTCGACCCGGTGGCCGAGGTCGGCGGCGTCACGTTCGATCTCGACGGCGGCCTGCGCGTGCACGTCGACGACACGAGCGGCACCCACCGGGTGTTCGATGCCGGCGGTGCCGAACTCGCCACGGTGTCGCTCGGCGTGTCCTCCGACCCTGCTCGCGTCACGGCGATCGCCGACGAATCGTTGTTCGAGGTGCGTACCGAGCCCGGTGGCCCGGTGGTGGCCACCTACTCCTTCGACGACGTGTACACGGCGGCGAGCTCGGGCGTCGCACCGCCCGAGATCTCGATCCTGTTCCTGCACAGCACCGACGGCGTGACGTGGTCGCGCGAGTCGCTCGACGACCTGGCCGGTGCGAAGGTGTCGTCGAGCGGCGGGATCCGGGTGAGCGGCAACCAGGTGCTCGTCGCCGCCAACCTCGCCGACGAACCCAACCCCGACGGCAGCCCGAAGCAGGTCGTCCTGATCGCCACCCCCACCACCTGACCCCCGCGTCCGTTCCGCTCCGTGGTGAGGACGGCGTTTGCGGGCTGCGGCCCCCTTATGGGGCCGCAGCCCGCAAACCTGAGATCGAAGGCGGGGTCAGCGGGGGGTGGGCAGGGTTTGCTGCAGCTCCAGCACGGGGGCGAAGAGGTCGCCCAGTTCCTCCACCCGCTCGAGCACGTCGGCGGTCTCGAACACCAGCGACAACTCGCCGTCGGCGCATCGCTGCACCTCGTCCCAGGTGACCGGCGTGCTCACCCAGGGACGCACCCGGGCCCGCATCGAGTACACGCCGATCGTGGTCTTGTGGCGGCTGTTCTGGCTCCAGTCGACGAAGATCTTCCCGGGACGTTCCACCTTGGCCATCACGGTGGTCACACGATCGGGCATCCGCCGTTCGAGCACCTGTCCGACGGCGAGCGCGAAGTCGCTCGCCTGCTCGTGCGTGCACGGCGTGTTCAGCGGCACGTACAGCTGCAGGCCCTTCGAACCCGACGTCTTGCAGAACCCCTCCAGCCCCACCGCAGCCAGCACGTCACGCACCTCGAGCGCGATCTGGCAGCACGCCACCACCGTCGCCGGCGCTCCTGGATCGAGGTCGAACACGACCGCTCGCGGTGACTCGAGGTCCGCTGCGTACGCCATCGGCACGTGCAGCTCCAGCGCGGCCAGATTGGCGGACCACACGAGCGAGGCCGGTTCGTCCAGGCGGCAATAGCCGATGTCGCCGCTGCGGTCGCCCGGCCCGATCGCGGTCTGCACCCATTCGGGCCGGTGCTTCGGGCACCGCTTCTCGAAGAAGCCCGGCTTGTCCGCACCGTCCGGGAAACGGAGGAACGTGATGCAACGACCGGCGAGATGGGGCAGGATCCACGGCGCGATCCGGGCGTAGTAGTCGATCACCTCGGCCTTGGTGAACGCCGGGCCGCGGTCGCTCGCCGGGTACAGCACCTTGTCGAGGTTGGTGAGCTTCAGGTCGCGCCCGCCGACGGTGACGGGGGTGGGCTTGCTCGCGGCCACGGATGAGCGTCGATCGACGACGGCGTGCTCAGGCGCTCTTGCGCACGCGCTTGGGCTTCGCGATCGCCGCCGTGTCGTCGGCGTCGTCGTCGGCCGAACCTGCGGCCGCGGCCGCCTTCGACGACTTCTTCGCGGGCGACTTCTTCACCGCGTCCTCATGGGGTCCGCCCGCCGGGTGGCGCTTGCGCGCCTCCTTGGCCGCCTTCACGCTGGCCTCGAGCGCCGCCATCAGGTCGACCACCTTCGGAGCGGCCGCCGCCACCTCGGGCACCTCGAACTCCTCGCCCGCAGCCTTCCGCTCGATCAGGTCGAGCACCTGTTCGCGGTACTCGTCGCGGTACTTGTCGGGTTCGAACGCCGCCGAGAGGCTCTCGACGAGCGCTTCGGCCATCTTGACCTCCTTGGCGCTCACGTCGATCTCGTCGATGCCCTCGAGCTCGTCGATCGCACCGATCGACACCACCTCGTCGGCGAACACCATGGTGCTCATCAGCAACTTGCCGTCCTGCGCCCGCAGGGCGGCGACGTACTGCTTGTTGCGCATCACGAACCGCCCGATGGCCACCTTGCCGGCCTCCTCCATCGCCCGGGCCAGTAGCACGTACGGCTTGGGGGTCTTGTCGGGGGCGATGATGTAGGGCGTGTCGAAGTACACGGGGTCGATCTCGTCGAGATCGACGAACTCCTCGAGATCGATGCTCTTCGTCGCCGACGGGATGAACGGCTCGAGCTCGTCGGGGTCGACCACCACGTAGCGACCCTTCGAGATCTCGTACCCCTTCACGATGTGATCGTCGGGCACGTCCTCGCCGGTCTCGGCGGACACCTTCTTCAGCCGGATCCGGCTCATCGTGCGGTCGTCGAGCTGGTTGAACGACACGCTCTTCTTGCTCACCCCGTGATACAGCTTGATCGGGATCGCGACGAGTCCGAAGCTGATCGTTCCACTCCACACTGGTCGCGGCATGCCCCTAGTCTGCCCGAACGCACCGCATCGAGACAGAGGCGGCGTCCGATTCAGGGCGAAACGGGAACGAACGTCGGCGCGGGCCGGCGACGTTCAACCGGCCAAGACGGCTCGAGCCACGAGATCGGTGCCGAACGCGGTGAGGATCGCCAGGTAGAGCAGGCCGGTGGCGGCCATCACCGCCGAGTAGTACCGCTCCTTCAGCGCCGCCCGGGTGACGTACACCAGCACGATCGTCGTCACCGCGCACGCCGCCCAGAACCAGCCGAGCGTGCCGTTCCACCCGTCGTCCACCTCGCCGGTCCACACCGCGATCATCCCGGTCGGCAGCAGCAGCGACACCACCTCGATCGGCCACACCCACCCGAGCGCTCGGACGAGCTCGTTCAGGTGACGTCGCGGCAGTCCCGGCTGCACCAGGTACCAGTGCCCGAGCAGCATCGCGTCGGTGACCGCACCGAGGAACAGTGCCCCGGCCACCGTGCGGAGCAGGGCGACGCCCATGTTCTCGGCGCCGCCCGAGCTGGCGTCGATGCCGGCGCTCACCAGACCGACGAGCCCGATCAGCGGAGCGATCAGGTCGAGCACCGGCGGGAACTCGGGACCGAGTCGACCGCCGGTCGACGAACCCGCCGTGTCGCGGTCGATACCGGTCATCGCCGCCACCCGAGCGGTGCGCCGGTCGTGTTCGGCGTCGGCGCCCGACACGCCGGCCGCCTTGCGCCGGACCGACACGACGAGCACCACGATCGTCACCAGCGCCACCGCGAGCGACACAAGGTCGCGGACGGGAACGAACCCGAACCCGACGCCGGCGGCGAACGCGCCGAGCGCCATCAGCAGGTACGTGCCACGCAACAGCCACCCGTACCCGAGACCCACTTCACGACGCCGCGTGGTGAACCAGAGGAAGAACAGACCACCGACGGACCACTGCAAGAGGACCGTCGCGGCGTCGAGCCGGATCATCGTCCGACCGCCCGGGATTCCGCAGCCGCACGCCGACCAATCACTGAAGTGAGGCTAACGAGGTGCCGATGCACTCTCACAACGGCGAACGTGGGGCCCGCCGGCTTCACGTTCTCCTCACCTGCAGCCGAGCACCATCCGAGGATGCCCATCCATGTCGACGATCCGGGACGCAACGGACCGCCGCCTCGACGATCGCACGACGTCGTGGGGACCTCGCCGCGTGCTCGTCCGGATGATCGCGACGCTCGTGCTGTTGGCCGGATCGGTGTCGGTGGTCGTGACGGCGTTGGAGTCGGCCGGATGATCCGAGCCACCCGAGCCTCGAAAGCGGTGGCCACCGGCGTCAGCATCGGCGCCACCCTCGCCGGCGTGGGCCTCATCGCGCACGCCGACGCCACCCCGGACGGCTCGTCCGACGTGAGCGCCACATCGCCGACCGGCGCCGTCGTCGTGCCCGTCGCCGCCGAGCAGACCGCACCGACGTCGTCGACCGCACCGACCACACCGACGGCCGTCACCGTGTCGAGCGACCAGCCGATCGAGCGGCCCGGCGCCGCGACCGCACCACCGTCGTCGTCCCCCGCCACGACGAGCGCGCCGGCACCGGTCGTGATCGACGCCACCGCGGCCGCGTCGTCGGCCGCGTCGTCCGCTGCCACGGGGACGTCGGCACCCCCACCCTCCGCAGCACCGTCCCCGACCGGCACTGCCCCCCGGCCGGCCCCGAGCGCTCCGGCAGGCAGCGGGACCGTTGCGCCCGCCGCGCCGGTCGCCACCGACCCGTCGCCCCCTGCACCGGTCGAGCCGCCGGCACCGGCCACGACGGCCGCACCACTGCCACCCGACACCACCGCCTCGCCCGCTCCCCCGCCGCCACCGCCCACCCTGCCGCCGCTCACCGCACCGGTCGACGGCACCTCGCGAGGCACCCAGTGACCGTGCGCACCGTGCACCTCGGGTTCCGGGCGATGAGCACCGACGTGGTGGTGACCGTCGTCACCGATCACCCCGACCCGGTGGACGGCGAGGGTCACCTGGCGTGGGCACGCGCCCGGGTCGCCGAGCTCGAGCGGTGTTGGAGCCGCTTCCTGCCCGACAGCGAGATCTCGCGGCTCAACCGGGCCGACGGTTCGCCGCTCGAGGTGAGCGCCGACACCGTGACCGCCGTCCGTGCCGCGTGTGCCGCCTGGGTGGTCACCGGCGGACGCTTCGACCCCACCGTGCACGACTCGTTGCTGCGACTCGGCTACGACGACACGATCGACGTCGTCGCACGGCGCGGCGGTGGTGCGGCCGCGGTGGCGCTGCCGGCTCCGGGCTGCGACGGCGTCGTGTTCGACGAGGCGCAGCGGATCGTGCACCTCCCGGTCGGCGTGCGGCTCGATCTCGGCGGCATCGGCAAGGGCCTCGCTGCCGATCTGGTCGTGGCCGATCTGCTCGCGCGCGGCGCACGGGGCGCGATGGTGTCCGTCGGCGGCGACCTACGCGTCGCCGGCACACCCCCGAACGGCGAGGCGTGGATCATCGACGTCGAGGATCCGCGCACCGACCTGCCCCTCGCACGGCTCGAACTGCTCGACGGCGGAGTGGCCACCAGCACCACCCTGCGCCGGCGATGGCGAACCGGCCAGCGACCGCACCACCATCTGCTCGCGCCAACCACGGGTGCCAGCACCACCAGCGACGTGGTCGGCGTGACCGTCGTGGCCGACACCGCGGCCTGGGCCGACGCCCTGTCGAAGGTGCCGTTCGTCGACCCGACCGGCACGGCGTGCTTCGACCACGCCGGCGCACTGGTGGTGCACGCCGACGGTGACGTGCGCACGATCGGCCACGTGCCCGGCCACGTCCACGGCGCCGTGCACACCACGTCGTCGTGAGCGAGCAGCTCGCCTGGTACCTGTCGCGCTCCAGCGGGTGGGTGGCGTTCGTGCTGCTCGCGCTCACCGCGGTGTGGGGCGTGCTCGGCATCACCCGCCTGATCGATCGCCGCGGACTCCCACGCTGGTTGATGGAGTTGCACCGTCATCTCGCGCTGCTCGCCGTCGCCGCGACCGCCGTACACCTGCTCGCGCTCGTCGCCGACAACTACATGCACATCGCCTGGCGCGAGATCTTCGTCCCGTTCGCGATGGACTACCGCCCCGGCGCCGTCGCCTGGGGTGTCGTGTCGCTCTATGCGCTGGCCGCCGTCCAGCTGACCTCGTGGCTGCGACACCGGCTGCCTCGTCGTTGGTGGCGCGGGGTGCACCTGGTGTCGTACCCGCTGCTGTGGACGGTGGCGATCCACGGGTTGCAGGCCGGGACCGACGCCGGATCACCGCTCGTTCGCTGGCTGGTGATCGGCCTGGTCGCCGTCGTGTCGTTCGTGACCTTCGTCCGGCTGTTCACCGTCGGTCCGCGGCGGCGGCGCTCCGACGAGGTGCCGGTCGGTACGCTCCTGACGGATGTCTCCGATCAGCCCGGCTCCGAGCGCACCCCGACGACGGATCCGGCGGCGGCTCACCGCCACGGCACTCGTGGCATCGATCGCCTCGACGACGCTGACGGCGTGCGCGCTCGGTGAACGCCCCTCCTTCGAGGACTCGCCCACGGTCGAGGGCACCACGACCGGCGACCCCGCGATCGATGCCGTGCTCGCGCAACTCGACGGCGTCGACAGTGCGTTGTTCACCGCCTCGTACGACGCCACCCAGCTCTTCGGCGGCACGCAGAGCTCGGTGACGGTCACCCAGACCGGCGTCGCCCGACGATCGGTGACGATCGGTCAGGTCCGCTACATCACCGACGGCGGATCGAACCGCACCTGTTTCCTCGACGCCCAGACGTGCGACGACGGCATCCAGGCCGCCGCGGTGAGCAACACCGGCGTCACGCCCGACGTCGCCTTCGGCGACATGGCCAAGCGGCTGCGACGCGACGCCGTGGCGCGTGTCGCACCGTCCACCGCCACCACGCTGCAGATCGCCGGCAACTCGGCGACGTGTGTCGACGTGGCGGTGAGCGGCGGCACGAAGCAGTACTGCGTGCTCCCCGACGGTGTGATCGCACGATTCCGCGGCGCCGACCTCACCCTCGAACTGACCGGGTACCGACCGGCGCCCGACGAGACGTTGTTCCGTCCCTGACGTGGCCACACCGGCGGGTCAGCTGTCGGCGAACCAGCTGCCGTGGAAGCCGTGCGGCACCCGCTGCGGCAGCGGTACACGAGCGATCGGCGCGGCCGCCATGTCGGACGCATCGAGCACGACGAAGCTCGACGAATCGGTGGAACGATCGTACGCGAAGGTGACGAGGTACCCCTCGTCCTCGGCGGCCGCGTCGGCGGCCGGCACGAACACCGGCTCGCCGCTCATCGACGTCGCGCCGAGGTCGTGGAAGGTGCGCTCGCCGGTGGCGAGGTCGTACTTCAGCACGTTGGTCGGCGCGTCCATGCTGCGCGGATCGCTGCCGGGTCGCGGACCGACCGCCCAGCCGAAGCGGTTCGACAGACCGGTGCGTCGGTCGTCGATGCGCGGGAACGCGTGCGACACGTCGTCGAGCTGGGTCTCGCTCACCGAGCCGGACGTCAGGTCGAACGCCCACCGGTGCAGGTAGCTCGGCTCGAACTGGTCGGGTCCTCCTCGCCACATCGCCGCATGCCGTCCGGCGTCGAGGTACACGGTGGAGCCGTCGTCGCTCTCCCACGCGTTCATGATGTGGAACACGTAGCAGAGGTCGACGTCGAACCAGCGCGGCTGCTCGCCCCGGCGCGCACGGTCGCGGTGCAGGAGCCCGATCCGAGCGCCGTATCCCTCGTTCCACACGAACGGCATCGTGCCGGTCATCGCGAGCTCGAGGTCGAACACCACCGGGAGGTCGAGGAAGATCGCGTAGTGGCGGCTCAGTGCGAAGTCGTGCACCATCGTCGGGCCGGGCACGTCGATCGGCTGACTGTGCACGAGGTTCCCGGCCGCATCGGCCACGTGGTAGGTGACGTACGGCGGTCGCACCAGCTCGTAGCCGAAGAAGTGCATCTCGCCGGTCTCGGCGCAGGTGTGCGGGTGCGCCGTGAACGGGGTGTGCAGCCGTCCGCCGAAGTCGTACGGCCCGAGTGTGTCGAGCTCGGGTGTCACCTCGTTCGGGAAGCTCCCCTCCTCGAGCGCGAAGATCCGGCCACCGTGGCGATACACGTGGGTGTTGGCGAGGCCGACGGTGAGGTCGAAGGTGCCCGTCGACATGTCCATCCGGTCGACGCCGTCGAGCGCCTTGGTGCGCACCCAACGATTGCGGTACCACTCGGCCCGGCCGTCGCGCAGCCGTACCCCGTGCAACATGCCGTCGCCCGCGAACCAGTGCATCGTCGGTCCGTGTTTGGGGTTCGCCCCGTTGCGGATGTAGGTGCCCTGCAGCTCGGGCGGGATCGAGCCGATCACGGGCAGATCGAACGCCTCGACCTCCTCCATCACCGGGGCGTAGTTGCCGCGCAGGTGGAACGGGAGCTTGGCGTCAGCAGCGGTCACGTCGTCGAGAGCCGTCATGCGCCCAGCCTGTCACAAGCGCACGAGCGACGGGAACCGGAGCCCGGGACGACGACGTACACCGTCGGATCGGATCAGAGCGTGACGAGGGCGTGGTTCGCGTGGTTCATCGAGCGTGGTCCCTCGGTGGTGGCCACCACGATGTCCTCGAGGCGCATCCCCCAGCGCCCGGCGACGTAGATCCCGGGCTCGACGCTGAAGGCGTGGCCGGGCTCGATCGCCTGATCGTTGCCCTCCACCATGTACGGGTCCTCGTGGGCCTCCATCCCGATCCCGTGGCCCGTGCGATGGATGAAGAACTCGCCGTAGCCGGCGTCGGCGATCACCCGACGGGCCGCCCGGTCGACGTCCTGGCATGCCGCACCCACCACCCCGGCGGCCACGCCGGTGGCCTGGGCCTCGTGCAGCACGGCGTACGCGTCGGCCACCTCGGCCGGCGGCTCACCGACGAAGACGCAGCGCGTGATGTCGCTGCAGTAGCCGGCCATCGTGCCGCCAAAGTCGGTGAGCACGATCTCACCGTCGCGGATCACCCGGTCGCCCGGATGGTGGTGCGGTGACGCCGCGTTCTCGCCGGCGGCGACGATCGCGAAGTTCACGACGTCGTGCCCTTCGGCGAGCAGACGGGTGGAGATGTCGGCCGACACCTGTGCCTCGGTGCGTCCGACGAGCGGGATCTCACCAGCGTGCAGTTGGTCGGCCACCCGGTCGGCCGCCGCGCCGGCTGCGGCGAGGGCGGCGATCTCGGCATCGTCCTTGCGCGTGCGGAGCGCGTTCATCACCGTCGTCGAGCGCACGTACTCCGTGGCGTCCGACGGCCAGTGGCCGAGCAACTCGACCAGGAACCGGGCCCACATGGTGTCGCCGACGGCGGCGACCTGCGGACGTGACACCAGGCCCGCCACGATCGCCACCGGGTCGTCGGTCTCGTTCCAGGGACGCAGCGCGAACACCCCGGGCTGCTCCACGACGCGAGGCGCTTCCAGCCGCGGGATCACCATGGTCGCGTCGCCGTCGCGCGGGACGACGAGCATCGTCAGTCGTTCGAGCGGCATCGCCTCGTAGCCGCTCAGGTACGGCAGGTCGCTGCCGACGCTGAGCAGGAGCACGTCGACGCCACGCCGCTCCATTTCCGCTCGCGCTCGGGCGATGCGGTCGAGGTAGGTGGCGGTGGTGGCCGTGACACTGCTCATCGACCCATTCTGGCCCGGGCCGACGGTGCCGGCACCTCCGCCCGACGCGGATCAGCGCACGCTGCGGTCGAGCCGTGCGATCAGCGGGTGCGGTGCCATGTGGTGCGGCGGCTCGCCGGTGCCGGGCCGACCGAGCAGGTACCCCTGGGCCACGTCGCAGCCGAGGTCGCGCAACTGCTCGAGCACGGCAGGTTCCTCGATCCCTTCCGCGATCACCATCATCCCGAGTGAATGGCCGAGCTGCACCAGGCTGCGGAGCACCTCGCGGTCGGCGTCGCTCTGCACGGTGACGAAACTGCGGTCGATCTTCATGTAGTCGAACGGGAAGCTGCGCAACAGCGCGAGCGAGGCGAAGCCGGTGCCGAAGTCGTCGAGCGCCACGCGGACGCCCATGTGCTGCAACTCGCGCAGCGTGGCCTGTCCCGGACCCGAGCCGGCGAGCTTGGCCGACTCGGTGAGTTCGAGCATCAGCCCACTCGGGTCGAGCCCGCTGTCGTTGAGCGAGCTGGCCACCTCGAGGATCACCTCGTCGCGCTCCAGTTGCACCGCCGACAGGTTCACGGTGACGACCGCTCCCAGCTCGCCGGCAGCACGTCGCCGCGCGGCCAACCGGCACGCCTCACGAATCGTGAACCGCGTGATCTCGCCCACCAACCCGATGTCCTCGGCGGCGGCCACGAACTCGGCCGGACTCAGCTCGGGAGCGCCCGGCGAGTCCCAGCGCAGCAGCGCCTCGTGGGCGATCACCTCGCCGCTCGACAGCGACCACAGGGGTTGGAAGTCGAGGCGCATCGCGCCTTCACGCACGACGTGGCGGACGAAGGCATGGGTGTCGAGGCGCCGGGTGAGATCGCTCGCGACACGATCCTCGAAGGTGACCGATCGGTTGCGTCCCTCGAACTTCGCGTAGCTCATCGCCGCGCTCGCGTCGCGGAGCAGGTCGCCGGCCGACAGCACGTGGTCGGCCCAGCGGGCGATGCCGATGCTCGCGGTCACGCTGATCGAGCGCCCGTGGTGCTCGACCGGCACCGCGATCGCCTGGAGCAGGCGTCGGGCGAGCGCCTCGGGTGCGAACGCCGGCGCGTTGGGGACCACCACCACGAACTCGTCGCTCGCGAGCCGGGCCACGGCGTCGTCGCCGCGGGCGCCGAGGTGGATGCGATCGGCGACGGTGACGAGCACGCGGTCGCCGGCGTCGTGACCGTAGGCGTCGTTGACGTCCTTGAAGTGGTCGAGGTCGACGAAGAGCACCGCCGTCGACACCGAGCCGCTGGCGTTGGCCGTCGCGAGGCCGTCGAGGAGGTCGGTGATCGCACGGCGGTTGAGCACCCCGGTGAGCGGATCGTGGGTCGACAGGAACTGCAGGTTGCGGTTGGCCATGTCGAGGTCGTCGAGCACGTCGGCGTGGTCGTCCACCAACCGGCGCAGGCGGATCTGCGCCATCGCCTGGCGGGCCAGGATCTGCAGCATCTTGATCTGCCAGTGCTCGAGGTGCCGGGCCACGGTGTCCACCACGCACAACGTGCCGATCGCATGGCCGTCGGCGCTGATCAGCGGCGCACCGGCGTAGAACCGGAAGCCGTGCTCGGTGACGAGCGAACTGTCGAAGAACCTCGGATCGCTGGTGGCGTCCTCCACCACCAGCACCTCCTCGGAGAGGATCGCGTGCGCGCAGAACGCCTCGCTGCGGGAGGTCTCGTCCACGGGCATGTTGCGGTGCGACTTGAACCACTGCCGGTGGGTGTCCACCAGCGAGACCGCCGAGATCGGGGTCTGGCACAGATCGGCGGCGAGGCCGACGATCTCGTCGAGTCGGGCATCGGGCGGCGTGTCGAGCACGTCGAGGGCCATCAGCGCATCCAGTCTCTCTCGCTCGTTGGTGGGAATCGGTGCCCGCATGACCCTTGTCATCGGACGATTGCCCCCTTACTTGAGGGGGTGACCGAACTTTTCTCAGCGGCGCGAGACGGACACCGGCGACACGTGCTCGGCGGCCTGGCGGGCGTGATAGCTCGACCGCGTGAGCGGGCTCGCCTCCACGTGTCCGATCCCCCACGATTCACCCAGCTCACGCCAGCGCTCGAACTCGTGCGGCTCGACCCAGCGGTCGACGGGCAGGTGGTGCGACGTGGGACGCAGGTACTGGCCGATCGTCACGATGTCCACCCCGATCGCCGCCAGATCGGCCAGGCAACCGTCGAGCTCGGCAACCGTCTCGCCCATGCCGACGACGAGACCCGACTTCGTGGTGAGCCCGGCCTGCTTCGACCGGGCGAGCACTCCGAGGCTCCGGGCGTACCCCGCCGACGGTCGCACGGCTCGCTGCAGCCGGGCGACGGTCTCGACGTTGTGGTTCATCACGTCGGGCCGAGCGGCGAACAGCACCTCCAGCGCGGCGGCGTCGCCCCTGGCGTCGCTCACCAGGGTCTCGATCCGCGCGCTCGGGCGGCGGTGGCGGATGGCCTCGATGCACCGGGCGACGTGGCCCATGCCGCCATCGGGCAGGTCGTCGCGAGCCACCATCGTGAGCACGACGTGGTCGAGCCCGGTGCGCTCCACCGCCTCGGCCACCCGGGCCGGTTCGTCGTCGCTCGGAGCGAGCGGCTTGCGGGTGTCGACCAGGCAGAAGCCGCAGGCCCGGGTGCAGCGCTCGCCCAGCACCATGAACGTCGCCGTCCCGTCGGACCAGCAGTCGCTCAGGTTGGGGCACCCGGCTTCCTCGCACACCGTCACCAGGCCGAGGTCGCGCACGGTGTGCTTCAACGACAGCACCTCGGGCCCGTGCACCACCTTGGGCCGCAACCACTCGGGCTTGCGGGTCGCGATCGCGAGGCCGTCCGACACCCCGGCCCGGTCGAGCCGGTGGCGCATCCGCACCGTCTGGGCCCGGATGCCGTGATCGGCCGCGGTGCGCACCGACGTGCCCGGTCCCTCACCGCGAGAGAACGCCGACAGGTCGTCCGGCCGGTGTCTCCACGCGACGTCCTGGCGTTCGGCCACACCGTCGCCCCACACCTCGGCGGCTCGGCGCACGATGGCATCGGCCACCTCGCGCATCGTGATCTCGCGACCGGTGCCGGCGGCGGCGAACTCCTCGGCGATCGAGGTGACCGGCTTGTCCGCGATACCGCAGGGCACGATGTGGTCGCGCATGTAGGTGAGGTCGGTGGTGACGTTGAGCGCGAAGCCGTGCATGGTGCGACCGTGCGACAGGCGGACGCCGATCGCGCAGATCTTGCGCGGGTTCGGGCCGTCGGGGTCGATCCACACGCCCGGGTACTCGGGCAGGCAGCCGGCCGAGGTGAGCCCGAGGTCGTGCAGCGCGCCCACCACCACCCGCTGGACCGCGCACACGTGATCGCTCGCGCCGTAGCTGTTGGCCACCGACACGATCGGGTACCCGACGAGTTGACCCGGACCGTGATAGGTGACGTCGCCACCCCGCTTCACCGGCACGAGCTCGGCGCCGACGGCTGCCGGGTCGCAGCGCAGGTTCGCGGCGAGATCGGTGCGCGGGCCGTAGGTGAAGACGTGCGGGTGCTCGAGCAGCAACAGGTGCTGATCGCGCCCGTGGGAGAACAGGCCCTGTTGCAGGGCGAGTGCTTCGCCGTAGGGCACCGTGCCGAGCCACCGGACGCGCAGGCGCGTGGTGGCGTCGGTCGGTGCCGGCGTGGCGGTCACCGGCTCAGAGCTCGGTGTTCCAGTCACGCGTCTCCAGGATCTGCTTCACCTTGACGAGGAAGCCGGCCGCGTACGCACCGTCGAAGGCCCGATGGTCCCAGCTCATCGCCAGGTTGCCGACGGGGTGGATGACGATCGCCTCGTCGCCGGTCGGCAACGTGGCCACGACGGGCTTCCGCACGATCGCGTCGGTCGACATGATCGCGACCTGCGGCTGGTTGATGATCGCCATCGTGAGCACGCTGCCGGCCGAGCCGTTGTTCGAGATCGTGAACGTGCCACCCTGGATCTCGTCCGGACCGAGTTTGCGGCTGCGCGCCCGCGACGCGAGGTCGTTGATCTCGCGTGCGATGGCGCGAAGGCGCTTGGTCTCGGCGGAACGCACCACCGGCACCAGCAGGCCCTGGTAGTCGAGGTCGACCGCGACACCGATGTCGATGTAGTCGTGCACGATCAGCTCGTGCTCGGTGATGCTCGCGTTGAGGTGCGGGTACTCGCCGAGTGCGTCGACGATCGCACGGGTGATGAACGGCAGGTAGGTGAGGCTGAAGCCCTCGGCCTGCTTCCAGCTCTGCTTCACGGCGGCGCGGGTGGCGTCGACGTTGGCGTAGTCGACCTCGACCACGCTGAACGCGTGGGGGCTGACGCTCTTGCTCATCACCATGTGGCTGCCGGTGAGCTTGCGGATCTTGCTGAGCTTCACCGCCGAGTCGCGCTCGCCCGTGGCCACGACCGGCACGGGCGCCGGCGGGGTGACCGACGGCGCGGGCTCGGCAGCCGGTGCGACCGCCGCAGCGGGCGCGGGTGCGGGTGCGGGTGCGGGTGCCGGGGCGGGTGCCGGGGCTGCGGCCGGTGCTGCGTCGGGGGCGGGTGCCGCCGGCGGGGCTGCGGGCGCAGGAGCCGGGGCGGGTGACGCGGCCGGCGCCGACCCGGGGGTGGAGCCGACACGGTCGATGTGGTCGAGCACGTCGTCCCGGGTGATGCGACCGCCGGGGCCGGTGCCGGTGATGTCGTCGGGGTTCAGTCCATGCTCGGCGACGAGTCGACGCACGACCGGCGACAACAGCCGAGCATCGCCGGGCGCACCTGCAGCCGCGGGCGCAGCGGGCTCGGGAGCCGCAGCGGGTTGGGGGGCGGGAGCGGGAGCGGGCTCGGGAGCGGGAGCCGGAGCGGGGGCAGGAGCCGGGGCGGGTTCGGGAGCAGGCGCCGGGGCGGGAGCGGGCTCGACAGCGGGAGCCGGCGCGGGCTCGGGAGCGGGCTCGGGCGCCGGCGCGGCGTCGGCCGAACCGACGACAGCGATCACCGCGCCCACCGGCACCGTGTCGCCCTCCTGGGCCAGGATCTGGGTGAGGGTGCCGCTGATCGGCGACGGCACCTCGGTGTCGACCTTGTCGGTGCTCACCTCGAACAGGGGCTCGTCGGCGGCGACCTGGTCGCCCACCTGCTTGAACCACCGGGTGATGGTGCCTTCGGTGACGGTCTCACCCAGTTGCGGAAGGGTCACATCGGCCATGTCGGCTGTCTCCGTTTCGGAAAGGTCGCGTGCGGGGTCGGGTCGGGATCGGTCAGGCGTTGAGGCTGCGGCCGGTGAGCGAGAGCACCGTCTCGCCGAACAGCTCGGTCAGGCTCGGGTGCGGCTGGATGAACTCGGCGACCTCGGCCGCCGTGGCCTCCCAGTTGACGGCCAGGTACCCGCCGCTCAGCTGCTCGGTCACCCACGGGCCCACCATGTGGACACCGAGGATCTGGCCGGCGGTGCCGTCGGGGTTCTTCTTCGCGATCACCTTCACCAGGCCGTCGAGCTCGCCCAGGATCTGGGCCCGGCTGTTGGCGCGGAACTGGTGCTTGGCCACGACGACGTCGTGACCGGCGGCCTTCGCCGCTTCTTCACCCGGGCCGGCCCAGGCCACCTCGGGATGGCAGTAGATGGCCCACGGCACCCGGTCGTAGTTCACCGGGACGGGGTGCTCGCCGAGGAGGTGCTTGGTGACGAGGATCGCCTCGGCGTAGCCCACGTGTGCGAGCTGCGGGGTGGCGATCAGATCGCCGATCGCGTACACGCCGGGCTCGCCCGTGCGGCAGTACTCGTCCACCTCGACGAACCCACGGTCGGTCACGGTCACACCGGTGCCCTCCAGACCGAGCAGGTCGGCGTAGGGGCGACGCCCGACGCTCACCACGACGGCGTCGACGTCGAGCGACTCGCCCTCGCCGAAGTGCACGCGCGTGCCCCCGAAACCGTTCGGCGTGTGGCCCGTCACCTGCACCCCGGTGCGGATGTCGATGTTCTTCTTCTTGAAGCTGCGCACGACGATGTTGGCGACGTCGGCATCGAGGCCGGGCAGGATCTTCGGCAGCCCCTCGAGGATCGTGACCTGCGCACCGAGGTCGGCGAAGGTGCTCGCGAACTCGCAGCCGATCGCGCCACCACCGATGACCACCATCCGCTTCGGCACCTCGCTCAGCATCAGCACCTCGTCGCTCGTCATGATCGGCCCACCGACGTCGAAGCCGGGGATCGTGCGGGGCACGCTGCCGGCCGCCAGCAGCACGTGGGAGCCGGTGACGGTGGTGGTGCCGCCGTCGTTCAGGGCGACGGTGACGGTGCGGTTCGGTCCGAGCGAGCCGGTGCCGTGCAGGATCGTGATCTTCTTCGACTTCATGAAGTTGCCGAGGCTCTTCACGATCCCGTCGACGATCTTCTGCTTGCGGGCCTGGGACACCGCGAAGTTCACGACCGGCGCGCTCGACTCGATGCCGAACTCACCTGCGTGTGCGACGTGGCGCTGGACGGCAGCCGTCTCGAGGTAGGCCTTGGCCGGGATGCACCCACGGTTGAGGCAGGTGCCGCCGATCTCGCCCTTCTCCACGACGGCCACGCTGAGGCCGGCCGAGGTGGCGTAGAGCGCAGCGCCGTATCCGCCCGGACCACCGCCGATGACCACGAGGTCGAACGTCGATGCGGCAGAGTCCATGGGAAGCTCCTCGAGCGATGGGGTCCGGTCGTCCGACCGGCGGGACGGGCCCGGTCAACGGTAGCGCCCGATCGGGGTGGTCACGTCCTTACCCCTCGGTAAGGCGAGCCAGATCCCATCGCACGCGGTCTTCACCGCGCAGCAACAGCAGCACGCGTGCCCGTCCCGCGTTGTCGGCGGTCCCGAACACCAGGTCGCAGGTCTGTTCGGCCATCGTGAACGCCGCGCAGGCACCCTCGCCGGCCTGGACCGCGCCGAGCGGCTCGACGCGAGCACCGCTCACGATGAGCTGGAAGTCGTCGAGGCCCGAGGGGTCGTCGACACCGCCCAACCGGACGGTGACCCGCATCAGCCCGTCGTCCTCGACGGCGTCGATCACCGTGACCGACAGGTCGCCCGCCCGTGCGGTGTCGCCGACGGAGAGATTCTCGGCGGTGTCGCCGTCGTCACCGGCGAGCCGCAGCAGTTGCACGCCGCCGGCGACGAGGATGGCGAGACCGCAGAAGATGGCGAGCAGGAGCAGGGTGCGGGTGCGCATGGCGGGCTCAGGCTAGGGCGGGTGTCGTGCGAGGACCATCTCGAC
>JACJWG010000010.1 GCA_020637235.1 Acidimicrobiaceae bacterium | reverse complement strand
CGTCGTTGGACAGCAGTGGGTCGGTCACCTGGATCGCGGGCGACGCCCGGAATCGTCGGGACGTCGCTCACCTCAGCCGCGGCCGGGACGTCGTCATCAGTGCGACATCGGGCCCCCGTGCCGGAGGCGACGAGCTCGCCGTCACCGCCGAGGCCCTGCTCGACGGGGTCACCGCCACCGGAGCCCGACTCATCGTCGTCGGCGGCGCCGGGTCCCTCATCGTTCCCGACAGCGGGGGACGCCTCGTCGTCGACGACCCCCGCTTCGTCCCGGCGTCGATCCGCGGTGTCGCACAGGCCTGCGTCGACCAGCTCGCCGCACTGCGCGAGAACTCCACGGTCGACTGGACCTACTTCAGCCCCGCGGCCGAGATGACGGCCGGCCGGCGAACCGGTCGGTTTCGAACCGGTACGGACGAGTTGATCGTGGACTGCGACGGCACGTCGAGAATCTCACTCGAAGACGTCGCCGTCGTGGTCCTGGACGAAGCCGAGCGACCGCGGCACGTCCGAGCCGTCCTGACGGCCGGCTACTCGGACCCGGTTCGGCACTCCAGGACGATCGACGCCGTGACCCTTCGCCGAGCCGAGGTGACAGCATGACGATGCGCCGCGAGACCGACCCCATGCTGCTCGACGGGATCCACCACGTCGCGATCCTGACATCCGACACCGATCGCCTCGTCGACTTCTACCGGAGTGTGTTCGGCGCCACCGTCGAACACTCCTCGGGTGACGGTCCGGTTCGCCTCACGTTCCTGAACATCGGGCCCCACACGGAACTGAACGTCTTCGAGATCGACGGGAACCACGAAGCCGAACACCAGACACCCATGTTCGGTCGAGGACGACTCGACCACATCGGCCTACGCGCAGCGTCGATGGAGGCCTTCAGCGAGATCCGCCGACGCCTGATCGACCGGGAAGCCACCGACGGGTTCGTCACCGACTTCGGACCCGTCCTCAGCCTCTTCTTCACCGACCCCGATGGCCTCGAAGGCGAAGTGTGCGTCCCCAACCCCGACGCCGAAACCGACGTACGCCACCCGCCGGGAACGCCCTCGACGGGGTTCGACACACCCTGACGCGCGACGTCACGGAGTGCGTCGGTGCTGCTCGAGCGCGTCGAGAACGAGATCGAGCCCGAATCGGAACTGCTCGGCGTGGCTCCATCCGTCTGCCATGGCGCGGACGGTCGCCTCGGTGAGGTGGGGATAGGCGTCGCCCGTCTGCGCGAGCAGGTCGTCACCGATCTCGTCGAGGCTGTCGGGAGTGTCGAACGGCAGGGTCACCTCTTGGAAGATGGCACCGTAGATGTAGCTGTCGAGCGTGGAGAACGCTCGCATGGCGAGCATGGCGTCGAAGCCGGCAGTGCGGAGACAGCCCAGCACGGCGTCGAAGTACTGGAGGCGGGCCGGACTCGAGTTGGCGCTTCGCGTCTCGAGCAGGCCGACGGCCCAGGGGTGTCGGAGGAACACGACGCGGGCCGCTTCGGCTCGCGCTCGCATCGCGACCTTCCAGTCCGTGTCGGTCGAGGGGAGCGGGATCTGCCCGACCACACGATCGACGATGCCGTCGAGGATGTCGTCCTTCCCGGCCACGTGGTTGTAGAGCGCCATGCCCTCCACGCCGAGCTGCTTGCCGATCCGGCGCATGCTCACCGCCTCCAACCCGGATTCGTCGGCGAGCGCGAACGCTGCGTCGAGGATCCGCTCTCGGGTCACCGGCGGTCGTTTGTCGTCCTGCTTCACCACTCCGTCTGCCTCCGGGGGGTTGACGTGTTTACGGTGTAAATATAGTCTCATTTACACCGTAAACAGACGAGAGGAAGCGATGAACGAGACGAACACGATGCGGGCGATCATCCACGAGGCATTCGGAGCTCCGGACGAGGTGCTGCGCTTGGCCGAGGTCGCCATCCCGACGATCGGACGCGACGAGGTGCTCGTGCGGGTGCGGGCCACGGCGGTCGCGAAGGGGGACTGGTTGATCGCCACAGGGCTCCCGTACGTCGCCCGCCCCAGCTATGGCATTCGCACTCCCAGACACCGCATCGCCGGCCTGGAGTTCGCCGGCGTCGTCGAGGCCATCGGCGACTCGGTCACGCGCGTCACGATCGGTGACGAGGTCGTCGGCTGGGGCAACCAGGCCCTCGCCGAACGCGTGGCCGTCCCCGAGACCCAGCTCGCCGTCAAGCCTGCCGACGTGGGCTTCGAGGCAGCAGCGGCGCTGCCCGTGTCCGGGTTCGCCGCACTCCAGGCGGTCCGCGACCAGGGCGGTGTCGCCGCCGGCGATCGGGTCCTGATCCTCGGGGCCTCCGGAGGTGTCGGATCGTTCGCGGTCCAGATCGCCAAGGCCCTCGGCGCCGAGGTGACCGGCGTGGCCAGCACCCGCAACCTCGATCTGGTCGGTGAGCTCGGCGCCGACCACGTGATCGACTACACGAGAGAGCACGTCGACGGCCACGGGCAGCGCTACGACGTGATCATCGACATCGCCGGCAACCGGCCGCTCCGCCAGCTGCGTCGAGTGCTTCGAACCGACGGGACTCTCGTCATCGTCGGAGGCTCGGGCGGACCCGCCACGATGGGCTTCGGACGGACCATTCGAGCGACGTTGCTCTCGCCGTTCGTGCGTCAACGGCTGCGGGCCCTCATCTCCAAGCCGAACCTGGCCGACCTCGAGACGCTGATCGAACTCGCCGCCAGGGGAGTGCTGACCCCGCGCGTCGACGCCATGTATCCCTTGCCCGAGGCGGCCGCTGCGATCGAGCTCGTCGGAGCCGGCCGCAGCCGCGGCAAGACCGTCGTCACCGTCTGATGAACGGATCCGAACGACGAGATCACCGAGAGGACGACCTGTCGCACGGCACGGAACCTCATCCGACGAACGAACATTCCGATGGGCAGTTCCCGGCGCTCGACCTGCTCCACGTCCACGAGCGTCGAGCGCTCCGCATCCACGCAATCGTGTTCGCAATGTCCATGGCGCTCATCGTCCTGGTGAATGCGGCCCTGAACGCAGCGGCCGGGATCACGGGCGAGTGGTGGGCGTGGTGGTCGATCGTCGCGCTCATGGGCTGGGCACTCGGCCTCTCGGTGCACGGCACCGTGGTGCGGCTGTCACGGCGGTGAGCTCGACGGAGAGCTTCGGTCCGGCGCGGCGTTCCCGGACCTGGACATCGCGGTGACCACGGGCCCGGTGGCGGGCCCGTGACCAGCGGTTTCGTGGTGGAGCTGGGGGGAGTCGAACCCCCGTCCATCAGGCAGCGAGCGCCCGTGCTACGACCATTCCCGACTTCCTCCCTGACGCAGGGAGACCGGCGGGTCGGATGCCCATCACCCGGAGGTGGTGGGCCACGGATCGTCTTTCCGATCGGTCATCGGTCTTTCCCGACGCCAGCTGTCTTTCCCGCTGTCATCCTCCGCTTCTGTTGCCGGGCTGCGGTGGATCGGCCCCGTGCGCCATTTCTGGTCACGATGTCTCTTCACTCACCTGAGAATCAGGCGGCGAGAGCGAACTGCTCGTTGGCAATTCTTTGGGTTGCCCCGTTTTACGAGTCTGAGCAACTCGGGTCGCACGTCCGACCGGTGAAACTGATGTCGAATCCTGTCAGCCCCGTGGGTGGGAACGACCTCATCCTATCCCGTCGGCGTTCGAGCGGTCGCTCGGATCGCCGGTGCCATCCGGCCTACGATCCCGGCCGTGGATCTCCCCCACGCAAAGGTGCGGCACCTGCTGCCGGGTGTTCGGCGCGGGTTCGTCATCAGCACCGTGCCGATCGCCGTGCTCGCCGCGCTCTTGTGGCACGAGCGAGCGGCCGGCACGACCGCCTGGGTGGCGGTGCGGGTGTGCCTCTCGCTCGCGCTGTGGTGGTGGACGCGACGGCTCGGCGACGGCGGCGACGAGGCGCCCCGCACGCTGCGTCACCTGGTGCTCGTGATGGCGCTCAGCAGCCTCGGGTGGGGACTGATCGCGGTGATGATCGAGACGTCCAGCGTGACGGCGCAGAGCGTGGTGCTCTTCGCCGTGGTGACCAACATCGCGATCGTGACGGTCACCTGCGCCTCGGACCGCACGGTGTACCTCGCCGCCGTGGTGCCGGTGTTCGTGGTCGGTGTCGCCGGCATGCTCGTCCGACGCGACGACGGCCCGCTCGTGCTGCCGCTGCTCGCGGTGCTGGCACTGCCGTATTCGTTCGCGATGTTCGCCACCGCTCACCGGGGTCTGCTCGAGGGCTTCGAGCTCGAGCGGCGCAACGCCCAGTTGGTGGACGAGTTGGAGCAGCGTCATGCCCAACTCGCGGCTGCCAACGAACGACTGCTCGACGCAACGGCGCATCAGGCGCTGCAACTCGACGAGCGTGCGGCGCTGATCTCGTCGGTCGGGCACGACCTCGGGTCGCCACTCGGTGCCGCGCTGCTCACCGCCGAGGTGCTCGCCGAACGATCCGAGGCCGTGCCGGCGGAGCTGCGCGGTGAGCTCGCTGGGCGCATCCGAGCACAGGTGCACGACGCGATGACCGTGTTGCGCGACCTCACGTCGTCCGAACGGCTGCAGCGCCACGACCTCGTCCCGTCGCTGGTGGAGCTGGAGTTGGCGCCCGTCGTCGACGACGTGTCGGCGCGTCACCGCTCGGCGGGCAGCCACCAGATCGTCAACCTCGTGCCGGCCGATCTCACCGTGTGCGCCGATGCCGGCCTGCTCGAGCGGATCCTCGACAACCTCGTCGGCAACGCACGGAAGTACACGCCCGTCGGTGGGCTGATCGAGATCGGCGCGAGTGCCGACGACGCCGCCGTCGAGCTCTGGGTCGACGACGACGGACCCGGACTCCCGGAAGGGCGACGCGACGACGTGTTCGAGCCGTACGTGCGCGGGCCCTCGCCGTCGTCCACCTCGGGATCGGGCGTCGGCCTCTATCTGGTGCGCAGCTTCGCGGCGCACCACGGGGGTCGGGTGTGGTGGGAGCCGAGCGAGCGCGGGGGCTCGCGGTTCGTGGTGAGCCTCCCGCGACACGACCGGTCGACACCCGGGGCCCTGCCCGCATGACCGCGATCGCACGTGCGGACCAGCTGAGCACGAAGCTCGACACGTGGCGGGTGTTCCGTCGATCGCCGTCCGGCCGGGTGATCCTGCCGGTCGTGGCGGCGCTGCTCGTGGCGCGTGTGCTGATCGGGCGGTGGGGCGTGGGCGATCTCGCCGTGGTGATCTCCGTCGTCGTGCTCACCGGACCGGTGGAGTGGGTGATCCACCGGCATCTGCTGCACGCGTCACCGGATGCATGGACCAGCCGCTGCCTCGGGCTCGGGTCGGGGCATCGTGAGCACCATCTCGACCCGCCCGAGATCCGCTGGTTGATGCTCCCCGGGCTCGACGCCGGCATCTTCCTCGTCGCCCTCGGGCTGTGGACGTTGCTGTGGTCGCCGCTCGTGGTGTGGGCGGTCGGGGCGCCGTTCTGGCCGTCGTTCACGACGGCGCTCGTCGCGACGGCGTCGGGGCTCGCGCACTACGAGTGGGTGCACCTCCTTGATCACACCAGGTACCGGCCGCGCACCCGTCGCTACGCCCGGCTCGGCCGCAACCACCGGTGGCACCACCACCGCAACGAGCACTACTGGTCGGGCATCACCTCGAACCTCGGCGATCGCCTCATGCGCACGTTGCCGCGCACTGCGGGCGACGTTCCCATGTCCGGCACCGCGCGCACCCTCGGCTCCGACGCCGAGTCGTGACCGCCGCCCATCCCCGCGCCGTCGTGGTGCGGTGCGCCACACTGCTCGCATGATCGTCGACTGTGCGGCCTACGTCGACGGGCGGCGTGAGCCCGTCTCGCCCGACTCGGCGTCGCTCGCGGCGTGGGCGGCCGATCCACGGGGGTACGTGTGGCTCGGGTTGCGGATGCCGAACGAGGCCGAGCTCGACCACGCGTGCCGTGCGCTCGATCTCGACGACGTGTCGGCGGCCGAGCTGCTGGCTCCCCACGCCCGTCCCGTGCTGAGCGTCGAGGGGCCGACCGTGCAGCTCGTGCTGCGCACCGCCCGCTACGACGACCAGGCCGAGGCGATCGTGCTCGGCGAAATGACCCTGATCGTGGGGCCGCGGGCGGTGATCACCGTCCGCCACGGCCAGGCCAGCCCGCTGTCGCAGCTGCGCACGGAGCTGGAGCACGACCCCGAGCGGCTCGACCGCGGCACGATGGGCATCCTCGCCGCGGTGGTGGGCCGGGTGATCGCCGACTACCACCCGGCGATCGACGGCTTCGAGAAGGACGCCGTCGAGGTGGAGCGCGACGTCTTCTCCGAGACCCGCAAGCAGCCCGTGCGACGCCTGTACGCGCTGAAGCGACAGGTGCGCGAGCTGCTCGTGGCGGTCGACTCGTTGCAGGATCCGCTCAACCGCCTGATCCGCCAGCTGGGCCCGCAGTTGAGCGAGGAGGTGCTGGCCGATCTCGCCGAGGCAGCCGATCAGCTCGACCGTACGGTCACCCGCACCCAGTCGTTGCAGCACCTGCTCGACGCCGCGCTCACGGCGAGTCTGGCGCAGATCTCCGTGCAGCAGAACGACGACATGCGCAAGATCAGCGCCTGGGTGGCGATGGCCGCGGTGCCCACGCTGATCGCCGGCATCTACGGCATGAACTTCCAGCACTTCCCCGAGCTCGAGTGGACCCTCGGCTATCCGGTGGTGCTCGGGTCGATGGCGGTGATCGCGTTCGCGATGTACCGCGGGTTCAAACGCAGCGGCTGGCTCTGACGACCGCTGAGGTCAGCGGGGGTCGCGCCACATCCCGCGCAGCACCGGACCGTCGGGCGTCGGCCGGTCGGTCCACGTGATCCGGAAGCCGAGCCGCTCGTAGAACGGGACGTTCCGGTCGCTCGACGACTCGAGGTACGCCGGCAGGCGGTCGGCGTCGCACCGATCGAGCACCGGGCGCATCACCGCCGCCCCGACGCCACGACCCTGCACGGCAGCGCCGAGGATGAACAGGTAGAAGTGCGATTCGGTGCGCGGGTGCTGCGAGCCGACCAACTCGCTCAGCGCCATCAACCGGTGCATCGCCGCCTCGCCGAGCTGTTCCACGATCGCCGTGCCGAACGCCATGCCCTCGTCCTCGCGGAACATCGGCACGTCGGGTGGGCTCCAGATCGCAGCGCCCGACCGGTCGGGCACGGTGTACGTGTGCCCGCGCACGATGCCGGCAGCGAGCGCAGGACGGAAGAATCCGGGTGCGGCGACGCGGATGCGCCGCTCACGCTCGCCGTCGCCCACCACCCACGAGATCATCGGGTCGTCGGCGAACGCGGTCGCGAGCGCCACCTCCAGGGCGGGGAGGTCCTCGGCGAGCGCGTGACGGGCCTGCGGCGACGCGTGCGGGGTGTGGTCGGTCATCTCGGAACCTCCGGACTGGTGGGGGAGCGATGGCGCAGCGCCCAGGCGACGACCTCGTCGAGCGCGGCAGGGTCGGCGAGCGAGTCGCGGCTCGCCACACGTTCGGGATCGTGGCCGAGCAGCAGACGCTTGATCGGCACCTCGAGCTTCTTGCCAGACAGCGTGCGCGGGATCGCCCGCACCCCGTCGATCACGTCGGGCACGTGCCGGGGCGACAGTTGGGTGCGGAGCTCGCCCGTGATCCGCCGCCGCAACCCGTCGTCGAGCGACGCGCCCGGCGCGCAGGCGACCAGCAGCACCAGCGTGCCCGAGCCGCCGCCGTCGTCCTCGAGGTGCACCACCACGCTGTCGGCCACCTCCGGCATCGCCTCGACGACGCCGTAGAAGTCGCTGGTGCCGAGGCGCACCCCACCCCGGTTGAGCGTCGCATCGGAGCGGCCGCTGATCTCGCAGGCACCGTCGGAACGGAACGTGATCCAGTCGCCGTGGTGCCAGCGGCCGGGGAACGTCTCGTAGTAGGTGGCCCGGTACCGGTCGCCGGTCGGATCGCCCCACAGGCCCACCGGCATCGACGGCAGCGGCTGTGCGAGCACCAGCTCGCCGGTGGTGTCCGGCGGGCAGTCGACGCCGTCGGGATCGACGGCCCGCACGTCGCAACCGAGCATCCGGACGCTGATCTCGCCGGCCCGCACCGCGACGGTGGGCGAGGCGCCGACGAAGGCAGTGCACACGTCGGTGCCACCGCTCACCGAGCACGGCTGCACCGTGGCACCCGCGTGGTCGCGGATCCACCGGAAGCCGTCGGCGGGCAGCGGGGCGCCGGTCGAACCCACCTGTCGCAACGCGGTGAGGTCGACGTCGGCCCCGGGTTCGAGCCCGGCCTTGCGGCAGGCCATCACGAACGGGGCGCTCACGCCGAGCACCTGCAGTCGTTCGTCGGCGGCGATACGCCACAGTGCTCCGAGGTCGGGGGAGGCCGGGTCGCCGTCGAAGAGCACCAGTGTCGCGCCGACCGCGAGGCCCGAGACGAGGTAATTCCACATCATCCAGCCGGTCGTGGTGAACCACATGAACCGGTCGCCCGGGCGGAGGTCGTGGTGCAGCGAGTGCACCTTCAGGTGCTCGACGGTGATGCCGCCGTGGCCGTGCACGATCGGCTTCGGCAGGCCGGTGGTGCCACTGGAGAACAGCACGTACAGCGGGTGATCGGCCGGCACGGGGTCGACCTCGAGTAGGTCGCTGACGGCGCAGCACTCGTCCCACGTCGACTCCTGACAGGCCGGAGCGCGGTCGCCGCGGTCGCCGAGCGGCCGCACGGGACGGTCGAGGTAGGGGAGGCGGACGACATGCCGCACCGACGGCAGCGCCGCCACGATCGCCGCCAGTTCCTCGTGCCGGTCGACCACGCGATCGCCGTATCGGTACCCGTCGATCGCGAACACCACGGTCGGTTCGAGCTGGGACCAGCGGTCGATCACGGCCCGGACCCCGAACTCGGGAGCGCACGAGGTCCACACCGCACCGAGACTCGCCGTCGCGGCGAAGGCCACGATCGTCTCCCAGACGTTGGGCAGGTAGGCGGCCACCCGGTCGCCCCGACCGACACCGCGTGCGATCAGACCGGCGCGGCACCGGGCGACGGCGTCGCGCAGCTCGGCCCACGTGAGCTCGACGCGGTCGCGGGTCTGCGATCGCGAGACGATCGCGACGTCGATGGCGGCCGGCGGTCGTCCGCCATCCGGTGCGACGGGGTGCAGGAGGTGGTCGGCATGGTTGAGCGTGGCGTCGACGAACCAGCGCGCCCCGGGCATCGAGGCGTCGGCGAGCACTTCGGTCGGTCGGTCGAACCAGCGCACTCCGACCCAGTCGGTGAACGCCGCCCAGAACGCGGCCGGGTCGGCGAGCGACCAGTCGAGCAACTCGGCGTACCCGGCGGCGTCGGCTCCGGGCGTGTGCCCGGTGACGTGTGAGCCGACGTGACGACCGAACGCAGCGAGCTGCGAGGCGGCCGCCCGCTCGGGGTCGGGACGCCAGACGACCTCGCCGCGAGCTGCCCCCGTCACGGCCGGCGACGCTATCAGGGCGCCGTCGGCGCTCTCGTGGGACCCACCGCAGGCGGGCGCTCCATCGAGAACCAGGTCGCCAGGGCGGCATCCCATTCGTCGTCCGGCACCGGTGTCTCGGTGAGCCGTCGGGCGCGTCCGTCGGCCACCTTCAGCCGGTCGCGCAGCAACCACACACGGCTGCCGGCAGCGTCGAGGGCTCGTGTGGCGAACGGCTTCGCGGAGAAGTAGCCGCTGCCCGCACCGGCGGCGAGGGCGTCGCTGCGCGGCTGGAACGCTGCGAGCGGTTGGGCGTCGAGCCCGAGCTCGTACTGCAACACCCACTCGCCCTGCACGTCCTCGAGGTACCGCACCCGATGTCCTCGACGCTCGATCCGCACGTCGCGCGGCACCCGTGGTTGCACCTCGTCGGTGTCGATCCGCACGGGGGTGACCACCGAGTCGCCGAAGCCGACGTCGACCAGCCAGCGCTCACCGTCGACATGGACGACGAGGCAGAGGTGGTCGAGGTCGGGGCCGAGTGCACCGGTGGCCGGGTCCCACACCCGGGCCGAGTGCCGCCCGACGTCGAACCCGAGACGCTGCAGCAGCGCGCCGAAGGCGCCGTTCAGCTCGAAGCACCACCCACCGTGCCGACGTTCGACGATCTTCGGCCACGACCACTCGAGGGCGGTGGACATCGGGTGGCCCGCGACGACGTGGAGGTTCTCGAACGGTACGGCGACCATGTGCGCCGTCTGGAGCGCGGCCAGCGTGTCGGGGTCGACGCTCGTCGGCCCGTCGTACCCGATGCGGGCGAGGTAGCGGTCGACGTCCGACCGAACGGCGGCACGGCTGCCGCGGTGGGTCATCGCAACGCGCCCTTGGCCCGACGCCCGAGCTCGCGCTGCAGTTCGCGCATCGTGTCGCGCTCGGCGATCGCCTGACGCTTGTCGGCACGCTTGCGGCCCGTGCCGATGCCGAGCTCGACCTTCACCCGGCCGTCCTTGAAGTACAGCGACAACGGCACCAGCGACACGTGGCGCTGGCCCACCAGCGCATCGAGCTTGTCGATCTGGTTGCGGTGCAGCAGCAGCTTGCGGGCCCGATTGGGGTCGTGGGCGCCGACGCCGTGGGCGAACTGGTACGGCGGGATGTGCATGCCGTCGACCCAGAGCTGACCGCGCAGCACCCGGGCGTAGGAGTCGGCGAGCTTCACCTGGCCCTCGCGACACGCCTTCACCTCGCTGCCCGTCAGCACGATCCCGGCCTCGATCGTGTCCTCGATCGCGTAGTCGTGGCGGGCGCGACGATTCGACGCGATCACCTTGTTGGCGGAGCGATCGTTCGACGAGGCCATAGGGACTCGCCAGGCTACCGGGCCACCACGAGCACGATCAGGCCTGCCACCACCACGGCCGACGCGGCGATCCGGCGCCGACCCGCTGCCTCACCGAGCACGCGCGAGCCGGCGAACGCGGCGATCACCACGCTCGACTCGCGCAGCGCGGTCACGTACCCCACCGGTGCTCGCCGGAACGCCAGTTGCACCAGGCCGTAGGTGACCGACGAGGCGATGCCGAGTGCCAGGTACCGGCGCCAGTTGGCCGCCATCGCGGTGCGCATCGCCGCGGCCCGCCCGGTCGCGAGACCGAACAGGGTGGTCATCGTGCCCGTGCCGACGAAGGTGGCCAGGGCGTACAGGTTGTCGCCGGTCGAGCGGATGCCCTGGGCGTCCGACACCGAGTACGCCCCGATCGTGACGGCCACCACCAACGCCGACGCCACCTCCGGACCCTCGGCCCGCCCGGCGATCAGGAACAACCCGACGGCCACCAGCACGATCGCCGCCATGCCGAGCGGACTGATCCGGTCGTCGAGGAACAGCAGCCCGCCGATCGCCGCGAGCAGTGCACCGCCACCGCGCGCCATGGGATAGACGAGCGAGAAGTCCCCGTGGTCGTACGCCCGGGCGAGGAACCAGCAGTAGGGCACGTGGATGGTGCCCGACAGCGCCGCCCACCGCCACCCTCCGGCAGGAAACCCGCCGACGGCCAGGATCACGACGAGCCCGATCGCGCCGGCCAGCGTGAACTGTCCCCACAGGGCGAGGAAACGGTCGCCGCTCTGCTTCACGGCGAGGTTCCACCCGGCGTGCAACACGGCGGCGGTGAGGGCGAGCAGGGTGGCGGCGAGCACGGCGGGTCGACGCTATCGGGCGCTCCCGGGCGAGTCGCCGGTGGGTGGCGCTACCCTGCCGGCGTGCTCGCCGGACCACTGGTGTTCCCCGCGTCGGCCTTCGCCGAGATGATCGGTCACGTGTACGACGGCTATCCGCTCGAAGCCTGCGGGCTGCTCGTCGGGCAGGCGAACACGGTGCACCGCTTCGTCGCCTGCACCAACGTCGCCGCGTCGGCCCGCGTGTACACCATCGACCCACGTGAGCACCTGCGCGCCGAGCGCGCCGCCGACGACGCCGGGCTCGAGGTGATCGGTGTGGTGCACAGCCACACCCACAGCGAGCCGTATCCCAGCCCGACCGACGTCGCGCAAGCGCCCGATCCCGGCTGGCACTACGTGATCGTGAGCCTGAAGCGCGAGGCGCCCGAGACCCGCAGCTACCGCATCGTCGACGGTTCGATCTCCGAGGAGCCGGTCGCCGTCGCCTGAGATACGATTGTCGAGGAATCCGATCGGCTTTCTCGCGGTTGCACACGCCGGGCGTGCCCGCGATCCGCGACAACCGGCACGTCGGCACCGCTCGTCGGTCGTCACCGGTAGGAGGTCAACGATGGTTCCCGCACACAGCGTCCTCGACCTGATCGGCAACACGCCGATGGTCGACGTCAGCACTCTGTCGCCCAACCCGAACGTGCGCATCCTCGCCAAACTGGAGAGCCAGAACCCGTTCGGTTCGGTGAAGGACCGCATCGCCCGGCAGATGATCGAAGACGCCGAGAAGGACGGGCGCCTGTTGCCGGGCCAGACGATCGTCGAGCCCAGCTCGGGCAACACCGGCATCGCGCTGGCCGCGATCGCCCAGATCAAGGGCCACCCGATCAAGATCCTCATGCCGACCAGCGTGTCGATCGAGCGTCGCCAGATGCTCGAGGTGTTCGGTGCCGAACTCATCCTCACCCCGGGTGCCGAGGGCAGCAACGGCGCGGTGCGCCGCGCGATGGAGCTCGCCGAGGAGCACCCGGAGTGGTGCTTCCTCTACCAGTACGGCAACGACGCGAACCCCCGAGCGCACTACGAGGGCACCGGCCCCGAGATCCTGCGAGACGTGCCCGAGATCACCCACTTCGTCGCCGGGCTCGGCACGAGTGGCACGCTCATGGGCACCGGCACGTTCCTGAAGGAGCACAAGCCGGACGTGAAGGTGGTGGCGATCGAGCCACCACTCGGCGAGCGTGTCGAAGGCCTGCGCAATCTCGACGACGGGTACATCCCGCCGGTGTTCGAGATGTGGCAGGGGATGGAGGTGCTCGACCGCAAGCGAGTGGTGCGGCCTCGCGAGTCGCTCGAGTGGACCCGTCGTCTCGTGCACGAGTGCGGCGTGTTCGCCGGTATCTCGAGCGGTGCGGCGCTGGCCGGTGCAGCCAAGGTCGCGAGCGAGATCGACGAGGGCACGATCGTGTTCATCGTGTGCGACGGCGGCTGGAAGTACCTCTCCACGGGTGCCTACACCGACGACCTCGACGAGGCCGAGGCCAAGGCGGAGTCGATCATCTACTTCTGAGCACCGTCTCGAAACACCGCACGAGCGGTCAACGACCGGTCAGGAACCCCCACGCCGAGTGGTCAAGTCGGCGTCGTCGCGGCCGATACCTCACCGTGCCCGTTCGCCGACCCGCCCGAGTCCTCCTGACCGCGCTCGTCCTCGCCGCCTCGGTCGTCCCGACCGTGCCGACGCTGCCGGCCACCGGCGTTGCTGCGGCCTCGGTCCCCGCCGGGACGAGCGCGTTCGTGGCCCTCACACCCGTCCGACTCGCCGACACGCGCCCGGGTGACGACGCCGTCGTCGGCTACAGCCAGGTCGACGGTCGCACGATCCGGGTGCCGGTGCGCGGCGTCGCGGGGGTGCCCGCCGACGCATCGGCCGTCGTGGTCAACCTCACCGCCGTGGCTCCGGCCGCGGCAGGGTTCGTGACCGCCCACCCGTCGGGCGAAGCGCTGCCGGCAGCGTCGTCGCTCAACGTCGATCGACCGGGCCGCGTGATCTCCAACCTCGCCACCGTGCGGATCGGCACCGACGGCGCGATCCAGCTCCACGCCAGCGTGGCCGTGTCGCTCGTCGTCGACGTCGTCGGCGCCTACGTGCCCCGATCGACCGCGGTGGCGGCGGGCCGGCTCGAGACGTTGCCCGGCGGGGCGCGGCGGGCGCTGGACACTCGCGACACCGCGCGACCGTGGGCGGAGGGCGAGACCCGCACCGTCGACCTCGCCGCCGTCGGCGTGCCGTCGGGCGCGACCGCCGTGGTGGTGAGCCTCGTCGCCACCGAGGGCGGCGTCGGATACTGGACCGCGTTCCCGAACGGCGGCGACCGGCCGCGCGCGAGTTCGCTCAACCTCGACGAGCCGGGGCAGACCCGCAGCGCGCAGGCGATCGTCGCGCTGCCCGCAGGCACACGTTCGTTCCAGGTGTTCGCGCAGACGGGTGGCCATCTCGTGGTCGACGTCGCGGGCTGGTTCACCGGGGGGAACGCCGCCGTGACGACCGACGGCCTGTTCGTGCCGTCCAGCCCGCAGCGTGTGCTCGACACGCGGACGAACTTCGAGATCGCGCCGTGGGGCGACACGACGATCGAGTTCGGCACCGGCTCGCCGTTCCCTGCCGACACCGCGGCCGTGGCGCTCAACGTCGCCGCCACCGACCCGTGGTACGTCGGCTACGTGACGGCGCACCCGGCCGGCGTGGCCCGGCCGGGATCGTCCAACCTGAACATCACCTCGTTCGACCAGATCGTCGCCAATCACGCCGTGGTGCGCGCCGGCACGCGTGGGCTCGCCGTCTACACGCAGTCGGGCACGCATCTCGTCGCCGACGTGGCCGGCTGGTATCTCGGTCGCCCCGAGGCCAGCCTGCTCCCGGAGGCCCGCGCCGAGCGATCGAGTCCCACCACGGCCGTCGGCATCGCTGCGCCCTCGATCGGGGTGCAGGTCGCGATCGGCACACATCGCAACATCGACGTCGTCATCGACAGCGGCAAGGCCGGGCTGTGGCTCGGATCGGGCGCGATCGGACGTGAGGAGCACAACATCTACTTCGCCCACCGCACGAGCCACGGGGGTGTGTTCCGCACCATCGACCGTCTCGTGGTCGGCACCACCTTCTCGGTGGTGGGTGCCGACGGACGCACCTACCAGTACCTCGTCACGCGACAGGACGTGGTGCTGCCCACACCGGCCGAACTGATGAAGGTGGTGCGGACCGGTGGCCCGTCGACGGTGACACTGGTGGCGTGCCATCCGCCGGGATCGATCCGCTACCGCTTGGCGGTGACGGGACGGCTCATCGGCGTGGCGCCCTGATCGCGCGTCACCCAACGCCGCCCGAACAGGTAGATCACGGGCAGGGTGAACAGCAGTGGTCCGAGGACGGCGAAGGGTCGGGTCAGCCACCACCACGCATCGGGTGAGGTCGGTTCGTTGCGGTTGCCGGCGATCGCGTACTTGACCGCCCGGTGCAGCGCCATGCCGGTGGTGTGGAACAAGAACAGCGGCATCGAGAAGCGGTTGATCACCTCGTTCGCCCGCTCCCATCGGGGCCGCACGAGTCGGGCCTCGATCGATGGTCGGATGATCTCGGCGACGCCGGCCTGGAACGCCACGAGCGCCACGATGCAGATCGACGGCGGCGCCATGTTCGACCGCTCGCCGGGCACCCCCACCATCGAACCCGGGTACAGGCCGCTGCCGACGAGGCCGGCGAGGCCGAACAGCCCCGCCCACAACAGCGTCCAGTCGACCCGTCGCGCGAGCGACACGATCCGGTCGTAGAAGAAGCCCGCCTGGTGGCACAGACCCCACACGAACAGCATGTTCAGCAGTCCGAGCCACTCGAGCTCGTAGCGGAACCGGGCGATGTCGACCCCGAGCGCTGCGCCCACCAGGAACACGAGCACGATCGAGTCGAACCGCTCGTGCAACCACAGGGCCACCGGCAACATCGCGACGAGGACGAGGTAGACGGCGATGAACCACAACGGGCTCACCACCAGTAGCACCGCACGACCGACCCACTCGATGTCGAACACCGCGCCGAGGACGCTGCCGAGCACCACCCACACGCCGAGCAGCGCGAGGCTCGGGACGGCCAGGCGTTGCAGTCGCCGACCGGTGAACGCCCAGATCGACACCCCGCGCTGGCGTGCCTTCCGCCATGCCGTGAGGTGCCCGTACCCTCCGATGTAGAAGAACAGGGGCATCACCTGCAGCAACCAGGTGGCGAGGAACAGCCCGGTGGTGAACCCGATCGGGTTGGTGGCGTGCGGGCCGTCGTCGCGCCAGAGCACGATCGTGAACACCCAGTGCCACAGCACGACGACGATCAGGCTGAGCGCACGCAGGAAGTCGATGTAGGCGTTGCGCTCCGACGTACCCTCGACCACGTGGGCGATCGTATGCGGCCGGCGCGTGGCCCGGAACCGGACATCCGCCCTGCCTCGTCGGCGCCGCCGGGGTCGCGAGCCGAGTTGGTGATCGTGATCGCCGTGCTCGCCGTGTCGAACGTGCTGGCCAACCGGGTGCTGCCCGAGGTGTGGTACGTGCCGGCCAACCTGCTCGTCGTCGTCGTGGTGGTGTGGCTCGGGCGACGGGTCGTCGCCGACGACGAGCTCGGTCTGGGCCAGTGGCGCCGTGGTGCGGCGTTCGGGGCGGTCCTCGCAGCTGCGACGGCGGTGGTGATGCTGGTGGCGCTCGCGATGCCCGTGTTCCGGCAGCTGTACCAGGATCGGCGGGTCGACGGCGAGATCGGGGCGGTGCTGGTGCAGGCGTTGGTGCGGGTGCCGTTCGGCACCGTGCTGCTGGAGGAGGTCGCGTTCCGCTCGGTGGTGCCGGCGCTCGCGGCGCAGGGTCGGGTCGGTCGGCCCCCGAGCGTGCTGCGGGGCAGCGTCGTCGCGTCCGTGCTGTTCGGGTGGTGGCACGTGCTCCCGGCCTGGAACCTCACCGACGCGAACGACGTGGCCGGCGACGTGTTCGGCACGGGAGCGGTGGGCACCACGCTGGCCGTGCTGTTCGCCGTGGCGGGCACCACGGTGGCCGGGCTGTGGTGGTGCTGGATCCGCTACCGATCGGGCAGCGTGCTGTCGACCGTGATCGCGCACACGGCGACCAACTCGATCGGTTACCTGTTGGCGTACGCGGTCACCCGCTGACGCGTGCCGCGGCCGTGATCCGGTCGCGGGCGGCATCTCCCTTGCGGGCGATCGGCACGTGCGCGGTGGCCTTCGCGAGCCCCATCGCCGGCATGTTCACGTACACGCACTCGTAGTCGGCGACCTTCACCCGATAGGTCTCGTGGTACACACCGACGTCGCCGCTCGATCCCACCTTCGTGTTGAAGTCGCGCCACGCCTGCAGGTGCGGGTCGTCGCGGTCGTGAGCGAAGTGCTCGAGCTGATCGAAGCTGCGCCAGTACTGGATCATCGTCGTGGTCCGACCGAACGACGACTCGAACCCGAGCAGCCCCTTCTCGGGGTGCTGCATCAGCTCGGCGACCATGGGGCCCATCGACCGTGCGACGGGCAGCCACTTCGGCACCTTCCAGAGTTGGTTGATCCGCATGCCGATGACGAACACGACGAACTCGTCGGCGTCGTCGTCGAGGGCGGCGGCGACGTCGGCGGTGAACCGACCGGGGTGCACGAGCGATGCCATGAATGGAGAGTGACACTCCCCATTCGGTGCTGTCAAGCCTCGTATGCTGTGCGGCGATGCGGATCGGTGGGCTGAGCACGGCGACGGGGGTGCCCGTCGCCACGTTGAAGTACTACCTGCGGGAAGGTCTGCTCCACGCCGGGCGGGCCACGGCGGTCAACCAGGCCGATTACGACGAGTCGCACGTTCGCCGTGTCCGCCTCGTGCGATCGTTGCTCGAGCTCGGACGGCTGAGCATCGCCGAGGTGGCCGATGTGCTGGCTGCCGCCGACGACCCCGAGGTGCCGATCCACACGGCGTTCGGCCACGCGCAGGACGCGATGGCACCAGAAGTCGCCGAGGCGCACCGCGACGATCCGCGGTTCGCCGTCGCACGCACCGTCGTCGACCGCTTCGTCGAGCGCAACGACCTCCGCCTGCGCCCGGAGGCGCGCGTGTGCGACATGCTCGCAGAGGCGCTGGTGTTGCTCGCCGAGTTCGGTCTCACCCGGCTCGACGAACCCGACCCGATCGGGGAGGCCCAGTTCGACGCGTACGCGGCGTTCTTCCGCGCCTCGGCCGCCGGCGACCTCGCCTGCGTGCCCGACACCGACCGCATCCAGCAGGTCGAGTACACCGTCGTCGGCACGGTGGCGGTGGAAGCGGCGATCAACGCGATCCGTCGGATGGCGCTCGAGGATGCCAGCGAGCGTCGCTTCGGCGCCGGATAGCCTCGCCGGCGATGGACGGGCGCCCGATCGGCATGTTCGACAGCGGCTTCGGTGGGCTCACCGTCGCGCGCGCCGTCATCGATCTGTTGCCTGCGGAACACCTCGTGTACGTCGGCGACACCGGCCGCTACCCGTACGGCTCGAAGCCGCAGCACGACGTCGCCGCGTACGCGCGGCAGATCGCGCACCACCTGATCGACACCCACGACGTCAAGGTGATCGTCGTCGCGTGCAACACCGCCGCGTCGGCGGTCGATCTCGCCGCCGAGCTGCCGATCCCCGTGCTGGGTGTGATCGAGCCGGGCGCCCGTGCCCTGGTGCAGGCCACCCGCTCCGGACAGGTGGGCGTCATCGGCACCGTCGGCACGATCGGGTCGGGCTCGTACCAGCGTGCCGTCGCCGACGAGGTCGAGCGGGTGGCAGGTGACCGGGCGACCGGGGGCGGCTCGGCCGACCCCGACATCGACCTCGTGTGTGCGGCGTGCCCCGGCTTCGTCGAGTTCGTCGAACGAGGCGTCGTGACGGGTGACGAGATCACCGTGCTGGCCGAGCGGCTGCTGGCCCCGGTGCGTGAGGCCAAGGTCGACACCCTGTTGCTCGGGTGCACCCACTACCCCTATCTCGCCCGGGTGATCGGCGACGTCATGGGCTCCGACGTGGTGCTCGTGTCGTCTGCCGACGAGACCGCCTTCGCGCTGCGGTCGCTGCTCACCGACGCCGGCATCGCCCGCGATCCGGCGGACGGCACCGGCACGCACACGTTCTGCTCGTCCGGCGACGTCGACTGGTTCCGTGCGCTCGGTCGCCGCCTGCTCGGCCCCGAGCTCGTCGAGGCCCGCCCGGTCACCTTCGAGGGTCCCTGACCACCACCGTCCATCCCGGACCGTCCCGCACCGACCCCGACCCCGACCGTTTCACCCTGCTCATCCACCGAGGAGTCCACCCATGTCCCGTCCCGACGGCCGCGCCGCGAACCAACTCCGCCCGATCACCTTCGAGCGCGACTACACCGAGATGGCGGCCGGCAGCGTGCTCGTGTCGTTCGGCAAGACCCGCGTGCTGTGCACCGCCTCGATCGACGAGGACGTGCCGCGTTGGATGCGCAACTCCGGCAAGGGGTGGGTGACGGCGGAGTACTCGATGCTGCCGGGTGCGTCGCCCGAACGCATCGACCGCGAGGCGGCCAAGGGCAAGCAGAGCGGCCGAACGGTCGAGATCCAGCGGCTCATCGGGCGGTCGCTGCGCGCCGCGTGCGACATGCGCCTCCTCGGTGAGCGCCAGGTGATCGTCGACTGCGACGTGCTGCAGGCCGACGGCGGCACGCGCACCGCCAGCATCTGCGGCGGGTACCTGGCACTGCACGACGCACTCACGCGGCTGGTGCAGAACCGGGCGATCACCAAGCACCCGTTGCACTCCGCCTGCGCAGCGATCAGCGTCGGCATCGTCGACGGCGAGCCGGTGCTCGACCTGCCCTACGCCGAGGATTCGCGCGCCGAGGTCGACATGAACGTGGTGATGCTCGGGCGCGACGACGACGAGCCGCGCTTCGTGGAGGTGCAGGGCACCGCGGAAGGCGTGGCGTTCCGTCGCAGCGAGCTCGACGCGCTGCTCGAGCTGGCCGCCAGCGGCATCGCCGACATCATGGGCTACCAGGCACAACTGCTGGCCGACGCGCCCACGCCGCGCCCACTCGGTCGCTGAGAGGACGACGTGTCGATGCAACTGGTGTGCGCCACCGCCAATCCGCACAAGGTGGACGAGATCGCTGCGGTGCTCGGCGACCTCGTCGAGCTGATCGCCCGGCCCGACCACGTCCCCGACGTGGTGGAGGACGCCGGCACGCTGGAGGGCAACGCAAGGCTGAAGGCCCGTGCCATCTGCGACGCCACCGGCCTGCCGGCGGTGGCCGACGACACCGGGCTGTTCGTCGACGCACTGGGAGGTGAACCCGGCGTGGAGACCGCCTACTTCGCCGGTCCTCACGCCACCTTCGCCGAGAACCGGGCGAAGATGCTGCGGGTGCTCGACGGCGTCACGGAGCGGGGCGCGGCGTTCGTCACCGTCGCGCTCGTGGTGTGGCCGACCGGCGAGGAGCTCCTCGTGCGCGGCGAGTGTCGCGGCATCATCGCCGACGCCGAGCGCAGCGGCCGTGGGTGGGGGTACGACCCACTGTTCGTCCCGGTCGATCACAACCCCGAGGGCCGGACCTTCAGCCAGATGACCGACGACGAGAAGAACGCCATCTCGCACCGGGGTCGGGCCTTCGCCGCGCTGCGCGACGCCCTGATGGCACGCTGACGCTCACCCTGTGCGCGACACCAGCCCGAGCTCGACCACGAAGCCGGCGTGGTCGCTGCCGGCGAGGGTGAGGTTGCGAGCCGCCAGCGCGACGGCGCCACGGTCGACGAGCGCGTGGTCGATGCGCACCATCGGCGGCCACACCCGATCGTTCGGCCAGGAAGCCGACCACCCCTGGCCGATCTGTTCGTGCGCATCGGTCCAGCCGCGGTCGAGCAGGTCGCGAAAGGCCGGGTGCCAGCGCGTGGCGTTGAAGTCGCCCACGAGCACGCTCGCGTCGAAGGTCGTGTCGTCCGGCACGAACCGGTCGGCGATCGTGGCCAGGTCGTCGCTCCAGGTGGACAACCCGCGACCGCTGGTGCCGGGCTGGGGATGCACGACGGCCAGCCGGACGGACCGGCCCGCCACGTCGAGGACGGCCACGACCCCTTGACTCCGGCCGATCGGTCCGAGCTCGATCTGCTCGATGGGATACCGGCTGAACAACGCCACCCCGGCCCTGGTGAGGTCGGCGTTGGCGGCGAGGTACGGGTAGCGCGCAGCCGCCCCGTCGCCGGCCGCCAGTGCGGCTGCCGCCTCGGAGTACTCGGTGATCGCCACGACGTCGGCGCCGGTGGCGAACAGCGCATCGAGCGCCTCGCCCGGTGACGGGTTCGAGTAGAACACGTTGCCCTGTGCGATGGTGAGTCGGGGTGCGTCGGCGCCGACGGCGGGTGGCGCATCGGGCCACATCACCGGCGCGGCCAGCCAGATCAGGCACACGACCGATGCGCCGTGCACGCCGGCGATCGGCCAGCGCCGATGCCGGGCGGCGAGCACACCCACGGCGATCGACGGCGCGAGCACGTACGGCGTGAACGACTGCACCGCCCACAGCACTGGGATCCAGCTGAACCCGACCACCTGGCTGAGCACCACCAGCGCCACGGCAGCGGTGGCCGCGCGACCGGCGCGTTCGCCGAGACGGGTCACCAGTGACGCAGGTCGATCGGCCATCGATCGAGCACCTCGTCGCCGCGGACCAGCCAGATGGCCTCGTGCATCGCGAGCGTCGGGTCGATGTGCGCCGGCACGAACGCGACGCGTTCGCCGACGGCGACCGGCCGCGTCGGCGCGAACGTGACGTGCTCGTCGGAGAGGAACCACACGGCGCCCGCGCCGGTGGTGGGGTTGCCGTGGTCCATGCCCATCGCCTTCAACCCGACGTCGGCCACCGCGTGGCGCGACGACACCGACACCACGGTGCCGAGCACGTGGCACGCGAGACCGAACGGATGGCCGCGGGCGGCGTAGTGGCTGTCCATGAGCGCATAGCTGCCGGCCTGCACCTCGGTGACGCCCGGCGCACCGCCGGGGTGCCCGACGGTGCGGTGCAGGTGGTGCGTGCCGGTGCCGCCCGCGCTGATCACGTCGCCGCCCACGTCGGCGTGCGCCGCGACGAGCAGGGCCATCGCCTCGTCGACACGATCGCGCTGGGCGACCGGGTCGTCGAGCGCCATCAGGTGGCCCTCGTAGCCCATCACGCCGCGCACCTGCAGGCCGCGGGCCCGGGCGAGATCGGCGACGTGGCCCGCATCGGCCACCGCGCACCCACACCGTGGCAGTCCGACGTCGACGTCGACGAGCACCTCGGTCACCCCGGCAGCGGCCGCGGCCTCGATCGTGGCGACGGAATCGACGGCGACGGTGACGCGCGCGTCGTGGCGCACGGCGGCATCGACCATCGAGCGCAGCCGGCCGGCATCGACCACCTCGTTCGCCAGCAGCAGGTCGTGGCCGAGGCCGGCGGCCGCCATGCCCACCACCTCGCGCACCGTGGCGCAGGTGAAACTCCGATGACCGATCGCAGCCTGCGCCGCCGCCAGCGCCGTGCACTTGTGCGCCTTCACGTGTGGACGCAGCGCCGGCCCGGGGTGGACGGCCGCCATGGTGCGGAGGTTGGCATCGAGCACGTCGACGTCGACGACGACAGCCGGGGTCGAGAGGTCCTGCACGCGCATGTGGCGCCGACCCTATCCCGGCACGCGTCCCACCCGACAGGGGGTCTTCCCCCTCAACTCCGGGGGTGCACAGGCCGATATCACCTGGCGATGAGCTGGCGGGAACGGCGCGTACGGGGTGGGTCGGTGGTCGCGCGCCTGCTCGCCGTCGGCCTGGTGCCGCTGTTCGCGCTCGTGCAGGTGGGATGGAGCGACGTCCGGCGGGAGGAGGTGGCGGTCGACGCGTCCGAGGACCTGGCACGACTGGTGGCGTTCGAACAGCGGGTCGCCGCGGTGGCGGCACCCCGATTCGTCGAACACCTCGCCCACGTCGGCCTGGCGGCCGTGGACGCGTTCGACGTCGACCGGGGCGTGATCGCCGATCTCACCGGCGTCGACTACGAGGCGATCTACGAGGCCAACATCGATCGCCTCGACGACGCCCTCGCTTCGTTGCGGGCCGTCGACGGTGACCTCACCCTGCAGCGCACCGGCCGTCTCGGCGACGGGCTCGACGAGGTGCGGGCCGAGATCGCGGGCATCCGCGCCCAGACCGAGGCGCGGGCCGGCGACCGAACCACGATCGACGCCACCTTCTCGCACCTGGAGCTGCTGCTCGACGACGCGCTGGAGTCGGCCCGCCTCGCGTACACCCCGACCACCGTGCCGCTCACGCTGAAGCGATATCGCGCCGAGTCGACCTCGCTGACATGGGTGCTTGCGTCGGCCGGCGACCTCGCCGATGCGATCCTGTCGGTGTCGGTCGACCCCGGTCGCCACCGCGAACGGTTGGCCGCAGCCGGCGCAGCGCACCAGCAGGCGATCGCCCAGTTCCGCGACCTGCTGCCGCCCGGCACCGCTGCATCCCTCGACGAGGTGGTGAGCGCTGCCCCCGACCTGCTCACGCCGGTGCCCGAGGAGGTGGACCTCGAGTTGATGCTGAGCCCGGACTGGGCGAGGACGGTGGTGGGGCTCGTGCTGGGCGAGATGAACCAGGTGGAGGCGCTGAGCGCCTGGGCCGACGACTACTACGGTGAGGTGCGCAGCACGGTCGAGGCCAGTGCCGACGCGAGCCGCACCAGCCTCGAGCGGACCACCGTGCTGTTGGTGTCGATGGTCGCCCTCGTGTTGGCGCTCGTCGCGATCACCGCTCGTTCGATCCTGCGGCCGCTGCTGGCGCTGGGGCGCCGTGCGGCAGCCATCGGTCACGGCGAGTTGGCGCTCGCGCCGTTGCCGGTGCGAGGCCCGAGCGTGCTCCGGTCGCTCACCGCCACCATGAACGCGATGCTCGCTGCGCTCCGTCAGGTCGATCGCCAGGCCGCGGCGCTCGCGGCCGGCCGTCTCGACGATCCGAGCCTGGCCGAGGAGTCGCCGGGGCGTCTCGGGTCGTCGATCCGGACGTCGGTCGATCGGCTCACCGGCATGACGGCGCAGTTGCAGGCCAGCGAGGAACGGGCCTCGGCGATCGTGTCACACGCGTCGTTCTCGATCTGGACCATCGACGAGGCCGGTCGGATCACCTCGGCGAACGGGGCGGCGGCCCGGGCACTCGGCGTGCCGGCCGACGCGCAACTCGGTCGCCGACTCGGCGAGTGGATCAGCGCGTCGCGCGGTGAGTGCGAGGTGCGTCGCGCCGACGGTTCCCACGTGTGGCTCGACGTCGAGCACACCGACGTCACCACCACCGGCGGCCCGATGCGCACCGTGATCGCCGAGGAGGTCACGGAACGAAAGGAGTTCGAGCGCCGCCTCGCGCACCAGGCCCGCTCCGATGCACTGACGGGGTTGCCCAACCGGTTCGCGGTGTTGGAGCGGCTCGCCCAGCTGTCCGACGCCGGACGTCCCACCTCGGTGCTGTTCATCGACGTCGACGGGTTCAAGAGCGTGAACGACACCAAGGGCCACGGGGTCGGCGATCTGGTGCTCGTCGAGATCGCCCGGCGGCTCCAGACCGAGATCCGCGCCGGCGGCATGGTGGCCCGGTTGGGCGGGGACGAGTTCGTGGTGGTCGTCGACGATCTGCCCGACGAACACGCGGTCGTGCGCCTCGGGCGACGTCTGATCGAGCGCGTGGAGCAGCCCTACGAGTTCGACGACTCGCTGTTCGGTATCTCGGCGAGCATCGGCGTCGCGACGATGTTGCCCGGCGACGCCCCGCTCGACGTGATCCACCGTGCCGATGCGGCCGTGTACCACGCCAAGGATCTCGGGCGGGCCCGCGTGGAGGTGTTCGACCAGGAGTTCCAGGCGCGTGTCGAACGGCGAGCCGAGATGGAGCTGGCGATGCGCGAGGCCATCGGTCGCGGCGACCTGGAGATGCATCTCCAGCCCGTGTGGGACCTGACCACCGGGCGGCCGGTCGGCGCCGAGGCGCTGGCGCGGTGGGAGCGGCCCGGCATCGGCTACGTGCAGCCGTCGGAGTTCGTCGCCATCGCGGAGAGTTCCTCGCTGATCATCGACCTCACCCGCTCGATGCTCGGACAGGCGTGCGACCGGATCGCGGCGTGGCGCGACCACGACCCGTCCTGCACGATGCGGATCGCGGTCAACCTCTCGGGTCGGCACCTCATCGACGGCGACCTGATCGGCGATCTCGTCGAGGCGCTCAGCGTGTCCGGTGCCGATCCGCGCCTGCTCGAGCTCGAACTCACCGAGACCCAGCTCCTCGCCGATCTGGAGCCGGCCCGCTTGGTGCTCGAAACCGTGCGAGCCATGGGCGTCACCGTCGCCGTCGACGACTTCGGCACGGGCTTTTCGTCGATGGCGTACCTCCGCCAGCTGCAGGTCGACGTGATCAAGGTCGACCGCAGCTTCGTGGCCGGGGCCGGTCCCGACGGGCTCGACGCCACGGCGATCGACGCGATGGTGAACTTCGGTCGGGTGCTCGGCGTGCACGTCGTCGCGGAGGGTGTGGAGACACCCGAGCAACTGGCGTTCGTGATCGAGAAGGGCTGCACCCGGGCGCAGGGGTTCCTGCTCGGTCGCCCGCTGCCGGTGGACGACACCGAGCGAGTGCTGTTCGCGCCCGACCACGGCTGGAGCACGCTGTCGCGGCTGCTGCCTACAGTGGCGGTACATGCCGGACGTGCCGCCCTCCCGACCGACGACCTCCCCATCGACGACGCCGACCGCCGCCGCTGACCCCACACTGCCCGGCCGCGGTGTCGATCGGGTGCGCCGGCTGTTGGCGGTGGTGGCGGTACTCGCCGCCGTCGCCACGGTGCTCGGGCTCGCGATCACCCAGCGTGTCGGGGCCACCTACCGCGACGGGCTGGAGGTCACTGCCGAGGGGGCCGATGCCGCTGCGCTCGGTGCCGCCACGGCCGAGGGGCTCGCCGACGACCTCACCACGCTGGCCGACACCTCGGCGACGTCGATCGACGAAGCACGCGGCCTCCTCGTCGACGGTGCCGCGACGGCCGACGAGCTCGGCGCCGCGCTCGGCACGAACATCGCCGACGCGGTCTCCGGCACGAGCAGCATCGCCGACCGCCTCGCCGGGTTGGTGGAGGCCATCGAGCGGTTCATCCCGGGCGACTCCGACTCGCTGGCCGAAGACCTGCGTGTGTTGGCCGACGGGCTCGAACCGGTGCCGGATCAGCTGCGGAGTCTCGGCGATCAGCTGGCCGGCACGGCGTCCGACCTGGACGCGGCCACGGCGACGCTCGCGACCATCGCCACCGACCTCGATCGTCTCGCACGCAGCATCGACGACGCCCGCGCCAGGCTCGACGAGGTGCAGCTCCTCTCGGTCGACCTCGCCGAGCGGGCCGAACGCGCGCTCGACCGCTCCGGCGTCGACCTGTGGTTGGTGCGCCTGTTGATCGTGGTGCTCGGCGTGGCGACGATCGCCGCCACCCTCGCGGCGCGCCGCGCGCTCACCTGGTTCGGGGACGCCGTCGGCGCCGAGGGTGCGGGCGGTGGGAGTCGAACCCACACTCCTTCCGGAACGAGGACCTAAACCTCGCGCGTCTGCCATTTCGCCACGCCCGCGTCTGCCCGCACGCTATCCGCCGTCCGGCACCGCCACCGCGGGTGGCAGACTGCCGACCGTGACGTTCCGTGGCTTCCCCCCGTCGGCGTTCTCGTTCTACGACGGGCTGCACGCCGACAATTCGCGGTCGTACTGGCTGGCGAACAAGTCCGTTCACGTCGAGTCGGTGCGCGGCCCGCTGGACGACCTGCTGGGCGAGCTCGCCGACCATGGTCCGTTCCACGTGTTCCGGCCGTACAACGACGTGCGCTTCGCGAAGAACAAGCCGCCCTACAAGGAGCACCAGGGGGCGTTCGGCGAGAGCGAGGGCGGCGCCGGGTTCTACGTGCAGATCTCGGCCGAGGGGTTGATGGTGGGAGCCGGGTACTACGCGATGGCGTCGGATCAGCTCGAGCGCTTCCGGCGAGCCGTCGACCTCGACGCGACCGGCGGGGAGATCGAACGCATCGTCGCCGCCCTCGCCGCGGGCGGCCACCGGATCGGGGCGATCAGCGAGTTGAAGACCGCGCCGAGGGGCTACCCGAAGGATCATCCGCGCATCGTGCTCCTGCGCCGCAAGGGACTGATGGCGATGCGCAGCTGGCCCGTCGCGAAGTGGATGCACACCCGGCAGGTGGTGGACCGTGTGCGCGGCGCCTGGGACGCCTGTGCCGACATGAACGCCTGGCTCGACGCCCACGTCGGTCCGAGCACGCTGGCCCCGGAGGACGCCGAACGCTGGTGAGCACGTCCGCCTGTGGGCGGACCGTGCCGTCAGGCGACCGGCATCCAGCCGAGCACGAGCTGGGTGAGTTTCACATCGCCCTTCTCGAGCGGGATCTGCACGGTGGTGATCTCCTTCGCCAGCGTGGCCCACCGCACGTCGATCCGGGTGACCTCGTTCTCGAGGTCACCCTGCAGCTCGATCAGCTGGTCGCTGATCGTCTGCACCTTGTCCTCGGCCGCATCGAGCCGCGCACCGGCCGTCGAGCTCTGCCGCCGCTTGCTCGCGGCCTTGTTGAGCGATCCGAGCGCACCACCTCGGCGGCGACCGCCGAAGATGCCGCCGAGCACACCGCCGACGGTGGACAACAGTTCTTCGTTGCGCTTGCCCTCACGCTCTTCGCGGAGCACGTCGACGCGGTCCTCGGCGGTGTCGAGCTGATCGCGCAGTCGCCGGAACCGGGTCTCGTAGGTGTCCTTCAGCTTCGCGATCTCGGCATCGGCGCGTTCGTCGGCGGCGGCGAGACAGCGGGCCTCGAACGCCTCGAACGTCTCGCCCGGTCGGGCCACCAACTTCAGCTGCTTGTTGGCGGCGAGCTCCAGCTGGCGAGAGCGGACGATCTGATCGAGGAGATCGCGCTGCAGCTTCGTCCAGAACGCCTTGGTCGAGATCTTCGCCTCGGGCAACACGTAGCTGATGCCTGCGGGTGCCTCGGTGCGCAGATCGCGTTCGTCGTGATCGACGGCGACGGCGGCGCGAGTGAGGTCGAGCAGCTCGGCGAGCGGGGTGACCACCACCTCGTACTCCTCGTCGTGCACCAGGTCGGCCGACTCGTCGTCGAAGCGCATGGTGATGCGGGCGACGGCCGTGGCCTGCAACCGGGTACCGCGTGCGTCGCCGCCCACCTCGGCGAGCCAGGGTGCAGCGACGTCGATCCATCGGACGGGCACCCCCTCGGCGACCTTGGGGGCGAGCACCGATGCGTCGGGATCGACCGCGGGGGAGGCCGGCAGCGGACCTGGCGCCGGCGTCGTGCCGGGTGCAGGGACGGCTGCCGCGGGTCCGGTGGGTGGGGCGAACGTGCCGGCCCCGGCCGCCCCAGCTGTCGACGGCGCGGCGGACGTCGCCGGTGCCGGTGCCGGTGCCGGTGCGGCCGGCGGGGTGGGCACCTCGGCGACGGCCTTGCGCTCGGCCATCAGCACGGCGATCTGGTCGCGGGTGAGCGGGCCGCGCAGGTAGCTCATCGCCCAGCGAGTGGTGAACAGTTCGGGATGGTCCTTGCCGGCACGCTTCAACACGAACTGGCGCTTGCCGAGGCCGCTGATGGTGTCGCCGATCGCGGCGACGTCGACGCCACCCGATGCCGCGCTCATGCCGTCGAGCAGCCGCATCTTGTCGCGGTCGGTCTGGAGGCGACCGATCATCCACGTGCCGGCGTTCGACAACGCCTTGTAGTCGATGTCGACCGGGTTCTGGGTGCTCAGCACCACACCCACCCCGAACGCACGCGCCTGCTTCATCAGGGTCATGATCGGCTTCTTCGTCGGCGGTGCGGCCGTGGGTGGCAGGTAGCCGGCGACCTCGTCCATGTAGAGCAGGGCGCGCAGGTCGGTGGTGCCGCTCTGACGGCGCATCCACGTGACCAGCTTCGACAACACGAGCGTGGTGACGAACTGCCGCTCCTCGTCGCTCAGGTGGGCGGTGGTGACGATCGCGCACCGCGGCCGGCCGTCGGGGGTGCGCAGCATCGTCTCCATGTCGAGCGGCACGCCGCTCATCCAGGCAGCGAAGCTCGGCGAGGCGAGCAAGCCGTTCAGTCGCATCGCGAACGCGGTGCGGTCCTTCGGCGGGAAGAACGAGTCGAGCTCGAACACCCCGAGCTTGCGGATCGGCGGGGTGAGCGCCATGCCGACGAGCGTGGGCAGGTCGAGGCTGCGGCCGTTCGACCACTCGTTCATGATCAGGTTGGACAGCAGGATGTGTTCGCGGCTCGACAGTGGATCGGCGTCGATGCCGACGAGGCCGAGCAGGCCGCTCACGTACCCCTCGATCTCGTCGCCGACGGTCTCGTGGTCGGACAGGTCGGCCGGCGCCTGCAGCGAGCCGACGATGTTCACGCCGACGCCGCCGGCCGATCCGGGGGTGTAGATCGTGAAGTCGACGCGCTCGCGCAGGTCGGCGATGGAGGCGCCGGTGAGCCCCCAGCCGGCGAGGCCGGAGGTCCACGACTCGGCCTGCGCTGCGGCGAACTCGGCCACGCTCTGGCCGGCCTTCGAGGCGTCGCCCTCGTTCACCCACGGCTCGAAGTCGGCGGGTGCGAGCGACGGGAACGTGAGGCACAGGTTGGTGAGGTCGCCCTTCGGGTCGATCAACAGCGCGGGCACCCCCGCACGGAGCACCTCTTCGACGAGGACGACGCCGAGACCGGTCTTGCCGGAGCCGGTCATGCCGACGATCACCCCGTGCGTCGTGAAGTCGCTCGACGGCACGGTGGTGGCGGTCTCGGTGCGCTGCTTGGAGGCGGGGTCGATCTGCCCGCCGAGGAGGAAGTCGGCCATCGACGTCGCACAGTACCCGCGCCCCGTGACGAGCCGTGTGCCGCCACTGCCTACAGTGCGCTGCATGATCCGAGTGAGCGTCCTCTACCCGTCCGCCGACGACAGCACCTTCGACCACGACTACTACCGCGACACGCACGTGCCGCTCGCCGCGACCACCTGGGGCGTCGGCGCCGAGATCGACAAGGGCGTCAACGGCCCGTACACCGCCGGGGTCCACTTCTTCTTCGAGTCGATGGACCAGTTCCAGGCAGCGATGGGCAACCCGGGCACCCAGGCCGTCATGGCCGACGTCGCCAACTACACCAACATCACGCCGGTGATGCAGATCAGTGAGGTCGTGCAGGGCTGATCGGGGCGTTCACGCCGCGCTGATGCGATAGGCGCAGCGCTGCCCGCCCGACAGCAGGTGCTGCTCGCGTGCGACGACCACGTCGTCGCCGAGGGTTCGACGGAACACGTCGAGCTCACTGCGACAGAGGTCGCCGCACGCAGCGGCAGCCGCACCGATCGGGCAGTGGTGCTCGACGAGCACCAGGTCGTCACCGTCTCGCACCACCTCGGCCACGTAGCCCTCGGCGCTGCGCTGCTCGGCCAGCCGGCCCACGCGCACGGGGATGGTGCCGGTGCCGACGAGGCGGCGGTACGTGTCGGCCTGACGGTCGGCGCGACGCTCGATCACGCGCTCGAGCGCGTCGTCGCCCAGTTCGGTCCGGATCGACCCGATGAGGTCGACGGTGAGGTCGACGTGGCGGTCGGGGAACATCGCCGCGGCCGCCGACGCGAGCCGCCACCGTGCCGCCGGTCGACCACGCCCGCTCGCCGCGCCGTCGCTGCGCTCGACGAGGCCGAGCTCGTGCAGGTGTTCGAGGTGCTGGCGCACCGCGGTGTCGGTGAGTTCGAACTCGGCCGCCAGCTCGCGAGCCGTGGCCGAGTCGACGCGCTTCAGGCGTTCGACCAGACGTCGCTTGGCGTCGGTCAGGTCGCTCATGCGATCCGATCCTACCGAGTTCCGGAAGCAGGTCCTTCCGTAAACCTCGACGGAGGATCGCGACGGCGCGCTCGGACCTGTGGGGGAGGGGGAGGGAGTCGGGTCCGGCTTTGACAGAATGTCAAGCGTGACGCTCGCCGCCGACCCCCTGCAGGACGCCCTCTTCAACCAGTTCGGACTCGCCGACGTCGTCGTCGACGACGCATCGCTCGCCAACAGCGTGGCCCGGTTCCGTGAGCAGGGGATCGTGCTGCCGACCTTCGCCCAGCTGGCCGACCCCAGTACGGTCGATCCGGCGGTCGTCGCCGGCGTCGACAAGGACGCGCCCGACGCCCGCAACCTGTGGCGGGTGCATTGGTACAACGACCTCGCCGGCGGCCGGGTCGAGGTGCCCGACCACGTGGTGCTGCCGCCGTCGCTGACGGGCGTCGAGTCCCCGATCATTGTGGCCTTCGGCGACCGCTTCCCGATGATCACCGCGCACAAGGTGCTCGCCGCCTATGCCTGCCTCGCACCGCGTGTCGTGACCGGCCAGTTCGATCCCACCCGGCATCGGGCGATCTGGCCGAGCACCGGCAACTACGCCCGCGGCGGCATCGCGATCAGCCGGATCATGGCCAGCCGCGGCGTGGCGATCCTGCCGGCGGGCATGAGCCAGGAGCGCTTCGACTGGCTCGACCGCTGGTGCGCGAACCCGGCCGAGGACGTGATCAGGACCGTCGGTACCGAGAGCAACGTGAAGGAGATCTACGACGCCTGCAACGAGCTCGCGCTCGATCCGGGCAACTTCGTGCTCAACCAGTTCTGCGAGTTCGGCAACCACCTCGGCCACTACGAGGTCACCGGTCGGGCGCTCGCCCACGTGTTCGAGCACGTGCGGGCCGTGAGCGGTCGCGATCTGCGCCTCGCCGCGTTCACCAGCGCGACGGGTTCGGCCGGCACGATCGCCGCGGGCGACCGGTTGAAGGACACCTACGGCACGAAGATCGTGGCGGTCGAGGCGCTCGAGTGCCCGACGATGCTCGAGAACGGCTTCGGCGAGCACAACATCCAGGGCATCGGCGACAAGCACATCCCGCTCATCCACAACGTCACCAACACCGACGTCGTCGTGGGCATCAGCGACCGTGCGACCGACGAGCTCGACGTGCTGTTCAACACGTCCGCCGGGCGCGAGTACCTCGTCGATCGCAAGGGCGTGCCGGCCGAGCTGGTCGCCGCGCTCGAGCACTTCGGCTTCTCGTCGATCTGCAACGTGCTCGCCGCGATCAAGACCGCGAAGCTGCTCGGCCTCGGTGCCGACGACGCGATCGTCACCATCGCCACCGACGGCGCCGCCCTGTACCCGAGTGAGCGGGCCAAGACGATCGCCGGCCGCTTCGGTGGCGAGTTCTCCACCGTCGACGCCGCCGAGGTGTTCGGCGAGCACCTCGGTCACGTCGACACCGCCGACACGATCGAGTGCACCGAGCGCGACCGCAACCGGATCTTCAACCTCGGCTACTACACCTGGGTCGAGCAGCAGGGCACCCCGTTCGAACTGTTCGAGGCCCGCCGGAGCCAGGACTTCTGGCGCGGGCTGCGCCGCTACCTGCCCGTGTGGGACGAGCTGATCACCGAGTTCAACGCTCGCGTCGCTGCGGCCTGAGCGGTGGATCTGCCGACGGTCGCCGGTTGGCGCTGCCCGGTGTGCGGCGCGCACGTCGACATCGCGTCGCCGCTCCAGTGGCGGTGCCCACGCGCCGGCGACGGACGTCACCACACGCTCGAGCTCGTCACTGCAGCCGCACCGCTCCGACCGACCGGCGACGCCGATCCGTTCGTGGCGTTCCGGCACCACCTCGCGTGGGACGCGTACGCCGCCGCGCTCGGCCTCACCGACGACGCCCGCCAAGCGATCGTGCGCGACCTCGACACGAAGGTCGCCAGCGTGGCGGGCACCGGCTTTCGTACCACCCCGTTCGTGCGGGCCGACGCGCTCAGCACCGCGCTCGGATTCGACGAACTCGGCGGGGTGTGGGTGAAGGACGAGACCGGCAACGTCGGCGGCAGCCACAAGGCCCGACACCTGTTCACGATCCTGCTCCATCTGGTCACCACCGAGCTCGCCGGCCGTGCGCCGTGGTCGTCGCCCGCGGCGCGGCCGCCGCTCGCGATCGCGTCGTGCGGCAACGCCGCCCTCGCCGCCGGCACACTCGCCGCAGCGGTCGGCTGGCCGATCCGGGTGTTCGTACCGGTCGCGGCGAACGCAGCGGTGGTGGCGCGTCTGCACGAGCTGCACGCCGACGTGGTCACCTGTCCACGGCTCGACACCGACCCGCCGGGCGACCCGTGCGTGCTCCGCTTCCGTGAGGCGGTCGCTGCCGGCGCGGTGCCGTTCGGGGTGCAGGGACCGGAGAACGCATGGTGTCTCGACGGCGGACGCACGATCGGCTGGGAGCTCGCCGTGGCGATGGACGACATCGACGCGTCGCCGTTCGATCGACTGTTCGTCCAGGTGGGTGGCGGCGCGTTCGCGGCATGTGTGGCCGCCGGTCTCGCCGAGGGCGGTCGGCCGGTGCGCCTGCACGCCGTGCAGACCGAGCACTGCGCGCCGCTCGAGCGGGCGTGGCAACGTTCCTTCGGGGTGGGCGGCCCGGCCGGCGCGGCCGCGCACTGGGACGAGTGCATGTGGCCGTGGGAGCACGTCGGCGCGTCCGCCGCCGACGGGATCCTCGACGACGAGACCTACGACTGGATCCCGATCGTTCGCGCGATGGCCGCCACTGGTGGGGCGCCGGTCGTGGTGTCCGAGGCGCAGGTGCTGGAGGCGAACGATCTGCTGCGCGCGTCCACGAGCATCGACGCGTCGGCCACCGGCACGGCCGGTCTCGCGGGCTTGCTGGCAGTGCGCGACCAGCTCGATCCCGGTGAGCGGGTGGTGGTGATCGCGAGCGGCGTACGCCGCTGACCGCGGCGGGCGTTCAGCCAGCGGGCTCGACCGGGTGCAGCTTGCCGGTGTGCACGTCGTAGACGAAGCCGCTGATGTGGTCCTTGTGGGCCACGAACGGGCTCAGCTGCAGGCGCTTGATGCTCTGGCGGACGTCGTCGTACGGGTCGCGGAACGCCTCGAGCGCCCACCAGGGGCGGACGCCGGACTCCAGCTCCAGCTCGTGCAGGAAGTCGTCGGAACTCACCCCTTCGAGACCGCAGTTGGTGTGATGGACGAGGATGATCTCCCGGGTGCCGAGGCGGCGCTGGCTGAGCACGAGCGATCGGATCACGTCGTCGGTGACCACCCCGCCGGCATTGCGGATGATGTGTGCTTCGCCGTGCTCCAGGCCGAGCATCTCGAAGATGTCCATGCGACTGTCCATGCACGCGACGATCGCGAGCTTGCGGCGGGGGCGGACGTCGAGCGGCGGGTCGCCGAAGCTCTGGTGGTAGCGCGAGTTGTTGGTCACCAGCTCGTCGACGTTGGGGCGGAAGGATGCGTCGGTCATGCCGTGGCTCCCGGGTGAGGGGCCCGTGGGGGATGGGATGGGCCAGGGACGGCCGCACCTCGTCCATCGGTGCAGCCCAGGTCGACGGTAGCCTGTGGCCATGTCTGCGACCGAAGTGCCGTACGTGCCCACCGCGCTCGATCCGGGGGGCGACCCTCGCGCCGATGTGTTCAACCGGTTGCTCAAGAACCGGGTGGTGATGCTCGGCACCGACGTCAACGACGAGATCGCGAACTCGCTGTGCGCGCAGCTGCTGTACCTGGAGGGTGAAGACCCCAACGCCGACATCTGGCTGTACATCAACAGCCCCGGCGGGTCGGTCTACGCCGGCATGGCCATCTACGACACGATGCAGTTCGTCAGCTGCGACGTGGCCACCGTGTGCATGGGCATGGCGGCCAGCATGGGCCAGTTCCTGCTCACCGCCGGTGCCGCCGGCAAGCGGTTCACGCTGCCCAACGCACGCGTGATGATGCACCAGCCGCTCGCCGGCCTGCGTGGTCAGGCGGCCGACATCGCCATCCAGGCCGAACAGCTCGTCTACACCAAGCGCCGCATGGCCGAGCTCACCGCGCAGCACACGGGCCAGGCGGTCGAGAAGATCCAGGCCGACGCCGAGCGCGACCGCTGGTTCACCGCCGAGGAGGCCAAGGAGTACGGCCTCGTCGACAAGGTGATCGTCAAGCGCGGCGAGATCCGCTGATCCGATCCGCGGCCCGACCGGGCCGCTGGCGTTCAGCCGCCGACACTGCTCGGGAGTGACCCTTCGGACGACGGTGGCACGACGGTCGTGGCGGTCACCGGGTTCGTGGGTGGCGGCGGCGTACCGATCGCGATGCCGCACTGGGTCTGGGTGTACTGCTGGATGCGGGTGTACGCGGGTTGCCCGGCGAGCGCCGCGCGCGACGCCTCCTCCATCGTCGCCGGGTCGCCGGCCACCACCGCAGCGGCCGCTTCGAGCGCGGTGATCACCGTCTGCCACTCGGGCTCGACGGTGGCCGGGGCGACCGCCGCGATCGACCGGTAGCGGTCGATGAGCGGGTCGACGTCGGCGCTGGTGGAGATCGCGGGCGACACCAGCGAGTCGAGGTTCGCGCCCACTTCGGCGCAGTAGGCCGCCACGGTCGGTTCGGGTTCGTCGCCGCACGAGACACCCACGACCACCACGACGGCGAGTGCGAGACCGACTGCCGCTGCGGGCTGGCCGTGCGCGCGTCGTCGGAGCGGGGGGCGGACCATGGCGTCATTGTCACAGCTCGACCGAGTCGCCGAAGGGCACCCCGCGTCGAGCGGGGGCGCGGCCCCGGTTGCGGTTCGCGCTGCAGCCGATAGCTTCCGCCGCAGCCGTCGTCGGGACCGGACGTCCCCTCCTCCATCCGCATCGCGTTCGCACGCGTCTCTCGGAGGTCCACGATGATCGCGTCGGTCCCGTCCGCCACCCTGCTCGGCGTCACCGGTCAGCCCGTCACCGTCGAGGTGCACGCGGGCGTCGGTCTGCCCGGCTTCACCATCGTCGGGTCGCCCGACGCCATCTGCCGCGAGTCGCGCGACCGGGTCCGCGCCGCGATCCTGTCGAGCGGTCTGCGCTGGCCGAGCCGCCGGATCACGGTGAACCTCGCACCGAGTGGCATGCGCAAGGCGGGCGCCGGCCTCGACCTCGCGATCGCCGTGGCGTTGCTCGTCGCCGACGAACAGGTGCCGCCCGACGCGGTCGAGCGGTACGCGTTCGTGGGCGAGCTCGGGCTCGACGGTTCGTTGCGTGGCATGCCGGGGGTCGCGCCGATGGTGGCGTGTCGGTCGGACCGCACGGTGGTCGTCCCGGCCGACGCCCACGGCGAGGCCACGGCGATCGGCGCTGTCGACGTCCGGTGCGCAGCCGACCTCGTCGAGGTCGTGGCGGCGCTCGCCGGTGATCCGTGGCCCGACCCGCCCCGGCGCGGCGAGGCGGCGGTCCCGGTGGTGTTGCCCGACCTGGCCGACGTGCGCGGTCAACCGGGGGCGCGCCTCGCGCTGGAGCTGGCGGCGGCGGGTGGGCATCATCTGCTCTTCGTCGGCCCGCCCGGCGCCGGCAAGACGATGCTCGCCCAGCGTCTGCCCGGGCTGCTGCCGGCGCTCGATCCGGCCACTGCGCTCGAGGCGACGATGATCCACTCCGCGGCGGGTCTGCCGGTACCCGGTGGTGGTGTCGTGCGGGTCCCCACCTTCCGGGCACCGCATCACTCGAGTTCGATGGTCGCGCTGGTGGGCGGTGGCTCGTCGTCGTTGCGGCCCGGCGAGGTGTCGTTGGCGCATGGTGGGACCCTCTTCCTCGACGAGCTCGGCGAGTTCCCCGGCCACGTCCTCGACGCGCTGCGGCAGCCGCTCGAGGAAGGGGTGGTGCGCGTGTCCCGGGCTGCCGTGACGGCCGTGTTGCCGGCCCGGTTCCAGATGGTGGCGGCCACCAACCCGTGCCCGTGCGGCGGTGGCCGGCCGGGCGACTGCGAGTGCGACGTCGCGGCGAAGGCGAAGTACCTGCGGCGGATCTCCGGGCCGCTGCTCGACCGGTTCGACCTGCGGGTCGGGGTGAGCGCGGCGACCGCCGACGATCTGCTCGGTCGCGACGGCGGCGAGCCCACCGCCGTGGTGCGCGAGCGGGTGCTGGCCGCTCGCTCGGTGGCGCTCGACCGGGCGGGGGTGCTGAACGCGGCGCTCACCGCCGACGACCTCGAGGCATGGGCACCGCTCAGCGCCGCCGCCGAGCGGATCGTGCGCCGCGAGTTCGAGGCCAATCGCCTCACCGGCCGGGGACTGCACCGGGTGCGCCGGGTGGCGCGCACGTTCGCCGACCTGGGTGGCGGTCACGACACGATCGGGGAGGAGGAGCTCGTGCTCGCGCTGCAGCTGCGCGTCGCCTTCGGCGGGTCGTCGCGGGTGCGGGTGCCGTGAGCGCCGCCCGGCCGCCCGCTGCCTTCGCCGCAGCGCTCGCGTCGTTCGACCTCATGACCATGCACCGCCTGGCGGCCTTGCTGCGCCATCACGCACCCGACCGGGCGTGGGCCGTCGCGGCCGGGCACGAGCCACCGGTTGCCGGGAGCGCGGTCGCCAAGGTGCTCGAGGTCGAGCGGGTGCGCACCGCGTGGCGCCGCAGTGCCGAGCGGATCGATCCCGACCGCGTGTGGGCGCGATGCGCCGAGCTCGGGCTGCAGGTGCTGCTCGCGGGTGATCTGGCCTACCCCGCGCTGCTGTTCGCCGAGCCCCACCCGCCGCCCGTGCTGTTCGCTCGGGGCGACCTCTCGGTCCTCGGCGGACGTCGGGTCGCCGTCGTCGGCACCCGCAACGCGACCGCTGCCGGCCGGCACCTCGCCCGATCGTTCGGCCGCGGGCTGGCGGCCGCCGGCGTGCACGTGGTGAGCGGCCTCGCCCGGGGCATCGACGGTCAGGCGCACGCCGGCACGCTCGAGGCGGTCGGGGCCGCCGCCGGGAACCCGGTGGGGCGACCGCTCGCGGTGGTCGCGTCGGGCCACGACGTCGTGTATCCCCGTGAGCACCGCGACCTGTGGCGCCAGGTCGGCGAACACGGTCTGCTGCTCAGCGAGTGGCCCCCCGGTGCGTCGCCGCTGGCGCACCGCTTCCCACAGCGCAACCGCCTCGTCGCCGCGCTCTCCGAAATCGTCGTGGTCGTCGAGAGCCGCGAGACCGGTGGGTCGCTCATCACCGCGCAGCTGGCCGCCGAGCGCGGGGTGCCGGTGATGGCGGTGCCGGGCAGCGCGCTGAGCCGTGCGGCCAACGGGGTCAACGCACTGCTGCGAGACGGGTCGGCCCCGGCACTCGACGTCGACGACGTGCTCGTCGCCCTGGGCCTCGATCATCGACGGTTGCGCGCACCGGTCGACGACTCCCGGGTCCGTCCGCGCGCCGACGATCTGGCGGTCTACCGGGTGTGCGCCCGGCGGGCGAGCACGGTGGGCGAGGTGGCCGACGAACTCGGCGTGCCGGTGGTCGACGCGGCGATGTCGCTGGCCCGTCTCGAGCAGCAGGGGTGGTTGGCCCAGGTGGAGGGGTGGTTCGAGGTGTCTGGGTCACCGTTCTCATGACGGCGACCGAATACTGTGGCTCGGGTGACACGCGCAGCGGACGGGGTCGAACCGCAGACCTCGCACGAGCCCGAGGGGGGCTGGCGTCTGCAGTCGTTCGCGACCTCGCTCACGGCCTCCTCGCCGCACACCGTCGCGGCATACGTCGGCGACGTGCGCGACTTCGCCGTCTGGGCCGAGCGTGGCGGCGTGGTCGACCCGGTCGCCGTCGACCGGGTGCTGCTGCGGCGCTGGGTGGCCTTCCTCGCCCAACGTCGCTTCGCGAAACGTTCGGTGGCCCGCAAGGTCTCGGCCGTTCGCAAGTACTTCCGCTGGTTGCACCGCACGGGGGTCGTCGCCGCCGATCCCACGGTGTCGTTGCGCGCACCGGCGGGCGAGGCACGCCTGCCGCGCGTGCTCGCCGGGGCCGAACTCGACCACCTCCTCGACGCGCCTGCCGCGGAGGACGAACCGCACTGGCGTCGCCTGCGCGACGACGCCGTGCTCGAGATCCTGTACGGCAGCGGCACGCGTGTGAGCGAGCTCTGCTCGCTCGACGTCGCCCATGTGCGCAGCGGCCGTCACGGCGACGTGCCCGACGCGCTCACGGTGTGGGGCAAGGGTTCGAAGCAGCGGGTGGTGCCGCTGTCGCAGGTGGCCGCCGACGCGGTGCGAGCGTGGCTGGCGGTACGGGCCGAGGTGGTGTCGCCCGACGAGGGCGGGGCGCTGTTCGGCAACGAGCGCGGCCGGCGACTCACCCCTCGCGACGTGCGCCGGATCATCGACCGGCGATCGTCGTCGCCGACCCATCCCCACGCACTTCGGCACACGTTCGCGACGCATCTGCTCGATGGTGGGGCAGACTTGCGGGTGGTGCAGGAGTTCCTCGGTCATGCCGACGTCGCGACGACGCAGCGGTACACACATGTGAGCAACGAGCGACTCCGCTCGGTCTACGCGGAGGCGCACCCTCGAGCATGAGCATTCCCGTCGACATCTCGCACTGGTGGGAGAAGTGGTTCGCCACCCGCGACCAGATCGCCCGCGACCGCATCATCGAGCACTACTCGCCGCTCGTGAAGTTCGTGGCCGGCCGTGTCGGCGCCGGCCTCCCGAGCAGCGTCGACCCGGGCGACCTGGTCAGCGCCGGCGTGTTCGGCCTGATCGACGCCGTCGAACGCTTCGATCCCGAGCGTGGCGTGAAGTTCGAGACCTTCGCCGTGCCCCGCATCCGCGGCGCCGTCTTCGACGGGCTGCGCTCGCTCGACTGGGTGCCGCGATCGGTGCGCAGCCGGGCCCGTGAGGTGGAGGGCGCCTTCAGCGAGCTCGAGGCCAAGTTCGGACGTGCCCCCACCGACGAAGAGATCGCCGGCCACCTGAAGATCAGCTCGACCGAGTTCCAGAAATGGCTCGTCGCGATCGCATCCACCACCGTCGGCCCGCTCGACCGGGCGCTCGTCGCCGGCGCCGAACCGCGGTCGTTGGCCGGTGAGACCCCCGATTCGCCGTCGGCCGTGGTGGAGGAGAGCGAGGTGCGGCGCCTGGTGCGCCAGGAGGTGCGGCGCCTGCCCGAACGCGAGAAGCTCGTCATGTCGCTCTACTACGACGAGGGGCTGACCCTCGCCGAGATCGGCTCGGTGCTGGGCGTCACCGAGAGCCGCGTGTCGCAGATCCACACCAAGGCCGTGCTCCACCTGCGCGCCCGGCTCGCCGCCTCCGGCATCGCCTGATCCTCGGGCCGTCCACGGCCCCGGCTCGGCGTCCGCGCCCGAGAGTTGCGACCCCACCGGGGTCCGAGGAATCGAGGTGCCCCATGCCGATCGCCGTCCTCGCCGTCGCGCTCGCGACCTGCCTCGTCCCACCCGTCGACGCGCCGGTGACCGACCCGTTCCGCATGCCGGCGTGCCCGTACTGCGCCGGCAACCGCGGCATCGAGTACGGCCCGGCGCCCGGCACGCCGGTGGTGGCTGCGGCAGCCGGCGACGTCACCTTCGCCGGCAGGGTCGCCGGGGTGCGCTGGGTGGTGGTGCGCCACGCCGACGGGCTGCTCGCCTCGTACGGCCACCTGTCCCGGATCGACGTCCGCGTCGGGGCGACCGTGCGGGCCGGCCACCGGCTCGGCGCCACCACCGACCGCTTCTACCTGGGGTTGCGCGACGGCGACCGCCCGGTCGATCCCACCGGGATGCTCGGTCGGTGGCGACATCGCCGCCGTCTCGTGCCCGTCGACGGCACCCCGGCTCGCCCGCCCGGCCCACCTCGTCTCGTCTGTCCCAACCGGGTGGCGGCCAGGTAGCCTTTCCGATCGGTCTGCGCCCTGGTTCGTCCAGCGCCGGCCACATCCGAATCACACGGCCCTGCTGCGGTCGCCGCGTGCGGATCCGGTTCGCCGGCCGCCGGGGTGCACGGGCGCGGTGTGCAACCAACCGCAGTCGAGGAGAACACCATGGCCGTCGTCACCATGCGACAGATGCTGGAAGCGGGCGTGCACTTCGGGCACCAGACCCGTCGTTGGAACCCCAAGATGAAGCGTTTCATCTTCGGTGAGCGCAACGGCATCTACATCATCGATCTCGAGCAGACGCTCACCCGCGTCGAGGCGGCGTACCACTTCGTGCGCGACCTGTCGGCCAAGGGTGGCACCGTCATGTTCATCGGCACCAAGAAGCAGGCGCAGGATCCCGTGCGCAGCTACGCCGAGAAGGTCGGCATGCCCTACGTGAACGAGCGCTGGCTCGGCGGCATGCTCACCAACTTCGAGACGATCTCGAAGCGCGTCGCGAAGATGCAGGAGTACGAGCGCATGCGCGCCGCCGGCGAGTTCGACGCGATGCCGAAGAAGGAAGCGCTGCTGCTCACCCGCGAACTCGAGAAGCTGCAGAAGAACCTCGGCGGCATCCGTGGCATGAACAAGCGCCCCGACGCGGTCTTCGTGCTCGACACGAAGAAGGAACACATCGGCGTCACCGAGGCCAACAAGCTCGGCATCCCGGTCATCGCCGTCGTCGACACCAACGTCGACCCCGACGTCGTGCAGTACCCGATCCCCGGCAACGACGACGCCATCCGCGCGAACGCGCTCATGGCTCGCGTCATCGCCGACGCGATCGAGGAGGGCCGCTACATCCAGGGCAAGCGCAACCCGCAGGCCGCCCCGGCGCCGAAGCGTTCGGCCGAGGACGAGGCCGCGTTCGCCGCCGCCCAGGCCGACGCCCGCCGTCAGGCCGCTGCCGCCCAGGCCGAGCGTGAGGCGCGCCTCGCCGCCGCCAAGACCGCCGCCGACACCGGCGACACCGCCGACTCCGCCGTCGAGCCCGATGGCACCGCCGCCGAGGCCGCCCCCGCGGCCGAGACCAGCCAGGAGAGCTGAACCACCATGGCATTCACCGCGAAGGACGTGCAGGCGCTGCGTCAGGCGACCGGCGCCGGCATGATGGACGCCAAGAAGGCCCTCGAGGCCAACGACGGCGACATGGAGGCCGCGAAGCAGTGGCTCCGCGAGAAAGGGCTCGCCGCCAGCGCGAAGCGTGACGACCGCGAGAACACCCAGGGCGTGGTCGCCCTCGTGATCGACGGCACCGTCGGCGCGATCGTGAAGCTCAAGTGCGAGACCGACTTCGTGGCATCGAGCGACCGCTTCAAGGGCGAGGCCGACGAACTGGCACGACTCGTCGCGGCCAAGGGCGTCGACGCCGTCGGCGACCGCACCGCGGAGCTCGAGGACATGAAGATCACGCTGAAGGAGAAGATCGAGCTCGGCGAGGTCGTGCGCATCGAGGCGGCCGCCGGCAACGTGCTCGACAGCTACCTGCACGTCCAGGGCGGTCGCGGCGTCAACGCCGTGCTCGTCGAGATGTCCGGTGCGAGCCAGGAGCTCGCCCACGACATCGCCGTCCACATCGGGTTCGCGCGTCCGAAGTACCTCAGCCGCACCGACGTGCCGGCCGAGGTGGTCGAGCACGAGCGTCAGACGTTCGAGACGATCAGCCGCAACGAGGGCAAGCCCGACGCCGCGCTGCCGAAGATCGTCGAGGGTCGCCTCAACGGCTTCTTCAAGGACGTCGCGCTGCTCGATCAGCCGTACGCGAAGGACGACAAGCAGTCGATCACCCAGATCATCGGCTCGGCGAGCATCGTGCGCTTCGCACAGGTCGAGATCGGCTGATCGGACCGCCGACCTCCCGCCGACCACACACACTCGAAGGAGCCAGCCGATGACCTCGCCCCGCTGGAAGCGGATCGTCTTCAAGCCGTCGGGCGAGGCATTGGCCGGCGCCTCCGGGTCGGGCCTCGACGGGCCCACCCTCGATCACACCGCACGCGAGATCATCGCCGTGCGCGAGATGGGCGTCGACGTGAGCGTCGTCGTCGGCGGTGGCAACTTCTGGCGCGGCCGCACCGGCGCGATGTCGGGCATGGACGCCACCCAGAGCGACCACATCGGCATGCTCGGCACGGTGATGAACGCGCTCGCCCTGCAGGACTCGCTCGAGCGCCTCGGCCAGGACACCCGCGTGCTCAGCGCGATCGAGATGCCCCGCATCGCCGAGCCCTACATCCGGCGCCGGGCGATGCGTCACCTCGAGAAGGGCCGGGTCGTGATCTTCGCCGCCGGCACCGGGAACCCCTTCTTCACCACCGACACCGCAGCGGCGCTGCGTGCGGCCGAGATGGACGCCAACGCGCTGCTGAAAGGCACGCACTCCGGCGTCGACGGCGTGTACAGCGCCGACCCGCGCAAGGACGCGTCGGCGGTGAAGTACGAACAGATCGACTACATGGACGTGATGACCAAGGACCTGAAGGTCATGGATGCCACGGCGATCGCGTTCTGCCGCGACAACGACATCCCGATCGTCGTGTTCGACATGTCCACCCCCGGCGCGCTCCAGCAGATCCTGTCGGGCGACCAGGTCGGCACGATCGTGCACGCCGGCGCGCCACGGCTTCGCGGCCGCCGTCGCGACGACGAGGACCCGGTCGACATCGAGATCTGATCGGCGATCGGGCGACCTCCGATCGTCCCGGGATCGGGCCTCGCAGCATCGGATGACCACGCAGCGTGTCGTCCATCGGTAACCTGGCCGCGTGACCGAAGAGACGCTCCTCGACGCCATCGACAAGATGGAGAAGGCGGTCGAGCACGTGCAGGGCCAGTTCACCACCATCCGCACCGGACGCGCCGCCCCGGCGCTGGTCGAGCGGCTGCAGGTGGAGTACTACGGGTCGCACGTGCCGCTGCAGCAGCTCGCCGGGTTCCAGGTGCCCGAAGCCCGCATGCTCGTGGTGAAGCCCCACGACCGCGGGTCGCTCGCAGCGATCGAGAAGGCCATCCGCGACAGCGATCTCGGCATCAACCCCTCGAACGACGGCGTCGTCATCCGCCTCGCGTTCCCGGCGCTCACGGAGCAACGCCGCAAGGAGTACGTGAAGGTCGTCAAGCACATGGCCGAGGACGGCCGCGTGGCGGTGCGCAACATCCGGCGCGACGCCCGCAAGCACCTCGAGGCGGCCGAGAAGGCCGCCGAGATCTCCGCCGACGAACTCGAGCGGGCGGAGAAGGAACTCGAGAAGATCACCCACGACCACGTCGACAAGATCGACCGAGCGCTGTCCCGCAAGGAAGAGGAGTTGCTCGAGGTCTGAGCGGGCGCAGCACGCGTCCGGCCACGGGCCGGTGCGCGACCGAGCCACCTGGAGCATGCCACCATGACGTGCAGCGAGAAACGGGGGACACCTGATGAGCGATGATGTCTGGCGTCGCGGCCGTCGTGGCCGTGACGATGACGACGACGACTTCGGCCCACCGCTGTTCGGCGACGACATGACCCGCGAGATGGACGACAGCGACGGGCTGTCCTTCGGCGACGCCGACACCGGCCCGCTGCCGCACTGGACCGAGCCGCCCACCGGGCAGCTGCCGTCGATGCTCACCCAGCAACTCCCCGAACAGCCCGAGCCCGACCACACCGACGACCTCGACGTGTGGTCGTCGTTCTCGAACGACGCGCCGGTCTGGAGCGACGACCCCGCGCCGACCGGTGAGATGGCCGTGCCCAGCCGTCCGATCGACCGTCCCGACGTCACCGGCGAGGTGTTCGACGATGGCGACGACGCCTCCGCGCCGGTGCGCCGTGGGCCCGGCCGGATCACGATCGGCACCGACCCCACCGACGACCGCATGGGCCGACCGATGCCGAAGAAGTCGGCACGCTCGGGTCGTGTCGACCCGTCGCGTGGTCCGGTCCGTCCCGTGCGCCCGACGGGTGCCCCGGGTTCCAGCCGTGGGCCCGCGCCGTCGTCACGCGACATGCCGACCGCGGTGGCGGTGGGCCTGATCATCGCCGCCGCCTTCATCGGTGCGCTGTTGCTCGCCCCGTGGGCCGTGCTGGCGATCGTCGTGGCGATCCTCGCGCTCGCGGCCGTCGAGTTCTTCGACAAGGTCACCGAGAAGGGCTACCGCCCGGCCACGACCGCCGGCATCGCCGCAGCGGCGACGTTGCCGCTCGCCGCCTACTGGGTGGGCGAGACCGCGATTCCGCTCGTCGTGGTGTTCGCCTTCGCCGCTGCCACGCTCACCTTCGTGTCGTCGAACGGCCTCGAGTCGAGCCCCTTGCCCAACGCCGCGATCACCACGCTCGGCGTCGTGTGGATCGGTGTCCTCGGCTCGTTCGCCGCGCTCATCCTCAGCGCGTCGACGGTGACCGGCGGCGTGTTCGTGGCCGACGGGTTCGCGTCGTACTCGATCGGCACCGACACCTTGTTCCTGCTCGCGCTCGGTGTGGTCGCCAACGACGTGGGTGCGCTGTTCATCGGCTCGGCCGCCGGCCGCACCCCGCTGCGCGCCTGGATCAGCCCGAACAAGACGATCGAAGGGTTCCTCGGCGGCACGATCATGACGTTGCTGGCGATGGTGGTCGTCGGCGTCGCCGGATCGAGCTCCACCTGGAACAGCACCGGCGACCTGCTGATCCTCGGCATCGTCATCTCGCTGATGGCGCCGCTCGGCGACCTCACCGAGAGCATGTTCAAGCGCAACCTCGACATCAAGGACTTCGGCAGCCTGGTGAAGGGCCACGGCGGGGTGCTCGACCGCTTCGACGGGTTCCTGTTCACCCTGCCCGCGGTCTACTACCTGATGCTCGTGCTCGAGCCCTGGGTGACGAAGTGAACGTCGCCCCGACGGGCGACTGAGCAGATCCGCTGCCAGACTGGAGCCATGTCCGCCGTCCGCGTCGCCATCGCCGGCAGCAGCGGCAGCATCGGCACCCAGACCCTCGAGGTCGTGCGCGCGGAGGCCGACGCCTACGAGATCGTCGCGCTCGGTGTCGGCTCGTCCGCCGACGTCCTGATCGAACAGGCGCTCGAGTTCCGTCCGAAGGTCGTCGCGGTGGGCGATCCCGAACAGCGCACCCGGGTGGCCGAGGCCCTGCCGTTCGCGGAGGTGGTCGCCGATCTCACCGCGCTGGTGGAACCGGCCGACGTGGTGGTGAACGCCGTGGTCGGCTTCGCCGGGCTGCCGGTCACGGTGGCCACCTTGCGAGCGGGACGTCGCCTCGCGCTCGCCAACAAGGAGAGCCTCATCGCCGCCGGCCCGGTGGTACAGCCGTTGCGCTCGCTGCCGGGCGCCGAGATCGTGCCGGTCGACAGCGAGCACTGTGCCGTGCACCAGTGCCTGCGCTCGTCCGTGGCCGCCGACCGTGAGGTGTCACGGGTGGTGCTCACCGCCAGCGGCGGACCGTTCCGCGGTCGTGACGGCGCATCGCTCGCCCGGGTCACCGTCGACGAAGCTCTCGCGCATCCGACGTGGAAGATGGGCCCGAAGATCACGATCGACTCGTCGACGCTGATGAACAAGGGTCTCGAGGTGATCGAGGCGCACGAGTTGTTCGGCACCCCGTTCGACCGGATCGAGGTGGTGGTGCATCCACAGAGCGTCGTGCACTCGATGGTCGAGTTCACCGACGGGTGCACGATGGCGCAGCTGTCGATGCCCGACATGCGCCTCCCGATCGGGTACGCGCTCGCGTATCCGGCGCGCATCGGCACCCCGTTCGGCCGGATCGACTGGGCCGAGCTCGGACGGCTCGACTTCCAGCCGCCCGACCGCGCCACGTTCCGCTGCCTCGACCTCGCCTACCAGGCGGGTCGGCACGGCAGCATCGCCCCGGCATGGTTGAGCGCCTCGAACGAGGTCGCCGTCGACGCATTCCTCGCCGGGCGGCTGCGGTGGCCGCAGATCGCCGAGGTGTGCGACGAATCGCTCCAGCGCCTCGAGCCCGGTGCCGATGCAACCGTCGACGACATCGTCGCCGCCGATGCACGGGCGCGCCGCATCGCCTCCCTCGTCATCGAGGGCCTGCCGTCGTAGTCACAGTCGAGGACCACCGCACATGAGCCAGACCTTGCCGCCACCCCCACCACCGCCGGTCCCGCCGGCCTCGTCCGCCGCGGGCGAGTCCGGCTATCAGAAGTTCCGCAACGAGATGCTCGCCGGCGGTGCCAGCGACCAGTCGGGCGAGCCCGACCTCGCCGGCGGCCCCCGAGCGATCGTCGGCCTGCTCGGCATCGTCGCGTTGCTGGTCCTGCTCGGCATCGCCAGCCCGTGGGCGTTGCTGTTCGTGCTCGGCCTGCTGGTGTGTGTCTTCCTGCACGAGGTCGGTCACTTCGTCACGGCCCGATGGACGGGCATGAAGGCCACCCAGTTCTTCTTGTTCATGGGCCCGAAGCTGTGGAGCTTCCGTCGGGGCGAGACGGAGTACGGCATCCGTCTGTTGCCGCTCGGTGCGTTCGTGCGGATCATCGGCATGAACAACCTCGACGAGGTCGATCCCGCCGACGAGCCGCGGGCCTACCGGAACCAGAGCTATCCGCGCCGCATGCTCGTGATCACCGCCGGCTCGCTGATGCACATGATCATCGCGGTGGTGCTGCTGTTCGGGCTGTACACCACCAAGGGGCGCCTGGAGGAGACCGGTCGGGTGGAGGTCGCCGTGGTGAACCCGGGCGACCCCGCCTCGGAGGGCGGCATGCGCGACGGCGACATCGTGCTGTCGTTCGACGGCGTCACGCCGGCGTCGTCCGAGCGGTACATCGAGCTGGTGCAGTCGCACTCGCCGGGCGACATCGTGCCGGTGGTGGTCGAGCGCGACGGCCAGGTGCTCGAACTCGAGATCGGCCTCGGCAGCAACCCGAACGAGGGGCCGGCGTTCGGCAAGGCCTACATGGGCACCTCGAGCCGCTCGGAGGCCGACTACCAGCAGCTCGGCGTGGGCGAGGCGGCGAGCCGGACCGTCACCGACCTCACCGGAGCGCTCGGCCAGGCGGTCGGCGGCGTCGTGAAGGTGCTCAACCCGGTCAACGTGTACGAGCACCTGGTCGGGACCAACGAGGACCTCGGCTCGCGGCCCACCACGGTCGTCGGTGTCTCGCGCTTCAGCGGCCTGCTCGGCGACGAGGACGGCCTGGCCGGGATCATCGCCCTGCTCGCCGGCGTCAACGTCTTCGTCGGTGTGATCAACCTGTTCCCGATGTTGCCGTTCGACGGCGGCCATGCGGCGATCGCCACCTACGAGCGCATCCGCACCCGCCGGGGCGGTGTGCCGTATCGCGCCGACGTGAGCAAGATGGTGCCGGTCGCGATGACGATGATCGGGCTGTTGGCGTTCATGTTCCTCACCGGCCTGTACCTCGACATCGTGCGGCCGATCGGCGGCTGAGCGGCCCGAGTCGCTGGCACACTGGTGACGTGAACGCTCCCGCCGCCCCGGGTGCTCGCTTCGAGCGCCGTCGGACCCGTCAGATCCATGTCGGCAAGGTGGCCGTCGGTGGCGACGCGCCGGTGACGGTGCAGTCGATGACCGTCACCAAGACCGCCGACGTCAACGGCACGCTGCAGCAGATCTACGCCCTCGCCGCGGCCGGCTGCGACATCGTGCGCTGCACCTGCAACGAGGCCGAGGCCGCCGAGGGCCTCGCCCAGATCGTGCCGCGCTCACCGATCCCGGTGATCGCCGACATCCATCACCAGTACAAGATGGCGCTCGCCGCGATGGAGGCCGGCGTGCACGGCCTGCGGCTCAACCCGGGCAACATCCGCCGACCCGAGCACATCAAGGCCGTGGCTGCCGAGGCCAAGGATCGTGGCATCCCGATCCGCATCGGCGTCAACGGCGGCTCGCTCGATCCGTCGCTGTACGACAAGTACGGCGGCATCCGCCCCGAAGCGATGGTCGAGAGCGCGTTGCAGGAGATCGCCTACTTCGAAGACGTCGACTTCCACGACTACAAGATCAGTGTGAAGGCGTCGAGCGTGCCGCTGATGGTGGAGGCCTACCGGCAGCTGAGCGAGGCCACCGACGCGCCGTTGCACCTCGGGGTCACCGAGGCCGGGCCGCCGCCCGCCGGTCTCGTGAAGGCGACGGCCGGCATCGCCACGTTGCTGATGGAGGGCATCGGCGACACGATCCGGTACTCGCTCACCGCCGATCCGGTGGAGGAGGCGCGCGCCGGCCGTCAACTGCTCGAGGCGCTGGGCCTGCGCGAACGCAAGAACGTCGACCTGATCGCGTGCCCGAGCTGTGGTCGTGCCGAGATCGATGTGATCGACGTCGCCAACCGGGCGATGCAGGCGTTCGGCGACCGCAAGATCCCGTTGCAGGTGGCCGTGATGGGTTGCGTGGTCAACGGTCCGGGCGAGGCGCGCGAGGCCGATCTCGGGATCGCCGCCGGCAACAAGCGCGGCCACCTGTTCGTGAAGGGCCGCAACGTCGCCGTGGTGCCCGAGGCCGAGATGGTCGAGGCGCTCGTCGAGTGGGCGGCGTTCATCCACGAGCACGGCACCGATGCAGCGATCGCCCGCGTCGACACCACGCTCGCCGAGCGCGAGGCCGCGAAGGACCGCGACAAGCTCCTCGACGACCAGGGCCTCGACGCGAACCACTCGAACGAGCGGATCGTCGAGATCCGCCGCACCATCGGCAACGCCTGATCCCCTCTCGGGCGACCGGTAGGGTTCGCCCCCGTGACCGACGCTGCGGTGCTGGCGAACTCGTGACGAGCCACGACATCCCCCTGTTCGAGTTCGACCCCGCGCAGGAAGCGGTGATCAACCCGTGGCGGTACCGGCCACAGCTCGGCTTCCCGACTCGCGGGGTGATGTGCTGGTTCGGCGACGTCGTGCGTCGCCGAACGGCCGGGCTCGAACCCGTGCATCGCGTCCGGTTCGAACACGGTGATCACGGCATCTTCGTGGTCTCGCACCGCGGCGTCGACGTCGCGCTCACCAACCCGCCCGTCGGCGCGCCGGCCGCCGTCGGATCGCTCGAGGACCTCGTCGCGCTCGGCGCGACACAGGTGATCGGGTGTGGGGGAGCGGGCATCGTGCGGCCGGGGTTCGACGTCGGTCACGTGATCGTGCCGACGGGGGCGATCCGCGACGAGGGCACCAGTTACCACTACGCCCCGGCCGACGTGGCGGTGCTGCCGCATCCCCGGGCCGTCGCCGCCATCGACGAGGCACTCTCCGCGGGTGGGGTGCCACACGATCGTGGGCTCACGTGGACGACCGACGCGGTGTACCGCGAGACGCCCGCGAAGGTGGCGCGACGACGCGAGCAGGGCTGCATCACGGTGGAGATGGAGGCGTCGGCGATGTTCGCCTGTGCGACGTTCCGCGGTGCGGTGTACGGCCAGTTGCTGTACGCCGGCGACGACGTGAGCGCCGCCGAGTGGGATCACCGCGACTGGAACGGCCAGCACTCCGCTCGCGAACGCCTGCTCGACCTCGCGCTCGACGCGGCGATCAGGCTGTAGCGCCGCGACGTTCCTGGGCGCCAGTCGTCTCGGCCGACCTGGGGCGGTGAGCGATCCCTGGCACCCCGAACACTCGGGAATCGCTCCCGGGTGCCAGTGAGTCCGAGCGACCAGGTGGTTCGTCCTCGAGCGGCGCCCAGGACCTGGTGGGCGATCGTCAGACGTCGATCTCCTCTGCCCGGAACACGGTCGCGATCCCCGCGAGGCGGACGGTCTCGCCGGGCATCAGCAACAGCGTCTGGCCGCGGCCGAGCACATCGGTGGCGCCGTCGGTGCACAGCAGCAGCTCGCGGCCCGTGGCGGTGTGCTCGCACGTGCCGGCGACTTCGATCCGCCACAGCCGGAACGGGGTGCCGGGCGTGTCGTACCGCCAGCGGCCGGGGGCGTCCTCGACAGGCGTGACGCGGGGATCGGCGATCGGGCGGATGTCGAGCACGGCGAGCAGTTCGTCGACGTCGACGTGCTTGGTGGTCATCCCGCCGCGCACCACGTTGTCGCTGGCGGACATGATCTCGACCCCGGCCCCCGACAGGTAGGCGTGGAGATTGCCCGGACCCAGGAAGATCGCCTCGCCCGGCGTCAGCTGCACACGGTGCAGCAGCAGTGTGACGGCGACGCTCGGATCGAGGGGGTACTGCTCGGCCAACCGGGCGACGAGCCGCGCCTCCACCTCCACTCGGCCGATGCACGCCGCGACGATCGGCTCGATCGGCACCTGTCGACGGTAGATCGCCGCGACCATCGCCGAGAGCCCCTCGCCGCGCAAGCGTGCGGCCAGGTCGCGCAGGCCGAGATCGTCGAGCAGCGCCGCCGACACGTGCACCGGACGGAACCCGCAGAGCGCATCGAACGAGGTGAGCGCACAGATGAGTTCGGGCTTCGCGAACGGGTCGCGGTACACGCGGGTGGGGGCGTCGCGGGGGATCCCGGCGGCCTCCTCGCGGGCGAACCCGCTGCGGGCCTGCTCGTCGCTCGGATGTGTCTGCAGCGACAGGGCCTCGGCGGCGGTGAGCACCTTCAACAGGTAGGGCAGTTCGCCGGCGACGTCGGCCAGCGGCGCGCCGTCGCCCACGGTGGACGGACCGCCCGGATGTGTGCCCAACCAGAGCTCGGCCCACGGGCGGCCGTCGGGTGACGCATCGAGCAGTGTGGGCAGGACGTCACGGTCGCCCCACGCATAGTGCTGCACGACCCCCGACACCCGCTGCATCACGCCATTGTGGTGGATGCGATCGTCAGAACAGGCGCAACTCGTCGGGACGCATCCCGCGCAGCTCGTCGTAGTCGACTTCCACGACTCGGTAACCGCGGGCTTCGGCGAGCACCCGGGCCTGTGGCTTCACCACCTGGGCCACGAACACGCCGCGCACCTGGCCGAGCGAACTGTCGAGGTGCAGACGGTCGATGTAGCGGGTGAGCTGCTCGACGCCGTCGATCTCGCCCCGGCGCTTCACCTCGATCGCCACCACCTGGCCGCCGGTGTCGCGGCACACCAGGTCGATCGGACCGATCGCCGTCGGGTACTCGCGGCGAACGAGGGTGAGCCCGTCCTCGATCGCCTGTGGTGAGGCGGCGAGCAGCTCCTGCAGGTGCGCCTCGACACCGTCTTTCTGCAGGCCCGGATCCTCGCCGAACTCGTGGGCCGAGTCGCTCATCACCTCGTGCAAGGTGATCGTGAGCGTCTCGCCCTTGGGGTTGGTGACCACCCAGTGGTCGCCACGATCGGCGAGCGTGTTCGGGGCGTTCATCCAGTTGAGCGGCTTGTAGGCCCCGCCGTCGGCGTGGATGGCGACACAGCCGTCGTGCTTCACCATGATCAGCCGGGTGGCCTCGGGCAGGTGGGCGGTGAGTCGACCGGCGTAGTCGACGGAACAGCGAGCGATGACCAGACGCATGAGGGCCCCCACGTTAGGCCACGCACCTTCGTGAGCCGGATGCGCACCGGCTGCGCATCCGGCTCACGAAGGGGTCGGGTCAGCGGGCGACGTGGTCGCGCATGCGCTTGCTGATGAGCTCGCGGCGCGCCTGCAGCTCGCGGTAGGTGAGCGACTCGGTGGTGGCGTCCACCCCGAAGCTCGCCTTGACGCCGTCCATGTTCATCTCGACCGCGGTGTGGTCGATGCCGAGCTCGCGGCCGAGGCGTTCGCCGTGGCGCTCGGCGAACATCATCGAGATCTTCGCGATCTCGCCGATCAGGTCGAGGTCGGGGGCGAGTCGCGCCATCGCCCCGTCGAGGAACACCATGTTCTTCACGTAGAGCATCAGCTCCTTCGGCATCCGTGCGCCGTAGCCGAGCAGTGCCTTCACGACCCGCTGCACCTCGGCGACGAGCTCTTCGCCGGTGAGCGTGGTGGGGTCGATCGGCGGCAGGTCGAGCCGCAGGTCGGCGATCACCGCCTCGAGGTCGGTGTCGGCGGGCAGTGCACCGAGGTCGCGCATCGCCGCCATCTGGCCCCGGACGTCGTTGGTGGTGGCCGACAGCATCATCCGCAAGAACGCGAGGCGTCGCTCGCCGGTGAGCCGGCCGACGATGCCGAAGTCGAGCAGCGCGGTGCGGCCGTCGCGCAGCACGAACAAGTTGCCGCCGTGCAGATCGCCGTGGAACACGCCGTACACCATGGCGCCCTCCATCAGCGCCACCATCGCCGTGCGCACCACCTGCTCGGTGTCGATGCCGGCGTCCTTCATGCCGGCGACGTCGTCGAAGTTGAACCCGTGCACGCGCTGCATCACGAGCACCCGTCGGGTGACGAGCGTCGGGTGCGGACGGGGCACCACGTAGCCGGTCTGTCCCAGCTCGTGCAGCATCGACGCGACGTCGATCATGTTGGCCGCTTCCATGCGGAAGTCGAGTTCTTCGACGATGGTCTCGGCGAACAGCTCCACCAACGCCGGCGGGTTGGCCAGCGCGGCGATCGGGATCCGCCCGACCAGGTGCGGTGCGAGCCACGCCATCACCCGCAGGTCCTTGCGCACGAACTGGCTGACGCTCGGACGCTGCACCTTCACCACCACCTCTTCACCGGTGTGCAGGACGGCCGCGTGCACCTGGGCGATCGATGCCGCGGCCAGCGGCGTGGTGTCGAACGAGGCGAAGAGGTCCTCGAGTCGGCCACCGAGGTCGGCCTCCACCGTGGTGCGCACCACGTCGAACGGCTCGGCCGGCACCTGATCGCGGCACAGCTTGAACTCGGTCACCAGCTCGGCGGGGAACAGGCCCTCACCGCTCGAGATGATCTGGCCGAGCTTGATGTACGTGGCGCCGAGACGTTCGGCGGCCTGACGCAGACGTCGGGAGATGTCGGCACGGCTGGCCTCGCCGGTGGCGAACCGCCCGCGCCGCTTCGCCCACATCCACGGCGCGACGGCGCCGCCGAGCTCGCGGACCACCGTGACGACGCGTGCGCCGGGCGGCACCGTCGAGGGGCGGGTGAGCACCGGCACCTCGGCCCGTGCCGCGTCGCGCAGGCGCGACGCGATCGGCATCCATCGGATGTGCTCGCGTTCGAGCACCCACGGGCCTTCCTCGGTGTAGGCACCCCAGGTGCAGTCGGCAGGCGGGGCCGAACGTTCCATGCCCACAGGATCGCAGCACCTGGGTCCGTTCGGCCACGCGTCCGCCCGACTCGTGCCATCGGGACACGATCCTGGCGCGTGACGTCAGTCACGTGCCTAAGATGCGGCCCGGCCGTCGGGGGACGGCTGCAGCACCGAGCGTCTGGGGGGACGACATGGGCGACCGCTACTACGTGACCGACTCCGATCTGTCGGAGCGCTTCCCGCTCTACACACGAGCCAACGTGGGGGAGGTGTTCCCCGATCCGGTCACGCCGCTCACCAGCGACACCGCGCTGTGGTACGCCGAGCTGGGCTGGCGCGACGCCTGGGTGCGGATGGGGGCGTTCGAGGCCGACGAGTTCCCCGACGACCAGTACTGCCAGCTCGGCGTGCAGGGCGGCTACTGCTATCTGAACGCCTCGCTCATCCGACTCTTCGGCGAACGTGCCCCGGGCCTGTCGTGGCAGGCGATGGACGACACGTTCTTCGGCGCACAGCCCGGCATCCCGCCGTACAGCGAGATGCCCGGCGACGTGCGCCCCGACCTGAGCGAGCGGATCGGCGAGACGTTCGGGTGGGTGTTCGCGCAGACCGCGCTGTCCGATCTGACCGAGCTCACCGCCGACCGCGACGAGACCAAGCAGATGCGCCACGACCGTCCGGACTACTCGACGTGGACGGAGCTGCAGCTCTGGCAGCGCTACCTCGAGCTCGTGCCGTACCACCGCACGTACTTCGCACACCACCTGTTCACCACCTACATGGCGACCGTACCGGTGGGCGCGATCTCGGCGGTGGCCACCGCCGTCGGCCGCCCGGATCTGATCCTGCCGATCCTCGCCGGCATCGGGGAGGTCGACTCGGCTGCCCCCAGCCACGCGATGTGGGCGATGTCGCGGATGGATCCCGACAGCGACGAGTTCCGTACGGCGTTCGACGAGTTCCTGTACGAGTTCGGCAGTCGCGGTCCGAACGAGTGGGAGGCGCGGTCGCCCACCTGGGAGACGCGTCCGGCGCTCGCCCTCGCCGCGATCGACCGGATGCGCGGCGCGAGCGACGACGCCGATCCGGCCCTCCACAACGCCGAGCGGGCCCGCCAGCGCGAGGCGGCGGCCGCCGAGCTGCTCGCCATGGTGGAGGGCGATCCCGCCACCCACGGCCAGCTGGCCGCGGCGATCGCGTGCTCGGCAGCGTGGCTGCCGGGTCGCGAGCGCACCAAGACCAACAACATCCGCTGTATCCATGAGATGCGGATGGCGATGCGCGAGTTCGGCGCCCGCATGGTGGCCAAGGGTGCGTTCGACGAGATCGAGGACTTCGGGTTCCTGCGCATGGCCGAAGTGGAGGCGTGCATCGACGACCCGCACGCGTTCACCGACACGATCCGCGAGCGACGCAGCGAGTACCGGAGGCTGCAGGAGCTGGTCCCACCGTTCGTGTTCGTCGGTCGCACCGACGGCCCCGACACGTGGGTCCGTCGCGACGCGCCCGCCGAGGGGATGCTCGGTGCGGGCGACACGATGGCCGGCTTGCCCGGCTGCCCTGGGCACGCCGAAGGGATCGCGCGCGTGATCCTCGACTCGAACGACCCCACGGCCCTGGAGCCCGGTGACATCCTGGTCGCGCCGATCACCGACCCGTCGTGGACCCCGCTGTTCGTGCCGGCCGCCGGGGTGGTGGTCGACGTCGGTGCGGCCCTCAGTCACGCGATCATCGTGAGCCGCGAGCTCGGCATCCCGTGCGTCATCTCGGCCACCGACGCCACGCGTCGCATCCCCGACGGCTCACGCATCCGCGTCGACGGCAGCACCGGCGCCGTCACCGTGCTCGAGCTGGCCTGACACCCGCCCACATCGAAAGGATCCGGAGATGGTCGCCGATCGTTGGTTCATCGACTGGGACATCAACCCGCGTTACCCACTGCTCACCCGCGCCAACGCCGGCGAGGTGCTGCCCGACCCCGTGAGCCCGCTCGGATGGACGCTCACGTGGACGCCGATGCTGCAGGGCTGGCGGGAGGCCGGCCTGTACGACTTCGCGTCGATGGAGCCCGAGGAGCTCTCCGAGACCCACCCCGAGGTGGTGTGCCTCGTGGGCGGCCACCTCTACATCAACGGGTCGTCGACGCGGTTGTTCGGGGTGCGCGGACCGGGGTTGACGCCCGAGGCGATCGACCAGGCGTACTTCGGCGACCATCCCGACAAGCCGCCGTATGTGCCCGAGCCGTGGCACGAGAACGCAACGGTGTCCGAGCGGATGGGTGCGTGGATGCAGGGCGTGATGACCGCCACCGATCTGCCCGAGTTGCGTGACGACCGCGAACGATCGCGAGCGGCCCGGGCGTCGCGGCCCGATCTCGCGACGCTGACGGACGACCAACTGGTGGCACGTGCACACGAGCTCGCGCCCCTCCTGCGGCAGCTGTTCCGCCGGCACCTCGCGGTCACGGCGGGCTCGTCGATCGGTCCCGGCGTGCTCGGCGCCGTGGCCGAGGCACTGGGCGATCCATCGCTCGCGCTCACCCTCATCACCAGCGTCGGCGACGTCGACTCGGCCGCACCGAGCCGAGCGATGTGGGAGCTGTCGCGCCTCGATCCCGCGTCGGCCGAATACCGCGAGGGCTTCGCAGCGTTCATTCGCGAGTTCGGCAGCCGTGGTCCGAACGAGTGGGACATCCGCAGCGAGGTGTGGGAGACCAAGCCGGCGCTGGTGACCGTGTTGGTCGACCGCATGCGTGGCGCACCCGACGACGAGTCGCCGATGGCGCGCAACGATGTCAACGCCGCGGCGCGTGAGGCCGCGACGGCGAGGGTGCGCGAGATCCTGGCCGGGCAACCCGACACGCTCGCCCAGTTCGAGATGGGGCTCGCGTCGGCGCACGCCTACCTGGCCGGGCGCGAGCGCACGAAGACCAACGTCATCCGCGTGCTCCACGAGGTGCGCATCGTGGTGCGCGAGCTGGCGGCGCGACACGACTACACGATGAGCGAGGTGTGCATGCTGCTCGAGGACGAGCTCGACGCCTTCGTCGCCGGACCCGACGAGTTCCGCCCCCGGCTCACCGCCCGCGAAGAGCAGTACCTCGAGCTGTTCGAGCTCGAGCCGCCGTTCATCGTCGACGGCGCAGCGCCGCCGCTGTCGCAGTGGCCGCGCAAGGGCGACGTGGTGGTGGAGGCCGCGGCGCCGGGCGACGTGCTCGCCGGCGTGCCAGGTGCACCCGGGGTCGCCGAGGGGCGGGCTCGTGTGGTGCTCGATCCGGGTGATCCCTTCGCGCTCGAGCCCGGCGACGTGCTGGTGGCCCCGATCACCGATCCGGCATGGACCCCGCTGTTCGTGCCGGCGGTGGCGGTGGTGGTGAACGTCGGGGCCGTCGTGAGTCACGCGATCATCGTGAGCCGCGAGCTCGGCATCCCGTGCGTGGTGAGCGTCACCGACGCCACGCGACGGATCCCCGACGGCGCATGGGTGCGCGTCGACGGCTCCACCGGCACCGTCACCGTGCTCGACGGCTGAGGCGGGTGCCTCGCCGTCGGGGGACACCTCCCCTCGTCGACGACGTCGACGGCACTGGTACGGTCACCATCTCGTGACCGCTTCGACCGCCCCACCCGACACGCACGCCGGCGGCAACGTCCGCGTCGAGGTGTTCGGTCGGTCGATGCCGTACAAGTACGTCGTCGCGGTCGTGTACGTGACGGCGCTGTTCCTCGACATCCTCGACCTCACCATCGTCAACGTCGCGATCCCGGCACTCGGCGTGGAGTTCGCGACGGAGAACGCCGAGTGGATCGTGCTCGGCTACACGCTCAGCCTGGCGGTGTGGATCCCGGTGTCGGGCTGGCTCGGCGACCGGTTCGGCACGAAGCGCGTGTTCATGTTCGCGTTCGCGTCGTTCGTCGCCGGGTCGTTGCTGTGTGCCGTCGCCCAGTCGATCGGTCAGCTGATCGCCTTCCGAGTGGTCCAGGGCATCGGCGGCGGGATGCTCACCCCGGTGGGCGTGTCGATGCTGTTCCGAGCCTTCCCGCCGGCCGAGCGAGCGAAGGCCAGCACGTACATCATGATCCCGACGCTGTTGGCGCCGGCGCTCGGCCCGATCGTCGGCGGCCTGCTGGTCACCCACGCCGACTGGCGGTGGATCTTCCTCATCAACGTGCCGATCGGCATCGTCGGCCTGTGGTTCGGCCAGCGACACCTCCGCGAAGACCGCGAGGCCACCGCCGGCCGCTTCGACCTGCCCGGCTTCGTGCTGTCGGGCAGCGCGCTCGCGCTGGTGGTGTACGCGTTGAGCGAGGGGCCTCGAGCAGGGTGGACGAGCCCGGCGGTGCTGATCACCGGCGTGCTCGGCGTGCTCGCCGCGATCGCGATGGTGTGGGTCGAGACCCACGTCGAGCAGCCGATGCTCGCCCTGCGACTGCTCGGCAACCGCATCTTCCGCCAGTGCAATCTCGTCAGCCTGCTGTCGACGATGAGCTTCCTCGGGGTGCTGTTCGTGATGCCGCTGTACCTGCAGCTGTTCCGCGGCATGGACGCGCTGCACAGCGGCCTCACCACGTTCCCGCAGGCGTTCGGCGTGATGATCTCGTCGCAGTTCGCCGGGCGGTTGTACGCCCGGGTGGGGCCGCGACGGTTGATGACGTTCGGGCTGCTGGCATCGGGGCTCGTGATCACGATGTTCGTCGGTCTCGACCACGACACGAACCTGTGGCTCATCCGGGGGATGATGTTCCTGCGTGGCCTCTGCATGGGATTCGCCTTCGTGCCGATGCAGGCCGCCAGTTACGCCACCATCGCGCCGGCCGACAACGGCCGGGCGTCGGCGATCTTCTCGACGCAACGACAGGTGGGTGTGTCGATCGGCGTCGCCATCCTGGCGAGCATCCTGGCGTCGTACATGTCGCTCAGCCGGCCTCCGGGGGCCGACGAACTCGACCAGGCGCTCACCGGCTATCGCCTTGCGTTCGGCGTCGCGGTGGGCTTCACGCTGGTGTCGGCGCTCGCCGCGTGGTTCATCCGCGACAGCGACGCCGCCACGACGATGGCGGCGCGACGCGCCACGCCACAGCCGGCGACCGAGGGAGGTGCCCGTCCATGAACGACGACGGCAGGGGAGCGGGACCGCTCGACGGCTACCGCGTGGTGGAGCTCGGCGTGTGGGTGGCGGGTCCGGCAGCGGCTGGTCTCGCCGCCGATTGGGGCGCCGAGGTGATCAAGGTCGAACCACCTGCCGGCGATCCGCAGCGTCGCGTGTTCGGCGCGCTCGGCATCGCCGACCAGCAGGGCGTGCCGCCGTTCGAGATCGACAACCGCGGCAAGCGGTCGGTGGTGCTCGACCTGCAGACCGACGAGGGCAAGGCGAACATGGATCGCCTGCTCGCCACCGCCGACGTGTTCGTCACCAACGTGCGTCCCGACGCGCTCGAACGTCTCGGCCTCGGCCTCGGCCACGACGCGGTGCTCGAACGTTTCCCCCGCCTCGTCTACGCGAGCCTCACCGGCTACGGCCTCGACGGGCCCGAGCGCAACCGCGCCGGCTACGACATCGGCGCGTTCTGGGCGCGCAGCGGTGTCGCGCACACCCTGGTACCGCCCGATCAGCTGCCGCCCGCGTTGCGCAGCGGCATGGGCGACCACACCACCGGCATCACGTTGCTGAGCGGCATCCTGGCCAAGCTGCTCCAGCGCGAACGCACCGGTGTCGGCGGGTTGGTAGCCACCAGCCTCATGCGCACCGGGATGTACACCATCGGGTGGGACATCGGGATCGCCCTCCGTTTCGGCAAGCGCGAGAGCACCCGGCCGCGCGAACGCAGCCGTGGTCCGCTCGTCAACTGCTACCGGGCCCGCGATGGTCGCTCGTTCTGGCTGCTGTTGCTCGAGGCCGATCGGCACTGGCCGAAGTTGCTCGCCGCGCTCGACGACGCCGACCTCTCGACCGACGAGCGATTCACCGACGCCAAGGTGCGGTTGGCCAACAGCGAGGCGCTCGTCGCTGCGCTCGACGAGGCGTTCGCCCGTCACGACTTCGACGACCTCGTCGCCCGGTTCGACACCCACGACGTGTGGTGGGCGCCGATCAACTCGATCTTCGACGTGATCGACGACCCCCAGGCGCAGGCGAACGGCGCGTTCGTCGAGATGGCGCCCCGCGAGGGGGAGGCGCCATACCGGGCGGTGAACGGCCCGGTCGACTTCGGCGGCTACACGTTCCGCGCGGGGCGGGTGCCCCACCTCGGTGAGCACACCGACGAGGTGCTCGCCGAACTGAACGGCTGAGCTCCGGCCGGAAACGGTCGCAGTCACCGTCGCACCGTCACCGCGGGTCCGTCCATGGCCTCACTCCACGAGCGTCGGCTGCGTGGCCTGGTGCACCTCGGTGCCGTCACCTCGTTGTCGCAGCGCAACGGGCTCGCACATCCGACGGCCGGCCCGTACGAAGCGACCGATCTGCAGTATTGGTGGCGTGCGGAGCGCCCGACCGACGATCTGCCGCAGCCGGTGTGGTTCGACGACGAGGCTCGTCCCGCCGCTGCGGTGGTGACGACGGCATGGCCCGGGCGGATGGCAGCTATGTGGTCGACTCGGTGTGCCCGCTCGCTCGACCCGCTGGTGCTGCCCGACGCCTCGCCCGACCTGGTCGTGCTCGATGCCGACGGCGCCCGCTCGCTGCGCGGCGATGCGGGGCCGCCTGCTCGTGGTGGCGATCGCGGCGATGTCGACCGTCGACGCGATCCGTCACGACCGGTTCCCATGGCCCGACGTGCTCGCCCTCGCAGTGATCATCGGTGCTGCGACCGCCGGCTGGATCACCTGGCGTCGGCGTTTAGGGCGCCGGTGTGCTCGGTTGAGCTGCGGTGGTGAGTGCTCGCTGGCGCCCAGGAGATCTGGTCTGGCGTTTTGGGCGCCGGTGTGCTCGGTTGAGCTGCGGTGGTGAGTCCTCGCTGGCGCCCAGGACGTGGGCAGCCGGGCCGTCAGAAGCCGCCGCTGCCGTGGGCGTGGTCGCAGAGTCGATCCTCGCCCTCGGCGATCTGGCCGGCGCCCACCCCTTCGAGCGCGGCGAACGGACCGCAGCGGTGCGGCGTGATCCACACGTGGATCATCGGCGCAGGACGGAACTTCTGCAGCCCGGCGCGGCAGCCGCCGGTGCTGTCGACGAGACCGGCCACCTTCGGCGCATCACCGGTGGTGAAGCACAGGTCGTCGTGGATGTGCCACTGCATCAGCGCCCCGCCGATGTCGGGCACCTCCTCGAGTGCGACGTCGCTCGGCAGCATGTACATCGCGCTGACGAGGCGCTTCGAGCCGTCGGGTTGCGGTGCGTAGACGAGGCTCTCGGGGTGGTCGGGATCGAGGATCACGTCGTCCTCGATCCAGTCCCAGTTCACGTAGTGCTCGTGGCCCGTCGCTGCGTCGCCGATGCTGTGGAACCCGGCGGCCTCGGCCACGGCCGGGTCGCTCCACTGGGGCAGACGGATCAGGGTGATCGCGATCAGGTTCTCGGCGGCGGCCTGCTGTTCGGGCGTCACGCCGGGTGTGCCGCTCAGGTCGATGGGCTGCGTCGGGTCGTACGGCTTCGGTTCGGCGGTGGCGCCGTGGCCGTGGTCGTGCGCCGCCTGGCACTTGTCGACCCGTTCCTCCTCGGAGACCGCCGTCTGCCCGGCGCCGACGCCTTCGAGTGCGGCGAACACGCCGCACTCGTGCGGGGTGATCCACACGTGCACCATCGGGTTCGCGCCGCCGGTGTTGACCCCGCGTGCGCACACGCCGTCGGCGTCGACGAGCCCGACCACCTGGCGAGCGCCGTTGACGACGTCCCAGCAGAGGTCGCCGTGGTTGTGCCACTGCATCAGTGGTCCCGCCCACGACGTGATCTCGGGGTCGTCGAGCGGCCGGGCACTCGCGATGTACATCGCGCCGGCGAGGATCCGCTGGTCGCCGTCGACGGTGTACACGAGCGACTCGGGTTGGGTCGGATCGAGGATGACGTCGTCCTGGACGAGGTCGTATCGGATGTAGTGCTCGCTGCCGGTGCCGGCGTCGCCGATCGAGGCGTACCCGGCGGCCTTCGCCGCTTCGACGTCGGCGTACTTCGGCAGTTCGGCGAGCGACCCCTCCACCAGGGCCACGGCGCGGGCCTCCTGCTCGGGCGTCACGCCCTCGACGCCGCTCAGATCGATCGGCTGCGCCGGATCCCACGGGCGCGGCCATGGGGCCGCGCCCTCGACGACGGCCACCGTGTCGGTGGTGGCGTGGTCGTGCCCGTCGTCGGTGTGCTCGTCGGTGTGCTCGTCCGTGTGCTCGTCGGTGTGCTCGCCCGCGGCCGCCGCGGTGGCGTCGGAGCCGGCGCCACCGGTCGGCGCCGCGGCGGTGTCGGGATGTGGGTGACCGTCGTCGGCGTGGGCAGCGGCATCGGTGCCCGAGGCTGCGGTGGTGGTGCCGTGATCGTGCGTCGCGGTGCCACCGTGGTCGTGGGCGTGGGTCGTGCTCGTCACCATCGCGGGCACCGTCAACGCGAGCGCAGCGAGCGCCGGTGCGGCGAGGCGAGCCGGTCGAGCCAGCTGCCATCCGACGAGCGCTGCCGCCAGGGCGCCGCCCACTGCCACGGCGGCGAGCAGCGCGGCGGCGGTGTCGGCGAACTGCGGACGTTCGGCGGTCTCGAGTCCGGCGATCCACGACACGCCCGACACTCGCGTGGCCACCCAGCCGCCGACGGCTGCGGCGCCCACCACGGCGGTGAGTGCAGCGACGACGCGGTTCGGCCGGACGATGCACCAGAGGCCGACGGCGAGTTGCACCACGGCGACGGCGATGAAGGTGCGCGCGAGCTCGATCTGCTCCGCATGCGCGCCGGCGGCAGCGGCGTGCACGGCGCCGGCGCCGAGCGAGCCGAGGCCGGCGACGACGATGCCCGGCAGACGGCGCACGGGTGCGACGGTGCGCGACACCGTGCCGTCGGCGTGGCCGCCGCGCGAGATGCCGTGATCGAACGGGTCGACCGCGATGGTCATGGTGTGAGGCTCCCTTCGACGCTGCTCCGTCGGCGGTCGGCCCAGCCTAGGCGTCGCCGTGTCGGCCGTCACGTGGCGGACGCGTCAGAACCGAGGGGGCCGTTTCGCTCGGAGGGCGGCGACGCCCTCGCGGTACTCCTCGGTGGTCATCGCCTCGGCCAGCAGACGCTGTGCCTCACGGATCGACGCCGCCGGATCGTGGTGCAGCAGATCGGCGTGGATCTGGCGTTTGGTGACGGCGAGCGCGTGGGGGCCGACGCCGGTCGCCAGGTGGCGGGCCGTCTCGTACGCCATCGCCAGCGCGTCCTCGCCGTCAGCGGCCACCCCGTTCCACAACCCCCACGACTCGGTCGCCGCCGGCGTGAACACCCGGCCGGTGAGCAGCAGATCGGCCGCCCGGGTGACGCCGACGAGGCGCGGCAGCTGCCAGCTCATCCCGTACTCGGCGGGGAGCCCGAGCTTCGGCGCCGCCGTGGTGCACTTCGCGTTCGCAGCGCCGTACCGCAGGTCGCAGAACATCGCGAGCGCCAGCCCCACGCCCGCGGTCGCACCGTTCACGGCAGCGATCACCGGCACGCGCAGCGCGAACTGGAACGCGAAGTCGGCATCCCACTCGGATCGCACGCCGTAGCCGGGGAGCGGCACGTCGTCGGCGACACCTCCGTCGTAGGCGCCGCGCTCGACATGACCCTGCAGTGCATCGGCGTCGCCACCGACGCAGAACGCGGGCGGGGTACCGGTGACGACCACGACGCGCACGTCGGGTCGGGCGTCGAGATGGGCGAGGATGCGCCGGTACTCCCCGTGCATCCGGCCCGTCCAGGCGTTGTGGCGGTGCGGGCGATGCAGCCACACCGTGGCCACGGCGCCGTCGATCTCGATGCGCGTCGCCGTGAGCACCGACTCGTCGAGCGTCGCCCCCGTCCCGGCGTCGGTCATGCCCGTCTCCGCTCGCCCCAGATGGCGTCGAGTACGGCGTCGGCCAGCTCGGGCCGGCAGATCAACAGGTCGGGCAGCCAGGGATCGCGGGCGTTGTACACGAGTGGTGTGCCGTCGATGCGGCTGGCGTGCAACCCGGCCGCCAGGGCCACGGCAGCCGGCGCCGCCGAGTCCCACTGGTACATGCCGCCGTCGTGCACGTAGATGTCGGCCTCGCCGATCACCACCGCCATCGCCTTCGCGCCCGCCGAACCGAGCCGCACGGCATCGCAGCCGAGCGCGTTGGCCACCCGCACGGCGGCATACGGCGCCCGGTTGCGCGAGGTGATGAGCCGCGGTTGGCTGCGCGTGCTCGCCGGAAGGGGAAACGCCGGATCGGTGCCGAAGGTGACACCGTGTGCGGGCAACGCCACCGCGCCGGCCACCAGATCGCCTCGTTCCCACAGCGCCACGTGCACGGCCCAATCGCTGCGTCCCGGTTCGCCGAACTCGTTGGTGCCGTCGAGCGGGTCGACGATCCACACCCGATCGGCGGTGAATCGGCGGGGGTCCTCGGTGCCCTCCTCCGACAACACGGCGTCGTCCGGCCGGGCGTCGTGCAGCGCCTGCACGAGGTAGCGGTGGCTCGCGATGTCGCCGGTGTCCATGATCTGCCAGGAGTGTGCGCCCTCGGCGATCAGTTGTTCGCGCACCTGCAACAGCAGATGCCCGGCTTCGGTGGCCAGCTGGGCCGCCAGGTGCGCGTCGGGGACCGCGTCGGAGGTGGCCACACCGCCATTGTGCACCACGCGGCCCGGCCGGGGCCGCTTCGGCCCGAACCCGGCATCGTGCGTGCGGCCGGGACCGCCGATCAGCCGTCGGCCGCTCGGGCGCCCGTGGGCGCGAGCTCGCGTTCGGCGAGCCACTGGTCCAGGTCGTCCACCGGCATCGGCCGCGCGATGTGGAAGCCCTGCGCGCGGCTGCAACGCCGGCCGCGCAGGAAGTCGAGCTGCTCCGGTGTCTCCACCCCTTCGGCGACGATGCCGAGCCCGAGCGTCAACCCGAGCTGCACCAGCACCTCGACGATGGTGCGGTCGTAGCCCGCGTCGTTCACTCGAGCGATGAACATCCGGTCGATCTTCAGCGTGTCGATCTCCAGCTGGCGCAGATAGCCCATCGACGAGTACCCGGTGCCGAAGTCGTCGACGGCGATCGTGATGCCGCGTCGACGCAGTTCGGTGAGCACCTCGTTGGCGCGTTCGAAGTCGGCCAGCAGGTGTGTCTCGGTGAGCTCGAGCTCGAGGCCGCACGGGTCGATGCCGGTCGCTGCGATCACCTCGTCGACGTCGTGCACGAGGTTGCCGTCCACCAGGTGCCGGCCCGACACGTTCACGGCGACGTGGAGATCTCGCCGACCTGGGTCCTGCTGCCACGACGCCAAGGTGCGGCACGCGTCGTGGAGCACCCAGCGGCCGAGGTCGATCACCAGTGAGCTCCGTTCGGCCACGGGCACGAACCGATCCGGTGCGAGCAGGCCGTGCCCCGGTCGGTTCCAGCGCACGAGCGCCTCGGTGCCCCACGGACGGCCGGTCGCGAGGTCGAGCACCGGCTGGTGGTGGAGCACCAGTTCGCCCGCCCCGATGGCGCGTCGCAGCGCGAGCTCGATCTCCGCCGTGGCCTCCACCGCTTCCTGCAGGGTCTCGTCGAAGATCACCACACGCGCCCGGCCACGTTCCTTCGCGTGGTACACCGCGACGTCGGCTTCGCGAATCAGCTCGAGGGCGTCGATCGACGCCGGACCCTCGGCCACGGCGATGCCGACGCTGGCGGAGATGCTGAACAGCTCGCCGTCGGACTCGTAGGGCTGCGCGATCTCGCCGATCAAGCGCTCGGCGAGTGCGGCGCCCTGCTCGGCGTCGAGCCCCTCGCACACGACGAGGAACTCGTCACCGCCGAGACGAGCGACGAATTCGAGCGCTCGCACCGAGCGGTGCAGCCGCCGGCCGACCTCGTGCAGCAGGCGGTCGCCGCTCGCATGGCCGCAGCTGTCGTTCACCGACTTGAAGCCGTCGAGGTCGACGAACAGCACCGCCACCGAGCCCGAGTGGCGCTCGAGCCGGCCGACGACCTTCTCCAGGTGCTCCAGTGCGGCGAGCCGGTTGGGCAGGTGCGTGAGCAGGTCGTGGCGAGCCTGCTGGGCGAGCTGCTGCTCGAACCGCTTGCGATCGGAGATGTCGCGGGCGAACACGGTGTGGATCGGCTCGCTCGCCACGCGGACCTCGCTGTGGGAGATGAGCACGTCGACCGTCGACCCGTCCGGTCGGGTGATCTCCGCCTCACCCGCGAGATCGAGCAGGCCGTTGGCGGCGCCGACGAGCCGGAACAGCGACCGTCCCACCTGTTCGCGTTCACCGAGCCCCAGGATCGCCTCCGCGGTGTCGTTGGCCGACAGGATCCGCCCGTGCGGATCGATCGTCCAGATCGCGTCCGCTGCCGTCTCGATGACCGCCCGGGCGAACGCCTCGCTCTCGCGCAGTCGCTGTGTCATCTCGGCGACGTGGGTGACCTGTGCGCGCAACGACTCGCCGAGGGTGCCCGGCACCGCATCGGAGTCGATGCTGCGCAGGTCGTCGCCCGAGCCGAGGCGGCGCATCTGGCGCTCGAACGAGGCGAGCACGCGGGTGACGGTGTTGAACGTCGCCATCACGGCACGCACGTCGGACGGGCCGCTCAGCCGGAGGGGTCGTGGGTCGACGACTCCCTCGCTCAGGTCGAGCGCACGAGCGGTGAGCTTGGCGAGCGGTCGCGAGGTGCCGACCGCGATGAGGATCAGGAACCCGACGCTCGCCAGCGTGACGACGACGATGATCCCGGTCCAGAACCGCACCTCGTCGTCGGCCGCCGCAGCCACGGCGTCGGCCTGCTCGACGTAGCGTGCGAGCTCGCTGGCCGTGTACTCGCCGAGCGCGCCGAGGTCCTCGAACCCGATCCGCAGGAGTTCGGCGACCTGGCGGATGAGCACGGGATCGGTGAGGAGCACGTTGGGCGCACCGGGCACCACCGATGCCGAGCGCACCTCGGCGAGTTCGATCACCTCGCCTCGACGGGCGTTCGACCGGTCGAGCCGTTCGAGCATGGGTCGCCAGCGGTGTTCGTCGTCGTCGCCGAGTTGCGACGTGTACTGGTCGACGATCGCGTCGGCCGCTCCCATCGCGAGCAGGATCTCCGTCGTCGAGTCGTCGCTGGCCGACGGGCCGAGCACGTCGGCACGGATCTCGGTCTCGTCCGACAGCACCGCCGTGAGCGACAACAGGTGCGACACGTGCTCGGAGATCGCACCGAGTCCGCTGTTGCTCGACGAGGATCCGTGCAGCTCGTCGGCCACGACGAGCAACTCGGTCATCAGCTGGTCGAGTTGGGACATCGCCCGATCGACGCTGTCGATGTCGGCCGTCCGCGCGTCGAGCGCCGCTCGCATGGTCACGAGCCCGGCGCGCACCGACGCGACCTCGTCGCCGAGCCGCCGCCCGCTCGGGAGCCGGCGATCCGCGAACCGCTCGACCAGGTGGTCGAGTGCGTCGTCGAGTTGGACGCGAGCGGTGTCGAGGAACGATTCGTAGTCGATGTTCGTCACCTCGCGCACGATCTCGCGATCCACGCCCATTGCGTCCACCTGCACCAGCCCGGTCGACGCCACGGTCTCGAGCGCCACGGGCGCGAACATCAGCCCGATGTCGCCCACGAACTCGATGCGGTCGGCCAGCATCCGTGCCTCGTCGGCGGTGCGGTGCCGATCCTGCAGGGTGAACAGGGCGAGCGACTGGGCGGCGAGGAGCGGGATGGCGAGCAGCAGCACGAGGCGACCGGCCAGCGACCGCACGCCACGTGGGCCGCGGCGCGGTCGGGCATCGTCGTCGAGCGCGGGTGCTCCCATCGTGCGAGATCGTCCGGGGCGCCCACGCCGAGGCACGCGGTTGACGGCTTCTTGACGACCACCCTCCGGGGTGATCGTCCGAGGTCAGCGGGCGAGCGGCTTGTACTTGATGCGGTGCGGCTGATCGGCCGAAGCGCCGAGCTCCTTGTGTCGCCACGCCTCGTACTCGCTGAAGTTCCCCTCGAACCAGCGCACCTGGCTGTCGCCCTCGAACGCGAGCACGTGGGTGGCGATGCGGTCGAGGAACCAGCGGTCGTGGCTGATCACCACGGCGCACCCGGGAAAGTTCTCGAGTGCTGTCTCGAGCGCCCGCAGGGTGTCGACGTCGAGGTCGTTGGTGGGCTCGTCGAGCAGCAGCACGTTGCCGCCGCTCTTTAGCAGCTTCGCCAGGTGCACCCGGTTGCGTTCGCCACCCGACAGGTCGCCGACGCGCTTCTGCTGGTCGCTGCCCTTGAAGTTGAAGCTGGCGCAGTAGGCCCGGCCGTGGATCTCCTTGGAGCCGATCTTCATGTGCTCCACCCCGCCGGTGATCTCCTCGAACACCGTCGCGTCCGGGTTCAGCGAGTCGCGGCTCTGGTCGACGTAGGCGAGGTCGACGGTGTCGCCGACCGTGATCGACCCCCCGTCGACCGGCTCCTGGCCGGTGATCATCTTGAACAGCGTGGTCTTGCCGGCGCCGTTCGGGCCGATGATGCCGACGATGCCGGCCTTCGGCAACGAGAACGACAGGTCCTCGACGAGCAGCCGGTCGCCGAACCCCTTGCGCAGGTTCTGCACCTCGATCACCGTGTCGCCGAGGCGCTTCGGCGCGGGGATCGTGATCTCCAACTTGTCGGGACCGCGGTCGGCGGCCTCGGCCTCCTGCTGCAGCTTGTCGTACGCGGACAGTCGGGCCTTGCCCTTCGACTGGCGGGCCTTCGGCGACATGCGCACCCACTCGAGCTCGCGTTCGAGGGTGCGCTTGCGAGCCTCGTTGCTCTTCTCCTCGCGAGCGAGGCGCTCCTGCTTCTGCTCGAGCCAGCTCGAGTAGTTGCCCTCGAACGGGATGCCGCGACCCCGATCGAGCTCGAGGATCCACTTGGCGACGTTGTCGAGGAAGTAGCGGTCGTGGGTGATCGCGACGACGGTGCCCGTGTACTCCTGCAAGAAGCGCTCGAGCCAGTCGATGCTCTCGGCGTCGAGGTGGTTGGTGGGCTCGTCGAGCAGCAACAGGTCGGGACGGCTGAGCAGCAGGCGGCACAACGCCACGCGGCGACGCTCACCGCCGGAGAGCGTGGTGACGTCGGCGTCGTCGGGCGGGCAACGCAACGCGTCCATCGCGATCTCGACGTTGCGTTCGAGGCTCCACGCGTCGGCGGCGGCGATCTTGTCCTCGAGTTCGGCCTGGAGTGCCCCGATCTTGTCGTAGTCGGCGTCGGGGTCGGCCCACATGGCCATCACCTCGTTGTACCGGTCGATGATGCCCTGCACCGCGGCCACGCCGTCCATGACGTTGCCCTTCACGTCCTTGGCGGGATCGAGCTGCGGTTCCTGCGCGAGGTACCCGACGCTGAACGCCGGATTGAGCCGTGACTCGCCGGAGTAGCCGTCGTCGAGGCCGGCCATGATCTTCAGCAAGCTCGACTTGCCGGCGCCGTTGGCACCGAGCACACCGATCTTGGCCCCCGGGTAGAACGACAGCGAGATGTTCTCGAGCACCGTGCGGTCGGGCGGGTAGTGCCGTGCGAGCTTGTAACAGGTGTAGATGAATTCGTGCGCCATGACGGGGATCCAGGCTACTGGCAGCTGGTGCGGCGCTGCCCGTGTTGCAGTTGGGTGCCGAATGGCGCGGGGCCGTCGGCGGCGATGCTACGTTCGCGGCCCGTCGGATTTTCACAAGAGGGGGGTACGGAAAGTGCTCGCAGAGTATCTGGGGTTCTTCAGTCGCAACGGTCTCGGGACCTTCGGGTTCCGGTGGCTGCACATCCTCGTCGGGATCATGTGGATCGGCCTGCTGTACTACTTCAACTTCGTGCAGGTGCCGGCTTTTGCGGCGTTCGGGGACGAGGCCAAGGCCCGCAACATCGCGATCGACAAGGTGGCCCGCAAGGCGCTGTGGTGGTTCCGGTGGGCGGCCTTCAGCACGTTCGTCACCGGCATCCTCATCACGGTCGTCACCGAGAACTACTTCTACGACGGCTTCGGCAAGTCGGCTGGTGGCATCGGCATCAGCGTCGGCATGCTGCTCGGCACGATCATGATGCTCAACGTGTGGGGCGTCATCTGGCGGAATCAGAAGGTCGTGCTGGCCAACGCCGCCAACCTCCTGGCCGGCGGCGAGGCCGACCCCAACGCGGCCGCTGCCGGTCGCAAGGCGCTCATGGCCAGCCGTCAGAACACCATCTTCTCGGTGTCGATGTTGTTCTTCATGGTCTACAAGGGCCACGGCCTCACCCAGGGCGCCGAGCTCGGCGGGGGCGCGATGGGCGCCTTCTGGCTGATCACGCTCGTGCTGATCGGTGTGCTCGAGGCGAACGCCCTCGGCCTCATGCCGTGGAAGACCCAGCCGAACAAGGGACTCAACATCCTGTACGACGGTCCCGGTGTGCGGAACCCGCTGGTGGCCGCGTTCGGTCTGTGGGTGATCTTCCTGATCCTGACGGAGATCTTCTTCAAGTTCTAGTCGTTCCGACGCGACGTGGCAGGTGTCTTCGGACGCGACACGGCCCGGTCCGAAAGGACCGGGCCGTGTCGCGTGTGGGGCCGTTGCGGATGGGGTCGGTGTGCGCCGGCCGGGCGGAGGGATCAGCTGACCGTGAGATCGGAGCGCATGTTGGCGTGCCCCGGGATCGTGCAGATCAAGGTGTAGGCGCCCGCCGACAACGTGACCGTGCCCGACTCGACGTCGCCGCGCGACGGGATGTCGAACACCTGGGGCAACTCGGTGCCGTCGGCGGCGACGATGTGCAGGTTGTGGGGCAGGCTCGAGTCGTTCTCCACGGCGATGACGACGTCGCCGGCCGTGGCGGTGTACGACTCGGCGTCCCACCGCAGTCCGTCGACGGCTCGCACGGTGAGATCCGCGGGCAGCGTCGTGCCGCTGGAGCCGCCGTCGTCGCCGCCGCACGCGGCGAGCCCGACGGCGGAGGCGGCGACCACGCCGGCGAGGACGAAGGGACGGAACACGTGGGAGCTGCCGACGGTCATGGCCTGAATAGTACAAGGACGCGCTTCGGAAAAGAACGGTCTCACCACACGAGCGGGCCGGGGGCCGACGGGTACCATCGAACACGATGACTTCGACCGAGAACGCGAGCCGCCCGGGTGGGCCACAGGACTTCGGCGCCAACTCCTGGCTCGTCGACGAGATGTACGGCCAGTACGTGTCCGACCCCGAGTCGGTGAGCGAGAGCTGGCGCGAGTTCTTCAGCGACTACCGCGGGGCCGGCACGCAGGTCGCCAACGGCACGACCGCGAGCGCGACCGATGCGCCGAACCCACCGGCATCGCCGTCGGCTCACTCGTCGGTGGCACCCAGCGAGCCGGCTGCTGCATCGGCGCCACCGTCCTCGCCGGCCGCGTCGTCGACGGCACCGACCGCAACACCGAGCGGGTCGGCAGCCACCACCGCCCAGACGGCGGCGCCGGCCGCGACCGTTGCGCCCGTCGTCGAGATCGGCGAGCCCATTCGCGGTGCCGGCGTCGCGATCGCGGCCAACATGGAACGCAGTCTCGGCGTGCCGACGGCCACCAGCTTCCGCAACGTGCCCGCCAAGCTGCTCGAGGTGAACCGCAAGGTCATCAACGGCTATCGCAGCCGGAGCGGTCAGGGCAAGGTGAGCTTCACCCACCTCATCGGCTACGCGATCGTGCGCGCGATCGTCGACGCCGTGCCCGGCATGAACAACACCTATGCCGAAGGCGCCGACGGCAAACCCCGACTCGTCCGCAACGACCACGTCAACATGGGCCTGGCGGTCGACGTCGCCAAGGCCGACGGCTCGCGCACGCTGGTCGTGCCGGTGCTCCGCGATGCCGACACCCTGGATTTCGCCGGTTTCCTCGCTGCCTACGAAGACCTGATCCGCAAGGTGAAGAGCAACAAGCTCGCCGTTGCCGACTTCCAGGGCGCCACGATCACGCTCACCAACCCCGGCACGATCGGCACCGTGCAATCGGTGCCGCGGCTGATGCCCGGCCAGGGTGTCATCGTCGGCGTCGGCAGCATCGACTACCCGGCCGAGTTCCAGGGCGCCGACGAGGTCGCGCTCGGGTCGTTCGGCATCAGCAAGGTCGTCACGGTCACCAGCACCTACGACCACCGCATCATCCAGGGCGCCGAGAGCGGCATGTTCCTGAAGCGGGTGCACGAGTTGATGCTCGGCGACCACGGGTTCTACGAGGACGTGTTCCAGAGCCTCGGCGTGCCGTACGAAGCCGTGAAGTGGCGGCCCGACGTCAACCCGGTCAACCGGGAAGAGGCGATGCTCCACAAGCAGATGCAGGTCGCCACGCTCATCCGCGTGCACCGTGTGCGCGGGCATCTCATCGCCGATCTCGATCCGCTGCGCTGGCGCCAGCCCGAACTGCCCGCCGAGCTCGACCCGGCCACCTACGGCCTCACGATCTGGGACCTCGACCGCGAGTTCCTCACCGGCGGCGTCGGTGGTATCGACCGGATGACCCTCGGCGAACTGCTCGGCGTGCTCCGCGACGCGTACTGCCGCACGATCGGCGTCGAGTACATGCACATCCAGAACACCGAGGAGCAGCGCTGGATCCAGGCCAAGCTCGAAGGCGTGCCGTTCGAGCTGTCGAAGGACGACAAGTACCGCATCCTCGAACGACTCAACTCCGCCGAGGCGTTCGAGAAGTTCCTCGCCACCAAGTACGTCGGCACCAAGCGGTTCGGCCTCGAGGGCGCCGAGTCGGCGATCCCGATCCTCGACGCCGTGCTGTCGATGGCCGCCGACCACGGCATCGAGGGCACCGTGCTCGGCATGGCCCACCGCGGCCGGCTCAACGTGCTCGCCAACGTGATGGGCAAGAGCTACGACCAGATCTTCAAGGAGTTCGAAGGTCACGTCGACCCGTCGTCGGTGCAGGGCTCGGGCGACGTGAAGTACCACCTCGGGGCGAGCGGCAAGTACGAGTCGCCGAGCGGCAAGAGCGTGAAGATCGAGCTCGCCGCCAACCCGAGCCACCTCGAGACCGTCGACCCGATCGTGATGGGCATGGTGCGTGCCCAGCAGGACCAGATCGAGCCGCCGAACTCGTTCCCGGTGCTGTCGCTGCTCATCCACGGCGATGCCGCGTTCGCCGGCCAGGGCATCGTGGCCGAGTGCCTCGCGATGAGCGACATCAGTGGCTACCGCGTCGGCGGCACGGTGCATCTCATCATCAACAACCAGATCGGCTTCACCACCTCGCCGCAGTACGCCCGCTCGTCGCTCTACTGCAGCGACGTCGCGAAGACCGTGCAGGCACCGATCTTCCACGTCAACGGCGACGACCCCGAGGCGTGCGTGCGGGTGGCGCGGCTGGCGTTCGAGTACCGCCAGCAGTTCCACAAGGACGTCGTCATCGACATGGTGTGCTACCGGCGGCACGGTCACAACGAAGGTGACGACCCGAGCTACACCCAGCCGCTCATGTACAAGGCCATCGCCGAGCGACGCAGCGTCCGCAAGCTCTACGTCGAGCAGTTGGTGAAGCGCGGCGACATCACCCTCGACGAGGCCGAGGGCGCGCTGAACGACTTCCAGTCGAAGTTGCAGGTGGCACTCGACCAGACCCGGGCGCACGCGCCCGAGCAGGTGAAGGCGGCGCGGCCGCCGGCACCGCGCGGCGTGCTGCCCCATGTGGTCACCGGCGTCGAACGGCCCACGCTCGACGCGATCTTCGGCCAGCTGACCTCCTACCCCGACGGGTTCACGGTGCACCCCAAGCTCGGTCGCCAGTTCGCCACCCGCGCCAAGCAGTACGCCGAGACGGGCATGGTCGACTGGGCCACCGCCGAAGCGTTCGCGTTCGGTTCGTTGCTGATCGAGGGGCATCCGGTCCGTCTCGCCGGCGAGGACTGCCGGCGTGGCACCTTCAGCCACCGCCACGCAGCACTCGTCGACTACGAGAACGAACAGCTGTTCATCCCCCTGCAGCACCTGCCCGGCAAGGAAGCCGAGTTCTGGGTGTACGACTCGCTGCTCAGCGAGTACGCCGCACTGGGCTACGAGTACGGCTACGCCCACACCAACCGCGACGCGCTCGTGCTGTGGGAGGCACAGTTCGGCGACTTCGTGAACGGTGCGCAGATCATCATCGACCAGTACCTCGTCGCCGCCGAGGACAAGTGGGGGCAGGAGAACGGCCTCGTGCTGCTGCTGCCGCACGGCTTCGAGGGTCAGGGGCCCGAGCACAGCTCGGCTCGCATCGAGCGATTCCTCACGCTCTGCGCGGAGGACAACATCCAGGTGGCCAACCCCACCACCGCCGCCAACTACTTCCACCTGCTCCGTCGCCAGGTGCGCCGCGAGGTGCGCAAGCCGCTCGTGGTGTTCGCCCCGAAGTCACCGCTGCGCATGAAGGAGACGATGAGCAACATCGACGAGTTCACGCGGGGCTCGTTCGAGGAGGTGCTCGACGATCCGTGGGTCACCGACCCGGCATCGGTGCGTCGGGTGGTGTTCTGCTCGGGCAAGGTCGCGTGGGACGCGTTCGCCGAACGGGCCAAGCGCCAGGCGCCCGCAGCCATCGTCCGCGTCGAGCAGCTCTACCCGTTCCCGCAGCAGCAGATGTTCCAGCTGCTCGAGCGCTATCCGAACGCCCGCGACATCGTGTGGCTGCAGGAAGAGCCCGAGAACATGGGCCCCTGGCACTTCGTCGAGCACCGCTCGTGGCGGGTGAAGCAGCAGGGGTACGAGTTGCGCCACGTGGCGCGCGTGGAGAGTGGCAGCCCGGCCACCGGCTCGAAGGCGATCCACGACCAAGAGCTCGCCGACCTCATGGACGAGACCTTCCGCGACCTCTGATCGGCCGCGACCTCGGATGGCCTCGCGGCCGGATCAGCGGCCGAGGAGGCCGATCGGTCAGGTGAGGTCGAGTGCGAGGATCGCCGAGAGTTCGGCGATCGCCTGATCGGCGGCGAGCACCTTGACCGTGCGCATGCCCATGGCCGCGGCCGGCTTGAGGTTGATGCCGAGGTCGTCGAGGAACACACACTCGGTCGGGGTGACCCCGAGCAGTTCGCAGGCGATCTCGTAGAAGCGCGGCTCGGGTTTGCGGCAGCCGACCTTGCTGCTCTCGACCACGTGGTCGAAACGCGCCATGATCCCTGCGATCGTCTCGCCCCGCTCCGACGACGCGTGTTCGCCGCTCACGTTGTTGGTGAGGCAGGCCGTGCGGTAGCCGGCGTCGATCACACGATCGAGGGCACGCAGCATCTCGGGACGCACCTCGCCGCTCAAGAGCGCCAGCACGTCCGCGCCGGGGACGCGATGACCGAGCGCCTCGCTCTCGGCCGCGAACTCGACGTCGAACTCGGCGGCGGTGATGTCGCTGCGCTCGAGGCGCGCCCACGCGTTGTCGTGTGGGTTGGTGGCGTTCACCCCACGGATGAAGTCCGGCGGCAGGTGGTGGTTCCGCTCGTAGTGGTTGAACGCCTCGAACGGGCTCGAGAGGATGACGCCGCCGAAGTCCCAGAGGACGGCGCTGATGGGGGACTCGGAGGAGGGCACGAACGGCGATGGTAGCGACGGGGCATCCGGCCGTTCGGGTCGTCGTCGTGGTTGACTTGGCCCCGATATGTCGCATCTCGGCGCACACCACGCCCCTCACCACGTCGTCGTCGACGGCTCCAACATCGCGACCGAGGGTCGCTCGATGCCGAGCCTCGCCCAGCTCAACGAGGCCGTGCTGGCGTTCATGGCCGAGCACCCCGAAGCACTCATCACCGTCGTGGTCGACGCCACCTTCGGACACCGCATCGACTCGAAGGAGGTGAAGGAGTTCGACGAGGCCGTCGCCAACAACGAGCTCGTCGCCCCACCGGCGGGCGCCGTCGGGCGCGGCGATGCCTTCGTGCTGTCGATCGCGAACAAGGTGAACGCCACCATCCTCACCAACGACTCGTTCCAGGAGTTCCACGGTCAGTACGCCTGGCTGTTCGACGAGGGCCGACTCATCGGTGGCAAGCCCGTCCCGCACATCGGGTGGGTGTTCGTGCCCCGCATCCCGGTGCGTGGTCCCGTCAGCCGTAGCGCGATGAAGCAGGCCAAGCGGAAGCAGGCCGGCGACACGGGCACCGGCCGTGACGGGCGGGGCACGCGCGACGGCCGCGGCACCGCCCGGATCGGATCACCCGAGGCGAGCCAGCCGATGCCGGTGCCGAAGGCCCCGCCGCCCGGAGCCCGCGTGGCTCGGGCACACGACGTCGCCCCGCCGCCCGCTGCCGACGTGGCGTCGACACCCGCCGCCACGCCACAGAAGCCGGCCGCCACGGTGGCGGCCGCGGCGCCGAAGGCCGGTCATCCGGTGAACGACCTGATGCCCTTCCTGTCGTTCGTCGAGCATCATCCCCTCGGGAGCAGCGTCAACGCGATCGTCGAGAGCTACTCGTCCCACGGGGCGTACGTCCGGGTGGGCGACGTGAAGGGCTACGTGCCGCTGCGGCTGATGGCCGACCCGGCGCCACGCAGCGCCCGTGAGTACATGAAGATCGGCGATGCCGTCACGCTGGTGGTGGAGAGCTTCGCCCCGGCGCGTCGCAGCATCGATCTCGCCGTGGCCGGGATGGCCACCGTGAAGCCACCGGCCGAACCGATCGAGAAGCCGGCCGACACCCCGACCACGTCCACTCGTTCCGGCCGGGGCACGAGGAAGCGAGCGGCGAAGGCGACCGTCGACACGGCCGTGCCCGAGCCGCTGCCCCTCGACGTGCCCGCCGTCGAGCCCGCCCCGGCGCCACCAGTGGAACCGACCGAGGCCCCCAAGGCGGCCAAGGCCGCGAAGGCGGCCAAGGTCACGAAGGCAACGAAGGCGACGAAGGCCACGAAGGCGGCCAAGGCCACGAATGCCACGAAGGCGACCAAGGCCATCGACGCGGCCACCACCGAGTCGGAGGCGTCTCCGAAACCCGCGAAAGCGACGAAGCCCACGAAGGCGACGAAGTCCGCATCGACCGCGGACGAGAGCACGACGGCGGAGCCGGCCAAGCGGGCGGGTCGTCGGATCGCGAAAGCTGCTGCAGCTCCGGTCGAGCCGGCACCGGCAACCGAGCCCGCGAAGCGGGTGGGGCGTCGGACCACGAAGGCTGCCGCACCTGCGGTCGAGTCGGCACCGGAGGCCGAGCCGGCCAAGCGAGCGGGGCGTCGGACCACGAAGGCTGCCGCAGCTGCGGCCGAGCCGACGCCAGCTCGCGGTCGCCGGCGCACCGCACCGAGCTGACTCGTCTGCCAGGTTCTGGGTGCCGGGCTCGGCTCACCGGGCCTGGTTGCAAACGTTCCCTGGCGCCCGGGAGCGGTTCTCGGGTGTTCTGGGTGCCGGGCTCGGCTCACCGGTGCTGGTCGTGAGCGTCCCCTGGCACCCAGGACGTTCTCGGGGGTTCTGGGTGCCGGGCTCGGTTCACCGGTGCTGATTGTGGGCGTTCCCTGGCGCCCGGGAGCGGTTCTCGGGTGTTCTGGGTGCCGGGCTCGGCTCACCGGTGCTGGTCGCAGGGTTCCGCGGCACCCAGGACGTTCGGGGTTCTGCACGCCGCGATCGCTACCGTGGCGGGGTGCGCTTCGCCACTTGGAACGTCAACTCGCTGAAGGTCCGTCTGCCGCGTGTGGAGGAGTGGCTGGCCGAGGTGCAGCCCGACGTGCTCTGCATGCAGGAGACCAAACTCGCCGACGACGCATTCCCGGCGCTCACCTTCCAGGGTCTCGGCTACGAGTCGGTGCACCACGGCCAGGGGCAGTGGAACGGGGTCGCCATCTTGTCGAAGGTGGGCATCGACGACGTGGTCGCCAACTTCGTCCCGTCGAGCGGGGATCCCGATCCCGACGCACGCATCATCAGCGCACGCTGCGGCGGCATCGGCTTCACCAGCGTGTACGTGCCGAACGGTCGATCACTCGACAACGACCACTACCAGTACAAGCTCCGATGGCTCGCGCAACTGCGGCGTCACGTCGACACGATCGCCGCCCCCGACGGTGCCGCGGTGGTGATGGGCGACTTCAACATCGCACCCGAGGATCGTGACGTCTACGACCCCTCGAAGTTCGTCGGCGCCACCCACACCAGCCCGGCGGAACGAGCGCTGCTCGCCGAGCTGCACGACTGGGGCATGGTCGACGTCTTCCGCGAACGCTACGACGAGGATCGCCTGTACAGCTGGTGGGACTACCGCGCCGGCGATTTCCACCAGGGCCGGGGACTGCGGATCGACCTCGTGCTCGCCACCCGATCGGTCGCCGACCGTGTCGCCTGGTCGGTGATCGACCGCAACGCTCGCAAGGGGACGTCGCCGTCCGATCACGCGCCGGTGGTGGTCGATCTCGCCGAGTCGGCGGTGGGGGCGTGAGCGTCGAGTTCGATCGCCCGCAGGATCCGCACGACGCCCGGTTCCGCCTCAGCGAGGCGGTGCGCCGGATCATCGAGGAACTCACGTCGTCGAGTGGTTCGAGCGCCGAGTTCGAGCACGCTCGCGACCTCGTCGAGCAGGCGGCGAGCGTGCTCACCGCCGCCGGCCACGAACGGACGTACTCCGGTGCCGAGGCGTCGCTGTCCGATCACCAGGACACCTTCTTCCTCGACTTCAGCCCGTTCGTCGGGCCGCTCAACCCGCTCGCTCCGCCGATCACGCTGCGCGCCGAGGAAGACGGCTCCGTGGTGGGCGAGGTGGTCTTCGGCACGGCGTACGAAGGTCCGCCCGGATGCGTGCACGGCGGCTTCATCGCGGCGAGCTTCGACGAGGTGCTCGGGTTCGTGCAGTCGATGACCGGCCAGCCCGGGATGACCGCGAATCTGCAGATCGACTATCGCTCGCCGACCCCGCTGCACCGTCCGCTGCGCTTCGCCGGCCGCGTGGACCGCATCGAGGGACGCAAGATCTTCACGGCGGCCACGCTGCACCACGGCGACACCCTGTGCGCCGAGGCCCGCGGGTTGTTCGTGTCGATGCGCCCCGAGGTGTTCGACCGGCTCATGCGGGGGCGGCCGGCAGCAGGGTGAGCAGCTTCGGAGCGAGCCGTTCGGCGGCGCCGATCCCGAGCCCCAGTCGCACGGCCACCTGCGCCACGTCGGTGGGCGGATCGGCGAGCATCGACCGCAGCACCTGATCGCTGCACACGGCCGCCGGCGCCACGCCGGCCGCCCGGGCCACCGTCGCGCGCCACTCCTTCAGCGCCTGCAGCGGTTCGGGTGCGCGCGGCGGACGCCGCCAGTCCGCCGGCGGCGCCGCCCGGCGCTGGTGCTCGATCGTCGCGCTCACGGCCGCCAGCCACGGGCTCGCCGCAGCCGCTCGCCCGCGCCGCTCGCCCGCCCAGGTGACCACCAGGGCATCACTCGCCCGCGTGAGCGCCACGTACAGCAGGCGCGCCTCCTCGGCCCGCTGAGCCACGGTGCCCGCCGAGGCGTGCGGCACGAGCCCGTCCTCCACACCGGTGACGACCACCGCCTCCCACTCGCGGCCCTTCGCCGCGTGGAAGGTGAGCAGCGACACTGCGCCCTCGTCGTCGGTGGCGAGATCGTCGAACGGTTGGCGCACCTCGAGCCAGGTCCGGAAACCTCCGGGCTCGTTCGAGCTGAGGAAGCGGTCGGCCTCCTCGGCCACCCGGCCACGGATCGGGTCGACGGCGTCGGCGGCCCACACCGACTCGATCCAGTGGGCGAGTTGGTCGCGCGACGTGCACCTCGACGCCTCGAGCACGGTGCGGTCGAGGACGCTCGTCCCCACGGCGCGCGCGATCGGCACGCCGGCGACCGAGAGCGCACGGCCGAGCGCGTCCAGCTGTTCGTTGGTGCGGGCCAGCACGGCCACGTGCCGGGCCCCGTGGCGGTGCACGAGATCGCGTGCCATCGACGCCACCACCGCCGCCTCGTCGTGCTCGTCGGCGCATGCGATCACCCGTAGCGGGCGACCGTCGGGACGGCGCGACTCGGTGTCGTCGTCGATCGATGCCGCAGCGAGCGCCGCGGCACCGGCGCGGACGACCTGGGGCGAGCACCGGTAGTTGCCGGTGAGCGACACGACGGTGACCCCGGGGTAGTGGGTCTCCACCTCCAGCAGCGTGGTCGGATCCGCACCGTTCCAGCCGTAGATGGCCTGACGGTGATCGCCCACCAGACAGATGTCGGGTCGGCCGCCCCGGATCTCCTCGAGCAGCGCGTGCTGGAGCGGGTTGAGGTCCTGTGCCTCGTCGACGAACAGGTGGCGGAAGCGCCAGCGCACGACGTCGGCGAACACGAGGTCCTGGCGCATCTCGCCGAGCATCCCGGCGAGGAGGTCGTCGAAGTCGACCACCCCGCGGCGCCGCTTCAACGCCGTGTAGGCGTCGAGCACCGCGGCGAATGCGTCGTTCGAGAGCGCCGGGCGCCGACGCACTCGTCGGTTGGCGGCGACGAACTCCGACGTCGGCACGAGTCGCGCCCGTGCCCAGTCGAGATCGCCCAGCGCGGCACCGGGCTCGCAACGGACCCGGGTCTCGGTGAGCACCTCGCGGATCAGCCGGAACCGGTCGTTCGCGACCGAGGGCGGTGTGCCGCCGGTGCCGAGCGCGCGGTCGCGCAGCACCCGCAGCGCCACCGCGTGGAAGGTGCCGCTCTCGATCGGCTCGCGGATCTCGAGCCGGCGCAGACGCCGGCGCAGTTCGCCGGCGGCGTCGCGTGTGAAGGTGAGCGCGAGCACGTGCCGTGCGTCGGCGCTGCCGTCGATGATCCGTCGAGCGATCCGTCGGGTGAGCACCGTGGTCTTGCCCGACCCTGCTGCGGCGACGATCGCGAGCGGCGCAGCGTCGATCGTGACCGCTTCGCGCTGTTGCGGGTCGAGGCCGCGCAGCACCGACGCCATCTCGCCGACCCGCGGGTCGCGCTCGGAGGCGTCTGCGTGCACGACGTCACGATACGTCTAGGCTCCGCGCCATGACGTTCGCGCAGAAGAACCTCAACTCGAACGAGACGATCGCGCTCGATCTGCACCCTCACTGGTGGTACTTCGCGGGGCCGGTGGCCACGTTGATCGTGTCGATCGTCGTCGGCATCGTGTTGCTCGCGAGCGACGTCGACGGCACCGCGGGCGACGTGCTGCGGATCGTGATCATCGCTGCGCTGGTGGTGAGCGCGGCATGGGTGGTGGTGCGCTACCTGAAGTGGATGACCACGCACTTCGTGATCACCTCGCACCGACTGATCTTCCGTACCGGTGTGCTCGCGAAGAGCGGCATCGAGATCCCGCTCGAGCGGGTGAACAACGTCAACTTCAACCAGACCGTGTTCGAGCGCATGCTCGGCGCCGGCGATCTCTTGATCGAGTCGGGCGGCGAGGACGGCCAGAGCCGGTTCTCCGACATCAAGCACCCCGACCAGGTGCAGGGCCTCATCCACGCGCAGATGGAGCTCGTCGCCGAACGTCGCGCCGGGTACGGCGCTCGGCCGGCGAGCGGCGGTTCGGTGGCCGACGACCTCGAGCGGCTCGAGGGGATGTTGCAGCGCGGCACGCTCACGCCCGAGGAGTTCGAGGCGCAGAAGCGCCGCCTGCTCGGCTGAGCGCCGCGATCGCCATCGCCCGTGCGCGTCGTCAGCCTCGTGCCCTCGTCCACCGAGACGCTGCTCGCGTGGGGCGTCGACGTGGTCGCCTGTACCCGATTCTGCGAGCAGCCCGCGATGCGACACGTGGGCGGCACCAAGGACCCCGACGTGGCCGCCATCGTCGCGCTGGCGCCCGATCTGGTGGTGATGGATCGCGAGGAGAACCGTCGGGAGGACGCCGAGGCGCTCGCCGCGGCTCGCGTGCGAGTGCACGTCACCCACGTCACGTCGCTCGCCGACGTGACACCGACGCTCGTGGCCCTCGCACGTGCGACCGGCGTGGCATCGGCCGCCGACATGGTGCGGGCCGCATCGGCATACGACGTGGCCGCCGACGCGGTACCGGTGGCCGGTGGCGACGGGTGTCGAGTCGCCGTGCTCATCTGGCGGCGGCCATGGATGGCGCTCGGCGCAGCCACCTATGGTTCGTCGGTGCTCCGCCATCTCGGGCTGCACAACGTGCTCCTGCCGGCCGACGGCGCCTATCCCGAGGCGGAGTTGGCGGTTCTGGCCGAACGTCGGCCCGATCTCGTGGTGTTGCCGAGCGAACCGTACCCGTTCGCCGAACGGCACGTCCGCGAGGTGACCGAGGGTGTCCCGGGCGCCGCCGTCGTGCTCGTCGACGGACGCGACCTGTTCTGGTGGGGTGTACGCACACCCGCCGCGCTCGATCGGCTCAGTGGGGCGTTGCAGCGGTCGAGATGAGGTGTGGCGACGCGAGGTCGTCGGGGTCGAGGGGGACACCGTCGAGACCCGTCAGCAGGATCTGCTCGGGCGTGTGCGGCAGCAGCGACACCAGCTGACGGTCGGCTCGCGCGGTGGACGACAGTTGCTCGGTGTGCACGATCAGATCGCGAGCGACGCGCCCGGCTGTGACGGTGAGCTCGGCTCGGTCGGCGTCGAGCCGTCGGACCTCCCACCGCAGTCCCGGGTCGGTGGTGGTCGTGCGCTCGTCGAACCACCACCAGGTCCGGGACGAGCCGGCTGCCGCCACGACGACCTCGCCGACTCGATCCACCGGGGTCGCGACCGATGCGTCGACGGGAATCGCCACCACCGAGCGGGGTGCGACGACGACGTCGAACGACTGGCTCGACCGGGCGCGACCGTTCACATCGATCCGGCGGACCTGGCCGCGCGCCCACCAACTCCGTCGCCCGTCGTTGACGGCGTGCACCACCAGGTCGTGACCGCGTGGCTGCACCGTGAGGAGGCGGTCGGCGTAGGCGTCGCGCACGGCGTACCACGCAGGGAGGGGACGCCCGTCGGGGTCGAGCAACGACCAACTCGTCGGGTCGTCGGGCGTGGGGGAACAGCCGTCGAGTCGCCACCACACCGCACCGGCGCACCAGCCGCGCATCGATCGGAGGTGCTCGATCGCCAGGCGTGCCGTCTCGGCCTGGGCGCGTTGGTGGCGACGGCTCGCCGAGCGGTGGATGCCGGTGGGGGAGCGGTCGAGGCTCGCCGGCCAGCCGACGGCCGCGACGAACCGAGTCGCACGTTCGCGCACCGTGTGCGGCTGTGCGTCGCGCCAGGGCTGCCACACGACGCCGCATCCGTGTGCATCGGCGGCGGGCGACGCTGCGACACGCCATTGCGTTCGTGGGACGTAGGCGCGGTTCGGATCGAGGTCGTCGACCACCAGGGGCAGTGCGTGGAGCTCGAGGTCCGTCGGCGCCGGCGCCGACGTCGGCCTCGGCGCATCGGCGCGACCGCACCACAGCGCGAGGCACGGGTGGTGGCGGCGTCGCGCGACGGCGCGCCGGGCGCGCTCGATGAGCCGATCGTCGTCGGCCGTGTGGTGGTGGCGGCCACGTGAGTCGTTGGCGGCCGTTGCCGCGGCGGGAGCGAGGTCGTGCCACACCAGCAGACCGAGTTCGTCGCACACGTCGAGCAGGTCGTCGGTGTCGGCGCCGTCGCCGGTGCGCACCAGGTCGACGTGGGCGTCGCATGCGGCCTCGACGCGGCGCTGCACCGCCGCCCGACCGATGTCGGTCGTCCCGGAATCGGACGTGTCGCGCCATTGCACACCACGAGCGAACATCGGCACCCCGTTGACCACGAGCGTGAACGCGGCGCCCGTCGCGTCCGGGGTGGTGTCGATCTCGATGCTGCGGAAACCGATCGTCGACGTCTGCTCGTCGAGCACACGCATCGCCACGGACTCCTCGCCGGCCGGGCCGGGGCCCAGCAGACGCACCGTGGCGCTGGAGCGCGCGGGCGAGCCGAGCGATCGGGGCCACCAGCGCTGCACGTGCGGCAGGCGCAACGTGAGCTGCACGTCGCCCCCGGCCGGCAGGTCGAGCCCTCGTCCGACGGTGATGCCGTCGACCTCGAGCTCGATCGCGAGACCGGGCTGGACGCCGCGGACGGGGGCGAGGTCGATCCCGGGGGACGACCGGCCGTCGACGACCACCTCCGCCCGAGCTCGCACCACGGCGCCGTCCTCGGCAGGGCGCGCCGCCTCGTGGTCGAGATCCACGTCGATGTGCACGGCGCCGAGCCGTACCGGCGGTGCGTGGGTCGGTCCCGAACCTTGGGTGACGCGAACGATCGTCGCCCCGGTGGAAGCGCTTTCATTGGTCACGTCGACGAAGGGCACGGTGATGATCTCTCGGGGACAGGTCCGACGTCGTTCATGCAGCTCACACGGGATGGAGGTGCTCGATGATTGACGCCGGTCCGACGGACACCCTAGCATGGAAGCGCTTTCTGTGAAGGGGTCGTTCGTGTCGTCAACCGAAACGCACCAGCCGGTGCCTGCCCCGATCACCCTCGACGATCTCGCGCGCCTCGGCGGGGTGTCGCGGGCCACGGCCTCGCGCGCGATCAACGGTCAACCGGGGGTGCGCGCCGATGTCCGCGAACGGATCACCCGGCTGGCCGACCACCTCGGCTTCCGTCCCAACCGTGCCGCCCGTCAGCTCGCGAGCGGGCGATCGAACGTGGTGGGTCTCGTGTTGCCGTCGGACGACCTGAGGGTCGATCCGTACGCTGCGTCGCTCAGCCACGCCGTCGCGCGTTCGGCCGCCCGCGCCGACCTCGGTCTCATGCTGCACGTGGTGGCCTCCGAGCCCGGTCGAACGGTGGCACACATCCTGCGCGACGGGCTGCTCGACGGTCTGGTGATCAGCTCGGTCGCGATCGGTCATCCGTGGGTGGACGAGCTGCTCGACTCGTCGATGCCCGCCGTGCTGATCGGCCGCCACCCGCACCGCGACGAGTTCGTCACCGTCGATGTCGAGAATCGCGAGTCGAGCGCCACCGCGGTCACGCACTTGTTCGAGCAGGGCTGCCGCAGGGTGGGCACGATCACCGGCCCGATGTCGCGCGTCGACGTGCGACAGCGGTTGGACGGCTATCGCGTCGCACACGAACGTGCCGGGCTCACGGTCGACCCCAGCCTCGTGATCGAGGGCGACTTCCAGCGCGGCAGCGGTCCCGGCGCCGCTGCGCTGCTCATCGAGCGGGGCGTCGACGGCATCTTCGTCGGCAACGACGAGATGGCGATCGGCGCGATGTGGGCGTGCACGGCACTGTCGGTGCGCGTGCCCCACGACGTGGCGATCGTCGGCTTCGACGGCACCGGCTCGGGGCTCGACACCCATGGCGAGGTGGCCCTCACCAGCGTGGTGCAACCGTTCGCCGCGCTGGCGTCGACGGCACTCGACCTCCTCGCCGACCAGGTGGCGGGCACGTTGCACCGTCGGCGCGCCCACCACGTGGAGATCGCGCCCGATCTCTCGATCGGCGCGTCCTCGGTGCGTGCCGGCTGATCCGGTGCGCACCGGAGCCGACCGGTCGTCCGCCGGCCCTCACCCCTCGGGGCCGACGGCGGCCCGGTCGGTGACGGCGGGACAATGGGGACCTCGGGGGTGGGTCCGTCAGGGGGTGCCGGCGTGAGGCACCGTCACCTCGGCCACCACCACCTGCGCGTCGCGATGGGCGAGGCACTGGTCGGGGTGCGAACTCGACGAGGTGAGCATGAACAGATGCCGTCCCTCCGGACCGCCGAGCATGCACGCGTAGGCCGGTCGATCGGTCACCACCACCTGGCGCACCTCGCCGCCCTCGGCCACCCGGACGCACTCGTTGCCGCCCGCATTGGCGAACCAGACACAGCCCTCGGCGTCGAGGCAGATGCCGTCGGGCAGACGGCGGCCGAGGTCGGCCCACACCCGTCGGTTCGACAGACGGCCGTCGGCCCCACGGTCGAACGCGGTGAGACGTCGACCCATCGACTCGGCGACGATCAACGTCGAACCGTCGGGCGTGATCACGGTGCCGTTCGGGAACGCGAGGTCGTCGGCGGCCACCTCCACCGACCCGTCGGGATGCACCAGCGCCATCGCTGCGCTGCGCGCCGACGAGAAGTCGCCGGCCGCCTCTGCCGCGTGGAGGTCGAAGCCGAAGTTGCCCACGTAGGCCCGGCCCTCGGCGTCGACCACCATGTCGTTGCAGTGCCAGGTGGCCACGTCGCCGAGTTCGGCGTGCACCACCAACCGGTCGTGGTCCACCCGCAGCAGCTGCCGTTCCCGCATCGACACGATCAGCAGGTCGCCGTCGGGTGTCCAGCCGAGCCCGCTCGGTTGACCCGGGAGGTCCACCTTCACCTCGAGGCGACCGTCGAGCCCGATGGTCTTCACCTGGTGGTCGTACATGTCGCTGAACCAGAGCCGGCCGTGGTGCCAGCGCGGGCCTTCGCCGAAACGAAGTCCCGATGCGAGCAGGCGGACCTCGGGTGCCGTCATGGGTGTGCTCCTCTCGTGGTGCCGGTCATGGCGCCGCGTCGAGGACACGTGCGCCCTCGACGGCGGTGACCCGCCAGCCGTCGGTCAGCGCGCCGGGCTCGGTGAGCGCGACGATGCAGCCCCCGAACCCGCCGCCGGTCATCCGTACCCCGTACACGCCGGGCAACGACGCGACGTGGTCCACGGCTGCGTCCATCTGCGTCGTCGACGTCTCGTACAGGTCGCGCAGGCTGGCGTGGCTCGCGAGCATCAACTGCCCGGCGCCGGCGAGGTCGTGGGCGCGCAGCGCGTCGGCGAAGTCGAGCACGCGCCGGTTCTCGGCCACCACGTGCATCGCCCGCCGGCGCACCACGAGGTCGGCGATCGATGCAGCCGTCGCCGGGTCGGCCGTTCGGAGCGGACCGATCTCGGCCTCGGCCGTCGCGCACTCGCGGACGCGGTCGGCGTACGCGGAGCCGACGAGGGTTCGATGTGCGACGAACTGCACCACCACGTCGACGTCGTCGGGCACGGGCACCGGGGTGATGGTGAGCGCGCCGCAGTCCATCAACAACGCATGGCCGGCCACACCACCGGCGATCGCGAACTGGTCCATGATTCCTGTCGGCACGCCCGAGGCCCGGTTCTCGGCTCGCTGCGTGAGCTGTGCGAGTTCGACGACGCTGCCCTCGAAGCCGAGCGCGAGTGCCACCGCCACCTCGAGTGCGTGGCTGCTCGACATGCCGCCGCCGATCGGGATCGTGGTGCTCACACGCCCGCGGATGCCCTGCGTCGGCGCCATCTCCGACACCACGCCGGCGACGTACCGGCCCCATGCCGGCGAGACCGCGGTCGGATCGTCCACCCGGAGCGGCAACGACACCGGTTCGGCCTCGTCGGCGGAGGTGAGCTCGACGCGGTCGTGTGGTGCGCAGCGGATCTCGGTCCAGCGATCGACCGCCATCGGGAACACCAGCCCGCCGGTGTAGTCGGTGTGATCGCCGATCAGGTTCACACGTCCGGGTGCCCGGACGACGGTGGGGCTCACGCTCGATCCAAGCCCAGCGTGGCGCTCAGCCGATCGATCGCGTCGAGGTCGAACGGGGCGCGCAGGGCGATGTTCACCTGGTCGGCGCCCGCCTCGACGTAGGCGCCGATGGTGTCGATCACCTGTTGGTCGCTGCCGGTGAGCACGCCGGGTCGCACGAACTCGGCGATGGCACCGAACTGCTGCTGCAGGCTGTCCTCGGTCCAGGCGAGTCCGCAGTTGATCGCCCGCTTGATCTCGCCCGGTTCGCGTCCGACGCGTGCGCAGTGCTCGTCGAGCACGGCGTTCTTGTGGGCGAACTGCTCGGGCGAGATGAACGGCACGTTCCACCCGTCGGCGTACTGGGCGGCGATCCGCAGCGTGCGCTTCTCGCCACCGCCGCCGATCCAGATCGGCAGCTGGTGCTGCAGGGGCCGTGGTTCGTTGCGGGCGTCGGTGAGCGTGAACCACTCGCCCTCGAAGTTCGTCACCTCGTGGTGCAGCAACCCGCGCAGGCACTGGATGCCCTCTTCGAGCTGGTCCATACGCGTCCGCACCTCGGGGAAGGGGATGCCGTACGCCTGGTACTCGATCTGTGCCCAGCCGGCGCCGATGCCCATGTCGGCGCGACCCCCCGACAGCTGGTCGATGGTGGTGATCGCCTTGGCCAGCACGGCCGGGTGGCGGTAGCCGATCGAGTACACGAGCGAGCCCACGCGCACCCGCTCGGTGCTGCACGCGAGGGCCGCGTGCATCGCGACGGCCTCCAGACACGCGGCGTCGTCGGGATGACCGGTCGCGCCGTAGAAGTGGTCCCAGATCGAGATCCATCCGTAGCCGAGGTCCTCGATCGTCTGCCAGACCGATCGCAACTCGTCGGCGGTCGTGTGCTGCAACCCGGCGTGCACGCCGAACACGGCGTCGAACATCGTCATGGTCGCCGAAGGTAGCCTGCCCCGATGCCACGCGCGCTCGTTGCCACCGGGATGGAACTCGAACACGACACCTTCGGTTCACCCGACGACCCGACGCTGTTGCTGGTGATGGGCTTCACCGCCCAGATGATCCAGTGGGACGAGCGCTTCTGCCAGATGCTCGCCGACACCGGTCTGTACGTGGTCCGCTACGACAACCGCGACTGTGGTCTCAGCACCAAGCTCGACGGCGTCGCGGTCGACACCGGCGCCGTGATGACGGCAGCGCTGAGCGGCGGCGAGCTGCCGCCGGTGCCGTACACGCTGTCCGACATGGCTGCCGACGGCATCGGCCTGCTCGACCACCTCGGTGTGGAGCGTGCGCACGTGATGGGCGCCTCGATGGGCGGGATGATCGTGCAGACCATGGCGATCGAGCACCCGACCCGGGTCGCGTCGGTCACCTCGGTCATGAGCACCACCGGCGACCCGTCGGTCGGCCAGGCCGCGCCCGAGGTGCTCGGTGTGCTGCTCTCGCCGCCGGCCACCACGCGCGAGGCCTACATCGACGAGTCGCCGAAGTGGATGGCGTGGCATTCGAAGAAGCACCGGAACGCCGAGCGCACCAAGGAGCTCGCGGCGATCGGCTGGGACCGGTCGAACTACGGCGAGGGTGGCCCGCGCCAGATGGCGGCGATCGTGGCCAGCGGCGACCGCACCGAGCGGCTGCGTCAGCTCGACGTGCCGGCGCTCGTGATCCACGGCCGCGACGACACGCTGATCACGCCGAGCGGCGGGTTCGCGACGGCGGACGCGATCCCCGGCGCGCACCTGCTGTACCTGGCCGACATGGGTCACGACCTCCCCGAGCCGCTGTGGCCCACCATCGTGGCCGCCGTCGCCGCGCACACCCACCCCGCCACCTAGCGCGATTGGTCACTTTCGCGTCAGGGTGACGCGTTCGCGCACGAACGCGTGACTGGCTCCGAGCGCGTCTGTGCACGTCGGCACCGATGTGACGCGAAAATGACCAAACGCATCCGGTGCCGTGCGGCCTCGGCGCGGCGGCTAGAACGGGGCCATGTCAGGACCGCTCACTGGATATCGGATCATCGAGATCGCCGGCATCGGCCCCGGCCCCTTCGCCGCCATGATGTTGGCCGACATGGGGGCCGAGGTCATCCGTGTCGATCGTGCCCAGTCGGTACGCGGCCCGGCGCCCGACCGGCCGCACTTCGACGTCATGCAGCGTGGTCGCCGCAACATCGCCGTCGACCTGAAGCACCCCGACGGGGTGGCCACGCTGCTCGACCTCGTCGAGCGGGCCGATGCGCTGATCGAGGGGTTCCGGCCCGGCGTGATGGAGCGCCTCGGTGTCGGCCCCGACGTGTGCCTCGCGCGGAACCCGAAGCTGGTGTTCGGCCGCATGACCGGCTGGGGTCAGGACGGCATGTACGCCCAGGCCGCCGGCCACGACATCAACTACATCTCGCTCGCCGGAGCACTCGCCCACTTCGGTCGCGCCGGCGAGGCGCCGGTGCCACCGCTCAACATGGTGGGCGACTTCGGCGGCGGTGGCATGTTCCTCGCCTACGGCGTCGTGTGTGCACTGCTCGAGGCGCAGCGCAGCGGTCAGGGTCAGGTGGTCGACACCGCGATGGTCGACGGCGCGGCGGTGCTGATGAGCATGTTCTGGGCGTTCAAGTCGGCCGGGATGTTCGACGAGAACGCACGCGGCACCAACCTGCTCGACACCGGTGCCCACTTCTACGACGTGTTCGAGTGCGCCGACGGAGGGTTCGTGTCGCTCGGCTCGATCGAGCCGCAGTTCTACGCCGAGTTGATGCGTCTCACCGGCCTCGACGGCGATCCCGAGTTCGCGAAGCAGATGGACCAGAGCCAGTGGCCGCACCTGAAGCAGCGGCTCCGCGAGGTGATGAAGTCGAAGACCCGCGACGAGTGGTGTTCGCTCATGGAAGCCACCGACGTGTGCTTCGCGCCGGTGCTCACGATGAGCGAGGCCGCGGCACATCCGCACAACGTCGAGCGTCAGACCTTCATCGAGGTCGCCGGGGTGCAGCAGCCGGCACCGGCGCCGCGCTTCAGCCGCACCGTGCCCGAAGTGGTCAGCGCCCCGGCACACCCCGGCCAGCACACTCGTGAGGTCCTCACCGACTGGGGTCTCGCCGCCGATCGCATCGACGCACTGATCGAGTCGAAGGCCGTGGTCGACGCCTGATGGGCACGCTCGTGTGCTTCCACGCACACCCCGACGACGAGGCGATCCAGACGGGTGGGTCGATGGCGCGAGCGGCGGCCGAAGGCCATCGTGTCGTGCTCGTCGTGGCCACCAACGGCGATCACGGCGAGGTGCCCGACGATCTCGCGCCGGGAGAGACCTTGGTCGACCGGCGACGTCGCGAGAGCGATGCGTCGGCCGCGGTGCTCGGCATCCACCGGGTGGCGTGGCTCGACTACGCCGACAGCGGCATGACCGGCTGGGACCAGAACGACCATCCCGAATCGTTCCTGCAGGCGCCGCTCGACGAGGCCGCCGAACGATTGGCCGCGATCTTGCGGGAGGAGGCCGCCGACGTGCTCACGGTGTACGACTGGCACGGCGGTTACGGCCATCCCGACCACATCAAGGTGCACCACGTCGGCCATCGCGCCGCCGAGCTCGCCGGCACACCGCAGGTGTTCGAGGCGACGATGAACCGCGATGCACTCGCCCGGATGATGAACCTGATGTCGGACGGTGAGCAGCCGGAGTTCGACCCCGAAGGGCCGAGCGACGACGGCAATCCGTTCGGCACGCCGGAGGCCGAGATCACCCACCGGGTCGACGTACGCGACTTCGTGGCGCAGAAGCGGGCGAGCATCGCGTGTCACGCGAGTCAGGTGAGCGACTCGTCGTTCTTCCTGTCGATGGACCCCCAGGCGTTCGAGATGGCGTTCGGCACCGAATGGTTCATCCGCAAGGGCGCCGACCATCCGCTGCGTGAGGGTTGGCTGTTCGAATGAACGGCGTACCGCCGATCGACGTCGCATGACCCGGGTGCACCTCGTCCGCCACGGTCGTGCCGCGGCGGGGTGGGACGCCGATCCCGACCCCGGTCTCGACGCCCTCGGCAAGCAACAGGCGGTCGACGTCGGCGCGAGGTTGGCGCCGATCGGGCCGCTGCACGTGCTGACGAGCCCGTTGCTGCGGTGCCAGGAGACCGCGGCGCCGTTGCTCGCCGCATGGCGGTACCCGCTGATGATCGAGCCGCGCATCGGGGAGATCCCGTCGCCGGCCGGCGTCGCGATGGCCGATCGCGGGGAGTGGCTGCGCGACGCGATGCGCGGCACCTGGACCGACCTCGGGCTGCCGTTCACCGCGTACCGCGACGCCGTGCTCGCCGCCGTGCGCACCTGTCGGCAGGAGACCGTGATGTTCAGCCACTTCGTCGCGATCAACGTCGTGATCGGCGCGGCGCTCGGGAGCGACGCGCTGGTGTCGCGTCGCCTCGACCACGTGTCGGTCAGCACGGTCGAGGTGGACGACGACGGCTCGATCCGTCTGGTCGAGGGCGGCCGCGAGGCCGACACCGTGGTGCGCTGAGCAACTCGACCGATCTGCTGCGAGACTGCCGGGGTGCGCCCGATCGCCCGCCGAGAGCGACCGAACAACACCCGCCGGCTCGCGGCGTGGCCCGTCACCGCTGCCGTCGTGCTGCTCGCTGCGTGCGGTGCCGAGTCGACGAGCGACGCCACGATCGCGCCACTGCTCACCACCGTGCCCGCGACGGCGTCGCCCACCGTGGCGCCCACGGTGGCGCCGCCTCCGGCGACCACCACGCCCGCCGGCCTGCCCACCACCGCCGTGCCGCCGGCCACGCCGGCACCGACGCCTGCACCCAGCACCGCGCCGTCCACCTCGATGGCGCCGACGACGGCGCCGTCCACCACCGTGGCGGTGCTGTCCTCACTCACGCTGCGCCCCGACGGGCTCGGCACCGCTCGCTTCGGTGCCGACCCCGAACAGGTGATCTCGTACGTCGCCGCGATCCTCGGTCGGCCCACCGAGGACAGCGACTGGGTCGACGAGACCACGGCGTTCCCCGAGTGCCCCGGTGACGAGATCCGCGTCGTGCGCTGGGACGACCTCCGTCTGGTGTTCAGCGACGAGTCACCCGCCCGTTCGGGTCGCCGACACCTGATGTCGTACGTGATCGGCCCCACCGATGCCCTGCCCGCGGCCCCGGCCGGCCTCGTCACCTCCGAACGCCTCGGTGTGGGCAACACCGTCGGCGAGCTGCGCTTCACGCATCCCGACGTCGTGCTCTGGGTCGACGAGGTACGCGGCCCGTCGTTCCTGCTCGACGACGGCATCAACGGCACGATCGAGGCCGACGCCACCGACTTCGCCGACGATCGACGGATCACGATGGTGATGGCCGGCCCGCGCTGCGACGCCTGAGCCACCGAGCACGACGATGGACGCCCAGCAGCTCTACGACCTCTACCGCACCGGCCTGTGGGTCCAGGTGGGCGTCTGCGCATTCGCGGGCGTGTGGGCCGGCGCCGCCCACCGGGTGACGCAGCTCCGGCACCGCGCGCTCTGGATCGTCACCGTGATCGCGTACCTGGTGGTCACCGCCGACGTGATCATGGCGTCGATCCTGGTGGCGAACTTCGACTGGGAGTTCCCCGAGCTGCACATGCTGTACGAGTTCAGCGGCATCGTCGCGATCGGCATCATCTACAGCTACGGGGTGCAGCTGAAGGCCCGCCGCTACCTCATCTACGGCGGCGGCGGGCTGTTCCTCATGGGCCTCGCGCTGCGCAGCCTGTTCATGAGCTGATCGGCGCACGACGAGCGATCAGCGCAGGCGAACCACCTGCTCGACGTCGTCCGGGGTGCCGGCGATCACCAACAGATCACCGGCCTCCACGCGGGTGCTCGCCTCGGCGTAGGTGTAGGTGCTGCCCGGATGCTGCACGCACACCACCGTGACGCGGTAACGGGCCCGCAACCCCACGTCGCCGAGGGTGCGACCGATCATCGACGCGGGCGCGGTGGTCTCGGCGAGCACGAAGGTCTCGTCGAGCTCCAGGTACTCGAGCATCGTGCCCGACACGAGATGCGCCACTCGCTCACCCATCTCGGCTTCCGGTCGGAACACCCGATGGGCGCCCACTCGTTCGAGGATGCGGGCGTGCTGATCGCTCACCGCCTTGGCCCAGACCTTCGGGATGCCGAGGTCGACGAGCGCGGCCGTCGCGAGCACGCTCGGCTCGACGCCGGCGCCGATGGCGACGATCGCGGTCCCGAACTCGTGCACGCCGAGTTGGCGAAGGGCATGCGGATCGGTGGCGTCGGCGACGGCGACGTGCGGCAGTTCACCGGCGTGCTGTTGGACGAGTCGCTCGCTCGTGTCGAGTGCGAGCACCTCGGTGCCCAACGCGACGAGGGTGCGTGCCAGCGATCCGCCGAAGCGTCCGAGTCCGACGATCAGGACCGAGTCGCTGTGTGATGTGGTGTCAGCCAAGGATCGGTTGCTCCTCCGGGTAGCGGTAGCGACGTCGACGTTCGCGCATCACCAGTGCGGCGCCCAACGTGAGCGGTCCGAGCCGGCCGAGGTACATCAGGCCGATCAGGATCGCCAGGGCAGCGTCGGGCAGTCCGGCGGTGATGCCGGTACTGAGGCCGGCGGTGCCGAACGCCGAGGTCACCTCGAACAGCGCTCGGTCGAGCGTGGTGGACGACAGCCACACCAGGGCCATGCCACAGACCACGACGGCGCCCATCGAGATCGCCGCGATGGCGACGGCGCGCCGTTGGGTGCGTTCGGGCACTCGTCGCCCGAACAGGGTGACGTCGTCGTCGCCTCGGATCTCCGACCAGATCATCATCGCGACGAGCGCGAACGTGGTCACCTTGATGCCGCCCGCGGTGCTGGCACTCCCGCCGCCGATGAACATCAGCACCGAGAGCAGCATCCAGCTCACCGTGTTCATCTGTCCGATGTCGACCGAGTTGAACCCGGCGGTGCGTGCCTGGACCGACTGGAAGAACATCGCCAAGACGCGCTCGGGCACCGACGACTGCCCGACGGTCGCGTGGTTCGACCACTCGGCCGCGAGCAGCGCCACGGTGCCCACGGCGAGCAGCCCGCCGACGGTGACGAGCGTGAGCCGGGTGTGCAGGGTGAGCGCTCGGCGTTCGTTGCGACCGCCCCGCCGGGGCCGCCGCGCCCACAGTTCGAGCAGGACCGGGAAGCCGAGGCCGCCACCGATCACCAGTGTCGAGATCACGAGGTTGATCCACCAGTGGTCGACGTACGCGACCAGGCTGTCGGGCCGGAGACCGAAGCCGGCGTTGTTGAACGCGCTCACCGAGTGGAACACCGCATGCCACGCGTCGGTCGCCACTCCGCGCTCGTGAGCGTGACGGAATCCCACGAACAACAGTGCGGCGCCGACGGCCTCGAACACGAGCGTGAAGCGGATGACGGCCACCAGCAGCGGTCGCACCTCGCCGCTGCTGCCCGCGCTGCGCTCCGCGAACGCCAGGTGACGTGCCCCGAGGCCGAGCCGCCGGTTCAGGGCGAGCACGACCACCGATGCCATGGTCATGATGCCGAGGCCGCCGATCTGGATGAGCGAGAGCACGACCACCTCGCCGAAGGCGCTCCAGTGGCCACCCGTGTCCACCACGGTGAGGCCCGTGACACACACGGCGGAGGTGGCGGTGAACAGCGCATCGATCCACGAGGGCGATCGATGTGCGCTCGAGACAGGCAGCTTCAACAACGTGGTGCCGAGCGCGATCGCGCCGGCGAAGATGAGGGCGACGGCTCGTGCGGGATTGGCGACGAGCCAGCTCGTCGAACCGTGACGCGGTGCCGCCATGCGTCCAACCTAGGCGAGGTTCAACCCACCACCTCGTACACGGTGGCGTACTCGACGCCGACACCGCGGCCTGCCTCGGCGGCGCCGGCACGCAAGAACGTGTCGGGATCCGCCATGTCGCCGCCGAGGTGCTCGAGGTACACGCGATGACAGCGCAGCGACTCCACGCCGAGGTGGATGGTGTCGGTGACGTCGACGTGGTGGGTGGGCTGTGGCGAGCCGTTCACGGCGACGAACCGCACACCGTCCCACGCGGGCCCGGCGTCGTCGAACACCCACGGGTTCGCGGCGTCGCGCACGGCGTCGAGCACTGCCGTCCCGACGACGCGGTGATCGACGTGGTTCCAGCTCGGACCACCCCAGCTGTCGCGGTGGTTGATCGTCAACACCACGTCGGGTCGGACGTCGCGGATCGCGGCGGCGAGGTCGCGACGCAGCCGCAGCCCGGGTTCCACGAGCCCGTCCGGATGGTCGAGGAACCGCACGTCGTCGACGCCGACGACCGCGCAGCCCGCCACCTGTTCGGCCACCCGGAGCGGGCCCACCTCGGCCGGAGGCATCGTGGCGATGCCGGCCTCGCCGCGAGTGACGAGCAGGTAGGTGATGCGTTTGCCCTGTCGGGTCCAGCGGGCGACGGCGCTCGCTGCGCCGTACTCCATGTCGTCGGGGTGGGCGACGATCGCGAGCGCCGTCGTCCAGTCCTCGGCCAGCGCCGGCAGCGGTGTGGTGTCGGTCATCGCACCAGCCTGCCGTGTGGTGACGACGGCGTCGACCCGTGCCCTGCCCGGACGCGACGACGGGGCCCCGAAAGGGCCCCGTCGATCAGGAGTGCGTGCGGCGGTGGGACGCCGCTCAGGCGGTGGTGAGCTTGCTCTCCAACTCGTCGAGCGCCAGGCTCAGCCGGGCCGGGAGACGATCGCCGAACTGGGCGTAGTGCGCCCGGATCTGCGGGATCGCCGCGGTCCACCCCTCGGTGTCGACCGAGAGCAACGTGGCCAGGTCGTCCTCGCTCACGTCGAGGCCGGTGGTGTCGAGGGCGTCCGGCGTCGGCAGCAGGCCGATCGGCGTCTCGACCGCGCCGGCCTGGCCGGCCACCCGCTCGAACACCCACTTCAGCACGCGGCTGTTCTCGCCGTAGCCGGGCCACAGGAAGCGCCCGTCCTCGTCACGCCGGAACCAGTTGACGAAGAAGATCTTCGGCAGCTTGTCGACACCGTCGTGCTTGGCGATCGACAGCCAGTGGTTGAAGTAGTCGGCCATGTTGTAGCCGCAGAACGGCAGCATCGCCATCGGGTCGAAGCGCAGGTTGCCCACCGCACCCTGCTGGGCCGCCGTGGTCTCGCTGGCCATGATCGAGCCGAGGAACACGCCGTGCTCCCAGTCGGTGGCCTGGGTGACCAGCGGCACCGTCGTGCGGCGGCGGCCGCCGAACAAGATGGCCGAGATCGGCACGCCGGCGGGATCCTCCCACTCGGCACCGATCGACGGGCACTGCGACGCCGGTGCGGTGAAGCGGGCGTTGGGATGCGCGGCCGGGGTGTCGACCTCGGGCGTCCAGGGGTTGCCACGCCAGTCGGTGGCTCGTGCCGGCGGGGTGTCGGACATGCCCTCCCACCACACGTCGCCGTCGGACGTGAGCGCGGTGTTGGTGTAGATCGAGTTGCCCCACAGGGTGTCCATCGCGTTGGCGTTGGTGTCGTAGCCGGTGCCCGGCGCGACGCCGAAGAAGCCAGCTTCGGGGTTGATCGCGTACAACTGGCCGTCGGGGCCGAACTTCATCCAGCAGATGTCGTCGCCGATGGTCTCGGCCGTCCAGCCCGGGATGGTGGGCACGAGCATCGCGAGGTTGGTCTTGCCGCACGCCGACGGGAACGCCGCGGCGATGTACTTGTGTTCGCCCTGGGGGTTGGTGAGCTTCAGGATGAGCATGTGCTCGGCGAGCCAGCCGTCGTCGCGGGCCATCACCGAGGCGATGCGCAGTGCGAAACACTTCTTGCCGAGCAGGGCGTTGCCGCCGTAGCCCGAGCCGAAGCTCATGATCTCGCGGGTCTCGGGGAAGTGGACGATGTACTTGTTGTCCGGGTTGCACGGCCACGCGACGTCGGCCTGGCCGGGCTCGAGCGGTGCGCCGACCGAGTGCACGCACGGCACCCACTGCCCGTCGCCGAGCACGTCGAGCGCGCCCTGGCCCATGCGGGTCATGATCCGCATGTTCACCGCCACGTACGCCGAGTCGCTCAGCTGCACGCCGATGTGCGCGATCGGCGAGCCGAGCGGACCCATCGAGAACGGGATCACGTACATCGTGCGGCCCTTCATCGCGCCGGTGTACAGCGACATCATCTCGGCGCGCATCTCGGCCGGGTCGCGCCAGTTGTTGTTCGGGCCGGCGTCGGCCTCGTTCGTGCTGCAGATGAACGTGCGGTCCTCGACACGAGCGACGTCACCCGGATCGGAGTGGGCCCAGTAGCTGTTCGGGCGCTTGGCCTCGTCGAGCTTGGTGAACGTGCCGCTGTCGACGAGTTCCTGGCAGAGCCGGTCGTACTCGTCGGCGCTGCCGTCGCACCAGTGGATCCGGTCGGGCTGCAGGACCTTCGCCCACTCGTCGACCCACTGCTGGAGCCGGGTGTTGGTGGTCGTTGCACTCATGTCGGGGGAACTCCTTTGTCGCCGTCACACGTCGTCGGGTGGCCAGCGGTCGTCGGATGGCTGTGGGTCTGGCTGGGTCTGGGTTCTGCTGAGATCGGGGCGGATGTCCGGGATCAGTGTGCGATCCCGAGGTGTGGGGCGGAACGGTCCGAAGACCTGTTTGTGCGTGGAATGAACAAACGCCCGGCCTACTGGCCGGGCGTTCCCATGTCGGCTTCGGAGCCGAGTCGCAGGCCTGAGGCCTGCCCGTGATCGTCGAGGTCGAACACGACGCGTTGTCCTTGCCGGAGCATCCGGAACACCGACCCCTCGAGCGCACCGGCCGCGAGGTCGTATTCACTCAGATCGGTGTCCCGCACCACCACGCCGTCCCCGGTGGTGGGGTCGTACGACTTGATGACGCCTTGCACGGCCTCAGCCGACCTTGACGACTTTGCCGCTCTTGATGCAGCCGGTGCAGACGTGCAGCCGCTTGGGGGTGCCGCCCACCATGGCCCGGACACGCTGGATGTTCGGGCTCCACCGACGCTTCGTACGCCGATGCGAGTGCGACACGGACATGCCCCAGCTCGGGCCCTTCCCGCACACTTCACACACTGCTGCCATGACGCCTTCTTTCGATCGAACCTGGCGACGGTCGGATGGTCGCGCACGCGCGCTGTCCCTGCCGTCATGAGGGCTGCTCCACGATATCAGCGCGATTCCCGGGTTCCCCAAGCGATGCGACACGGCTCGCGATCGTTTCGGACGATGGGGGCATCCGCGACGGCGCGAGCGGACGGGCCCGAGTGGTCGTGGCGCCCGTAGTCTGTGGCCCGATGCCCACCCTCGAGCTGTTGTCCGCCGACGCACTGCGCAGCACCGTGATCGCGTTCCGCGACACGGTGAAGGCGCACCAGGCCGGCATCAACCGGCTGAACGTGTACCCGGTGCCCGACGGCGACACCGGCACCAACATGGCGCGCACCCTCGACGCCGTCGTGGCCGAGCTCGACCAGGTGCCCGGCGCCGACATCGGGCCCACCTGCGACGCGATCAGTCACGGCTCGCTGATGGGTGCCCGAGGCAACAGCGGGGTGATCCTCAGCCAGATCCTGCGCGGGCTGGCCTCCACGCTGAAAGGGGCGGGCGAGGCCACGGGGCAGCAGGTCGCCGACGCGTTGAGCGCCGCGTCGTCCGCTGCCTATCAGGCGGTGCTGAAGCCGATCGAGGGCACCATCTTGACGGTGGTCCGCGCCGCGGCCGAGGGGGCGACGGCATCGGCCGACGACGGTGCCACCCTCGCCGCCGTGCTGCGCGCCGCTCGCACCTCGGCACGCGACGCGCTGGCGCGCACGCCCGATCAGCTGCCCGTCCTGAAAGACGCCGGCGTGGTGGACGCCGGCGGGGCCGGGTTCGTGCTGCTGCTCGACGCCGCCCTGCACGTGGTGGACGGCGAGCCGCTGCCCGAGCCGGACGAGGGACCGGGCCCGTCACCCGAGCAGCTCGAAGCCGCTGCGCACCGTCATGCCACCGACGGAGCCACCGACGTGTCCGAGCTGCGGTACGAGGTGATGTACTTCCTCGACCTCGTCGACGACCGGATCGACGCGTTCAAGCGGAGCTGGGGCGAGATCGGCGACTCGATCGTGGTGGTCGGCGGCGACGGCCTCTGGAACTGCCACGTGCACACCGACGACGTCGGTGCCGCGATCGAGGTGGCCCTCGACCTCGACGGCCGTCCACGTGGCATCCGCGTCACCGATCTGTTCGACGAGGTGGCGGAGGAGCACGCGGTCCGCGAGGCGGCGATGCACGGCGGCCATCCGCCGTTCACCGGACACTCGATCTCGCTGCCGCCGGTCACCTGTGCCGTGGTGGCGGTGGCCAGCGGTGATGGGCTGGTGGAGCTGTTCGGCAACCTCGGGGTGCAGGGCGTGGTCAGCGGTGGGCAGACGCTGAATCCGAGCACCGCCGAGCTCCTCGCCGCGGTGGAGGCGGTGAACGCCGATCAGGTGGTGGTGCTGCCGAACAACAAGAACATCATCCCCGTCGCCGAGCAGCTCGACGCCCTCACGTCGAAGCAGGTGGTCGTCGTCCCGACCGTGTCGATGCCGGAGGCGCTCGCTGCGCTGGTGCTCTACGACCCCGAGGCCGACGCCGTGGCCAACGCCGACGAGATGACGGCCGCTGCCGCATCGGTCGCGACGGGCGAGATCACCCGTGCCGTGCGCGACACCGCCGGCACGGGCAGCACCGCCGGCCCGATCCGCGAGGGGGACTGGATCGGTCTGGTGCGCGGCGAAGGCATCGTCGCCGTGGGAGCCGACCCCGTGAGCACCAGCACCGACCTGCTCGGTGTGCTCGTCACGGCCGACCGCGAGATCGTCACCGTCGTCACGGGCACCGACGCCGTCGCCGCCGACACCGAGGCGATCGTGGCCTGGCTCGGCGACCAGCTGCCACAGGTGACCGTCGAGGTGCACGCCGGCGGCCAACCCCTGTACCCGTACCTGTTCGGCGTCGAGTGAATCGACGGGTCTGACGGGCGAGCCGCCGAAGCCATGTCCGCTCCACCGCCGCTCACCCTGCGCGACCTCGACGCGATCTCCGTCGAGCGCATCCGCGGCGTCGGCGAACGCAAGCACGCCGCGCTGGCCGAGGTGGGCATCCGGTCGGTACTCGACCTGATCACCTTCTACCCGCGGCGCTGGGTGGACCGCACCAACGAGGCGCGCGTGAGCGATCTCGAGGTGGGCAAGGAGGCGCTCGTCCTCGTCACGGTGCGCACCGTCACCAAGCGGGTCACGAAGAACCGCAAGACGATGGTCACCGCCACCGTCGGCGACGGCAGCGGCCGGCTGACGGTGACCTTCTTCAACCAGCCGTGGCGCGAGAAGCAGTTGCACGACGGGCTGCACATCTCGCTGTTCGGCAAGCCCGAGGTGTTCCGCGGCGGGTTGCAGATGACGAACCCGATCGTCGACCTCATCGGCGACCGCACCGGCCGGATCGTGCCGATCTATCCGCAGAGCGAGAAGGTCGCGCTCACCACGTGGGAGATCGCCGGGTTCGTCGAGAACGCGCTCGAGCGCTGCATGGCGCGTGGCATCGCCGACCCGGTGCCGTGGGCCGTGCAGCAACGCCTCGGCTTGCTCGACCGCACCGACGCGCTGCGGCTCATCCACCTGCCCGAGACGATGGCCGACCAGGCGAGAGCTCGGCGGCGGCTCGCGTTCGACGAGCTGCTGCGGGTGCAGACGGTGCTCGTGATGCGCAAGCGAGCGCTCGAGCGCGAGTCGAAGGGCATCCGCCACTCCGTGGACGGCGAGCTGGTGCCGCGGTTGCGCGCGGCCTTGCCGTACGAACTGACCGGTGCCCAGCGGCGCGTGATCGCCGAGATCGAGGACGACCTCGCCGGCGTGCACCCGATGCACCGCCTGCTGCAGGGCGACGTCGGTGCCGGCAAGACGCTGGTGGCCGTGAGCGCGATGCTGACCGCCGTGCAGGGCGGGCACCAGGCGGCGCTGATGGCCCCCACCGAGGTGCTCGCCGAACAGCACGCCGCCGGGGTGCGGCGGTTGCTCGACGGGGTGACGGTGCCCGATCCGGGCAACCTGTTCGGGGACCGGCCGCTGCGCGTGGAACTGCTCACCAATCGCGTCACCGGCGGCGATCGCAAGGAGGTGCTCGGCGGCCTCGCCGACGGTGGTGTCGACATCGCGATCGGCACGCACGCGCTCATCCAGGACACCGTCGCGTTCCACAGCCTCGGCGTGGTGGTGATCGACGAACAGCACCGCTTCGGTGTGGAGCAGCGGGCCGCGTTGCGCGACAAGGCCGGCGGGGGAGCGGTGCCCGACGTGCTCGTGATGACGGCGACACCGATCCCGCGCACCGCGGCCATGACCGTGTACGGCGACCTCGACGTCAGCGTGCTCGACGAGCTGCCGCCCGGACGAACACCGATCACCACGCACTGGGCGAACGGCCCGCTCGACGAGGCCAACGTGTGGGCCGACGTGCGCGCCGAGGTGGAGGCCGGACGGCAGGCGTACGTGGTGTGCCCGCTGATCGGCGAGAGCGAGAAGCTCGAGCTCGCCAGCGCGCAGGAGACCTTCGAGGAACTCGCCGGTGGCGAGCTGTACGGGCTGCGGCTCGCCCTGTTGCACGGCAAGATGCCGTCGGCCGAGAAGGAAGCGGTGATGAACGCCTTTCGTCGGGGCGAGTACGACGTGCTGGTGTCGACCACGGTGATCGAGGTCGGCGTCGACGTGCCCAACGCGACGATCATGGTGATCCTCGACGCCGACCGCTTCGGTATCGCGCAGTTGCACCAGCTGCGCGGGCGGGTCGGCCGTGGACAGCACGCCTCGCGGTGCTGGCTGGTCACCCAGCCCGACCCCGATCAACCGTCGGACAACCCGCGCATCCAGGCGCTCGTCGAGTCGACCGACGGCTTCCACCTCGCCGAGGTCGACCTCGACCTCCGGGGTGAGGGCACGATCATGAACACCGCACAGAAGGGCCGTAGCGACCTGCGGCTCGCCTCGTTGCGCCGCGACCGCGAGCTCGTCGTGCTGGCCCGGGAGGCCGCGTTCGAGCTCGTCGACCCCGACCCCGAACTCGCCGCCAACCCGGTGCTCGCCGACGAACTGCAGCTGCTGTTCAGCAGCGACGACGAGGAGTTCCTCTTCAAGAGCTAGGACGCGGTCCTGGCGGCTCGGGGCGTCAGGCGTCGGCCCGGGCCTGCTCGCGCTGCCAGGGTGCGCCGACCATCACCCAGTCGCGCAGCGTGTCGAGCGGGACGGCGGGGGCGTAGAGGAACCCCTGTGCGCGATGGACGCCGGCCTGACGCAGCGCCTCGGCCTGCTCCTCGGTCTCCACGCCTTCGGCCACCACGTGCAGCCCGAGCCCGTCGGCCAGCTCCACGGTCGCCGCCACGACGGCACGCGCGGCGGGGCTGTGCACCATGTCGCGCACGAAGCCGAGATCGATCTTCACGCCGTCGAGCGGCAGTTGCGCGAGCAGGGCGAGCGACGAGTAGCCGGTACCGAAGTCGTCGAGCGACACGGTGATGCCCACCTCTCGAGCGGTCTCGAGCCAGGTGCGGGCCACGTTGAGGTCGCTGATGACCGCGGTCTCGGTCACCTCCAGGTGCACGGCGCTCGGCGGGAGGCCCTGGCTGTCGAGGTGCGACAAGAACGCGTACAGCAGGCCGATGTCGCTGAGCTGAGAGGCCGACACGTTGATCCGCACGCGGAACGTCGGATCGACCACGTCGACGAGTGCCGCTCGTGCCACGAGACCCGAACCGGCGATCACCCGCGACAGGTCGAACAGCAGGCCGGCGTCCTCGACGAGCGGCACGAAGGCGCCGGCGCTGAGCACGCCACGTTCGGGGTGCACCCATCGGGCGAGGCATTCGGCACCCACGATCCGGCCGGTGTGGAGGTCGACCTCGGGCTGCAACCACGACACGATCTCGCGGTTCGCGAAGGCCCGACGCAGCTCGGCTTCGTCGTCGAGCCGGCGGGTGAGTGCGACGCGCATCGACTCGTCGAACAGCTCCACCCGGTCGCGGCCGTGGCCCTTCGAGCGGTACATCGCCGCGTCGGCGTGGCGCATCAGGTCGTCGGCGGTGTCGGCACCGTGCGGCCCCACGGCGATACCGATGCTCGACGTCACCGTCACGTCGCGGCGCGACCCGGCCGTGTTCAGATCGAACGGACGGCGCAACACCGCGCAGATCGATTCGCCGATCGCCACGGCGTCCGACGCATCGTCGAGGCCCGTGAGCAACAACGTGAACTCGTCGCCGCCCTGCCGACCGAGCACGTCCGTCGGGCGCAGCACGCTGCGCACCCGCCGGGCCACGGCCACGAGCAGGTCGTCACCGACGTGGTGTCCGAGCGAGTCGTTCACCTTCTTGAACCGGTCGAGGTCGATGAACGCGACCGCCACCACCGTGCCGTCGGCGCGAGCAGCGGTGAGTGCCTCGTCGAGCAGATCGCGGAAACGCTGCCGGTTCGCGAGATCGGTGAGTGCGTCGTGTGCGGCCTGGTGACGCAACAGCGCGTTCACGTCGCGCAGTTCGAGGTTCGCGGCCTCGATGCGGAACCGTTCGGCCTGCAGCTCCTCGACCAACACCCGGTTGTCGCACGCGAGGCGTGCCGTCGCGACGGCGTTGCGGTTGGCCTGCACGTAGAGCACGAACGAGAACACCAACGCGTACAGGATGAGCGCGGCCATCACCACCGAGAACCCGCTGCCCATCACCACGAATCCGGCGGCCGACACGATGGCGAGGGGGAGCTGGAAGGCGACGAACATCCGCCGGAGCGGACTGGTGAACACCGTCGTCGCTGCCATCGTGGCCAACACGAACAGCGCCAGCAGCGCTTCGTAGGCCCGGTCCTCGATCGAGGGCAGCGTCCACCAGGGCAGGGTGCCCCACAGCGTGCCGCCGAGCGCCAGCGTGACGGTGAGACGCCGCCGCCACACGAGCGGCGAGTCATGCGGCGAGCGCCGCCCGTACGCACGGACCAACATCACCTGCGTCACCGAGGTGATCAACGTGCCTGCGGCCCAGCCGGCCAGCGCCGACGGAGCGGTCGCCGGCCACATCGACACCGCCACCAGGGCGAGGGTCGGCGGCGAGCCGAGGTTGGCCCGGTGGTTGAGCACGAACGACTGGTCGAGCAGGTCGGGCACCAGATCGGCGTCCTCGTGGTCGATCTCGACGGTGAACCGTCGCCGCCCGGATCGGGCGTCCGCCCGCGCCCTTGCGCGCTCGGAGGTGTCGTCGGCCACTCGCCGCACGGCCCGCTCGTGCGATGTCACGAGGGAACGATCGGCAGCCTCACCCCCCGACTTGAGGGGGTCACCCGTCGGTGGGGTCGGGAAGCACCAGGTCCCAGCGGTCGCGACAGTCCTCGCAGCGGTAGGCGACGATGTCGCCGGGTTCCCAGATCCCGTCCTCGGGTGGATGGGTGAGCAGGAAGCAGCGCCCGCCGCAGTCGACGCAGACGATCTCGGGTTCGGGCACCAGCACGCCGCCAGTGTGCCGTCGCTAGCGTGGACCCGTGCGCGTGGTGGCAGGGGAGTTCGGTGGACGCAAGCTGATCGCCCCGGACGGGCTCACCACCCGACCCACCACCGACAAGGTGCGCCAGGCCGTGTTCAACTCGCTCGACTCGATGGGCCTCGTCGAGGACGCCGTCGTCGCCGACCTGTTCGCCGGCTCGGGCGCGATGGGCATCGAGGCGCTGTCGCGGGGAGCGGCCCGCTGCACCTTCGTCGAACGCGATCGCGACGCGTTGCGAGCACTGCGCGCCAACGTGCAGGCGCTCGGGCTCGAGGCGCGGGCGACGATCGTGACGAGCGACGTGATGGCCTGGGTGCCGGCGATGCGTGGCGTCGACCTCGCGCTCGTCGACCCGCCGTACACCTTCGACGCCTGGCCTGCGCTGCTCGGACTGGTGCAGGTGGACTACGTGCTCTGCGAGAGCGCTCGAGAGGTGCCGGCTCCCGACGGGTGGCAGACGGTGCGGGCCAAGAAGTACGGCCGTACCGCCGTGACGCTGCTGACCCGACCCTGACACGCGAGTAGGGTGCGGGCCCCATGGCCAAGGTGCTGTATCCCGGGAGCTTCGACCCCATCCACCTCGGACACCTCGACGTCGTGGAGCAGGCGCTCGACCTGTTCGGTCACGTGGTGGTGTGCACGATGCACAACCCCTCGAAGCCGAGCGGCCAGTTCGCGCTCGACGAGCGGTTGGCGATGATCGACGAGGTCGTCGAACCGTTGCGGCGCCTGGGCACCGTCGACGTGGTGTCGTTCGCCGGGCTCGCGGTCGATGCGGCGCGGTCGAACGGCGTCGACTTCATCGTGAAGGGGCTGCGCACCGGCGGCGACTTCGAGGTCGAGCAGCAGATGGCACAGACCAACTTCGTCGCCGCCGGGGTGCGCACGGTGTACCTGCCGTGCAAGCCGTCGCTGGTGTTCATCAGCAGCCGCTTCATCAGGGAGATCGCGCAGTACGGTGGTGACGTCAGCGCCATGGTGCCGCCGTCGGTGCTGGGCCATCTGGAGCGAGCGAGCGGACGATCATGAGCCACGACGATCAGTACGACGACGAGTACGACGACGAGTACGACAACGACTTCGACGACTCCGACGCCTACGTCAAGACCACCAACGGCTACGTCGGCGACGCCGAACAACTGCTGCGCCGGGCTGTCGACGTCATCGCCACCGCGCCGACGATGCCGTTGTCGTCGTCGCCGCGCATCGATCGCGACGAGATCATCGAGCTGCTCGAAGAGGCCTTGCACCGGATGCCCGAAGAGCTGCGCCAGGCGCGATGGATGATCAAGGAGCGGCAGGCGTTCGTCGACAAGACCCGACGCGAGGCCGAGGAACTGCTCGAGGCCGCCCGGGTGCAGGCCGAGCGCATGGTGCAGCGCACCGAGGTCGTGCGAGCTGCCGAAGCCCGCGCCCGCCAGCTGAACGAGGCGGCCGAGACCGACGCCCGCCGTCTGCGCCACGAGACCGAGGACTTCCTCGATCAGCGCCTCGCCAGCTTCGAGATCCTGCTCGACAAGCTCACCAAGACCGTCCACCAGGGTCGGGCACGGCTGTCGATCGGCGCCCAGACGGCGACCGACGAGGAGTTCGAGGACGAGGACCCGACGAAGGGCTTCTTCGACCAGGACCGCTGACGAGCGTCGGTCCGCGGGGGAGAGGCGTCCCGGTAGCGTCAGGAAGCCATGGCGAACCCGCTGCGCGTCCAGGCCGCCGAGCTGCTGCGCCGGCCCGGCTCGGAGAAGCACCTCGATCTCGAGGTCACCGTCGACGACGTCGGCATCGACGACGACCGCTTCCGACCGACCGACCCCGTCCGGGTGCACCTGCGGCTCGAGGCCCTCACCGACGGCATCGTCGTGAACGGCGAGGTGGTCGCACCGTGGCACGGCACCTGCCGTCGTTGTGCAGCTGCGGCCGGTGGTGTGCTGCACAGCGAGGTGCACGAGCTGTACCAGGACGTCGTCACCGATCCCGATGCCTTCCCCCTCGAGGGTGATCAGCTCGACCTCGAACCGATGGTGCGCGAGGTGCTCGTGCTCGACGCCCCGATGTCGCCGCTGTGTCGGGACGACTGCGCCGGCCTGTGCCCCCAGTGCGGCACCGATCTGAACAGCGGGTCGTGCAGCTGCGACGCGCCGCCGAGCGATCCCCGGTGGGGTGCGCTCGACCAGCTGCGTGCCACGCTCGACGAGGGCGACCCGACCGACTGAGGTGGGCGAACCGGCCCTTCGCCGCTAACCTCACGCAGTCCATTTCGCGCAGGGAGACCTACGGTGGCTGTTCCCAAGAAGAAGAAGTCGAAGATGAAGACGCGGAGCCATCGGGCCGGCGCCTGGAAGCTCGGCGCCCCGGCGCGCAGCGTGTGCCCGCGGTGCGGTGCAGCCAAGCTGCCGCACACGGTGTGCTCGTCGTGCGGGTGGTACAAGGACCGCGTCGCCGTCGACGTCGGCTGACCGACGCCCGTCCCGCCGACCCGGGTTCTCCAGGTCACCCATGTCCTCCGTGCTCCCGATCGCCGTCGACGCGATGGGAGGCGACCGCGCCCCCGACGAGATCGTCGCGGCGGCGCACCAGGCGGCAGCGGCCGGCATCGCCGTCGCGCTCGTCGGTCCCAGCGATCTCGCCGGTGTCGGCGACCTCCCGCTGTTCGAGGCGAGCGAGGTCATCGCGATGGACGACGACCCGGCACAGGGCGTCCGCCGCAAGAAGGACTCCACGCTCGTGCGCGCCGCGGAAGCGGTGCGCGACGGCCGCGCCTCGGCGATGATCTCGGCCGGCAACACGGGTGCCACCATGGCCGCTGCTCTGTTGCGGATGGGCCGCATCCGAGGCGTCAGCCGGCCCGCCATCGCGACGCCGCTGCCGGTGCCCGGCCACACGCCGAACATCCTGCTCGACGCCGGCGCCAATGCCGAGGTGCAACCCGAGTGGCTGGTGCAGTTCGCGCAGATGGGCTCGGTGTACGCCCGCCACCGCTTCGGCGTCGAACGACCGCGCGTGGGCCTGCTGTCGATCGGCGAGGAGCCCGGCAAGGGCGACACCCTCCGCAAGGAGGCGTACGACCTGCTCGCCGCTGCCACGAACATCGACTTCATCGGCAACGTCGAAGGTCGCGACATGCTGCTCAAGACCGCCGACGTGGTGGTGACCGACGGCTTCACCGGCAACGTGGTGCTGAAGACGCTCGAGGGTGGCGTGAAGGTGCTGATGAAGGCGGTGTTCGCCGCGTTCACCTCCGACCGGGCGAACCAGCCGCACGTCGACGCGTTGTTGCCGTCGCTGCTGCCCCTCGTCGAGCAGATGAGCCCCGACACCTACGGCGGTGCGATGCTGCTCGGCGTCGACGGTGTGTGCATCATCAGCCACGGCTCGTCGAACGCCACCGCGATGCTCAACGGCATCAAGGTCGCGCGCGAGATGGTCGACCACGACGTGGTGAGCCAGCTGCGCGCCGCGATCGCCGGCGGCTGACCCGGCTACCATCGACCTGCCGTCCGAGCAGGTCGTCGTCAGCGGCGGCCCGCCGCGACCACGTCATCGAGGAGATCCCACGTGTCCGAGTCCCACACCCCGCTCGATCGAGCCGCCGTGTTCGAGATCGTCCGCGCCAGCCTGGCCGACATCTTGGAGATCGAGGGATCGACCATCACCGAGGGCCAGTCGTTCGTCGACGACCTCGAAGCCGACTCGCTCGCCCTCATCGAGCTCGTCGAGGCGCTGGAGGAGGAGATGGCCGAGCGGTCGGTCGGGTTCCGCATCGAGGACGAGGACCTCGAAGACCTGAAGACGGTGCGCGACGCCGTCGACTACGTCTACGCGCGGGTCACCGCCAGCTGAACTGGCGGCGCGTGTCGTCCCACCCCACCACCGAGCCGGCCGTCCACGGTCGCGACGGCCATGACGGTCGCGGCGGTCTCGACGGTCTGAGCGACCGGCTCGGTCATCGGTTCACCGATCCCGAGTTGTTGCAGCGCGCGATGGCGCACCGCTCGTGGTGCGCCGAGCACCCGGGCAACGAATCGAACGAGCGGCTCGAGTTCCTCGGCGACGCGGTGCTCGGGTGGGTGGTGGCCGACATCGCCTACCGGCAGCACCGCGACCTCCCGGAGGGCAAGCTCACCGATCTGCGCAAGAGCGTCGTGAACGCATCGGCACTCGCCGAGGTGGCGGTCGCCGTCGACCTCGGACCGTGCCTGTTGCTCGGCAAGGGTGAGAGCGCCGCTGGCGGCCGGCTCAAACCGTCGATCCTGAGCGACGCGCTCGAAGCGGTGATCGGCGCGGTGTACCTCGACGGCGGGGTGGCGGCGGCGACGGCGCTGATCGAGCGGCTGTTCGCCGAACCGATGGCGCAAGCGGCGAAACAACTCGACCGTCTCGACTTCAAGACCTTGCTGCAGGAACTGACGGCTCGCCTGTTCGACGCCGCGCCGGTATACGTGGTCAGCGAGCGTGGCCCCGATCACCAGAAGACGTTCAGCGCCACCGTCGTGGTGGCGGGCCGTCCGGTCGGCGAGGGGCAGGGACGCTCGAAGAAGATCGCCGAGCAGGCGGCGGCGCGCGCCGCCCACGACCTGCTCGCCGCCGAGGCCTGACGGATCGCACGGGTCGGACGGCCGGACGATGCCCGAACTGCCAGAGGTGGAGACCGTGCGGCGTGGACTCGACGTGCGCCTCGTGGGGCGCACGATCCTCGCCGTCGACGTGGGTCGCGATCGTACGGTTCGCCGCACGTCGGCGGCGGCGGTGATCGACGGGCTCACCGGCGCCACGATCCTCGACACCCGCCGGCGGGGCAAGTATCTGCTGCTCGGTCTCGACACCGGCGACGACGTGATGATCCACCTGCGGATGAGCGGACGGGTGCTGCTCCACCCGATGGGCGAACCCCGTCCCCCGCACACCCACGTCGCCGCCCGGCTGAGCGGCGAGCCCGCCGAGGAGCTGCGCTTCGTCGACCCGCGCACGTTCGGCGAGGTGGTGGTCTTCGATCCCGCCAACGTCGCCGTGGAGATCCCCGATCTCGCGCGGCTCGGCGTCGACCCGATCACCGACGGGATGAGCCGGGCGACGCTGGCCCGCATCGTGCGGGGACGGGCACGCGCACTGAAGGCGCTGCTGCTCGACCAGCACGTGATCGCCGGCATCGGCAACATCTACTGCGACGAGATCCTGCACGCCGCCCGGCTGCGCCCCGACCGGATCTCGAACACGCTCACCCCGCGCGAGATCACCCGCCTGCACGCCGAGATCCATCGAGTGCTCGTCGAGGCGATCGAGCTGGGCGGCTCCACGCTCGCCGACACCCAGTACGTCGACGTCGACGGCAACGGCGGCCAGTTCCAGCTGAACCACCGGGTGTACGACCGCGCCGGGCAGCGCTGCATCACCTGCGGCCGGTCCGACGTGGTGCGGATCCCGTGGGCCGGCCGCAGCACCCACTTCTGCCCCCGCTGCCAACGCTGACCCGACCGTCCTGGGTGCCACGCAGCGTTCACCGGTGCTGGTCGTGGGGTTCGGTGGCGCCCAGGACGTTCGGGAATCGGTCCTGGGTGCCATGCGGGCCTCACCGCGCCTGGTCGTGGGGTTCGGTGGCACCCAGGTCGTTCGGGAATCGGTCTTGGGTGCCATGCGGTGTTCACCGGTGCTGGTCGTGGGGTTTGGTGGCGCCCAGGTCGTTCGGGAATCGGTCTTGGGTGCCATGCGGCGTTCACCGGTGCTGGTCAGTGGTTTTCGTGGCACCCAGGTCGTTCGGGAATGGGTCCTGGGTGCCATGAGGGCCTCACCGCGCCTGGTCAGTGGTTTTCGTGGCGCCCAGGACGGGACGGCTTTCCGGACCGGGTTCGTCGATGTCGTCTATGAACGCGTGAAGATCGACCACCTCGACCGCTTCGGCCGCACACATCACGGCCTGCTCTCGTTCCGCTTCGCCGCCGAGCACGGCCTGTCACGGCGCGACTGGAACCGCCTCGTCGCCGACGAACGGCGCTTCGAGCCGCTGTACCCCGACGTCGCGAGGATCATCGGGTCCCCGGTCACCCACGAGCAACGGATCGCCGCGGCCGTCCTGGCGGCCGGGCCGGGCGCGATGGCGTCACACCGGTCGGGCGCCCGGCTGTGGGGTGTCGATCGTCCCGACCACGACCCGCTCGACGTGATGCTCGTCGGTCGGACGCGTCGCGCCCGGCTGGACGGCATCGTCATCCATCGGCCACGCAACCTGGACGACCTGTCGCCCAGCGTGCGTCAGGGGATCTCGGTGACGAACCCGCTGCGGATCCTCACCGATCTCGGCGCTGTCGACGCGCCCGCACTTTTCGACACGCTCCAACACTTCATCATGCGCGGTTGGGTGAACACCGCGGCCGTCGCCGCGGTGCTCGACCGCCACAGCGGACGTGGGTATCGCGGAGGAACTGCATTGCGCAACGCCCTCGACCAATGGCTCGTCGACGGCAAGCCGGCCGACAGCGAACTCGAGGTGCGGATGGCGAAGATCCGCGACGACCACGGCCTGCCCCCGATGACCTTCCACGCCGAGGTGCTCGGGTTCGAGGTCGACTTCCTCGTCGACGGCACGAACATCGTCGTCGAGTGCGACGGCTGGACCACCCACGGTGTCGACCGGCAGGTGTTCGTCTCCGATCGCGACAAGGACAGCTACCTGATGTCGAAGGGCTACGTCGTGCTCCGGCTCACACGTCAGGTGCTGCTCTTCCGGCCACGCCTCGCGGCCGAGCGGATCGCCGGCGTGGTCTGGACGTTCGCGCCCCAGCTCGCCCGTCGACAGCTGGCGAGCCGTCCCGGCAGTGTCCTGGGTGCCACCCGACCCGAGCACGCTGGGACGATGTCGGCGAGCGGCGCCCAGGACCGGTTCTCGTGGGCGGCTGGCTGATCCTGGGTGCCGCGCCGGCGTGTCTGCGCAGGTGAGCGGGGTCGCGTGGCGCCCAGGACGAGGTGGCGCCGGGGCGCGGGTTCGTCGCCCGGAGGGCCGCGGCTAGGATCGACGAGCCGTGTTTCTCAAAGCCCTCACCCTCAAAGGTTTCAAGTCGTTCGCCGATGCGACGACGATGCAGCTGGAACCCGGCGTCACCGTGGTGGTCGGGCCCAACGGGTCGGGCAAGTCGAACGTGGTCGACGCCATCGCCTGGGTGCTCGGTGCGCAGGCCCCCAGCTCGGTGCGCAGCCAGAAGATGGACGACGTGATCTTCGCCGGCACCGCGAAGCGCCCTGCGCTCGGTCGGGCGGAGGTGACCCTCACCCTCGACAACTCCGCCGGCATCTTGCCGATCGAGTTCACCGAGGTCACCATCTCGCGCACCCTGTTCCGCACCGGCGAGAGCGAGTACGCGATCAACGGCGTCAACTGCCGGCTGCTCGACGTGCAAGAACTCCTCAGCGACGCCGGCGTCGGCCGGCAGCAGCACGTGATCGTGAGCCAGGGCCAGATCGACGCCGTGCTGAACGCTCGACCCGAGGACCGGCGGGCGATCATCGAGGAGGCGGCGGGCGTGCTGAAGTACCGCCGTCGCAAGGAGAAGAGCGAGCGTCGCCTCGACGCCACCGAGGCGAGTCTGCTCCGCGTACAGGACCTGTTGCGCGAGGTCCGTCGTCAGCTCCGCCCGTTGGAGCGCCAGGCCGACGCGGCGCGTCGCCACGGCGACCTCGTCGCGGAGTTGAAGGCGCTCCAACTGTTCGTCGCCGGTCGCGAGATCGCGAGCCTCCGCAGTCGCCTGGTCGCGATGGCCGGACAGAAGGTGCAGCTCGACGCCACCGAGGCCGAGTTGCGCCGCGAACTCGCCGAGCTCGACACCGCGGTGCTGGCGGCCGAGGCCGAGCTCACCGCCCGCGGCGACACCGACCTGGGTGACGAGATGGTGCGCGTCGAGCAATTGCGCGAGCGTGCACGCGGCATCGCCGCCGTGCTCGTCGAGCGCCGTCGGTCGCTCGAGCGCGACCGGGGCCAGCTGATGGACGGTGGTGTCGTCGCCAACATCGAGGCCGACGCGGCGCGATTGCGCGACGAGCTCGACGCCGTCGCCACGGAGTTGGCGTCGCTCGGACCCGAGGCCGAGGCCCTGGCGGTGGAGGAGGAGGAGTTCGCCGACCACCGGCGTGCCACACTCGCCACGATCAACGAGGTCGGCGCGAGCACGACGGCGGCCAGTGCGGCGGCCGAGGTGCGCGGTGAGTTGCGTTCGATGCAGAACGGCCTCGGCCGGGCCGAGAGCGAGGCCCGCCGTCTCGAGAGCCGGCTCGAGTCGCTGCGACAGCGCTCCGAGCGCTTCGACGGCGAGATCACGCGACTGAAGGCCGCCTGCGAGCAGGCGAACGAGAGCGAGGCGCCACTGGTCGCCGAGGTGGAGGCCGCCGAGGCACGCCGCATCGCCGCGGAGGCGGCGGCCGACGTGTCCGCCCACTCGCGTCAAGAGGCGAGCGAGGAGCTTTCGCGCTGGCGCGCCCGTGCCGAGGCACTGTCGATGGCGCTCGAGACCGCTCGAGCGCGGGCCGGCGCCGACCACCTCGCCGGCGTCGATGGTGCGCTCGGCACGTTGCTCGACCTCGTCGAGATCGACGAGGGCTGGGAGTCGAGCGTCGAGGCCGCGCTCGGCGACGCGCTGCTCGCCGTGGTGGTCGACGAGCCCGCCACCGGCCGTCGGGCGTTGGAGTCGTTGCGTGCGTCCAACGTGAACGGCGCCGTCCTCGCCCTCGGGTTGGCCGGCGCCACGGCGCAGCCGCCGGCCGCCGGCGCACCGGTGCGGCCGCACGTGCGCAGCCGCACTGCGGCCGTCGAACGTCTGCTCGACGTGATCCTCGGCGGCGCAGTGCGCGCCGAGCACTTCACCGAGGCCGTCGACATCGCCATGGCCCACCCGACACACGTGGTGGTCACCGCCGACGGCGACCGGTTCGGGCCGTCGGGGTGGCGCCTCGGGGCATCGGGGGGCGGGGCGACCGCCGCTGCGCTCGACGAGGCCACCGAACGCCTGGCGGCCGCCGAGGCCGAGATGGCACGACGCGACCAGGCGAGCCAGGCCGCACGCGCCGAGCTGCAGGCCGCGCGTCAGCAGGAGGCCGAGCTCAACCGCCGCCTCGATCAACACGACGCGAGTTTCACCGCCAGCAGCGAGGCGCTCGCTCGCGCCCAGGCCGAGCGACGCGAGACCTCGACCGAGCTCGAGTCGATCGAACGCAGCCTCGCCGAAGCCACCGAGCGGGTCACCCGCGAACGTGCCCGGATCACCGAGCTCGAGGCGTTGGTGCCGGCACTCGAGGCCGACGAGGCCGCCGAGGCCGCGGCGGCGAAGGCGCGCGGCGAACTGCGCGCCCAACTCGACGCCCGCAGCGCCGTGATGGCATCGCGCCGCCAGGAGCTCGAGGTGCGCAACTCACGCCTGCACGAACGCCAGACCTTCCTCGAGCGCCGTCTCCGCGAGGCCGAGCAACGGCTCGAAGCCGACGCTGCGGCTCGCGCCGTCGCCGCCGAGCGGCGAGTGGCGGTCGAGCGGTCGCTGGTGGCGATCGAGCGGCTCGCGGCGCTGATCGACGCGCGTCGCCACGTGATCGAGGAGCGTCACAGCGAACTGCTCGAGATCCGCCGTCGACAGAGCGACGAGGTGCGGGCGATCGCCGGCCGTCTCGACACGGTGCGTCGCCGACGGTCGGTGGCCGAACGCGAGCTCGACGAGAACCGCGAACGTCAGCGCCGGCTCGAGCTGGAGGACGCCGAGGCGAAGCTCCGGCTCGAGACGGCCGTCGAGGCACTTCGGCGCGACCACGACGTCGAGCCGTCGGTGGCGGAGGCAGCCGAGCTGCCGCAGCTGCCCGAGGGTGTGAACCCGCCGGCCCGGGTGCGCGACCTCGAACGGGAGCTGCGGCTCATGGGTCCGATCAACCCGCTCGCACTCGAGGAGTTCAACGAGTTGCAGGAGCGCCACACCTTCCTCGAGGCCCAGTTGGAGGACGTGCGTGAGACCCGTCGCGAGCTCCTGCGGGTGATCAAGGCGATCGACGCCGAGATCCAGTCCGTGTTCGCTGCGGCGTTCGCCGACGTCAGCGGCCACTTCACGCACCTGTTCTCCACCCTGTTCCCCGGCGGCGCCGGCAAGCTCGTGCTCACCCAGCCCGACGACCTGCTCAACACCGGGATCGAGGTGGAGGCCAAGCCGAGCGGTAAGAACGTGAAGAAGCTCTCGCTGCTGTCGGGTGGCGAACGCAGCCTCACCGCGCTGGCCTACCTGTTCGCCGTGTTCCGCAGCCGCCCGTCGCCCTTCTACGTGATGGACGAGGTGGAGGCGGCACTCGACGACGTCAACCTGCACCGCTTCCTCGGGCTCATCCAGGAGTTCCGACGAGACGCGCAGCTGCTCGTGGTGAGCCACCAGAAGCGCACGATGGAGGCGGGCGACTGCCTGCTCGGCGTCACCATGCAGCCGGGCGGTTCGTCGCGCGTGGTCACCGAGCGCGTCGGCGCCACGGCCTGACCGCGTCGGCCGGCCACCGGCCGCCACCCGGTCACGCGGGATAGCGTGGATCCACCATGGAGTGGATCTATCTCGCCCTCATCGCACTGGTGCTGGTGTTCGGCATCGGTGTGGTCGTCGTCAACCGCCGCCGCTCGACGGAGCTGAACCAGGAGCGCACGTCCGAGATCGTGCGTCCCCCTCGGCCGGCGGTCGATCCCCGCCCGCAACCGGGCGCCACCGGCGTGCTCGAGCCCGATCTGCGCGAGCCCGACCTGCGCGAGCCCGAGGTCGTCGAGCCCGAGGTCGTCGAGCCCGAACCGCGGCTCGTCGAGCCAGAGATCGTCGAACCGCAACTCGTCGAACCCGAGGTCGTCGAGCGGCCGACGTTCCGCTCGCGGATGAGCAAGGCGCGCAGCGCTCTCACCGGTGCGTTCCTCGGTATCCGCACCCGTGACGGCATCACCGCCGACACCTGGGACGACCTCGAGGAGGCGCTCCTGCGCGCCGACGTGGGGGTGCGGGTGACCGACGAGCTGTTGGCGGGGCTGCGTGCACGGGTGGCGTCGAAGGAGATCGCCACCCCCGACGCGCTGCTCGACGCTCTGCGCACAGAGATGACCGGCCGCCTCGAGGGCGCCGATCGAGTGCTGCACCTGGTGGACGGTGGCACCGGGTCGCCGAACGTGTGGCTGTTCGTGGGCGTGAACGGGGTGGGCAAGACCACCACGATCGGCAAGGTGGGCGCGCTCCAGCGCGGCGAGGGCCGCAGCGTGTTGATGGCGGCCGGCGACACGTTCCGGGCCGCCGCTGCCGAGCAGCTCGCGACGTGGGCCGAGCGCAGCGGCAGCGAATTCGTGCGGGGTGCCGAGGGCGGCGACCCGAGCTCGGTGATCTTCGACGGTGTCGAACGGGCGGCGGCTCGCGACATCGACCTGGTGCTCGCCGACACCGCCGGGCGTCTGCACACCAAGACCAACCTCATGGACGAGTTGCGCAAGGTGCGGCGGGTGGCAGCGAAGGGCGCCGGGCGTGTCACCGAGGTGCTGCTCGTCATCGACGCCACCACCGGCCAGAACGGCCTCACCCAGGCGCGCCAGTTCGGCGAGGCGCTCGTCACCGACGACACCGGCATCGGCCTCACCGGCGTGGTGCTCACCAAGCTCGACGGCAGCGCGAAGGGTGGCATCGTCTTCGCGATCGAGACCGAGCTCGGTATCCCGGTGAAGCTCGTGGGCCTCGGGGAGACGATCGGCGACCTGGTGCCGTTCGATCCCGCCCAGTTCGTCGACGCCCTGTTCGCCGAGAGCTGAGGGCTCGCGATTTTCCGGGAACCACCCGGGCGGGGTCGACGTCCAAGGTGCATGACCACGATCGTCCCCGACCGCCCCCGTCCCGTCCGTTCGACGCGAGCGTCCCGACTGCCGATGTCGCGACGGTTCGCGTTCGTCGCCGCCGTCGCCGTGCTCGGGCTCAGCGCCTGCGGAACCGAGGATGCCGGGAGCGCTGGCGCCCCGACGACGTCGGTGCTCGCACCGGCCGTGATCGAAGTCGCCGGTGGAGTGGCGAGTGGCGGTGGGTCGGCGACGCCGATGTCCGCCGACGCCACCGCCGAGGCCAGCACGAAGATGATGGCGGCGTACCTCACGTACCTGTGGTCGGGCGACGCGCCCGACTTGACGAGCCCGGCGGCCTCGTGGTCGTTCCCCGTCGGTGCCGCACCGACCTCGGCGCAGATCGAGGCGCTCGCCAGCGCCCTCGGTGTGGCGGGCGACGTCACCGAGCTCGGCCCCGAGATGGGCGGTGGCTGGACGATCGGCCCGAACGACGGCACCGCGCCGTCGCTCACGGTCGGTGTCGACGCGATGCAGACGTGGTGGTACAGCCCGGCCTGGGCGACGATGACGCCGACGGTGGTCGACGACTGCGCGCTCTACCCGCCTGGTGATCCCGCCGGGAACCCCGAGACCGCCGAGATGCCTGCGTGCGGTGAGACGGCACCGCCCGAGAACGTGCCGACCGCCGACGAGGCCGAGGCCAAGGCACGCGAGTTGTTCGCGTCGCTGGGTGTGGACGCGACGAGCTTCGAGTTCGAGACCTACGCCGACGAGTGGGGAGCCAGCGTCACCGGATTCCTCGTGCTGGACGGCATCCGCACCACGGCGTCGGTGAACGTCGGCTACGGCGCCGAGGGCGCGCTCACCTGGGCGAGCGGCTTCCTCGCATCGCCCCAACGTGGCGCCGACTATCCGCGCATCGGGGTCGAGGCGGCGGTGCAGCGGTTGAACGACCAGACGGCGGCATGGATGACCGGCGTCGGCCCGATGGCCCGCAACGCGGCGGACGTGGCGGTGTCGTCCGACGCAGCGGCCGAGAGCGGGTCGGTCGAGTCGGGTGTGGCCACGGAGGCCGCGCCGCCCGACGCCGAGGCGGAGGCACCGATCGAGGCACCCGTCGAGGAGCCGATCGAGGAGCCGACGGACTCGACCGGGCCGAGCGAGGAGCCGACCGAGCCGGTGCCGTCCGACACGCCGTCCGACACGCCGTCCGACCTGCCGTCCGACCTGCCGCTCGACGAGCCGCTCGACTGCAGCGACCCTGCAGTGAGCTGCCTGCCCGTCGAGGACCCCGAGCCGATCGAGATCACGCTCGATCGGGTGACGGCGTCGCTCGAGCAGGTGTGGGCCGCCGACGGCACGGTGTGGCTGCTGCCCGGTTACGCCTTCGCCAACGCCGACGGACCGATGGCCAACGTGCTCGCGATCCCCGACGAGTTCCTCGTCCAGACCGATCCGATGCCCATGTCCGAGCCGGCCGTGGATCCGGTGCCCGAGCCGATGCCCGCCCCGGCGCCGGGTGACACCACCGTCGTCGTCGGCGGCGGGGTGAGCGGCGATCCGGGGGATCCGGCCGAACCGGTCGAGGCGACGATCCTGCCGTTCGACGAATCGTCGGTCGTCGGGATGCCGGTCGACGAGGCGACCAAGGTGGCCGAGGGATCGGGCTGGTCCGTCCGGGTGGCTCGCCAGGACGGCGAGGACCTCGCGCTCACGATGGATTTCCTCCCGAGCCGGCTGAACGTCGCCGTGGAGGCCGGGGTGATCACCGAGGTGCTCTCCGTCGGCTGATCGCGCATCGCAAGATCGGTCCCTGCACCACCGATAGCCTGGGAGCGCATGTTCGAATCGCTGTCCTCCCGCCTCGAAGGCGTCATCAAGAAGATCCGCGGCAAGGGGCGTCTCACCGAGGCCGATGTCGACGAGGTCCTGAAGGAGATCCGCACCGCGCTGCTCGAGGCCGACGTCAACGTCGGCGTCGTGCGGGCGGTGATGGGTCGCATCCGCGAGCAGGCGATCGGTGTGGCACTCAGCCCGGTGCTCGATCCCGGCCAGCAGGTGGTGAAGATCGTCAACAGCGAGCTCACCGCGATGCTCGGTGGCGAGACGCTGAAGATCACCTTCTCGAGCCGCCCGCCGACCGTGGTGCTCATGGCCGGTCTGCAAGGGTCGGGCAAGACCACCAACTCGGCCAAGCTCGCCCGTTGGTTCAAGAGCCAGGGTCGCCAGCCGCTGCTCGTCGGTGCCGACCTCCAGCGTCCGGCCGCCGTCGAGCAGCTCCGGACGCTCGGCCGGCAGATCGACGTGCCCGTGTTCAGCGAACCCGGCGATCCCGTGTCGACCGCCGCACGCGGACTCGCCGAGGCCCGCCGGCTCGGCAAGGACGTGCTCATCGTCGACACCGCGGGCCGCCTGTCCATCGACACCGAGATGATGGAGCAGGTCCGCCAGATCAGCCAGCAGATCGAGCCCGACTACACGTTCCTCGTCATCGACGCGATGACCGGTCAGGACGCCGTCGGTGTGGCCGAGGCGTTCCACGCCACGCTCGCGATCGACGGCGTCATCATGTCGAAGCTCGACGGCGACGCACGAGGCGGTGCGGCACTGTCGGTGAAGGAGGTCATCGGCCGCCCGATCGCCTTCGCGTCCACCGGCGAGAAGCTCACCGAGTTCGAGCAGTTCCACCCCGACCGCATGGCGGGTCGCATCCTCGGCATGGGCGACATGCTCACCCTGATCGAGCAGGCCGAGCAGGCCTTCGAGAAGGAGCAGGCCGAGGCCGCTGCCGAGAAGCTGCTCGAGGGCGAGTTCACCCTCGACGACTTCCTCGAGCAGATGCAGCAGCTGAAGAAGATGGGGCCGCTCGGCAACATCCTCGGGATGATGCCCGGCATGCCGAAGGAGCTGAAGGGCGCCCAGATCGGCGACGACGAACTGAAGCCGATCGAGGCGATCATCCGCTCGATGACCCCGATGGAGCGCCGCAAGCCCGACATCATCAACGGCAGCCGCCGCACCCGCATCGCCGCCGGCAGCGGCACCTCGGTCACCCAGGTGAGCCAGCTCGTGAAGCAGTTCTCCGAGATGCAGAAGATGATGAAGCGCATGGGCGCGATGGGCATGGGACGCCCCGGCAAGAAGGGCAAGAAGGCCAGCAAGGGCAAGCGCAGCGGCGGCCTGCTCGGGATGCCCAACGTGCCGGGCGGCCTGCCCAACCTGCCGGGCATGCCCGGTCTGCCGGGGGCGCCCGGCGCCGGCGGCTTCGGCGACGGCCTGCCGAGTGGGTTTCCCCGCTCGAAGTAGGTAACCTCAGGCGGTTCGTTTTCTCCGAGGAGCAGTTCTTCGTATGGCAGTCAAGCTTCGTCTCACTCGCGTGGGCAAGAAGAAGCAGCCGCAGTATCGCGTGGTCGCGGCCGACAGCCGCGCCGCTCGCGACGGCCGCTTCATCCAGATCATCGGTACCTACAACCCGCGTGTCGAGCCGTCGGCGATCAACATCGACAGCGACAAGGCCGTGAAGTGGCTGATGGAAGGCGCGCAGCCCACCGAGCGCGTGAAGAAGCTGCTCGAGGCCTCGGGCGCCTGGGAGGCGTTCACCTCGGCGAAGTCGGCCGCCAAGGCCAAGTGATCCGGTCGTGAGCGATCACGATCAGCCGGACACCGGCAACGCCGTCCCGGCACCCACCGCCACCAGCGTGCTCGAACACGTGGTGCGATCCATCGTCGACGACCCCGAGGCCGTGCGCATCGAGGGTGCCGAGGGCCGCCACCGTGTCCGCCTCGAGGTCACCGTCGGCCCGGGCGATCTCGGACGTGTCATCGGCCGCCGCGGCCGCACGGCGCAGAGCATCCGCACGCTGGTGCGAGCCGCAGCGGTGCGCGACGGCGTCGAGGTCGACGTCGACTTCGTCGACTGACCCGCCCGGATCCCGCACCGATGACCCGCCCCCCGCTCGAGGGACTGCTCGAGGTCGGCCGTCTGGGACGTGCACACGGTGTGAAGGGCGGCGTGGTCGTCACCCTCGTCACCGACCGACTCGAACGGGTCGCACCCGGTGCGCGCCTGCACGACGGTGCCGGGTGGCGCACGGTCGCATCGTCGCGTGCACTGCCGCAGGGCAAGTGGATGGTGCAGTTCGACGACGTGGCCGACCGCAACGAGGCCGAGCGCCTGACGGGTCGCGTGCTCTGGGGGGAACCGCTCGTCGACGACGACGCCCTCTGGGTGCACGACCTGATCGGCGCTCGCGTCGCCGACCAGACCGGCGCCGATCGTGGCGTGTGCGTCGCCGTGGTCGACAATCCGGCGCACGACCTGCTCGAACTCGACACCGGACATCTGGTCCCGGTGACGTTCGTGGTGTCCGTGGCCGACGGCCAGATCACCGTCGACGCTCCCGACGGCCTGTTCGATCTGTTGGACTGACGCGCCGCGCCGGATCGAGGACGCGTGTCACACCACGAACGGGTCGGTGACCTCCACCACGGCGTCGACGTTCAGCGGTCCGTACAGGTGGGGGAACGGCTCGGGGGCGCCCGCAAGCTGCTCCACCCGCAGCTCGGCGGTCAGCTTCGACTCGTCCACGTGCAACAGCACCAGGTTCGGCACGTCGCGGTAGAACGCCCCGGCGACGAACGCGACCTGAGCCTCGGAGCTGAGGTGGATGAAGCCCTCCTCGTGCAGCTCACGCCCGATGGTGCTGGCGGTGTAGCTGCCGGCCGTCATCGACTGGAGCCAGCGGTCGCGGTCGGCGATGTGGAAGATCACCCACCCATCCTGGCCGACGCGCGCCCGTAAGCTGGCGGATCGTGCGGATCGACGTGTTCACCATCTTCCCGGCGCTGGTGGACGGGTTCTGCTCGGAGAGTCTGCTCGGCAAGTGCCGGAGCACCGGTCTGCTCGACCTGCGGCTGCACGACCTGCGCGAGCACACCACCGACGTGCACCGCAGCGTCGACGACGCGCCGTTCGGCGGTGGCGCCGGCATGGTGATGAAGCCCGAGCCGATCTTCGCGAGCGTCGAGCACGCCGACCCGCCTCGCCCGCTCTTCCTGCTCGGTCCCGGTGGGCGCCGCTTCGACCAGGCGATGGCGGACGAGCTCGCCGCCATTGCCGCAGGTGGCGGCTTCTCGCTGCTCTGCGGCCGCTACGAGGGCATCGATCACCGCGTGCGTGAGCACCTGGTGGACGGCGAGTTGAGCATCGGCGACGTCGTGCTGAGCGGCGGCGAGGTGGCGGCGTGCCTGGTGATCGAGGCCGTCACCCGCCTGCTCCCCGGCGCGATGGGCAACGCCGTCAGCCCGGTCACCGAGAGCTTCGGAGCCGACGGGCTGCTCGAAGAACCCCAGTTCACCCGCCCTGCGGCCTTCCGTGCGTGGTCGATCCCCGAGGTGCTGCGCAGCGGCGACCACGCCCGCGTGGCCCGGTGGCGAGCGGCGCAGCGCCTCCATCGCACACTGCGTTACCGGCCCGACCTCGTCGAGGCGCGAGGCGGATTGCGTGACGACGAGCACCGCCTGTTGGAAGAGTTCCCTTCCGTCACCTATCCTTAGCTGTTCCATTTCTCCAGGCCTGCAGGATGTTCGCGCCATGAAGTCCACCGATCTCGTCGACAACCAGTACCTCCGCACCGACATCCCGGCGTTCGCCGCCGGCGACGAGGTGAAGGTCCACGTGAAGGTCGTCGAGGGCAACAAGGAGCGCGTCCAGGTGTTCCAGGGCAACGTCATCCGCCGTCAGGGCAGTGGCGTGGCCGAGACCTACACGGTTCGCAAGGTCAGCTACGGCGTCGGCGTCGAGCGCACGTTCCCGCTGCACACCCCGAGCGTCGCCAAGGTCGAGGTCGTCAAGCGCGGCGACGTCCGCCGGGCCAAGCTGTACTACCTGCGCGATCGTTCCGGCAAGGCCGCGAAGATCCGCGAAAAGCGCGAGTTCTGAGCCGTCCGGTCCTGACCTCGTCCTGACCCGACGGTCCGTCGCGGCCGGTCGCACCGGCGAACGACGGCCCCGAAAGGGGATCGGCTGCCCATGAGCTCCGACGATCTCGAGAACTACGAAGCCGAGCGAGAGCTCCAGCTCGCGCAGGAGTACCAGGACGTCGCGAGCATGTTCCGGTACGCCGTCGAGACCGAGCGCCGCTTCTACCTCGCGAACGACGTCACCGTGACGGTGTCGGGCGACAGCGCCCGACCGGTGATCGAGGTCGAGCTCACCGATGCCTGGGTGTGGGACATGTACCGCAAGAGCCGGTTCGTGCCGAGGGTGAAGGTGCTCAGCTTCAAAGACGTCAACGTCGAGGAGCTCCCCCCGCCGGAGAGCTTCCAGATCTGACCGGCGCGTGTCCGGCCGATCGCCGCCCGGCGACGGTTGAATGTGGGCGCGTCCCCCGCACACGATCCGAGCGCGACGTCGCGCTCGTGCGGTGAGGAGGGCGCGATGACCGGCAGCAATCAGGCCAGAGGTCGGTGGGGTGAGCAACAGGCGGCCCGGTGGTACGCGGCCCGTGGCGCGGTCGTGCTCGACCGCAACTGGCGCTGTGACCGGGGCGAACTCGACCTCGTGGTGCGCGACGGCACCACCGTGGTGTTCGTCGAGGTGAAAGCGCGACGCGACGAGCGGTTCGGGCCGGCCTCGGCGGCGGTGGGCGATCGCAAGCGACAGACCTTGCGCACGTTGGCCGCCCGGTGGCTGGACGAGCACCCCGAGCACCGCGGTGCGATGCGCTTCGACGTGGTCGCGATCACGGGCACCCGCCTCGAGGTGATCGCGCACGCCTTCTGACCCCGGCCCGGCCGGCGCACGATCGGACGATTCAGCCGAACAACGCCCACGCGAGCAACGCCACGACCGCCACGACCGCGGCGACGACGAACACGACGTCGGTGCGTCGCGACACCCGTCTACGGCTCGGGTCGAATCCCATCGGCTCAGTATCGTCGACCGGCGTGGAGACCATCGACGTCCAGCGTGAAGGTGGCATCGTCACCATCACCCTCAACCGCCCGGAGAAGAAGAACGCCGCCAACGGCACCATGTGGGCCGAGCTGCTCGCGACGTTCCGGGAGATCGGCTCGTCGTCGGCCGACCGGGCGGTGGTGATCACCGGCGCCGGCGGTGCGTTCTGCTCGGGCGCCGACCTGTGGGCTCCGGCCGACGGTGGTCCGCCCCGCCATCAGCTGTCGGCGATGCGGCACATCACCGACGTCGCGCTCGCCCTCCACCGGATCCCGCAGCCGGTGATCGCCAAGGTGCGTGGCGTGGCGGTCGGCGCCGGCTGCAACCTCGCGTTCGGGTGCGACCTCGTCGTGGCGAGCGACAACGCCCGGTTCTCCGAGATCTTCTCCAAGCGCGGCCTGTCGCTCGACTTCGGCGGCAGCTGGTTGTTGCCGCGCCGGGTGGGTCTGCACCGCGCGAAGGAGCTCGCGTTCTTCGCCGACATCATCGACGCGGCCGAGGCCGAGCGGATCGGCCTCGTCAATCGGGTCGTGCCCGACGCCGAGCTCGACGCCTTCGTCGACGACTGGGCCGAGCGGCTCGCAGCCGCCCCGCCGATCGCGATCGCGATGTCGAAGCGCATGCTCGACAACGCCATGGGGGTCACCTTCGAGCAGGCACTCGAGGACGAGGGGTCGTCGCAGACGGTGAACTTCGGGACGAAGGACACGCCCGAGGCGATCAAGGCGTTCGTGGAGAAGCGAGCCCCGGTCTTCGAAGGTCGCTGACGAGCGTTCTGGTCGCGCATCTTCACGCATGCCGTGACGATGCGCGACCAGAACGTGTGGCTCGTTCACTAGCGTTCGGGGCATGGTCCGGATCGGAGCGGTGGTGTTCGCGGGGTGCGTCGCGCTCGCCGCAGGTGCACCTGCCGCAGCCGGCGACCTGCCCGAGCCGGCACCGGTGCCGAGCCTGCCGCCGATCGAGGATCCCGACGCGCAGAGCGATCGACTGGTGCCGGTGCCGAGCGGATGTCTCGCCCCCGACGTCGAGCAGTCGGTCTTCGTCGGCACGCTGCTGATCGCCGACGCCGTCACCGCCCGCTACCAGATCGACCAGGTGCTGTCGGGGAGCGTGGCAGGGTTCAGCGTCGACGGCATGATCGACGTCCGCTACGGCGACGAGGTGCGCTTCCTCGACACGGGGCAGCGCTACATCGTCGGCGCCGGCATCGATGCCGAGCGAGGGGTGCTCGCCTCCACCGTCCGTGCGCCGGCGCCGCTGTTCGGTGGCAACGAGATCGCCGGTGTCGACGACGCCGACGTCGACTGCCCGTCGATCGGCACCCCGATCCGCACCCTCCTGCTCGACGGCACGAGCGTCGAGAGCGGTGTGCTCACCCCGTTGCGGGACGCCGAGAAGTCGATCCTGCGTGCCGTGTTCGTCCCGGCCGGCGTGGCGTTCGCCGTCCTCGTGGGCCTCGTCACTTTGAAACACCTGGTGTTCGCGTTCGGTCGGTCGGTGCGCGATCTGAGCGTCACCGACCGACCGTCGCGGCGCGAGCGCCGTCGAGCGGCGCTCGAACGGCTCGAGCGCGCCGGCTGAGGCATCGAGCGGCAGGTGCTCGGGCCGGCCGCGCTCGCGTCAGCGGGTGAACGCGGCAGTGGCGGTGGCCCGCAGTTCGGTGACGGCGTGGGCCAGGCCGTCGGGATCCCGATACAGCGCACTGCCGGCCACCAGGACGTTGGCGCCAGCGGCGGCCGCCGCACCGATCGTCGCAGGACCGATGCCGCCGTCCACCTCGACGTCGACCGACGCGGCGAGCCCGGCGCGTTCGATCAGGTCGCGGACCTCGCGGATCTTGGGCTCCATCGACGCGAGGTACGCCTGGCCACCGAATCCGGGGTTCACCGTCATCACCAGCACCAGGTCGACCAGGTCGAGCACGTGGGCGATCGCCGTCACCGGGGTGGCCGGGTTGAGCGCGACGGCCGCCGTGGCCCCGAGCGAGCGGATGTTGCCGAGCGTGCGGTGCAGATGGGTGCACGCCTCGGCGTGGACGATGAGCCGTGAACAACCCGCATCCACGTACTCGGCGGCCATCACGTCGGGCGTGTACACCATGAGATGCGCCTCGAACGGCAGCGTGGTGTGGCGCCGGGCGGCGGCGATCACCGCCGGCCCGAACGTGAGGTTGGGCACGAACTGGCCGTCCATCACGTCCCACTGGATGAGGTCGACCCCGGCCGCCTCCAGCGCAGCGACTTCGTCACCGAGACGGCTGAAGTCGGCCGGCAGCACGCTCGGCGCGATCTGGACGCGCGGCGCCGGGTCGGACGTGGCACCGGGCGCAGACGGGGTGGCGGGCTCGCTGGAGGGCACGTGGCCGAGGGTAGCCGTGCCTACGCTGGAGCCGTGGCCTCCGTCCCCGAGCACCTCGAGCACCTGCGCATCGAGCAGGTCGTGGCAGGTGGCGACGGGCTCGCTCGCGACCCGTCGGGTCGGGTGGTGTTCGTGCCGGGCGTGCTGCCGGGAGAACGGGTCGACGTCAGGTTCGTGTCGGCCAAGCGCGACTTCGCCAGGGGTGAGATCGTGCGCGTCGTCGAGCCGTCGCCCGACCGGGTGGCGGCGCCGTGTGACGCACGGGCTCGCGGCTGTGGCGGCTGCGACTGGCAGCACGTGGCCCCCGCCTCGCAGCTCGCCCTCAAGGCCGATGTGGTGCGTGAGGCCCTGCGGCGCACCGCCCGCCTGCCCGAGGCTCAGGTCGACACCGGCGGCAGCGTGTCGTCGTGGGGATACCGCACGTCGATGCGCGTCGCGGTCGACCGTCACGGCGCCGTCGCACTCCGGCGTCCCCGCACCAACGAACCGGTGGCGCTCGAACACTGCCTGGTGGCGCACCCGGCGCTCGACGAGCTCGTCCACTCGGCCCGATTCGTCGGCGCCGACGAGGTGTCGCTGCGCGTGTCGGCGACGACGGGGGAGCGATCGGCGTGGTGGACCCGCGCCCACCCCGGCGACGAGGTGATGGTGTCGGGCCTGCCCGACGACGTCGCGACGGGCTCGGACGCCGTGGTGCACGAGCGTGTCGCCGGACGCGAACTCCGGGTGAGCGGCGAGTCGTTCTTCCAGTCGGGCCTCGAGGCCGCCGAACTGCTCGTGCGCACCGTGGCCGATGTCGCCGGTGCAGCCCTCATCGGCGCGGCCGAGGTGGTCGACGCGTACGGCGGGGTGGGCCTGTTCTCGACCACGCTCGTCCCCGACACGGCTCACGTGACGCTCGTCGAGGGCTCGGCGGCGGCCTGCGACGACGCTCGTCACAATCTGCGTGCCGCTCGATCGCGCCACGAGGTGGTGCGCTCGTCGGTGGAGCGGTGGCGGCCGGACCGGGCCGATCTGGTGATCGCCGACCCGTCGCGCCAGGGCCTCGGCCCCGAGGCCGCACGCGCGCTCGCGGCGACCGAGGCGCCCGTCCTGGTGCTCGTCGGGTGCGATCCGGTTGCGTACGCCCGCGACGCCGGACTGCTCGCCGCCTGCGGGTATCGGCTCGTGCACAGCGTGGCGATCGACCTGTTCCCGCAGTCGCACCACGTCGAGGTGGTCGGTCGGTTCGAGCGGGACGGGTGAGCCGACGAGGGGTGCCGGCGATCGGGCGCGAGAACGGGCGCGAGAACGGGCGACGAATCGTCATCCAGCGAGGCGACGGCACCGAATACTGGCCGTGCGAGACGACGTGACCCACGTGTCCGATGCCGGGCTGGTGCTCGCGTTGGCGCGCTATCGACACGAAGCGCTCGCCGAGGTCTACCGTCGCCACGCCGGTGCCGTGTTCGGGCTGGCGAAGCGGTTGCTCGGCGATCAGGCTCGAGCCGAGGAGGTGGTGCAGGAGGTGTTCCTGCGCCTCTGGAACCATCCGGAGCGTTTCGACCCCGAACGCGGCTCGCTCCGCAGCTTCCTGCTGGCGCAGGCGCACAGCCGCAGCGTCGACGTGCTCCGCTCGGAAGCGGCCCGCCGCCGCCGGGAAGAGCGCGATGCCCAACACCATGCGGAGAGCGGGTACGACCTCGATCGCCAGGTGTGGGATCTCGCCCTCGCCGAACACGTGCGGACGGCGATGGAGAAGCTGCATCCGGGTGAACGAGCTGCGGTCGAGCTCGCCTACTTCGGTGGGCGGACGTATCGGGAGGTGGCCGCCGAACTCGGAGAACCGGAGGGAACCGTGAAGAGTCGGATCCGTAACGGTCTCAAGCGCCTGCGGGCGGAGTTGACGGCCTCGGGCGTGTCGGTGGGTGACGTATGAGCGCCGAAGAGCGAGCGTTGGACGAGCTGCTGGGCGCCTACGCCCTCGACGCGGTGAGCGACGAGGAGCGCCGGATGGTCGACGAGTACCTGATGGTGAGCCCGCGCGCCCGCCAGGAGGTGAGCGAACACCGCGAGGTGGCGACGATGCTCGCGTGGACCGGCATGTCGGCGCCCGACGGGCTGTGGGAGCGGATCGCCGCGTCGCTCGACTCGGCCGAACCGCCCCGGCCCACCGGTGCGTTGGCGTCGGTGATCGGCGCCGGCGGCGACGACCGGGTGGCCGCCGTCGAGTCGCTCGACGGCGTGCGCCGCTCGCGGGCCGGGCGTCGTGGGTGGCGAACGGCCACGTCGTGGGTGGCGGCGTCGGCCGCCGCTGCGGTGGTGGCCGTCGTGGCCGTGCAGATGATCGGCGCCGACGACACGGACGACCGTCGGACACCGCTCCAGGCGGCCGTGAGCGAGGCGAGGGACGACCGCGATTCGGTGGTCGCGACGCTCGTGAACGCGGACGGCGACGCGGGCGCCGAGGTGGTGATCGATCGCGACGGCCACGGCTACGTGATCGGCAGCGACCTGCCCCCCTTGCCGGCCGATCAGACGTACCAGCTGTGGGGCGTCATCGGCGAGCAGGTGATCTCGCTCGGCGTGCTCGGCGCGCATCCGGAGATCGAACCGTTCTCCGCCGGTGAGGAGCGGGTGGCCACGGTGGTGCTGACGATCGAGGCGGCCGGGGGCGTGATCTCCGACGGCAATCCCGAGGGCGCCTACGTCGGCGAGCTCGGCTGACGGCTCAGAGCGTGGCGAGGCGTTCCTCGACGCGGTCGAGGAACCGTCGTCGGGATCGATCGCTCGCCCGGTCGATGCCGTAGAACGCGATCCAGTGGGTGCGGACGCGCACGTTGCACGCGAACCGCAGCGCCCGGGTCATCGTGCGCTTGCCGGTCTCACCCTCCACCGCGTTCACCCACTTCGACGAACCGTGGCTGGTGACGGCGACGAGGGTGTGGATGTTGCGCAGCAGCGGCCGGATGTGGTTGGTGCCGGCCGGCAGGTCCCAGGCGACGCCCATCGCCCACACACGGTCGAACCACCCCTTCAGCATCGCCGGCTGCCCGGCCCACCACGTGGGGTACACCAGCACCAGGGTGTCGCACCACTGCAGGTGCTCGACGTAGGGCGCGATGTCCGGGCGCAGCTCCGGATGGCGGCGGTGGTCCACGTGGTGCACCGCCCGGTCGTGTGCGTCGAGTTCGGGGCGGAACCCGTCGGCGTACAGGTCGGTCACGCGCACCTCGTGGCCGGCACGGGCGAGCCCGGCGAGCACCCGCTGCAGCGCCGCGTACGCGAACGATTCGTGGGTGGGGTGGCAGAACACCACGTACGACCTCATCGCCGGGTCCTCACAGCGTCCGCATCTTCCGCTCCACCTTGTCGAGGAACCGGTGCCGCCGCCGCACCGACATGGTGTCCATGCCGTAGAGCGGCAGCCAGGTCGAGCGTGTGCCCCAACCGGTGCTCAGGCGCAGCGCCCGCCGGATGGTGCGCCGGCCGTTGTCGTTGATCGTCTTCACGTATCGCCACGGCGAGCCGTAGGTGGTGATGCCGACGAGGCGCTCGATGTTCGTGAGCCCGGGACGCACCTTCTGTTGTTCGTTGAACACGAAGCCGACGCCTTCCACCATGGTGCGCTCGAACCAGCCCTTCAGGATCGCCGGCACCGAGCTCCACCAGGTGGGGTACACGAACACCAACGTGTCGGCGCGACGCAGTTCGTCGATGTGCTCGGCCACGAGCGGATCGAGCACGGGCTGGTCGGTCGGATAGGCGAGGCGTTCCTCGGTGGTCATCGCCGCGCGGAAGCCCTCGGCGTACAGGTCGCGGACGACGACGTCGTGGCCGGCCGCTTCGAGCCCGATCCGGACGCGCTCGGTGATCGCGTGACTGAAGCTCTCCGGATTCGGGTTCGCGAGGATGACGAGCGCTCGCATGCGCCGAGGACCGTACTGCGCGTCCGCACGCGTGGAGACCATCGATGGTGACGGTCCGGTGAACGCCGTGTTGCCGCCCGGGTCCTGCCGGCTCGACGCCGGGCCGGTCGGCTCAGCGGCCGCCACCGATGTCGATGAACGCTCCGGTCACGTACGACGCCTCGGCGGACGCGAACCAGCGCACGGCTGTCGCGACTTCGGCGGCGACGCCCGGCCGGCCCAGGGGCACCGACGGCGCGAGGCGCTCGATGCGCCCGGGTGGCGCATGGTCGTGGAAGTCGCTCTCGATCAGGCCCGGCCGTACGGCGTTCACCCGGATGCCCCTCGGGGCGAGCTCCTTCGACAGGCCGACGGTCATCGTGTCGAGCGCACCCTTCGACGCGGCGTAGTGCACCCACTCGCCGGGTCCGCCGAGCACGGCGGCGCGAGACGAGACGTTGACGATCGATCCGCCCCGCCCACCCCGGTCGGTGGCCATGCGCGCGACGGCCTCCCGGGCGCACAGGAATGCCCCGGTGAGGTTCACCGACCACAGGCGGGCGAGCGCGTCCGGGTCGACGTCGTCGATCGGGCCGTACCCACCGGCGATCCCGGCGTTGTTGACGAGCACGTCGAGACGTCCGAAGTGCTCGTCGCAGGCGTCGAACATCGCGGTCACGTCGGCGGCCACGCCGACGTCGGCGCGGTGCACCAGCACCGCGGCGCCGGCCGCCGCGAGCTCGCCGGCGAGGGCCTCGACGTGATCGCCCGGTTCGGCCGGCGAGACGTGGTTCACCACCAGGTCGTGGGTCGGGGCCATGGCTCGGGCGATCGCGGCGCCGATGCCGCGCACCGCGCCGGTGACCAGCATCACCGGCCGGCTCACGACCGGCTCTCCACGCTCGTGTCGCTCGCGCCGCTCGCGCCGCTCGTGCCGCTCGCTCCGGTCGTGCCGGAGCGCCCGATGCGGGCGGCCAGGTGGGCACGGATCGGCGGCCACTCGTCGGGCAGGATCGAGTAACAGGCGGTGTCGCGCGAGGCGCCGGGTTCGGAGCGATGACCGGCCGCAGGTCGGTGGTTGCGCAGCACCCCCTCGAAGGTGGCGCCGAGACGCTCGATCGCCGTCCGGCTGCGTTCGTTGCGGGCGTCGGTGCAGATCGCGACGCGGTGCACCTGCCACACCTCGAACGCGTGGGTCAGCAGCATCAGCTTGGCCTCGGAGTTGATCGGGCTCCGCTGCGCCGACGCCGCGAGCCAGGTGCCGCCGATCTCCACCTCGACCGGCGCGTCGCGCCCGGGCCGGTGGACCACGTTCAGGTACCTGGTGCAGCCGACCGGTCGATCGTCGCTCAGCCGCCGCTGTACGAACGGTAGGCCGGTTCCCCGGCGGTGCTCGTCGAGGAGGCCCTCCACATAGGCATGCATCGCGGCGACGTCCGCCGGGACGACGGTGTAGCCGAAGGTCGATCGGTCCTCGTCGGCGGCGGCGAGCAGCGCGTCGACGTGGGCGACCGAGACGGGTTCGAGCGTGACTGCGCTGCCCCGGAGGGTGATCGGTTCGAGAGCCATCGGCGCCAGCTTGCCAGCCGGCGTCCGCCGCCCGTGCTCGGATTCGCAGGTGGCGACCGCAGCGGCGGTGCCAGGATGGACGGCATGGCCGAGGCGACCGATGGCGAGCTCGATGCGGGGCCGTTCGGGACCTGGCTCGACGGGATGCTGGCGGCGATGCGCGGCAACGGCGACGCCGATGTGGCCTGCGGCACCTGCACCGCCTGCTGCCGGAGTCGCCAGTTCGTGCACGTCGGCGCCGACGAGACCGAGGCCCTCGCCCACATTCCCGCCGACCTTCGGACGCCGGCACCAGGGCGGCCCGGCGACGTGGTGATCGGATACGACGCCGAGGGCCGGTGCCCGTTGCTCGGCGAGAACGGGTGCACCATCTACGACCACCGCCCGCGCACCTGTCGCGTGTACGACTGCCGCGTGTTCGAGGCCGCCGGCATCGCCCCCGACGGCGACCAACCGCTGATCGTCGATCGCGCCCGGCGCTGGCGCTTCGCCGAATCGTCCGCACGAGACGCGCTCCGCCGTCGGGCGGTGGAGCTCACCGCGGCGGCGCTCGACGATCCGAGTTCCCATCCGGACGGGCGCGTGCCGATCCGGGCGGTGCACCGGGCGTCGATGGCGATCGGGCTGCACCACCTGGCCGTCGACGGCGACCAGGTGCGGCGACCGGTACCCGTCGCCGTGCGGCGCGAGCTGGAGCGGCGTCGCGCCTAGGTGCCTCAGCCCTTCTTGCCGAAGCGTCCGAACAGCTTCTTCAACCTCTTCTTGGCCCCCGACGCGGCGCCGACTGCCGCAGCCTTGGCCTTGCCCGCCGTGTCGCGCACCTTCGGGTTCGAGGTCACCTTCTTCGCGGCCGTCGCCACGGCGGCACCGCCGCGCTTGGCTGCCGACACCGCATCGCGGCCGACGTCGTCGAGCGTGTTGCCGTCGCCGTCGTCGTCGAGGCGATCGTTCAGGTTGCCGACCACGCGCTGCACCTTGCCCGAGCGGATGCCCTGCACCGCGAGGCCGAGGATCGCGACGACGCCGGCGGCCGAGATCGCCCCGAGTGCCACCTTGGCGATCGCACCCATCGCCATCGGAGCCAGGGCGGTCATCGCGGTGCGGACGGCGGCCTCGGGCAGGTGCGTCTCGGTGCTGATGCGCTGGGCGGTCGAGTCGATCTGGTCGCCGAAGACGTGACCGAGGATGCCACCGCCGGCCGCGCTGCGGAAGCCACCGCCGAGGAAGCCGACGGCATCGTCGAGCACACTGCCGTCGTGGTCCTTCGCGACCGCGTCGGCGATGTGCTGGCTGTCGCCGGCGTCGGCGTTGTGCTGCAGCCGCTCGAGCAACGTGGGCAGGATCGCCTTCACGAGCTTCGTGACGTCGTCGAGCCCGAGCCCGAGCTGCTTCGCGAGCGCGAGCAGCGCCTGCGGGGTGAGGGCGCCACCGAGCGCGTCGAGGAGATCGGGCTGGGCGTCGGTCGGCATGGCCGACGAGCCTACGACGTCGCCCGGTGCGGTGCGGACGCCCCGCCGAGGGGGTTCCGGCCGACGGTTCTGGGTGCCGCGTGTTCTGGCGACCAGCGGCGGTGAGTCGAGGGTGGCGCCCAGGTCGTTCAGGAACGGGTCTTGGGTGCCGCTGATACGTGTGAGCAGGCGCGGTGAGTCGAGGGTGGCACCCAGAACGGTCGCTCCGGGGAGCGTCGCGTGTCGGCGATCAGGTGATGTCGTAGCTGATCGGCAGGCGCTTCAGGCCGCCGACGAACAGCGTCTGCATCTCGGCCGGTTCGCCGGCGAGCTCGATGCGGCCGAGCCGCGGGAGCAGCTCGGTGAGCATCGCCTTGATTTCCATGCGCGCGAGCATCGCCCCCAGGCAGTAGTGCACACCGAAGCCGAACGCGAGGTGCTTGTTCGGCGAGCGCCCGACGTCGAAGGCGAACGGGTCGGTGAACACCTCCTCGTCACGGTTGGCCGACGGGTACGACAGCAACACCGCATCACCCGGCTGGAAGGTGTGCCCGCGCAGGGTGTACTCGGTGGTGGCGTTGCGCATGAAGTGCTTCACCGGGGTGACCCAGCGGATGATCTCGTCGACCGCGCTCGGGATGAGCGACGGATCGGCCTGCAGCCGGGCGAGCTGCTCGGGGTGCTCGATCAACGCCTGCATCCCGCCCGCCATCGCCGACGCGGTGGTGTCGTGGCCGGCGGTCGCGACGATCACGTAGTACGAGATCTGCTCCATGATCCCGATCGGCGCACCGTCGAGTGTGGCGTTCGCGATCACGGAGGCGAGGTCGTCGGTGGGCTCGGCCTTGCGGGCTTCGGTGAGCTCGGTGAAGTAGGCGAAGAAGTCCTGTACGACGGCGATCAGGTCCTCCATCGACACGCCGCGCGACAGCTCGGGATCGGCGCTGCCGAACAGCTCCTGGGTGAGCTTCAACATGCGCGGGAAGTCGCTCTCGGGCAGGCCGAGGATCGACAGGATCACCTGCAGCGGGTACTGCATCGCGATGTCGCGGGCGAAGTCGCACGTGCCACCCAGCTCCACCATTCGCTGCGCCGACATCGACGCGAGCTCGGCGAGACGACCTTCGAGCTTGGCGAGGTTCTTCGGCAGGAACCAGTCGGCCGCGAGGCCGCGATAGGCACGGTGGTCGGGGTCGTCCATGTGGATCAGCGTGCGCAGCAGGTCGCCCTGCTCCTCACGGCGCCGGTCGGCCTCGAGGTTCGCGATCACCGGACGCGGCGCGTTCTCCCACTCCTTGTTGTGGAGCTCGATCTCGAGCACATCGGCGTGCTTGGTGATCACGTGGAACGGCACGAAGTCGGGGTGCTCGATCAGGTGGATCGGGTCGTCGGCGCGCAACACCGCGCACGCGGCGTGGAATCGGGCCGGGTCGGCGTAGGCCGCCGGGTCGACGAAGACCTGGCCGGCTTCGGTCGGTGTCACGTGGTTCCCCCTCTGAGACGGACGGCGCATCGGCGTCGGCTCAAGGTACCGCGGCGCCGCCCTTGGGGGAGAAGGCGAGGCGGCCCAGCCGTCGCACCGTGCCCTCGGGATCGGCCGACGCCTCGGTGTCGAGGTTGCCGTTCAGGACCAGCGTGGCGAACCCGTGCACGAGCGACCACGCGATCGTCCCCGCGTCGCGATCGTCGGTGATGCCGTCGCCGATCACGTCGGCCGCGGGGCCGTACAGGTGCTGTGCGGCCCGACTCGCTGCCGCGAGCACGTCGCTCGATTCGCGGTGGTAGAGCTCGGGCCGGAACATCACCTCGAAGTGCGCCCGGTTCGCGACGGCGAACCGCACGTACGCCACGCCGATCTCCAGGAACACCTCGGCAGGATCGACCTGGCCGTCGGCGCTGCCGTCGGTCGCCGCGGACAGCGTGTCGGCGAGCCGCTCGAAGCCCTCGGCGGCGAGCGCGGTGAACAGGCCGGCCTTGTCGCCGAAGTGGTGCACCGGAGCGGCGTTGCTCACGCCGGATCGCCGCGCCACCTCGCGCAGGCTCATCTGGGCGGGGCCCATCTCGCCGATCACCTCGGCGGCGGCGTCGAGCAGCGCCCGCGCCAGGTTGCCGTGGTGGTAGGGGCGCTCGGGGGTCGCCATCGCTCGGACGCTATCGAACTTTTCATTGACAAGTTCGGCGCCGATCGGATTCACTCGCGCCGACACGAGCAACGGGAGGGTGCGATGGACGAGCAGTGGGATGCCGTGGTGGTGGGTGCCGGCCTCGGGGGGCTCACGACGGCGGCGTGCCTGGCGTCGGCGGGGAAGCGGGTGCTCGTCGTCGAGCGTCACGACCTCGCAGGAGGCAACGCGACAGTGTTCCGTCGCCACCACGAGGGCGTCGAGTACGAGTTCGACGTCGGCGTGCACTACGTGGGCGAATGCCAGCCGGGCGGACTGTTCCCGGCGATCCTCGGCGCCCTCGGTGTGGGCGACCGGGTCACGTGGCTGCCGCTCGACCGCGACCAGTTCGACACCGTGGTGCTGCCCGACCTGGAGGTGCGCATCCCTGCCGGCTGGGACGCCTATGCCGAACGGATCGCCGAGGCGGTGCCGAACGACCGGGCCGCGGTCGAGCGCTGCATCGGCGTGCTGCGCGACGTCGCCCGTGAGAGCCGAGACCGGTACCTCCCCGGCGTCGAGACGCCGATCTACGACCGTTGGGCCACACGCACGCTCGCCGAGCTGTTCGACGAATGCGAGCTGACGCCGACGGCGCGCACCCTGATCGACCACTGGAACGGGCTGTACGCCGGGCCGCCGAGCCGGTCGACCGTGCTGATGCACGCCGGGATCATCCATCACTACATGGCCGACGGGGCGTTCTATCCCGAGGGCGGCGGCCAGGTGATCCCAGCCCGACTCGTGCAGGTGATCGAGGCGCTCGGCGGTGAGGTGCGCACGCTCACGCCGGTGAACCGCATCGTGGTCGACGACCGTCGGGTGGTCGGTGTCGACCTCGCCGACGGCACGCGTGTGTCCACCTCGCTGGTGGTGTCGAACGCCGATCACCGTCGCACCGTGCTGCACCTCGTCGGACCCGAGCACTGGGACCCCGCCACGGCCGCGTTCGCCGAGGACGCGCAGATGACGCTCGGCCTCGTCGTGGCGTACGTCGTCGTCGACGTCGACCTGATGGCCGATCGGCCGAACACCAACTACCACGTGTTCAGCGGCACCGACCCCGAGGCGGTCTACGCGTCGCTCGACGCCGGCGAGCTCCCCGACGGCGACTGGGCGTACCTCGCCTTCGCGTCGAAGAAGGATCCCGACAACCCGCACCTGTGCCCACCGGGTCACACGAACTTCCAGATCATGACGTTGGCGCCTCGCGGCTTCGAGTTCTGGGGCGTCGACACCGGGCCGGCGGAGGGCGGTCGCTACCGGCGCGACCAGCAGTACCGCGACCGCAAGGCCGAGATCACCGAGCGGATGCTCGTCGCGGCCGAGCGTGTGCTCGGCCCGTTCCGCGACCACATCGTGCACCTCGAGACCGCCACCCCGCTCACCCACCAGCGCTACACGCACGCCAGTGGCGGCACGAGCTACGGCTACGAGCACTCGCCCGGCCAGAGCGGTCCCCACCGGCCGGCGCACCGCACCGAGATCGAGGGTCTGTGGGTGACCGGGGCGGGCACGGTGTCGGCGCACGGCATCGCCGGTGCGATGAGCGGGGGCGTGATCTGCGCCGGCCAGATCCTCGATCGGCACCTGCTGATCGAGGTGATGCTCGGCGCGTCGCTCGTCGACCCGGCGGCGATCCCAGCCGATCCGCCCGACTTCGATCCGGTGTTGGTGAGCAGAGGGGCGAAGCTGCGCGCGATGCGCACCCACTGAGCGGTGTCGACCCCGTGGTGTCCGCCGACCGCCGAGCGGACCTCGGGTACCGTGACCCCGATGAGCGGACGGAGCGGCACGCCTCGTCCCGTCGCGGTGCCGGGCTACGTGACCGGGCCGGCGGCGGCGACCGAAGCCACCCGCCTGGCGCTCGCCGGCGTGGGCGACGCGGCGACGATCGTGCTCGTCGAGGGCGTGAGTGACCAGATCGCCGTCGAGGCGCTGGCCCGGGCCGAGGAACGGACGCTGGCTTCCGTCGCCGTCGTGCCGATCGGCGGCGCGCACGGCGTCGGCCGCTTCCTCGACCGCTTCGGGCCGAGCGGTGAGGGGCGGCGGGTGCTCGGCCTGTGCGATGCCGGCGAGGAGCACGTGGTCCGCCGTGCCGGGCAGGTGCGTGGCGTGGAGGTGCCCTGGTTCGTCTGTCACGCCGACCTCGAGGACGAGCTGATCCGTGCGGTGACGCCGACGGAGGTGATCGCCGTGCTGGCCGCGGACGGAACGCTCCGGTCGTTCCGCACCGTGCAGCGCCAGCCGGCGTGGAGCGACCGGCCGGTGGAGCAGCAGCTCCGCCGGTTCCTCGGCAGCGGGTCCACCCGCAAGTCGCGCTACGCACACGCGCTCGTGGTGCGTGCGGTGGAGCTGGGGCGTGTGCCGGCGCCGCTCGCCGACCTGCTGGACGCCGCCGACGGCCGCTGACCCGCCGCCGCTCGGGCATGCCCGATGACACGCGCGGCGACGGCGTCGCGATGCATCACCATCGCCGATGCGGGGAAACCCGACACCATGCCTCCCTCGTGTCCCGTCCCGCTGCCCGTCCCTCGCGGACCCCTGTCGTCGTGGGTGATCCGTCGGCTCGAGCGTCCCCACGTGCGCTCGTCCGACGCGCCGATCCCCGCCGTCGCCTCGGGCAGCGGCTGGAGCGACGACCTGCAACTCGCGCTCTATCTCGGTCATCACCTCCATCTGGGCGCGTGGCGCGATCGGCCGGGCGTCGCAGAGTGGGACGCCGACCTGATCGCGTTGCGCTGTCGGCTGGAGGACGAGTTCCTGGCGGCATTGCGCCACGATGCGGACGAGCTGCTCGCAGGCAGCGACGGGAACGGGATGGAGGCGACGGAGCTCTCCGGCGTCGAGGTGGTCCGTCGGGTACGAGCGCTGATCGAGACCGACACCTCGCCGTCGGTGTCGTCGTACCTGCGGGACACGGGATCGCTCGCCCAGTTCCGCGACGTGGTGACAGCGAGGGCCGCGTATCAGTTGACGGAGGGCGACTTCCACACCTTCGCGATCCCTCGGCTGCCCGGTCGTGCGAAGCAGTTGCTCGCCGCCATCCAGGCGGGGGAGTACGGCGCGGATGCACCGGGCCGCGAGCTGCACGCCGCGCTGTTCGCGCAGACGATGCGTGAGCTCGACCTCGACGACCGCCCGTACGCGCTGCTCGACCGCCAGGGTGTCGGCTCGCTGGCGGTGAGCAACCTCATCTCGACGTTGGCGTTGCACGCCTCACGGCGCGGTGCGTTGGTCGGCCACCTGGCCGTGTTCGAGATGACCTCGGTCGAACCGATGGGTCGGTATGCCGCCGGCCTCCGCCGGCTCGGCGCGTCGGAGGCGGCGTGCCGGTTCTACGACGTGCACGTGCTGGCCGACGCGGAGCACGAGCACATGGCCGCCGAGATGGTGACTGCGCTCGTCGATGACGAGCCGGGTCTGGCCGTGGACGTGCTGTTCGGGGCTGCTGCCGCGCTGGTGGTGGAGCGCCGTTACGCCGACGACCTGTTCGGTGGCTGGGTGGAGCCGGCGACCTCGACGCCGAGCGTCGGCCTGCTGGCGGTGTAGTGGACGTCACCTACGTCCTCCCGCTACGCGCCACCCACCCGCCGTCGCCCGACCTGGTCGAGCACCTCGCCGCGATCGCTGCCGTCGCGCAGGTGGTGGTGGCCGACTCGTCGCCGGACGAGGTGTTCGCCGCGAACGCACGTGCGTGGGGATCGTTCGCCACGCACGTGCGGCCCGATCCCCGCCACCGATGCGCGAACGGCAAGGTGCACAACGTGCTCACGGCGCTCGACCACGTGCGGACCGAGGCCGTGGTCATCGCCGACGACGACGTGCGCTACACGCCCGCGCTCCTTCGCGCAGTCGTCGCCGAGCTCGCCGTGGCCGACGTGGTCGTGCCGCAGAACGTGTTCGTCGCTGCCGACGGGTCACGCGTGCCGTGGCATGCGGTGTGGGACACGGCGCGTACCCTGCTGAACCGGGTGTCGGGCGGCGACTTCCCGGGCACCCTCGCCGTGCGCACCGAGGCGCTGCGCCGCACCGGGGGCTACGACGGCGACGTGCTGTTCGAGAACCTCGAACTGATGCGCACCGTCGCGGCAGCAGGTGGCACGGTGCGTCGTGCGGACGGGCTGTTCGTACCGCGCCGGCCGCCCACCGCTGCGCACTTCCGCGGGCAGCGAACCCGCCAGGCCTACGACGAATTCGCCCGACCGCGGCGGCTGGTCGCCCAGCTCGCGATCGTGCCGGTCGTGCTGGCGGCGCGACGCTCACCGCAGGTGCTGATCGCGATGGCCGGTGCCGCCGTCCTCGCCGCCGAGATCGGTCGACGTCGCAACGGCTTGCGGCAGCACGCGCCCGTTGCGGCGTCGCTCCTGGCGCCCGCTTGGGTGCTCGAGCGCGGGTGCGGCGCCTGGCTGGCGGTGATCGCCCGGCTGCGAGGCGGCGTGCGGTACGGCGGCGGTCGTCTCGTGGTGGCGGCGCACTCGGACGACGAGCTCCGGCGACGTCACCGCTCGCCTGCGGTCCGCGTCAGCGCCTGAGCGAGTGTTCTGGGCGCCACGACGTCAGGCTGGCCTGCCCCGGTGAGGATCGACTGGCGCCCAGGAACTGGGGCAGGAGGTCCTGGGTGCCAGCAATCCCGGATGTCGAGGGCGTTCGTGCGAGCGTGGCACCCAGAACATCGCACTCGGCGCGGGCTCACCTGGTGCCCCCCCAGGGACTCGAACCCTGAACCTGCGGATTAAGAGTCCGTTGCTCTGCCATTGAGCTAGAGGGGCGGCGGTTGCGGTCCGGCAGTGTAGGGATCCACACGACCGGCCGGCAACTGGGGCCCGAGGGCCCAGGGTGACCGACGGGACTCGAACCCGCGACAGCCAGTACCACAAACTGGAGCTCTACCAACTGAGCTACGGCCACCATGTAGGGCGCACAGTCTGCCACGCGAGTACGCCGGTTCCACCACTCGATTCACCCGCACGGGCGCCGGTCGACACCAGACCGCGACACGATCGTGACGGGAACGCGACTCGTCGGCGGATCGGCCGGCCACGACGGATTCCGTCGTGAACTAGGCTGTGCAGAACGTGATCCGAAAAGGAACCAACATGAGTGCAACGGAATCCCTCCGCCACGACGAACTGGTCGCCCGAGCTCGGCAGATCACCACCCGCGAACTGCAGGTGTACATGGAGCGAACGGCGGGTTCGCAGCGGGCCACCGACCGAGCCCGGAAGGTGTTGCCCCTCGGCGTGCCCTCCAGCTTCCAGGCATACGACCCGCACCCCATCGTGGTGCGACGAGCCCAGGGCAGCTGGATGGAGGACGTCGACGGCAACCGCTACACCGACTACGACATGGGCTTCGGCGCCCTCTTCTCGGGTCATTGCCACCCGACGCTGCGCGCCGCGGTCGACGCCCAGCTCGACGACGGCACCCTGTTCGTCACCCCGTGCGAGCTGAACGCCGACGTGGCCGAGTTGCTCGCGGCGCGCTACGGCCTGCCGATGTGGCGGTTCACCAACTCGGGCACCGAAGCCACCATGGACGCGATCCGCGTGGCTCGCGGCATCACCGGTCGCGAGAAGATCGTGAAGGTCGAGGGCGGCTACCACGGCCACCACGACGAGGTGATGATCTCGATGAAGCCGCCGATCAGCGAGGCCGGTCCGGCCGACGCGCCGACGGCCATCCCGGCCACGGCCGGCATCACGCGCGCCGTGCTGGCCGACACCAAGGTGATCCCGTACAACGACCCCGAGGCCCTCGAGCGGGTGCTGCGCGACGGCGACGTCGCCGCGTTCATCGTCGAGCCGGTGATGGAGAACATCGGCATCTGCATGCCACAGCGTGGGTACCTCGAAGCCGTTCGCGAGATCACCCGCCGGTACGGCACGATGCTCATCTTCGACGAGGTGAAGACCGGCATCACGGCCGGGTGGAGCGGCGCCACGGGTGTGCTCGGCGTGCAACCCGACCTCGTGTGCCTCGCCAAGAGCATCGGCGGCGGTCTGCCCCTCGGCGCCTTCGGCGGCACGCAGGAGTGCATGGACCAGATCACCGCCGGCAAGGTGCTGCACCTCGGCACGTACAACGGCAACCCGCTCTGCATGGCGGCGGCGAAGGCGGTGCTGGCCGACATCTGCACCCCCGAGACGCACCAGGAGGTGAACGAGCGCAACAGCCGGCTCGTCGCTGCGTGCCAGACCGTCATCGACGGCGCGGGGCTGCCGGCCCACACCGTGCAGTTCGGCGCGAAGGGGTGCATCACCTGGTCCGTCGAGCCGATCCGCACCTACCGCGACTACAAGGCCACGGATTTCGACCTCGCCTTCGCGCAGTGGATGCACGGCATCAACCGCGGCGTGTTGCTGCCACCCGGCCTCGACGAGCAGTGGCTCATCTCGGTGATGCACACCGAGGCCGATGCGATGCACTACGCAGGCGTGTTCCAGGAGTTCGTCGACGAGCTGACGGCCTGAGCGGCCGGCGCCGGGGCCACGATCGGCCGATCCGATCGCCGGCTCAGCTCCAGCTGCGCTCTTCGCGGTAGCGATAGGTGCTGACCGGCGTGCTCCAGCGGCGGCTGCGGCCCATGCGAGTGGAGGCGGCGAACAAGCCGAGCCCCGCCGCCACGGCCACGAACGCCAGTGCGAACGTGAGCCCGCGTCCGGTGTCGGCGGCGAGTGCCGGCGTCCGGGCCCACACGCTGTCGTCGAGCACGGGCGGCAGGTACTTCGGGATCACGTAGCCGAACACGATCGCCAGCACCGCGAGCGCGAGGAGGCCGATGCCGAGCGTGCGGAACAGCGCGCCGCGTTCGGGCCGGGCCAGAGAGCAGAGGACGAAGAAGATCACCGACACCGCTGCGCTGAGCGGCACCAACCAACCGAGCAACGTGTCGGTCACCCGGAGCACGGTGAGTTCGGGCACCTCCACCTGCACCGGCGGCAGCACCGCCGCACGTTCGTCGCGGCTGAGCAGCACCAGTTGGTCGGGTGGCACCACCACCGGGCCGTCCTGCTCGCCGATCAACACGGCGTGCACCTGCTCGAGCATCGGGCCGTAGAGATCGGCTCCGGCGGCGATGCCGGCGACTGTGGCGATGTTCTGGCGCACGATCGCTGCGCCGTTCGCGTCGCCCGGGTACATCTGGTCGGCGGTGCCGTCGGCGATCACCTTCACGGCCTCGAGCCGGACCGCTTCGTCGGCCATCACGGTGCGTGCCGCGTCGGCAGCGTGCGAGGGGGTGAACGCGGTGCGGTGCATCAGGAATCCGCTGATCGCCAGGCACGCGAATGCGAACGCGACCGCGAACAACAGACCGGCGAAGGAGCGACGCACGCCGCACATCATGACCGATGCGGCACGGGCGGTGCACACGCGCCGGTCGCGGTCATAGGGTGGGGGCGATGTCGACCACCTCTGCGCCGCCTCGCCAGCCCGTCGGCCGTCTGTTCGGTCGTGCGTTGGTGCTCACGTGCCCGTGGTGCGGTTCGCGCCGCACGTTCCTGCGCGGGTGGTTCCGCAAGTACGACCGCTGCCGCACGTGCGGCATCTCGTGGCACCGCGAGGAGGGCTTCGAGCTCGGCACGATCACGTTCAACACGATCATCACGTTCGCATCGATCGCGATCGCGATGGGCGTCGGCTTCGGGGTGTGGGGCACCGACGTGCCCGTGCTGCGGTTCGTGCTGATCCTGGGGGCGGTGGCGGTGGTGATGCCGTTGCTGATCTATCCGCTCACCTACACGTTGTGGCTCGCGTTCGACCTGTCGGTGCACCCACCCGAACGGTCCGAGCTCGACGAGGCGATGGCCGCCGTCGCCGCCGGGTTGGCCGAGCTGCCGCCGCAGCTGGGTCAGCGGCGCAACCGCTCGGCGTAGGCCGCCGCCGACGCACGTCCCTCGGGGTCGCGGAGCCCGGCGAACAACCCGTCGGCATCGGCCCAACTGCGGCCGGTGCCCACCATCGACTCGGTCACCGCGTTCACGTGCGCCTTGGTCTCGAGCAGGGCGAGCTTGGGCTTCGCGACGAGTGTCTGCACGAGCGAGTCCACCTCGGCGTCGAGGCGCTCGTCGTCGACCACACGGTTGAGGAACCCCGAACGCAACGCCTCGTCGGCGTCGAACGGGCGGCACGTCATCACGAGTTCCTTCGTGAGCGCCGGTCCGATCTCGCGCACGAGGCGCGGGATGCCACCCCACGCGAGCGGGATGCCGAGGTCGATCTCGGGGATCGAGAAGCGGGCCGAACGAGCGGCGACGCGCAGGTCGCAGCCGGCGGCCACCACGAGGCCGCCGCCGACGCACCATCCCTGGATGCGAGCCACGGTGACGGCGCGCATCTCGTCGAGCGCACGAGCCATGCGCCATCCCTGCTGGCGGTCTTCCGGTGGACCCGACGACGAGAATGCCGACAGGTCGGCACCGGCGGAGAACGCTCGACCCGCGCCGCTCACCACCACCACCTTCAGCTCGAGGTGTTCGTCGAACCAGCGGGCCGCCAGCTCGATCTCCTTCAGCGTGTGCATGCTGAGTGGGTTGAGCTTGTCGGGACGGTTGAGCACCAACCGGCCGAGTGGCCCGTCGACCGCGACGGTGATCGTGTCGAAGCCGGGATCGGCGGGAACGGCGTGCTCGCTGGTCATGGTGGTCGACCCTACGTCGCCGTCGACTCGCGATTCGCCGTTCGGTTGCTTGATCGAACACTCGTTCGCAACTACACTCATGTCGTTCGAACACCCGGCCCCGCCGAACCGGACGACACCGACGCCCCGGCGTCCGTGTCACACCCCGTTCCTAGGGTGCCCGTCACACCCATCGGGGTCGTCGCCGAGGCGACCGGCCCCCACCACCCGGGCATCCGGGATCCACAGGCAGGAAACGGAGAACACGATGAGCAACGCCCCCGACCGCGAGCGCGCCCTCGAGATGGCGCTGTCCCAGATCGACAAGCAGTTCGGCAAGGGATCGATCATGCGCATGGGCGAGAAGACGTCCATGGGGATCGACGTGGTGCAGACCGGCGCCCTGTCGCTCGATCTCGCCCTCGGCGTGGGTGGGCTGCCCCGTGGCCGGGTCGTCGAGATCTACGGCCCGGAGTCGTCGGGCAAGTCCACGCTCGCCATGCACGTCGTCGCCGAGGCCCAACGCAACGGCGGCATCTGCGCCTATGTCGACGCCGAGCACGCGATGGACCCGGTGTACGCCAAGGCGATCGGTGTCGACATCGACCAACTGCTCATCTCCCAGCCCGACACGGGGGAGCAGGCGCTCGAGATCGCCGACATGTTGGTGCGCTCCGGCGCGATCGACGTGCTCGTGATCGACTCGGTCGCCGCCCTCACGCCTCGTGCCGAGATCGAGGGCGAGATGGGCGACAGCCACGTCGGTCTCCAGGCCCGTCTCATGAGCCAGGCACTGCGCAAGCTCACGGCCAACCTCAACAAGACCGGCACGATCGCGATCTTCATCAACCAGCTCCGCGAGAAGATCGGTGTGATGTTCGGCTCGCCCGAGACCACCCCGGGTGGCCGTGCGCTGAAGTTCTACTCGTCGGTCCGTCTCGACATCCGCCGGATCGAATCGATCAAGGACGGCACCGAGGTCACCGGTTCGCGCACCCGGGTGAAGGTCGTGAAGAACAAGGTGGCGCCGCCGTTCAAGCAGGCGGAGTTCGACATCATGTACGGCAAGGGCATCAGCCGCGAGGGGTCGCTGCTCGACATGGCGGTCGACATGGGGATCGTCAAGAAGTCCGGCGCGTGGTTCACCTACGAAGGTGAACAGCTCGGGCAGGGACGCGAGAACGCGAAGAACTACCTGTCGCAGAACCCCGAGGTGATGATGGAGGTCTCCGACAAGGTGCGCCGTCAGGCCGGTCTCGGCGACGAGTTCACCGAGGCCGACGACGAGCCGATCGGCGTCGAGCTCGACAGCTGATGGCCGTCCCGGCGCATCTCAGCCTCGTCACCCTCGGCGTCGCCGACGTCGCCCGGTCGACATCGTTCTACGAGTCGCTCGGCTGGCAGCGCGCCGCCGAGGGTGAGAGCACGATCACCTTCCTCCGCCTCGGGACGCCGGGCGGAGGATGGGTGGTGCTCGGACTGTTCGGCGCGAGCGACCTCGCCGAGGACGCGCACCGAACACCCGCCGCCGACGCAACGGCGTTCCGTGGGGTCACGTTGGCCAGCAACCAACCGTCGCGCGACGACGTCGACCGGGTGGTGGCTGCGTTCGTCACGGCGGGCGCCACGCTGGCGAAGGCGCCCGAGCTCGTCGAGTGGGGTGGGTACTCGGGCTACGTGGCCGACCCGGACGGACATCTGTGGGAGATCGCGCACAACCCGTACTCGCCCGAGTGGGCGGCGCCGCCGGTCTGACCCTCCGACGTCGATAGCCTCGGACGACGTGAGTTCGAGCCCGCGCCGCTATGTCGTGCACACCTACGGGTGTCAGATGAACGAGCACGACTCGGAGCGCATCGCCGGTCTGCTCGACGCAGATGGGATGGAGGCGGTCGACAGCGATGCCGACGCCGACGTGGTGGTCCTGAACACGTGCTGCATCCGTGAGAACGCCGACAACCGGCTCTACGGCAACCTCGGCCACCTGAAGCGGTGGAAGGAGGCCAAGGAAGGGCGCCAGATCGTGGTGTCCGGCTGCCTCGCCCAGAAAGACCGCGATCTCGTGCGTCAGAGGGCACCGTGGACCGACGTGGTGCTCGGCACCCACAACGTGCATCGGGCCGGCGAGTTGCTGGCGCACGCCGGCGCCCACGGGCCGATCACCGAGATCCTCGACGAGGCCGTGATCGACGACCACGCGCTGTTCCCCTCCGCGCTGCCGGCGCGCCGCGAGACGTCGTACAACGCATGGGTCACGATCCAGATCGGGTGCGACAACTCGTGTGCGTTCTGCATCGTCCCGGCCGTGCGCGGCGCCGAGATCAGTCGACCGTTCGACGACGTCGTCGCCGAAGTTCGCGACCTCGCCGACCAGGGGGTCACCGAGGTCACCCTGCTCGGCCAGAACGTCAACAGCTACGGCCGCGACCTGCAGGTGGCCGCCCGCCGCGACGGCGACGCGGACGCCAGGCTCCGGCCCCTCTTCGCCGATCTGCTGACCGCCGCGTCGGCGGTGCCCGGGATCCGGCGGGTGCGATTCACCAGCCCGCACCCGAAGGACATGCGCCCCGAGACCTTCGCCGCGATGGCGGCCTCCCCGCAGGTGTGCGAGCACCTGCACTACCCGCTGCAGAGCGGCTCGGACCGGGTGCTGTCGCTCATGCACCGCGGTTACACCGCCGAGCGGTACCTCGAGCGCCTCGCGCAGGCGCGCCGGGCCATCGACGATCTCGCCGTGAGTACCGACATCATCGTCGGGTTCCCAGGCGAGACCGACGACGACTTCGAACGCACGCTCGAGGTCGCCGCCGCAGCCGAGTACGACTACGCGTACACGTTCATCTTCTCGCCCCGAGACGGCACCGAAGCGGCGCAGATGGTCGATCGCTTCGTCGACCCGGCGATCGTGAGTGAGCGGTTCGAGCGGCTGCGGATCGTGGTGGAACACAGCGCGATCGCCAGGCATCGTGCCCGCGTCGGCCGCATCGAGGAGGTGCTCGTCGAGGGCCCCTCGAAGCGCGACCCGTCGATCATCTCGGGGCGCACCCGCCAGAACAAGCTCGTGCACTTCACGCCGCCGCACCCGGTGCGCACCGGTGCGTACGCGAGCGTCGAGGTGAGCGGCGCTGCGCCGCACCACCTCACCGGGGTGTTCCGCGAAGTGATCGCCGACCCGTCGCACAAGCGGCGCATCGCCGTCGCCGCCGGTTGAACCGGGATGTGCCGATGAGCACGTCGCTGGTGGTGCTCGGCCCCACCGCCAGCGGCAAGAGCGATGTGGCGATGTCCGTCGCCACCGATCCCGGTCTCGTGGAGCACGGCCCGTTCGAGATCGTCGCCGTCGATGCGATGCAGGTGTACCGGCGCATGGACATCGGCACCGCGAAACCCACCGCCGACGACCGCGACCGAGTGCCGCACCATCTGCTCGACCTGGTGGATCCCGATCACGAGTTCGCCGTGGCCGAGTTCGTCGACGCCGCCACGACGGCGGCCGCGGAGATCGCTGCTCGCGGCAACCGGGCGTTGCTCGTCGGCGGGACGGGGCTGTACCTCCGTGCACTCACCGATCCGATGGAGATCCCGGGCACCTGGCCCGTGGTCCGTGCTGCGTTGGAAGCCCGGCTCGCCCACGAGTCCGTCGAGGCGTTGCATGCCGAGTTGACCGCACTCGATCCCGACGCTGCCGCGAAGATGGAACCGACGAACGCCCGCCGGGTGGTGCGCGCCCTCGAGGTGTGCGTCGGTTCGGGGCGGCGGTTCAGCTCGTACGGGCCGGGCCTCGACCGCTACCCACCGGTCCCGTTCGTGCAGGTGGGTCTGCGCTGGCCCCGCCCGGTGCTCGCGCGGCGGATCGAGACCCGCGTCCACCGGATGGTCGAGGCCGGACTGGTGGCCGAGGTCGCGTCGCTCGTCGAGCGGTTCCCGGGGTTGTCGCGCACCGCCCGTCAGGCGCTCGGATACAAAGAGGTGATCGAGCACCTCGAGGGGCTGTGCAGCCTCGACGAGGCCGTCGCCACCGTCGTGGTGCGCACCCGCCAGTTCGCGGTCCGCCAGGAGCGGTGGTTCCGTCGCGACCCGCGCGTACGCTGGCTCGACATCCACGACGACCCGGTCGCCGAAGCGGTTCCCGTGATCGCCGCGACGCTGATGGGAACCCGATGACCACGCTGCAGCTCACCAAGCACCACGGCCTCGGCAACGACTTCCTCGTGGTGTTCCATCCGCCGGTGCCACCGGCGAGGTTGCCGGCGCTCGCCGTTGCGCTCTGTGATCGCCGCACCGGCATCGGCGCCGACGGCCTGCTCGTCGCGGAGAGCGAGCCGGGCTACGCGGCGCGGATGTGGCTGTACAACGCCGACGGCAGCCGGGCCGAGATGAGCGGCAACGGCATCCGCTGCTTCGCCCAGGCGCTCGCGCTGCGCCGCGGCGACCTCGACGGCCAGACGATCCTCACCGACGCCGGTGACCGTCACGTGCGCCTCGTCGCCACCGATCGAGCGGACACGATCGAGGCGTCGGTCGACATGGGCGAGATCCGTGCCGGCAGCGAACCCGAGGGCTGGGCCGGGATCGGCGCCCACCCCGATCGTCCGGTGCTGCACCTCGACACCGGCAACCCGCACACGGTCGTCGGCGTCGACGAGGTCGCCGTGGTCGACCTCCAGGCGCTCGGCGCACACGTGCCGGGCACCAACCTCGAGATCGTCGAGCCGGGCGACGAGCCGCACGTCATCCGCATGCGCGTCCACGAGCGCGGCGCTGGCATCACCCAGGCCTGCGGCACCGGCGCGTGCGCCAGCGCATACGCGGCCCGGGCGTGGGGGCTGGTGCCCGCCGCCACGACGGAAATCGTCGTGCAGATGGACGGCGGACGCGCGAAGGTTCGTCTCGACGACCCGGCGCCCGGCCGGGCCACGTTGGTGGGACCGTCGGTGCTGATCGGCCGGATCGAGGTCGAGATCGACGACCACCTCGGGTCGGCACCGGCCAACGGTGTCGACACGACGCACGAAGGGAACACGACCTCCGCATGACGAACCCGTACCAGGAAGCACTCGGCGCGACGCTCATCGAGCGCACCAAACGAGAGCGCATCGTCCTGGTGGGAGTCACGTTGCCGGGGCACACCGATGCCGACACCGAGGCCGGTCTCGACGAGCTCGCGCTCCTCATCGACACCGCCGGGGCCGACGAGGCGGGACGGATGATCCAGCGGCGCGACGCGCCGGATCACACCTGGTTCATCGGCAAGGGCAAGGTGGAGGAACTGAAGCAGCTGTGCCTCGCGGTCGACGCCGACACCGTCGTGTTCGACAACGAACTCGCGCCGGCGCAACAGTTCAACCTCGAGAAGCTGCTCGGCCGGACCGCCCTCGACCGCACGGCGGTGATCCTCGACATCTTCGCCCAGAACGCGCACACCCTCGAGGGCAAGGCGCAGGTCGAGCTCGCGCTGTTGCGATACCGGCTGCCACGACTCCGGCGTGGCAACAAGGCGAACCTGTCGCAGCAGAGCGGTGGTGTCGGCACCCGCACCCGTGGCAGCGGTGAGACCCGGCTCGAGGTCGATCGCCGGATCCTCACCAAACGGATCACCCGCCTGGAACACGACCTGGCCGAACTCCGCGAGACCCGCCACCTGCAGCGCAAGAGCCGCGGTCGCAGCGGTCTCGCCGCCGTGACGATCGTCGGCTACACCAACGCCGGGAAGAGCACCCTGCTCAACCGGCTCACCCAGGCCGGCGTGCTCGTGGAGGACCGGTTGTTCGCCACACTCGATCCGACCACACGACGGTTGTCGCTGCCCGGCGGCGAGCCGGTACTGCTCACGGACACCGTCGGTTTCGTGCGGCGGCTGCCTCACGGCCTGATCGAATCGTTCAAGAGCACGCTCGAGGTGGCGAGCGAAGCCGATTTCCTCGTTCACGTGGTCGACGCGAGTGCACCCGATCCCGCCGGCCAGATCGCTGCGGTGCGGGAGGTGCTCGCCGAGATCGATGCCGACCGTGTGCCCGAGCTGATCGTGTTCAACAAGGCCGACCTGGTGCCGGACGTGGCGAAGGAACTGGTCGCCGGCCACGAGGGTTCGGTCGCACTGAGCGCGGTGACGGGGGAGGGGATCGACGACTTCCTCGGCGCCCTCGCCGATCGTCTGCGTGCGATCGCCACGCCCGTCGAGCTGCTCATCCCCTACGACCGTGGCGACGTGCTCGCCGCCGTGCACCGTGAGGGCGAGGTGGTGTCGAGCGCACACGAGGACGGCGGGGTGCGCGTGCGTGCCCGGCTGGCCGATGCGTCGGCGGGTCGCCTCGCCGAGTTCGTCGTGCCCGGTGTCGAACGCTGACGGGCCAGGGACCGGCGACCGGTCGGCCCCGGCCGGCCGGGCCGGGCCGGCGTTTTGCCGGTGCGTCGCGAGCTGCCACGATGACCGGTCATGAGTGAGCCGCGCGCCGAGGGGTTCGTCCCGCCGCCCTACCCGTACGACCAGCTCGACCGGTTGGCGGCGCGGTGCGCCGAGCACGACGGTGGCATCGTCGACCTGTCGATCGGCACCCCGTGCGATCCGCCGCCGCCGGCGGTGATCGCCGCACTGTCGACGAGCGACAGCGAGCGTGGATACCCGCCGAGCATCGGGACCGCCGCACTGCGCAGCGCCGTGCAGCGTTGGATCTCGCGCCGTTTCGACATCGACGTCACCCTCGACCAGGTCGCTGCGTGCGTCGGCACCAAGGAGTTCGTCGCGACCACGCCGCACTACCTGCGCCTGCGCACGCCGTCGCGCGACACCGTGCTGTACCCCGCGGTCGCCTACCCGACCTACGAGATGGGTGCGATCTTGGCCGGCTGCCGGCCGGTCGCGGTGCCCCCACGTCCCGACGGCGGCATCGACCTCGCCGCGATCGATCCGGCGGACGCGGCCCGGGCACTGATGCTGTGGGTGAACAGCCCGTCGAACCCGACCGGTGCGCTGAGCGACCTCGATGCGGCGGCTGCGTGGGGACGAGCTCGCGGGGTGCCGGTGTTCAGCGACGAGTGCTACGTCGAGTTCACGTGGGACGGCCGCCCTCGAACCGTGCTCGAGACGGGTCTCGACGGCGTCGTCGCCGTGCACTCGCTGTCGAAGCGCTCGAACCTCGCCGGCCTGCGGGTCGGCTGCTACGCCGGCGACACCGAGCTCGTCACCTACCTGAAGGAGGTGCGCAAGCACGTCGGCATGCTGGTGCCCGGGCCGGCGCAGGCCGCGGGGGTGGTGGCGCTCGACGACGACGAGCACGTGCACGTGCAACGCGACCGGTACCGGCGCCGACTCGAACGGCTCGCCGATGTGCTCGGCACGTGGTCGGGGATCGACGTACCGCTCCCCGCCGGAGGCTTCTACCTGTGGTTCGACGCCCGTGACGGCTGGGCCTTCGCCGAGCGGCTGGCGGCCGAGGGCGGGGCGTTGGTGAGCCCCGGCGACTTCTACGGGGCGGGCGGTGCCCACAACGTCCGCGTGGCCGTGGTACAACCAGATGAACGGATCGACCAGGTCGCTCGGCGACTGGGGGTGTAGGACATGTCGTATCAGCAGTTCCCGCCGTCCGGCCAGGGGCCGGTCGTGCAACAGCCCGCTGCGCCATTCGCCGGTGCGCCGCAGCAGGGCAACCGGCGCGCCGGGCTGATCGGCGTCGGTGCGCTCCTGCTCGTGGCCGGGGTGATCGCCGGGATCGTCATGTTCCTGGCGAGCTCGTCGAACTACGACGACGGTGTGCGCAACCTGGCACGCGCACCGATCGGCTGTACCACGAGCCTCGAGTTCGACGAGGCCGGCACGTACACGATCTTCGTCGAGACCGAAGGGGAGATCGGCGAGCTCCGTGGCGACTGCCCGAACGCCGACACCGACTACTCCTTCGACGACGACGAGTTGCCGGACGTCGACGTCGAGTTGCGCGACGAAGACGACGACGAGGTCGACCTCGACGACGACGAGTCGAAGGACTACGACGCGGGCGGCTTCGTCGGCCGGTCGATCGCGACCGTCGAGATCGAGGAGGCCGGCGACTACGAGCTGACCGCCACGTCCGACGAGGACGAGATCGCGATCGCCGTCGGCCGCGATCCGAAAGGTGACAGCGGTTCGTTGAAGACCATGGGCATCGTGGCGATCGTCGGCGGGCTCGTCGTCGGCGGCCTGCTGCTCGTGCTCGGACTGCGTCGGTCGAGCCCGCCAGGGCCCGCAACACCGGCGGCGCCCGGGACTCCGGGGGCGCCGGGGGCTCCGTACAGCGGTCCGGCGTACGCGCCGCCCGCGGCCTCGATCCCGTCGCCGCCGTCGCCTCCGGTGCAGCCGCCGACGACGTATCCGGCGCCGCCCACGATGCCGTCGCCGCCGACGCCAGGACCGACGCCACCGGCTGGACCGCCGGCGGGGGGTTGGCCAGCGCCCCCGTCGGCCTGATCAGAGGCGGCGCATCACGGTGACCACCCGGCCGAACAGCTGCACCTCGTCGGCCGGGAACACCATCGGCGAGAGGCGCTCGTTGGCGGGGATCAGGGTGATCGTGTCGCCCGATCGCTGATAGGTCTTCACCGTGGCCTCACCACCGGGGATGCCGGCGACGACGATCTGGCCGTTGTCGGCGGTCTGCTGGGCGCGACACACGACGAAGTCGCCGTCCATGATGCCGAGCTCGACCATCGAGTCGCCGCGCACGCGGAGCATGAACAGGTCGCCGGTGCCGGTGAAGTCTTCGGGGAGGGGATAGACCTCCTCGACGTTCTCCTGTGCGAGCACGTCGGTGCCGGCGGCCACGTCGCCGACGAGGGGGACGTGGCGTGCCGGGCGGCGCTCGATCGCCGCACCCGAGCTCGGGTCGTAGCGCACCTCGATCGCACGCGGCTTGGTGGGGTCGCGGCGCAGGAATCCCATGCGCTCGAGCGAGGCGAGGTGGCTGTGCACCGTGGACGGTGACGTGAGACCGACGGCTTCGCCGATCTCGCGCACGCTCGGCGGGTAGCCGCGCTCGCGCATCGCCGTCTCGATCACGTCGAGGATGCCCCGCTGGCGGGCGGTGAGGACGGACGAGTTGCTCGGAGAGCTGGAGGTGGGAGCCATACGGCAAGCGTACGCGCGTTCGACGAGCAGGTCAAACATCTGTTCGTGCAACGTGTGTTCGATTCGGGGTTGACGAACGACTGTTCGATCGTGCAGACTGCGAACGTCCGTTCGGCGAACACGTGTTCCGGAGTCTGCGGCCCACGAGTTCTGCTGATCGACCTCGATCTCGATCTCGATCTCGATCTCGATCTCGATCTCGTACTCGAAAGGAGACGACATGTCGGCAGCCAGCGCATCGCTCGCCCCGCGCCGCACACCTCAGGTGCGCCGTGCCACGCCCGCGACCCGTTCGCTGCCCGGTCGGTACGCCGTGCCCGCTCGGGTGATGCCGGACCGTTCCACGTTCGTCCGCCGCCGTGTCGGCGCGGTGGTGTTCGTCGTGGCGCTGGTGTCCTCGATCGGGTCGGTGGCCGAACGTGGTCTGGCCGACCGTGGTGGCGATCCTGCCTTCGCCGCCACGGTCGGCCGCACCACCTACGTCGTCCAACCGGGTGACACGCTGTGGTCGATCGCGACGCGCCTGTATCCCGATGCCGACGTGGTCGACGTGGTCGATCTGCTCGTCGTGCTCAACGGATCGGCCTCGATCGAGGCGGGTCAAGCGCTCGACCTGCCGTGATCCGCGCGAGCGCTCACCGGGGGAGGTGGGTCGGATCCCGGTCGGTGGAGTCGGCAGGTGTCCGCTAGCGTGACGACGTGCGCTGCCCCCGATGTCGAGCCGACGACACCAAGGTGATCGACTCGCGAGAGGCCGAGGAGGGCGCGGCGATCCGTCGTCGCCGGTCGTGCACCGGCTGCCAGCACCGCTTCACGACCTACGAGCGACTCGACGAGGTGCCGCTGGTCGTGGTGAAGTCCAACGGCACGCGTCAGCCGTTCGAGCGACAGAAGATCGTCGCCGGTGTCGCTGCGGCCGGCAAGGGGCGTCCCGTCAGTCTCGACCAGATCCACCACCTCGCCGAATCGGTCGAGGAGGAGATGCGTGTCGCCGAGGGGGAGATCACGAGCGAGCGGGTCGGACGGGCGGTGCTCGAGCGGCTCCGGCGTCTCGACGACGTGCTCTACCTCCGGTTCGCCAGCGTGTACAAGGGATTCGACGGCGCGGCCGATTTCCAGCGCGAACTGTCGCTGATGAAGAAGCTCCAGAAGGCCTGACCGGTCGCCCGGCGAAGCGAGGTCAGCCCGAGCGTCGGACGTAGCGGGTGAACAGGAATCCGTCGTCCTCGCACACGTGGGCGAGGTCCATCCGGCGCAGCAACGACGGCGCGCCTGCGGTGAGCCGGGGACCGTCGCCACCGCTGATCACCGGCGAGATGGTGAGGTTCAGCTCGTCGACGAGATCGGCCGTGGCCAGGGCACCGTTGAGCATCGATCCGCCCTCGGCCTGCACGAACCCGACGTCCAGCTGGGCCAGTGCTGCGGCCAGGTCGACCTCGTGCCGGCCGGCGCGCACCGTGGGCACGGGCAGCTCGGGTGCGGAGGTGGGACACACCACGAAACCGGCACCGCTGGTGAACAGCGGGGCGGTGAAGTCGAGGCCCTCGCCGGTACGCGTGACCACACCGATCGTCTGACCCGCCTTGCTCGGTGGCCCGTACCCCTCGATCCGCACCGTCGACGCGCCGACGACGATGACGTCGGCGAGCGCGCGGAGGCCGATCAGCACCTCGGTGTCGGTCGGGCTCGACAGCGCACGCGACGAGTCGTCGACGACGGTCGAACCGTCGAGACCCGCCACCATGCACACCCCGACCCACGGCCGGTGGGTCGGGCGCGGGCGATGCACACCGTAGGCCTCGGCCACGGTGAGCGGGTCGACCGGGTCGGGCAGCAGGCGACGCATGCCTGCGATGATGTCAGCCATGGGGAACAGCAGCGACATCGTCCTGCCGGCCGGCGCCGGTGACACCGATCACGGAGCGGCCAGCACGCGCACGGCCTTTCGAACCTGTCCGTTGTGCGAGGCGGGGTGCGGTCTCGAGCTGACGGTCGCCGCCGGCGCGGACGGCCGCGAGCGGGTGACCCGCATCCGGGGCGATCGCGCCGATGTGTTCAGCGCCGGGTTCCTGTGCCCGAAGGGGTCGACCCTGCGCCAGCTCCACGACGACCCGGATCGCCTGCGACGCCCGCTCGTGCGTCGCGACGGGGTGCACGTCGAGGTCGACTGGCCGGAGGCGTGGGCCGAGGTGGCACGCGGGCTCGGTGGTGTGATCGAACGTCACGGTCGCGGGTCGATCGCCGCGTACATCGGCAACCCGAACGCCCACAACCTCGCCGGGATGACCTTCGGCCGCAGCTGGCTCCACGCCCTCGGCACGCGCAACGTGTTCTCCGCGTCGACGGTCGACCAGATGCCGCGGCAGGTGGCATCGGCGTACGTGTACGGCGGCGCCGTCACGGTGCCCGTGCCCGATCTCGACCGGACCGATCTGCTGGTGGTGCTCGGCGCGAACCCCTACGCGTCCAACGGCAGCCTGTGCACCGCGCCCGACTTCCCCGGTCGGATCGAGGCGATCCGCGCTCGCGGTGGACGCCTCGTGGTGGTCGATCCGCGTCGCACCCGCACCGCCGACGAGGCCGACGACTGGCTGCCGATCCGGCCCGGCACCGACGCGCTGTTCCTCGCCGCGATGGTGCACACGTTGCACGCGGAAGATCTGGTGCGGGTGCCGGCGCACGTGGCGCCCCATGTTCGCGGGCTCGACACCGTGCTGGCGGCGTGCGCACGCTTCACCCCTGAGGCGGTGAGCGAGGCCACGGGTGTCGCTGCGTCCGCGATCCGCGAGCTGGCTCGCGACCTCGCCCGCACCGAGCGTGCGGCCGTGTACGGCCGAATCGGCACCACCACCACCGAGTTCGGTACCACCACGTCGTGGCTCGTGGACGTGGTGAACCTGGTGGCCGGCAACCTCGACGTGGTCGGCGGGTCGATGTTCCCCACGCCGGTCGCCTCGCGTCCGCCGAAGCCAGGTGGGGGCCCGGGGTTCCGGATCGGCCGTGGTTCGACGCGGGTGCGACAGCTGCCGGAGGTGATGGGCGAGTACCCGGCGGCCGCGCTGGCCGAGGAGATCACGACGCCCGGCGACGGGCAGGTGCGATGCCTCGTCACCGTGGCCGGCAACCCGGTGCTCAGTACGCCGCACAGCGAGCAGCTCGACGCGGCGCTCGACGAGCTGGAGTTCATGGTGAGCGTCGACATCTACCTCAACGAGACCACGCGTCACGCCGACGTGATCCTGCCCAGCCCGTCGGCGCTGCAGAAGAGCCACTACGACCTGCTGCTCCTGCAGTTCGCCGTGCGCAACGTCGCCAACTACAGCCCGCCGGTGCTCGCGCTCGACGAGGGTCAGCCCGACGAGTGGGAGGTGCTCGCCCGGCTCGCCGCGATCGCGCAGGGCCTGGCCCCCGACACCGACCCGGCTGCGGTCGACGACCTCGCGATCGGGGCGATGGTGTCGAGCGCCGTGCGCGACGAGTACTCGGCGATCCACGGACGCGACCCGGACGAGATCGTCGCCGAACTCTCCCGGAGCGGGCGTCGAGGGCCCGAGCGGATGCTCGACCTGATGCTCCAGACCGGCCCGTTCGGCGCGGCGTTCGGCGCCGGACCCGACGACGGTGCGAGCCTCGATCTGCTGCTCGCGCATCCGCACGGGGTGGACTTCGGTCCGCTGCAGCCGCGGCTGCCGGCGGTGCTCCAGACCCCGTCGGGGATGGTGGAGCTCGACCATCCGGTGCTGGTGGCCGACCTCGACCGCCTGGCGGCCTCCTGGGACGATCTCACGCAGCGTGGTCTCGTCCTGGTGGGTCGCCGTCACCTGCGGAGCAACAACTCCTGGATGCACAACGTCGAGGTGCTCGTGAAGGGAGCGCCGCGTTGCACCCTGCAGGTGCATCCCGACGACGCTGCCCGCCTCGGTCTCACCCACGGCGGTCGGGCTCGTGTCGCCAGCCGCGTCGGCTCGCTCGACGCACCCGTCGAAGTGACCGATGTGGTGCGTCCCGGCGTCGTGAGCCTGCCCCACGGCTGGGGGCACGACCGTCCCGGGAGCCGGCTGCGTGTCGCCGCCGAACGCGCCGGCGTGAACAGCAACGTCCTCACCGACGACGCAGCGCTCGATCCGTTGTCGGGCACCAGCGTGCTGAACGGGATCCCGGTCGAGGTGTCGCCGGTGCCCCACGCAGCCGCGGGGGTGTGAACATCGTCGTCGTCGAGGCGAGGTCGTCGCTCGCCGGTGTCGTCGAGGTGACGTGTCGCCCGTCACCTCCGACAGGGTGCCCCTGAGCAGGACGTTCGTCACCCGATCGGTGCACGATCGCACGAGTTCCACCACGCGGGACGTCCACAGCCCCGGGGGGATCGCCCACAGCCCGATCATGGATGTCCACAGGGTCGTCCACAGCAATTCACAACGTTGTCCCTCTTCCTCCCCACAGGCCGGCGGGCTTAGGTTGGGCAGCCGCAGATGGCAGCGGTGTGCGGCACGGATGGTCAGTCCGGGTCGTCGACGACGACCGTGACCGAGGCGTTCGCCCCGGCCGAGGTCGTCGGCGCGGCGAGGGCTGTGGGGCGAGGGCTTCCGACCTGTGACCGTGCACCGCTGTCACGCTGCGTGTTCGGCGTGACCGTCGGCGTCGGGTGCTGCCCGGCGCCGGCGGCGTGCGTCGACACAGCTCGGGCGGGGAAGGAAACCGTCAGGACGGTCGTTGACAGTCCTGTAACTACAGTGCTGTAATCTTTCAACCTCTTGTGGCTGCTCGCCGTTGCGGGGGCGGGTGAACACCACATGTTGTGGTCGGAACTGTCTGTAGATCGTCAAGAAGTCCGTCGAGAAGATCGTCGAACGAAGAACTGAGGAAGAACCATGTCGCTGGCGCCCGAACGCCTCTCCATCGGAATCACGCGTCACTTCACGACGCCCGGCGTGCACCCGTACGACCAGATCGTGTGGGAGCGTCGTGACGCGCGGATCACGAACTGGAAGGACGGTTCGGTCGCCTTCGAGCAGCTCGACGTCGAGTTCCCCGCCAGCTGGTCGCTGAACGCCACCAACATCGTCGCCCAGAAGTACTTCCGTGGCACCCTCGGCACCCCCGGCCGGGAGACCTCGCTGCGCCAGGTGATCGATCGGGTCGCCGACACGATCACCACCTGGGGTGTCGAGGGCGGCTACTTCGTCGACACCGACGAGGCCGATGCGTTCCGCAACGAGCTGAAGTTCATCCTCGCCACGCAGCGGGCCGCGTTCAACAGCCCGGTGTGGTTCAACATCGGTGTGAAGGGCGTGCCCCAGCAGGCGAGCGCGTGCTTCATCCTGTCGGTCGACGACACGATGGACTCGATCCTCAACTGGTACCGCGAGGAAGGTGTGATCTTCAAGGGCGGATCGGGGTCGGGGGTCAACCTGTCGAAGATCCGTTCGAGCCACGAGCTGCTGAACGGCGGCGGCACCGCCTCGGGCCCGGTGAGCTTCATGCGTGGCGCCGACGCGTCGGCCGGCACGATCAAGAGCGGCGGCAAGACCCGCCGCGCCGCCAAGATGGTGATCCTGAACGTCGACCACCCGGACGTCGAGGAGTTCATCTGGTGCAAGGCCCGCGAAGAGCGCAAGGCCCGCGTGCTGCGCGACGCCGGGTTCGACATGGACCTCGACGGCGCCGACAGCTTCTCGATCCAGTACCAGAACGCCAACAACTCGGTGCGCGTCACCGACGACTTCATGCAGGCCGTCGTCGACGACACGGACTGGGCGCTCACGTCGGTCACCGACGGCTCGCCGGTGCGCACGGTGCGTGCCCGTGACGTGTGGCGCCAGCTCGCCACGGCGGCGTGGGAGTGCGCCGACCCGGGGCTGCAGTTCGACACCACCATCAACAAGTGGCACACCGCTCACGCGACCGGACGGATCAACGGCTCGAACCCGTGCAGCGAGTACATGCACATCGACAACTCGGCCTGCAACCTCGCGTCGATCAACCTGCTCAAGTACCTCGACCTCGACTCCACCGGCGACGACGCGTTCGACGTCGAGGCGTTCCGTCACACCGTCGAGGTGGTGTTCACCGCCCAGGAGATCCTGGTCGGTCGCGCCGACTACCCGACCGAGTCGATCGGCGAGAACAGCCGCCTGTTCCGCCAGCTCGGCATCGGCTACGCCAATCTGGGCGCGCTGCTGATGGCGCTCGGCCTGCCCTACGACTCGGTCGAGGGTCGGGCGTGGGCGGCTGCGCTCACCTCGCTCATGACCGGTCACAGCTATGCCACCAGCGCCCGCACCGCGAGCCGGATGGGCCCGTTCGCCGGCTTCGCGGAGAACGAGTCGTACATGTTGAACGTGTTGCGCATGCACCGCGACGCGAGTTACGAGATCGACGGCGTCGACGCGGTGCCGGCCGAGCTCGTCGCCGCCGGCCAGCAGGCGTGGGAGTCGGCGGTGCGCGACGGTGAGGAGTACGGCGTGCGCAACAGTCAGGCCTCGGTGCTCGCACCGACGGGCACGATCGGCCTGATGATGGACTGCGACACCACCGGCATCGAGCCCGACCTCGGTCTGGTGAAGATGAAGAAGCTCGTCGGTGGCGGCACCATGGTGATCGTCAACCAGACGATCCCGCGGGCGCTGCGTCGCCTCGGCTACACCACCCAGCAGGTCGACGAGATCATCTCCTACATCGACCGCGAGAAGAGCATCCTCGGGGCGCCGCACCTCGCCGCCGAGCACGTGGCCGTGTTCGCCTGCTCGATGGGCGACAACACCATCCACTACGAGGGCCACGTGCGGATGATGGGTGCGGTGCAGCCGTTCCTGTCGGGTGCGATCTCGAAGACCGTCAACATGCCCGAAGAGGCCACGATCGAGGACATCGAGGAACTGCACCTGCTGTCGTGGCAGCTCGGCCTGAAGGCCGTCGCCATCTATCGCGACAACTGCAAGGTGGCCCAGCCGCTCAGCACGGCGAAGAAGGACGGCGAGTCGAGCGACGCCGCCGCTGCGGTCGACGCGCCGGCCATCGCCACCCAGGTGGTCGAGAAGATCGTCGAGAAGATCGTCCACCAGCCGATCCGCCAGAAGCTGCCGCGCAGTCGCAAGGGCCGCACCTTCGAGTTCCGCGTCGCCGACAGCAAGGGCTTCGCCACCATCGGCGAGTACGAGAACGGCCAGCCCGGCGAGATCTTCCTCACGGTGTCGAAGCAGGGTTCCACGCTCAGCGGCATCATGGACGCCTTCGCGAAGAGCATCAGCTACGGCCTGCAGTACGGCGTGCCGCTGCGCTCGTTCGTCGAGGCCTTCGTCAACATGCGCTTCGAGCCGGCCGGCATGACCGACGATCCGGACATCCGCTTCGCCTCGTCGATCATGGACTACCTGTTCCGTCGCCTGGCGCTCGAGTACATGAGCTACGACGAGCGTGCCGAGCTCGGCATCTTCTCGATCGACGAGCGCCTGCAGCCCACGCTGCCCGGTGTGGAGGAGTCGGTGATGGAGACGCGCACCGGGAGCGAGGTGGTCGCCGATCCGAAGAGCGTGCCGTCCGCCGACGAGCTCGCCGCCCAACTCGAGCTCGGCGTGGCCCCGCTGGCGCCGAACAACGACGTCACCAACCCCGAGGGACTCACCCGCCCGGCCGCCATCACGCCGAAGCCGGCGGTGCGCCACAGCGATGCACCGATGTGCATGCAGTGTGGCGTGCAGATGGTGCGCGCCGGCAGCTGCCACGCCTGCCCGAGCTGCGGCAGCACCAGCGGCTGCAGCTGAGCCCGTCGTCGGTCGCACATCTGGTGCGCTGCCGATCGTCCAGCGAGCGGCAGCGCACCCGACGTCCCTCGCGTCAGCCCGGGGTGATCAGGCGGTCGATCAGATCGACGGCGAGCTCGACGGCTTCGGCGGTCGGGCTCGTCAGTCGGTCGCCGTAGCCGAGGTCGTGCACGGGGATCGCCACGAGCGTCACGTGCTCGGGCACCTCGCCGGCGTACCGGCGGGCCAGTTCGACGAGTGCCGCCGGACCCAGGTGATGCGTCATCGGCGTCCACGGCTCCCGGCTGCCGTCGGCGGCGCTGGTACTCGGTGCGAGTGGTGTGACCGTGAGCCGGTCGACGTCGATGCTCGCATCGACGAAGACCACGTGCTGTGCCCGGCCGATGTCGAGCGCGAGTTCGGGCACGAGTTGCACCACCGAGCGCACACCCACCTCCGTGAGCCCACGTTCCTCCGCGAGGAGCTGCACCCGGTGGGCCACCACTCGTCCGGCGCCGTCGTCGCTGCGCAGGTCGTTGCCACACCCCACCACGAGCACGTCGGCGGGCGGCGCGTCAGCCACGACGACGCTCGCTGATCCGTGCCCCCGAAGCGTCGAGCAGCTCGACGGCGAGCGGCATCTGACCGATCGCGTGGGTGGAGCAGCTGAGGCACGGGTCGAACGCGCGGATCCCGGCCTCGATCCGGTTGAGCACCGGCTCGGGGATGTCGGGCCCGTCGATCCACTCCCGGGCGATCTGCAACACGGTGGCGTTCATCGCCAGGTTGTTCTGACCGGTCGCGATGATCATGTTCACGTGCTCGAGCAACCCGTACTCGTCGACGGTGTAGTCGTGGAAGAGGGTGCCTCGCGGTGCCTCCGACACGCCGACCCCTCGGGGGTGGCTGATCCGGCCCGTGGCACGCACCATGGGGTCGAGGATCGTGTCGTCGGCGAGCAGCGTGGCCATCTGCTCGGTCGCCGCGATCACCTCGATCAGGCGGGCCCAGTGTGCGAAGAACGACGAGGTCGCGATGCCACCGGCACGTTCGCGGTACGCGGCGAGGGCCTCGTCGGCGAGTGGCGAGCCCATCGTCGCACAGACGTTCAGGCGGGCCAGTGGCCCCACGCGGTACATGCCACGGTTGACGTCGTCGTGGCGGTCGACGAGCGGCTTGAAGTACGGCGACTTCAGGTACGAGTCGTGCTGCACCGCCTCGCCGATCCAGTCGCGGTAGTCGGCGGCGTCGATGTGGTCGGCCACCACGGCACCGGTGGCGTCGACGAAACGCAGGTGCCCGCCGTCGTGGGCCCACACGCCCTCGTCGTTGGCGAGGCCGAGGAACAGGCTCGGGAAGTCGCCGAAGCTGCGGATCTCCCGGTCGAGGCCGTCGAGCAGACCGACGAACAGCGTGAGCGCGTTCTGCGCCGTGGCGTGTGCCTCGGCGAGCCGGTCGCGCAGGTCGTCACGGGTCTCGGCGCTCATCGGGTTCGCCACGCCGCCGGGCACGATGCCGGGGGAGTGCACCTTGCGGCCGGCGATCGCCTCGATCACCGACTGCCCGAAGCTGCGCAGCCGGATGCCGCGACGGGCGAGGTCGGGTTCGGCAGCCATCACGCCGAACACGTTGCGACGCGCGGGGTCGGCGTCCCAACCGAGGAGCAGGTCGGGCGAACTGAGGTGGAAGAAGCTGAGCGCGTGGCTCTGGATGATCTGTCCGAGGTTGGCGACACGCCGCAGCAGCACGGCGGCGGGCGGGATGTGGGCACCCATCACGGCGTCGCCGGCCTTCGCGGAGGCGAGCAGATGGCTCACCGGGCAGATGCCACAGGTACGGGCCGTGAGGCTCGGCATCTCCCACACCGGCCGTCCGACGCAGAACGCCTCGAACCCACGGAACTCGGTCACGTGGAAACGCGCCGAGGCCACCGACCCCGCGTCGTCGAGCGTGATCGTCACCTTCGCGTGGCCCTCGATCCGTGAGACCGGATCGATCGTCACCGTGTGCGGCATCGTGTGCTCCTCCGCTGCCATGTCAGCTGCATCATCCGAACCGGATCGACTCGCCGGTAGTGGGTGGGCGGCGACCGGCGAGCAGCGCCTCGATCGCCTCGCGGATCCGTCCGGCGGGTGCTGGGCAACCCGGCACGAAGGCGTCGACGTCGATCACCTGGTGCAGGGGCCGCACCTGTGCCAGCAGCAGCGGCACGATGCCTGGCGCGTGCGGCACCTGCGCGTCGCGGTCGGGTGCGTCGACGTAGACGCGGCGGAGGATGCCCTCGGGATCACCGAGCGGATTGCGCATCGCGGTCACGTTGCCCGACACCGCGCAGTCACCGAACGACACGACGATCGCCGAACGTTCGCGCACCAGGCGCGCGAACTCGAGGTTGTCCTCGTTCGCGACGGCACCCTCCACCAGGCACACGTCGACGTCGTGCGGGAACTCCTTCACGTCCACGATCGGGCTGTACACCAGGTCGGCGGCCGCAGCCAGCTCGAACAGCCACTCGTCGGTGTCGAGCAACGACATGTGACAGCCCGAGCACCCGCCGAGCCACACGGTCGCGAGGCGGGGTCGGGTCATCGGCGGGCCTCCCGTTCGGTCCACTCGCGCCGGCGGGCGGCGACCAGCCAGGCGATCATGTCGGGTGTGTGGCGCATCTCGCCGACCGACGATCCCTGGTGGCTCAAAGCGCCGGTGGGGCACGAGGCGACACACTTGCCGCACCACGTGCACGACGTCGACTCGCCCCAGGGACGGTGCAGGTCGGTGACCAACTCGGCGCCGTGGCCGCGGTGGGCGACGTCCCACACGTGGGCGCCCTCGATCTCGTCGCACACCCGCACGCAGCGCGTGCACAGGATGCAGCGGTTGGGATCGAACACGTACCGCGGGTGCGATGCGTCGACACGCCGCCGCGGCGCCTGCAGCTCGTAGCGGACGTGGTCCATGCCGCAGCGCACGGCGACGTCCTGCAGCTCGCACGCACCGTTCGACACGCACACGGCGCACACGTGATTGCCCTCGGCGAACAACAGTTCCAGGATCGACCGCCGATACGACCGCAGGCGCGACGACTGTGTGGTCACCTCCATGTCGCTGGTGACGGTGGTGGCACAGGCAGGGCGCAACCGCAGATCCTCGGCCACCTCCACGACGCACAGCCGGCAGCCGCCGACGGGGGACAGGCCTTCGAGGAAGCACAGCGACGGGATGTCGACCCCGTGGCGCCGTGCACACTGCAGCACGGTCTCGCCGGCGGTGGCCTCCATCTCGACACCGTCGATCGTGATCGGCACCGTGGGCACGCGCTCAGCCATGTCCGCCCTCCGCAGGGGCGATCAGCGCCTCGTACTCGTCGCGGAAGTACTGCAGGGTGCTGAGCACCGGGTTCGGTGCGGTCTGCCCGAGCCCGCACAGGCTGGTGTCGCGCACGACGGCGCACAGGTGCTCGAGGTCGCGCAGGTCACGGCGGCGTCCCCGGCCACTCGAGATCGTGGTGAGCAGGTGGTGCATCTGCACGGTGCCGGCGCGGCACGGCGCACAGGCACCACAGCTCTCGTCCTTCGAGAACTCCATGAAGAACCGGGCGACGTCGGGCATGCGCGTGCGGTCGTCCATCACGATCAGCCCACCCGAGCCCATGATCGAGCCGAGGGCGCGCAGGCTGTCGTAGTCGACGGGCGTGTCGAGGTAGCGGGCGGGGATGCAGCCGCCGGAGGGCCCGCCGGTCTGAGCCGCCTTGAACGTGTGGCCCTCCGTCATGCCGCCGCCGATGTCCTCGACGATGTCGCGCAACGTGGTGCCCATCGGCACCTCGATCAGACCGGTGTTCACCAGGTCGCCGGCGAGGGCGAACACCTTGGTGCCGGTGCTGCCCGGCGTGCCGATCGACGCGAACCAGTCGCCGCCGTTGGCGACGATCGGTGCGATGTTGGCGAGCGTCTCGACGTTGTTGATCATCGTCGGTGCACCGAACAGGCCACGCTCGGTGGGGTACGGCGGACGCAGCCGAGGCGTGCCGCGACGACCCTCGATCGAAGCCAGCAGCGCGGTCTCCTCACCGCACACGAACGCACCGGCGCCGATGCGGATCTCGATGTCGAGGTCGACGTCGGTGTCGAGGATGCGCCGGCCGAGGAGGCGGTTGCGGCGTGCCACCTTGATCGCCCGGTCGAGGCGTTCGACGGCTCGCGGGTATTCGGCGCGGACGTAGATGTACGCGTGACGGGCACCTGTGGCGTAGGCCGCGAGTGCGATGCCCTCGAGCACACGATGCGGGTCGTCCTCCATGATCGTGCGGTCCATGTAGGCGCCGGGGTCGCCCTCGTCGCCGTTGGCGACGACGTACTTCACCGGACCGGGTGCGGCGGCCAGCAGCGCCCACTTGTTGGCCGTCGGGTAACCGGCGCCGCCCCGGCCGCGTAGCCGCGACCGCCGCACCTGATCGAGGACGTCCTCGGGTGTCATCGAGGTGAGCGCCCGCTCCAGTGCGGCGTACCCACCGTGCGCCACGTACGACTCGATCCGGTCGGGGTCGATCTCGCCAGCGTTGGCCAGCACGACGCGATGCTGGCGGGCGAAGAACGGCAGCGCGGTGTCGAGGCGGTGCTCGGGCACGGCCGCACCGCGATCGGCGTGGTGACGCACGATCCGCTCGGCGGCGGCGCCGGTGACGTGGTGATAGTCGTGCTGGCCGCCACCGCGTTCCACCACGCGCAGCAGCGGGCCGGCGCTGCACAGGCCCATGCACCCGGTGGGCGACACCGCGACGGAGCTGGCGAGGTCGCCCTCGGCGAGGTCGCGGGCGGCCTGCAGCACCGCCCCCGAACCTGCGGTCGCACACGACGTCGAGTGGCACACGTGCACGCGCAGCGGCGTGCGGAACTGCTCCTCGCGCTCGCGCTCGGCCACCTCGTGCAGGTCGATCGGTGCGGCCATCAGCGAACGCCGCCGAGTTCGCCATCGAGCAGCGCCAGCGCACCCGACGGGCTCTGATGGCCGTGCACCACCCCGTCGAGCACCACCACCGGCGCGAGTCCGCACGAGCCGAGGCAGCGAGCGGTGCGCAACGTCAACCGCCCGTCGGCGGAGGTGTCGCCGACGTGGACGCCGTGGGCCGTGGCGACGTCGGCGACGATGTCGTCGGCACCCTTGACGAAACACGCCGTCCCGGTGCACACCGTGCACGTGTGCTCGCCGGGCGGCTCGAACGTGAACAGGTGGTAGAAGGTCGCCACCCCGTACACCATGCTCGGCGGCAATCGCAGCGCCCGCGCCACGTAGAGGAGCACGTCGTCGCTCAGGAACCCGAAGACGTCCTGTGCGACGTGGAGGGTCTCGATCAACTGGTCCTGCGCGTCGTGCACACGCCTCAGGTGCGTGTCGACGAGCGCGAACCGATCGTCGCCCGAGGGGTGCTCGGGGCGGCCCGGATCGACCGTGTGCCGGGACCCGGACGCCGATGCGCCGGCTTCGAGTGCCGTGTCGCTCATGAACCCCTCGCTCGCCGTGACGACTCGGTCTCCATGGTGAGCGTCGCCCCGGCCGGGCGACAGGGGCCAACGACCCGTGCCCGCAGAGCCGGGTGCCCGTCAGACGAAGCGGAAGCTGCGGATCATCCCGATCATCGCGGGCGCCACCTCGTCGACGTGTTCGACCGGTGCCGTACACACGAGCTGGAAGAAGTCGACCACCTTGCCCGGCCCGCGAACGGGCGCGAAGAAGATCGCGTGCAGTTGCGACACCCGCCTGCCGGTGTCGACGATCGTCATCTCCGACGACCGCACGTACACCGGGAGCCGGCCGACGCGGACGAACTTCTCGGCCGTCATCTGCACGTCGGGGGCCCGTTCGGCGAGCCGGAGCCAGGTGACGGCCGCGGCCTGCTTGAAGTCGACCGAGCGCGCCACCTTGTCGTGGCTCAGGATCGCGTTGATCCAGAAGCCGTCGACGGGTTCGGCGGTGTGCACGGTGGCGACGGCGCCGGGTGACTCGTCGAGCACCCATCCCTCGGGAACCGAGAACAGGAACGGTGGGATGCCCGGGAGCATCGAGCTCGGTTGGGTGACCACGCCGGCGGTGCGAACGGGGGCGATCGTGGGTGCTGCCATGTGGCGACTGTACGCACGACCTCCCGGGAGCGGAACCGGGAACGTTCCCGGTGTTGCGGATCGACGGACGCTGTCAGCATCCGTCGAACGGGCGCACGAGAGCGGTCGACGAGAGGAGCTGGCGATGGGCTTTCTGGACGATGCGTGGGAGTGGACCGGTGGGGCGCTCGAGGACGCCGGGAAGGCGATGATGAGCGCGGCCGAGGAGACCGCCGGCGTGGTCGTCGACGGTGTCAACTTCCTGTACAACGCGGCCGGTGAGGTCGTCGACGCGATGGGCAACCTGATCATCGACGGCGTCACGTACAGCGCCGGGTTCGCCACCACCGTCGCGGCTCCGATCGTCGATGCGGCCGAGATGGTCGAGGTGTGGGTGCAGGACTGGGACGGCAGTTGGATCACCGACTTCGTCGAGAAGTCGATGTCCGCCGGCTACCGGCTGGTGGAGGACGCCGCCACGGCGGTGGCCGACACCGCCACCGTCGTCGTGGACGCGGCGGTCGATGCCGCCGGTTCGGTCGCCGAGGCGGTGGTGTACACCGCCGAGGAGCTCGGCGCCTCGGCCGTCGCCCTGGGCGCGCAGGCGGCACAGTACGCCCAGGTCGCAGCCAGCCTTCCCGGTTTCGCCGGCGTCCACATGCTGCAGATGGCCGACCAGCTCCGCATCGCTGCCGAGGGTGCCGCCGCTGCCGCCGCCGCAGCGGCGGAGGACGTGGGCGAGGCCGCGCTGACCGTGGTCGAGGATGCGGGTGCGGCGGCGATGTCGGCGGTCGAGGACGTGGCCGAGGGGCTCGGCGATGCCGGGATGGCCGCTGTCGACGCTGCCGCATCGACGGCTGATTGGGGGCTCACGGCGGCCGACACGATGGTGTTCGATCCGGTGGACACGATGACCGGCGGCCTCGTCGACGTCGACTATGTGAACGGCAACCTGTCGGCGGAGGCAGGCATCCCGGACGTGTTGTACGCGAGCGCATCGGTGGGCACGAACGGTGTGTCGGCTCGTGCCGAGAACATCGTCGGTGGAGCGGGCGGCTCGATCGGCACCGACGGTTCGTTCGGGGTGGATGCCCATGCGGGCATCGAATGGGGGCCTCTGCCGTACGCAGAAGGCCACATCGAGCGCGGCCCTGACGGGTCGATCAGCATCGGTGGTGAGGTGCAAGTGGTCCTGCCGACGCCGCTCGGCGTCGTCGACGGATCTGTCGACGGAGGCTTCGAACGCAACGCAGACGGCAGCTGGAACACCAACCTCGATGCCGACGTCGCGTTGCCGACGGCACCGATGCTCGACGGGTTGATGCCCGACGCAGCAGCCTTGCAGGCGATCGCTCCCGACACCGACGATCTGCAGGACCTGGTCGACTCGCCGGACGAGTTCGTCGATCGGTTCGACGAGCTGGTCCCCGAGGTACCCGACGATCCGATCGGGATGATGCAAGACATGCTCCCGGAGTCGACGGACGACTTCCAGGGGATGCTCGAGGACGTGGTTCCGGATTCGACGGACGACTTCGACGGGATGCTCAGGGCCATGCTGCCCGATGCGAGCGACCTCGACCGGGCGGACGACTATCTGATGGCGGCCGTGGAGGGGCAGATGAGCGCCAGTGGGACGACGTCGGCGAACGATCCGGGTGGCCCGGCCGCGAGCGGGCCCAGCGCCGGTGGGGCGCCCGGCCCGACCGCATCGGCGGCCAGCGCACCGATCGGAGCGCCCTCGGACGCGAGCGCCCGGATGGAGCCGTTCGGCGACCTCGTGCCGGACGCAGGCGACATCGCCGACATGATCCCGGATCCCACCGATGACGTCCGCGACCTGATTCCCGATGGGAGCGACGTGGCCGACTTCGTCCCCCGAGCACCGGACCTGAGCGGCGTGTTGCCGAGTGGCGACGACGCCCGACAGCTGCTGCCCGACGCGTCCGACGTGTTGGGACTCCTGCCCGACGCCGACGCGCTCGGCGCCGTGTTGCCCGATCCGCCGCCGCTCGGTGAGCTGGTGCCGGACGTGCCGGAGCCGACCGAGCTGATCCCCGAGCCACCGACTCCCAGCGAGCTGGTCCATCAGGTCGCGGTCGAGTCGATCGGCGAGTCTCCGTCGAACGAACCCGCCGCCATCGCGGCGTCGGCCGCCAGCGGCGACCTGAGCGACGTGCTCGCTTCGGCCGGTCCGGCTGCCGGGTCGACGATCGAGACGATGACCGACGCGGTGGAGAGCGGCCAGTTCGACGACTTCACCGCCGACATCGTGTCCGCCGAGACCAACGAGGCCGCTGCGAACGAGATGTGGGAGGACATCGGCTGACCCGGCCGACCCGGCACCGCCGTGGCGAATCCGTCGCGACGGAACGCGTCGCGATCGGCGAGACTCGTCGGCCGTGAGCAGCATCGTCGTGTCCGAACTCGCCTACGCGCCGCCAGGGGCCGACCAGCTCTTCTTCGACGTCAGCTTCGGGGTCGCCCCGGGTGAACATGCGGCGCTGGTGGGCGTGAACGGGGTCGGCAAGAGCACGATCCTGCGCATCCTGTCCGGTGAACTGGAGGCCGACGAGGGCGAGTACGCGATCGGCGGCTCGATGCTGCGCATGACCCAGGACGTCGGCATGTCTCGACCCACCGACACCCTCCGCGAGATGCTGCTGCAGGTGGCGCCGCCGTTGCTGCGCGCGAGCGGGCTCGCGCTCGTGGCGGCCGAGCGGGCGCTCGCCGACGGCACCGACGACGGCATGGCGTACGCCGAGGCGCTGGCCGACTGGGGGGATCACGGCGGGTACGAACTCGAGGCGGCATGGGCCGCCGCTGCGCAACGCAGCGTGAAGACACCGGTCGACGACGTCGCGACGCGCCTGGTGGGCGAGCTGTCCGGCGGCGAGCGCAAACGGCTCGTGCTCGATCTGCTGCTCACCTCGGGAGCCGACGTGTTGCTGCTCGACGAGCCCGACAACTACCTCGACATCCCCACGCGCGCCTGGCTCGAGGACCAGATCCGCCAGTGCCGTTCGACGATCCTGATGGTGAGCCACGACCGCGTCCTGTTGGAGCGGGTGTCGACGAAGATCGTGATGATCGAGGGCTCGGGCTGCTGGGTGCACGGCGGCTCGTACGCGAGCTTCCCCGAGGCGCGCCAGAAGCGTCAGGAGTTGCTCGGCGACGAGTTGAAGCGCTGGAACGACGAGGAACGACGCCTGTTCCAACACATGAAGATCATGAAGCAGCGCGCCGCGCAGAACTTCAAGAACGCCACCAAGGCCAACGCGGCCGAGACCCGCTGGGAGAAGTTCGTCGCCGCCGGCCCGCCGCCGCCGCCGGTCCCCGACCAGCAGATCCACGTGAAGCTCCGCGGCGCCGATGCCGCTCGTCGCGTGGTGAAGTTCGAGCAGGTGTCGATCGGCGATCTCTTCCTGCCGTTCTCCGAGGAGGTGCATCACGGTGAACGCGTCGGCCTGATCGGTCCGAACGGCACGGGGAAGACACACCTGCTGAAGGCGCTGCACGGCACCGGCGTGGTGGACCACGGCACCGTGACGTTCGGGCCGCGCACCTCGG
>JACJWG010000001.1 GCA_020637235.1 Acidimicrobiaceae bacterium | reverse complement strand
CGGGAAGATCATCGGGAACATCACCGGGAAGTTCACACCGATGTTCACACCCTCCCGCTGCGAGGTTGTGAACACCCATCGTGCAGCGGCCGGCGCACCTGAGCAAAGGGTGCCGTGAAAGCGCAAATCCCGGCGGCTCCTCGAAACGGGGGAGAACGCCGGGATCACTTTCCTCGTCTACTGGCGAGGACACCCTCAGAATCGCGCAGCGGTGTGCTCACGTCCACCGGGATTCGGCCACCACCACGACACCGACTCCGTCGGACGGTCAGTCACCGACGCGCGACAGGAGACGTCGGTACTGCTCGATCGTTCCTGGCAGGACACGAAGATGGACAACGGTCCCGGCCGGCCTCTCCTCCAGATCGATCACTTCGCACACCGCTGACGTCGAGCCCGAGCCGGCGACCACGAGTTGACGTTGCCGGATGAGCGAGGGGTCGTCCGCCTCGTCGAGGAACGTCCAGACGAACCCGGTCTCGTCCTCGCTGTTCAGATCAGCCGCGATGTCGACCCGTGTCATTGCGGTCGGTTTACGCGACGTGCAGGAAGCGTCGGAGGGCTTCGCGGATGACCTCGCTCGTCGTGGTCTCATCGGCAGTGGCGCGTGCCTCCACTGCGGCGCGCAGTTCGGGATCGAGACGCACCGGGACCACTTCGGCCGGCCCCGAGCCCATCGATGGGCGACCACCTCGCGGGCGGAGCGTCGCGACGTCGTACCCCGCTTCGGCTTCTGCTGCCATGCGCTCGATGTCGGCCTCCGTGACGGGCTTGCCTCGCGAGACGCCGACAACCGGGCTGTTCGTGTTCTGATTCGTCATCGTCATTTCTCCGGTGGCCTGGGGAGCATCGCTCGGTACTGGGTTCGCATCGGCATGGCGTGGATTGCCATCTCGCGCCCGTCGTCGAAGTGCAGCACGATCACCTCCAACAGGTTGCCGGCGCGATCGGGGCCCAGGATGAGCGTCCGTGTCGGCGAGTCGTCGTCGCCCATGTCGGCCACGACGAGCGCCGCTTCCACTGCGTGCAACACATCGTCTGGATCGACTCCATGCTTGGCCGAAGAACGATGCAACTCCACACGGAGGAATCGTATTACGGAACCAGTCCGACGGCAACGGCCGATCTCGAGGCGACGGCGTCGTTCACCGAGGAGCTCACGACGGGCCCAGTAGGGCGGCGACGGCGGCTGCGGCTTCGGCTTGTTGGCCGGGCATCACGTGGGCGTAGGTGTCGAGGGTGAAGCTCACCGACGCATGTCCCAGACGCTCGCTCACGACCTTCACGTTCACCCCCGCCATCAACAAGTGCGAGGCATGGGTGTGGCGGAGGTCGTGTAGCCGGATGCGTGGCAGATCGGTCGAGTCCACGAGCCGGCCGAACGCTTGCGTCACGGAGTCGGGCCGGATCGGCCGGCCGAGCTCGGTGGTGAAGACGCGGTCGTCGCTCTGCATCGGGATGCCGAGCATGAACAAGCGCTCGCGCTGCGATGCGCGGTAGCGCTGCAGGATCGCGGTCGTCGTCGGGTCGAGATCGATGACCCGGCGGCTGCGGCGCGACTTCGGCGTGTCGATCTGCTCGACGCCGTCGATCTGCGTGGCCGCTTGCGAGATCACCACGGCACCACGAGTCAGCTCGACGTCGCACCAACGCAGTCCGACCGCTTCACTGCGCCGCATCCCTGTCATCGCGATCGTGCGGAACAGCGCCTCGTTGTGGCTGCCCTCGATCGAGCGGAGAAACCTGGCCAGTTCCGCCGGTGTCCACACCTGCATCTCCGGGGCCTTCCCCCGAGCTGTCGTGAGCGAGGGCGCATCGGCCAGGCGTGCGACGTTGCGCGTGACGAGGCCTTTGCGTTCGGCGTCGTTCAGCATCTTGTTCGCCGCCGAGTGCACGTGATGCACGCTCGTCATCGAGAGCGGTCGTCCGTCGCGGCCGCCACCCACGAGCAGGTCGCGATAGAGCTTGTCGAAGTCGGGCGTGCGCAGATCTTGCAGTGGCACGTGACCGAGGCGCGGCAGCAGGTACAGATCGAGCACTTGTCGATAGCCGCGAAGCGTCGACGCCTTTCGTCCTTGCGTCTCGAGCCCGGCCAGCCATCCGACCGAGTAGTCACGCAACGTGAGTCGGCTGGGCGCCACGAACGTGCCGGTTCGATGCGTGGCGATCAACTCGGCGAGCGCCTGTTGCGCTTCCTTCTTCGTGCGGTAGGTGCGCTTCGACTGACGTCGTCGGCCGCCCTCCTGCCAGGTCACGTGGGCGACCCACGAGGTGGCTCCGGCCGGGGTCTCCCGGCGATAGACGGTCCCGCTCGCCATGGCGAAAAGCTATCAGAGCGTTACCACGGCGTTACCACGAGCCGATTCTCGGCCGGCAAACTCGTCGGGAGCCAACAGTTCATGGCCTCTGAGCTGGACTTTTCTGGCGCCCCCGGCAGGGATCGAACCTGCGACCTGCGGTTTAGGAAACCGTTGCTCTATCCGCTGAGCTACGGGAGCGAGTGGGCCCTCAGGATACGACCGGGCTCACACGTTGCGCAGGAGGTCGCGGTAGGCGACCTCGGGGTCGCTCGTGGGTTCCTTCGGCAATCCGAGCGCGCGCTCGCCGAGGGTGTTGCGCTGGATCTCGTCGGTACCGCCGCCGAGCGACATGCCCCGGCAGTTGAGCACGTGGTACTGCCAGTAGTCGGCGGTCACGTCGTCGGCCTCCCACGCCACACCGGCCGGGAACTGGAGACCGGCGGCGATGTCGGCGGCGAGGCGGCCCTGGCGCGTCCGCCACAGCTTGCCGATCGACGGGTGCGCGTGACGTCGCCCGAGCCATCCCATGATCCGCTCGCCCGACCACGCGAGTGCCAATTGCTGGCGCACCACCGGATCGTCGGCGCGGCCGGAGCGGCGGGCGAGCTCGATCAGCTGCTTGGCGGGCAGCGGGTTGCGGCCGGTCTTGCGTTGGTCGTCGCGGCTGCCCGCCACCGAGCTCGTCCCGGTGGCCACACGCTCGTGGGCGAGCAGCGCCGTCGCCATCCGCCAGCCGTCGTTCAGGCCACCCACCACCCACTCGACCGGGATGCGGGCCTCGTCGATGAACACCTCGTTGAACTCGGCGACACCGGTCATCTGCCGCAGCGGCCGAACCGTGACGCCGGGCTGGTGCATGGGCAGCACCAACATGGTGATGCCACGGTGCTTCGGGACGTCGGGATCGGTGCGTGCGAGCAGGATCGCGAGGTCGGCTCGGTGGGCGCCCGAGGTCCACACCTTCTGCCCGGTCACCACCCACTCGTCGCCGTCGCGCACGGCACGCGTGGCGAGCGACGCGAGGTCGGAACCGGCGTTCGGCTCGGAGTACAGCTGGCACCACACCTCGTCGCCACGCAGGCCCGGCGCGAGGAAGCGGCGCTGCAACCCGGGCGTGCCGTGGTCGCGGATCACCGGCAATGCCATGCCGATCCCGATGCCGAACAACGAGTCGATCGCGGGCACACGCCCGTGGCTCTCCTCCACCCAGATCGCGTGCTCGGCCGGCCGGTCACCGAGACCGCCGAACTCGACCGGATAGCCGAACCCCGCCAGCCCGGCGTCGTACAGCGCGGCACGCCACGCCTTCGCGCGACGCATCACGCCGGGTCCGTCCTCGTCGTCGCCGCCAGCGGCGCCACCGGCACCACCATCGATCCCGTCGAGCAGGGCGGGCACACCGTCGAAGAAGGTGCGAATGCGCGCCCGGACGTCGTCGGGCTCGCTCACGTCGCAGCGCCGTTCATGAGCGAGGCGAACCACGCATCGGGGTCGTCCAGCGTGCCCCGCAGGCGTCGCCAGACGTCGGCGATGCCCTGACGCCCGGCGGCCGGATGGGCAGCGATCCGGTCGGCGAGTTCCTCGGCGCGTTCGACCACGCGCACGTCGTCGACGACCTCGCTCACGAGCCCCAGCCGCAGCAGCTCGGCTGCCGGGATCCGGTCGCCCAGCAGCGTGATCCGGTCGCCCACCGCACGGCTGTGGCGCAGGTGCAGCCACGCCTGGCACATCGGTGCCGGCACCCCCATCGCGATCTCGCCCACCTGCAGGAACGACCCCTCACCCGCCACCACCACGTCGGCCGCCAGCGCGAGCGCGGCGCCGGCGTTGATCGCATAGCGCTCGAGCGCCACCACCACGGGCACCGGCGAGCGATAGAGGGCCGCGTGCACCTGGCTCCAGGCCGGGATCGGCCCGGCACGCAGGTCGCCGCTCGCGGTCTTCAGATCGATGCCCGAGCAGAACGCACCACCGGCGCCGCGCAACAGCAGGCAGTGCACCGAGGGATCGCGGCCGAGCACGTCGATCGTGTCGCGCAGTTGCTCGGCGAGCGACGCCACGATCGCGTTCTTGCGTTCGGGTCGGTTGAGCACCACGTCGGCACGCGACCCCACTCGTTCGACCAACACCTCGGTCGTGTCGGACATCCCCGGCCCCCTCATGCTCCGGTCGGCTCGGATCGACGCGGAGCGCCGCGGAGCGTACACGTCGCCTCGTGGACCGCCCCACCGGTACGGTCGGCCCATGAGCACCTCGATCCGCAGCGTCGACACGCTCGTCGACACGCCCGACGGGCCGATGCAGACCTACGTCACCCGACCCGACCACGATCGCCCCGTACCGCTCGTGGTGTTCCTGATGGACGCCCCCGGCAAGCGGCCGCTGCTGCACGGGATGGCCGACCGGATCGCCGGCCACGGGGGCGGCCACCACGTCGTGCTGCCCAACCTGTACCACCGCGCCACCGACCACTTCGAGCTCGACTTCCAGCGTGCCGAGTCGCTGCAGCGGATGACCGAGCTCATGTACGGCGTCGGCACGCGTCAGGCGATGGCCGATGTCGAGGTGCTGCTCGACGTCGCGGCCGCCGACCCGACGGTCGACGCCTCGCAGGTCGGTGTCGTCGGCTACTGCATGAGCGGCCCGTTCGCGATCGTCGCCGCTGCCCGCTTCGCCACACGGGTCCGGTGCGCCGCGTCGTTCTACGGCGTGCGCCTGGTGGTCGACCGGCCCGACTCGCCGCACGCCCTGTTGCCCGAGGTGACCGGCGAGCTGTACGTCGCCTGCGCGGAGCACGACGACTACGTGCCGCTCGCGATGGTCGACGACTTCGAGGCCGCGTTCGTCGCCGCCGGAACCCGAGGGAACGTCGAGCGGTACTGGGGCATGCACCACGGTTTCGCGTTCGGCGACCGGGCCCAGCACGATCCCGAGGGCGAGCGCCGGCACTGGGAGGCCCTGCTGTCGCTGTTCGATCGCAACCTCGCGGCGGCGCCGGACGCTCGCTGAGCCGTGGCCCGTCTGTTCCTGGCCGTCTGGCCGCCCGAGGACGTCGTCGACCACCTCACGACCCTGCATCGCAAGGACCAGCGCGGCGTGCGCTTCGTGCCGCCCGACACCTGGCACGTCACCCTCCGCTTCCTGGGCGAGGCCGACCCCGGTGCCGTCGACGACGCGCTCACCGGCTTCGTCCCCGAGCCCACCACCGTGCGCCTCGGCCCCGCCGTCGACGTGCTCGCCGAGCGGGCGCTCGTCGTGCCGGCGTCCGGTCTCGACCCCGTGGCCACCGAGGTCGCCGAGCGCACCCGCCACGTCGGCGAGCCGCCTCGCCGCCGCTTCGTCGGTCACCTCACCCTGGCGAGGCTGAAGCCGTTCGCGCACATGCCACGGGTGCTCGGCGCACTGGTCGATCTCGAGTTCGAGCTCGACGAGGTGGCGTTGGTGCAGAGCCGATTGCATCCCGACGGCGCCCGGTACGAGACGATCGCGAGCTGGCCGGTCGGCTGACCACGACGCTGCTCGGTGCACCGGACCGTGCACCTGTCGCGCTCTGGTACCGTCCCGCCGCATGACCGAGACGACGTCCCACATCGCCTCCGCCGGCGACTCGACGCACGCCGGTGACGACGTCCGCGACGCCGCCGAGCGCGAACCCGACGGCCTGCTGATCGACCGGATCGACGCGCTGCGCGTGCTGCGAGCCGACAGCGACGAGCAGAAGGGAGCGCTGCTCGAACAGATCGCCGGCACCGGCAAGGTCGAGCAGAACATCGTCAGCGAACTCAGCAAGGTCCGTCCCCTGTGGCGCCCCGATCGGTTCGAAGAGGCGCACCGGATGGCGATGCGGTCGCTCGAAGTGCTCGACCGCAACGGCGCACGAGCCGCGCGGATGCCGAACATCGGTCCGCTGAAGCCGGTGGCCGCGTACATCGTGGGCCTGCTCACCCGTTGGATCGTGAAGGGTCACCAGAACACGCTCGTCACCGCGATCCGCAAGCTGTACGAGCGCCGTGAGGCCAACGCCGAATGGGGCAGCCCCGAACACGTGGTGCTCCGGCGCGCGCGCATCGACGCGAGCAGGGTCGAACCCGGCTACAAGGGCAACCCGGTCGGCTTGCCGACGTTCCTGCTCGGCGGCGCAGCGCTGTCGAGCGTGTTCACCGCCGTGCAGTCGTTGTTGCGCACCGCGGTGTCCGGCGTCGTCGGCATCGTGATCCTCACGGCCGTGCTCGCGCTGCTGTTCCTCGGGCTGGCGTGGTCGGCGCTCTACGCCGCCGGGGTCGCACGGCGTCGCATCCGGCTCACCACCGACCAGCCGATGACCGCGCTGTGGGAGACCATCGGCGCGGCCGGCCGACCGCCCAAGGACGCCTCGTACAGCTTCGCCGTCCTCGCGATCGTGCTGCTGGTCCTGCTCGGGATCCTCATCCCGATCGCCGTGTGGCTCCTGATCGGCGTGGTCTGACCCATCGCCGCGACGTCAGCGGGCGTCGGGCCCGAAGTACGACGACCACGGGTCGATCTCGTCCACCGGCGTCGGTGCCGGCGGGGTGCGCGGCGTCACTTGATGCGCGGCCGGGTGACCGGCGACGGGCTGGCCGTGCGACGGTGACGACGGATGTCCGGCCGGCGGGGTCGGGTCGACGCGTGCCGGGGCGGCGGGGAACGGCGACGGGCGGCTCGGTCGGGTCGCGGGCGCCGGCTGGTACGAATCGGTCGGCCACGCCGGACGAGCGGCCGGCGCGCCGGCGCCACCTGACGGCGGCGTCTGGTGCGGCACGCCGGGCTGGTGCGGCGCCGGATGATGAGCGGCCGGGTGCACCTGCACCCGCTGCTGCACCGCCGAGGGCCGGCGGTACCCGGCGTCGCGCTCGCCCCACAGCGCCGGCACGAACGACAGCACCAGCGCGATCACACCGCCCACGACGAGCGCGACGGCCACGGGCACGACGTCGTCCACGGACGCGCGGACTGCGGCTTCGACGATGCCGTCGACATCGCTCGCCCACGCTCGCGCCCCGGCGACCACGGCGATCGGCAACAGCACCCACGCCACACCGCTCACCACGCCCCAGAGCCCGATCCGGCGCAACACGCCTCGACGGTCGCCGAAGGCGAAGGCGACCACGGCGAGCGCCGCTGCTGCGATCGCGAGCGCCGCCGTCGCCGACTCGGCCACACGGCGCGCCGATTCCACACCGGGCGGGTGGAACGTCGGCAGCGTGACCGCCGGCAACACGCCGTCGGGCAGCTGGGTGGCGAGCTCGGGATCCACCGCGGCGAGTTGCTCGCGGATCGAGGTGAGCATCGCGTTGGTGTCGATCGTGGTGTCGCGCTCGTCGTCGACGCCGAGTGCGTTCGCGTGAGCGGCCCCGAAGGCGGCGATGACGTCGGTGCTCACGCGGGGGTCGCCGAGCGCGGTGTCGATCGTCTGCTCGACGAGGTCGATGTTCGATCGCTCGATGCCCGACGCACGAACGAACTGCAGCGCGAACGACGTCGCGATCTGCTCACGCGACCGGGGGTCGTCGAGCACGGCGGTGGCCACGTCCTCGGCCCGCGTCGGGTCGCCGATGGTGTGCAGGAACACCCACCCGGCCCACGAGAGGCTCGCGCACAGCACCGCCAACGACGCCACGGCCCTCGACGCCACCCGTCCCAGCACCCGCTTCGACCTCCTCGTCTCCGATGTGGGCCTCACCCCACCGGTTCGATCGTCCGGCTCCCCGGCGTTGTGCCAGCATCGCAGAATGCAGCTCCTGATGTCGGGCGGCACGGTCGTCACGGCCGATCCCGCACTCCCCCTGGCCGACGCGGTGCTCGTCACCGACGACGAGATCACCGCCGTCGGCACGCTCGAACACTGCCGGTCGCTCGCGGCCGACGACGCCGAACTGGTCGACCTGGCCGGCGGCGTGGTGCTCCCCGGCTTCGTCGACGGCCACGCCCATCTGCTCATGACCGGCAGCGCCCTGTCGATGGCACAGCTGCGAACCGCCACCACGTTGGAGGAGATCCGCCGCCGCCTCGTCGAGTGGGCCGAGGCCCACCCCGAGTCGCCCTACGTGCTCGGCACGAGCTTCTTGTTCGACGCCGTGCCCGGCAACGAACCGACCCGGCAGATGCTCGACGACCTGTTCCCCGATCGGCCGGTGTTCATCGACTCGTTCGACCTGCACTGCGGCTGGGTCAACACCGCAGCGCTCGAGATCCTCGAGATCACCGACGACACCCCGGACCCGATCGGCGGCGAGATCCGCCGCGACCCGTCGACGGGCACGGCCACGGGGTATCTGCTCGAGACCGCGCTGCACGAACACATGTGGGCCTTCCTCGCGCGCGTCGACGACGCCACGCGCGACGCACACCTGCAGGTGGCGATCCGGGCACTCAACGAGTCGGGCACCACCACCGCCGTCGACATGGCCGTCGACGCCGACGACGCCGCCACGTTCGTGCGCGCCGAGGAACGCGACACGCTGACCGTGCGGGTGATCGGGCACTGGATCATCCGCAACACCGGCGACGACGAGCGCAACCTCGCGCAGGTGCGCGAGGCCGCCCGCCGCAAGGAGCTGCACACCGGACCGATGTTCCGCGTCGCCGGCATCAAGCTCGTCACCGACGGCACCATCGACGCGTGCACCGCGGCGATGGGCGCGCCGTACACCAGCGGCGGCAACGCCGAACCGATCTGGCCCCGTGAACGACTCGAACCGGTGGTCGAGCTCGCCGACCGTCTCGGGCTGCAGGTCGCCTGCCATGCGATCGGCGACCAGGCGGTGCGCAACGCGATCGACGCGATCGAGCGCGCCCAGCGGATCAACGGCACCGGCCAGCACCGGCACCGCATCGAGCACCTCGAGTACGCCGACCCGGCCGACATCGGACGGCTCGGACCGAACGGGATCACCGCGTCGATGCAACCCGTGCACTGCGACCCGGCGATCGCCGGGAACTGGGCCGAGATGATCGGCCCCGAGCGCGCCGCGTGGGGCTTCGCGTGGCCCGAGTACCTGCGCACCGGCGCCACGCTCGCGTTCGGCACCGACACACCGACGGCACCGCACATGCCGCTGCCGAACACCTACATCGGGGCGACCCGTAGATCGCCCACGCGGCCAGACCTCGAGCCGATGCACCCGCACTTCGCACTCGGCGTGCACGCGTCGATCGTGCACGGCACGGCCGACGCGGCGTGGGCGAGCTTCGAGGAGGACCGCCTCGGCGTGCTGAAGCCGGGCGCTCGAGCGGATCTCGTCGTGATCGACGACGATCCGATCGCCGGCGGGCCGGACGCGCTGCTCCGGGCCACGGTGCGACGCACCATCGTCGGCGGACGCACGGTGCATCGCGCGTGACGGATCGCACGGCTGCTCAGTCCGTCGACACCGCCCGATCCTCCTGGGTGAGGGTGAACGTCAACGACACCTCGACGCGCTCACCGCGGCGAGACGAGAGCAGTTCGGCCAGCTTCCACGCCGGCTCGGGCCGCCGCGGACCGGTGACGTCGATGCGCACCTCGGCGCGCTCGCCGTCGGTCTCGGCGTCGACGCTCACCACCCGCACCGATGGATCCCACTCCGTCACGGTCCGCGACACCTGCTGTTCGAAGGCGGTGTTCCGCACCACGTCGCGGGAGTAGAACGCGAGCGGCACCGTGACGGCGGCCATCAGCAGCACCCAGGCGGCGAGACCGAGTCGAGCCTGACGAGTCGGTCCGCGGGTGCCGCGGTCGCCGAACCCCCAGAACGCCATCGCCGCGGTGGCACCGAGCACCAGTGCGCCGAAGTTGGTGACCAGCGCGAGCCCGGCGCGTTGCACGTCGTCACTGCGGCCGGAGGCGACGAACAATCCGATTGCTGCGAGCGGCGGCTCGACGGTCACGCTCACCGCCACACCCGACAACGCGCCCGCCGCCTCGGTGCGCATGGTCGCGTACCCGGCGGCGAGGCCGGCGGCCAGCGCGATGCCGAGATCGAGCAACCCGGGCCGGGTGAGCGACAGCAGCTGTGCCGGCAACACCGTCCGGTCGAGTTCGGACGCGAACAGCCTGCCGGTCACGAGCGCCGAGGTGATGCTGAGCGCCATGCCGAGTGCGAGCACGAGCGCCGCGTCGCCGAGACGCGTCGTCCAGCCCTGGATCAGCGCGCCGGCCACGGCGAGCAGCGGCGTGATGAACGGGCCGAGCAGCATCGCGCCGATCACCGCCGCGGCGCTGTCGAGCAGCAGGCCCATCGCGGCGATGGCGCTCGACAGCACGCTCAGCACGATGAAGTTCCGCAGGTGCGGCGATCCGACCCGCGCCCGCGAGTACAAGAAGTCGGTCACGACCGCCCGCTGTTCGGGCGACATGCGGCCGCGGCTGCGGCCGCGCCCGAGCAACGACGACACGGGCGCGTCAACCACCGGGCACCTCGGCGTCGGCGGTGTCGGTGCGGTCGTCGATCACGATGCGGGGTTGGATCAGCGGCCACGACTCGTCGATCGCGTCGGCCACCGAGCTGAGCCGTGCACCGCCGAGCCACGACGCCATCCCCGTCCAGAACGTGCCGACCCCGACGGTGGGCGGCATCTGGTCCGAGGCGTCGAAGCGCACCACCTCGGCGTCGCGCACCAACTCGGCGAGCCACCGATCGAAGCTGTTGGTGTAGGCAGCGGGGGACACCCCATCGCGCGCCGACAGGAAGCCACCGAGCTCGGCCCGCGCCACGCCTGCCTCCACGGTCGACAGGTGCGCCGCCACCTGGTCGACCGCCGCGTCGTCGCGGAACCGAGCGATCACCGTGCCACCGACCACGAGCGGCGCCTGTCGTCCGTCGACCGGCGGGAGCGGGAACGCCCACAGGTCGCCGTCGGGCTCGATCGTCGCCGGCTCGTCGAGGAAGCGTGGCAGGAAGCTCGCCTGACGGTGGAACAGGCACGAGCTGCCGGCAGCGAACTGCCGCGCCGAGTCCTCGACCCCGATCTCGACCGCGGCCCGGTTGCCACCGGCCACCATCTGCGGATCGAGCACGATGTCGCCGAAGCGACCGATGGCCTCCACCACGGGCGTGTCGGCGAAGCGGACGTCACGCGCCACCCATCCGTCGTACACGTCCGGGCCGGCGAAGCGCAGCACGAGGTCTTCCACCCAGTCGGTGGCCACCCAACCCGTCGCTCCGGCGGCTCGGATGCCGATGCACCACGGCGGCGAGGCATCCGCGGCGGCGTCGGCGGTGATGCGTTCCAGGTCGTCCCAGGTGGACGGCACGGCGATCCCCCGCTCGTCGAGCTCGCTCGGCGAGTACCACACGAGGCTCTTCACCGTGAGCTGGTACCACGAGCCGAACACCCGGTCACCGACGGTGACGAGATCCACCAGCGTGCGATCCACCCCATCGGTTGCCGCTGCCGCGAGATCGGCCTCCCAGGGGAGCGCGTAGCCCTCTGCCACCAGGCGTTGCAGCAACCCGGGCTGGGGCAACAGCGCCAGATCGGGCGGGTCGCCTCTGCGCAGCCGGTCGACGAGATCGTCCTCGAATCCCGACGACGCCACGAACCGCACGTCGATGCCGCTGCGCTGTTCGAACTCGGCGAACGCTGCGTCGACGTCGTCCACGTCGGCGTCACTCAGCGTGCCGAAGAGCGTGACCACCGGCCGTGTCGCACCGTCGTCGTCGCCGCACGCGGCTGCGCCGAGCACGGCGCACACGGCCAGCGCGACTCGGGGCACCGTCGTCAGGGCACCACGTCGCGGCCGCACGGGCCGCGACCGTAGTGCGCGACCGTCTCGAACGCGCGGGTGAGCGGGGTCAGGGGATCAGTTCGAGACCCGCCAGCGAACCCTCCTCGCGCCACTGTTCGAGCACCTTGATGAAGGCGATCGCGCCGGCGCCGTAGCTGCCGTTGCGCAGGCTTCGTTCCCCGGGCTTGCCCTCGTTGTTGTAGTAGCCCGGCGTGCACGCCTCGAGGAAGCGGATGTTGGTGACCGCCAGACGGACGATCTCGTCGACCCACGCCTGCTCGGCCTCCTCCGTCGGCTCCACCACCCGCACCCCGTCGGCCAGCGCGCGGTCGAGCACGTAGGCGCAGTGCCGTGCCTGCTCGTCGATCATGTGCGGGAAGTTCGCCGTGAAGCCGGACTGGATGTTGCTCAGGATGAAGCAGTTGGGGAAGCCGCGGCTGAACATGCCGTGCAGCGTGCACGCGCCGTCGGCCCACTTCTCGGTGAGGGTGATCCCGTCGCGACCGACGAGCTCGTAGCCGGAACGACGGGTGTACTCGGTGCCCACCTCGAAGCCCGTCGCGAAGATGATGCAGTCGAGTTCGTACTCGACGCCGTTCGCCACGATGCCCCGCTCGGTGATCGCCTCCACCCCCTGGCCCCGGGTGTCGACCAGCGTGACGTTGGGGCGGTTGAACGTGTCGAGGTACTCGTCGTGGAAGCACGGCCGCTTGCAGAACTGGCGGTAGTACGGCTTCAGCGCCTCGGCGGTGTTGGGGTCGTTGACGATGGTCTCGACCCGGGCCCGGATCGACTCCATCTTCTCGAAGTCGGCCAGTTCGACGGCCTCGGTGGGGTCGGTGCCCTCGGCGATCGCACCGCGACGCATCATCAACAACAACTTGCCGATGATGTCGGTCCAGCCGTCGTTCACCAGGTCCTCGGGTTCGAACACGCCCGACACCAGGTTGTTGAAGTTCTCCATCCGGCGGCGCTGCCAGCCGGGCTCGAGCGATGCCGCCCACTCGGGATCGGTGGGGCGGTTGGCGCGCACGTCGATCGACGACGGCGTGCGCTGGAACACGAACAACTCCTTCGCATGCGCACCGAGGTGGGGCACGCACTGCACGGCCGTGGCACCGGTGCCGATGATGCCGACCCGCTTGTCGGCGAGCTTCGTGAGGCCACCCTCCGACGACCCGCCGGTGTAGTCGTAGTCCCAGCGGCTCGTGTGGAACGTGTGGCCCTGATAGCTGTCGATGCCGGGGATGCCGGGCAGCTTCGGTCGGTGGAGCGGGCCGTTGGCCATCACCACGAACCGGGCGCGCATCGCGTCACCCCGGTTGGTGGTGATCACCCATCTGCTGTCACGGTCGTCCCAGCGCAGCTCGGTGACCTCGGTCTGGAACAGCGCGTCGCGGTACAGGTCGAAGTGACGCCCGATCGCGCGGCTGTGCTCGAGGATCTCGGGTGCCTTGGAGTACTTCTCCTTCGGCATGTACCCGACCTCTTCGAGCAACGGCAGATAGATGTACGACTCGATGTCGCACGCGGCGCCCGGATAGCGGTTCCAGTACCACGTGCCGCCGAAGTCGCCGCCCTTCTCGATCATCCGCAGGCTCTCGACACCCGCTTCGCGCAGCCGGGCTCCGGCGAGCAGGCCACCGAACCCGCCCCCGATCACCGCCACGTCGATCTCGTCGAACAGCGGGCCTCGTTCCACACGCTCGACGTACGGGTCGTCGAGGTAGTGGGCGTACTGCCCGGCCACCTCGACGTACTGCTCGTTGCCGTCGGCGCGCAACCGGCGGTCACGCTCTTCGCGGTACTTCTCGCGAAGGGCGTCCGGATCGAAGGTGAGGGTCCCCATGTGCGAAGTCTGGTCGGAACGCCCGCCCGGCATCGGGTCGAGCCGCACGAGGCGGCCTCGTGTGAGATCTCCACCCGGTCGGGTACCGTCGGCGCATGGTCACTCCCGCCGTCTCGGCCGACCGCGGGCTGTCGACCGCCGAGGTGGCCGACCGCGTCGCTCGGGGCCTCGTCAACGCCGTGCCGGCCGCGCCCACGCGCACCGTCGGTCAGATCGTTCGCGGCAACGTGCTCACCCCGATCAACCTGATCATCGGCATCCTCGCCGCGCTGGTGCTGGCCGCCGGCTCGCCGAAGGACGCGCTCTTCGCCGGCGTGATCGTCGCGAACAGCGTGATCGGCGTCGTGCAGGAGCTACGAGCGAAGCGGGTGCTCGACTCGCTGAGCGTCGTGAACGCACCTCGGGCGCGCGCCGTGCGTGACGGGGAGGTGGTCGAGCTGCACCTGCACGAACTGGTGCTCGACGACGTGGTCGAGCTGCGCGCCGGTGCGCAGGTGGTGGCCGACGGCGAGGTGCTCGTCGACGACAACCTCGAGATCGACGAGTCGCTGCTCACCGGCGAGGCCGACGCCGTCGTCAAGCGAGCGGGCGACGAGGTGCTGAGCGGTAGTGCCGTGGTGGCGGGCACCGGGCGCGTGCGGGTGAACAAGGTGGGCGCGGAGAACTACGCGGCGAAGCTGGCCGACGAAGCACGCCGCTTCACCCTCGTCAACTCGCCGCTGCGCAACGACGTCAACCGGATCGTCACCTGGGTGGGCGTGGCGATCGTCCCGGTCGGCCTGTTGCTCGCGAGCAGCCAGTTCGTCCGCCGCGACGAGCGCTGGCAGGAGGCCGTCATCAGCACGGTCGCCGGGCTGGTCGGCATGGTGCCCGAAGGGCTCGTGCTGCTCACGAGCGTCGCGTTCGCCGTCGGAGTCGTGCGGCTGGCGAAGCAGCGCTGCTTGGTGCAGGAGCTGCCGGCGATCGAGGTGCTCGCCCGAGTGGACGTGCTGTGCGCCGACAAGACCGGCACGATCACCGAGGGCTCCCTCGCGCTGGCTGCCGTCGAGACGGTCGGCGCCGATGTCACGCCCGACGACGTCGACGCCGTGCTCGCCGCGATGGCGACACTCGATCCCGATCCGAACGCGACCGTGCGGGCGCTCGCCGAGCGATACGCCGAGCGGTCATCGTGGACGCTCAGCTCGCGCACCCCGTTCAACTCGTCGCGCAAGTGGAGCTCGATGACCTTCGACGAGTCGGGCACCTGGGTCCTCGGTGCGCCCGAGAACGTACTCGGCAACGCCTGGGCGGGCGAGCTGCGCACCGCCGTCGAGGGCCATGCCGCGGACGGCCGCCGCGTGCTGGTGCTCGCCCGAGCAGCGGTGCGCGACGAGACGTTGCACGACGTGCGGCCGGTCGCGCTCGCGCTGTTCGAGGACGTCGTGCGCGCCGACGCCCCGGACACGCTGCGCTACTTCGCCGACCAGGGCGTCACCTTGAAGGTGATCTCCGGCGACAACGACGTCACCGTCGGCGCGGTGGCACGTCGCGCCGGCCTGCAGGGCTGGGAACGCAACGTGAACGCGCAGACCCTGCCCGACGGCGACGGTGACGACGGTGCGTTCGCCGACGCGATCGAGGGCTCGACGGTGTTCGGACGGGTGACCCCCCATCAGAAGCGGGCGATGGTGAAGGCGTTGCAGCGACGCGGCCACGTGGTCGCCATGACCGGCGACGGCGTCAACGACGTGCTGGCACTGAAGGACGCGGATTGCGGCGTGGCGATGGCGTCGGGCAGCGAGGCCACCCGCGGCGTCGCACAGCTGGTGCTGCTCGACTCGAACTTCTCCGCACTGCCGGCCGTGGTGGCCGAAGGTCGCCGCGTCATCAACAACATCGAGCGCGTGGCGACGCTGTTCCTCGCGAAGACCACGTACTCGCTGGTGCTGTCGGTGCTCACCGGGGTGTTCGCGCTGCGCTACCCGCTCCGGCCGATCCACCTGTCGATCCTCAGCTGGTTCACCATCGGCGTGCCGGCGTTCTTCCTGGCGCTCGAGCCCAACGCCGACCGGGTGCAGCCGGGGTTCCTGCGGCGTGTGCTCGGACGGTCGGTCCCGGCCGGGCTGGTGATCGCCGGCGCCACGATGGGTGTGTTCGCGATCGCCCAGCTCGACGACACGATCGACGCCGACCATGCCCGGTCGGTGGCGGTGCTCGTGGCAGGCAGCGTGGCGCTGATGAACCTCTACCGGGTGGCGCGGCCGCTCAACCGGCTCCGCGCCGTGCTGGTCGTGGTGATGGTGGTCGCGTTCGCCGCGGCGTTCGTCGTGCCGTGGGCACGCGACCTGTTCGAGCTGCCGGTCACGCGGGGGTGGGCGTACGGGCTCGCCGCCGGCACGATCGTGCTCGCCTGGCCGCTCCTCGAGCTCGGCTCGCGTGTCGCGCGCCGGGTCGGTCACCACGAGCCCGTGCGGTAACCTCCCCCGACATGGCACACATCCACGACCTGACCATGCGGTCGATCACCGGTGACGACGTGTCGCTCGGCGACTTCCGCGGCAAGGTGTTGCTCGTCGTCAACGTCGCGAGCGCTTGAGGCCTCACGCCTCAGTACGCAGGTCTGCGTACGCTCCACGAAGATCTGAAGGACCAGGGCTTCTCGGTGCTGGCCTTCCCGTGCAACCAGTTCGGTGCGCAGGAGCCCGGCTCCGACGCCGAGATCCTCGAGTTCGCGACGTCGAAGTACGACGCCACCTTCCCGATGTTCAGCAAGATCGAGGTCAACGGGCCCGATGCCTGCGAGCTCTACGCCTGGTTGCGTGAGCAGACCGGCGGTGCCGACATCCAGTGGAACTTCGAGAAGTTCCTGCTCGACCGCGACGGCAACGTCGTCGAACGGTTCAGCCCGATGACGACGCCGGAGGACATCGCGCCGAAGGTGCAAGCGCTCCTCTGAGGCCGTAGCCTCCGGCACCCGCGTTCCCCCGAACCCGACCGGTGCGCCGTCACTCGGCGCGCCTCCACGTCCGTTCGGAGGACTCATGTCCGTTCACCGCCATGCGCGCCCGCGCTCGCGCCGCAGCGCGCTGCACCTCGAGTACGACACCCAGGAGTTCCGGGTGTGGCTCCCCACGGCGGACGACCCGCTCGTCATCGCGTCGTTCGGCGACGCCGCCTCCCTCGCGTTCGAGCTCGTCGACTGGGACGCGGATCGCGAAGTGCTCGTCCTGCTCGACGAGCAGCGGCGGGTGACCGCGATGCTCGTCGATCCCCCGCCGCCGGTCGGGGTGCTCGTGGGTTCCTGCGACGTGCCCGGACTCGAGGTCGACTTCTGCCAGACGCTGTCGATCGTGACGGCCGTGCAGCCCGAGGACGGCCCGCCCCCCGACCATCATCGCGACGGGTACTTCGCGCTGCGGCGGTTGCACATGCTGCAGGGGATCCAGCTGCTCGACGTCATCCTCGCCGGGCCGGAACGGGTGCAGAGCCTGGCGATCGCCTGCGATCCGGACCCGATCTGGTTCGAGGACTGGCAGCCGATGGCGAGCTGAGCTCGTGGGCGACCGTGTTCGTGGGGTGCCGTACCATCGCACCCCATGAGCACGCCCGCGGTCTCCACACCCATCCTCGGTCCCGCCGTCTCGGTCGTCACCGGGGCCAACAGCGGCATCGGCCGGGCGACGGCGATCCACCTCGCCGCGCAGGGTCACACGGTCTTCGGCACGGTACGCAGCCGGTCGAAGGCCGGCAAGCTCGAGGCCATGGCTGCCGACGCCGGGGTGAACGTCCAGCTGGTCGAGCTCGACATCGCCGACGACGACTCCGTGCGCGCCGGATTCGCCGAGATCCTCGGCGCCACCGACGGCGTCGTCGACGTGCTCGTGAACAACGCCGGCGTCGGCGGCAACGCCGTGGCCGAGGAGTGCCCCACCAGCACGTACCTCGAGGTGATGAACGTCAACCTGTGCGGTGGTGTGCGCTGTCTCCAGCAGGTGCTGCCCGGCATGCGAGCGCGTCGCCGCGGCGCGATCGTCAACATCACGTCGGTCACGGGCCGCCTCGCTGCGCTGGCCCAGACGTCGTACGTGGCCTCGAAGTGGGCCTTCGAGGGGCTGAGCGAGGGACTCGCCCAGGAGGTCGCGCCGTTCGGGGTGCGCGTCGCGATCGTCGAGCCGGGGGTGACGAAGAGTGCGATCTTCGCGAAGAACATCGATGCCCCCAACCAGACCGGCGCGTACGACGCTGCCTACCGGCGGATGTTCCAGTTCTACGCGGCGGGCATCGCCGGTGCGACCGATCCGTTCGAGGTGGCTGCGGTGATCCACCACGCGATCACCACCGACGAGCCGAAGCTCCGGTACGCGATCAGCTGGGGCGCCGACCAGATCATCGCCGGCCGAGCGGCGATGTCGGACGAGGACTGGGTGGCGCTCGGTGCGATCGAGGACGACGACGACTACTACGAGGCGTTCCGGCGGGGCTTCGGCGTCGACCTGCGGACCTGACGCCGTCCGATCAGCGGTCGCCGCACCTCAGGTGCGGCCCAGCGCCGCGCGGTGCAGCACCGCACGGGTCGGGGTGATCACACAGGCGTTGCCCGACACCGTCGCGTCGCCGTCGACGATCAGGCTGTACACCTCACCGCTCGTGCCCGGGAACGCGAGCGTGACGTTCGGGCGAGCGCACATGTTCGCGGCCGTGCTGTGTCCCACCTCGGCGTGCAGGACACCGTCGGCCCACATGGTCGGTACGCCCACGCTCTGCGCCCGACCGTCGTCTCGTACCGTGACGAGGAAGCCCCACGGATAGTGCGCCAACGTGTCACCCAGCTCCGGAACCGGCACCTCGATCGACATGCGACGAGGTTACGGCGCCACCGCTAGGCGACGCAGAACTCGTTGCCCTCGGGATCACACATCACCGTCCAGCGGTGGCCCCACTCGTCGTGGTCGCCGAGCCGGGTGGCACCGAGGGCGACCAGTCGGTCGACCTCGGCCTCACGACCACCCGACGCGGCATCGGCGACGAGGTCGAGGTGCATGCGGTTCTTGGCCGACTTGCCCTCGGGCACGCCGAGGAACAGCCAGGCGGGCTGTCCGGGGGCGGCCGGGTAGCCGATGCTCGCGAAGAACGGCTGGGCCCCGTCGTCGACGGGTCGTCCGAGCGCAGCCGACCAGAAGCCGGCCAGTGCCGCCGCGTCGTGGCAGTCGAAGGTGATGTGTCCGACGGTGAGTGTCACGGGGTGCTCCTGTCGTGGACGTGACCGGTCACCGGCCACTGGATCTCGGTGCGGTACTCCTCGACCGGCGCGGGCGGTCCGACGAGGTAGCGCTCGCACACCGGCCGGCCGGCCGGCGTGGTGTGCATGGCGACCCACCGACCGAGGAGCCGGTACGTGTCACCCACGTCGTCGTAGGTGCCGACGTGCACGGCGACGGCGACGGGCCCGGCGGGTACCTCGCCGAGCGCCACGACCGGGTCGTCGATCGCGACCGCACGATCGATCGGCACGAATGCCGTTGCCTGCTCGACGCCGTCGTCGTCGATCTGTTGGGGGTAGAGCCCGCCCGGCGCGCCGGTCGGACGGATCCCGTGCCGAGCGGCGACGGCGAACAGGCGCTCGAACGCCTCGCCGAGGAAGTCCCCGAAGTCGTCGACGCGAACCTGCGAGCGAACGACGAGCGCGTGCTCGGCCGGCACGACACGCACGTGCACCGGCGTGTGCACCGACGGCGCGTCGAGGCCGCGCTGCAACTCGGCGATGATCCGCAGCGTGTCGGCGAGCCGGGACTGCATGATGCGGGCGTGTTCGGCGAGCACACGCTCGGTGACCGCGGGATCGCGCGCCGACAGCACCTCGTGCACCTGACGCAGCGGCACGTCGAGATCTCGCAGCCGTCGCAGCACCGCCGCGTCGAACAGCTGCTCGGCGCCGTACACCCGGTAGCCGGTGTCGGGATCCACGAGTGCCGGGACGAGCAGGCCCTGCTCATGATACGCCCGGAGCGCCTTCACCGACAGCGAGCTCGCCCGGGAGAAGGGGCCGATGCGCAGGAAGGGGTCGCTCACACGACCAGCATGCGGTCTCCCCCTGCGGGAGAGTCAAGCACGCCGTCTCCGTCGAGCGCGTGGGCCACCTGCAACAACAGCAGCTCGCGTCCTGGCGCGGCCACGAGCTGCACCCCCACCGGGAGGCCCTCGGGCGTGAACCCGCCCGGCACCGAGATGGCCGGACAGCCGGTGACGGTGATGTCGGTGCACGACCGCATCCACGTGAGGTAGTTCTCCATCGGCACGCCCTCGATCTCGTGCACCCAGTCGAGCTCCACCGGGAACGGCACCACCTGCACCGTCGGCAGGGCGATCAGGTCGACGTCGTCGAAGAAGCGGCGCACACGCTCTTGCAGCGCCGCGCGCTCGCGAAGGGCGATGCCGACGTCGGCGGCGCGCAGCGAGCGGGCGAGCTCGACGTTCCAGCGGATGGTGTCCTTCAGCAGTTCGGGCGTGCGGTCGTACACCGGGCCGAGCCCGCGTTCGAACCCGACGGCGCGCAACGTCTGGAACGTGGCGCTCGCGTGCGCGAGGTCGGGGAAGGCGTCCTCGACCCGGCAGCCGTGGCCGGCGAGCCGATCGGGCACACCGACGAGGGCGTCGCGCACCGCTCGTGCCACCGGCAGGCCACCCGCGTCAGGCGACCAGGCCACTCGCAGACCCGCGGGGTCGAGCTCGAGCGGTGACCACGGGCCCTCCGCGCCACGGATCGGCACCTGCGGATGCGGGCCGGCCATCGCGCCGAGGAGCAGCGCCACGTCCGCCGCGCAGCGTCCCATCGGTCCCTCCGTCGCGAGCGGGTCCCACGGGTCGGCCGACGGCCAGCTCGGCACGGTGCCCGGCGTCGGCCGCAGTCCGACCACCCCGCAGAACGACGCCGGGTTGCGGAGCGACCCGCCGAGGTCGCTGCCATCGGCGATCGGCACCATCCCGGCGGCGAGCGCCGCTGCCGCGCCGCCGCTCGATCCACCGGCGGAGCGCCTCGGGTCGTGGGGGTTGCGGGTGACTCCGAACACGGGGTTGAACGTGTGCGACCCGGCGCCGAACTCGGGGGTGTTGGTCTTGCCGAGCGTGACGCACCCGGCGGCCCGCAGGCGAGCGATCATCAGCGCGTCGCGCTCGGGCACGTTGCCGGCCAGCAGCGGCGAACCCATCGTGGTGCGGATGCCGGCGGTGTCGGCGAGGTCCTTGTGCGCGATCGGCAGGCCGTGCAACGCCCCGAGCGACTCGCCTCGGGCATGCGCCGCGTCGGCGCGGTCGGCATCGGCGGCGGCCCGCTCGTACGACCGGGTGACGATCGCGTTGACGGTCGGGTCGACCGCCTCGATGCGCGCGAGATGGGCGTCGAGCACCTCGCGCGCCGACACCTCACCGGCTGCGAGCATCGCCGCCAGATCGACGGCTCGACGGCGCCACAGCTCGGTCATCGTGGGTCGCCGTCCTGCTCGGCGAACTGCCGGCGGAGCAGGGCCTTCTCGACCTTGCCCATCGCGTTGCGCGGCAGCGCGTCCACCACGAACACCCGCTTCGGCACCTTGAACGGTGCGAGGTGCTCACGAGCGCTCGTCCGCAGACGGGCCGCGTCGAGCGGGCCGTCGCCCGACGCCACCACCACCGCCACCACGGCCTCGCCGAAGTCGGGGTCGGGCACACCGACGACCGCGCTCTCGAGCACCCCGGGGATCGCATCGACCACGTCCTCCACCTCCTTCGGGTACACGTTCAGCCCGCCTGTGATGATGAGATCCTTCGAGCGACCCACCAGGTGCAGGTAGCCGTCGGCGTCGAACGTGCCGACGTCACCGGTGCGGAACCAGCCGTCGACGGTGAACTCGGTGGCGGTCAGTTCGGGCCGGCCCCAGTAGCCGGCGAACACGTTGGGCCCACGCACCTCGACGCCGCCCACCACACCCGCATCGAGTGACGCTCCGTCATCGCCCACCACACGCACGTCCACCCCCGGCAGGGGGAAGCCGACGGTGCCCGCGCGCCGGTCGCCGTCGAGCGGGTTGCTCGTCAGCATCGATGTCTCGGTCATGCCGTAGCGCTCGAGGATCGCATGACCGGTGCGGTCGCGGAACTCGTCGTGCACCGAGGCGAGCAGCGGTGCGGAGCCGCTGACGAACAGCCGCATCGCCGCGCATCGCTCGCGGTCGAAGCCGGGATGCGCGAGCAGTCGTGTGTAGAAGGTGGGGACGCCCATCATCACCGTGCAGCGGGGCAACGCCCGCAGCACCTCGTCGGCGTCGAAGCGCTCGAGGAACACCATCGGCGACTCGTTCGCGATCGAGCAGTTGGTGGCGACGAACAGGCCGTGGGTGTGGAAGATCGGCAACGCGTGCAGCAGCACGTCGCCGTCGCCGAACCCCCAGAGTCCGGCGAGGGTGGCGCTGTTCGACGCCAGGTTGCGCTGGCTGAGCATCGCCCCCTTCGGCTTGCCGGTGGTGCCGCTCGTGTACAGGATCGCGGCCAGGTCGTCGGGGCCGGCCGGGTACGTGTCGAACACGTCGGGGCACCCGTCGGCCTCGGTCGCGAGCGATGCCAGTGCGGCGTCGTCGAGCACCACCGCAGGATGCGCGTCGCCCACCAGATGGGCGACCTCGTCGGCGGTGTAGCCGGTGTTCATCGGCACCAGCACGTAGCCGGCACGCGCACACGCGAGGTACACCATCAACGCCTCGGGCGACTTGGTGGCCTGCATCGCCACCCGCTCCCCCGGCGCCGCGCCGCGCGCTGCCAGTGCGTGGGCGAGCTGGGACGAGCGCCGAGCGGCGTCGGCGTAGGTGTGGGTCACCCCGCCGTCGGCGTCGAGCAGGAACGGCCGGTCGTTGCCGGGGTCGACGCCAGCGAGCAGCTCGCACAGCGTGTCGGCTCGGGTGACGGTCATGGCGGCGACGGTAGCGCCGGCGCGCTCAGCCGTCGGCGGCGGACCGTCGCCAGTGGTACTCCCGACCGACCACCGCCACGCGCGTGCTGTATCGCTCGTACCACCGGTCACGACCGAGCTGCTGCGCACCCAGGTGGTCGGCCACCTGCTTCCACGCCTGGGCGTCGCGCTCGCTGGCCCAGTAGCTCACCGTGATGCCCAGCCCGTCGTCACCCCGGGCCGACTCGATCCCGAGCCATCCCGGCTGGGCGCGGGCCAGCGCATCCATGCGGTCGGCCATGGCCGCGTACCCCTCGGCGTCGGCGTCGGTGCGCACGCTGGTGAAGATCACGGCGACATACGATCCGGCAGCGTCCATCCCGACACCCTGGCACGACGAGCGAGCGCACGCCCGATGGTTTCGGCCGGGCTGGTGCCCGCCGGCTCACACGCCGGTCGGCGCGTCGGCGAAGTCGGCGTCGACGATCGCGGCGTCCTCCGGGTCGGCGATCGGCACCGCCTTCGCGGCGCGCCAGGCGGTGAGCGACTCGTCGTCGCGACCGAGGGCGGCGAGCGCACGTGCCCGTGCCTCGTGGGCGTACGCGAGGTCGAAGTCGGCGAGGCGGTGTTCGACGCAACCGTCGAGGCACGAGTCGGCGTAGTGGAGCGACCGCTCGGCCTGGCCGGTGAGGAGCAGCGCCTTGGCCAGCATGTACCGGGCGCGCACCTCGTTCTCCGGCCCACGACGGGCGGCGCGTTGCCAGTGGTAGGCCGAGGCGTACGCGCGACGCAGCAGCTCTTCGTCGCGCTCGGGCGACGCCGGCTCGCCGACGAGATCCCAGATCGAGTTGTTGCACTCGATGCCCTGGGCGCGGTGCCAGTCTCCCGTGGGGTCCTGGCTCGGTTCGGGTTCGTTCATCGTCTCGGGCGGCAACGGCGAGCCGGTCTCGACGAGCGACTTCAGCGACTCGACGATCCACACCCAGCCGTCCTTCACGTGGGCCCACGTGAGCGGGCTTCGGGCGAGGTCGCCGTGCACCAGGTCGAGGCGCACCATGCCCTCGCCGGCGTCGGTGATGGTCCACTCCACGCGCCCGGGCGGCTCCTCGGCCATCGCCGCGTCGTACAGCACGTGCCAGGTCTGCACGAGCCGGCGTGGCGGCTCGCAGACCTCGATCACGCCGTCGATCGCCGGCTCGCCGTTCACCATCGTCGTCCGGTACGGCTGCCCCGCTTGCGGTGACTCGTCGAACGCGGTGCCGTGGAAGTACTGGCGGGTGAACTCGGGGTCGATCAGCGCCTGCCACACCTGCTCGGCGCTGGCTCGGATGTAGACGCGGTACACGTGTCGGGTGGTCATGAGCTGCCCTCTCTCGACTCCAGGCGGCGCTGGAGGTCGGTCATCGCCCGGGTGAACGGCCGGGCGTACTTGTCGATCCAGCGGTCGCTGAGCTGCTGGATCGGAACGGGGTTGAGGAAGTGCCGCTTCACACGGCCCTCCCTGCGGACGACGACGAGGTGTGCGTCCTCCAGGACGGCCAGGTGCTTCATCACCCCGAAACGGGTCATCTCGGGGTGGCGTTCGCACAGCGCCTGCACCGATTGGCCATCGGCCACGAACAGGGCGTCGAGCAGCGCCCGACGCGTCGGATCGGCGAGCGCCTTGAACACCCGGTCGTCGCCGGCCGACTCGTCCACGGCGCCGACAATATGTGACCTCATGGTCACCTGTCAATCCCGATTGAGTTGGTCGGGAATAGGGCTAGGGTGGACGTCGTTCAACCGCCCCAGACGCACCCGATCCCGAACCCGATCGGTCCGACCCAAGGAGCTCCCATGGCCGTCCGCCTCGGCGACACCGCACCCGACTTCACCGCCCCCACCACGCAGGGCGAGATCAGCTTCCACGAGTGGCTCGGCGACTCGTGGGGCGTGCTGTTCAGCCACCCGAAGGACTTCACGCCCGTGTGCACCACCGAGCTCGGCTACGTGGCGAAGATCAAGCCCGAGTTCGACAAGCGCAACGTGAAGGTGATCGGCCTGTCGGTCGATCCGGTCGACAGCCACGTCACCTGGGAAGAGGACATCGCCGAGACCCAGGGCACGCCGGTGAACTTCCCCATGATCGGCGATCCCGAGCGCACGGTGGCCGACCTCTACGACATGATCCACCCCAACGCCAACGACACGCTCACGGTGCGGTCGGTGTTCGTGATCGGCCCGGACAAGAAGGTGAAGCTCACCATCACCTACCCGGCCTCCACCGGCCGCAACTTCGACGAGATCCTGCGCGTCATCGACAGCCTGCAGCTGACCGCCCAGTACAAGGTGGCGACGCCCGCCAACTGGACCGACGGCGACGACGTCATCATCGGCGCAGCCGTCACCGACGACGAGGCGAAGCAGCTGTTCCCGCAGGGCTGGACCACGGTGAAGCCGTACCTGCGCACCCTGCCCCAGCCGAACAAGGCCTGACCCCAGCCGCCCATCCGAGTGCCAGCCGCCCATCCGAGTGTCAGCCGCCCATCCGAGTGCCAGCGGACGCACGGGGTGCACGCCACCACTCGGATGGGCGTGTGGCACTCGGGTGGACGCGTGGCACTCGGGTGGGCGTCGGGACTCACATCAGGTTCGCCTCCACCCAGGCACGCACGGTCGGGGCCAGGCGGTCGAGGTGATCGGCGGGTGACTCGCGGATCATCGTCGCGCTGATCGGCACCGTGGTGCGGTCGGCGTCGACCACGACGGCCTCGGCCCCGAAGCGGCGGGCGAGTTCGTCGATGTACGGATCGCTCGAGAACACGACGTGTGGCCCGTCGTCGTGCGGCCAGCGGTCGCGGAACAGCGCCATCCACCGCGCCCACAGGTCCTCGTCGTCGAAGTTCGTGTCGAGGTCGTGGCGCACCTCGACCACGCTGACGTGCGGATGCAGCTCCGCCAACCAGCCGGCGCGCAACTCGCCCGGCACCAGCTCGCCGTCGCGAGTGTTCACGAACACCACCAGGCGTTCCACCCGTTCGGCGGCCCAGTCGATCATGAAGCTGTGGCCGAGGTGTGGCGGGTTGAACCGCCCGACGATCAGCGCGGTCGGATGGGTGCGATCGGCCATCCGTCGATGTTGCCAGAGTGGTCCGTGTGGCAGTGGGCGCAGACGCCCTGCAACGATGGCCGGCGATGATGCATCACTACCTCGCTGCCCGCCAGGAGCTCACCGCCCCCGGCTCGCCCTTCGCCGTGTCCGAGATCGTCGTCCGCGACGTACCGATCAAGGTGTTCACCTCGGCCCCGCCGAACATGCGCGTCGTCTGGGAGCTCACCGCCGCGCACGCCGACAAGGACTACGTGGTCTACGAGGACGAGCGCTACACCTACGCCGACATCGACGCCCAGGTGCGCGCTCTCGCCCACCTGCTCCGCGACGTGCACGGTGTCGGCAGCGGCGATCGAGTGGCGCTGGCGATGCGCAACTACCCGGAGTGGGTCGTGGGCTACTGGGCCACCATCGCCGTCGGGGCCGCGGTGGTGGGCATGAACGCCTGGTGGACCCCGGCCGAGATGGCCTACGGCCTCACCGACTCGACGCCGAAGGTGCTGATCGCCGACGACGAGCGGCTCGAGCGGACACTGCAGGTGCTCGACGACGTGCGCGCCAAGGCGCCGTTGCACATCATCAGCGTGCGTTCCGAGCGCGACCTGCCCGCCGACGCCAGCCGCTGGGCCGACGTCGTCGACCCGGCGAACGCGCCGGCTGGTCTGCCCGACACCGACATCGACCCGGACGACGACGCGACGATCTTCTACACCTCGGGCACCACCGGCTTCCCGAAGGGCGCACAGCTCACCCACCGCGGGTCGGTGCACAACCTGATGAACCTCGTGTTCATGACCACGGCGATCGGTGCCGCCGAGGCCAAGGCCGTCGCCGCCGGCGAGATCGAGCCACCCGAAGAACTGCCCCAGCCCGAGCAGAACGTGTTCATGGCGCCCACACCGCTGTTCCACGTCACCGCCTGCAACTGCCTCCTGCACCCCGCCACGCTCACCGGGTCGCGCCTGGTGCTCACCTACAAGTGGGACCCGGGCCGTGCGCTCGAGCTGATCGAGCGCGAGCAGGTCACCAGCCTGTCGGGCGTGCCGACGATGAGCCGCGAGCTGCTCATGCACCCCGACTGGGAGAAGCGCGACACCAGCAGCCTGCGCAGCATGGGTGGTGGCGGCGCCGCGCTGCAGCCCGACCTCGTCGGCAAGATCGCCGGCGCGCTGAAGGGCAAGGGCGCGCCGTCCACCGGGTACGGCCTCACCGAGACCCACGGCATCGTCACCGCCAACAGCTCGCGGTTCTTCATCGAGAAGCCCGAGTCGTGCGGCCCGATCGTGCCGACGCTCGAGGCGAAGCTCGTCGACGAGGAGGGCAACGACCTGCCCGCCGGTCCCGACACCGTCGGCCAACTCTGCGTGCGCGGCGCCGTGGTGATCAAGGGCTACCTCAACCGCCCCGAGGCCACCGCCGACTCCATCCGCGACGGCTGGTTCAACACCGGCGACATCGCTCGCATCGACGCCGACGGCTTCGTCTACATCGTCGACCGGGCCAAGGACATGGTGTTGCGCGGCGGCGAGAACGTGTACTGCAGCGAGGTCGAAACGGCGATCTACCACCACGACGCCGTCGCCGAGACCGCCGTGTTCGGCATGCCCGACGAGCGCCTCGGTGAAGAGGTCGCCTGCGCGGTCGTGCTGAAGCCGGGAGCGTCGCTCACCGAGGACGAGCTGCGGTCGTTCCTGGCCGAGCGGATCGCCAAGCACAAGATCCCGGCGAAGGTGTGGTTCCTCGACGAACAGCTCCCCCGCAACGCGAACGGCAAGTTCGTGAAGCGCGAACTGCGTGCGCAGCTGATCGGCGAGTGACGTGAGCTGGGCCCGTAACGGCGACTGCGAGATCTGGTACGAAACCTTCGGCGACGCGTCGGATCCGGCGCTGCTGATGGTGAACGGTCTCGGCAGCCAGTCGATCAACTACCAGGACGCCTGGTGCGAGATGTTCGCCGCCGAGGGCCTCTTCGTCGTCCGCTACGACAACCGCGACGTCGGCCTGTCGAGCTCGTTCGCCGGGGCACCGGTGGGCGAGCTCGGCAACGCCTACACGATCGGCGACATGGCGGCCGACGGCATCGCCGTGCTCGACGCGCTGGGCATCGAGCGTGCCCACGTGATGGGGTTGTCGATGGGCGGGATGATCGCTCAGACGATGGCGATCGAGCACCCCGATCGCCTGCTCACGATGACGTCGGTGATGTCGTCGACCGGCGAGCCGGAGTACGGGCAGAGCACCCCTCGAGCGTTCGAGCTGCTCACCGCGCCCCCGGCGACCGACCGGGAGAGCTACGTGCGCGGCTGGATCACGGGACTGCGCGAATGGGGCAGCCCCGAGTTCTTCGACGAGGACCGACTCCGCGCCGACGCCGAGCGGGCCTTCGAGCGGTCGTTCCGTCCCGATGGCACCGGGCGGCAGTTCCTCGCGATCCGGGCCTCGGCCGAAGGCCGTGCGGCCAAGCTGCGCGACGTCACCGTGCCCACGCTGGTGATGCATGGCAGCGCCGACACGCTGATCACCCCGAGCGGCGGAGAGCGCACGGCCGAGCTGATCCCCGGCGCGCGGTTCGTGTTGATCGAGGGCATGGGGCACGACTATCCGCCCCAGCTGTGGCGGCGCTGGGTCGACGAGGTGGTCGGCTTCATCCGCTCGTAGCCTCGGACCCATGGACCTCGACGCGCTCGACGCCCTCGTCCGTTCCCGTCGCACGAGCATGATCGTCGACCCCGAGCGGCCCGTGCCGCACGACCTGGTGACCCGCCTGTGCGAACTCGCCACCTGGGCTCCCAACCACAAGCGCACCTGGCCGTGGCGCTTCGTGCTGGTGGAGGGCGACGCCCGTGCCCGGCTCGGCGAGGCCATCGCCGACGCGATGGAACGTCACGGCGATCCCGCCGAGAAGGTCGCGAAGGCTCGTGGGAAGTACCTGCGCACGCCCGCCACGCTGGTGATCGGTTCGGCGGCAGGCGATTCGCCGCTGCGCAGTGCCGAGAACCGCGACGCGGTCGCCGCCGGCGTGCAGAATCTGCTCCTCGCCGCCACCGCGGCCGGCCTGGCGAGCTACTGGGGCAGCTGCCCCAAGGGCGCGAACGACGAGGTGGCCGGATGGTGCGGCTGGGCGTCCGACACCCACGTGAGCGCGATCGTCTACCTCGGCTGGGCGACGCGCACGGTGGAGCCGCCCGAACGCCCCGCCCCCGCGCTCACCTTCGTCGCCTGACGACCGGCGGGGTCGGGTTCCGCGAGGCGGCCGGTCACGCCGCCGGCTCCGGTGCGGGCAGGCGGCTGATCAGATCGAGCCAGCCGTCGCCCAACGCGGCGGGATCGCCGGGCCCACTCGGGTGCGCCTCGCCCGCGACGTGGAGGTGCGTGCGCTGGAGCAGCGCGATCGCCACGACGTCGCCGACGACGAGGCATTCCTGCAATGCCGTGTCGAGCACTTCGCAGGCGGCGTGCGGATCGTGCAGTGCGACGTGGGCGCCGGCGGCCGCCACGGCCGCGATGGCACGGTCGAGGTAGGTGGATCCCGGGGTGGTCGCCACGAGCCCCGCCTCGCGCACCGCCACGGCCGGATCCCCGGCGAGCGATGCGACGAGCGCCGCCGCCGTGCGAGCGAACGGGTGCTCTCGCGCGGGCTCGGGTACCAGGTCGAGCGCGGCGAGCGAGTCGTCGAGTGCACCGGCCTGCGCTGACACGATCGCCCGGAGCACGTCGGCCTCGAAGGTGCCCGACGTGCGCTGCAGCATCAGCTCCTCGGCCCGGCCGAGCATCGACAGCGCCACCCTCGCATCGCCGCGGTGCATCGAGGCGCCGGCAACGGCCAGCAGCGGGACCGGGCCGGCGGGCGAACCCTCGGCCAACGACAGCAGTTCCTCCGTGGTGCGCTGCTGCGCAGCCGATTTGCCGAGCGCCACTTGTACCCGCACCAGCGCCGACAACGCCTGGGCCATGCCGAAGCCGTCGCCGAGACGGCGGAAGCGCATGCGGGCCTGTTCGGCGTGCTGCATCGCCTCGTCGAGCTTGCCGTGCCACAGCCGCAGGTCGGCCACCAGTGTCTGCATCATCGCCGCCGCCCAGTCGTCGCCGCGTTCGAGCGCCTCGGTCTGCACCACGCTCGCGAGGTCTTCGGCCTCGACGAAACGACGCTGGAAGAAGCGGACGAAGGCGAGCAGGCCGAAGGCCCAGCCGACGCCGTTGCGGTCGCCGAGCCGGCTGTGGGTCTCGGCCGCACGGTGCAGTCGCTCGTCGGCGAGTTCGAGGTCGCCCGACAGGAACGACAGCCACGCCCGGTGCTGTTCGATGTACGCGAGGCCGCGTTCGTCACCGATCACCCGGAACTGGGCCTCGGCCTCACCGAAGTGCCACTCGGCGTCGTCGAGCGAGCCGCCGAACAGCTCGATGAACCCGCGTTGGCGCAATGCATCGGCGAGCAGTGCCGGTGCGTCGGCGCTGCGCAGCACGTCGACGCTGCGGCCGAGCTCCTCTCGCGCCCGCACCGGGTCGCCCTGCAAGTGGTGGAGCGAGCCGAGCAGGCGCCGTGCTTCGCCCTCGACGGCGAGGTCGCCGCGCAAGGTGGCGTCGGCCAACACGGTGGCGAGATCGGCGCGTGCGGTGGTCCAGTCGCGCATCTCGATCAGCCCAGCGCATCGCACGAGCATCAGGGCGGTCCGCTCCGGCACCTCGGAGGGGTGGCCGTACATGAGGCCGATCGCGCGGGTCGCGTGCCACACCGACAGCTTGTGGCTGCCGGTCTCGCGCGCCCGTCGGGCAGCGGCGCCGAGCGCACGCACGGCGTCGGTACGGATCGTCGACGGCACCTTGTCGACGGGGCCCAGCTCGGCCACCAGCTCGGCCGAGGTGGCTGCGTGGTGCGCGAGGTCGTCGAGCGCGGTGGGTGCGTATGCCGACAGCACGGCGGCCACGCCCGCGTGGCGCTGCGCCCGCGAGGCCTTGGTGAGGGTCTGGTACACCGTCTCGCGCACCGAATCGCTGCGGAACCGCCACCGCTGGCCGTCGATCACGAGGAAGCCCTTGCCGTCGAGCGCGGCGAGCACCGAACGGTCGAAGTTCTGCAGCATCGCGTGTGCGAAGCGTTCGAGGCCGAGCAGGCTGCCCGCCAGCCCGAGCGTCGCTGCGTTGTCGAGCACCTGACGCTCGGCCACCGACAGCTGGTCGAGCCGGGCGGCGATCAGGGCCCGCAACGAGTCGGGCAGGTCGCTCGCCGCCCCCTCCTCGGCCACCACCTCGGCCAGCTGCTGCAGGAACAGCGGGTTGCCACCGCTGCGTTCGTACAGCGCACCCAGCAGGCGGCCGTCCGCCGGCAAGTCCTGCGTGGGCGGAGTGAGCTGGCGCAGCAGTTCGAGCGCGAGCTCGTCGCTCTCCTCCCGCGCGAGCGGCTGCACCGTGAGCGACAGCACGGTGCACCGGTCGGTCGACGGGGGCCAGATCACCTCGCTGCCGCCACGCATCGACGTGACGAGCACGAACGGCAGACGCTGCACGGCCACGCACAGGTGCTCGAGCAGTTCGACGACCACCTGGTCGGCCCAGTGGAGGTCGTCGATCCACAGCACCATCGGCCCCTTGCGCGACCGCATCTCCACCACCCGGGTGATGGCGCGCAGCACCATGTCGCGCCGGGTGGTGGCGTCGACGTCGTCGAGGGCCGAGTCGTGCCCGAGCAGGTGCAGGAACACCTCGACCGCGCGTTCCACCTCCGGTGTCACACCGTCGGCGCCGAGGAGGCCCGACGCCTTGCCGAGGGCCCGCTCGCGCAGCTCGTCCACGCCGAGGGACGGATCGAACCCGAGGTGCGACGCGATCGCCGTCGCCACCGGGAACCACACGTTCGACTCGCCGTAGGGCGCACACACACCTTCGAACACGGCCACATCGCTGACACCGAGATCGTCGACGGTGTCGATCAGCTCGTCGATCAACCGACTCTTGCCCACACCGCTCTCGCCGACCACGTTGAGCAGCAGCACCCGTCGGTCGTCGAACGCGAGTCGCATGCCGGCACGAGCGATCGCGAGTTCGGGGTCGCGTCCCACCAGACGCAGGTCCGACCGGCGGATCCGAGCCCCCGGCGCCGTCAGTGCGCCGCGAGCGAGCCAGGTGCTGATCGACTGCTCGCGTCCGCGCGGGAGCAGCTGCGTCGGCGGGCCGTACTCGATGACGTCGCTCGTGAGGGCGTAGGTCGCCTCGCCGACGAGCACGCCGCCGGGCGGCGCCTCGGCCTGCAGGCGCGACGCCGTGTTCACCACGTCACCCATGGCCGTGTAGTCGGTGCCGGCGAGTGTGCCCACCAGCACCTCGCCGCTGTTGATGCCGATCCGCATCTGCAGCGCGTGACCGGGACTCTCGTCGGCGACGTAGCGCGCGATGGTCTCCTGCATCCGCAGCGCCGCCCGGACGGCACGTTCGGGGTCGTCCTCGTGAGCGACCGGCGCGCCGAACAACGCCAGGATGCCGTCGCCGAGCAGCTTGTCGACCCGACCGCCGAACGCAGTGACGTCGTCGACGAGCAGCTCGAACACCCCGTCGATCAGCCGTTTCACCTGCTCGGGATCGAGATGCTCGGCGAGCGAGGTGAACCCGACGACGTCGCCGAACAGCACGGTGACGAACCGCCGCTCCTCGGCCTGCCCGGTCGCGACCGCGTGCCCGCACGACGAGCAGAACCGTGCCCCTGGCGTGAGGGGCGACGCGCACGACGGGCACAAGATCACACCCGAAGCGTAGGGCACATCCGACTGGAGGGGGACGCCGGTTCCCAGGGGCCCGGGTAGCGTTCGCGCCGTGACCAGCGCGCCGTCCGACGGCCGAACGCCTGCCGACCGGCGGGGCCGTCGCCCCCGACCGGTGCTCTGGCTGCGCGCACACCCCACCGCCGCCGACGGCCTGCTCGCCGCTGCGCTGACCGTCACGGCGCTCGTCGCGCACCTGGTCATCCGTGAGACCGCCGACCTCGAGGTCACCGATCCCACCTGGTGGTCCCCGATCCTGGTGCTGGCGTCGACGATCCCCGTCGCCTGGCGTCGTCGCTGGCCGGTGGCGGTGCTCGTGGCCGTCACCGTGCCCGAGATGGCGTTGCAGGCAGCCGAGATGGTGGGCGCCGGGTTCATGAACGTCCTGATCGCTGCGTACTCGCTCGGCGCGTACGTGGCCGGCCGACGGCTCAAGGTGACGTCGGTGATCACGTTCGCGTGCCTGGTGGGGTTCGTCACCCTCGGCGTCGTCGAGGACGACGTCGAGGTGGCCGCCGTCATCAGCACCGCGGTGCTCTACGTCGGAGCGATCGTGCTCGGTGACAACATGCGCCGCCGCCGCGAACGGGCCGACGAACTCGTCGAGCGGGCCGAACGGGCCGAACGCGAACGCGAGCTGCTCGCCACGCAGCAGGTGCAGCTCGAGCGCACGCGCATCGCCCGCGAGATGCACGACGTGGTGGCACACAGCCTGAGCGTCATGATCATCCAGGCGGGTGCCGCACGACGTCAGCTACGCGCGAACCCCGACCGTGCCACCGAGTCGCTCGAGGCGATCGAGGCCACCGGCCGCGAGGCGATGACCGAGATGCGCCGCATCCTGGGCGTGCTGCGCGACGTCGACCCCGGGGGCACGATCGCCGGGATCTCGTCCACCGACGAGGCGACGCGAAGCCCGCAGCCCTCCCTCGCCGCGCTCGACGACCTCGTGGCTGCCTCGGCCGACCTGCCGATCGGGCTGCACGTGAGCGGCGACCTCGCCGCGCTGCCCGCGGCGATCGAGCTCTCGGCGTTCCGTGTGGTGCAGGAGGCCCTCACCAACATCCGCCGTCACGCCGGGCCCGTGCGTCGGGTGGAGGTACGACTCGAACACGTCGACGGCGCGCTCACCGTCCTGATCGACGACGACGGCCGTGGCGCCAGCGCGGCGAGCGGCGAGGGTCAGGGCTACGGGCTGCTCGGCATGCGCGAGCGAGTCGGCGTCTTCGGTGGTCACCTCGATGCGGGCCCGCGCGCGGGCGGTGGTTGGCGAGTGCGTGCGGTCTTCCCGGTGCAGGCCGTCGCCGCATGATCCGGGTCATGCTCGTCGACGACCAGGCGATGGTGCGCGCCGGGTTCCGGCTCATCCTCGAGAGCGAGGACGACATCACCGTCGTCGGCGAGGCGGCCGACGGCCGCGAGGCGGTCGACCTCGCCGGACGCTGCCGGGCGGACGTCGCGCTGATGGACGTCCGCATGCCGACGATGGACGGCATCGAGGCCACCGCGCGCATCACCGGAGCGGACGGGCACGCCGGCCGCGGCACCGTGGCCGATCACCCACCCCGGGTGCTCATGCTCACGACGTTCGACCTGGACGACCACGTGTACGCGGCGCTGCGGGCCGGGGCGAGTGGGTTCCTGCTGAAAGACGCTCCCGCGGAGCAACTGATCGAGGCCGTACGGGTGGTGGCCCGCGGCGACGCGCTGCTCGCGCCATCGGTCACCCGGCGGCTCATCGAGGAGGTCGCGAAACGACCGCTCGTCGACCCGCACACCTCGGTCCGCGGGTTCGGCGAGCTCACCGACCGCGAGCTCGACGTGATGAAGTTGGTGGCCCGCGGCCTGTCGAACGCCGAGATCGCCGAGACGCTGTTCCTCGGCGAGGCGACGGTGAAGACCCATGTCGGCCGGATCCTCGCGAAGCTCGACCTGCGCGACCGGGTGCAGGTGGTGGTCGTCGCCTACGAATCGGGGCTCGTCACCCCGGGCGACGGCAGCGCTCCACCTTTCGGATGATCCGAATTCACCGAACTGCGGACGCAGGTGTCACGCCGGCGCGGTACAACTGGACCATGACCCCGGATCCCCTCACCTCCACCGCGTCGCGCCCGGCGGCCGGAGCGACCACCGCAGCGGCCGCCGGCGCCGTCGACGCCCGCAAGATCTATGGCAAGGACGACAGCGAGGTGCGAGCCCTCGACGGCATCACCGTCGCGTTCGAGGCCGGCCGCTTCACGGCGATCATGGGCCCGTCGGGCTCGGGCAAGAGCACGCTGATGCACTGCCTCGCCGGCCTCGACTCGCTCACCAGCGGCGGCGTCTACATCGGCGACACCTACCTCGCGACGCTGAACGACAAGCAGCTCACCGAGCTTCGCCGCACCGCGGTGGGTTTCATCTTCCAGGCCTACAACCTGGTGCCGACGCTCTCGGCGCTCGAGAACATCACCCTGCCGTTGCTGCTCGGCGGCTCCAAGGGCGACCAGGGCTGGATCGACCGGGTGATCGACACCGTCGGCCTGCGCGACCGGTTGAAGCACCGCCCGAGCGAGCTGTCGGGCGGGCAGCAGCAGCGCGTCGCGGTCGCCCGTGCGCTCGCCAGCAAGCCGACGATCATCTTCGCCGACGAACCCACCGGCAACCTCGACAGCCGCACCGGTGCCGAGATCCTCGACTTCATGCGGCGCGCCGTGCGCGAGCTCGGCCAGACCATCGTGATGGTCACCCACGACCCGGTGGCCGCCAGCTATGCCGACCGCGTCGTGTTCCTGGCCGACGGCAAGATCGTCGACGAGATGCACGATCCCACGGCCGAGCGTGTGCTCGACCGGATGAAGCACTTCGGGGAGTGAGTCGTGTTCCGTCTCGCATTCAAGAGTGCGCTCGCCCGCAAGGGGCGCCTCGTGCTCACGTCGCTCGCGGTGATCGCGGGCTGCGCGTTCCTGTCCGGCGTGTTCGTCTTCAGCGACACCATCCAGGGCAGCTTCGACAAGCTCTTCGCCGACGCCTACGAGGACACCGACGCCTTCGTCCGGTCGTCCAACGTGATCGAGGGCGACTTCGGCCAGGAGAGTCGTGACCGTCTGCCCGATTCGGTGATCGCCGACGTGGCTGCCGTGCCTGGTGTACGCGCCGCGTTCGGCGACGTCCAGGGCTTCGCCAGCATCGCCACCGCCGACGGCGACACGATCGGTCAGGACGGCCCGCCGCGCTTCGGCAGTGTGTGGATCGGCGCCTCCGAGTCGCCGTGGGATCTCGCCGAGGGCGCCGGCCCGACCGGGCCCGGCGAGGTGGTCGTCGACCGGCAGACCGCCAAGAACGGCAGCCTCGAGGTCGGCGACACCGTCCGCATCACCAGCCAGGGCGGCTCGCGAGCGTTCACCGTGTCGGGCATCGCCACGTTCGCCGGCAACGACAGCTCGAACGGTGCATCCTGGGCGCTGTTCGACCTGCCGACCGCACAGGAGTTCGTCATCGCCCAGCCGGATCTCGTCGACGCCGTGATCGTCGTCGGCGACGGCTCGGCCACCGACGACGACCTCGCCGCCGCGATCCGCCAGCAGTTCGACGGCCAGGAGGTCGAGGTGCTCACCGGCGCCGAGATCACCGAGGAGAACCAGTCCGCCGTCGAGGAGGGCCTGCAGTTCTTCACCATCTTCCTCACGATCTTCGCGGTGATCTCGCTGTTCGTCGGCTCGTTCATCATCTACAACGTGTTCAGCATCAGTGCCGCCCAGCGCCAGCGCGAGAACGCGCTGCTGCGTGCCGTCGGCGCCAGCCGCGGTCAGGTGACCAGGGTGCTGTTCGTGGAGGCCCTGCTGATCGGCGTGATCGGCGGTCTCCTCGGCTTCGCCGGCGGTGTGGCACTGGCGTTCGGCATCATGCAGCTGCTGTCGGCCATCGGGTTCGGTCCGTCCGACACCGCGCTCACCGTGCAGCCGTGGGTGCTCGTCGTCAGCGTCATCGTCGGGGCGTTCGTCACCCTGGTGTGCGCCATCGTGCCCGCCGTACGCGCCGGACGGGTGCCGCCGCTCGCCGCGATGCGCGACGTCGCCGTCGACCGCACCAGCGTCAGCCGCGTGCGCCTGGTCGGCGGCGCCGTGATCCTGGTGCTCGCGATCACCGCGACGGTGCTCGGCATCACGGGCAGCGCCGTGTGGCTCGGCCCGGGCGTCGCCGGCCTGTTCGCATCGCTCGTGGTGCTCGGCCCCCTGCTCGCGGCGCCCGTGTCGCGAGTCGTCACGCGGCCGCTCACCGCCATCCGCGGCGTCACCGGCGAGATCGCCGGCCGCAACGCCGCCACCAACCCGAAGCGCACCGCGCTCACCGCCGGTGCGTTGGCGATCGGGCTCGCGCTGCTCATCGGCGTGTCCACCCTCGGCTCGTCGGTGAAGACCTCGATCCGCGAATCGATCGGCGAGCAGTTCACCGGCGACTTCGCGGTCAGCACCTCCGACAGCCAGGGGTTCGGCGGGCTGCCGGTGTCGATGACCGACGAGCTGAACGAACTGCCCGAGGTGGAGGTCGCCGTCGGCATCGGCGTCAACATCGTGCAACTGATCGAGGACGGCGAGCCGGCGGGCAAGACGGTGCTCACCGTCGACGCCGCCCGCGCGGCCACGCTGTTCGAGCTCCCCTTCACCGAAGGCGGTTGGTCGTCGCTCGACGCAGACGGGATCCTGATGTCGAAGGACAAGGCCGACCGCGACGGGCTCGGCATCGGCGACCCGGTCACGGCCGTGTTCACGAGCGGCGAGCGACGCGATCTCACCCTCGTCGGCATCTTCGATTCCGAGGACTTCGGCAACCTGATCGTCGACCGCCAACTCTTCGCCGACCAGGCCGCCGACCAGTTCGACGTCCAGGTGTTGGTGCAGTCGGCCAGCGGGGTGTCGACCGCCGATGCGACGGCGGCGATCGAGTCGGTCACCGGGCAGTACCCCACGGCGAAGGTGCAGACGCGCGACGCGTTCATCGACGACCAGGCCTCGCAGGTGGACGGCTTCCTCAACTTCATCTACGCCCTGCTCGGCATGTCGGTGTTCATCGCCGTGCTCGGCATCGTGATCACCCTGCTGCTCGCCATCTACGAGCGGCGACGCGAGCTCGGCCTCGTGCGTGCGATCGGCATGACCCGGCCGCAGGTACGCAGCAGCATCCGCTGGGAGGCGGCGATCACCGCCGTGCTCGGCGCGCTGATGGGCACCGTGTTGGGTGTGGCGCTCGGCTACATCGTGGTGAAGGCACTCGAGGACCAGGGGCTCAACAGCTTCAGCATCTCCGTCGTCAGCATCGTGGTGTTCGTCGTCGCCTCGATCCTCGTGGCGATCGCCGCAGCGTGGATCCCGGCCCGACGCGCCGCCAACGCCGACATCCTCCAGGCGATCGCGACCACCTGATGCAGCAACCGCTCGGCGCTGCCGCGCTCGCGTTCCTGGCCGAGCGCCACCTGGCGACGCTCACCACGATCCGCACCGACGGGTCGCCCCACGTGGTGCCGGTCGGCTTCACGTGGGACGACTCGCGAGGCGTGGCGCGGGTGATCACCTTCGCCGACGCGGTGAAGGCCGCCAACGCCTCGACGGGACGCGCGGCGGTGTGCCAGGTGGACGGCGGCCGGTGGATCACCCTCGAAGGGCCCGTGCAGGTGCGTCGCGACGCCGACGCGGTCGCGGCGGCGGTCGCGGCGTACGCGGTGCGGTACCGACCCCCGAAGGTGCGCGACGATCGGGTCGTGATCGAGATCGACGTCGACCGGGTGATGACCAACTCGGGGTTGCGGGCATGAGCACCGGCACCGCCTCGCCGCTCCCGAAGAAGCTCGGCCTCTCGGGCGAGATCGTGTTCACGGTGCGTCGCGCACCATCGGGCTTCGCGGCGCAGCTGGCCGCCGAGGGCGGTACCGGCGATGCGATCTGGCAACAGTCGTTGCTCGCGCCGATCGACCTGGTGATCGCTTTCCACACCCACCGGGCGCTGCTGGTGGCCGAGTGGCCGAAGCTCACGGCGCCCCTCGCACCCGGTGGTGGCGTGTGGATCGCCTGCCCGCGCCCGGGTGCCGGACTCGACACCGACCTCACCGAGGACGCGGTGCGAGCTGCACTGCTCCCGACCGGCTGGGTGGATGACAAGGCCTGCACGATCGACGCGGCGTGGAGCGCGCTGCGCTTCGTGGCGCGACCGACGACGCAACGGCCGAAGGACCGCGCCGCCGCGGCCGCGAAGGCGAAGCGGCGCCGTTGACCGGTCGTGCGTCAGCCGGCGATCGGGTGGCTGCGGCGCCAGGGCAGGTTGGCGAGGAACTTCACCGCCGCCGGATGCGGATCCATCTCGCGCACCTCGTCGATCCCGGGCATCTGCTGCATCGTCTCGATCGAGCGGTGCACCTGGCACCCGGGGCACCAGTACAGCAACCGGTCGTACATGCTCGGCTGGCACACCTGCACCGTGTCGCCGCACCGGGCGCAGCGCTGTCCGTTGCGGCCGTACACCGCGAGGTCACCCCGGACGAACGAGCCGGGCTGACTGATCGCCGCCGTGATCCGTGGGCTGTGTCGCAACTTCGAGCGCAACAGACCCGAGGCCGTGGTGACGAGATGTGCGCAGTCGTCGGCATCGAGCACCGACACCGGCGAGAAGGGATAGATCTCGCACGCCCAGAGCACCTCGCAGCGATACACGTTGCCGATGCCGTTGGCGACGTGCTGGTCGAGCAGCGCCTCGCACACCGGGGCGAGCTGGTCGTGGTAGTGGTACAGCCGGTTGATGCTCTCGTCGAGATCGGCGTCGGGACGGCTGAGGTCGGGACCGTGGGGACCGAACCCGGGATGGCGGGTGCGGTCGTACTCCCGGTAGGTCTCGACCACCGGCGCGTTGAAGCAGACGGCGATCCAGTCCGCCGTCTGGATCTCGACACGCATCTGGGTGCCCGGACGCCGCCACCGCTCGCCGTGGCGGTACAGGTGCCACGACCCGGTGAGGCGGAGGTTGGTGTGCAGCACCAGCCCGTCGTCCCAGGCGATCTCGAGGTGCTTGCCGTGGCTCTCCACCCGCTCGACGATGCGGCCCGGCGAGGGCGCCGGGCCGAGCAGCGAGGTGGATTCGAACCGGCTGATCGCTCGGCCGACGAGCGCGATCCGGAGCGCCGCAGCTGCTCGATGGATCACCTCCCCGTCCGGCATGACGGGAAACAGTACCGAGCCGGTTTGTGCAATCGCGCGATACCCCCCACGCACCGCGTTCGGTAGGTTGCAGGCCATGAGCGGGGCCCCCGACGACCACGAGCCGCAGGCCGCCGAGGCCGAGCCGTTCGACGCCGGCGACGACCTCGCCGACCGGGTGCGCCACGCCCGCCAACGCCATGGGCTGGCGGGCGGGATCCTGGCCTCCGCGATGCTCGGCATCGACCAGGCGGTCAACGGGCGCAAGCCCCGAGAAGAAGCCCCGATCGTCGTCGATGCGAACAGCGACCCGACCGACATCGACACCGACGGCATCAGCGTCGAGCTCGACGACCACGAACGGGTCGCCTTCGTCGCGCCGCCACTGCCCCGCCGGGCGCCGATCACCACTCGCCTCACCACTCGTCGCGGTCGCCGACGCCCCTCGCGGTGAGCCCCGTGTCGCTCGCGAGCCGGTCCCGTGGGCGCCGACATCCCCGCGTCGCGCGGATCGGCATGTGCGTGCTGACGTCGCTCGCCGGTCCCGCGCTCGCCGGTCCCACGCTCGCCGGTCCCGCGCTCGCCGGCACGGCACGCGCCGACGCCGGTCCGACCGTGGGCGACCTCGACCAGGTCACGGACCCGGCACTGCTCGCCGAGCTCGCCGACGCACCGCCGAGCGAACGGGTGGTGGTGGAGGTCGTCACCGACGACGTCGCCGGGGCCCGCGCCGATGCGATCGAGCTCGGCGGGGTGATCGTCGGATCGGTGCCCGGTGAGGTGGTGCAGGTGTCGCTCGCCGCGTCGCGCGTCGACGATCTCGCCGCAGCCGACGACGCCCAGGTGGTGCGCAAGCCGCTGATGGCGAACCGACCCGTCACCGGCTCGGTGGACCTCGGCCCCGTGACGGGCGAGAACGTCGCGGTCACCCAGGCCGCGGCGTGGCACGCCCAGGGCCTGCGCGGCGCCGGGGTACGGATCGGCATCGTCGACTTCTTCGACCTCACCCTGTGGGACCCCGCGGAGCAGGGTCCCAACCCTGCCGCTGCGGGCCGCGCCTTCTGCCTCGACACCTCCGGCTCGGCGTTCTGCTCGTCGGCCTCCGGTGTGGCGGGCTCGGAGCACGGCGTGGCGGTGGCCGAGATCGTGAAGGACATGGCGCCCGACGCCGAGCTCTGGCTGGCCACCGTGGGCACCGCCGCCGACCTCCGCGCCGCCATCGACTGGTTCGCCCTCCACGGCGTCACGATCGTCACCCGCTCGCTCGGTGCCGCGTACGACGGCCCGGGGGACGGCACGGGCCCGCTCGCCGCCGTGGTGGACCACGCCGCGTCGAAGGGGATCACCTGGTTCAACTCGGCCGGCAACGACGCCTCGGGTTCGTACGGCCGCTACGTCGAGGGCGTCGACGCGGCCGGGTACCTCGACTTCCAGCCCGGACCCGGCGTCGACACGGCGATGACGATCCTGAGCGACAAGGGTTGCGTCGGCTTCGACGGGGTGCGCTGGGACGACTGGAACCAGCCCCGCACCCGCACGGCCGACTACCAGGTGGAGATCTACGACGGGCTCGGGCGCCTGGTGCAGGTGGTGAACGACCGCCAGGTGCTCGGCGCCCCGCCGCTCGAAGCGGCCGACGAATGGGAGTGCCGCGGCAACGTCACGATCCGCATCCGGCGCACCTCGCCGGGTGCCGATCCGGTCGACGTGGTGGAGGTCGCGCTGTTCGCCGGCGACCTCGAGTACCACCAGCAGGCGTTCAGCGCGGCCAAGCCGGTGGTCGACTCGCGCAACCCGGCGCTCGTCGCGGTCGGCGCGGTCGACCCCGCGAACGGCAGCACGATCGGCGGCTACTCGTCGCAGGGCCCGACCAACGACGGGCGCACGAAGCCCGATGTGTCGGCGCCGAGCTGCGTGCGCAGCAGCATCTACAACGTCTCGCGCACCGGTCTGCCGTGCTTCAGCGGCACGAGCGCGGCCTCGCCGAGCGCCGCCGGGTTCGCGGCGTTGCTCGCCGGCCGTGGCCTCGCCGCCGGCGGCGCCCACCTCGCCGCGCTGGTGAAGCACCTCGTCCGCGACCTCGGCCCGACGGGTCCCGACAACGCGTTCGGCGCCGGACGGCTCGAGTTGCCCGTCCCGCCCGCGGCGTCGGTCGACCAGCGCCCCGCGCAGTACCGCGCGCTCGCCACCCCGGTGCGCGTGCTCGACACCCGCGCCTCGTCGCCCACGGCGGGCGCTCCGGTCGGCCCGCATCCGGCGCTCCAGCTGATCGACCTCACGCTCCCCGTGAGCGGTGCGTCGGCGGTCGCGCTGAACGTGATCTCGACCGACACCACCGCCGCCGGGTACGTGCAGGTGCTGCCCACCATGCAGGGCACGCTCGGCGCGTCGTCGACGCTCAACGTCGCGAGCCCGGGCCAGGTGCAGCCCAACTTCGCCATCGTCCCCATCGGCGCCGGCGGGCGGATCACCCTCTACCTCTTCGCCGGCGGCAACGTCGTGGTCGACCTGCTCGGCACCTTCTCCCCCGCGCCCGACGGACCGGTGGCGGCGGGTCGCTTCGTCGCGGTCGACCCGGTGCGCGTGCTCGACACGCGACCCGAGTCCGGCGGACCGGTGCCGCCCGAGTGGACACCGCACCGCCCCGAGGCGGGTGAGATCGTGCGCGTCACCGGCATCCCGCCCACCGCATCGGCGGCGGTGGTGAACGTGGTGGCCGACCAGGCCGTCGGGAGCGGGTTCCTCCGGGCACAGGCCACCGGGGCGTCGGGGCTCACCACGTCGAGCGGCAACTACGTCGCCGGCCTCGCCTCGGGCACGCTCAGCATCGTGCCGGTCGGCGCCGACGGCTCGATCAGCGTGCTCACCAGCAACAGCACCCATCTCGTGGTCGACCTGATGGGTTGGATCACCGGGCCCACCACCCCGGCGGCCCGCGACGGACTGTTCGTGCCGCTCACGCCGTCGCGCGCCTACGACAGCCGCAGCGGCGCCGGCATCCACCCCTCGCTCGGCACCCGCACGATCAGCGTCACCGGTGCGGCGGTGCCGGCCGGTGCGTCGGCGGTGTCGATGAACCTCACGTCCGACGCGGCGGTGGGTGCCGGGTACCTGACGGTGTACCCGGCCGATCGAGGGCTGCCGTTGATCTCCAACCTGAACTACCCTGCCCGAGACCCCCGTGCCAACGCCGGCATGGTGCGGCTGTCGTCCGGCGGGGCGCTGAATACCCTCGTGAACCAGACGACGCATGTCATCATCGACGTGAACGGCTACTTCACAGGACCCACGTGAGCGATCAACTCGACCTCAAGACCGGCTGGCTCGACAACGAGACCATGCAGAACATCCGTGCCAACGTGCCCCTGGTGTACGTCGACGCCATCCCGGTGCGCGTCGACGAGCTCGGCAACGTCACTCGCGTGGGGATGCTGCTGCGCCAGGCGGCCGACGGCAGCCTCAGCCGGATGGTGGTGAGCGGCCGGGTGCTGTTCGGCGAGCGCATCCGCGACGCGCTGCTGCGTCACCTCGAGAAGGATCTCGGACCGGTGGCGCTGCCACAGATCCCGGCCGCACCGGCGCCGTTCACCGTGGCCGAGTACTTCCCCGACCCCGAGATCAGCGGCTTCCACGACCCGCGCCACCACGCGGTGAGCCTCGCCTACGTGGTGCCGGTCGCCGGCGATTGCCAGCCGACCCAGGAGGCGCTCGACCTGGTGTGGTACACCCCGGCCGAAGCGGTCAGCGATCCCGTGCGGCGAGAGATGACCCAGGGCCACGACCGGCTGTTGCGCCTCGGCCTCGCGAGCGTCGGCGTCCTGCCCTGACCCCGCCTGCGTCGGGCCCGTGCCCGGCGTCTCCACCCCGACCGGGCGTGGTGCGGGTACCCTCCCCCGGGTGGAACCCAGCTGGCTCGGCACCGCACACGTGCTGTTCGTCGCCGGGAAGGGCGGCGTCGGCTCGAGCACCGTCGCTGCCGCAGCGGCGCTGCTCGCGGCGCGCAACGGCGCCGACGTGCTGCTCGTGTCGGTGGACGGCAAGCCGGGTCTCGGCCCGCTGCTCGGTGGGTCCCCGCTGCGTCGCGACGAGCAGGTCCTGCGCGTGTCGAGGGCCAGCGGCGGACGTGTCCGCGGGCGTACGATCCCACCCGAGCAGGCCTTCGGCGACTACCTCGACCTGAAGGGCATCGGCGCCGTGCTGCGCAAGGCTGCATCGGCGGCGTCGCTCGACATGGTGGCGGCCTCGACGCCCGGCCTCGAGCACCTGCTGGTGCTCGGCAAGGTGAAAGAACTCGAACGCACCCGCGCCGCCGACCTGCTGATCGTGGACGCGCCACCCGCTGGTCACGCAGCCCCGTTCCTGCGATCGGCGAGTGCGCTGCAGGAGGTGATCTCGAGCGGTCCGGTGCGCGACCAGGCCGACGAGGTGGCGGCGATGCTGGCCGACGCGACGCGGTCGCAGGCGCTGCTCGTCACCCTGCCCGAGGAGACGCCCGTGAACGAGGTGATCGAGCTGGCCTGCGACGTCGACGAACGACTCGGGCTCGCACCGGCGCCGCTCGTGGTGAACGCGTGCTGGCCCGACCGCGCCGGGCTGTCGCTCACCCCGGCGGCCGCCGCCCGGCGCAGCGGCGTCACGATCGGCGCGGCGACGAAGACGGCGCTCACGGTGTCGAGCCGCTACGGCGCCGCACGTCTCGGCGTCCAGCGCGAACAGCTCGCCCGCCTCGACGACCTGTTGCCGCTGCCGCGCATCGAGCTCCCCCGGCTGGTGACGTCGCGGCTGGCACCCGACGACCTCGAGGTGCTCGTCGACGCACTCGGCGTCGAGGGCGGCCGGCCCGCCACGCCGGCACGAGGAGCGCGATGACCCATCCCACCACCACCTCCCTGGCGCGGCTCGTCGAGACCGCCGACCTGTTGGTGACCTGTGGTCCGGGGGGCGTGGGCAAGACCACGACGGCGGCGGCGCTCGGCCTCGCCGCGGCCCGTACCGGCCGGCGCGTGGTGGTGGTGACGATCGACCCGGCGCGACGCCTGGCCGATGCGCTCGGACTCGACGGCACGGCGTCCGATCGACCCCATGTGGTGGTGGGTGCAGCCCCCGGGCCCGGCTCGTTCTCGGCGCTGATGCTCGACGCCGAGCACACCTTCGACCAGTTGATCCGCGACCGGGCCGGCGACGGAGCCGACCGCATCCTCGCCAACCCCGTCTATCGCGCCATCGCCGGTTCGCTCGCGGGCGCGCAGGAGTACATGGCGATCGAACGCCTGCACCAGCTGCACCACAGCGGCGACTACGACCTCGTGGTGATCGACACCCCGCCGTCGCGCCACGCGATCGACGTGCTCGACGCCCCCGACCGCCTGGTGCGATTCCTGTCGAACCCCGTGTACCGGGCGCTCACCCTGCCCTCACGATCGCTGGCCCGCGTCACCAACGCCGCCACGAGTGCGTTCTCGTGGACGGTGAAACGGCTCGCCGGCCCGAAGATCGTGGAGGACACGATCGACTTCTTCCGGTCGATCTCCGGACTCGAGGCCGGGTTGCGTCAGCGCGCCGCGGAGATGTCGGCGTTGTTGCGTGCCGACCACACGGCGTTCGTGCTGGTGTCGAGCCCGCGAGCCGAGGCGATCGACGAGGCGTCGTTCCTCGCCGACGCGTTGCACGAAGGCGGGTACCGACTCGGCGGCGTCGTGGTGAACCTCGTGCATCCACTCCCGCCCGCCCTGCACCCCGACGAGTTGAGCGGCCTCGACGCGCTCGACGGGCCGCTCGCCGAGCAGGTGGCCTACCACCGCGAGCTCGCCGCAGTGGCCGAGGCGGAACGGCGTGAGATGGCGACACTGGCCGAGCTCGCCAGGGGCGCGCCGGTGCGCGACGTGCCGCTGCTCGACCACGACGTGCACGACCTGGCCGCGCTGGGCGAGCTCGGGCAGGTGCTGGTCAGCTCGCCGGTGGGCTGAAGTCCGGATCCTCGGTCCGGGTGCGCTTCAGCTCCCAGAACCCGTCGACGGTGGCGGCGGCCGACACGGCGTCCCACAGCTTGAGGGCCTGAGCGAGTGGTGGGCGGCGGCTGATCACGGGACCGAAGAAGCCCACACGCCGACCGCTGTCGGCATCGGTGAACGCCATCAGCGGCGTGCCCACGTCGGTGCCGGTGAGCGCCAGCCCCTCGTCCATCGCGGCCCGGATCACCGGGTCCCACGAGTCGTCGTCGAACGCAGCGGCGTGCGAGGGGGGCAGACCTGCCTCCTCGAGCAGCGTCGCCGCGGGCTGATCGTGGTCGCGCTGGTGGTGGATGTGCTCGCCGTACACCGAGTACAGCCGGCCGAGTGGGCCGTCACCCTCGGCGGCGCGGACCGACTCCATCACCCGCAACAGGTTGTGCGTGTAGGACGACACCTCGTACCACGGCGAGTCGGGCTGGGTGTCGTTCTTCACCTTGAGGCTGATCGGCCGCCACGTCACCTCGAGGTCGCGATGCGGGGCGATGTCGGTGATCCATCGCGACGTCACCCAGCACCACGGGCAGGCGGGGTCGATCCAGAAGTCGAGCTGCATGGAGGCCTCCAACCGCTCGTCAGCCGGGTTTCTTCCAGCTGAGCACCTCACCCTGAGCGGTGAGCAGCACCGAGCCGGGCATCACCCGCAACCGCTGCGGCTCGAGTCGCAGGACCCCGAACTCGGGCGACGCAGGCGAGGTCCAGCCCGGGATGATCGCCGGGTCGTACCCCACCGGCGCCGGGCCCTCGGCGAAGCGCTGCCACCCACGCGCTCGGTCGGCGGGGTCGTCCTCCCACACCGTCGCACAGTCGGCGGTGCAGGTGTCGTGATCGGGCGCCCAGTAGGTGAGCGACACCCGCGCCTCGTGCGCGAGGTGACCGGCCTTCACCGACGACGGCGAGGTGGCGATCCAGCCCGTCAGGCGTTCGCCGTCGAAGGCCCAGATGGGGTGGAGCACCCGGGTACGGGGCGCGCCGGACGGGTCGACGGTAGCCACGGTGCACCAGACGATGCGGTGCGCCATGTCGACGAACGCGGGCGCGACGACGTTCAATGGGCTCATGACGACCGACCGTAGCGCCGGGGACGCGACCCGTCGCCAGGAGTTGTCGCTGCGCGACCTCGAGCCGTCGGACACCGAGGCCGTGCGGGCGCTGGTGCTCGCCGGACTCGCCGACCACTGGGGGGAGGTCGACCCGACGCTGAACTGCGATCTCGACGACCTCGCGGCGGCGTACCCCGGCAGCCGGACCGTCGTCGCCGTCGATGGCACCGGTGCGATCGTCGCGACCGGCACCGTGGTGCCGCGGGGCGACGGCGTGGCCGAGGTGGTGCGCATGTCGGTCGCTGCCGATCGACGAGGCCAGGGGCACGGCCGGTCGGTGCTCGACGAGCTGCTCGCCACCGCGCAGGCGTGGGGCGCGCCGCGTGTGGTGCTGGAGACCACCTCGTCGTGGACCGACGTGGTCGCGTTCTACGAGCACGCCGGGTTCCGCCGCACCCATGTGGCCGTCGGCGAGTTCGGCGAGGACACCTGGTTCGAACGAGTGGACGAGACTGGCCCCATGGACGACGTGATGGCGACGACGGCAGCGACGGTGAGGACCGAGGCCCTCGACGGTGGGGTGTGGGTCGTGACGATCGACCGACCCGAGGTACGCAACGCGGTCGACGGTCCCACCGCGGCACTGCTCGCTGCGGCCTTCCGCGAGTTCGCGGCACGCGACGATCTGCGCGTCGCGGTGCTCACCGGCGCTGGGGGCACCTTCTGCGCGGGCGCCGACCTGAAAGCGGTCGGGGCCGGTCACGGCAACCGCGTGGACGCCGACGTGTCGTTCGACGGACCGATGGGGCCGACGCGGATGTGGCTCGACAAGCCGGTCGTCGCCGCCGTCGAGGGTCATGCCGTCGCCGGCGGACTCGAGCTCGCGGTGTGGTGCGACCTCCGCGTCGCCGCCGCCGACGCCGTGTTCGGCGTGTACTGCCGTCGATGGGGTGTGCCGCTGGTGGACGGCGGCACGATCCGCCTGAGCCGCCTGCTCGGCCACAGCCATGCCCTCGACCTGATCCTCACCGGGCGCGGCGTCAGCGGCGAGGAGGCACTGCGGATGGGGCTCGCCAACCGACTGGTCGAGCCGGGACAGGCACTCGAGGCGGCGATCGAACTCGCCCGCCAGATCGGCGAGTTCCCGCAGCTGTGCCTGCGCGGCGATCGACGCTCGAGCTACGACCAGTGGTCGATGCCGATCGACGACGCCCTGGCGCACGAGACCGAGATCGGACTCGCCACGATCCGGTCGGGCGAGACCCTCGCCGGCGCTCGGCGATTCGCCGGCGGCGAGGGCCGGCACGGCTCGTTCTGAACCGACGACGTCGCAGATCGAGGGCGGGTCCGTGCGAGGTCAGGCGGGCGAACGTTCGAGCACGGCGTTGCCGCGTCGCACGTCGTCGACGTGGTGCACCGGATCGTGCACGAAGTAGCGGGCGAAGCTCTCGACGGTGAACGCGGCACCGTCGGAACGGAACCCGGTACGGCCGTACTGATCGGGCCGGATGCCGGCGAACGCCGCCGCGACGGACGCAGCTGCCGCCTGCACCTCGTCGGCCACGACGGCGGGGTCCTGCAGGTCGTAGCGATGCTCGACGGCGGTGACGTCCTGGTCCCAGTTGGCGAACGACGGGCCGTCCTCGGTGAGCATCAGGCGGAGGCGGGTCTCGAACAGCCGGAACACATCGCGGACGTGGCAGGCGTACTCGAGCGCCGACCACTGCGAGGGCCTCGGTCGCTGCCGGGCGTGCGGGTGGGCGAGCAGATCGGCCCAGTCGGCGGCGTTGGCGCGCACCAGATCGGGGACGGCCGCGACGGTCACCGACTCGGCGTCGAACCCGCAGTCGGGGCACCGACGCTCGAGCACCCAGGTCCAGTTCTTGTCGTCGGGGGCGATCGGCGGTGGCGTCGTGTCGGGGTGTTCGGACGGGTGGTCGGCGCGGTGATCGGCTGGGGTGGCCATGCCCGAACGGTACACAGCGGTTACGATGGGGCCGCTTCGGTTTCCCTCCGCCCGAGCCCGGCCCGATCAGGACGAGTCGACGCATGAACCCACCGCTGGATCGCAGTCCCTCCGCCCCGCAGCGTGGTCAGGCGCGCAGCTCGCGCGCACGCGTCGAATCGGCCGGCGCCGCCCGCCGCCCGCTCACCCCCGACCCGCGCGACCGTGCGGCCCGCACCGCTCACGCGGACGCGAGCCGCCAGCGCACCGGCCAGCAGCGAGCGGTGTCGTCGCGCGATCGAGGCTCGATCGACGTCCGCGAGCGACCTGCGTCGGCGCGCCGCGTCGATCCCCGCGTCGATCCCCGCGTCGATCCCCGCGTCGATCCCCGCGTCGATCCCCGCGTCGACCGGCGCGACGACCGGTACGACCGGTACGACGACCGGTACGAGCGCGGCCCCGACGCCGGACGTCACCACGTCCCGTTGTTGCACCTCGGCCCGTCGCACCACGACGATCGTCGCGGGCCGGCGCACCACCGCACCGACCGCCGCCCGCTGTTCGTCGTCGGCGTGGCCGCCACCGTGCTCTGCGGGTTCATCGCGCTCCGTGGTGGCGACGACGGTGCCGACGCCGTGGCACCCGCCGCCGACCTCACCGCCACCTCTGTCGCCGCGGCCCCGGCCGATGCCGCAGCGGCCGTCGCGATCGATCCCGCCACGGGCGCCGGCGCCACGCCGGCAGTCGCTGCCGCCACCGATCCGGCGGCAGCGACCCTCGAGGCGGCCGCTGCCAGCGGCGTACAGGACCTCGACGGCGACGACCTCACCGCCGCCGACGCCTGCCTCATGGACAAGCTCTCGGTCCGCCTCGGCGACGCCGGCACCAGCGTCTCGTGCCTGCAGCAGGCGCTCACCGATCAGGGCTTCTACACCGGGCCGGTGTCGGGCACCTTCGATCAGGCGACGTTCACCGCGGTCGAGGCGATGCAGACCGACCGCGATCTCTACGTCGACGGCATCGTCGGCCGCGAGTCGGCGATCTCGCTCGGCATTTGGCCCGACGAGGAGAGCTTCATCACCCGCACCCCGCCCCCGCCGCCGGGCGCGGTCGACCTGCTCGGCTACCCGTTGTCGTCGGTCGCCACGGCCGGCGCCGACGCCCCGCCGCTGCCCGAGGATTCCGGCAGTGGTCGCCGCCTCGTGTACGACCGCGCCGGCCAGCGCGTGTGGGCCGTCGGGGAGAACGGCGAGATCATCCGCTCGTGGCTCGTCTCGGGCAGCAAGTACTCGAACGAGCTGCCCGGCACCCACGAGGTGTACAGCCGCTCCGAGGTCTCGACGGCCTGGAACGGCAAGGCCTACCTGCCGAAGATGGTGCGCTGGTTGAAGACCCAGAAGGGTGCGATCGGCTTCCACTCGATCCCGCTCCACGTGGAGGACGAGTCGCCGTACCAGACCGACGCCGAGCTCGGCACCCGTCTCAGCGGCGGGTGCCAGCGCCAGGCCGTCGAGGACGCCGACTTCGTGTGGGAGTGGGCCGACATCGGCACCAAGGTCGTCGTCGTCTGATCGACGCGCCGGTGGGACGGACACACCCACATCGGGTGCGCCCGTCCCGTCCGACACGATCACCGACCGGCACCCACCAGTTCGGGCGCCGCGTCGTCGGTGGCCGGTGGATCGTCGAGCGGTGACGGACCGTCGCCCTCGTGCAGACCGAATCGGTCGTGCAGCCGGCGCAGCGGGGCCGGTGCCCACCAGTTCGCCTCGCCGGCGAGCCGCATGAACGCCGGCACCAGGAAGGCCCGGACGACGGTGGCGTCCATCAGCACGGCCAGGCCGAGGCCGATGCCGAACATCTTGATGAAGCTCACACCGGACGTGCCGAAGGCGAAGAACGTGATCGCCAGCAGGGCTGCCGCAGCGGTGACGATGCGGCCGGTGCGCTCGAGGCCGAGCGCCACCGACGCCTCGTTGTCGCCGGTGCGATCGTGCTCTTCCTTGATCCGGGACAACAGGAACACCTCGTAGTCCATCGACAGCCCGAAGGCGATGCAGAACATCAGGATCGGCATCGACGTGTCGATCGTGCCCGTGGCCGTGAAGCCGAGCAGGCCCGACAGGTTGCCGTCCTGGAACACCCACACCATCGCCCCGAAGGTCGCGGTGAGGCTGAGCAGGTTGAGCACGAGGGCCTTCACCGGCACCAGCAGGCTGCCGGCGAGCAGGAACAGCAGCACGAACGTGGCGGCCACGATGATGCCCACCGCCCACGGGAGGGCGTCGGTGATGGCCGACTTGGTGTCGACCAGCTGTGCGGCGGCACCCTCGACGGCGACGTCGAGCGGCAGGTCGAGGTCGCGGATGTCCTGCACCAGTCGCTCGCCCTGCTCGCTCACGACGGCGAAGTCGGGCACGACCGACATCCAGCTGTTCACCGACCCGTCGGTGGCCACGAAGCGCAGGTCGGCGTCGGATGCCGCGACGAGCCCACCGTCGACGAACGTGCCGGCGAGGCTGTCGACGCGGGCCACGCCGTCGAGCGTCGACAACGTCGCAGCCGTCGCAGCCGCGTCGTCGGCGCGGTCGGCCCCGACGCCGGCGGTCACCACGCCGAAGCTCTCGGCGGCGTTGCCGTCGAAGTCGGCTCGCAGCACCTCCGACGCCTGGCGGCTGCCGGCCGACGTGGGCAGCACCCGGTCGTCGGGCGTCCCGAAGCTCACCCGCAGGAACGGGGCGCCGAGCAGCAGCAGTACCGCCACCACCGTCGCGGCGATGGGGATCGGCCGGCGCATCACGAACGTGGCGATCCGGTGCCACATGCCCTCGTGGTCGGCCCGGTCGTCGCGCCGACGGCCGACCGGCAGTGCGTTCACGCGGTGGCCGAGCACGGCGAGCAGCGCGGGCAGCGACAGCAGCGACCCGGCGAGCGCGAGCAGCACGACGGCGACACCGGCGTATGCGAAGGACCGCAGGAAGTAGAGCGGGAACACCAGCAGGGCGGACAGCGAGACGGCCACGGTGAGGGCGCTGATGAGCACCGTCTTGCCGGCGGTCTCGACGGTGCGCACGACGGCGTGCTCGACCGACCGTCCGGCGCGCAGCTCCTCCCGGTAGCGGGACACGATGAAGAGGCTGTAGTCGATCGCGAGGCCGAGGCCCAACGCCGTGGTGAGGTTGATCGCGTAGATCGACACGTCGGTGATCGAACCGATGACGAACAGGCTGAGCAGGGTGCCCACCACGGCGATCACGCCGACGAACATCGGCAGGCTGGCCGCGACGACGCCGCGGAACACGAACAGCAGCAGGATCAGCGTGAGCGGCACGGCGATCATCTCGGCGCGCAACAGGTCGCCCTCGATGGTGTGGCCGACGTCGGCGAACACCGCCTCGCGTCCGCCGAGCAGCACGTCGAAGCTGCCCTGGGCCCCGCCGAACTGCTCGTCCACCTGGCCGACGAGCTCGTCCACGTCGGGACCGTCCACCTGGGCGAGCACCAGGGCGGTGTCGCCGTCGGTGCTGCGCAAGGGTGGTGCGCTGCCAAGGGACCAGTACGACACGACGCCGTGCACGCCGTCGAGGCTCTCCAGCCGATCGGCGAACGCGAGCCCCTCGGCTGCCAGCGCGGGATCGTCGACGTCGCGACCCTCGGCCGTCAGCACCAGCACCACGTTGGGGTCGCCACCGTCGAAGTGGGTGTCGAGCACCTCGGCGGCGACCGTGCTCTCGGCCGACGGGTCCTCGAAGCCGTCGGTCTGCAACACCCCGAACGCGCCGGCACCCACCACACCGGCCACCACCATGAACAGCACCGTGAACGACAGCACCAGCCGCCGCCGTCGCACCGTGAACCACCCGAGTCGTGTGAGCACGACGTCCTCCTCGTCATCCGTCGGACAGGACCGTTCCTGCCGCAGGTGCATCGTCCGCCGGCGCCGGCAGGGCGGACACGGGCCGACGGCTGGTTCCGCGACCGCGTCCGCAGGACGGCGCGACCCGTACTGCAGTCCGGTGACAGCGGGGGGTGGCGGTGCGTATCGTGCTCGCATGCACGAATCGTCGGGCACGGCACCACGGCTGTCGACCACGGTGGTGACGTCGCTCGCCGCGCTGGGCGCGGCGCTGATCGCGCTGTTCGGCGACAAGACGGCTCTCGAATGGTCCGACGTGGTGTTCGCGCTGGCCGGACTCGTGCCGTGGACCCTCGTGGCGGGTGGCGTCACGCTGTCGCCGTGGTCGTTCCACCTGGCGACGATGGGGCCCGCCGCAGGACTGGTGCTGCTGTGCCGCAACCCCGGCGGCATGTTCCCGGCGATGGTGGCCATCGTGTGGCTCACCCGCTCGTCGCGCAGCCGTGCGATGACCGTGTCGCCGGTGGCCACCGCGATCGGGCTCGCCGTCGGACTCGCGATCCTCGAGGGCACCACGCACGAGACCGGCACGCTGTACTTCGTCGGTGGCGCGGGCGTCGCCTTCATGGCCGGCACGATGTTGCGCCGACAGGACGAACTGCTCGACGAGCTCCAGCGTGCACGCGAACGCGACAACGAGCACGCCGCGGCCGACGAGCGCACACGCATCGCCCGCGAGATCCACGACGTCGTGGCGCACTCCCTCACCGTCACGATGCTGCACGTCACCGGTGCCCGCCGGGCGATCACCCACGACCCCGCCCGGGCCGCCGACGCGCTGGAGCGGGCCGAAGCCATCGGCCGCGAGAGCCTTGACTCGATCCGGGGTGTGGTGGGACTGCTTCGCGCCGACGAGCCGGCCGGCCCGGCGGGTGATCCGCCCCTGCCCGCGATGGCCGACATCGCCACGCTGGTCGAGCAGTTCTGCAGCGCCGGGCTCCAGGTGGACGCCGAGCTCGAACTCGACGACGTGGTGGCGGATCCGACGACGTCGCTGACGGCCTATCGCGTGGTGCAGGAGGCGCTGTCGAACGCACTCCAGCACGCGCCCGGCGCACCCGTGACGCTGCGGGTGGTGCGCGACGGCGCCGGCACGGTGCTGCGGATCGTGGCCGAGAACCCGACCGTCGCCGAGCCGGCGCGTGCACGCGACCGTGACGGGCTCGGCATCCGCGGCATGAACGAGCGCGTGCGCGCCGCAGGTGGATCGGTGGAGGCCGGTGCCGTGGAGACCGGCGAGCCGGATCACCCCACCTGGCGCGTGGACGCTGCCTTGCCGTTGCGGCGAGCGGCGGCGCTGTCGTGACCGACACGACCTCGGCCGTGCGGGTGGTGCTGGTCGACGATCAACAACTGGTGCGAGCGGGGCTGGCGTTCATCATCTCCACCGAGGCCGGTGTGGAGGTGGTGTCGGAAGCGGCGAACGGCGAGCTGGGGCTGGCTGCGATCGCGGCGCACCGTCCCGACGTCGTGTTGATGGACATCCGGATGCCGGTGCTGGACGGCATCGAGGCGACGCGGCGCATCCGGGACGCCGACGGTCCACCGGTCCTGGTGCTCACCACCTTCGACGACGACGACGTGTTGTGGGGTGCGCTGCAGGCGGGCGCGGCGGGCTTCTTGTTGAAGGACACGCCGGCGGACGACCTGATCGCCGCGATCCGCTCGGTCGCCGGTGGCGGTTCGTGGCTCGACCAGCGCGTCACCCCGCGGGTGCTGGCTGCGGTACGCGGCGCCGGACCGAGATCCGCCGACGAGGCGATCGCTGCGCTCGACCGGTTGTCCGAGCGGGAACGGGAGGTGCTCGTGCTGATGTCGCACGGCGCGTCGAACCTCGAGATCGCGGCGCGGCTCTACGTGAGCGAGCGCACCGTGAAGGGCCACGTCGGCAACATCTTCGCCAAGCTCGGCGCACGCGATCGAGCAGCAGCGATCATCCTCGCGTTCGAGAGCGGGCTGGTCGTGCCCGGCCACGGCGGGCGCTGATCGCCACTCCGGTGTCGCGCCGGGGTCGTGACGTCCGCCGCCTCGATCACATCGAGGTGGCCTGGCAGGAGGCGCTGCGGCAGCCGGCGCTCGGCCAGGTCGCGGGCGACAACCGCGACACGGGTCCTGAGGTCGGCCTCGCTCGCAAGGTGAGCGATCCGAGCCGTGGGATCGTGGTGGTCGGGGCGGTGACGGCCGGGCCGCCCCCGCCGGCGGTGGTGGTGACCGGCGACGGTGTGGTGGTGGGCGTGGTGCCCGGATTCGGTGCCGTGGTCGCCGGCGTGGTGCCCGGGGCCGGCGTGGTCGTGACCGGCGACGGCGGTGAGGTGGTGCGCGGGGCCGAGGTGGCCGGCGCCGTGGCGGCAGGCGCAGTGGTCGCCGGGCCCGATCCCCCGCCCGAGCCGCCCGTGCCACCCGTGCCGCCTCCGGTGCTCGGGGCGACGAAGGTGAACGCATCGGCGAGGGTGAGCACGTGCAGCGACGAGGTGCGGAACTTCACCGACACGTCCACGACGCCGGCCTGCAGCATCGGCGGCGTCTGCAGCCGCAGCACATCACCGGTCGACTCGGCCTCGACGACGATCTCGTCGAACCACACGAACACCGGGACCGAGGTCGGGAAGCGCCCGGTCAGCTCGATCGCCGTGCCGCCGGTCGTGGTGCTCCAGCGCGGGGTCATCGCGTCGACCCGCCACTGTCCCGACGTGTCCGGATCGGGCGTCGGCGTGGTGACGGGTGTGGTGACGGGTGTGGTGACAGGTGTCGTCGGGTTCGCGGGTGGTGTCGGTGTGGGCGCTGCCGGCGCGGTGGTGGCCGGCGCCGAGGAAGGCGTGCTCGTCGCAGGCGATCCGCTGGGGACGGAGGTCGCGGGTGCGCCCGAGGTCGGCGCGGTCGTGACCGGCGTGCCGGGTCCGCCGGCCGACGGCACGGTCGTCACCGGCGTGGTCGCGGGTGCCGTCGTGGCGGGTGAGCCGGTGCCGGGACGGGTGGTGGTGACCGGCACGGCCGGTGCCGCGGTGCCCGCGCCGGACGACGGCGTGGTGGTCACCGGTGGGTTCGTCCCCGCCGGCACGGTGGTGGGCGTGCCCGGCGACGGTGTGGTGGTGGGCGTGGTGGTGGGCGACACGGTGCCGGGCGATCCGGTCGGTGCTGTCGTCTCGGGCGCCGGGGCCGACGGTCCGGCCACGGTCACGTAGGCCACCTGGGTGCCGCCGATCGTCTGCCCGAGGGTGTCGAGCAGTTCGACGACGACCGCGAACTCACCGGCGGGCAACGCGAGGGTGATCGCTCCGCTCCAGCCGTCGGCCAGCGTGGCCGGGTCGATGGCGATCGGCGCCAGGGCGCCCGTGTCGTCGGTGACGAGCTCGCTGGCGGGCGCGTTCACCGCACCGATCGTGACGGGCAGCCCCGCTACGGCGTACACCTGGCCAGCGACGAGCGTCGCCAGGCTCACCTGCACCCGATCGGCGTCGGGAGGCGTGGCCGCGCCGGCGATCTCCAGCTGCAGCTGACTCGGCTCGTCGGGCACGAGCCGGTCGGCACCGCCGATGGCCACCTGCACCGAGGGCGGCAGGTCCACCCCGACCGCGTGTCCGAGGTCGAGACGCGGACCGACGCTCAGCACGTCGGCCGTGGCGATCAGCCGCTGACGCACCTCGGCAGCGGTCGTCACCTGCCCGCTGGCGAGCAGCACGGCGGCGGCGCCGGCGGCCACCGGCGTGGCCATCGAGGTGCCCGACTTCCAGTCCCAGCCACCGGGCACCGTCGAGTAGATGAACCAGCCCGGGGCGTAGAGGTCGACGGTCGAGCCGTAGTTGGAGAAGTTCGCCCGTTCGTCGGCATTGGTGGTGGCGCCGATCGAGAGCACGTTGTCGTAGAACTGCGAGAACCCGGCCGGGTATGCCGGCCCGCTGCTCACGTCGAGTCCGTTGTTCCCGGCGCCGGCCATCACCACCACGTCGCGGCTGGCGGCGTAGGCGATGGCGGTCTCGAATCCTGCGACCGAGCTCCGTTCGGTGTTGGGGCCGGTCGCCAGGCTGAGGTTGATCACGTCGGCGCCGTTGTCGACCGCATATGCGATCGCTGCTGCGGTACTCGAGATGGAGATGCCGTTGCCGCGACTCACCTTCAGCGCCATGATCCGTGCGCCCGGCGCGACGCCCGCCACGCCGACGCCGTTCACCGCCGCCGCGGCGATGCCGGCGACGTGAGTGCCGTGGGTCTGATTCGCTGAGGTGACGCCGTCGATCTCGGGGCTGGGATCGTTGTCGCCGCGACCGAAGTCCCAGCCGGTGCAGTCGTCCACATAGCCGTTGCCGTCGTCGTCGAGGCCGTTGCCGCACTCCTCGTCGGTGTTGGTCCAGAGGTTGGGTGCCAGGTCGGGGTGGTCGAGGTCGACACCGGAGTCGATCACGGCGATCACGGTGCCCTCACCCGTGGTGACCGTCCAGGCGGCGAGCACGTTCGCGTCGGCGCCGACGAGCCCCGGCCACCCGCCGGCTTGCGCGGTGTCGCCCGTGTTGCGCAGCATCCACTGGAGCCCCTGGTCGGGCTCGTCGGACAGGTCGAGCAGGGTGTCGTCCTCCACCAGCGTCACGCCCACGACGTCGCGCAACCGGTCGCGGCTGCCGCTCGTGGCGACGCGGATGATGCCAGGGCCGACGATCTCGGCGCTCACCGTGCCGGGCAGCCCGAGGATGATCTCGAGGATCGACTCGTCGGTCGGGCTCACCTCGGTCGTGGTCTCGGTCGTGGTCTCGGTCTCGGTCTCGGTCGCGGTCTCGGTCGCGGTCTCGGCCGCGGTCTCGGCTGCGGTCGTGGGCGCCGGCGCTGCCGTGTCGGTCGTCGGCGTCGCCCCCGTCGGCGGCGCCCCCGTGTCCCGCTGCCCGGGCACCTCGATCAGACGGCCGGGGACCAGCAGGTACCGCAAGCCCACCGGACCGACGACGCCGGAGACGTCGGCGACGATGAGGGCGAGTGGCTCGGTGGCGAAGGCGTCGAGCAGCTCCGTCTCGGCGACCGTGGCCGGGAACCGGGTCTGCAACGACGCATTCGGCACCCGCACCTCGGCCGACGTGCCGTCCGCCCAGTCCACACGCTTCACGTCGGGATCGCTGCTGTGCGCGGCCACGGTGATGGCCACCGGCTCGGTGGTGGCCGGGGTCGACTCGGTCGTCGGCGGCACCGTCGTGTCGGGTGCCGTGGTGGGCGCAGCGGTGGTCGTGGACGGCTCGGTCGTCGCCGGTGTGTCGACGAGCTCGCGCCCGGGGGCGTTCACGGTCTGCACCAGCACGTGGTCGTAGCCGTCGTCGTAGGTGGTGTCGGCGTGTTCGAGCTCGACCTCCTGACCGGTGACGACCGCCGAGGTGGCCGGCGCCTCGGCGGGCGCGGTGTCACCACCGCCGCCGCATCCGGCGAGCAGACCGATCACCACGACCAGCGACGCGGCGCGCGTCCTCCGCCCGCCGACCCTGCTGTTCGCATCCGTTCTCACCGCCACACCTCGCGTCCGTGCGGAACACCTGCCAGGTGTCCGAGGTGGACCGTCCGAGCGACCACCACCCGGGGCCACGACCCGCACGAACGTTGACGATTCGCTGACGTGCGCCTCGCTCCGGTCGACGCAGCGTGCTCGGCTTGACGCGACGACGACGGTCGCGGCGACGGGACTACTCGGCCATCGACGACGCGGTGACCGGACGCAGGCGCTGACCGGCCGCGCTCGCCAGCCAGGTCGCCACGCCGATCACCGCCGGGACGCCGAGCACCACCGTCGCGACGAACACGACGGGGAACGTGGTCGTCGCAGCGGCGGCCGACACGGCCACGCGCAGCGTGCCCCAGCCGAGCGCCACCCCGAGGACCGCACCCGTGGTCGCGATCGTCCATGCCTTCAGGGCCGACGTGCGGGCGAGCACCGCCGGTGCCGCGCCGAGGGCCACCAGGGTGTCGCGCTCGTCGCGACCCTCGGCCGCCCACAACGCCATCCCGAACGCGATCACCATCGCCACGAGCAGCAGCGCACCGCCCACGGTGCCGAGCCGCAGCCATCCGGCCCACGCGTCGACGTCGGTGCCCGACCAACCCGTCTGCAACGAGATCGACGCCTGTTCGGCGAGCTCGCGGAACGCCCACGACTCGTTCCACCCGAACCGGTCGCCGAGCCGTGCTCGCAGCGAGTCGGTGAGTGGCGTGTCGGCGCGGCCGAACAGCACCGGCACGGTGTCGAGGTCGAGGGCGGCCGCGTGCTCGGGCGACACCCAGCGCTCGAAGTACCCGAACGGCAGACCGGTGGCCACCACGGCGACCGGCTCGCCGAGGGCCACCGGGCCGGGCACACCGGGCACCGGTGGTGCGAGGGCGAAGCTCTGGCCGAAGACGCCGTCGACCGAGGGCGGCGTGACGAACTGGAACTCGTCGAGTGCGGCCACCTGCTCGCGCACCGACGGTTCGAGGCCCAGCAGGTCGAGCACCTCGTCGGTGGCCACGGCGACCGTGCCGAACGTCGTGTCGCCCACCGCCGCCGACTCGGCCCAGCGCACCGGCCCGACGACGTCCTCGACGTGGCGGCGGAGGTCGCGGTCGACCTCTTCCGGGTCGACGGCGCGCCCGATGCCGGTGGCGGGGTTGACGTCGTCGGAGGCGGCGAACGCGATCACGTCGGGCGCCCAGGTGCCGTCGCCGACCGCACTGCGCTCGTCGCGGATGGCCTGCTCGCCGGTGGCGGCCACGGCGGTGCCGGCCGCGGTGATCACGATCACCGCCGCCAGCAGCGACGCCGATCGGGCGCGGTGCCGTCCGAGGCTGCGGGTCGCGAGCATCGCGACGCCACGGCCGCGTCCACCGAACCGGGCGATCGTGTCCACCACCGCCGGGCACACCAGGCACACGCCCACCAGGAGCCCGATCGACGCCAGCACCGCCGAGATGAGCGGCACCGTGAACTCGCTCGAGGTGCGCGCGGCCACCACCGACAGGAAGATCACCACGAGTGCGCCGCCGATCAGCGAGGTGCCGAGCGACACCTGGCGCGCTCGCACGGGTGGCACCGGGCGGCGGCCGGCGAGCGCGGTGAGCACCGACGTGGTGGCGAGCGTGCGCGTCGGCGCGAGCGCCGCCAGCGTCGACACGGCGAGCGCCGTCGCGGCGATCAACACCAGATCGGTCGTGGACCACACCGTGCGGCCGCGCTGGCCGAGGTCGACGCTGACGGCGATGGTGGCGCCGGCAGCGAAGCCGACGGCCGTGCCGGCGAGCCCGGTCCACGTGCCCTGCAGCGCGAGGAATCGTCGCACCAGGATGGGGTCGGCTCCCGACGCGCTCAGCTGTCCGACGGTGACGAGCTGGCGCCGTCCGCTCACCGCGAACGCAGCGGCCACCACCACGCCCGTCGCCCCGAGCAGCAGCACGCCGAACAGCCAGCCGAGGAACACCTCGGCGGGCTCGGGGTCGTCGCTCGAGTCGAGCGCCACCTGCGTCGGCACCTCCTGGGGGCCGAACGACTCGCCCGTGACGGGATCGGCGTAGTCGTAGGTGATCGAGGGGAGGTCGAGCGCGAGCGGTCCGCCGCCCTCGGCCACCGAGATCGCCTCGTGCACGGCCGGCGTGGTCCACAGCACCTCGTGGCGGACGGCCGACGGCCGCAGCACCGACACGTCGAACCCGGGGGCGATCATGATCGGCGCGTCCCACGCCGCGTACCGGCCGACGCCCACCACGGTGAACACCTGCGACGGCCGGACCAGACCGAGCTGGTCGCCGACCGCGACACCGAAGTCCTCGGCGAGCGAGGCCGTGAGGAACACCTCGCCCGGGGCCGTGGGCAACCGCCCGTCGCTCACGACGAACTGGCCGTCGAAAAGGGATTCCGTGGCATCGCGGACGTACACGTCGGCTGCCACGAGGTCGTCGGGGACCGCCAGGCTGCGCAATGGGATGGCGCTGGCCACGGTCGTCCATGCGAAGGTGGCGTCCGGCGGCAGCGCCGCTTCCACGTCGTCGATGGTGACGTCCATCTCGTCGTGGAGGGTGTGGATCACGTCGCCACGACCGAACTGAGCGCCGCTGGTCGACACGAGGGCGCTGCGGAACGCGACGTCGGCCACCACGAGCGCCCCGACGGGCGCCGCGATCAGCAACACGGCGAGCAGGGTGCGCCACGGGCGGCGACGCATCTCGCGGCGGGCGAGGCGCGCCGCCGTACGCCAGCGGCCGGCCTGGGCCTGCCACGACACCGGCTGCGTGGTCGACGGGTCGTCGTCGAGCTCGGGTGGGCGAGCGTCGAGCAGGGTCACGACACGGCTCCGAGCCCCGACCTGGCCACGGTGCGCGCCGTGTCGTCGACCACGCGGCCGTCGCGCAGGAACACCACCCGGTCGGCCCAGCTGGCGAACCGGGGCTCGTGGGTCACCAGCACCACCGCCGTGCCGTGACGCACCGGCAGCTCGGCGAGCAGCTCGATCACCGCGTCGCTGGTGGCCGTGTCGAGCGAACCGGTGGGTTCATCGGCGAGCAGCACGCCGCGCCGGCCGACGATCGATCGGGCGATCGCGATGCGCTGCTGCTGGCCGCCCGAGAAGTCGTCCGGAAAGCGGTCGAGGTGGTGGTCGAGACCCACGGCGGCCAGCGCCTCGCGCGCCTCGGCGCGAGCCTGGCGCACGCCCACGCCTTCCAGCTCGAGCGGCAACGACACGTTCTCGAGCGCGGTGAGCGAGGCGAGCAGGTTGAGCCGCTGGAACACGTAGCCGACCTCGCGCCGGCGCAGCGCGGCGCGGTCGGTGACGTCCATGTCGGCCACGTCGCGACCGGCCACGTACACCCGACCGGCGCTCGGGTCCTCCATGCCGCCCGCGAGGTGCAACAGGGTGCTCTTGCCGCACCCGCTCGGGCCCATGATGGCGACGAACTCGCCCGGCTCGATCCGCAGCGACACGCCGTTCAGCGCCCGCACCTCGGTGGAGCCGCTGCCGTAGCGCTTCACGACGTCGAAGAACTCGACGGCGGCGTGGTTCGGGGCGGGCAGGGTGTGCGCGGTCATCGGTCGGCCTTTCGGGTGGGGCGGGTCGTGCCGCCGGCACGGAGACGGGTCTGCAGCTGTTCCTCGCACGAGTCGAGCCAGCGCAGGTCGGCCTCGGCGCGCAGGATGAGCGCGTCGGTGACGAGCTTCGAGGCGAAGGAGTCGTCCGACATCACCCGCCGCTCGCGGCGCTTGGCCTGCAGCAGCGACAGCAGCACGGTGCGCTGGTTGGTGACGACCTTCAACGCGTGATCGTCGCCACGTTCGATCGCCATCAGCACCTTCAGCATCAGCTCGTCGCGCGGCGGCGGGTCGTCGGACGGCACCGCCTCCCACCACGCACCGAGCGCGGCCACCCCGTCGGTGGTGATCGCGTAGGTCTTCTGCGACTGCGCCCCCTCGGCGCCGCCGCGCACCTCCACCAGCCCGTCGCGTTCGAGCCGATCGAGGGTGGTGTACACCTGGCCGACGTTGAGCGGCCACACGCCGCCGGTGGCGGCCTCGAACTCGGTCTTCAGCTGGTAGCCGTAGCGCGGCCCCTCGTCGAGCAACGCCAGGAGTCCCTCACGCACGGCCATACATACCGAGTATGGCGCATACCGAGTATGCGGTCAAGTAGGGTCAGGTGCTGGTCAGCACCCCACGCACGCTCACCGGCGTCGGTCTCGACGCGGCGTCGAGCGATGCACGCACCGCGGCCGGGCCGCCTGCGGCGAGTGCGGCGGCGAGCTCGGCCAACCAGCGCCGATACTCGATCGACACCTTGTCGGTCTTCACACTGATCTCGAAGCCGGGCTCCAACACCAGTTCGGGCGGCACCTGGTTGCACACCACCGGCTCGTCCTCCTCCAGCACGATCGCTTGAAACGCGAGGTGGGGTGCGTCGTCGCCGTCCAGGTCGTCGTCACGGCTGACCGTCCAGAAGCAGCGCGACGTCGCGAGATCGACCGGGCACGCGGTCATCCAGAGATGGCGGTAGGCGCCGTGCTCGAGCCAGAACTCGATACTGACGGTGAGCGGCATCGGCATCCGGTACTCGCTGTGACCGAACAGTGCACTGTCGTCGACGTCCATGTCGGGCGGATCGAACTCGAATCGCATCTCGCCGTCCTCGCGGCGGATGGTGGGCAGCGGCGGCACCGGTTCGTCGCGCCGTCCGAGCGTGCCGTCGTGCACCCACGCGAAGTGGGCGAGGTCGACGAAGTTCTCCACACGACGCGGCCCGCCGACCGGCCACGTGTAGGGCTCACCCGTCACGATCCGCATCGTGCCGGGCTGCGCCGCATCGCGGTCGACAGCAGGATGCGCGGGGATGCAGGTATCGGCGCGTCCGTCGAGGCGCACCCACACGAGGCCGTACCGCTCGACCGCCTCGTACCCGGGCACGCAGGCACGCTCGGGGATCGGGCCATCGGGCATGGAGGGGATCTCACGGCAGCGGCCGTCACGGCCGAAGGTCCAGCCGTGATACGCACAGCGCACCCTGTCGCCGTCGACCCATCCGACTGACAACCTCGCCGAGCGGTGGACGCAGCGGTCACCCAACGCGAGATGGCCGCCGTCGGCGGTGCGTGCGATCGCGAGGTCGCGGCCGAGCAGGCGGACGCGCAACGGGTGTGGTGCGGCGGCGTCGAGCTCGTCGAGGGTGCAGACCGGATGCCAGAACAGCTCGAGCAGCGCCGTGAGGTCGGTGGCGGTGGCGTTCACCAGTCGCTGTCGTCCGCGGCCGGTCCCCACGTCTTGCCGACCGTGGCGAAGGTGGGCAGGGTGCGGGCCTCGTACCACACGCCGCCGCGCACGCAGCCGATCGGTTCGAACGCCTGCTCGGCGACCGCCGTCTCGTGACCGTCGCTCACGGGGAACGGACCGTCGGAGCGCAACCGGGTCACCGAGATCTCGGCCGAGCGACCGACGTCGAGCGAGCCGAGTTCGTCGAGCTTGCCGATCGCGCGAGCGGCGTTCGACGTGGCCATCGCGATCACGTCGACCACGTCGAGGCCGAGCGCGAGCATCTTCGTCATGTTCTCGGCGAAGGAGAACACCGGGCCGCCGATGTTGAAGATGTTCAGGTCGGTCGAGATCGTGTCGGGCAGGTAGCCCTGGTCGAACAGTCGCCGCGCCTCGCGGAAGCGGAAGTCCGTACCGGAGTGGCCGATGTCGAGCACCACGCCACGGTCGACCGCGTCGCGGAACTCCGGGATCGCCTTGCCGGTCTCGTCGAGCATCCCACCGGCGCCACGGAACGCGTGGGTGATGATGTCGCCACCGCGCAGGTCGCGCAGCAGTGCCTTCGGTGTGATCACCGGGGTGTGCGGGAAGCGACCGAGGTGCACCATCACCGGCTTCGATCCGGCAGCGTGCTGGGCCGCGGCCAGGAACGGCGAGTGGTCCGGATCGCCGACATGACATGCCCGCGCCTTCAGCCCCACCACCACGTCGGCATTGCGTGCCATCGAAGCCGCGAGTGCCTCGGGATCGAGGTTGGCCGGGTCGTTCGCGAGGTGCAACCGGTGGCAGATGAAATCGCGGGTGGCCAGGTACAGCTGGTTGGGGTCCATGAACGCGAGCACCTTGGTGCGCGTGTGCGGGTGGTCGATCACCGCGGTGCGGGCGAGGTCGAACGTCGACACACCCGAGGTGCCGCCGTCCACCACCACCGGCACACCCATTTCGACGCCCACGTCGTCGGCACCGACGCAGAAGTCGCCGAGGCCCTCCATCACGTGCACGTGCAGGTCGATGAAGCCGGGTGTCACCAGGAGGCCGGTGCAGTCGACGATGTCGGCCCGCGGGTGGGCATCGGTGACGCGATCCCCCACGTGACGGCCGATCGCGGTCACCCGCCCGTCCACCACGACCACGTCGGCGATGGTGTCGAGTTGGCGGAGCGGATCGACGACGCGTCCGCCCCGGAGGACCACGGCGCTGGCTGGGCTGTGCATGACGGCGATGATGACCACGAACCGGCGAGGACTCAACGGGGCGAGCGGCTCCTTCATGCACCGTTCACGGGGTCGCAACGAACTGACGCGCCCATGGCGTGAGACGGGACAGCGCCGTCGGAGAAACCGCGATCGGTACCGGCGGGTGCACCAGGATGGGGCCGTGCACGTGGAGACCGAACCCGTCGATCCGCTGATCGCGCGCCGGCACGGGCACGATGCCGATGCGCCGGGCCCGAACGACGCGACCGACGCGTTCGAGTCGTTGCGCTCCGCCGACGCCGAGCCGGTGGTCGCCTGGGAGCGACGTCCGCCCGACGCCCGCCGCATGCCGCCGCAGTTGCTGGTCGCCGCCGTGGTGGTGGCGACGGCGATCGTGATCTGGTGGATCGGGAGCGTGCGTGAACCGATCGACGAGGGGACAGACGACGGCGGCACACCGGTGGCCGCGACCGCACCGGTGTCGGACCTGCCAGCCACGATCGCACTGGCCGAGGTGGAGCGCATCGGTGCGTCTGCCGTGGTGCACGTGACGGTGGTGAACGACGACCTCGACGCCGACGTCGCGATCGGCAACGACCTCCGGGTGGTGCGCGACCAGGGCGAGGTGTCGAGCGAGGTGGTGGGCGTGGTGTGCCTCGCCGTGGACGACGAGCCCGACAAGGCCCTGGTCGGCGCCACGGAGGTGTCGGGCACCGTCGGCGATGCATCGGTCTGCGGGGCGGGCGGATTCCGTGTGCCCGCCGACGGCCGGGCCTCGGTGGTGGTGACGATCGCCGAGCTCCCGGCGGGCACCTACCGGCTGCTGGTGGGCGCTGGCTCGTCGGCCCCGTTCACCGTCGGCTGATCCATCGGGTCCCCGTCGAGCTGACCGGCGACGTGGCGGTCCACCAGGGCACGCAACGACGACTCCGGTCCGGGCCGCCGGTAGTGGAAACCCTGCACGAGGTCGGCCCCGATGTGCGCCACCACCTCGGCCTGTTCCGCGCTCTCCACGCCCTCTGCCACCACCTCCAGCCCGAGCGAGTGGGCGAGGTCGACCACCGATTCGGTCAGGCGGCGGGCACGGCGGCTGCGGTCGATGGTGGAGATGAAGCTGCGGTCGATCTTCACCACGTCGATCGGGAACCGGTCGAGGTAGGTCATCGACGAGTAGCCCGTCCCGAAGTCGTCGATCGCGAGCCGGCAGCCGAGGGCGCGCAGCTCCTGCAGCCGGTGCACGGCGCCGTCGGGATCGCGCAGCGCATCGGTCTCGGTGATCTCGAGCAGCAGGCGGTTGGCGGGCATCGCCGTTCGTGCCAGCACGTCCACCACGCCGTCCACCAGATCGACGTCGTCGATGTGCTGCGGCGAGAGGTTCACCGTGAGCTCGAGGTAGCGGGCCGCGTCACCCAGTGAGCCGATCGCCGCGCACGCCTGCTCGAGCACGCACAGGTCGAGCCGCTTGGCCAGGCCGAGCCGTGCGGCGAGGGGGATGAACTCACCGGGCGACACCACGCCCTGGCTGGGGCTCACCCAGCGGGCGAGCGCCTCGAACCCGTGCAGGGCGCCGTCGGACGTGTGGAACACGGGCTGGTACGCCACCTGCAGGCTGCCGTCACCGACGGCTCGACGGAGCTCGGCCTCCAGTTCGGCGCGAGCCTCGGCGGCACGACCCATCCAGTCCTCGAAGAACACCACACGGTTGCGGCCGTCGGCCTTGCCGCTGTACATCGCGATGTCGGCCCGGCGGAGCAGTTCCTCGGGGACGCCCGGTGTCGCATGTGTCCCGTCGCACAGCGCGACGCCGATCGTGGCGCTCAGCGCGTACGCACGGTCGCCGAGATCGATGTCGGCCGAGATCGAGTCGAGCAGTCGCTCGGCGACGTCCTCGGCGACCGCCCGGTCGGCATCCTCCAGCAACACCACGAACTCGTCGCCGCCCAGTCGGGCCGCCGTGTCGTGGACCCGGATCTCGGCACCGATGCGGCGCGCCACCTCGCCGAGCACCCGGTCACCGGCACCGTGGCCACGACCGTCGTTGATCGCCTTGAAGCCGTCGAGGTCGATGAACATCACCGCCAGCGGGCGATCCTGCCGGTGCGACCGACCGAGGCTCTGACGGAGGCGATCGACGAGCAGACGTCGGTTGGGGAGCCCGGTGAGCGCGTCGGTGAACGCCTCGTGCATCGACTCGACCGTCTGGGCGTCCATGATCGCCAGGCCGGCGTGGTCGGCCAGCGACTGCAGCACCTCGCACTCGGCAACGGAGTACACGCGGTCGGTGCGGTCGGTGGTGACGATCAGGCTGCCGATCGCCTGGCCGGCGCGCCGGATCGGCACCGCGATGCCACAGTGACCGGTCCGGCCCGAGGCGTCGTGGGCGTCGTGACCGTGGGCGTCGTGACCGTGGGCGTCGTCGCATTCGTCGCTGTGGGCGAGCCGGTTCGTCGCGTAGGCACGCGCCCCGAGGCCGAGGCGGTCGAGCAGGTGCTCGCGCACGTGCCGATCGTGCAGGCCGTGGCCGGCGACGAGCGTCAACGTGTCGGGGTCGTCCGGGTGTTGGAGCTCGAGTCCGATCACCGGGTCGCCGAGCAACTGGTGCGCGCCGTCGACGATCGAGTCGAGCACCTCGTGCAGCGGCGCCCGGCGTGAGATCGACGCCTGGATGCGCACCAGGCGTGACAGGAAGTGCTGACGTTCGCGGAGCTGGTCGTGCAGGAGTCGGTTGCGCTGTGCGAGCTCCACCTGGGAACGCAACGACTCGCGGTAACGCTCCTCCTCGGTGACGTTGCGGAAGCAGAGCACCACGCCTCCCACGTGCTCGTCGCCGCAGTGGTCGGTGAAGGTCACCTCCACCGGCCGCCAGTCGTCTCCGCTCCGGACGCGCATCCGTGCCACGCACCGGGTGCGCCGGCCGACCACGGTCGAGAACGCACCGATGGCCGCGTCGAGGTCGTCGGTGTGCACCAGCTGCGACGGGTCGAGCCCGGTGGGTTCGCTGGAGCCGGGTCCGAGGAAGTCGCGGGTGGCGGCGTTGGCGTAGATCACGCGGAGTTCGGGGTCGAGCACCAGGATCGCGTCGTCGACGCAGTCGAGCAGTCGGTGCGCGTCGAGTCGCGACGCCCCGTCGCTCCGCTCCCCCGCTCCGTTCGCCACTGCCATACCGGCCTCTCGTATCGGCACGCTTCTGAACGAACTTCAGTCCCAGCTCGATTTTCGCCGACCCCCGTACGTGAGCCGGATGCGCACCGGCAGCGCACGGCGCTCACGGACCGAGCTCGTCCGTGAGCCGGATGCGCACCGGCAGCGCATCCGGCTCACGAAGCACCGTTGCTGGGGTCGCCACGCTGCGTGGTCGGCGTGCCCGGTGCCTGTTGACAAGCTGCGGAGACACGGCACGGTCGGCGGCATGAACTGGATGGGGACACGCACGCAGGTCGAGGCGGTCGCCTCGTCGGCCGCACGACGGCCGCGCACCGCTCGGAGTTGGTTCCAGCGATCGGGGCGCACCGATGCCGTCGAGACACCCTCGTTCGACGACGTCGCCGCCGAGGCCGTCGCGTCGTTCCGCGAACAGGCGCTCGGCATGCGCTGCGGCGTCGGCCGCCACGCACAGGCCTTGGTGCGCGTCGTGGTGTGCACCGGCCCGGTGCCCACCGACCCGGCTCGGCTCGAGATCTGGGTGCTGCTCGGCGACGTCGACGACGCCCAGGTGCCCCCGCACTGGGATCCCACCGAAGTGGAGGCCGACCTCGACCTCACCATCTGGGCGCTCCACCTGCGCGCGACCGCGCTGGGTCACCTCGCAGCGCTCGACTGGCCCGACGTCGATCGGGTCACCGTGCGCTTCGACACCGCCGAACGCGTCGAGCGCCTCGGCGGCCGTCGCTACGTGAGCGCTGCCTGACGGTCACATATCGGCTCGTCCGTGTGGTTGCACCGGCCTGACGGCAGCCGGACCACACGACCGGCCCCGTCCGTGTGGTTGCACCGGCGTGACAGCGGGTGAACCACACGACCGGCCCCGTCCGTGTGGTTGCACCGGCGTGACAGCGGGTGAACCACACGGTCTCGACCGGGTCAACCCGGTTCGGGCCGGGGGCGCAGCGCTCGCCAGGTCAGTCCGGCTGCCACGACCTGCACCGAACCGCCCACCACGAACGTCGGACGCAGCCCGATCGTCGCTGCCAGCGTGCCGCTGGCGAGCGCACCGGCGACGATGACACCACGGGTGAACATGCGGGCGGTCACGTTCACGCGGCCGAGCATCCGGTTGGGCGTGAGTCTTTGCTGCACGGAGCGGGCGACCGGGATGCGGATGCCGGCCGGGATCCCACCGACCAGCCAGATCACGGCGAGCACCGCCACCGAGGCGGACGACGCCATCGCGGCCAGGGTCGCGCCCTCGGCAAGCGTCGCCGCCGCCAGCGTCAGGCGTGCGCCGTACCGGCGGGCGATGCGGGCGCCGACGAGGGTGCCGGCGAACGCTCCGACGGCGCCGCAGGCGAGCACGACACCGAAGGCCCACGCCGGTGCGCCGGCGCTGTCGCGGATCAGCAGCACCATCAAGCTGAACCCCGTCGACGCGCCGGCGTAGAACACGACGGTCGCCGCCGTCAGCGGGCGCAGCACCGGATGCGTGCGCAGGAAGCGGTACCCCGCGGCCGCTTCCGTGCGCAACGAGGTTCGACCTCCCCGTGCTGCCGGTGCTGCCGGTGCTGCCGGTGCTGCCGGTGCTGCCGGTGCTGCCGGTGCTGCCGGTGCTGCCGGTGCTGCCGGTGCTGCCGGTGCTGTCGGTGCTGCCGGTGCTGCCGGTGCTGCCGGTGCTGCCGGTGCTGTCGGTGCTGTCGGTGCTGCCGGTGCTGCCGGTGCTGCCGGTGCTGCCGGCGGCGGGGCGGTCGGTGCCGCGTCGGGCGGGAGCCTGCGGAACGGGACGAGCGAGCCGAGATAGCTCGCGCCGTCGAGCACGAACGGCAGCCAGGGCGCGACGCCGAACACGGTGGCGCCCACGGGCGCGCCGGCGAAGTCGTTCGTCACGATCTCGGCGCTGGCGATCCGGCTGTTGGCGGCGTCGAGCCGGTCGTCGTCGACCAGGCGCGGCACCAGCGCCACCACCGACGGGTCGACCAGGATCTCGCCGGCGGTGATCGCGAACGCGACGACGCACAGGTGCCACACGGCGACCACGTCGGTGGCCACCAGCACGGCGAGCGCCAGCATCATGAGGCCTCGCCAGGCCTGCGTCACGAGGATCGTCCGCCGTCGGTCGTGGCGGTCGACGAGCGCGCCACCCACGGGCGCGACCGTCACCCACGGCAGGTACTGCGCGGCGGTCACCGCGCCGATCAGCACCGGCGACGACGTGAGCTCCGCTGCCAGCAACGGCAGCGCCGCCAGCCGGATGCCGTCGCCGGTGTTGGAGATCAGCGACCCGGCGAACAGCGCCCGGAACCCCGCCCCCAACGGCCGCCCCGAGCGCATGTCCGCACGCTACTCCGACGACCGTTCGCGCTCGCCCGGCGCCGACCGGCCGGACGGAGATCGGCGTGTCAGACTCCTGCGGTGGACCGACGATCGGCGTTCGCCGGGGGCGATCAGCAGTACCTGCGCGACGTCCAGTACGGCACGGGCGCCAAGCTGGACGCACGCTCGTACCTCCACCGGACCTACGCGACGTCGGCGGTGCCGCTGGCACAGTTCGAGGCCGCGCTGATCGACTGGTCGGGCATCCGAACGGCGCTGGAGTGCGGCTGCGGAACCGGCAGGTTCTGGGACAACGACGCGCTGAGCCGGTCGCTGTCGATCACCCTCACCGACCTGTCGCCGGGCATGGTGGACGAGGCGACGCACCGGGTGCGCGAGCTCGGCTTCGCCGGCGTCGTGAGCGAGGTGTGCGACGTGCAGGCGCTGCCGTTCGACGACGATGCGTTCGACGTGGTGATCGCCAATCACATGCTCTACCACGTGCCCGATCCCGACCGCGCCGTGGCCGAGCTCGCCCGGGTCGTCGGCCGCGACGGGGTGGTGCTGGTGGCGACCAACGGACACGGACACATGCGCGAGGTGAACGAGGCGGTCGCCGAGGTGTTCGGCTCGCACGCGGAAGGTCTCTACGAGGTGTTCGGGATCGACACCGGCGAGGCGCGGCTGAGGGAGCGCTTCGAGCGCGTCGTGTGGCACGCCTTCGACAACGACCTCCTGGTCGACGACCCCGCCGCGGTGGTCGCCTACGGCCTGTCGTTCCCGCCCGGTGAATCGGCGACCGACGCCCAACGAGAACGTTTCACCCAGGCCGTGGCGCGCCGGTTCGAGGGAGGCCGGCTCCGCATCCACACCCGCGCCGGCGTGTTCGTGTGCTCGCGACCACGCCGCTCGCCGTAGCAGGCGGTCGTGCCACGCGTCCGGCCGAGTTCGCCAGGGCGAGCGGTTCCGTGGCAGACGAACGTGTCACCACCTGAAGCGACTGTCGCTTCGTGTGGTGACATGTTCGCCCGGACGGTCGCGGCTCGCACGTCAGGTACGGTCGGGTCGGTGATCTACCGGTTCCGCACCGAGCTGTGGCGATACCCGGGCGACGCAGGATGGCACTTCGTGACGTTGCCGTTCGACGAAGCCGACGAGATCGACGAGATCACCCGCGGCAGCCAGCGGGGCTTCGGCTCGGTGCGCGTGCGCGTGACGATCGGGTCGAGCACGTGGAACACGTCGCTGTTCCCCGACTCGAAGTCCGCCTCGTACGTGCTACCCGTGAAGAAGCCCGTCCGCACGGCCGAGCAGATCCGCGCCGGCGACCAGGTCGACGTGTCGATCGAACTCGTCGACGTCGCATCCACCTGATCGCCGACACCTCGCGCTCGTGGTCACCGTGTGCGAGTGTCCCGGCAGTGAGCTGAGGCTCCCGCCGGCACGAACGGTCAGCCGACGGACTCGTCCTCCTCGACCGGCAGGACGAGCCCGAAGTTGGTGCCGTGATCGGGCAGCCACCCCTCCTGCATCTCCTCGCGAGCGTTCGGGTCGACGTGAGCCGGCCGAGCGGCGTGCGTCTCGTGTTCGGTCTCGACAGCAGTGACGTCGAGCCCGAGATTGGTGTGGACCTCGTGACGGACAGCGGACATCGGGTGACCTCCTGATGCGTGCACCTCGACGCTCGCGCTTCCCGCCGCCCCGCCGACAGGGCCGATCGTCACGCCGGATGGTCTTCCCGTCCCGACAGACCCGCAGCGTCCGCGACTCCGCGCACAGGGCGGGCAGGATCGCCAGCACGCGGAACGGTCCCGTGCCGGCGCCTCGAGAGAGGGTGGCACGGGACCGACGCACGTGTGTCGGACGTCGTGTGCGTCGCAGGTCGCTCAGCGACCTCGGGCGCACCCGACATGGCGACTACTCGATGCGCATACCGGAGATGGCTCGGGCGATGACCAGCTGCTGGATCTCGCTGGTGCCTTCGAAGATCGTGTGGATCTTCGCGTCGCGGTGCCAGCGCTCGACCGGGTACTCGCGGGTGTAGCCGTAGCCGCCCAGGATCTGGATCGCGTCCTCGGTGACGCGCACCGCGACCTCGCTGGCCTTGTACTTGCTCATCGAGCCCTCACCGTTGCTGAAGCCGCCGTTGCGGGCCAGCCAGGCGGCTCGCCACACCAGCAGGCGAGCAGCATCGATCTCGGTGGCCATGTTGGCGAGCTTGAACGCGATCGCCTGGTGCTGCACGATCGGCTTGCCGAACGCCTTGCGCTCCTTCGCGTAGTCGAGCGCGTACTCGTAGGCGGCACGGGCGATCCCGAGCGCCTGGGCGCCCACGCTCGGACGGGTGGCCTCGAACGTGGCCATTGCCGGCTGCTTCTCACCGCTTCGCCCGGCGTCACGGGCACGGGCCAGCTTGGCGTCGAGCTTCTCCTTGCCGCCGAGCAGACAGCGGCCGGGAACGCGCACGTCGTCGAGCACGACCTCGGCGGTGTGGCTCGCACGGATGCCGTGCTTCAGGTACTTCTGGCCCTGGCTGAGACCCTTGGTGCCCGGAGGCACGATGAAGCTCGCCTGGCCACGGCCCTTCAGCTCGGGGTCGACGGCGGCCACCACCACGTGCACGTCGGCGATACCACCGTTGGTGATCCAGGCCTTCGTGCCGTTCAGCACCCACTCGTCGTTGGCCTCGTCGTACACCGCACGCGTGCGGAGCGACGACACGTCACTGCCGGCGTCGGGCTCGCTCACGCAGAACGCACCGAGCTGCACCTTGTTCGCGTCGCCGTAGCACTGCGGCACCCACTCCATCACCTGCTCGGGCGTGCCGTTGCCGCTGATGCCGGCGGCGGCGAGCGCCGAGCCCATGATCGCCATGCCGATGCCGGCGTCGCCCCAGAACAGCTCTTCGATCGCGACCGGCAGCGTGAGCCCGCTGTTGTCGCTGAAGGCGTTCATCATGAACTCCCAGCCGTACAGACCGATCTTCGCGGCCTCCTCGACCACCGGGTACGGGAACTCCTCACGCTCGTCCCACTCGTGGGCCACGGGACGGATCACGTCCTCTGCGAACCCGTGGATCCACTTCTGGATCTGGACCTGGTCTTCGTTCAGCGAGAAATCGGCCATGTCGGCAAGTTACCCCCCGGTAACAACGACTGCAACTGATGCAGCACCGGGGACGGTTCGCTGTCTCACGAGTTCGTCACGACGCCTCGGCGTCGGTCACGACGGCAGCGCCGACAACGCATCGATGTCGAGGATCGCCTGCCCCGCCCGACCGAGCAGGATCCGCATCAGGTCGCGGCTGCGCTCGGGCAGCTCGTCGTACGACGGGAACGACGAGACGCCGTAGATGAAGCACTGGGCGACGGCCACCTTGAACTGGTGCACCACCTCGTCGCGGTCGCGCACCACCCCGTGCGAGGCGAGCGCCGCGAGGTAGCGGTCGATCAGCTCGTCCTCGCGGCCGCGGCGAACCTCGGGCGTGATCGACTGGCTCACGAAGTAGGCGAGGTCGTACACCCCGCTGGCGATGCCCGAGATCTGGAAGTCGATCACCGTGACGCCGTCGGGGGTGAAGAACAAGTTGTCGAGGCGCCAGTCCCCGTGCACGAACGTGCGCGGTGTGTTGGCGGTGGTAAGCATGTACTCGAGCAACTCGCAGTAGCGATCGCCGAACGCGACGAGCTCGGGCGTCAGCAGGTCGCCGGCGTGTTCTTGCGCGAACGGCCACCCGTGCTGGAACACCGGCGGCAGACCGTGCAGGTAGCCCGGGTTCAGCATCGGCGGGAACGTGTCCATCAACGACTCCAGATCGGGCGACTCGTGCCACGAGGCGTGCAGCGCCGCCATCGCATCCACCGATGCCATCGCCTGCTCCCACGACGCCCCGTCGCGCTGGTCGACCGTGATGCAGTCGTGCATCTCCTCCATCACCACCACGAAGTCGGTCGAGTCCTCCGCCATCAGCGCTGCGTGCACCTTCGGGACGCCGACCTTCGAGACCGGCGCAACCTCGGTGTAGAAGCGGATCTCACGCGGATAGAAGCCGAGGCTGTCGGCGATGTGGCGCTGGTTGGGATGGTCGATCGGGAACTTCACGATCACGGTCGGCGGACCGGCCCCGCCGTCATAGGTCATCGTGGCGCGGTACAACTGGCTCAACAGCCCGGCCCCGACGGCGAACGGCTCGCTCACCACCGCCGTCACGCTCGTCTGCGCGTCGATCGCGCCACTCGTGCGCAGCACCGCGGTCATCCACGGCGCATCCACCTCACCGATCTGCGCGGGCAGCCCGACCTCACGGCCGGCCACGCCCGTCGTCGCGTCCCCCATGACGCCCCCTTTCGACAGGTGACGACGAACCGTAGTCGCGCGCCGGCGAGGTGACGACCGGCGCCACCACGGCCGGCCGCGTCGGACGTCGGGGGGTCAGAGCGGGATCTGCAACAGCGACGGCGCGATGGTGGTGTAGATCAAGTTCGCGCCCGGCCGGTAGACGTGCACCCCGTCCCATCGGTAGCCGAGGTCGGTGCTGATCGCCTCGTCGGCGCACCACGCGTCGGGTCCCTCCACGAAGGTCACGGCGTCGGGTCGTTCGGCCGCCACCTCGCGCATCAGGTCGTTCAACCGGGCCACACGAACGTCGTCACCGCGCTCGGGCAGCGCCGGCACACCTGCGCCCTTCACGTCCTGCGGGCGCATGCACGCGATCTCCAAGAGCGCCACGTGCACACCGGCCGCCGACAGCGCGTCGACGCCCTCCGTGAGCCCGGTGACGAACCGCTCATCGCCGGCGGGTGTGCCGAATGCGACGAGCGCACCGTCGACCTCAACGTCGAACACGTCCCATGCGCCGATCACCACGAGTGCGAGTTGCGCCTGCGAGTCGACCGCCTCTCGCACCCATCGCTGCGCCCAGTCGGCACAGTCGGCGAACGAGCGAGAGAATCCCCGCCGGGACGAGCTGACCTCGCCGTCGTCCTGCACGCCGCAGCCGTCGATCGAGCCGTCGGCGATCGCGAACGTCGACTCGATCCCGTCGGGCAGGTTGATCGCGAGCGAGTGCGCCATCGAATCGCCCACGACCACCAACCTGCGGGGGAGCACCGGCGGCGTGGACGGCGGTGCGGCGATGGTCGTCAGCGGCGGGTCGATCGTCGGCTCGACGCTCGGGCCGGCCACGCTCGCATCGACCGAGCCGACGGTCGAGCCGGCCGCCGAGCCCGCTGTCGACGACGGTGTGGACGGCGAGACCTCGGCCGGTGCGGGGACGGCCGCCGACGCAGCGCTCGGTGTCGTCGGCGCGGCAGCCGTTGTGGCCGGCATCACGAACGACACCCGGTCACCGCCTGCAGCTGGGTCGACGTGCTCGACGCGACCGAAGAACAGCAGGAGCGGCGCCACGATCGAGATCGTGGTGATCGCACCGGCAGTGGTGCCGACGTACCAGTGGCCGTCGCGCGATCGTTCGCGAGCGAACCACCGTCCGAGGGCACCGGTGCGGATCGGTGTCTCCACGAACCGGTACGACACCTCGGACACGACGACCGTCACGATCATCGCGACCACGAACCTCGACCACGAGCCGGTGTACGCCTCGATCACCACCGACACCGGCCAGCTCCACAGGTACAGGCCGTACGACCGCTTCCCGATCTCCACGAAGGGACCCCAGGCGAAGGCCCGCCGCACGATCGCCGATGCGGGGTGCACCACCACCAGCACCAGCACCAGCGAGGCCACCGTCACGAGGGCGAGGTGCCACCGGTAGACGGATCGGTCGGTGAGCGCCGCCTCGGCGAACGACCAGCCGAGCACGACGACGGCCACGACGCCGGACGCGTCGAGCAGCCGTCCCGCCCGGCTCTCGCCGGCGCGCAGGGAGCGCCAGGGCCGCCACACGAACGCAGCCGCCGCACCGAGCAACAGCCCACTCGCGCGGGTGAACGTCGACAGGTAGAGCAGGTTCACCCGGTCCCCGGCGAGCTGCGGCTCACGAGCCATCCACCAGGTGAGCACCATCAACCCGACCGCGACCAGCGCGAACAGGGCGGCGCGCAGACGTGCACGCTTCGTCAGCCTCGCGGCCACCACGAACACCAGCGGCCACACCACGTACCACTGCTCCTCCACGGCGAGGCTCCACAGGTGTCGCAGTGGCGACAGGTTGCCGAAGTACTGCGCGCCGCCGACGATCTGCCCCCAGTTGGCGGCGTATCCGAGCGCCCAGGGCAGATCACGCCGGACGTCGCTGCGCAGGAGATCCGAGCCGGCGAGCGAGGCGTACACGCCGACCGCGACGAGCACGAGCACGAGCGCCGGCAGCAATCGTCGGGCCCGCCGGAGCCAGAACGACCGGAGCGAGACCCGCCCCGAACGTTCGCGCTCGTCGAGCAGCAGCGCGGTGATCAAGAAGCCCGACACCACGAAGAAGACCTCGACACCGAAGAAGCCGCCGTGCATCCACTCGAAACCGGCGTGGTACAGGATGACCGCGATCACCGAGATCGCTCGCACCCCGTCGAGGCTCGGCTGGTACCCCATCGACCGCGTGCGACCGGGGTCGTCCGGGCGCCGCAGGCGGACCGTCGGCGACGACGGATCACGACGGGTCGAGCCGTCGGCGGGACCGCTCCGGTCGTCTCCCGGGCGCGTGGAGCTGTCGGTGGTGCGCGTCACGAAGGCATCAAGTGTCGCAGGCCGCACGGGTGACCGCACCGTCAGGACGGACCTGGCAGCGGTTCCCGCTCCGGCGTGCGACAGACTCGCCCGTCGCGGACGGCCGCTCGTAGCATCGCCGCCGATGACCGACACCGACCTCGACCGGTTCCGCACGCCTGAACACCTCGACCGCCGAGCCCGAGCGGGCCGGGCGATCCGCGACATCGGTCATGCGGTGATCGGACATCACGTCGACGACGAGTTGCTCGATCGGGTGGCCGATCAGCTCGAATCGCTCACGGCGGAGCTGACCACGGGTCCGGCTCGAGGCCGTCAGCCGGGCACCTTCCAGAGCAGTTCCGACGATTGGGCGGCGCCGGACGACCAGATGGAGTTCCATGGGTTCGACGACCGCCCGGTGTGCGGGCGGTCGAGCCCGTGGGGGCTCGACCCGGTGGTGCGCCGGGTGGGGAACGAGGTCCACGCGACCGTCACGTTGCGCAGCGCGCACGAGGGTGCGCCCGGCCGCAGCCACGGCGGCGTGGTGTCGGCACTGTTCGACGACATCTTCGGCTTCGTGCTCAGCATCGAACGCACTCCCGGCTTCACCGGCGAGCTGACCATCCGCTATGTCGCCGGCACCCCGTTGCACGTGCCGCTGGTGTGCAAGGTGAGGCTCGACCACCGCGAAGGTCGCAAGCTGCTGATGGCGGGCGAGCTGGTGACGCCCGAGGGTGAGGTGTGCGTGCGCGCCAAGGCCACGTTCATCGCGATCGACACCTCGAAGATCCCCGGCTGGGGTGACGGCGTCTGACCTTCGTGAGCCGGATGCGCAGCATGTGCGCATGCCGCTCACGAACAACCTGGGTCCGCTCGACGGCGTCTGACCTTCGTGAGCCGGATGCGCAGCATGTGCGCATCCGGCTCACGAAGGGTCAGCGACGCAGGGTCGTGCCGTGCTTGGTGGTCTCCACCGTCCAGCCGTCGGCCTGCAGTTCGGCGCGCAGCGCGTCGGCGGTGGCGAAGTCCTTGGCGGCGCGGGCAGCGTCGAGCGCGCCCGCCTTCGCGAGCGCGTCGGCCGGCACGTCGGCGGCGCCTTTCAGCACCAGGCCCACGGCGCCGCACATCTCGTGCACCGCGGCGGCCAACGGGCCTGCCTCACCGGCCCCGGCGTCGAGCGCGGCATTGGCGCGCCGCACCGTGTCGAACACGAGCGCCATCGCCGACGGTGTGTCGAGGTCGTCGTCCATCCGCTCACGGAAGGAGGCCAGCACTGCCGGGTCCGCCTCGGCAGTCGCCGCGACCGCAGCCGTGCGCGCGGCGAACGCGTCGAGCCCGGCGAGCGAGTTCACCGAGGCGTCGACGTTGTCCTGGGTCACCGACACCGGCCCGCGGTAGTGCGTCTGCAGGAGCAACATGCGGTAGGCCCGCGGGTCGTACTGCTCGGTGAGGTCGAGCAGGTTGGCGACGTTGCCGAGGCTCTTCGACATCTTCTCGCCCTCGGCGTCGACCACGAACCCGTTGTGCATCCAGTGATTGGCGAACCGCTTGCCGAGGGCGACCGCCTGGGCCCGCTCGTTCTCGTGGTGCGGGAACTTGAGGTCCATCCCCCCGCAGTGGAGATCGAACCCCTCGCCCAGCAGATCGAGGCTCATCACGACGCACTCGCTGTGCCAGCCCGGCCGACCGTCACCCCACGGTGACGGCCACGATGGCTCGCCCGGCTTCGACAGCTTCCACAGGGCGAAGTCGGCCGGATGGCGCTTGTGCTCGGCGCCGAACACCTCGCGTTCGCCACCGCCGGCCAGCATGTCGTCGAGGCTCTGGTTCACCAGCAGCCCGTAGTCCTCCACCGTCTCGACGCTCAGGTAGACACCGTCGTCGGTGGCATAGGCGCGCCCGATCTCGACGAGCTGTCCGATCATCGACACCATCTGCTCGACGTACTCGGTCGCGTGCGGCACGTCGGTGGGCCGGGCGATGTCGAGCTTGGCCATCGCGTCGAACCACACGCGCTCGCAGCGATGTGTGATCTCCTGCCACGGCCGCTCCTCGCGGTTCGCACGCTCGATGATCTTGTCGTCGATGTCGGTGATGTTGCTCACCAGGCGCACGCGCAGGCCGCGCCACTCGAGATAGCGGCGCAGCACGTCGTACACCAGCGTCGCGCGGCCATGACCCAGGTGGGGCGGGCCGTACACCGTGGGGCCGCACAGGTAGATGCTCACGGTGCCGGGTTCGCGCAGCTCGAGCTCGCGAACACCTTTCGTGGCGGTGTCGTACAGGTGCAGCATGGGCCGAGATCCTACGGCGAATCGCCATTCGGGCCCCGGCGAGTTCCGTCGCCGCGCCGGGCGGCGACCTGTCATCGGCCGATGACGACCGAGTGGCGGCGAATCGGCCCCAGGCCCCGCATCGGTGCGCCGGTAGTCTGGCGCCCGTCATGAGCACGTCATCCGGTACCCCTGCGGGCCTCCCCGAGAAGCCCACCCTCGACGGCATCGAGGACTCCCTCGCCGAGCGCTGGGAGCACGAGGGCGTGTACCGGTTCGATCGCAGCGCCACCCGCGACCAGGTGTTCGCGATCGACACGCCGCCGCCCACCGTGAGCGGCTCGCTGCACATCGGCCACGTCTTCAGCTACACCCACACCGACACCGTCGCCCGGTTCCAGCGCATGCGCGGCAAGCGGGTCTTCTACCCGATCGGCTGGGACGACAACGGTCTTGCCACCGAGCGCCGGGTGCAGAACTTCACCGGCGTCCGCTGCGATCCGTCGCTGCCGTTCGACGCCGACTTCTCGGCACCGTTCCACGGCGACGTCCCGAAGGACCACCGCGCCGTCCCGGTGAGCCGCCCCAACTTCGTCGAGCTGTGCCGCGAGATCACCCACCTCGACGAGCAGGCGTTCGAGGCGCTGTTCCGCCGGCTCGGCCTGTCGGTCGACTGGTCGCTGCTCTACACCACCATCGGCGAGCGGGCCCGCCGCGTCAGCCAGCGCGCCTTCCTGCGCAACCTCGAGCGCGGCGAGGCCTACCAGCAGGACGCGCCCACGCTGTACGACATCGACGAGCGCACCGCGGTCGCGCAGGCCGAGATGGAGGACCGCGACGTCGCTGGCGCCTACCACCAGCTCGCCTTCCACCGCAGCGACGGCCAGGGCGACCTCGTCATCGACACCACCCGCCCCGAACTGCTGCCCAGCTGTGTCGCGATGGTGGCCCACCCCGACGACGCGCGCTTCCAGCCGCTGTTCGGCACCACGGTGCGCACGCCGCTGTTCGGGGTCGAGGTGCCGGTCCTCGCCCACCACCTCGCCGATCCCGAGAAGGGCACCGGCGTCGCGATGATCTGCACCTTCGGCGACGTCACCGACGTCACCTGGTGGCGCGAGCTGAACCTGCCGTCGCGAGCGCTGATCGGCTTCGACGGCCGCCTGTCGAGCGAGACGCCCGAGTGGATCACCGACGCGGCCGGCCAGGAGGCGTACGCACAGCTCGCCGGGCTCGCCCCGAAGCAGGCGCAGCGCAAGATCGTCGAGCTGTTGCAGGCGTCGGGCGAGATGCTCGGCGATGCACGCCCGATCAACCACCCGGTCAAGTTCTACGAACGCGGCACCCGCCCGCTCGAGATCGTCGCCACCCGCCAGTGGTACATCCGCAACGGCGGCCGCGACACCGAGCTGCGAGCTGCGCTCGTCGAGCGCGGCAACGAACTCGACTGGCACCCGGGCTACATGCAGCACCGGTACGACAACTGGGTCGGCGGCCTCAACGGCGACTGGCTCATCAGCCGCCAGCGCTACTTCGGCGTGCCGATCCCGGTGTGGTACGGCGTCGATGCCGACGGCAACCCCGATCACTCGGTCGTGCTCGTGCCACGCCCGGACCAGCTCCCCGTCGACCCGAGCACCGACGTGCCCGACGGCTTCACCGCCGACCAGCGCGGCGTGCCCGGCGGCTTCGTTGGCGACCCCGACGTGATGGACACCTGGGCCACGTCGTCGCTCACCCCGCAGATCGCCGGCGACTGGGGCGACACCGAGGGCGACGGCATCTTCGACCGCGTCTTCCCGATGGACGTCCGCCCCCAGGGCCACGACATCATCCGCACCTGGCTGTTCGCCACCATGGTGCGCAGTCACCACGAGCACGGCACCCCGCCGTGGCGCCACGCCGCGCTGTCGGGCTGGATCCTCGATCCCGACCGCAAGAAGATGTCGAAGAGCAAGGGCAACACGGTCACCCCGATGCACCTGCTCGAGCAGTACGGCACCGACGCCGTGCGCTACTGGGCCGCGTCCGGCCGGCCCGGTGTCGACACCGCCTTCGACGAGGGCCAGATGAAGATCGGCCGCAAGCTCGCGCTCAAGCTCCTGAACGTCAGCAAGTTCGTGCTCGGCTTCGGCGAACCGGCCGACGGCGCCGAGCCCACCGCAGCCATCGACCGGGCGATGCTCGGCCGGCTCGCGGGTGTGGTCGACGAGGCCACGGTGGCGTTCGACGGTTTCGACTACGCCCGCGCACTCGAGCGTGCCGAGGGCTTCTTCTGGTGGTTCTGCGACGACTACGTCGAGCTCGTGAAGGCCCGCGCCTACGGCACGCAGGACGATGCCGGTCTCCAGTCGGCACGCGCGTCGCTGCGCATCGCGCTGTCGGCGATCACGCGCGCCTTCGCGCCGTTCCTGCCGTTCGTCACCGACGAGGTGTGGCGGTGGTGGAACGCCGGCTCGGTGCACGCCACGGCGTGGCCGACGTCGACCGAACTCGTCCACGCCTCGCCCGCCGCCGAGGCCGCCGCGGCGATCGAACCGGTGTCGGAGGTGCTCGCGCAGGTGCGGCGCGCCAAGACCGAGGCCAAGGTCAGCCAGCGCGCGGCCGTCGCCACGCTGCTCGTGCGTTCGTCGCACGAGGCCCGCGAGGCGATCGAGGCGGCGCTCGCCGACCTGCGCGACGCCGGTTCGATCGACACCGTCGTGTTCGAGCCGGGCGATCAGGTGGCGTGCGAGATCACCCTTGCGCCACCTGCGGCGTGACGCTCGCTCCGTGACGATCGTCACGCCCTGACCTGCTAGACCCGCGCGAATGAAGACACGTGCAGCGGTGCTCTGGGGGACGGATCAGCCATGGCAGATCGAGGAGATCACGATCGATCCGCCTCGCGCCGGTGAGGTGCTGGTCGAGTGGAAGGTCGCCGGCCTGTGCCACAGCGACGAACACATGGTGACCGGCGACATGGTGCCGCCGGCCGAGGCGCTCGCGATGATGGGCCTCGACAGCATCTTCCCGATCATCGGCGGCCACGAGGGCGCCGGCGTCGTGGTCGAGGTCGGCCCGGGCGTCACCACCGTGAAGCCGGGCGACCACGTGTCGGCGAGCTTCGTCCCGAGCTGCGGCCGCTGCCGCTACTGCAGCACCGGCCGGCAGAACCTGTGCGACAACGGCTCGGGAACCCTGGGCGGCGGCATGATCACCGACGGCACCCACCGTCACTTCGTGAAGGGCGACCAGCCCGTCGGTCTGCTCGCGAAGCTCGGCACGTTCTCGAACCACGCCTGTGTCTCGGAGAACTCGCTCATCAAGGTGGACGACGACCTGCCGCTCGAATCGGTCGCCCTCGTGTCGTGCGGCGTGGCCACCGGGTGGGGTTCGGCCACCAACCGTGCCGCGGTCACGCCCGGCGACACCGTCGTCGTGGTGGGCATCGGTGGCATCGGCATCAACGCGGTGCAGGGCGCCAAGATGGCGGGTGCGAAGCGCGTGATCGCGATCGATCCGCTCGAGTTCAAGCGCGAGAAGGCGATGGAGTTCGGCGCCACCCACACCTTCGCGTCGATGGAGGAAGCGGTGGCACCGCTCACCGAGATGACGTGGGGCCAGATGGCCGACAAGGTGATCATGACCCCGGGTGTGATGTACGGCGACCTGATGGAGCTCGGCCTCGCCATGACCGGCAAGGGCGGCACCTGTGTGGTCACCGCCGTGGCGCCGATGACGCAGAACCAGGCGGCGGTCAACCTGTTCCAGCTCGCCATGTGGAACAAGGAGATCAAGGGCACCATCTTCGGGTCGCTCAACCCACGCGCCGACATCCCGCGTCTGCTCAACATGTACCGGGACGGCACGCTCAAGCTCGACGAGCTGATCTCGCGGCGCTACACGCTCGACGACATCAACGTCGGCTATCAGGCGATGCGCGACGGCGAGAACATCCGCGGCATCGTCGTCTACTGACCTGCCGGTCCCGGCCGCCGGCGCGGTCGTAGACTCGCCGCGTCATGTCCGAGTCCGCCACCCCACCCGAGTCGTCGGCGCCTGCACCCACACGCGCCGACACCAAGGCAGCGGCGAAGGCGGCGAAACGAGCTGAGAAGGCCGCCGCAGCCACGCATCGGCGTGGCCGCACCTGGCCGCAGCGCGGGCTGCTCGTGCTCAACGCGGTGGTGATCGTCGCCTGCTTCGCCGCCGCGGGTGGCCTGCTCGTCGGCCGCTACTACGGCAACACCCTGAACCGGGTCGAGCTCGCCGACCCGACGGCGTCGACGTTCGCGACCGGCATCACCACGCCCAGCGGCTCCACACCATCGGGCACGATGCCGACGGGCACCGTCGACATCGGCGAGTCCCCGGCCTCCACCGAGCCTGGCGCGCCGCCCGAGACGTTCCCGCCGGCCGACCCCGGGGCGAAGAACTTCCTCATCACCGGCGCCGACAACAACGCCTGCATCGACCCCGACTCGCCGTACGCCGCCGCGTTCGGCAATCGCGAAGGCATGGGCGAGCGCAGCGACACGATCATGATCATGCGCGTCGACCCGTCCACCAAACGGGCCGCGGTGCTGTCGTTCCCCCGCGACCTGTGGGTGCCGATCGCCGGGCGCAGCAACAAGAACCGGATCAACTCGGCCTACGTGAAGGACGACCCCACGCGGCTGATCGGCACCATCTACAACAACTTCGGCATCTGGCCCGACCACTTCATCCAGATCGACTTCTGCGCCTTCAAGACGATCGTCAACGGCCTCGACGGCGTGGCGGTGCCGTTCGAGTACCCGGCCCGCGACGTGAACACCGGCCTGTACGTCGCCGAGCCGGGGTGCTTCACCTTCGACGGCGACCACGCCCTCGCCTACGTGCGGTCGCGCAAGTACCAGTACTACGTCGACGGGAAGTGGAAGTCGGATCCGGTGAGCGACCTCGGCCGGGTGTCGCGCCAGCAGGACTTCCTGCGGCGCGTGCTGTCGGCCGCGCTCGACCGTGGCGTCACCGACCCCGGCGTTGCCCGCAGCCTGATCGACGCCGCCCAGCGGAACGTGGTGGTCGACAGGAACCTCACGATCAACAAGATGCTCGAGTTCGTGGGCGTGCTGCGCAACTTCGACCCGGGCAGCATCGCCACGTACCAGATCGAGGCCGAGGGTGCGATGATCAGCGGCAACTCGGTGCTGCTGCCTCGCATCAACGGCGAGAACATGCAGTCGATCCTGGCCATCTTCCGCGGCGAGGCGTCGTTGTCGGCGGCGCCCGAGCAGGTGTTCGACACCACCACGACCGAGGCACCGGTCACCGAGACCACCGACGACGGCGGGCCGACCACCACCACCCGGGGCGCTACGACGACGACGTCGACCACGACGACCGTCGTCGACGTGCCCGTGGTGACCGACCCCGAGGAGAACCCGAAGGGCATCGTCCCACCCCGCGACATGCAGTGCTGAGCCGACGAACCCGGCGCGTCCGACGACCGCGGCGATCGCGACGCACCCGACCCGGCTGATTCAGCCGAGTACGTCGGTGAGTGCCTCCACCACCGAGCTCGGTCCGCGCACCGTGGTGAGCCGGGCCCCCACCCGCCTCGCGAACGCCGCGGCCTCGTCGCTGTCGCCCTCCGGCGCGACGATCACCAGCTCGTCGAGCTGGCTCGCCGCAGCCACCGGGTCACCGTCCACCGTGGCCCGGCAGTCCGACAGCAGGATCGCCACCTTGCGACCGGCACGGCTACGGCGGAGCTGCTCGCCCGCCACCAGCAGCGCACCACTGAGGTCGGTGGTCCCGAAGCCCCGCAGCGCGAGCACGTCGTTCACCACCTGCTCGCCCGACTTCATCACGTCCTGGCTCTTCGCCACCACGACGTCCTTGCCGAAGGCGAGCACGCTGTAGTCGACCGGCGCGCGCCACGCCACCGCAGCAGCCGCCACCGCCGACGTCGCGAGCGGCTTGCCACCCATCGACCCGCTGCGATCGACCATCAGGCACAACGCGGTGCCCGGCTGCACCCAACCGCGCACCCGCAGCCGTTCGGCGTCCACCCGGCGCAGGTCGCCGCCGGCGTCGACGATCGCCTCCATGCTCGCGTCGATGTCGAGGTCGCCCGCGTCGGGCCGGTACCGCTGCTCGACCAGCTTGCCGACGCCCTTCGGGCGGGTGGGGCCGCGGCGGCTGATCTCGAGGAACAACCGGCCGGCCAGCCGGCGGGCCAGCTCACGGAGCTTCGGATCGGTGGCCGCCGTGAGGTCGGCCAGCATCGCCATCGTCTCGTCGGGGTCGTCGCGCATCGACTCGTCGACGGCGGCCTCGTCGAGCTCGCCCACCTCGGGCGACACCTGCTCGAAGCGCGGGTTGCGCGCCAGTTCGCGTCGCGACGTGGTCTTCTTCTGCGCGTCGGCCACCGCCTCCTCGGCCTCGGATCCCTCCTTGGCGCGCGGCGGTTGCTTCAGGGGGAGCTGATGGCCCCAGTCGGGGCGCCAGCTTTTCCCTCATCACCCGAGCCCTCGCCGTCGGCGGCGACGCGACCGAACAGCTCCTCCCACAACTCGGTGATGATCCCCTCGGGCGTGCGCTGACTGCCTTCGCGCAGGCGTACCCGTCCCGACAGGGCGACGATCGCCGCGTCGAGGCCGATGCTCGGCTGGGTGATCGGCTGGCCCCGCAACGAACTGAGCGACGCGGTGACGAGGGCGGTGTCGATCGCCCCGCGCACCGACGAACCGACCCGCAGGTCGGCGTGATCGCGAGTGCGACGGACCAACTCGACCACCTTGCCGAGCCACTCGGGCTCCACCTCGGCGGCCCCCTGCGCAGCGATCTCGCGCTGCACGATCGCCACCTCGTCGGGGGCCGACTGGTACGTCATCGACAGCCGGCACATGCGGTCGTACACCGCACTCGAGATGCGGGCCGTGCCCACCGCGTCGAACGGGTTCATCGCTGCGACGAGCCGGAACCCGGGCGCGCAGGCCACCTTGCCGAGGCGCGGCACGTGGAGCTCCTGCTCCGACATCACCGTGATCAACACGTTGAGGGTCTCTTCCGGGATCCGGTTGATCTCCTCCACGTACAGCAACGCACCGTCGGTCATCGCCGTCACCAGCGGGCCGTCGACGAACACCTCGGGCGTGTAGCCGTCGGTGAGCACCCGGGCCGGATCGAAGTGACCGACGAGACGCGCCGGCGTGAGCTCGGCATTGCCCTCGACGAACTCGAACCCGATGCCGAGCGCGTGCGCGACCGCGCGCAGCAAGGTGCTCTTCCCGGTGCCCGGCGGCCCTTCCAGCACGATGTGCCGGTCGGCCGCCAGCGCTGCGACCACGAGCTCGAGCTCGCGACGACGGCCGACCACCTGCCCGAGCAGGCGGTCGACCAGCCCCGCCGAGTCGGTCGACATCAGTCGTACTTCAGCACGCCGCGGATGTTGGTGCCCGCGCGCATCGCCTCGTACCCGTCGTTGACGCCTTCCAACGGGTACTCGTTGGTGACGAGACCGTCGAGGTCGAGCTGACCCTCACGGTAGAGGCCGATCAGCTTCGGGATGTCGGCACGCGGGTTGCCCGAACCGAAGAGCGAACCGACGAGCTGCTTCTCCATCAACGTGAGGTCGAGCAGGCTCATCGACGCCGAGTACTCGAGTGCGGGGTGGATGTTGGTGACGACCACGCGGCCACGCTTCGACGCGATCGCCATCGCCTGGCCGATCACCTCGCCCGAGCCGACGCCCATGGTCATGATCACCTTGTTGGCCATCGTGCCCCAGGTGAGCTCCTGGATGCCGGGCAGCGCCTCCTCGAGCGACGAGAACGTGTGCGTGGCACCGAACTCCATCGCCTTCTCGCGCTTGAACTCCACCGGGTCGATCGCGATGACGCGCTTCGCGCCGGCGAGCTTCGCTCCCTGGATGGCGTTGGCACCGATGCCACCGACGCCCACGACGGCGACGGTGTCGCCGGGCGACACCTCGGCTGCGTAGACGGCCGAGCCCCAGCCGGTCACGACACCACAGCCGAGCAGGCAGGCGCGGTCGAGCGGGACGTCCTTGTCGATCTTGATGCAGCTCGCCTCGTTCACCACGGTGTGATGGGCGAAGGTGCCGAGCATGCACATGAGACCGAGGTCCTGGCCCTTCGCATGATGGCGGGCGGTGCCGTCGACCTGGCGGCCGAGGCCGAGCAGGGCGCCGAGGTCGCACAGGTTCTGGTGACCCGTCGAGCAGCTCGGGCAGCGGCCGCAGCTCGGGATGAATCCGAACACGACGTGGTCGCCGGGGGCCAGCCAGCTGACGCCTTCGCCGACCTCCTGGACGACGCCGCCGCCCTCGTGACCGCCGATGATCGGCAGTGCGAACGGCAGGTCGCCGGTGACGAGGTGTTCGTCGGAGTGGCACATCCCGCTGGCGGCGATCTTCACCAGCACCTCACCCGGGCCCGGCGGATCGAGTTCGACTTCTTCGATGCTCCAGGGCTGGTTGACTTCCCACAGAACGGCGGCCTTGGTCTTCACGGTGGACCCCCCAGGTCTCGATGCGACGTTGCGCGGCCGACGTTAGCCAGTCGACTGCGCGGTTGTCGCAACGAGTCGAGAACTGCGCGCCCCCGAGGCGACGCGCGCGTTCAGCCGACCAGTTCGGCCGGCAACGGTCGATCGCTCACGAGGTGCAGCACCTGCACGGCGCGGGTCATCGCCACGTACAGCAGGCGAGCGCCTCGGTGCGGCCCACCGTCGGCGACGATCTCGGCCGGGTTCACGACGACGACGCCGTCGAACTCGAGACCCTTCACCGCCTCGGCCCCGAAGATCGGCACCTCGTCGCGCTCCAGGTGCTGCACACGGGTGGCCACCCGCAGGTTGCGTTCGGCGAGCGCCTCGGCGAGCGCCGGCACCAGCCGCTCGGGCGCCACCACACCGGTGTTGTGGTGACGATGGCGCACGGCCACCACCTCGTCGGCCACACGCCGGGCGAGGTCGTCGCTCGACACCTCCACCACCACGGGCGCATCGCCCTCGACCCGCACGCTGGTGCTGGCCACGGTGGACACGCCGGTGTACGGCAGCAGCCGATTCGCGACGTCGAGGATCGGGCCCGGTACGCGGTAGCCGATGGTGAGGTGAGCGACCGATCCAGCGGCGCGAGTGAGGTGGCCGAGCGCGACGTCCCAGTCGTCCTGGCCCGCCGGGGTGGTGCTCTGCGCCAGGTCGCCGAGCACGGTCATCGACCCGGTGGGGCTGCGCCGTCCGATCACCCGCAGCGCAACCGCCGAGTGATCCTGCGCCTCGTCGACCACGACGTGCCCATAGGTGAACGGCGTGCCGTTCAGCAAGGTGTTGGCCTCGTCGACGAGCAGTTGGTCGGCGACGGTCCAGCGGCGCCGCTTGCCGCCCGGGCCGAAGCCGTGCTCGAGCAGCAGCTGATCGACCAGCTTCACCGGTTGCACCGCCGGCCAGCACTTCTGCAGCACCTTCCGCAGCTCGGTGGCCTTGGTGTACGCACCGTCGGAGCCGGTGCGCTGCAACAGCGCCCGGTCGACGATCGGCTTCAGCGAGTCCTTGCGCCGGTTGACCGGCAGGTTGCCGTCGAGTGCGGCGAGGATCCACCCGCCGACCTCGTCGGCCTCGAACACCAGGGTGCGCGCACCGAACGGCTGGCGCACCGCCTCGGTGGGCAACGTGACGTGCCGGATGACGGCCCCTTCGAGCGCGGCGAGCATCTCGGCCGAGCCCTTGGCGCGGCGAACGTCGGCCGGGTCGGTGCCCGTGATCTCGTCGAGGCGCGGGATGCACAGGTCGCCGACCGTGCGCTGCTGCACACTGCGCTCGCCGAGGCTCGGCAACACGTTCGCGATGTAGTCGAGGAACACCGCATTGGGCCCCACCACGAGCACACCGTCGCGCACCAGCCGGCGCCGGTGCTCGAACAGCAGGTAGGCGGCACGGTGCAGGCCCACCGCGGTCTTGCCGGTGCCCGGGCCGCCCTGCACCACCAGGCACTGGTCGATCGGGGCGCGGATCACCACGTCCTGCTCGGCCTGGATCGTGGCCACGATCTCGCGCATCGCGCCCGTGCGCGCGGCCCCGATCTCGGCCAGCACCGGGTCGGGCACACCGGTCGCCGCCTCGGCCGCGTCGGGATCGTCGAGGTGCTCGTCGAGGTAGGCCTGGAGCTCGCCGTCGGCGAGGGTGAACCGGCGGCGGTGCACCAGGCCGAGCGGGTCGACGCCGGTGGCGCGGTAGAAGGGCGCAGCGATCGGCGCCCGCCAGTCCACCACCACCGGCTCGTGCGCCTCGTCCTCGATGTGGCGGCGCCCGATGTACCAGGTGTCGCGCACCGCCCCCACCGGGGCGTCCTCGGTGATGCGTCCGAAGAACTCCCCGGCACCGGGCGTGCGCAGGTCGTCGAGCGCCTCGGCGACGGTCACCTCGACGTATTCCTTGGTGATCTCGTCGGCCGACGCGTCGGGGTCGACGGACGAGAAGCGTTCGATCATCGCGTCGCGGCAGGCACGCGAGAACGCCAGGCGGTCACGCTCGACGTGGAGCTCGGGGAACGGATCGGGCGTCGACACAGGGACGTCGACGCTACTGCCCCTTCCGGTCGCGCATCTTCTCGATTTCCGTGACGATGCGCGACCAGAACGCAGTGGGGGCAGGGGCGCTACGCTCGCGGTCATGGAGCAGGAGACCGTCCAGACCGCCAGCCAGGAGTCCGTCGAGCTCGTCGAGGACGAGCTGCTCGTCGAGGAGATCTCGATCGACGGCATGTGCGGCGTCTACTGACGCCCGCCACCCTCGATGACGCAGGTGACCGACCGGGTGCTCGACACCCCGCTGGAGCTGCACCCCCAGGTGGCGCTGCGGCCCGAACCGTTCGGCGCGCTCGCCTACCACTACGGCAATCGCCGCCTCGTGTTCTTGAAACACCGCGACATGGTCACCGTCGGCCGGGCACTCGCCGACCACCCCTCGCTCGCCGCCACGCTCGAGGCGTGCGGCATCGCTGCCAGCCGGTGGCCGAGCTTCGCGAAGGCGTTCGCCTCCCTCACCACCTCGGAGATCGTCCGTGAGCGCTGAGTCCCTCGTCGCCCAACTGAAGCACGGGCTCGACGCCCCGATCTGTCTCACGTGGGAGCTCACGTACGCCTGCAACCTGGCGTGCGTGCACTGCCTGTCGTCGAGCGGCCAGCGCGATCCACGCGAGCTGAGCACCGACGAGGCCAAGCGGGTGCTCGACGAACTCCACGACCTGCAGGTGTTCTACATCAACATCGGTGGCGGCGAACCGATGGTGCGCCGCGACTTCTTCGAGCTCGTCGAGTACGCGATCGGTCGTGGGATCGGCGTGAAGTTCTCCACGAACGGCGCGTACATCGACGCCGAGAAGGCCCGCCGCCTCACGGCGCTCGACTACCTAGACATCCAGATCAGCCTCGACGGCACCGACGCCGCCACCAACGACGCCGTGCGCGGCGCCGGCAGCTACGACACCGCGATCCGGGCGATGGACCACCTGCGCGACGCCGGCTTCGTCGAGCGCAACGGCCCGTTCAAGATCAGCGTCGTCGTCACCCGCCACAACGTCGACCAGCTCGACGAGTTCAAGGCGCTCGCCGACAGCTACGGCGCGCAGCTGCGCATCACCCGCCTGCGCCCGAGCGGACGCGGCGCCGACACCTGGCACGAACTGCACCCCACCAACGCCCAGCAGCGCCAGATCTACGACTGGCTGATGGCCAACGGCGAGCAGGTGCTCACCGGCGACTCGTTCTTCCACCTCAACGCGCTCGGCGACTCGCTGCCCGGGCTCAACATGTGCGGAGCGGGTCGCGTGGTGTGCCTCATCGACCCGATCGGCGACGTGTACGCCTGCCCGTTCGTCATCCACGACGAGTTCAAGGCCGGTTCGGTGCGCGATGCCGGTGGCTTCACCGAGGTGTGGAAGCACAGCGCGCTCTTCACCGACCTGCGCGAGCCGCAGTCGGCCGGGGCCTGCGCCAGCTGTGGCAGCTGGAACGCCTGCCAGGGCGGGTGCATGGCAGCGAAGTTCTTCACCGGGCTGCCGCTCGACGGCCCCGACCCCGAGTGCGTCGGCGGTGCCGCCGACGGCGCGCTGTCGCAGGTCGACGTCGCGCTCACCCCGAGGCCGGCGATGGACCACAGCAAGCCGGTCACGCTCACCCGCAAGCTCATCCCCGTCGCCGGCAACTGACGCGCACGGTCCGACGGCCACCCGGCGAACCCCTGACCTCGGGAACCGGCTGCGTACAGTACGCACCATGGTGTGGGGACTGGTGCCGATCGCCTATCTGCTCGGCACCTTCCCGAGCGCCGTCATGGTCGCCCGGTCGAAGGGCGTCGACATCACCGCGGTCGGCTCGCGCAACCCGGGTGCATCGAACGTCGCCCGCACCCTCGGCACGGCGTGGGGCGTGCTCGTGTTCGTCCTCGACGGGCTGAAAGGCGCGATCCCCGCGCTCGTCGGCCTCGCGCTCGACGAGCCCAAGGCGACCTACGTGCTGGTGGCCGCCGCCGTGCTCGGCCACATGTACCCGGTCACTCGCCGGTTCGTCGGCGGCAAGGGGGTGGCCACCGTCGGCGGCGCGATGGTCGTGCTGCACCTCGTGGTCTTCCTCGTGCTCCTCGCGATCTGGGTCGCGGTCCGCAAGCTGTCGGGCAAGGCGTCGCTCGGCTCGCTCGCGATCGCCCTCGGCCTGCCGATCGGCGTCGCACTCGACGGCAGCCCCGCGTGGGAGGTGGTGGCCACCACGGCGCTCGCTGCACTCGTCCTGCTGCGCCACAGTGACAACATCAAGCGGCTCGCCCAGGGCCGCGAGCTGTCGGCCTCTCGCCGGTCGTAGCCGACGCCCGACCGCATGGGCATCACGGGGCACCGCGCGGGTAGCGTCGCCGGCATGGCTGGACCGAACGACGACTTCAACGCTCGCGTGATCGCCGAGTTCCGTGCGAACGGCGGCGTTTGCGGCGGCAACTTCGAGGGCATGCCGATGGTGCTCGTCACCCATCGTGGGGCCAAGAGCGGCGTCGAGCGCACCACGCCACTCGTGCACAGCACCACCGATGCGTCGACGGACGGTCGTCCGGCCGGCGACGTCGTGATCATCGCGTCGATGGGCGGCGCCCCGTCGAACCCGGCCTGGTACCACAACCTGGTCGCGAACCCCGACGTCACCGTCGAGGTCGGCACCGACACGTACCGGGCCCGCGCCCGAGAAGCCCACGGCGACGAGCGACAGCGCCTGTTCGACCAGCAGGCCGAGCGCATGCCGTTCTTCCACGACTACGCCGCGAAGACGAGCCGCGTCATCCCGGTGTTCGTCCTCGAACGCCTCGCCGGCTGATCATGCGCCTGCTCGACCCCCTGTCGCTCGGCCGCGCCGTCGCGCCGAACCGGGTGATGTTCGGGCCGATCGTCACCAACCTCGGCGACGACGAACGACGTTTCACCGACCGACACACCGCCTTCTACGCACGGCGTGCCGCCGGCGGGTGCGGGGTGATCGTCACCGAGGGCGCGAGCGTGCACCCGAGCGACTGGCCCTACGAACGAGCCCCGCTCGCGTCGCGAGCATCCGACGGGTGGGCCGCGATCGCCGACGCCTGCCACGTGCACGGGTCGCTGGTGCTGGCGTCGCTCGACCACGCCGGCGGCCAGGGTTCGAGCGCCTACAGCCAGGCGCCGCTGTGGGCACCGTCGCGCCAACCCGAGGTGAACACCCGCGAGGTGCCGAAGTGGATGGAGGCTCGCGACATCGAGGCCGTGATCGAGGGCTTCGGCGCCGCTGCGGCGCTCGCCGTGCGCGCCGGCTGCGACGGAGTGGAGATCAACGCCGGCCAGCACAGCCTGGTGCGCCAGTTCCTATCGGGGCTCACCAATCACCGCGGCGACGAGTGGGGCGAGGTGCGCACCCTGTTCGCCACCCGGGTGATCGAAGCGGTGCGCGCCGCGGTGGGCGACCGGCCGGTGGGCCTGCGGCTCTCGTGCGACGAACTCGCCCCGTGGGCGGGCATCACGCCCGACATCGCCGTGCAGCTCGCACCCGTGTTGGTCGCAGCCGGCGTCGACCACGTCGTGGTGGTGCGTGGCGCGATCTTCTCCGCCGAGAAGACACGTCCCGATCACCACGAGCCGACCGGGTTCAACATCGAACTCACGCGCCGCATCCGCGAGGCACTGCCGGGCACACCGGTGTTCCTGCAGGGCTCGGTCGTCGACGCCGGCCAGGCCGAATGGGCGATCGGCGACGGCGTCGCCGACGGCGTCGAGATGACCCGCGCCCAGCTCGCCGACCCCGACCTCGTGCAGCGTCTCCGGGACGGCCTCGCCGACCGTGTGCGGCCGTGCATCCGCTGCAACCAGACCTGCCAGGTGCGCGACGCCCGCAACCCGATCATCACCTGCGTCGTCGAACCGAGCACCGGGCACGAGACGCGCGACCCCGACTGGTACGTGCCCACGCGCGCCGCGGCCGACGTCACCGTCATCGGTGGCGGGGTGGCGGGGTTGGAGGCCGCACGGGTGGCGGCCGTGCGCGGCCACCGGGTGACCGTGGTCGAGCGATCCGACCGATTGGGCGGGATCGCCGCGATCACCGGACCAGCCGGCCCGTTCGTCGAGTGGCTCAGCGCCGAGTGCTCGCGCCTCGGTGTCGCCGTCGAGCTCGGCACCGACGGCGCACCGCTCGCCGACGTCGGGCACGTGGTGCAGGCAACCGGCGGCCGGCCCGGGCGGCGCGAGTACGACGTCGACGACGGCGCCGTGGTGCTCGACGTGGTCGACGTCCGTCGCGGCACCGCCACGCTCCCCGACACCGGCACGGTCGCGCTGTTCGACCCGATCGGCGGGCCGATCGCCGTCGCCCTCGCCGAAGAGCTCGGCGAACGGGCCGTGCTGATCACCCAGGACCAGATCGCCGGCAACGAGCTCAGCCGCACCGGCGACCTCGCACCGGCGAACGTGCGCCTCGCCCAGCGCGGCGTGACGATCGAGAAACGAACCCTGCTGCGCGCCGTGCGGTCGGGGGCGATCGACGTGCAGGACCGCTTCAGCGGCGAACGGCGCTCGATCGAGGCGGTCGCGCTGGTCGACTGCGGCTTCCGCCTGCCGACCGACGCGCTCCCCGGCGCCACCGTGCAGGTGGGCGACTGCGTGGCGCCACGCACGGTGCTCGAAGCGGTGCTCGAGGCCCGGCGAGCCGCACGCACGATCTGACGTCCGGGCGTTCTTGTACGGCGTACTATCGCCCCATGGACGCCGCCCATCTCGACCGTGCCCGCCAGCAGTTCGCCGACCGCAACCCCGGCAGTCGCCGGTACTTCGACGAGGCGTCGAAGGTGCTGCCGGGCGGCCACACCCGCACGGTGCTCACCCATCCGCCGTTCCCGCTCACGTTCGTGAGTGGCGAGGGCGCCACGCTCACCGACATCGACGGCCACCACTACGTCGACCTGCTGGGCGACTACACCGCCGGGCTGCTCGGCCACAGCGAACACCGCGTGATCGACGCGGTCACCACGGCGCTGCACACCAACGTCAGCGTCGGCGGCATCCATCCCGCCGAAGCGGTGCTCGCCCGGTTGATGTGCGAGCGCTTCGGCCTCGACCGCGTGCGCTTCACCAACTCGGGTACCGAGGCCAACCTGATGGCGATCACCACCGCCACCCAGTTCACCGGCCGTTCGAAGCTGCTCGTCATGCTCGGCGGCTACCACGGTGGGGTGCTCTACTTCGCGAGCGGGCCGGCGCCGTGGAACGCGCCGTACGACTTCGTGCTCGCCCCGTTCAACGACGTGGCGAAGACGGTCGAGCTGATCGAGCGGCACGGCAGCGAGCTCGCCGCGGTGATCATGGAGCCGATGCTCGGCTCGGGCGGGTGTGTGCCGGCCACGGCCGAGTACGTGCAGGGCGTGTTCGCCGCCGCTCGCGCGGTCGGCGCGGTGTGCATCGCCGACGAGGTGATGACGTCGCGTCACGGCCGTCAGGGGATGATGAAGATGCTCGGCGCCGAGGCCGACATCACCACCTACGGCAAGTACATCGGCGGCGGGTTCAGCTTCGGCGCGTTCGGCGGCAGGGCCGCGTTGCTCGACCAGTTCGACACCACGCCGGGGGCGCGCGCCAGCGTCATCAGCCACGCCGGCACGTTCAACAACAACATCGCCACGATGACCGCCGGTGGCGCGGTGCTCGGCGAGGTGTACACCGCCGACGTCGCCGAGGCCCACTTCGCTCGCGGTGAAGAGTTCCGCCAGCAACTCGCCGCAGTGTGCGCACGTCACCCGCTGCCCGTCAGTGTCAGCGGGTTCGGTTCGATGATGTCGTTGCACGCCACGGCCACCGTGCCCGCCAACGTCCGCGAGGCCTTCGACCGCGACCACGTGCTGCAGGAGCTGATCTACCTCGGCCTGCTCGCCCGCGGGGTGTACACGGCGTTCCGCGGCATGGTGAACGTCGGGTTGGCCCACACCGACGACCAGTTGGCCACGGGTCTCGACGCCCTCGACGACACGTTGTCGGAGCTGTCGGCACTGGCGAGCTGAACGCTGGCTAGCGTGCGCCCGTGGAGCTGTTCGAAACCCCGTTGCCCGGCGTCGGCGTCCGCTACGAGTTCACGAGTGCGGCCGGCGATCGATTCGGTGTGATCGTCCGCCGCGACGCGCGCCGCGAGCTGCTGATCTACGACGACGACGACCCGGACGCGTGCCGGGCGACGGTGTCGCTCACCGGCGAAGAGGCTGCCGCGGTCGTCGAGTTGCTCGGCGGCAGCAAGGTCACCGAGCGGCTGTCCGATCTGCGCCACGAGGTCGAGGGGCTTTCGATCGAGTGGGTGCAGCTCGAAGCGGGTAGCGGGCTGGCCGGGCGCACGATCGGCGACGGCCGCATCCGCACCGACACCGGCGCCTCCGTCGTCGCCGTCATCCGCGACGACCGGTCGATCCCCGGCCCCGGTCCCGACTTCCGGCTCGAGGCAGGCGATGTCGCGCTCGTGGTGGGCTCGATCGAGGGCGTCGAGGCCGCCCGGCGTCGTCTGACCGCCTGATCCGACCGCCGATGTCGGTTCCCGTGCCCGGCGTGCTGGCCGTGTCGAGTGTCAGCACCGTGCTCATCGAGCTCGGTGCCGTGCTCCTGGTGCTGGCGCTCAGCGGCCGGCTCGCGGCACGAGTCGGTCTGCCGTCGATCCCGCTCTATCTGTTGGCCGGACTGGCGATGGGGGAGGGCAGCCCGATCGCGTTGCAGGCGAGCACCTCGTTCATCGGCATCGGCGCCGACCTCGGGGTCGTGCTGTTGTTGCTGCTGCTCGGGTTGGAGTACACACCGGACGAACTGTCGGCCGGGATGCGCTCGACGTGGCGGGCCGGCGTCGTCGATCTCGGCGCGAACTTCACCCCCGGACTGGTCGGCGGTCTGCTGCTCGGGTGGGGAGGCGTGGCCTCGTTCCTGCTGGGCGGCATCACCTACATCACCTCGTCGGGCGTGGTCGCGAAGCTGCTCGCCGACCTCGAACGCCTCGGCAACCGCGAGACCGGCACGGTGCTGTCGCTGCTGGTGATGGAGGACATCGTGATGGCGGTGTACCTGCCGGTCGCCGGCGTGCTGCTGGTCGGCTCGTCGTTCACCGACGCGAGCCTGTCGGTGCTGCTCGCCCTGGCCGTCGTCGCGGCTGCGCTGATGGTGGCGTTCCGACTCGGCACCCACGTGAGCAGATTGCTCGACTCGTCGTCGCCCGAGCTGCTGCTGCTCACCATCTTGGGCTTCACGTTCCTCGCCGCGGGCATCGCCGACAAGGCGCGGGTGTCCGCAGCCGTCGGGGCATTCCTCATCGGCGTGATGCTCTCGGGCCAGATCGCCGTGAAGGGCCGCGAGCTGCTCGCGCCCATCCGCGACGTGTTCGGTGGGTTGTTCTTCATCTTCTTCGGGCTGCGCATCGACCCGGCAGAGCTGCCGCCGGTGCTCCTCCCCGCGGTGGCGCTCGGCGTCGTGACGGCGGCGACGAAGGTGGGCACCGGCTGGTGGGCGGCGCGGCGTGCCGGCATCGGCGTCCGCGGTCGCCGGCGCGCGGCGGCAGCGCTCGTGCCGCGCGGCGAGTTCTCGATCGTGATCGCCGGACTCGGCACCGCGGCTGGCGTGGAGGGCGAGCTCGGACCGGTGACCGCGTGCTACGTGCTGCTGCTCGCGATCGGCGGCTCGCTCGCGGTGCGGTTCGTGCGATGACCGGCACGGCGGCACGGGCTGGTACAAACGACGCATGACGGATCAGCTCACGCGCCTGTTCGACATGACCGGCAAGGTCGCCCTCGTCACCGGCGGCAGCCGCGGCCTCGGACGCGAGATGGTGCTCGCCTTCGCCGAGCGCGGCGCCGACGTGGTGATCGCGAGCCGGAAGGTGGAGAACTGCGAGGCGGTCGCCGACGAGGTGCGAGCGATGGGTCGCAACGCCCTCGCCGTCGCGTATCACGCGGCCTCGTGGCAGGGCGCCGACGACCTCGCCGAGGCTGCGTACCGCACGTTCGGCAGGGTCGACGTGCTGGTGAACAACGCCGGCATGTCGCCGCTGTACGGCTCGGTCGACTCGATCAGCGAAGACCTGTACGACAAGGTGATGGGTGTCAACCTGAAGGGACCGTTCCGGCTGTCGGCGCTGATCGGCACCCGCATGGCCGCCGGCGACGGCGGCTCGATCATCTTCGTGTCGTCGATCGCGTCGCAACGCACCAGCCCGAACGAGCTCGTCTACGGCGCGGCGAAGGCGGGCGTCAACGCGCTCACCTACGGTCTCGCCCGCACCTTCGGCCCCAAGGTCCGCGTCAACTGCATCGTGCCCGGCCCGTTCCTCACCGACATCTCGAAGGCCTGGGACATGGAGTCGTTCGAGAAGTCGGCCAAGGCCGGGTTCGCGCTCCAGCGCGGCGGCGAGCCCGACGAGATCGTCGGCGCGGCGCTGTACTTCGCCACCGCGGCGAGCAGCTACACCACGGGCACCACCCTCAACGTGGACGGTGGTCCGCGTTGAGCGACGGCCGCGCCCTGCGCGCGGTGTTGTGGGACATGGACGGCACCCTCGTCGACACCGAGCCCTACTGGATCGCCCGCGAGCACGAGATCGTCGCCGAGCACGGCAATGGGTCGTGGAGCCACGCCCACGGCCTCGCACTCGTGGGCAAGGACCTGCGCGACTCGGCGGCCTACATGCGCGAGCACGGTGAGCTGCCGCTCGAGATCGACCAGATCGTCGACCTGCTGCTCGACGGGGTGATCGAGCGCTGCCGCGAACACGTGCCATGGCGCCCGGGCGCACGAGAGCTGCTCGCCGATCTCGCCGCCGCCGGTGTGCCCTGCGCGCTCGTCACGATGAGCTGGACGCGCTTCACCGATGCGATCGTGCCGATGCTGCCGGCCGGATCGTTCGCCACCGTGGTGGCCGGCGACGACGTCACCCACGGCAAGCCGCACCCGGAGCCGTATCTCACCGCAGCGACCCGCCTCGGGGTCGATCCGCACGACTGCATCGCGATCGAGGACTCGGTGACGGGTGTCCGCTCGGCCGACGCCGCCGGTTGCTGCACGCTCGCGGTGCCGAACGTGGTGGCGATCCCCGATGAGCACGGCCATCACCGGCTGCCGTCACTCGATGGGGTGAGCGCTCGCCGGCTGGCGGGACTTCTGACCTCTTGCACACGTGCACCCCTGGGTGCATGATGGCCTCAGTGATCCCACTCGTGTGGGACCGGGCAGGCCACTGGCGCTGACCCACAGGGAGCGAGATCCCGGGCTCGACCCGGGATCTCCCCATTTTTCGTCGCTCCCCTGTCAGATCGGCTCGGAGACCTCCACCGCGACGCCGGCTGCTCGGTACACCGCTCGAACCAGGTCGGCATCGATCGAGAACGAACATGTGTGAACCACCGCGGCGCTCTGCGGGACCCGAACCGACGAGCACTGCTTCGCGTCACCCACGTCCATGACGACGTCGGCCGCTGTGAGGGCCAGGTAGAGCGATTCGCCGCGCGCCGGCCGGTATGTCATGCTCAGCAGTCCCCCGAGATCTCCGCTCGCGGCGCACGCGCGCGTCGACTCGGCTCCGTCCTCCGTGATCACCACACAGAGGTCGAACAGGCTGAGGTGCTCGGGCACCGCGACCATCGGTGACGGCGACCGCCATGTGTCCATCCGGCGACTCGTACACCGTCAGCGCTCCACTGGCTTCGCTCGCGGTCCACCCAATCGGCGGGAGCATCTCACTTGCCTCGGAGGGCAGGACGATCGAGGGTGTGGACTGAGCAGGGGTGTTCGTGGACTCGGCGGTGATCATCGTGGTCGTTGTTGGCTGCGGCCCCGCCTGCCCGCCGTCAGTGCCGGTCGCCGGCTCTCGGTCGACGACAGGAGTCGAGTTCGAGCCAGCGGGCGGGGCTGCGCCACAGGCAGAGACGACGAGCAGGCTCGCACCGAGCACACCGAGCTTCATACTCCACTCCGACACGTGCTGCCGCCATTGGGTGGGCTCTCGTTGTCGAACGCCGTCCATGTCGACTCGACGAGCAAGTGGATCCCCGTGGCCTGCATCCAGACATCGTTGTTCTTGGTCTTCGGTGTCGATGCGCGGTGGCAGTTCATACCTGTGCAGGTGATCACCGATGTGCTCGCCCACCACGGCCCTGAGCGCTTGTAGAAGCCCGAGTAGCCGACTCCGTAGTTGCCGTGTTGGATGTCGAGGGTGACCGGACCGATGGAGACGCCGACGGTCATCGTGTTGTGTGGCATGTACGGGCAGGCTGCGTACACAGGCGAGGGTGCGCCGAGCAAGCCCAGAACGAGCGACGTCGAGCCGGCTCCCAACCACCCGAAAGCTCGACTTCTTCCCATACCGAGCAACGACCCTCCCTCGAAGGATATCGATATCCAGTCCTCATATCACTTGGGTTCATCTCCCCGGCATCGCTGGTGCGCAGCGGCGTCCACATCATCGAGGGACCCACCGGAATACTTGCGGTCGCAACGATGTTGGAGGGTCCATGACCAGCACCCCGACCCCATCGATCACCGTCCAGCGGGCCGACGAACGGTTCGTCACCGACATCGGCTGGCTCGACTCGAAGCACAGCTTCAACTTCGGCCATCACTTCTCACCCGACCACCAGGGTCACGGTCTACTCCTCGTGAACAACGACGACGTCGTGGCACCGGGACAGGGTTTCGGCACGCACGGACACCGCGACATGGAGATCGTCACCTGGGTGCTGTCCGGGAAGCTGGAGCACCGCGACTCCACCGGCACCCACGGCGTGATCCACCCCGGTCTCGCGCAGCGCATGTCGGCGGGTCGTGGCATCCGCCACAGCGAGATGAACGCGAGCCCCGACAAGCCGGTGCACTTCGTGCAGATGTGGGTGCTCCCCGACACCGAGGGCGTCGACCCCGGGTACGAGCAGCGAGATCTCACCGCCGAACTCGACGCCGGCGGCCTCGTCGCCGTGGCGAGCGGTCAGGGACACGCCGGTGCCGTCAGCATCCACCAGCGCGGCGCCGTGCTGTGGGCGGCGCGGCTGTCGTCGGGCGACTCGGTGGCCGTCCCGGCCGACCGCCACGTGCACCTGTTCGTGGCGCTCGGTGCCGGCGCGCTGGACGCCGCCGGCCCGCTGGGCCAAGGTGATGCCGTGCGACTCACCGATGCCGGACCCACCACCTTCACCGCGGCTGCCGACGGCACCGAGATCCTCGTGTGGGTGACGGCATGAGCGAACCGCACGGTGTCGACGCCAGCACCCGAGCCCGCCTCGACGCGCGTCGTGCCGAGATCGCGGCCCGTCATCTGCGGCCCCGTGCCGAGCGCCCCGCGAGCACCGCTCGCGGGGTGCACCACGTGGCGCTCATCTGCAGCGATGTCGAGCGCACCGTCGAGTTCTACGACGGCCTGCTCGGCTTCCCGCTGATCGAGATGTTCGAGAACCGCGACTACGCCGGCTCGACGCACTTCTTCTTCGACCTCGGCATGGGCAACACGCTCGCCTACTTCGACCTTCCGGGTCTCGACCTCGGCCCCTACGCTGAGGTGCTGGGCGGTCACCACCACCTGGCGATCTCGATCGAGCGGACACGCTGGCAGGAGGTGAAGGACCGTTTCGACGAGCGAGGGGTCGAGTACGCCCACGTCGACGGATCGTCGCTGTACTTCCGCGGCCCGGACGGTGAACGGCTCGAGTTGATCAGCGATCCCCTGCTCGAGATGTACGGCAAGCCGGTCGGCTGACCCCCTCGAAGGAATGACTCCGATTCGCCGAGTCGGGTTCGTCGAGACCACTTCGCCGAAGGAACTTCGGTCACCTGGTCGCCTGGGCGTCGTCGCACCGGACGATCGATCGACGTGCTCTCCACGAATCGCCTCCGCGCACGCGTGTGGGTCACCTCGTTGCTCGCCGGTGTGATGGCGACCAGCGGTGTGGTCCTCACCGACGCCGCACCCGTCGTCGCCGCCTCGACGGTCACCCAGACGTTCAACTACACGGGATCGACACAGACGTTCACGGTGCCGTCCGGCGTGACGTCGATCACGGTGACGCTCAAGGGCGGCCAGGGTGGCCGGGGTGGCATCGACTACGGCACCCAGAACTTCGGCGGCTACCAGGGTGTGATCACCGGCACGATCGAGGTCACCCCTGGTGAGACCATCACCGTCGCCGTCGGCAGCGGTGGCGGCGACGGCTCGGGCGGTGGCTCGGCCCCCGGTGGAACGGCCGGGAACAACCCGCTCGCCGGGTACGACGGCGCGGTCGGCGGCCGCTCCGGACCGGCCGGTTCGTCCGGCGGTGGTGGCGGCAGTGGTGCCGCCACCGTGATCCAGGTCGACGGCGTCGACATCGTGGCCGGCGGGGCCGGCGGCAACGGTGGCAACGGCCAGTACGCCGTGCTCATCGGGCGCGTCGCCGAGGATCACCACGTGGCACGCCCCGATGCCACCTCCACCAGCGGTCGGCCCGGCTACGACACGACCATCGCCTGCGGCGGCACCTGCGACGGCGGCGCCTCGGGTGCCGGCGGCGGCGGCGCCCAGGGTGGCGACCGTGGCGACGTGCAGTACGGCGGCGCGACGGCGACGGAGTGGTTCGGGTTCGGCGGCGCGCCCGGCGCCAACGCCACCGGTGGCTTCGTCGGCCTCGCGGCCAGCTACGCCTACTACGCCGGCAACAACGCCAACGGCTCGGTCACCTTCACCTACGACGACGGTGCACCGAGCGCACCACGCAACCTGGCCGCCACCGCCCAGACCGGTGCGGTGGCACTCGCCTGGGACGCACCGACGAGCGAGGGCGCGTCGGCGATCACGGACTACGTGGTGCAGTACGCCACCAACTCGGGCGGCCCCTGGACCACGTTCGCCGACGGCGTCTCGGTCACCGACTCGGCCGTCGTCGCTCCGCTCACCAACGGCACCGCCTACTTCTTCCGCGTCGCGGCCACCAACACCCAGGGCACCGGTTCGTACGCGACGACCGCCATCAGCACCGTGCCGAGCGACGTCCCCGGTCGGCCGGTGGTGACCGGGCTCTCGGTCGCCGGCGGCACCATTCACGCCGACATCACCCCGCCCTCGTCGCACGCGCCGATCACCGGGTACGAATACCGCCTCGACGGTGGCGCGTGGATCGCCGGCACCGTCGCGAGCAACCGCCTGTCGATCACCGGGCTCACCAACGGCCGCAGCTACGAGGTGGAGATCCGCGCCCTCAACGTGATCGGCGCCGGCCTCCCGTCTACGCCGGCGCAGTCGGCCACACCGATCGACAGCCCGGTCGCGCCCACCGGCCTCGCCGGCGTCGGCAGCGACGAGACGATCGACGTCTCGTGGACCGCTCCCACCGTCGACAACGGCTCGGCCGTCACCGGGTACACGGTGCAGACATCGGCGCTGCCGAGCGGGCCGTGGACGACCGCGACCACGGTGGACGACACCGAGCTCGACGCCACGATCACCGGCCTCGTGAACGGCACCACCTATCGGGTGCGCGTCGCCGCCGAGAACGGCGCCGGCCTCGGTGCGTGGTCGGCCACGGTCGACGTCACCCCGTACACCACCCCTGGCACGCCGACGGTGGTGCTCACCCCGGTCGACGGCGCGTTGTCGGTCGCCGTCGGCGGCGACGACGGTGGGAGCGATCTCACCCAGATCGAGTACCGCGTCGACGGCGGCGCCTGGCGGTCCACCGGCGCGGGCATCACCCCGTTCACGATCGCCGGTCTCACCAACGGCACGGAGTACGAGGTGGAGGTGCGCGTCACCAATGCCGCCGGCACCAGCGACCCGTCGGCCCCGGTGGCTGGCACCCCTCGCGCCGTCCCGGCCGCGCCGTCGATCGCCGCGATGGCCCTCGACGCCGGCGCGGTCGACGTCGAGTTCGTCCTCGGCGCAGCCGGTGGCAGCCCGGTCTCCAACATCGAGTACTCCATCGACGGCGGCGAGCACTGGACCACGCGCTCGCCTGCGTCGACGCTGTCGCCCCTGCAGATCACCGGCCTCGTCGGAGGTCAGTCCTACGACATCGTGGTGCGCGCGGTGAACGCCGCCGGACCGAGCGCACCGTCGAACACGTCGACGATCCGCGCCAACGGTGTGCCGTCGGCGCCGACCGTCTCGATCACGCCCGGCGACCACACCCTGCTCGTCGCCTTCACGACGCCCGGCAACGGCGGCTCGCCGATCCTGGGCTACGAGTACTCGACCGACGATGGTGGCTCCTGGACGGCCGTTCCCTCGATGGAGAGCCCGTTCCTGCTGTCCGGGCTGGCCAACGGCACCCCCGACGAGGTGCGTGTACGCGCGCTCAACGTCGCCGGCCCCGGCGCACACGGCTCGGCCACCGGCACGCCTCGCACCACGCCGTCCGCGCCCACGCTCGACGGCAACACCGTCGCCGACGCCGGCGGCCAGATGGCCGTGCTCTTCACGTCACCGGCGAACGACGGCGGGAGCCCGATCACCAACTACGAGTACTCGACCGACATGGGCGTCACCTGGCGCGCCTTCTCACCGGCCGCCACGACCTCCCCGCTCACCATCACCACCCTGTCCATCGACGGCCTGACCGACCTCGACGGCGACGCCACGTACCCGGTGGAGATCCGGGCGGTGAACGCCGCCGGTACCGGAGCCGCCTCGGCCGTGATGGCGAGCGGCGTCACCACCACCGTGCCCGACGCGCCCTCGATCGACTCGATCGACCGTCGCGACGGCGCCGTCACCGTCGGCTTCACCCCCGGCGCCAACGGCGGCCTCGCGATCATCCGCTACGAGTACCGCCTCGACGGTGCCGTGTCGTGGACCGACACGGGCACGCTCGCGACGACGTTCGAGATCTCCCCGGTCGCACCGGGCGACCACCAGCTCGAGGTGCGAGCCGTGAACAGCGCCGGCGACAGCGCGCCGTCCGCGATCGCACCGTTCTCGATGTTCACCCTGCCCGGCACCCCGGCGATCGACCTGATCACCGCCGGCGACGAGACCCTCGCCGTCACCTTCACGGCACCGGCCGACGACGGCGACAGCCCGATCACCGACTACCGGTACTCCACCGACGGTGGCATCACCTGGAGCTCCGCCGGCACCACCACGTCGCCGTTCGACATCACCCTCGAATCGGGTGCGGGGAACGTCGCCATCGCCAACGGCACCCTCTACTCGGTGCAGCTGCGGGCCGTGAACGCCGCCGGATCCGGCCCGGCCTCGGCGACCAGCCTGGTCGCACCACGCGGCGCGCCACAGGCCCCGACCGGTCTCGCGCTCACGCCGGTCGACGGTGGGCTCGAGGTGGCCTTCACCCTCGGCGCCGATGGCGGGTCGCCGATCACGGCGATCGAGTACCAGCTCGGCGACGGCTCCTGGCTGCCGGCGGGCTCGCTCGGCAGCCCCCTCACGATCACGGGCCTCACCAACGGCACGGCCTACGACGTGCGCGTGCGGCTCGTGAACGCGATCGGCACAGGCGCACCGTCCGCCCCCGCCACCGGCACGCCGAGCGCGCTGCCGTCCGCGCCGACCGCCGTCGACGCCACGTCCGCCCCGGGCGGTGCGTCGGTCGAGTGGACCGCACCCGCCAGCGATGGCGGGGCCGCCATCAGCGGCTATGTCGTGCGCGCGTTCAGTGCCGCGACCGGCGGTACCCCCGTCGCCACGTGCGCCGCAGCGAGCGTCGCGGGCTGTGCACTCACCGGCCTCACGAACGGCACCACCTACTACGTGGAGGTGGCCGCCACGAACGCCACCGGCACCGGTCCGGCGAGCGCCCCTCGCGTCGCCGTCGTGCCGCTCGCCGCACCCCGCGTGTCGATCGGCACGATCACCCCCGCCCCCACCGAGCTCACGCTCGCCGTGGTGGTCGACGACTTCGGCGGCGCGCCGATCAGCGACTACGAGTACCAACTCGACGGCGGCGACTGGGAGTCCACCGGTTCGGGCGCGAGCCCCTTCACCATCGCCGGGCTCGAATCCGGCACGTCGTACGAAATCCGCATCCGCGCCACCAGCACGGCCGGGGTGGGGCCGGTCTCCGACCCGGTCGACGCCGTGCCGCACACGGTGCCGGGGGCGCCGACCACCTTCGCCGCCGCCTCCGGCCCGCAGTCGGCCGTGCTCACGTGGCAATCGCCGCTGTCCGATGGCGGACAGCCGGTCATTGACTACCTCGTGCAGTGGGCGACCAACGTGAACGGCCCGTTCACCACCTTCGCCGACGGCACGTCGTCGGCGACGACGGCGACGGTGACCGGCCTCACCAACACCACCGCCTACGTCTTCCGGGTCGCGGCGGTGAACACCGCCGGCGCCGGCCCGTGGTCGTCGCTCGCCGGCGCCACCCCCCGCAGCGCACCGGGTGCGCCCACCATCGACAGCATCACGCCCGGCGGCAGTTACCTGCAGGTGACGTTCAGCGCTCCCGCCGACAACGGCGGTGCGGCGGTGACCGGCTACCAGTACCGCCTCGACGGCGGGACGTGGACCAACGCGGCGGGCACCACCTCGCCGATCGCGATCACCGGTCTCACCAACGGCCGCCAGTACGCCGTGCAGCTCCGCGCGGTCAACAGCGTCGGCGGTGGGACGGCGTCGAACTCGGTGAACGCCACCCCGTTCGGCCTGCCCGCCGGCGTGGTCGGCTTCCGCGCGACCCCCGGCGCGAACAACGTCACGCTCGAGTGGGACGCCGGCGACGACGGCGGCAGTCCGATCACGTCGTACAACCTGATCCGTTGGAACCAGGCCGTCGCCGGCTCGATCATCCAGTCGTACCCGGTGACGGCGACCACCTACACCGTCACCGGCCTCGGTGCCGGCACCCACTGGTTCACGATCGAGGCCACCAACGCCGCCGGTACCGGCCCTCGCTCGACGCCTCGCACGACGGCCATCGTTGGCAACACCGTGCCCTCGGCCCCCGTCCTCGGCGACGTCGTCGTGGTCGATGGTGAGGTGACGATGACCTGGGCCGCCGGCGCCGCCGGTTCGTCGGCGATCGCCAGCTACCTCGTGCAGTACTCCACCGACGGCACCACGTGGACCACGGCGAGCTCGGGCTCGTCGGCGACATCGGCGTCGTTCGACCTCCCGTCGCCCACCACGCCGTACTCGGTGCGGGTGGCTGCCGTCTCGGCCACCGGCCTCGGCGCCTGGGCCACTGCGGCGATGCCGCTCGCGCTCACCGACGAGGTGGCCGTCGTCGGCGACGACGACGCCACCGTCACCGGCTCGGTGGACGCCAACGGCCTCACCGTCGACGTGGCGATCGAGTACGCCACGTCGGCGGCGCTGCTCGGCACCGCCGGCAGCGTGATCGTGCCGGCCGTGCCCGCCACCGCCACCGGGACCGACCCGACCTCGGTGACCGCGAACCTCACCGGCCTCACCCCCGGCACGGCCTACGTGGCACGAGTCGTCGCGCAGGTGGGCGACGTGACGGCCGCCGGTGCGGCCGAGCCGTTCGCCACCGATGCGCTCATCACCACCACCGACCTCACCTACACCTACACCGGCTCGCCGGTGGTGGTCGACACCGACACGACCCCCGACGCACTCGCCCTCTCACGCACCTGGGTGGGGATCAACGGCACCACCTACCCGTCGTCGGCAACGCCGCCGACGGCCGTGGGTGAGTACCGTGTGGTCACCACGCCCGCGGACCCGGCGATCGGCGGCTCGGAGACCGTCGACATCCTGATCGAGCCGAAGCCGGTGGTGGTCACGATCGACGCCGTCGATCGTGACTTCGACGGCGCCTCGCTCGTCGCCCTCGTCTTCGACATCGACGGCGTCGTGCCCGGCGACACGGTGGACGTCGATCCTGCGGCGGCCACCGGCGAGCTGGCGTCTCCCGGCGCCGGCACCGACCTCGCTGTCACCCTCGACGTCGACGATGCAGCCCTGCTCACCGGCGACGATGCCGGCAACTACACGGCCACCTGGGTGGCCGGCGACCTCACCGTCACCGTCGGCAAGGCGGCGCAGACCCTGTCGATCACCTCCTCGCCGCCGGCGGCCCCGACCGCTGGCACCACCTATTCCGTCGCCGCAGTGTCGACCCGCGGGCTCACGCCGTCGTTCGACATCGCCGCCGGCAATGGCAGCGTCTGCACGATCAGCGGTACCACGGTGTCGCTGATCGGAACCGGCACGTGCACCGTGCAGGCCACGCAGGCCGGCAACGCCGACGTGCTCGCCGCCACGGCCGTGCAACAGACGTTCACGGTGGCACCGGCGCCGGCCCCGGACGCGGCGATCGGCCTCACCCTCGACCTCGAGGTCGGGGCTGCGGCGGCCGACGCGCAGGTGTTCGTCACCGCCAGCGGGCTCGCCCCGTTCTCCACCGTCGTGGTGGAGATGCACAGCACGCCGGTCGTGCTCGGCACGTTCACCACCGACGCCAACGGCGACTTCTCCGGCATGGTGACCCTGCCACCGAAGGTCGACGCCGGCAACCACACGATTATCGTGACCGGCCAGACCACCGGCGGCGACCCGATCCAAGAGTCGGCGAAGCTGTTCGTCGACTGGAGTGGGTCGGTCGGCTGGTCCGCCGGCGGCGGGTCCGCCCCGACCACACCCGGCGCCCCGCCGACGCCGGGCGCGTCGGGCCCCGTGGCGTCGAGGTACGCCGCGGTGACCCCGGTCCGCGTCCTCGACACCCGCACCGGTGCGGGCACGAAGGTCGCGGGCGGCACGGCGCACCGCCTGGCGATCGACGCCACCTCGTTGCCGGCCGGGACGACCGCCGTGGTCGTCAACCTCACGGTCACCGAACCCGAGGCCGCCGGCTTCGTCACGGTGTACCCCTGCGGCAGCACCCGCCCATGGGCCTCGTCGCTCAACCACCGCGCGGGCGACACCGTCGCCAACCAGGTGGTCGCGTCGTTCCGCCCCGGGCAGGAGCTCTGCCTGTACACCATGTCGACCACCCACCTCGTGGTGGACCTCAACGGCGTGTACGCCACCGACGCCGGCGACCCCGTCGTCGCCCAGGTGCCGGTGCGCCTCGCCGACACCCGCACCGGGACGCGGGTGCCCGCCGGCGGGTCGCTGGTGGTCCCGGTGACGGGTGAGGGTCGGGCGCCGCAGGGGGCGTCGGCGGTCTCGCTGTTCGTCGCGGCGGCCGACCCGGCAGCAGCCGGCTACCTGACCGTGTACCCGTGCGATGTTGCGGTGCCGCTCGCCTCGAACGTGAACTTCCGAGCCGGCCAGACGATCGGCAACGGGGTGTTCGCGAAGGTGTCGGCGGCGGGCACGGTGTGCATCCACGCCTCGGCGGAGACCGACGTGGTCGTCGACCTCACCGGTGCTGCGGTCCCCGGAGCGTCGTCGACGTTCCAGCCGCTCGTGGCCGGACGACTGCTCGACACCCGCACCACGGGCGCCGTGCCGGCGGCGGGCAGCACGCTCCAGCTCGACTTCTCCGACGTCGACGGCGTCGGTGCGGTCACCCTGAACCTGGCGGCCGTCGAACCGACCGATGACGGATTCCTGACGCTGTACCCCTGTGGTGGCGAGCGTCCGTTCGTCGCGAGCGTGAACTACATGGCGGGCATCACCCACAGCAACCAGGTGACCGTCAAGATCGGCGACGGCGGCAAGGTGTGCCTGTTCACCCTGCGGGCGACCGACCTCGTCATCGACGTCGAGGGCGTCCACCTGCTCCCCGCGGGCTGATCCACACGACTCGGCCCTGCTCGACGCCCGAGCGCACCGATCTCCGCCGGCCCGGCTCAGCCGGGTCGGCGGAGGCGTTCGCCGAGGAAGTCGATCACCCGCCGCACGCTCGCCTCGTCACGCTGCTCGGTGAGCACGCTGTGATCACGCGGCGAACTGCTCGGCAGCTCCACGGCGATGAAGGCGTCGCCCAGCAGTTCGCGCAACGTGTCGAACCGGGTGCCGACGAGCTTGTCACCGGTGAAACGCAAACCGAGCACCTGGCACCCGGCCGCCGCACGCTCGGCGACCACCAGCCGGTCGTCGGGCGAGAGGTTGAGGTCGGCTCGCCGAGCGGCACCACCGATCGCGAAGGGCAGCGACGGCTGCGACAGCACCGGTGCCACCATCACGTCGTCCACCATCATCGCGAGTGCGAACCCGCCGCTGAAGCACATGCCGACGGCACCCACACCGGGCCCGCCGACCTCCAGGTGCAACGAGCGCGCCAGCGCACGGAGCCAGCCGATGATCGGCGACGTCGAGTCGAGGGCCCAGTGGGTGAATTCCTTGGCGATGCACACCTTCGCCATCGACGAGGCCAGATACGGACCGCTCACGTCCTTGCCCGGCGTGCCGACGAGCGACGGCATCACGACGGTGAAACCGGCGTCGACGACGTCGTTCGCGAACTGGGCGACCTTCGGGGTGATGCCGGGGATCTCGTGGACGACGACCACCCCGGGGCCGCTGCCGCGCCGGTAGGTGTCCCTCGTGATGCCGGCCGCCGTGAAGCTGCCTCGTTCCCAACCGTGCAGGACGTCGCTCATGGCGGGCAACTCTGCCAGGTCGCGGCAGCCGGCGCGCTACGACAGGCGACGCACCGCAGCGAGTGCCCGCTCGGCGAGCCCTTCGGTGCCCAGCTTGAGTGGCTCGAGGTCGACCTCCTGGTCGCCCATCGCGCCGTGGAGATATCGGGCGTAGACGCCCTCGCTGATCACCGCGAGCCGCCAGCACGAGAACGCGACGTAGTAGTCGATACCGCTCAGATCGCGGCCGGTGCGCGTGGCGTACCGCTCGAGCAGATCGGCGTAGGTGGCGAACCCGCCCGCCGGCGTGGGGTCGTTCGCGCGGGCGTGGGCCGCCTCGCCGTCGTACCAGTACACGCCGAGGTAGCCCACGTCGGCGAGGGGATCGCCGAGGGTGCACAGCTCCCAGTCGAGCACGGCGGCCACGCGGCCGTGCTCGACGTCGGTGAGGCAGTTGCCGAACCGGTAGTCGCCGTGGGCGATCGACACGCCCCGCTGCTCGGGGACATGGGTGCGCAACGCCACGGCCACCTCGTCGATCGCGGACAGCTCACGGGTCTTGGAGTTCTCCCACTGCGTCGACCACCGCTTCACCTGGCGCTCGATGTAGCCCTCGCGCTTCGCGAAGTCGCCGAGGCCGACGGCGTCGATGTCGACGGCGTGCAGGTCGGCGAGCACGTCGATCAGGTGCTCGGAGGCAGGGCGCCGGAGCTCGACGGGCAGCTTCGCCGCCTTCTCCGGGCTGTCGAGCACCTCGCCGGCGACGTAGCCCATCACGTAGAACGGCGCACCGTTGACGGCCTCGTCGGTGCAGAGGCCGAGCGCCGGCGGCACGGGCACGCCGGTGCGGCCCACCGCGGCGATCACCCGGTGCTCACGCGCCATGTCGTGGGCGGTGGCGAGCACGTGCCCGAGTGGCGGGCGACGCAGCACGAAACGTGTGCCGTCGGCACCGGTGACCAGGAACGTCAGGTTGGATCGCCCGCCGGCGATGAGGTCGAACGTGAACGGCGCGACGGCACCCTCGACGTGCTCGACCATCCAACGGGTGACGGGGTCACGGTCGATGCCGCGCGGCGCCGGTGGGGCGGGGTCGGGAGCGGTGGACATGGCGGCCCACCGTAGCGAGGGTCAGCCCGGCCGGGAGACCCCGACGACCTTGCCCCAGTTGACCGGCACGATCTTCACGACGTCGCCCGTGGCCGGGGCGTGCACCATCATCCCGTTGCCGAGATACAGGCCCACGTGGCCGATCGGCGAATAGTAGAAGACCAGGTCGCCCGGCTGGGCCTGATCCTTCGGCACGTGCGGGGTGGACGCGTACTGGGCCGCCGACTGGTGCGGCAGGTACACGCCGGCCTGACCCCATGCGTACTTGGTGAGACCCGAGCAGTCGAACGCCACGCCGGGGGACGAGGCGGCGAACTTGTACGGCACACCGAGCTGCCCCTGCGCCGCCGAGATCGCGATGCCCGCGGTGGAGGCCGGCGCCGGCACCGACACCGCCGGTGCCGCCACCGCAGGTGCGGCACCGCCCGACGCCGCGCCGGCATCACCGGTCGTGGTGCCACCAGCGGTGGTCCCGCCGCTCGACGTGGCACCGCCACCCCGGGCGCCGCCACCGGTGGGCGTCGCCGCCGCCTGCTGCGCGGCGGCCGCAGCGGCGAACCGGGCCTGAGCCTCGGCGGCTGCTGCGGCAGCCCGGCGCTCCTGCTCCTCGACGATGGCTCGGCCGAGGTCGGCTTCCGCCTGACGGTACTTCTGCTGCAGCTCGACGGCGAGCGCCTCGCCCTCGATGCGCTGCTCTTCGAGCGAGGCGAGCAGGGTGGTCTGTTCGTTCTGCTTCGCGTCGAGCGCGGCGCGGTCCTCGGTGAGCTGTTCGATGAGCTGGTCGAGCTCGTCGGAGGTACCGGCGCCCTGGTCGAGCGCCACGCGCGCGAGCTCGCTGCGTTCGAGGTCGTCGGTGAACTCCGACGCCGACGAGAACAGCGGCGTCAGACCGCTCGATCCACCGGTGGTGAAGCGGTCGATGGCGATCTGTGCCATCTGCGCCTGCAGGACCCCGAGGGTCGCGGTCTGGGCGTCGACGCTCGCCTGCGCCTCCTGGATCTCGATCGCGAGCTCGTCGAGCCGGTCGAGGGTGGCGGCGTGATCCTCCTCGAGCTGGCCGAGCCGGTCGTCGAGGGCCTGCAGCTCGTCGGCGATCTGCTCGACCCGGCGACGCTCGTCGTCGGTGCTGTCACCGTGGACGACGGGTGTGCTCAGCGTCGCCACGAGCACCAGGGCCGCTGCCGTCGCCGACACAGCACGAATTCGAGGGCCACTCCGCATGACGGGGAGCAGTGTAGGCGTGTGACGAAGTGGTGTCGAATGCGTCGAACCCGTGACAAGTGACCGGACGGTGACAGCACCGGTCGCCCGGCGTCACTCCCACTCGATGGTGCCGGGCGGCTTCGAGGTGATGTCGTAGGCGACGCGGTTCACCCCGGCGACCTCGTTGATGATCCGGTTGCTCATCGTCTCGAGCAGGTCGTACGGCAGCCGCGCCCAGTCGGCGGTCATCGCGTCGTCGCTGGTGACGGCGCGGATGATGATCGGGTGGGCGTACGTGCGCTCGTCGCCCATCACACCGACCGAGCGGATGTCGGCGAGCACTGCGAACGCCTGCCAGAGCTCGCGCTCGAGACCGGCGTTCGCGATCTCCTCGCGCACGATCGCGTCGGCGTGCTGCAGGATCGCCACCCGTTCGGGCGTCACCTCGCCGATGATCCGCACCCCGAGCCCCGGTCCGGGGAAGGGCTGGCGCATCACGATCTCGTCGGGCAGACCGAGCTCGCGGCCGAGCCTGCGCACCTCGTCCTTGAACAGCAGCCGGAGCGGCTCGACCAGCCTCAGCGTCATGTCCTCGGGCAGGCCGCCGACGTTGTGGTGGCTCTTGATCACCGCCGCCGTGCCGTCGCTGCCACCGCTCTCGATGACGTCGGGGTACAGCGTGCCCTGCACGAGATACTCGGCATCGCTCAGACCGCCGGTGTGCTCTTCGAAGATCCGCACGAACTGCTCGCCGATGATCTTGCGCTTCTGCTCGGGCTCGGTGACCCCGGCGAGCTTGTCGAAGTAGCGCTGCCCGGCGTCGACGTGGATGAGCTCGATGCCCATGTTGCGCTTGAAGGTCTCGACCACCTGGTCGCTCTCGTGCAGGCGCATCAGGCCGGTGTCGACGTAGATGCACACGAGTTGCGCACCGATCGCCCGGTGCACGAGGGCGGCGGCGACGGCCGAGTCGACCCCGCCGCTCAGCGCGCAGATCACCCGACTGCGACCCACCTGCTCGCGCACCGCGGTGACCTGTTCGTCGATGATCGACGCCATCGTCCACGTGGGCTCGCAGCCGGCCAGGCGGTACAGGAACTGTTCGAGCACGTGCGACCCGTACGGCGAGTGCACCACCTCGGGGTGGTACTGCACACCCCAGATGCGACGCTCGGGCGACTCGATCACGGCCATCGGCGCATCGGGGGTGCCGGCGGTGGCGGTGAAGCCGGGCGGCACCTCCGTGACGGCGTCGAAATGGCTCATCCACACGTCCTGCTCGGCCGGGATCGCGTCGTGCAGCAGCGTGCTCTCGACACCCGCGATCCGGCTGAGGTGGGCGCGTCCGTACTCGCCGCGCGTCCCGCGCCCGACGGTGCCGCCGAGTTGCTGCGCGATCAACTGCACGCCGTAGCAGATGCCGAGGATCGGCACGCCGAGGTCGTAGATGGCGGGATCGAGCGACGGAGCGCCCTCGACGTGCACGCTCTTCGGACCACCGGACAGGATGATCGCCGCCGGGCGCTTCGCGGCGACCTCTGCGGCGGTGATCCGGTGCGGCACGATCTCGCTGTACACACGGTGCTCACGCACACGGCGGGCGATGAGCTGCGCGTACTGGGCGCCGAAGTCGACCACGAGCACCGGGTGCTCGGTCGAGCGGTCGTGATGATCGGGCGAGGGGTCGGCGGCACCGTCGGGCATCGCCCGATGGTAGGCCAGCCGCCTCGGGGCCACCCAGGCTCCGCGGCGCCCGAATCGTGGCGTCCGGGCCGACGTCGGTCACAGGGTCGCACCGAGTTGCGGCGGTGACGGAGGAAGCGGCTCACGGGCCTGGCACGATGGGGTCGTGCGCCCCTCCCCTCGCCGTCGATCCCGCACGGCCGCTGTCTGGTTCGCGCTCGCCGTCACCCTCGGCGCCGCCGCCGGCTGCGGCCGCGACACGCAGGCCACCGTCACCACGGTGGACGAACGCGCTGCGGCCGAGACGCTGAGCACCAACCCCTTCCTGCCGGAGGATGCGAACATCGGCGACTGCGTCAGCTCGCTCCCCCGCCCCGGCTGTGGCAGCGAGATCCGCGGCGATTCGCACGCGGCGATCACCTTCGGCGTGCTCGTGGCCGCGTTGTCGTTCATCGGGTGGCGCATCGTGCGCAGCGTCCGCCGGCGCGATCGTCCGGCCCCATCCTCGGTCGACGCCGCGGGCTGAGCACGGCATCGCTCAGCGCCACACGCCGAACAGATCGACCACCAGGTGGGTGACGGCGCTCGAGAACACGCAGCCGTACCCTCGGCCCGGGCTCATCAGCGCTGCGGTGGCGGTGGTCTCGCCGGCGACGTAGTTCGCGTTCGACGTGCCCGGCCACGCCTGGGCGAGGCACGGGTACGCACTCAGGTAGCCCGCCGCCTCCGTGTCGGTGGCGGTGAGGTTCACCTGCGCCGCGGCGACCGATCCGAGCGCGACGAGGTCGGACATGTTCGACGGATGGGTCGGGCGGCCACCGGCACGCGAGTCGAGCAGCCGTCGGGGACCGATCGGTGCGTAGCGGGCGCCGCCGTCGGTGCGGTACTCGCCGAGCAGGTCGACCACGAGGTCGGTCGCCCGCATCGTCGCGAGGCACACCCGGCCGTCGGCGCCGACACGCACGTTCACCAGGTTCGGCCTCGTGACCCCGGCCTGCGGGTTGAGGTTCGAGACCACCGGCATCGTCGTGCCACACGGCCACGCCGTGACATAGCCGTCGGCGGCTGGATCGACCGCGGTGACACCGAGCGACACCGCCACCACCGCCGAACCGGGTGCTGCCACCCGGACCGCCATCGTCTCGCCGTCGTCGAGTCGAGCGGCGCCGCCCGTACCGGTGCGCGTGTCGGCGAGCCGCTCGGTCCGCGCCACCAGCCCGGCCGGTGCGTCGACGGTGAGCCAGCCGTTGAGGTCGACCACGAGATCGGTGGGGCCGAGCGACGTGACGCACAGCCGCCCGTCGCCCACCGGCACGATCGCCGCGTTCGTGACCACCCGGCCGACGGCGGGATTGACGTTGGAGGTGGGAGGCTCGCCGGCGTCGCACGGGAACGCGCGCACCCAGCCGTCCTGTGCCGACCGGTCGGTCGTGAGGTTGAGCGCCACGGCCGTCGCGCCCGCGGGCATCCGATCACGGAGGTCGAGTTCGGCCCGCGTGCCGGGGACCAACCGACCGAACGCCGCCCCGGGCGCCCGGGTGTCGACGAGCCGCACCGGATCGACCGGCAGGAACCCCGAGGACGCCGCGCCGAGCTCGAACGCAGGTGGCGACGCCGCCGACGTCGTCGTCGGCCCGGGGAGGTCGAAGGTGTGGAACGTCGGCCGGTACAGCGACGCGTTCGATCGCCACATCTCGAAGTCGGCACCGCTCGACAGCCCGACGACCATGCGCCCGCGCGAGTCGAGCCACGGCATCAAGAACGCGCCGTAGTTGCCGCACGTGCTGCACTTCATCGCGCCGACCACCGAGCGTGTGGCCACCGTGGTCCACGGCCCCTGAGGGGCGGGCGCGCGCTCGATCACCAGGTCGCCGCCCCACCACTCGTCGCGCTTGGTGACGCTCACGAACACGTCGCCGAACCACTGCACGCTCATCGCGTGGGAGGTGTCCTTGTCCACCACGGCTGCGGCCGACGCTGCCGAGGTGGTCCACCCGGTGCCGTTCCAGTACTCGGGCGGGTGGGCGAAGTCGCCCCGGGGCACGCGTGCCAGGTAGGTCCTCGAGGTGCACGACGCGTCGAACTGCGACGGCGAGTTCCCGGGGTTGGCGAACTGGCGGTAGCAGTGGCTGTAGAGGTAGCTCCACCGGTCGGTCGACACCACCGACCAGCCGAACAGCTTGTTCGACGTGTCGGGCGCCGGCTCGAAGTACAGCGGCTGCAGCGTGCGCCGGTCGAGGATCGCGATCCAGCTGCGGACCGGCACGGCGGGGTGCATCGCCCCCGTACCGTCGGGGTTCGACATCTCGGCCACGAAGATCCACAGGTTGCCGTCGATGCCGATCTCGCCGTCCATCGGCCAGAACCATCGCGTGCTGTCGATCGTGAGGTGATCGCCGAGCACGTCGAGCCCGCGTCCGCCGAGGACGGTCCAGCACGTGCCCTGCTGCACCAACCCGGCGTTGTGCGCGGCGTTCGTCGGGCTGCCGTCCGGCACGTCGTTGCGCAGGTCGTCGTCGTTGCTGAAGTGCAGGTCCTGGAACAGCCACAGGATGCGGCCGTCGGGCAGTGGATAGGCGTGCGGGTAGTCGCCGCCACCGAAGCCCTGCATGGTCGCGGTCGAGCCGAGCCCAGGGGTCGCGAAGGCCGCGTCGAGGGCCGCCTCGTCGAGACCGCCTCGGCCGCACCCGCTCGCCGCAGCGGCGTCGGGCGCGTCGGGCGCCGGCGCGGTCAGCGACAGCGCGAACGTGAGGGTTGCGAGCGCGGCGGCGAGGAGTCGGCGACGGACCACGGACACATCATCGGCACGCGGGAACCGTTCCACGAGCGCGGGCTCGCGACATGTCACCCGCTGTTCACGCACCGCCTGCGGCGAGCAGGTCGCTGCAGAAGGCGACCGTACCGCTCGTCAGGGCGTGCGGTGCCTCCCACGGGACGAAGTGCCCGCAGTCGCGCAACAGGAACGGGCCGGTGTGCCGGGCGAACACGGCCGCCGCCATGCGGTCGAACGCCGGGTACAGCACGTGGTCGCTCGGGCCGAACAGCACGAGCGTGGGCGTGCGGTCGTTGCGGCCGAGCATCGCCGGTTCGCTGCGGGCGTGCTCGGAGAAGCTGCTCTCGTACCCGCCGAAGCTGGCGCGCAGCTTCGCACCGTCGCCGAAGGGCTCGGTGTGGAACGCGACCTCGTCGGGCGAGAAGGCTCCCGGGTGCGCCCAGAAGCGGCTCGTGTAGAACGTGGCGATGTAGCGGCGGCGCATCTCGGGCGTGGTGAGCTCGGCGGCGAGGCCGTCGGGGTCGGTGCCCTGGCGCAGGAAGTAGTCGGCGGCCTCCCGCGGCGGGCGGGTGCCGGCGATGTCGGCCATCGCGTCCTTCAGGTATGGCAGCGGCGAGTTGAACAGCACCATCCGGTCGACCCAGTCGGGATACCGGAGCGCGAGGTCCTGGATCACCGGACCGCCGAGGTCGCCGCCGACGAGCACCACCCGCTCGTGGCCGAGGTGGTCGTGCACGAGCGCGTACAGGTCGCGGGCGTGGCTCGCCACGTCGTGGAAGCCGTCGGGGCCCACCTCGCTGTCGCCGAAGCCGCGCAGGTCGGGCACGATCACCTCGAAGCCGGCTGCGGCGAGCGGTTCGATCACCCGCCAGAACACGCGCTTCGATTCGGGCCAGCCGTGCACGCACACCACGGGCACGCCGCCGATGCCCTCGCGGACGAAGGCCTGGGCGAAGCCACGGGGCGAGGCGCGGTGGACGGCGAAGCGGTCGGGGTCGACGTCGGGCGACATCTGGCGCACAGTACGGAAGCGACCCCGTGACGGGCGACCCGGCCGTGGCAGCATGCACGGTGATGACCCCCGACGACTTCCGCACCCAGGGCAAGGCGCTCATCGACTGGGTGGCCGACTACCTCGAGACGATCGAACAGCGCCGCGTCACCTCGACCGTGCAGCCCGGCGAGGTACGCGCCCAGCTGCCCGAACATCCGCCGGCCGCACCCGAACCGTTCGCCGACGTGCTCGCGGACATGGACCGCGTGATCGCCCCCGGTCTCACGCACTGGCAGCACCCGAGCTTCTTCGCGTTCTTCCCCGGCAACAGCTCGTATGCGTCGATCCTCGGCGAGCTCGCGTCGGCGGGCCTCGGGGTGCAGGGCATGAGCTGGGTGACGAGCCCGGCGTGCACCGAGGTCGAGACGCTGATGATGGACTGGATGATCGAGCTGCTCGGCCTGCCCGAGCGGTTCCACTCGCGAAGCTCCTCCGGCGGCGGGGTGATCCACGGCTCGGCGAGCGAGGCGACGCTCACCTCGATCCTGGCGGCACGGTGGCGCGCCACCGGCGGCGCGATCAACCGCCTCGGCGACACCACGAAACTGGTCGCCTACGCCACCTCGCAGGCGCACTCGAGCATCGAGAAGGGGTTGCGCATCGCCGGGATCGGCACCGATCAGCTGCGGATCGTGCCCCACGACGAGCAGTTCGCGATGCGCCCCGATGCGTTCGCCGAGCTGGTGGCCGCCGACGTGGCCGCCGGGCTGACACCGTTCTGGGTGTGCTGCAGCCGCGGCACCACCAGCTCGCTCGCGTTCGACCCGACGCCGGAGATCGCGCCGATCGCACACGAGCACGGCATGTGGGTGCACGTCGACGCGGCGATGAGCGGCATCGCAGCGCTCGTGCCGGAGCTGCGCTGGGTGAACGACGGCCTCGACCACGCCGACAGCTACTGCACCAACCCGCACAAGTGGATGGGCGTCGTGTTCGACTGCGACCTGTTCTACACCGCCGACCGCACCGCGCTGCTGGGCGCGCTCAGCATCCTGCCCGAGTACCTGCGGTCACAGGCCGCCGAGACCGGCGCGGCGATCGACTACCGCGACTGGCAGATCCCGCTCGGCCGCAGGTTCCGCGCGCTCAAGTTGTGGTTCACGATCCGCACCGGCGGTGCGATCGAGGCCCAGGAGATGATCCGCCGCCACGTCGACGCGACCCGCGTGCTGGCCGAGCTCGTCGCGGCCGACGACCGGTTCGAGGCGCTCGCGCCCCATCCGCTCAACCTGCTGTGCCTTGCGCTGCGTACCGGCGACGAGGCCACCGACGCGTTGATCGAGCGAGCCAACGCGACCGGACGGGTGCTGTTCACGCGCACGGTGCTCGACGGCCGCAGCGCGCTGCGGTTCTCGATCGGTGGGCGCACCACCGAGGAGCGCCACGTGCGCGACGGGTGGGCGCTGCTCCAGCAACTCGTGTGACGAGCCGCCGGCGATCGGGTTGTCGCGCGCGGCAGCGCCCGGTTGACTCCCGCCACCCACCGAGGGGTGGGCGCCGACCGGCTCGTGCCGGCCGGTCACAGCACGAGGAGCACCGATGGCACGTCGCCTCCGTGTGCTCGTCGCGGTCACGAGCCTCCTGACCGTCCTGTCGCCGGCATCCGCCGGCCATGTCGCCGGTGCCTCGCACTCGGCCGCCACCGACGCCGCGTTCGTCGAACGCCTGGTCCACCAGGTGAGCCTCGACCTGTTCGTCAGCACCGCTGGCACGGCGGCGGACCCCTGGTTCGACTGGAGCACCGACGGGTGCTCCGCGCCGCTCGTCGGCTCGACGGGCCGGTCGTTCGACTTCCGCGCCGCGTGCCGGCGGCACGACTTCGGGTACCGCAACCTCAAGCTGCTCGAGCGCCGGTACGGCGCCGGGTCGACGTACTGGAACGGCACCAGCCGGGCCCGGGTGGACGCCCGGCTCCGGGCCGACACCCGAGCTCACTGCCAGACCCGCCCGTGGTACGAGCGGTACACCTGCCTCGGATGGTCCGAGACCTTCTACGCCGCCGTGCGAGCGGCCGGCGGGCCCTGACGGTCGGCCCGCTGGAGGTCACCACGCCGGCGGCTCCGGCCCGTCCACCGCGTGGGCGAGCCGGAGCAACTGGTGCAGCATGCGGGCCGTGGCGCCCCACACGGTCTCGTCCTCGAGCTCGAAGAAGTGGATCGGGCGTTCGAGATCGGGCGTTCCCCACCACTCCTCGCGATACGTGTCGGCGTCGGCGAGCACGTCGAGCGGCACCCACAAGATGCGCGCGACCTCGGCGTCGTGCGGCGTGAGCTCGGGTCGCACGTCGACCGTGGCCACCACCGGGACGATGTAGCTGCGGCTGACGATGGTGGACAGGTGGTCGAGCTCGCCGTGCACGGTGACGAGCCCCGGATCGAGCGCGACCTCCTCCCAGGCCTCACGCAGCGCCGTGTCGATCGGTGTCTCGTCCGGATCCATCCGGCCGCCGGGGAAGCTGATCTCCCCGCGGTGGTTGCGCAGGTGGCTCGCCCGCTTGGTGAACAACACCTCGGGGCCCTGAGGCGTGTCGTGCAGCACGATCAGCACCGCCGAGTTGCGGGCATCGGGAAACGGCGGCGCGAGCCGTCCGGGCACCCGTGCGCGCACCACGTCGAGCAGTTCGTCGAGGCGGATGCCATGGGGCCGCCGGCCGGACGCCCAGGGCGCCGCGCCGCCGAGGCGCCACTGGTCGGGGCGTGGGATGAACTGGTCGCCGCCACGCCGACGGGGGGCGCCGTCGGCGTTCACGCGAGCTCGGTCGACCGGGGGCGGGAGGTGGCGGGGGCGTTCGTCAGCCGGTCGTGACGCTCGGCGTCCAGCCGGCCTGCTGCAGCTCGGCGAGCACCGCCGGGAGACCGGCGGTCTTCAGCTTCGACAGCACCTTGCCGGGCGTCTCCTCACCACGTTCGAACTCCTCCCACGCGGCGACGAGCTTGGCGAGGTCGGGGGCGGGGGTCTCGAAGGCCATGTGCCGAGGATACCCGTGGGTGTGGTCAGCCGTCGGGGCTGCGACGCTTGGCGGCTGCTCGCCGTGCGGCGTTCACCCCACCGCCGACGACACGCCCTGCGACCCGGCCGATCTCGGTGCTGCGATCGCCGGACCCGCCGTCATCGGCGCCGGCACCGGCGGGTGCGGCCCCCCGCCGGCTGCGTTCGGCGAAGCTGCTCTGCCACCACACGAACCCGAGCACCGCGGCGATGGCCACCATCACCAACCGCACGCCGGCCTCGACGTCGACCCAGGGTTGTACGGCGAGCACCACGACCGTGGCGAGGACCACGACGTCGAGCACACGATGCAGCGATCGTGTGGTCAGCCGGAACGCCGACAGGGCGCCCCCGCGCACCGTGGCCGCGTTCAGCACCACGAGCGCACCAGCGACGGCCGGCGCGATCGGATCCGGGCTCTGCAGCCCCTGCGCGATCAGCACCCCGCCGAGCAGGTACTCGACGAGCTGGTGCATCCAAAACGGTCGCTTGCCGGCGGGGGAGGGCACCGGGCGAGGCTACCGGTGTCAGCTCCGGCGTTCGATCGGGCGCAGCGCCGTGACGGTGTCGCCGATCGTGTCCGACACCACGGCGAGCGTCACGGTCGTGGGCCCGCTCGGTCCCGCCTGGGTGGATCCATGCACCTGGAGCCCCACGACGCTGCCGATCGGGAGCGGCACCGGCTCGTCCGTGCGAACCTGGACGACGCCGGGTGCCCGGTGCGCGACCGTGGCCGAGCGCAGCCAGGTGTCGCCGTCGACGATCGCGAGGATCGACACGACCTCGTCCGGCTCGTCGTTCATCGGCTGCTCAGCATCTGGCGAGCCGTGCTCACCTTCGCAACCTCGAGACGGCGGATCTCGGCGGCCAGCACGCTCTGGTCGAACGGGGTGATCTGCACGAAGCGGGTGCGAACCGCGTTGCGCACGTCGGGATGGCGTCCGAGCACGGCGGCCGCCACGAGGATCGGTCGTCGCTCGGTCCGCACCACCACGAGCAACTCGTCGCCCACGGCCACGTCGACGTCGGCCGGCAGGGCGATCGCGCCGCCGCCCTGGGAGAGGTCGTGGGTGGTCCCACGCACGAGACGCGCACCGACGAGCACCTCGACCGGCACCGCGGCGCGCACCCGGAACGACTCGCGCCGCTGCGAGAACTCGAGCGGCGGGTTGTCGACGACCAGCATGCGCTGGCCCGGCGACCAACGTTGCACGGTGAGCAGGCCGTGGAGCACCCCGTCGCTGGTGCCGGCGGTGAGGGCGAGTTCGGTGCCGGGCTCGACGGCCTTCGCGAACTCCTTCGACCCGGTGTTGCACGGGCGGAGCACGGCCATCGTGCCGGCGGCCGACTCGACGCTGAACAACCACACGACGCCGTCGTCGGGCGCGGTGATGCGCACGATCGAGCCGGTGAGGCTGTAGATCTCGCGACGATCCATCCGGGGCACGCTCCTCCACCGTCCGATGGTCCGGCCCGATCGTCGTGCGGCAACCCGGCCGGAGGAGATCGGGCGCCCCCGGAGAACGACGACCGCCCCGGGGGGCCTCGTTCGAGGCCCGCGCCCGGGGCGGATCGTGCGGGGGATGAGCGAGTCAACCCCCGGTGGTTCGGTGGTATTCCTGCGTCAGCAGGAGCCGCTCGACGGAGCGGGAGGGGTCACATCATCCCCATGCCGGGCATGCCGCCGCCCATGCCACCGCCGGGCATCGCCGGTGCGGCCTTCTCGGGCTTGTCGGCGACGAGGCACTCGGTGGTGAGCACCAGGGCAGCGATCGACGCTGCGTTCTGCAGCGCCGCACGGGTGACCTTGGCGGGGTCGATGATGCCGGCCTTCACCAGGTCGACCATCTCGCCCGTGGCCGCGTTGAGGCCGGTCGAGCCCGAGGCGGACTCGACCTGCTGCACCGTGACGGCGCCCTCGAGACCGGCGTTGTCGGCGATCATGCGAGCCGGCGCGACGAGCGCCTCCCACACCGTGCGGGCACCGGTGGCCTCATCGCCGGTGAGGGTCGACACGACCTCGGCGACGGCGGCGCGGGCACGCACCAGGGCGGTGCCGCCACCGGCGACCACACCCTCCTCGATCGCCGCACGGGTGGCCGAGACGGCGTCCTCGATGCGGTGCTTCTTCTCCTTGAGCTCGACCTCGGTGGCCGCGCCGACCTTGATGACGGCGACGCCGCCGGCCAGCTTGGCGAGGCGTTCCTGGAGCTTCTCGCGGTCCCAGTCCGAGTCGGTGTTGTCGATCTCGGCCTTGATCTGGTTGACACGACCCTGCACGTCGTCGGCCGAACCGGCGCCGTCGACGATGGTGGTCTCGTCCTTGGTGATGATGACGCGCTTGGCGCGGCCGAGCAGGTCGAGCGTGACGTTGTCGAGCTTGAGGCCGACCTCTTCGCTGATGACCTGGCCGCCGGTGAGGGTCGCCATGTCCTGCAGCATCGCCTTGCGACGGTCGCCGAAGCCGGGGGCCTTCACGGCGGCCGAGTTGAACGTGCCACGGATCTTGTTCACCACGAGGGTGGCGAGCGCTTCGCCCTCGATGTCCTCGGCGATGATGACGAGCGGCTTGCCGGTCTTCATCACCGTCTCGAGCGTGGGCAGCATCGCCTGGACGGTCGAGATCTTGGCGCTGTGCAGCAGGATGTACGCGTCCTCGAGGACCGCTTCCTGGCGCTCGGCGTCGGTGACGAAGTACGGCGACAGGTAGCCCTTGTCGAACTGCATGCCCTCGGTGAACTCGAGCTCGGTGCCGAAGGTGTTGCTCTCCTCGACGGTGACCACGCCGTCCTTGCCGACCTTGTCGATCGCGTTGGCGATCACCTCGCCGATCGAGGCGTCGGCCGCCGAGATGGTGGCGACGGCGGCGATGTCGCCCTTGTCGTCCACCTCACGCGACTGGCTCTTGATCGACTCGACGGCGGCGGCGACGGCCTTCTCGATGCCCTTCTTCAGGCCCATCGGGTTGGCACCGGCGGCTACGTTGCGCAGGCCGAGGTGCACGAGCGCCTGGGCGAGCACGGTGGCGGTGGTGGTGCCGTCACCGGCGACGTCGTTGGTCTTGGTGGCGACTTCCTTGACGAGCTGGGCACCCATGTTCTCGAACGGGTCCTCGAGCTCGACTTCCTTCGCGATCGACACACCGTCGTTGGTGATCGTCGGCGCACCGAACTTCTTGTCGAGCACGACGTTGCGGCCCTTCGGCCCGAGGGTCACCTTCACGGTGTCGGCGAGCTTGTTGACGCCGGCCTCGAGTGCCCGACGCGCCTCGTCGTCGAACTTCAGTTGCTTTGCCATGTGCGGATCAGCTCACTTCTCGACGATCGCGAGGACGTCGCGGCTGGTGAGGATCAGCAGGTCCTGGCCGTCGACGGTGACCTCGGTGCCGCCGTACTTCGAGTACAGCACCGTGTCGCCGACCTTCACGTCGAGCGGGCTGTGGGCGCCCTTGTCGTCGCTCCAACGGCCAGGGCCGACGGCGATGACGGAACCCTGCTGCGGCTTCTCCTTGGCAGTGTCCGGGATCACGAGACCCGAAGCAGTCGTCTGCTCGGCCTCGTTCGGCTTCACGACGATGCGGTCGTCCAGCGGCTTGAGTGACATGGTGCAGGCCTCCATTGGCTGATACACGTGTGGTTGAGAGGTCGGCCGGGAGCGCCGCCGGGCGTGCCGGAGCGGTTAGCACTCGACCGTGACGAGTGCCAAGGTTACGCCGATCCTGGCGTCGTTAGCAACCGCAAGCCGCGAGTGCTAACGCGGATCCGTCGGCGATCCGAGTTCCCCCCGGTCGTCGGCGGTGGGACAATGGGCACGATGCCGCCGAACCGAGGCGAGGTCGAGATCGAGTTCCTGGCGCCGCGGGGAGATGCCTTCGGCGAACGGTCGACCGCGGACTTCGTCGGCCTCGACGACCAGGATCTCGCCGACTGGGGCGACGACGACGCCCCACGCACGCGGTGGTCGAGTGTGCTCGCCGCCATGGGTGTGGTCGGTCTGCTCGCCGGTGGCGTGGTCGCCGCCGAGCCATGGTCGGGCGACGATGCCGCAGCGGCGCCGACCACCTCGGTGCCGGCCTCCGCGCCCACCACGGTGCCGCGCCCGGCGTCGGTGCCCGCCACGGAGCCGACGCTCCCCCGCGGGCAGCCCACCGGACCGGCCGGGTTCGTGCCGACCGAGGGCTCGCGCCAGCAGGTGGTGTGGGCGATGTCGTTCGAGCCGGGTTCGACGATCTGGCAGGCGATGGCGTCCGCCGTGTTGGTGTCGGGCGACGACGTGACGCGCACGTCGGGGCGGTGGCTCGCCGTCGACCTCGCCGAGGGCGGCCGTCAGGGGTACCAGCGGCTGCGCCCCGGCGGCGTGCGCATCGCTGCCGGCGACCGTCCGGCGCTGCTCACGATCAGCGCCGACGGCGTGGTGCGGATCGAGGTACGGGTGCCCGAGGAGCCGGAATCGGTGGTGGTCGTCACCGGCTTCGGCCTCGACCTGGCGGCGATGGTGGCCGTCGCTGCCGAGGTGGGATTCGTGTGGGAGGGCAACGTCCGCCGCTTCGACCTCGCCGCGCTGCAGACCGACGGGGGCGCGCTCGCCGGTCTCACCCAGGTCCCGACGGACGGGGTGGTCACCGAGCCGATGGTGCAGGCGCTCGGCGACACCGTGGCCGTCACCCAACTCGTCGATCCGGTGGACGGCGGGTGGGCGCTCGCCGCGCTGCAGCGCATCGATGCGGCTGCGCAGCGGATCCACGACCTGTTCGTCACCGCGCCGCTCGCGCCCGACGACCTGACGCTCGAGGTGCAGCGCCGCCTCGACGATCTCGCCCGGCGCTCGGTCGTCGTCGAGCTGCGCGAGCTGGTGGGCAGCGGCGCCGTGGTGGCCCGGATGCCCTGGCAGGGCGACCTCGACCTCGTCGTCGCCTCCGCCTCGGGACCGACGGCGGTGCTCGACCTGATCGGATCACTCCGTCCGGCCACCGCGGTGGAATGGGAGCAGCTGCTGATCGACTCGTGGGCCGGCGAGCTGGAGCACGTGGACACGCGCGAGCCTGAGCGCACCGTGCTCGCCGTGCGTGGCACGTGGTCGGCCGAGGTGGTCGACGGCACGTTCCTCATCAGCGCCGACGGCAGCGGCGTGTACGAGCCGTTCCGGTACGGGCGGGGTCCGCAGCTCGTGGAGTACCGCTCGATCGACCAGGCGTTCCTCCGCATCACCACCACCTTCCCCGACGAGGCTCGATCGGTGATCGTGGCGCAGGAGGGCGCCGAGCCGCAGACGGCGCGGCTGGTGGAGCGCCGTGGCACCGGGGTGCTCGCCACGGTGGTGGAGCTCGACCCCGCGGTGCCCTACTCGGTGACCTGGTTCGACCACGAAGGTCAGCCCGTCGAGGGCCCGGTCGACGCTTCGGGAGCCGTGATCCCGTGATCGAGTTCCTCCCGCCTCGGCGCGACGCCTTCGGCGGCGACCACGACCCCGACGTCGCCGACGACGCCTGGAACGAGCCGCCGTGGGACGGCGACGACCGGCCAGCACGGTCGCGCTGGCTCGGGGTGCTCGCCGCGGTCGGCGTGGGTGCGCTGATCACCGCCGGCGTGCTGGCCGCGTCGCCGTGGTCGAGCGACGGCAGCTCGTCGCCCCCCACCACCGCGGGCACCGCTGGCACCGCGGGCACCACGGCGCCCATGCCGCCGGCGCGCACCGGGCCCGTGTCGATCATCGATCAGGTGGCGGGTCTGCCGGTCGAGGCGCGGGGCTGGGTCATCGACGACACCTCGAGGTTCCGCATCGTCGACGCCGGCTCGTCGTCGGCCACCGCCGGTCCCCTCGGGAACCCGGTCGATCTCTGGCACGGCGCGTCCTTCGGCCGCACCACCGGCACCTGGGTGGTGATCACCGGCGCAGGCGGTGGTACGCCGCTGCGGCGCGACGGCGTCCAGGTCGAACTCGGGACCGGTGCGGCGTCCCGCCGCGGCGTGCGGACCGTCGACGCCGACGGCATCACCACCCTCGACGTGGTCGGGGACGGCGTGCGACTCGCGATCACGTCGTTCGGGGTCGACCTGGCGGACCTCGCGATCATCGGCGCGGTCGTGACGATCGAGCCCGACCCCGCCGGACCCGCCGGCCGGATGCGGATCGACGTGCACGGCCTCGACGAGGGCGACGGCCCACTCGCGCCGCTGGCTCGCGAGTGGCTCGTCGACCGCGGCGGCCCGGTGGGATCCGACCACCTGGGCCAGGTGCGGGCCCACACCTCGTTCTACGAACCGGCGACCGGGCGATGGGCAGAGGCTCGGGTGGTCGAGATCGACGTGCTGGAACGGATGGTGAACGACCTGGCGTTCACCCGGCCGCTGGGCACGAACGTGATGACCGGCGACACCCGCCGGCGCCTCGACGACCTCGCCGACGACGGCCGCCCGGTCGACGTCGTGATCAGCCGCCGCACCGGCACGCCGATGGTGGAGATCGGCCTCCGCGACGGATCGACACTCGTGGTGGTCGGCCAGCACGACCTGGTCGATCTGCTCGACCTGGCCGTCCAACTGCGACCCACCGACGTCGATCGGTGGCGGCAACTGCTGCTCGACGTGCGCGACCGAGCCACGGGGCCGATCGGCCCGCCGCCACCGGTGGCAGCGGTCGACCTCGGCGGCGGCGACCGATGGGGCGGGTGGGTGTCGGACGGCTGGTTCGGCATCGGCTCGGTCACCGCCTTCGTCACCGAACGGTGGACCGACCCCGCCGGGACGGAGCTGGCGACCTATCGGGGGATCGACGAGCAGTACCTGCTCGCGGCCACCACGAGCGAGGCCCGGGCGATCACGGTGGTGCAGGACGGCCTCGACCCACGGCAGGTGCCGCTGGTCGAGGTACCCGGCGCCTCGAGCCACGCGGCCGTGGTGGCGGTCGATCCGTCGCGAACGATCACGGTGACGTGGACCGACACCGACGGTCGGCCGGTCGACGGTCCCACTGCCGTGCCGGCCGGGAGGGAACCGTGATCGAGTTCCTGCCGCCACGGCGCGACGCGTTCGGCACGAGCGACGCAGCCGATTTCGAGGGGATCGACGACGGCGATGCCGGGTGGGACGACGACGAGCCACCCCGCTCACGCTGGCTGACCGCGGTGGCCGTGTGCGGTGTGACCGCGCTGCTGGCCGGCGGCGTGCTCGCCGCGGCACCGTGGTCCGCCGACGAGCAGGCGGCACCGCCCACGACGGATCGACCGACGCCCACCACGGCGACGTCGGTCCCGATCGGACCCGCCGACCCGTCGATCGGCCCGTCGATCGCCGACGGCCCGCTGCCCGACTGGCTCGACGACGGTGTCGCCGGCTACGTGCTGCAAGACGAGGACGACTTCACGTTCGCATACGCCTCGAGCTACGAGGGGATCCGCTGGGAGGGCGACGTCGTCGACCTGTGGGCCGAACCGGGTGCCGAACGCACGACCGGGCGATGGCTGGCCGTGTCGTCGTTGCGGTCGAGCGGCGAGTACCACCCCCTCGTCGCCGACGCCACGCCGGTCGCGGCCGGCGACGCCGATGCGCTCGTGTGGAGCGACGTCGACGGTGTGGTGAACCTGCTCGTCGATCCCGGGACACGGAGCAGGTTCCGGCTCACGGCGCACGGCATCGAACTCGGCGACCTGCTCACCTGGGCCGCGACAGTGCGGTTCGGCACGGGCGCGTTCGAGTACGGTGATCTGGTCGGAGCCGACGGGCTGCTCGGTGGGATGAGCCCGGCCGGCACGTCGCGCACGGCGTGGAGCGGCTCGTTCGTCGACGGCCAGTTGCTCGCCTCCACCCAGTACATCCGACCGCGGACGAACGAGTTCGTCGACATCTCGTTCAGCACGTCCGACCCCGTCGATCGCCGGATCGTCGACCTGATCGGCTCGACGAGGGTCGACCCGGACACGCTCGACCGTGCGTCACGGGCGCGCCTCGATCAGCTCGAGCGGCTCGGCATCGTGCCGCAGGTGCGCTCGCACCTGTGGCTGTCGGGGTGGAACGCCGTCAGGTGGGACTCGGTCGACGGGACGACCGTGACGCTGCAGGGTCCGGTCGAGGCGCCCGTGCTCCTCGACCTCGCCGTGCACGCCGTGCGAGCCGCACCGCGGCAGTGGGAAGCGCTCGTTCGCACGACGGCGAACGGGGTCGGCATCCCGGCCAGGGAGTTCGATCAGCCGACCGTGATCGCCCAGGGGCCCGAGATGTGGGAGGCGGTCGTCGACGGCGATCGACTGTCGATCTACGGGCCGAGCTACGACGCCACGGTGGAGCTCGCGCCGGAGTCGGGGCCGCAGCTGCGGGTGCTGCGCTCGCTCGGCCACGCGTTCGTGATCGCGACCAACACCTGGCCCGAGACCGGCCGTCAGATCGTGGTGAGCCAGCCGGGCTCGCCGGCGGCCGCACCGGTCCGGCTCGAGCAGATCGGCGACCGGCCGGTGTACGCGACCGTCGTGGCGATCGATCCGGACGAGTCGTTCACGGTGCGCTGGCTCGACGCCGCCGATGCGCCGGTGGAGGGGCCGGCATCGTGATCGAGCTCACGGGGCTGGCCGGATGATCGAGTTCGTCCCACCGCGACAGGACGCGTTCGGCGACACCGACCCGGCCGACTTCGTCGGCGTCGACGTCGACGACCAGCGCTTCGACGACGAGCCGTCGCCACCACGATGGCCCGCAGCGATCGCCGGCCTGGCGGTCGCTGCGTTGCTCGCCGGCGGGGTGCTGGCCGCCGCGCCGTGGGACGACGAGGCGACGCCCCCGGTGCCGCCCACGGCGACGAGCACACCGCCGGCGACGCCGACCGCCGGGTCGACGGCCGGCTCGACCGGGACCCCGGAGCGCGGCGATCCGCTGGTGCCCGACGCGCTCGAGTTCGCTGCGCCGTGGCTGTTGCCCGAGGACAGTGGCTGGGTGTTGAGCTCGTCGTTCGCCAACGACGGCTCCGCGTCGCGCGGCGACGCGTTCCGGTTCCTCACGGTCGAGGGGTCGACGCGCACGTCGGGCCGATGGCTGGCGTTCGACGCACTCGATCCCGGCGAACCGTCGCCGCTGCGTCGCGACGCGACCCGGATCGTGTTGGACGGCGATTCGGTCACCGGTGCCCCGGGCGGATCCGACGGCCGGCGGGTCGCCCTGGTGTCGAGCACCGACGACGGCGTGACGGAACTGATCGTCGGACGTGCGCCGTCACCCGACGGCGATGCGTCGGTGGTCGGGGCGACCCGGTTCGTCGTCACCGGGTTCGGCTGGTCGCTCGAGGAGTTGGTGGCGATCGCCCGCGGGACCGACCTCGCCGGTCGGCGGTTCGAGCACCTGCCGGAACTGACCGCGTCCGACGGACCGCTCGACGCGATGCGCGTCGTGTTCGACGGGTCGTCCGACTGGTACACGGGCCAGCCGCGCGCCGCCACACCGTTCTCGTGGGCGTCGTACGCGCGGCCGGAGGAGTTCGAGTTCGTCACCGTCACCGTCGAGCCGCTGGCGATGCCCACGGTGTTCATCGACGAGTTCCTCCTCCAGATCCCGATCGACACCGACTCGTTGCGGCGGGCAGAACGAGCGGCCCTCGCCGAACTCGCGTCGAACGGTCGACGGGTGACGCTGTTCGAGTCGGCAGCCGTGCGCGGCGTGGTGGGTGCCACGTGGTTCGACGGCGACGGGCACCGCGTCGCCGTGGTGGGCACCGTGCCGGTGCACGAGTTGCTCGACCTGGTGGCGGCGCTCGAGCCGGTCACCGTCGACGAGTGGCAGGCGGCCACGAGCCGGCGTCCGCCGAGCGACCCGTTCCCGAACCCGGTGATCGTGGGCGGCGGCGACGGCAGCTCGTGGGGTGCGGAGCTGGTCGGCGGCTGGTTGGTCATCTCCGGCGCCGGCGGCGAGGTGTCGTCGGAAGTGTGGACCCCGCCGGCGGGGCGCGCCACCACCGTGTACGCCACGGCGACCGATCGGTACGTGGTGATCACCGACGCCGAGGGGCTCGCCACCCGCGCCGTCGTCCGCGACGGCGCGGACGGTCCCACCCAGGAGGTGACCCTCGTGCGCGTGGCCGACTTCGGCAGCATCGGCGTGGTCCGCCTCGACCACGACGACCCGCTCGACGTGACCTGGTTGGCGCCCGACGGCACCGAACTCGCGTCCGCCGACTGACGTCCTGGGCGCCGCGCTCGACTCACCGCCCCAGCTCACACAGAACCGCGGCACCCAGAACGTCCGAGAACCGGTCCCGGGCGCCGCGCTCGACTCACCGCCCCAGCTCACACAGAACCGCGGCACCCAGAACGTCCGGAGGTGATCAGGGGAGCCGGACGCCGAGTTCGCGAGCGAGTGCCGACAGCGTGGCGAGCGGGAGGCCGATCACATTGCTCACACTGCCCTCGACGGCCGCGACGAGCACGCCGCCGGCACCCTGGATCGCGTAGCCGCCCGCCTTGTCGAACGGTTCGCGGGTGGCCACGTACCACGAGGCGAGCGCGTCGTCGATCGCCACGACGTCGACCGCCGTGGTGGTGACCGACGTGGCCGAACGGTCGTCGATGCGCACGGTGAGCCCGGTGTGCACGTGATGCCGCCGACCCGACATCGCCATCAGCATCGCCCGCGCCTCGGCGTCGTCGGCGGGCTTGCCGAGGATGGTGCCGTCGACGTCGACGGTGGTGTCGGCCGCGATCACCAGCACGCCCGCGCCCGCGTCGACTGCCGCCGCCTTCTCGCGGCTCAGCCGCGCCACGTACGTGCGCGGCTCCTCGCCGTCGAGCACCGACTCGTCGATGTCGGCCGGGCGCACCTCGAAACGCAGGCCGAGCTGGTCGAGCAGCTCGCGACGCCGGGGCGACCCCGACGCGAGCACGATCCGCGGCCTGGGGGCCGGCTCCACGCGGTCGCCCACGTCAGCCACCGCTCAGCGCCATCACCTCACCGTCGTCGGGCACGGTGAGGTCGTCGAGGTGGTCGAGGTAGCCCGCAGGCAGCGCGACGCGGATGGGGCCGTTGGTGTGGCCGCGACGGATGCGCTCGCCACCGTCGACGATGCGGGTGCTCGGCTCGGTCTCGGCGATCAGGTCGTCGAGTTCGGCGAGCGTGCTCACCATCGCGAAGCGCCGGCGGAGCTCGCCGCCGACCGGGTATCCGGTGAGGTACCAGGCGGCGTGCTTGCGGAAGTCGCGCATCGCGACGTGCTCGCCGAGGTGGGCGCTCAACAGACCGGCGTGCCGGTGCATCACCTCGGTCGCCTCGCCGAGCGTGGGCGACGGGGGCACCGGCCGTCCGTTCAGCGCCTCGACGAGATCGCGGAACAACCACGGGCGACCGAGGCAACCCCGACCGATCACCACGCCGTCGCAGCCGGTGTGGCGCATCATCGCCACCGCATCCGATGCCTCCCAGATGTCGCCGTTGCCGAGCACCGGGATCTCGGACACAGCGGCCTTCAGCTCACCGATCGCGTCCCAGTTCGCCTGGCCCGCGTAGTGCTGCTCGGCCGTGCGGGCGTGCAATGCGATCGCGGCGACCCCCTCGTCGGCCGCGATGCGACCGGTGCTCAGGTGGGTGAGCAGCGAGTCGTACAGCCCGATGCGGAACTTGGCGGTGATCGGCACGCCGAACGGGGTGGCTGCGGCGACTGCCGAGCGCAGGATGGCGCGCAGCAGGTTGGGCTTGGCCGGCACCGCGGCCCCGCCCCCCTTGCGGGTGACCTTCGCCGCCGGGCACCCGAAGTTCATGTCGACGTGGTCGACCCGGCCCTCGTCGCAGATGCGCCGGATCGCCTCGCCGATCGCCACCGGATCGCTGCCGTACACCTGCAGGCTGCGCGGGTGCTCGTCGGCGCCGAAGGTCATCATCTTCTCGGTCTTCGGATTGCGGTGCAGCACCGCAGTGGCCATCACCATCTCGTTCACGTACACGAGGCCCGGTGCGAACGTCCGGCACATCGTGCGGAACGGCGCGTTGGTGACGCCGGCCATCGGCGCGAGCACGACCGGCGCCGCCGGGGTGAACGATCCGATCCGCAGCTGAGGCACCCGACGAGGCTACCCAGGCGCTTCTCGACACGCAGGCCCCGCTTCGTGAGCGCGATGCGCAGCCGGTGCGCATCCGGCTCACGAACCAGCGGGATTCGTGAGCGCGATGCGCAGCCCGTGCGCATCCGGCTCACGAACCAGCGGGGGTCAGGTGAGGCCGGGGATGCGCAGGTTGGGGAAGGCGCCGCAGTCGAGCGGTGTCGCGCCGTCGGCACGCAAGCGGTGCCACCCGGCCGCGGCGATCATCGCCGCGTTGTCGGTGCACATCTCGCGGCTCGGCAGGAATCCCTGGACGCCATCGGCGACGCAGGCGTCGAGGAACCGTTCACGCAGCGACGAGTTCGCCGCCACCCCACCGGCGAGCACCAGCCCCTTCGCGCCCACCTGCTGTGCCGCACGGCGCGACTTGTGCACCAGCACGTCCACCACGGCGGCCTGGAACGACGCGGCGACGTCCTCCGACGACACGTCGGGGTGCTTGCGCACATGGTTCATCACCGCGGTCTTGAGCCCGCTGAAGCTGACGTCGAGGCCGTCGTGGAGCATCGCCCGGGGGAACGCGATCGCCTCGGGATCGCCGTTCACCGCCTCGCGGTCGATCGCCGGACCACCCGGGTACCCGAGGCCGAGGAAGCGTGCCACCTTGTCGAAGGCTTCACCGGCCGCGTCGTCGATCGTGCGACCGAGCAACCGGTACCGACCGTGGTCCTGCATCTCGATCAGCATCGTGTGCCCACCCGACACGAGCAGCACCACCAGCGGGAACTCGAGCGTCGGGTCCTCCAAGAACGCGGCGTAGAGATGAGCCTCGTGGTGGTGCACGCCGACGAAGGGCACGTCCCACGCCAGCGCGAGCGACTTGGCCGCCGACACGCCCACGAGCAACGCACCGATGAGGCCCGGGCCGATCGTGCAGGCGACCGCGTCGATCCGGCTCTCGGGGACACCCGCCTCGACGATCGCGCGGGCGACGATCGGGTTGAGCATGTCGAGGTGGGCCCGGCTCGCGATCTCCGGCACCACGCCGCCGTACTGGGCGTGCAGATCGACCTGCGTGCTCACCACGCTCGACGCCACGTCGTCGCCGCCGAGCACGAGGGCGGCGGCGGTCTCGTCACAGCTCGTCTCGATGCCGAGCACCAAGGTGTGCTCGTCCACCGGCCTCGACGGACGGCCGGACGGGCGCAGCGGCACGTCGGACACGTCGAACCCGCTCATCGAGCCGCCTCCGGGCACAGCTCGGCCAGCCGCTCGCGGTAGGCGGGCTCGGCGATCTCGTGGCACCACATCACGATCGCGTCCTCGGTGTTCTCGTAGTACTTCTGGCGGATGCCCACCGGCGCGAACCCGAACCGGCGGTACAGCGCCTGGGCGCCGCCGTTGCTGGATCGCACCTCGAGGGTGAGCGCCTGGCAGTCGCGACGGATGGCCTCCCACGCGAGCTCGGCGAGCAACCGCGTCGCGATGCCGCTGCGGCGCTGTTCGGGTGCGGCGGCGATGTTCGTGACGTGCGCGTCGCCGACCACGAACATCGATCCGGCGTAGCCGACGAGGCGCTGGTCGCGCCGGGCGACGATGTAGAACCGCTCGCCGAGGCGCGACAACTCGATCTCGCTCTGGAACACCCCGGGCGTCCACGGCTTCGGGTACGACACGTGCTCGATCGCCAGGATCGACGGCAGGTCCTTGCGTCGCATCGGCTCGATCACGGTCTCGGCGTCACCGTCGGCCCGACGCAACAGACGCGAGAGCACACTCATCGAACCGTGCCGCCGGTCGCGTCGGTATTGCCCTGCACGCGCGAGCTCCAGTTGATCTGGGCGTCGGGCAGGCGCAGGTACAACGGGTGGATCTCCCACGGGTTCACCCAGTCCTCGCGCAGCGCGCGGGCATGGGCCAGCTGCACCAGTGGGCCCGCCGACGGCCGTGACGAGAACTGCTCGGCGAACTCGCAGTTCAGGTCGTTCTTGATCTCGTCCGCATAGCGCAGCGCACCGTCCCCGACGCAGATCGTGTCGTCGCCGCGTGCCATCAGATCGGCGATCAGATCGTCCACTCGACCGCACCGCGGCTCGAGCACACGTTGCACGCCTCCCGGCACCGGCTTGTAGCACGCGTAGAACAGCTCGCCCTTGCGGGCGTCGATCACCGCGGCGATCGTGCGACTGGTGTGACGCACCGGGAACGCGAGCAGGTCGAGCGAACTCATGCCGATCATCGGGACGCGCAACGCCTGCGCCAATGCCTTGCCGGCGGCGAGCCCGACCCGCATCCCGGTGAACAGCCCCGGCCCGACGTCGACCGCGACCAACCCGATCTCCGCGAGTTCGATGTCGGCCTGCTGGCACACGAACTGGATCGCCGGCGTGAGCGTCTCGGCGTGGCGGCGGCCGCGACACACCTCGAACATGCCGAGCACACCCTCGTGGCCACCGATCGCGACGCTCACCTGCTCGGTGGCGGTCTCGATGCCGAGGATCAGCATCGCCACGCCTCCAGCGCCCCCTCGACATCGGCCCAGCGCATTGCCCACGAGCGACCGACGGCGCTCACCGCCACGTCGCGCCGGTCGTCGTCGTCCTCGGTCGCGGCGAGCCGGACGAGCAGGTGCTCGCCGAGCGAACCGGCCACCACGTCGCCCCACTCGACGATCAGGATCCCGTCGCTCTCGAGCAGCTCGGCGAACGCGAGGTCGGCCACCTCGTGCTGGGTGCTCAGCCGGTAGAGGTCGGCGTGGTGCAGCACGAGCTTCCCGACGGGGTGGCTGTGCACGAGGTTGTAGGTGGGCGAGGTCATGTGGTCGGTCACCCCGAGCGCAGCGCCGAACCCCTGCGCGAACGCGGTCTTGCCGGTCCCCATCTCGCCGGCCAGCACGATCACGTCGCCCCGGCGCACCAGGCGCGCCAACGCTGCGGCGATCGCGTGCGTCGTGGCCGGCGAGTCCGAGCGGAGCTGCAGCATCAGGACCGAGAGTCTACGACGCCACGTCGCGAGTGGTGCCGGGCAACCCGGGCCGAGATGCCACACACCACCTCGTAGCCGATGGTGCCGAGCCGCTCGGCCCAGTCCTCCGGCCGGATCCGCTCGTCGCCGTCGGCGCCGAGCAGGGTGACCCGGTCGCCCACTCGCACGTCGGCGCCGTGGCCGACGTCGACCATCAGCTGGTCCATCGTCACCACGCCGACGATCGGGCAGCGGCGGCTGCCGACCAGCACCTCGCCGTGAGTCTCGAACAGGCGCCGCGGCACCCCGTCGGCGTACCCGATCGGCACCGTCGCCACCACCGTGTCGTGGGCGAAGGCGTGGCGCAACCCATAGCTGATCCGCTCACCGGCGGCGACCGGCTTCACGTGCGAGACGCGTGCCCGTAACGACATCGCCGGCCGCAGCTCGCGGCACAGGTGCTCGACACCCCGGCCCGGCTCCACCCCGTACGCGGCGATGCCGACCCGGACGAGGTCGAGGCGAGCCCGCGGATGGGCGAGCGCGCCGGCGGAGTTCGCGGCATGACGCCGCCCTGGGTCGATGCCGGCGGCCGCCAGTTCGGACAGCACCGTGTCGAAGCGGGCGAGCTGCCGGGCCGTGAACGGGTCGGCGGGTTCGTCGGCGACGGCGAGGTGGGTGAACACGCCGTCGAGCACGAGCGCGGGCCGTCGCTCGATCGATTGCGCCAGCGCGACCGCCTGCTCGGGTGGGCACCCCACGCGGTGCATGCCGGTGTCGACCTTCAGATGCACCCGGTGCGTGGCCGCCCCGGCAGCCTCGAGCGCGTCGAGTTGGGCAGTGGAGCAGACCGTGCTCACCACGCCGAGGCGTACGGCGTCGGCCAGTTGGTCCGGCGGCTGCTCGCTCAGCACCAGGATCGGGGCGTCGATCCCGGCGGCGCGCAGTCGGGCGGCCTCCTGCACCAGCGCCACGCACAGCCCGCCGGCGCCGGCGTCGAGTGCCGCACGGGCCACCTCGACCGCCCCGTGGCCGTAGCCGTCGGCTTTCACCACCGCCCACACGGCGGCCGGCGACACGGCGGCGCGGAGCACGGCGACGTTGTGCACGACGGCGTCCAGATCGACCTCCGCCCAGGCCCAACGCTCGCCGGCCGGCGACCAGGTCACGGCGATGTCAGGCCGCACCGTGCAGTTCGGCCAGCACGGTGGGCAGCAGCTCGAGCAGGTCGGAGGCCACCAGACCCACCGGCGGGCCGAGCACGGCGGCGCGCCCGTGGATCCACGCACCCATCGCTGCGGCCTCGAACGGGTCGACGCGCATCGCCAGCAACGCACCGACCACACCGGCCAGCACGTCGCCGGTGCCGGCCGTGGCGAGCCGCTCGTCGCCGGCGCGCACCACGAGCACCTCACCGTCGGGTTCGGCGACCACGGTGGTGGGTCCCTTCAGCAGCACCACCGCCGCGGCGTCGGCCGCCAGCCGACGCGCCGCCGCGATCCGGTCGGCTCCCGGCGGCGCGCCGGTGAGCAGCTGGTACTCGCCGTCGTGAGGGGTCAGCACGGTGGGCGCCTCGCGCCGGCGCAGCAACGCCGCGGCGCCCTGTGCGTTCCACGCGAGTGCGAACAGGCCGTCGCCGTCCACCACCACCGGCAACGGTGAGTCGATCACCACCTGACGCGTGTTGGCCGCCGTGTCGTCGGCGCGTCCGAGCCCGGGCCCGATCACGAGGGCGTGGAACCGGTCGAACGTGCGCAGCGCCTCGGACGCCCACGCCGCCGCCGGCAGCGGGCGGTGCACGGCCTCGATCGGCATCCGGTCGGCCGACTCCGCTCCGGGCGTGGACCACTGCACCATCCCGGCGCCCACCCGCTGGGCTGCGGCCGACGCGAGCGCCGCAGCACCGGGCATCGTGCGGCTGCCGGCGATGACCCGCACGGCGGCATGCCATTTGTGGCTGGTCGACGCACGCGGCGGCATCCACGCCGCGACGTCCGACGCCTGCAGCAGATGCACCTGCGGCGCCCCGGGGTCGAGCCCGACGTCGACCACCTCGAGCTCACCGGCCAGCGTGCGGCCTGGCTCGAACAACAGCCCGGGCTTCAGCGCGACGAAGCTCACCGTGCGGTCCGCGGCGAGCACGTCGCCGGTCACGGTGCCGGTGTGGCCGTCCACCCCACTCGGGATGTCGACCGCGAGCACCCGCACGTCGCCCACGTCCGGCGGCTGCCAGACACCGTGGAAGCCGGTGCCGAACGCCGCGTCGATCACCAGATCGGCCGGCGGGAGTCGGTCGGGGCACGAGGCCACCTCGAACACCCGGACGCGCACACCACGATCACGCAGTTGCCGGGCGGCCACCCGACCGTCGTTGCCGTTGTTGCCCGAGCCGACGATCACGTGCACGGTGCGGCCGTACGTGCCACCCAGCATCCGGATCGCGGCCCGGGCGACGGCGGACCCGGCCCGTTCGACGAGCACGTCGACGTCGTCGGCCGCGGCGGCGTCGACGGCGCGCATCTCGGCCGGAGTCAGGATCGGCAACATGGCGGCGAGCGTACCGCTGCCCCTCGACCGGTCGGCAGGACACGTCGAGCCGGTCGTCGCGTCGAGCCGGTCGTCGCGTCGAGCCGGTCGTCGCGTCGGCCGGTCGTCACGTCGGCCGGTCGTCGCGTCGGCCGGCCTGGGGTCAGGCCGCCGCCACGACGTACGCGATGGCGACGGTGTCGGTGTGCGTGATCGACAGGTGCCAGGTGCCCACGCCGGCCGCATCGGCCAGGGCCGCCGCCGCACCGGTGATCGCGAGCGACGGTGCGCCGCTGACCGCCCGGGTCACCCACACCTCGTGGAAGCCGAACGCGCCGAGTCCCACGCCGAGGGCCTTCATCACCGCCTCGCGCGCGGCGAAGCGAGCTGCCAGCGACGGCACCGGGTCCGCCTTGGGCGCGACGTACTCGAGCTCGACCGGCGTGAACAGGCGGTCGCGCATCGACGGCGTGCGGGCCAGCGATCGCCGGAACCGCTCGATGTCGACGGCGTCGACGCCCATCCCGATCACGCGCACGACACCGTCGCGACCCGACACGATCCGATGCGGTCCACCCCGACCCGACGCGTTCCTCAGCTGCGCCAGTGATCGGCGGCGTCGCTGATCGGCAGGATCAGCAGGTCGGCCACGGGCAGGTCGGCCAGACGGTCGTCACGGAAGGTGCCCTCCGTCTCGGACACCCAGTCGACGAGGCGGTCGTAACGGCGGTCGTAGCCCTGGAGCACGCCGCGCATCGTGGCAGCCGGGAGCCGATCGTGGAAGCGGACGTGCAGCAGCGTGATGCCCGTGCACGTGCCACCCTTCACCTCGGGCACGAAGATGACCGTGCGACCATCCGTCCGCCCCCGCGCGACCAGGACGTCGCGATCGCTCGCGACCCGACGCTTCGTGCCGAGCAACTGGGCGTTGCGCTCCACCCGGCTCGGCACGTCCCGCGACAGCCCACCGCGGTCGACGATCGAGATCGTCGCCTCCTGTGCCGGGTCGCCCTCGATGCGGTACCGGGTGAAGCCGACCACCGACTCGACCGCAGGGTCGAGATCGGCGAGGACCTTGATGGTGCGGTAACTGAGCCGGTCGCGGCCGGCGCCGGCCTCGAGCACCTCCTGCACGAGCCGCCGGTCGAGCACACCCTCGTCGTTGCGGCTGATGCCGACGGTGACGGTCTTGGCCTGGTGCTTGATCGCGTCGACCGGGCGGGTGAGCTCTTCGATCGCGCGGGTGAGCGCCGCCGTGAGATCGTCGATCAGCACCCCGGGGGTGGCCACCGTGCCGGTGACGCGCTGGTACACCTCGAGCGGGTTCTCGCCGGTGAGGTCGCGCAGCAGTGCCGCCAGGCGCACGGCGGTCGAGGCCTCCAGGTGGCCGTCGTACACACCCGTGCGGAGCCCGTCGAGGAACCGCTCACCGTGCGGACGCACACCGTCTTGCACACGACGCAGGATCTGGGCGCCGTCGCCGCCGGCCGACAGGGCGTGCTCGACCACCTCGCGCGCCTCGCGCAACGGACGGGCCGACGCGTCGATCGCGAGGGCCGCCTCGTAGCCGAACAGGTGACCCACCATCGCCGACAGCACGAACGCCAGCGCCGGGTCGACGGCGGGCACCGACAACACGGCCGAGGCGGCGGCGAAGCGCTCGTCGGCCTCGGTGGCGACGACGATCGGCGTGGCCTTGTGGGCCTTGTAGATCGCGACCTCCTTGGCCACGTCGTCGGCGGTGCCCCCGATCAATCCCGCCGCACACACCAGGATGAGCGGCTCGCTCGACAGGTCGATGTGCTTCTTGTCCTCGGTGACGTCGCAGGCGATCGACTTGTAGCACAACTCGCTCAGCTTGATCCGCACCTCTTCGGCGGCCACCACGTTGGGTCCGTTGCCGACGATCGCCCAGTACCGCTTGTACGGCGCGAAGCGGCGGGCGGCCTCACCGATCTCGTCACGGCGTGCGATCACCTCCGTCATGCTGGCCGGCAGCTCGCGCAACGACGCGAGCAGCTCGTGGCGACGCTTCGGCGACCCGAGCCCGGCGGCCTCGCTGATCGCGCAGGCGAGCAGCGCACCCGCGGCCACCTGGGCGTAGAACGCCTTGGTGGACGCCACGCTCATCTCCACGTCGCGACCGTCGCTCGTGTACATCACCCCGTCGGCCTTGTCGGTCAGGTCGCTGTTGCGTCGGTTCACGATCGCGAGCACCGCCGCGCCCCGGCCACGAGCCAGGTCGACGGTGCGGTTGGTGTCGGTGGTGGTGCCACTCTGGCTGACCGCGACGATCAGCGTGTCGCTCATGTCGAGCCGTAGCCCGAAGCCGCTCAGCTCGGTGGCCGTGATCGGGTCGATGTCGAGGCGCCCCTCGCAGAGGGCGTCGAGCACGGCCGCCATGCTGCGCCCGGCCACCGCGGCCGTGCCCTGGCCGATGACCCGCACCTTGGTGATCTCGCCACCGGCGAGGCGGGCGGCGATGTCGTTCGGCAACGAACGCTCGCCCACGACGGCTCGCAGCAGCCCGTCGGTCTCGACGATCTTGCCGCGCAGCGTCTTGCGGAAGCTCGACGGCGCCTCGTGGATCTCCTTGAGCAGGAAGTGCGGCGCAGCGCCCCGGTCGATGTCGCGTGTGGTCACCTGTGCCGTGGCGAGATCACCGGGGGTGAGCGGCAACTCGCTGCCGTCGTACGCGACGCGGCGCACGCCCTCGAGCTCGCCGGCATGGGCGGCGTCGAGCACGAACACCTGGCCACGGCTGCCCGACGGCGACAGGGTCTCGCCGTCGACGCGCAAATAGGTGGCGGTCTCCTCCACCACCCCGTACGGCTCGCTCGCGACGACGAAGCAGTCCTCGGCGAGCCCGACGTACAGGGCCTGCCCGCTGCCGCGCAGCGCGAGGAAGAGCCGGTCGGGCGACTCGGCCGCCGCGGCCCCGATCGCGACGCTGCCCTCGAACCCGGCGACGGTGCGACGGAACGCCTCGGTGAGATCGCCGTGGGTGTCGACCGTGAGCCGCGACATGACCGCCGGGATCACCTTGGCGTCGGTCGTGATCGGGCCGGGGATGCACAGCCCGTACTCGACCTTGATGTCGGCGTGGTTGTCGACGTCGCCGTTCAGCGCGGCGACGACGTAGGGCCGCTCGTGGTCGCCGGCCGACATCTCGCTCTCCTCGCTGTTGAGCGGATGGCAGTTCGGTTCGGAGATGATGCCGACGCTCGCCCACCGAGTGTGGCCGAGCACGGTGAGGCGGGCGTCGGGGTGGGCGAGCGCGAGGCGCAGCAGGTCGTCACCCTGGATCGCGGCACGCAACGCCCGGGTGTTGTCGCCGAGCTCGCCGATCTCGGCCGCCGCCTTGTACACGAAGCTGAAGCACGGGCCGGCCAGGCGCACCGAGCCGTTCTGGAACAGCGGGTCCAGCCCGCGCTGGGCGACGAGCGATCGCACCGCCGGGTCGTCGGGCGAGAGGCCGTGGTCCCAGACGTACAGGTGCAGGCCGGCGGAGTCGCGACCGCGCACCTCGAGCCGGTCGATCGCGGACAGGGCCTGCTGCACGGCGAGGTAGCCGGCGACCGCGGCCCGGCCGGCGCCGCGGCCGGCGAGCACGTCGACGTCGTGTGCGGTGCGGAGTCGGTCGTGACGGATCGCCCACGTGGCATCGCGCAGTGCGATCAGCTCGGCGTTCGACCGCTCGATCTGATCGGCGGTCAGTTCGGTGGCCCCTTCGATCCAGTGTTCGTGTGCCGACGCCCGCGCCTCGAGTTGATCGAGCCGCGCCCCGATCGCGGCGACGAGTTCGTGTCGGCCGACCAGCGCGCACACGCCCGGCACCCCGTGGAGCAGCTGGTCGCAGCGAGACACCCGCAGCGCGGCGTCGCCGACGGACTCGTCCGCGAGCGCCGCGTCGAGCAGATCGAGCAGCTCGGCGGCCTCGGGCACCGCACGCGTCGACGGTCGGCTGAGGATCGCGATGATGCCGCACATAGGTCTGTCAGAGTACCGAGGTCCCGAGCACCCGTACTGTCAGCGACCGATCACGGTTCTCGCAAGATTCCCTCAAGATCGCCGGTTCGGACACCGAACCGGTCTCGCACCACCTGGGCCAGCCCGTCGGCCGTGGCCTGCGCGAGCTCGGAGGTGGCCGCCTCGACCATCACCCGCACCAGCGGCTCGGTGCCGCTCGCGCGCACGAGGATGCGTCCCTCGCCCGCCAGGCCGGCCTCGGCGGCGGCGATCTCGGCGGCGAGCTCGTCGGCGATGCGCGGATGCCGTTCGGCGACGGTGACGTTGACCAGCACCTGCGGGTAGCTCGTCATCACCGCGTCGGCGAGCTCCGCGAGCGGGCGCCCGCGGTGCACGACGTGCTCGGCGAGGCGAAGGCCGGCGAGCAACCCGTCGCCCGTGGTGGCGAGACGGCGGTAGATGATGTGGCCGCTCTGCTCGCCACCGAGTGCGTACCCGCCTGCGTCGAGCGCCTCGAGCACGTACCGGTCGCCAACCGCCGTCTCGAGCACCCGGATGCCGGCGTCGGCCATCGCCCGCCGGAAGCCGAGGTTGGTCATCACGGTCACCACCACGGTGTCGTCGACCAGCTCGCCGGATTCGCGCAGTTGCCGTGCCGCGAGACCGATCAGCCGGTCGCCGTCGACGATGCGGCCTCGGTGGTCGACGGCGATCACCCGGTCGCCGTCGCCGTCGAACGCGAGACCGAGCGCTGCACCCTCGGCCACCACACGTGCTGCGAGCGTCTCGGGAGCGGTGGCGCCGCACCGGTCGTTGATGTTGCGGCCGTCGGGATCGGCGTGGATGACGACGACATCGGCCCCGAGCGCCCGAGCGACCTGCGGCGCGACCACGCTCATCGCGCCGTTCGCACCGTCGAGCACGATGCGCAGCCCGGAAAGTGCCGCGTCGGGGAACCGTGCGACGAGCGCCGCGACGTAGGTGTCGCACCCGAGCTCGTCCACCACACCGACCGGTGCGGCACCGACGCCGCCCGGGACATCGCGTTCGCGGTCCAGGTCGTCGTCGAGCCGATCGAGCGCCGCCTCGATCGCACGCTCGACGTCGTCGGGCAGCTTGGTCCCACCGGCGGCGAAGATCTTGATCCCGTTGTCGTGCCAGGGGTTGTGCGACGCGGTGATCATCGCGGCCGGCACACGTCGCTCGGCGGACAGATGGGCCAGCGCCGGCGTGGGGGCGACGCCGACGGAGCGGGGGGAAGCTCCGCCGGCGCGCAGACCGCTCGCGAACGCCTGCTGCAACGCCGGACCGCTCTCGCGGGTGTCGCGACCGATCAGCCAGTCGCCGCCGCCGAGCACGGACGCTGCGGCGCGACCGAGGCGTTCGGCGTACGTCGTGGTGAGTTCGGTGAACGCGCGGCCGCGGACACCATCGGTGCCGAAGCGCAGCACTGCGACGTCCGTGAGGCCGGCGACCGAACCAGCGCGGGTCAGCGCTTGGTGTACTGCTTGGCCTTGCGAGCCTTGACGAGGCCGTACTTCTTGCTCTCCTTCTTGCGCGGATCGCGCGTGAGGAGGCCGGCCTTCTTCAGCGCCGGGCGGCTCTCGGGGTCGAGTTCGGCGAGCGCACGAGCGATCGCCATGCGCATCGCGCCGGCCTGGCCGCTCACGCCGCCACCGTGGATGGTGGCGTCGATGTCGTAGCTCTCCTCGGTGCTGGTGACACGGAGGGCCTCGGTGACGATCATGCGCTGCACGGCCGTCGTGAAGTACTGGTCGAACGGACGCCCGTTCATCGTGTGGGTGCCGGTGCCGGGGCGCAGTCGCGCACGGGCGACGGCCTCCTTGCGGCGGCCGGTGGTCTGGGTGAGGGGCTTGGTGGCCATGGTGACGCTCCGGCGGTTCAGCGGGCCTTCGCCGCTGCGATCTCGAGGACGGACGGGTTCTGTGCGGCGTGCGGATGCTCGGGGCCTGCGTACACCTTCAGCTTCTTGATCTGCTGGCGGCCGAGCGGGCCGTGGGGCAGCATGCCGCGCACACTGAGCCGGATCGCGTCGGCGGGCTTGCGGTCGAGGAGCTGCTGATACGACTCGCTCTTCAGACCACCCGGGTAGCCGGAGTAGCGGTACACCTGCTCCTTGTCGGCCTTGCCCTTGGTGAGGACGACCTTGTCGGCGTTGACGATCACGACGTGGTCGCCGGTGTCGATGTGCGGCGCGAACGTCGGCTTGTGCTTGCCGCGCAACACGCGAGCGACCTCGGTGCACAGACGGCCGAGCACGAGGCCCTCGGCGTCGATGACGTGCCACGCGCGTTCGATCTCGCTGGCTTTCGGGCTGTACGTGCGCATCTTCGAATCCTTCGACGAACGACCCACGGGCGAGACGTCTCGCCGGGGAACCGTGCAATGATACGGCCGTTGCGCCGAAACCGACAAACGTCGACCAGGCGATTTTCCCGGACCGCGCGAATCCGGCCTGCTCAGCGGACGTGCTGGTGGCTGCGGATCAGATCGTCGAGCCAGTCGTCGACGCGCTCGGCGAGCGCCGTGGTCGACCATCGCTCCTCCACCCGCTGCCGGCACATCACACGATCGATCTCGTCGATGCGAGCCACGGCGCGCACGACGGCGTCGACGTCGTCGGGTTCGACGAGGAACCCGGTCTCACCGTCGACGACGATCTCGGCCGGACCACCGCGCCGGTAGGCGATCACCGGCACCCCGCACGCCATCGCCTCGATCGCGACGTTGCCGAAGGCCTCGACCCACTTCGGGGTCATCACGATCGCGGCACAGCCGCCGATCGCCGCCTGCAGGTCGTCGGTCGGCACGAAACCCTCGTGCCGCACGTGAGCGCCCGGATGTCGGGCGCCCGCCTCCGACCAGCACCGCTCGTCCTGCATCAGCCCCCACACCCGCATCGGCAGACCGCTGGCCTCGGCCACCGCGAACACGTCGTCGATGCCCTTCTCGGGCGAGATGCGGCCGATGTAGCCGAGGTACCGGGGCTCGTCGGCTGCCAGCTGCACGTCGTAGCGCTCGACGGCGATGCCGTTGCCGATCACCCGCAACCGATCGGCGACCGCCGGGAAGGTGTCGGCCTGTGCCCGGCTGTGCACCGCCACGCTGCCCGGCCGGTCGAGCACCGCCTGCTCGACGACCGCGTCCATCGCCTCGTTGAGCGACCCCATCGACACGAGGTGGGCGACGGGGACGTCGAGGAACGGTGTGAGGTAGAAGGGCAGCCAGTCGTAGGCGAGGTTCACCACCACGTCGACGCGGTGCTGGTGCCGGCGCACGTGGTCCCACATCGCGCCGAGCACCGGACGCGGCGGCAGCTCGACCGGCGCGTCACGCGCCGCGCTCTGGCTGCTGGCCTGCCACTCGCCGGCGATCTGGTGGACGCGTCCGCCGAGGTGCAGCGAGCCCTCGGGCGCGACGACCTCGACCTCGTGACCACGCGCGGACAGACCGAGCACCAGACCGTGCAGCGTGAGTTCGACCCCGCCGCCGATGCCGCTGCCGAGGGGACCGACGGGGGTGGAGCAGATGAGGATGCGCTTGGCGGCCACGCAGCCGTCCTTTCGCCGGAAACACGCCCAGTCTGTCGCTCGGCGGCGCTCCTGTCGCCTCGTGCCCGAGTAGGTTCGGGCGGATGGCCGAGCTCCCCCCGCCCCCGCCGGGGCAGCCGCCGACGCCGCCCTGGCAGCCGCCTCCATCGGCTCCGTCCGCTCCGTCGCCCCCGCCGCCGGCACCGTCGGCATCCACCGCACCGACCATCCCGTTCCCGATCCTCGGATCGGCGCCGCCACCCGCGCCGCCATCGGCGCCGCCATCGCCGCCGCCGGCCGCACCACCGGCCGCACCACCGGGTGGGCCGCCGACCGCCCCGCCGTCCAGGGGGCCCGCGCCGCGCCGGTCGCGTGTCCCGGCCGTGCTCGGTGCGCTCGTCGCGATGGCGGTCGGCTTCGGCGCGGTGCTGTGGCTCACCCGCTCCGGCGACGACGACACCCGAGACACCGCGAGCACCGACGCCGGCGGCGACACACCCGACGACACCGGTGCGCTCGACACCGGTGCGCCCGACGCGTCGCCGGTCACCGTGCCCGTTACGACACCGGCCGCCACGGTCGAGCCGGTCCCGGTGACCACCATCCCGCTCACCCTGCCCGGCACGGTCGCCCCGACCGATCCGCCGCCACCGACCACCGAGGCGCCGATCCCGGTGGCGGTCCCGGCCGATGCCGTGCCGTACGCCGATCCGGCGGGGTGGTCGCTCGCGGTGGCGCCCGGCTGGCGGTTCGAGCAGACGCCGACCTTCACCGGCTGGTTCACCGGCACCGGCAGCGACGGTTTCCAGGACAACGTGAACGTCGTCCTGGAAGACCTGCCACGAGCGATGGACCTCGCCACCTACGTCGACGCCGCGGTGGCGCTGATCCAGGGTCAGGCGCCCGACGCGGTGATCACCGACCGCCAGCGCGTCGTCGGGCCCGACGGCGTGGAGGTGGAGCTGGTGTCGTGGACCGGCACCCTGCCGGGGCTGCCGACGCTCGCGTTCGTGCAGGCGATGACGATCACCGACACCCGGGCGTACGTGGCCACCTTCACCAGCGAGCCCGCCCGGATCGCCGACCTGGCGTTGGCCTTCGGCCAGTACCTGGCCACCGTCCGCGCCGCCTGAGTCCGTCGCGACCCCGCCGGCGCGCGACGATGGTGCATGTTCCTGGCGGAGGCGTACGAGCCGGCGGCGACGTCGGTGACGTTGGTGGTGGCGGTGTCGTCGTTCGTGGTGGTGGCGCTGGGTTGGATGTCGAGGGCCGCCGCGCAGTCACCCCAGTGGCCCGAGCTCAGCGCCGATGGCGCGGACGGCGCGGACGGCGCGGACGGTCGCGGCGAGTGACCATCCGGCTGACGCATCGGCTCAGTAGCCGACCTCCCACAGGGTGAGTCCCTGCGGGGGTGCCACCTGACCCGCGGCGGCCCGGTCGTGGGCGAGCAGGATGCCGCGCACCTCGCCGGCGTGCAGCTTGCCCGAGCCGACGTCGACGAGCGTGCCCACGATCGACCGCACCATCTGATGACAGAACGCGTTGGCCCGGATCTCGAAGCGCAACAGCCGGGCATCGTCGGTGTCGACCTCGGTCCACCGTGCGAGCAGCACCCGCCGGCGCATCGAGGGCGTCGCCTCGCCGTCGCGCACCTTCGGCATCCGGCAGAACGACGAGAAGTCGTGCTCACCGATCAGCGGGTCGCAGCCGAGCTGCATCGACCGCAGGTCGAGCGGGGTACGCACGTGCCAGGTGGTGGTGGCCCGCCACGGCACCGGCACCGCACCCGTGAGCACGTCGTAGCGGTAGTGCCGGTACCGGGCGCTGAAGCGGGCGCTGAACTCGGGGTCGTCGCACCAATCGGCGGCACGCACGACGATCGCCGGGCCGCACAGGCGTGTGAGCCGGTGCGCGAGCCGGTCGAGGTCGGAGCCCGCCGGGAGGTCGAGGCTCACGACCTGCCCCCATCCGTGCACGCCCGCATCGGTGCGCCCTGCGCCGACCAGCTCGGTCGGGTGCTGCACGACCCGCTCGATCGCCGCCCGCAGCGTGCCCATCACCGTGGACCGGCCGCGGCTCTCGGCGAAGCCGTGGAACCCGGTGCCGTCGTAGGCCACCAGCAGCCGGGCCCGCCGCTGGGGCGCCGGCGCCACCGGCGCCACCGGCTCCACGATCGCGGGCTCGATCGCGGGCTCGATCGCGGGCTCGATCGCGGGCTCGATCGCGGGCTCGATCGCGGGCTCGATCGCGGGCTCGATCGCGGGCTCGAAGGGCAACTCGGGGGTGCTCATCGCCGACCGCCGATCGCGCCGATCGCGCCGATCCCGATCCCGCCTGGCCCGACAACGTCACGAGCCCGTCGCACGTGCGACGGGCTCGTGAGGACGTTCATGCGCTCAGCCGGTGGGGCACCGGGTCGCGCCGATCGGATCCCGCAGGATCAGACCAGCTCGATGCGGGCCATCTGGGCGTTGTCGCCCTGGCGTGGCCCGAGCTTCAGGATCCGGCAGTAGCCGCCGTTGCGGTCCATGTAGCGGGGCGCCACGTCGGACACGAGCTTGGCGGTCATCTCCTTGTCGCCGAGGTAGCCCTGGATCTGGCGGATGCGGTGGACGCGCATGGCGTCCTCGGCCTGCGCCTTCTTGGCCTTGGTGATCAGCTTCTCGGCGATCGGGCGCAACGCCTTGGCCTTGGCCTCGGTCGTGACGATGCCCTCGGCGGCGAACAGCGAGGCAGCGAGATTGGCCATCATCAGGCGCTGGTGGGCGGCGCTGTGGCCGAACTTGCGAGCTTTGCGGGGCGTGGCCGGCATGGTGTCTTTCGTCCTTCAGGTGATCTCGGGCAGTACCGGTGGCGGTCAGCCGCGCAGGCTGAGGCCGCGCTCGTCGAGCTTCTGCTTGACCTCGTCGAGGCTCTTCTGGCCGAAGTTGGTGATGTTGAGCAGGTCGTCCTCGGTCTTGGTGAGCAGCTCGCCGACCGAGTTGATCTGAGCCCGCTTGAGGCAGTTGCGGGGACGCTCGGACAGGTCGAGGTCCTCGATCGGGAGGTCGAGGTCGGGCGACGTCGCCGCGATGCTGGCCACTTCGCCGAGCTCGAGGCCCTGCGGCTCGTCGCTCAGGCTGGCGACGAGGTCGACGAGCGAGCGCAGCGTGGCGCCCGCCGAGGCGAGCGAGTCGCGCGGGCTGATCGACCCGTCGGTCTCGATGTCGATCACGAGGCGGTCGTAGTTCGTGCTCTGCTCGACGCGGGTCGGCTCGACGGTGAACATCACGCGGCGCACCGGCGAGAAGATCGCGTCGACCGGGATGACGCCGATCGTGCGGTTCTGCGCGTCACGGTCGCTCGACAGGTACCCGCGACCCCGACCGACCGTGAGGTCGACCGCGAGGCGGCCCTTCGCGTTCAGCGTCGCGATGTGCTGGTTCGGGTTGAGGATCTCGATCTCGCTCGGGCACTTGATGTCGGCCGCGGTGATCGTGGCCGGGCCCCGCACGTCGAGGCGCACCACGACGTCCTCGTCGCTCGTGCTGGTGAGGACGATGTCCTTGATGTTGAGGATGATGTCCGTGACGTCTTCGGAGATGCCCTGGATGGTGTCGAACTCGTGCAGTGCGTCGTCGAAGCGCACGGCGGTGATCGCCGCACCCGGGATGCTCGACAGCAGCACCCGCCGCAGCGAGTTGCCGATGGTGTGGCCGAAGCCGGGCTCGAGCGGGCTGACCGCGAAGCGCTGCCGGTTGTTCTCTTCCTCGCCGATGGCTTCGACGGTGGGGCGCTGGATGACGAGCATGGACGGACGCCTCGTTCTCTCTCTGATTCGTTCTCTGGTTCGGGGTTCGCGAAGTTCGTGGTGTCGGACGGCCGGCGCAGCGACGCCGGCGAGGCGGGATTACTTGGAGTACAACTCGACGATCAGCGACTCCCGCACCGGCACGTCGATGTGCTCGCGCTGGGGCAGGTCGCGGACGGTGACCTGCTTGCCGCCGTCACCGACCTCGAGCCAGCCGACGACGCGGCGGTCGAGGACGTCGAGGTTGTGCTGGATGACGATCATCGCCTGCGCCTTCGGCGACAGCGACACGACGTCGCCCTTGCGCACGCGGTACGACGGGATGTTGACGCGCTTGCCGTTCACCCGGATCATGCCGTGGCTGACGAACTGGCGGGCCTGGGGACGGGTGCTCGCCCACCCGGCGCGGTAGGCGACGTTGTCGAGGCGCTGCTCGAGCAGGCGGAGGAGGTTCTCACCGGTCGGGCCCTGGAGGCGGTTGGCCTCTTCGTAGGTGCGGCGGAACTGCCGCTCGAGCACGCCGTAGATGTACTTCGCCTTCTGCTTCTCCTGCAGCTGGGCGAGGTACTCGCTGCCGGCGTTGCGGCGTCGGGTGCGGCCGTGCTGGCCCGGGGGGAACGGACGGCGCTCGAGCGCCTTGCGGCCCTTGTCGTTCTCGAAGATGTTGGTGCCGAGCCGGCGCGAGACGCGCACCTTCGGTCCGGTGTAGCGAGCCATGATCAGGTCCTCCGCCGCTTGGGCTGGCGGCAACCGTTGTGTGGGACGGGGGTGACGTCCTTGATGGAGGTCACCTCGATGCCGGTGTTCTGGATGCTGCGCACGGCCGTGTCGCGACCCGAGCCCGGGCCCTTCACCTGCACCTCGACGCGGCGCAGACCGTGTTCGATCGCGGCGCGGGCGGCCTTCTCGGCGGCCTGCTGCGCGGCGAACGGGGTGCTCTTGCGCGATCCCTTGAACCCGACACCACCCGACGACGCCCACGAGATGACGTTGCCCTCGGTGTCGGTGATCGACACGATCGTGTTGTTGAACGAGCTCTTGATGTGGACGACACCGTTGGTGACGTTCTTGCGCTCACGCTTGCGGGGGCGGCGACCGCCCGGCTTCGGCTTCGCCATCTCTACTTCCTCACGGCCTTCTTCTTGTTCGCGACGGTCTTCTTCGGGCCCTTGCGGGTACGAGCGTTGGTGTGGGTGCGCTGACCACGCACGGGCAGGCCCTTGCGGTGGCGGACGCCCTGGAGGCACCCGATCTCGATCTTGCGCTTGATGTCCTGTGCGACCTCGCGGCGGAGATCACCCTCGACGGTGATGTTGGAGTCGACCCAGACGCGGATCTGGTTCACCTCGTCCTCGGTGAGGTTGCGCACCCGCTGGTTCGGATCGAGACCGGTGTCCGCGCAGATGCGCTGGGCCGTCGGCTTGCCGATGCCGAAGATGTAGGTGAGCGAGATCTCCAACCGCTTCTCGCGGGGGATGTCGACGCCGGAGATACGTGCCATGGTTCGTGTGCTTCCTCTTCGCCCGTCAGCCCTGACGCTGCTTGTGGCGGGGGTTCTCGCAGATCACCATGACGCGCCCGTGCCGGCGGATGACCTTGCACTTCTCGCAGATTTTCTTCACGCTCGGGCGGACCTTCATGGTGACGGTGCTTTCTCGAAATCGGGGCCGGGACGGCTGACCGCGGACTACTTGTATCGATAGGTGATGCGACCCCGGGTGAGGTCGTACGGCGTGAGCTCCACTTGGACCTTGTCGCCAGGCAAGATGCGGATGTAGTGCATCCGCATCTTCCCGCTGATGTGCGCCAGCACTTTGTGGCCGTTCTCGAGCTCCACCCGGAACATGGCGTTCGGGAGGCTCTCGATGATCGTGCCCTCGAGCACGATGGCGTCGTCCTTTGGCTTGGGCAGAGGGGGCTCCTCACGACTGACAGGGCGGGCAACAGCTCCAACGGAGTTGGACAGCCCGATCGCGCCGGCGCACGCGCAAGCTCAACTGGGCCGAGGAGCCATGCTATCGGCCGGAACGCACAACGCCAAGTCCCGTCACGGAATGCGGAATCCGCCCCCTGAGCAGGGCGTTCGGCCACGGCAGCGTGGATCTCGACGTGAACGGCGACTCGTCGGCGACTGTAGCGGCCGCTCGCGCGTCACGGCTGGATGGTCCAGCGCTGTTGGTTGGTGCAGGTGTTCTTCACGTCGCAGTAGAAGTCGAAGCTCCACGTGCCGCCCTCGCGGCCGACGCCACTGTGGCGGGCACCGCCGAACGGTGCCCGCAGATCGCGGACGAAGAAGCAGTTCACCCACAGCGTGCCGGCCACCAGCTGGGCGCCGACGCGCTCGGCGCGGTCGGGGTCGCCGGTGAACAGGACGCCCGCGAGACCGAACTCGGTGCCGTTGGCCATCGTCACCGCCTCGTCCTCGGTGGCGAAGCGCTGGATGGTGAGCACCGGTCCGAACACCTCCTCGGTGAGGATCTCCGAGCCGGGCGCCGCATCGGCGAACAGCGTCGGCCGGTAGTAGAGGCCTCCGAGCTCGGTGTGCGGGCCTCCCCCGATCACAACCCGGGCACCGTCGGCGATCGCGCGCTGCACGAACCCGTCGATCCGCTCGAGGTGCTCGCGGCTGACGTTGGGTCCGATGTCGGTGGCGAGGTCGCGGGGATCGCCCTGGCGCAGCGACGACGCCCGCTCGACGAAGCGGGCCACGAACTCGTCGTGCACACCGTCCTGCACCAGCAGCCGCACACCGGCGAGGCACACCTGTCCGGCGTTGTCGTATTGCTCGACGGCGTGGGCGACGGCCTCGTCGAGGTCGGCGTCGTCGAACACGACGAAGGGGCTCTTGCCACCGAGTTCGAAGCTGCAGGGGGTGAGGTTCGCGGCCGCCGACCGGGCGATGAGCCGCGCCGTCGGCACCGAGCCGGTGAAGCTGATCCGGCTCACGTCGGGGTGCCCGGTCAGCGCGTCGCCGACGTCCTCACCGAAGCCCTGCACCACGTTGAACACCCCGTCGGGCAGTCCGGCCTCGACGGTGATGTCGGCGAGCAACGACGCGGTGAGCGGGCTCCACTCCGCCGGCTTCAACACGACGGTGCATCCGGCGGCGAGCGCCGGCGCGACCTTCCAGGTCGCGAGCATCAGCGGCGCGTTCCACGGTGTGATGAGCACCGCGACGCCGCTCGGGTTCCAGCTCACCTGGTTGCGGTGCCCACGCGTGTCGAACTCGGGGTGGTGCAGGTCGTGCACGAGGTAGTCGGCGAAGAAGCGGAAGTTGTGCGCGACGCGGGGCATGACCCCGCGCAGGTGGCTGCGCAGGAGGGCACCGTTGTCGGTGGTCTCCACGATCGCGAGTTGTTCGACGCGCTGTTCCACGAGGTCGGCGATGCGGTGCAGCAGTCGGGCGCGCTCGGCGGGTGGGGTGGCGGCCCACCCGGGGAACGCCGCCTTGGCCGCCGCGATCGCCGCGTGCGCCTCCTCGACGCCACCGCGGGCGATGCGGGCGACGACGGTCTCGTCGATCGGCGAGACGTCGTCGAACTGCTCGGCCGACGCCACCCGCCGACCGCCGATCCAGTGGTCGCCCGACACCTCGACGCCTGCGACGGTGTGCTGGTTCATCCGAGAGCCCTCCTGTCCGCCACCGCGGCGCACCGCGGTCCGGAGATCGTTCGGGTCCGAACGATAGTGTCGCCCGACGTGTCCGGTCCTGCGTCTCGTCCGTCGTCGAACGGCGCCCCGCTCCCGGCTCCGTCACCGGGCACGTTCACCGGTGCCTTCGCCACCGACGACGCCACGGAGTTGCGCGACGCCGAACGGGACGTCACGGCGGCGTTCGTCGGCTCGTCGTTCGACTTCTCGGCGCTGCTCGCGGTGAGCAACGTCTTCCGCACCGCCACCGCCGTGCGCAACCACATGGAGCGCGAGGTGCTCGGCCCGCACCAGCTGAGCTGGAGCGCGTTCGTGGTGCTGTTCGTGCTGCGCGTGTGGGGCGCGCAGGAGTCGGGACAGCTCGCACGAGAGGCGGGCATCACCGGCGGCACCCTCACCGGCGTGCTCACCACGCTCGAGCGCAAGGGCTTCGCCGAACGCGCTCCACACCCCACCGACCGACGGCGGGTGGTCGTGTCGCCGACCGGCGCCGGCCTCCGCGCCGTCGACGAGATCATGCCGCTGTTCAACGAGCACGAGGCGATGGTGACCTCGGCGCTCACGGCCGCGGACAAGCGACAGCTCAGCCGGCTGCTGCGGGCCGTGCTGCGCACGCTCGACGACGAGACCACCGACAGCGACTAGCCTTTCGTTTGGATCCAAACGAACGAGCGCCCGGGGGTCGGGCGCGAGGAGGTCGCACTGCCATGGGTGAGATCGTCGGAGCGGCACTCGTGTCGCACGTCCCCCCGATCGTGATGAGCGACGACGCTCGCACCGTGTTGTACGGCGCTGCGGGGACCACGCTGGTCGACGGCCTGCACCGGATGCGACGCGAGAAGGTCGACCCGCTCGAGGTCGACACCGTGATCGTGTTCGATTCGCACTGGTTCACGACCGTCGAGCACATCCTCACCGCGCACGACCGTCGCGAGGGCATGTTCACCAGCTCCGAGCTGCCTCGCGGGATGAGCGGCCACCACTACGACATGCCGGGCGACCCCGAGCTGGCCCAGCGCTTCGAGGCGATCAGCAACGTGCGCGACGACACGCGAGCGCTCGCGTGCGCCGACCCCTACCTGCCCGTGCACTACGCCACCACCAACCTGCTCCCGTTCCTCCAGCGCGCGGACGAGGCGTGGCTCAGCATGAGCATCTGCCAGACCGGGCAGCCGGACGACTTCCTGCTCGCGGGCGAGTTGCTCGGTCGGGCCATCCGCGAGCTCGACCGGAAGGTGCTGCTGCTGGCGTCCGGCGGCCTGTCGCACCGGTTCTGGCCGATGCGCGAGTTCGCGCAGCACGAATCGGCCGGGCTCGAACACATCCGCACACCCGAGGCACGCGCCGCCGACGAGCAGGTGCTCGCGTGGTTGCGTGCCGGCGACCACCGCGCGGTCATCGACTTCGTGCCCGAGTACCGCCAGTTCGCCCCCGAGGCGTTCTTCGGCCACTACCTGCTGATGGCGGGGGCGCTCGGCGGCGCGGCGTGCACCGCCACCGGCGAGCTGTTCTCGAACTACGAGTCGTCGGCGGGCACCGGCCAGGTGCACGTCTGGTTCGACGGGCCCTTCGTCAGCTAGAGAGAGACGCCATGCGCTTCGCCAACCTCCACGGCCGTTCGATCCTCGTCGTCGCCGACGCCGACGGGCTCGATCGGGCCGTCGACATCGAACGGGCCAGCGACGGCACGCTGTCGAGCGATCCGGCCGTGTACGTCGACCTCGCGAACCACCCGCGGCTCGCCGAGGTGGCGACCGGCGTCGCCGCGGGCGAGTGGCCGGTGCTCGACCTCGCGCTCCTCGGCGCTCCGGTCCCCCGCCCACCGAAGGGACTCGGCGTCGGACTCAACTACCGCACCCACGCGATCGAGTCGGGCCGTGAGTTCCCCACCGAGCCGCACCTGTTCGGCAAGACGAACAACTGTGTCGCCGGACCGTTCGACGACGTGATCGCCCCGGCCGGCCGCCACGAGATCGACTTCGAGGCCGAGGTCGTCATCGCCTTCGGCCGCACCTGCACCCGGGCGACCGAGACCGACGCGTGGAGCTACCTCGCCGGGGTCACCTGCGGGCAGGACATCTCCGATCGCGGCGAGCAGTTCCGGCCGCCGATCAAGCAGTTCACGATCGCGAAGAGCTACGACACGTTCGGCCCCACCGGACCGTTCCTCGTCACGCCCGACGAGTTCGACGACCGCGACGCACTCGAGCTGACCGGGGTGGTGAGCGGTGAGGTGATGCAGCACGCCAACACCAGCGATCTCATCTTCTCGATCCCGGCGTTGGTGGTGTGGCTCACCCGGTTCATGACCTTCGGCCCCGGCGACCTCGTGTGGACCGGCACCCCGGGCGGCGTCGGCGAGGCCCGCACCCCACAGCGGTTCCTGGTGGACGGCGACCTGATCGAGACCACCGTGTCGGGCGTGGGCACGATGCGCAACCGCGTCGTCGTGCGGTGATCGGACCGCGACGGGTCGGCAGGGGGATGTCGTGAAGGTCGTCGCCGGCGGTGATCGGAGCACGGTGTACGGCGGCCGGTTCACCGGACAGGTGGAGCTCGAGATGCTGAACGCCACACCGCCCGAGGTGGACGCCGGCGTCGACGGCCCCGACACCGCACTCGTGCACTTCACCGACGGCGCAGTGACGTTCTGGCACTCGCACCCCGGTGGGCAGCAGCTGTTCGTGGTGAGCGGCGACGCACGGGTGGGCACCGAGGCCGACGGCGAGGTGCCGCTCGCCCCCGGCACGTTGGTGGTGTGCCCCGTCGACGAGCCGCACTGGCACGGTGCCATGCCGGGGTGCGACACCACGTTGCTCACGATCACCTGGGGGACCACGCGATGGACCGATCGGTCGCCGGTGTGAGATGACCGGCCGACCGGGAGCCGCACACGGCGCAGCCCACGACGTCGCGATCGTCGGTCTCGGACCCACCGGCGCGACGCTCGCCAACCTCTGCGGCATGTGGGGATTGCGCACGGTGGTGTTCGAGCGATCCACCGCTCCGTACTCCCAACCCCGTGCCTGCCATCTCGATGCCGAGGTCGCCCGGGTGTTCCAGCACCTCGGGTTCGAGGCCGAGCTGCGGCGCCTGCTCACCGTGTCGGCCGGCATGGAGTACGTGGATGCCGACGGCCGGCGGTTGTTCACCTTCGAGGGCTTCGAACGCGACCCGCTGCTCGGTTGGCACGAGGACTACGTGTTCGTGCAGCCGGAGCTCGAGACGATGCTGCGCGCCGGACTCGAGCAGTACGCACACGTCGACGTCCGCCTCGGCGTCGACGCCCCGGAGCTGGCCGAGCTGCGGCGCACCGCCCGGTTCGTGGTGGCCTGCGACGGCGCGACCAGCCCCGTGCGCGAACAGCTCGCGATCGACCTGCTCGACCTCGGCTACGACGAGCGCTGGCTCGTCGTCGACGTGATGCTGCACGACCCTGCGGTCCCTCCGCTGCCGGCGATCATCCAGCAGGTGTGCGACCGGCGTCGGCTCGCGACCTTCGTGCCGTCCCACGGCAACCACCGCCGTTGGGAGTTCCGCCTCGCCGAGGACGAGTTGGTGCCCGACGTGTGGCGGCTGCTCGCCCCGTGGGGGATCACCCGCGACGACGCCGACCTCGTGCGCGCTGCGACGTACCGCTTCCACGCGCTCGAGGCCGAGCGCTGGCGCGACGGTGACCTGTTCCTGGCCGGCGACGCGGCGCACCAGATGCCGCCGTTCATGGGACAGGGGTTGTGCAGCGGCGTGCGCGACGCCGCCAACCTCGCCTGGAAGCTGGCCGAGGTGATCGAGGGACGGGCGAACGACGCACTGCTCGACACCTACGAGGCCGAGCGACGGCCGCACGTCACGGCCGTGACGGCGATGTCGATCGAGGCCGGCCGGTTGATCGGTCGCCTCGCCGTCGACCCGACCGCGCTCCCCGAACCCGACCGCCCCGACCCCACCCGCTGGTCGCGCCTGCCCGCGCTCGAACTGGGCGCCGGTTTCCCGGTCGGCCATCAACTCCCGCAGCCCGACCGGCTCGACGAGGGCCTGCCCGACGGGTGGGCCTGGGTCGCCGCCGACGAGGGGTTCGTGGCGCCCGACGGGGTGCCGGTGGTGGTGGAACCACGGGCCACCTATGGCTGCCGGGCCGTGCTGGTGCGCCCGGACCGGTACGTCGCCGCCGTCGCCTGAGTCGAGCGCGCCGAAGCCCGGCTACAGGTAACGCGACGCCTCGTCGAACAGCAGCCGCGCGACTTCGAGTGGTGATCGCACGTCGAGGTCGTCGTCGGGCACCTCGACGCTCACCGGTGCCAGGGCCGGCGTCAACGCCATGAAGCCGCGCAGGTCGAACTCGCCCTCACCCGGCGGCTCGCGGTGGTGCAGGCAGTCGAGCAGGTAGTCGTCGAGCACCGGTTCGAGCGGCCCGTCGTTCAACTGCACGCACGACACGATCGCCGGATCGAGCCCCACCAACGACAACAACCCGGCGCCGCGGAAGACGTGCCACGCATCGACGCAGATCCCCACGTTGGGGCGTGCGGCGACGTCGACCACCTCGGCGGCGGCCACGACGTCGGCGACGTCGGTGAAGGGCAGGAACTCGAGCGCGAGCGAGCAGCCGAACGGCGCCACGCGGTCGCCGATGCGTGCCAGCCATTCGCCGGCGGCGCGGCGATCGACGGCGCCGGTGAACGGCGGCACCACCTGTACCCGGTCGGGCCGGTACGTGGCGACGAGGTGGACGAAGGTGTCGAGCACCTCGTCGGCGAAGAGCGGGAGGGCCTCGATCTCGACGACCCGGGTGCCGTGCTCGGCCAGGATGCCGAGCAACTCGGCGTCGCTGCGTCCGGCGCGCCGTTGTTCCGACCAGTCGCCGACGTACATCCCGAACCCGTCGAAGCCGGCCGCCGCAGCCGCTTCGGCTCGTGCGGCGAAGGACGCGGCGCGGATGGAGAAGTGGGCCAGAACCAGTTGCCGGCTCATGCGTCCGGGTGCTCCGGTCGAGCCGTCACCACCACGCCCATCGCCGCGAGCACCGCCGCGGCGAGGGCCTCGTGCTGTTCGTCGTCCACCTCGACGGGCCGGAGCGCGAGTGCGCCGCGCATCCCGTCGAGCCGCGACCCGTGCAGGCGCACGTGGCGCAGGACCACCTGCTCGACGTCGGCGTCGCCGAGGTCGCAGTCCCACAGCGACACGGCGTCCATCTCGGCCATGCGGAGGTCGGCCCCGCGGTAGCTGCACCGTTCGGCCGTCACCCGCTGTGCCTTCCACCGCGCGAAGTTGGCGAGGTCGAGCCGGCACTCGACGAGGTGGACGTCGTGCCAGGTCGACCAGGCGAGCTGCACACCGGACAGCCGGGCGTCGCGCGCCGACACCCGGGTGAACGCTGCGCCCTCGAGATCGGCGCCACTCAGATCGCTGCCGACCACCTCGACGTCGACGAACCGGCTGCCGGGCAACGACGCGCCCACCAGGGTCGCACCGCTGAGACGTACCCCGCTCAGCTGCAGTGGTTCGTCCCAGCCGTCGGGCAGCGCGCCGAACAGTTCGGCGTCGCGTACGTCGCCGTCGTCGATCTCGGCGAGATCGAGCCGGGGCAGTTCGCGGAGCAGGCGGGGCGCGACCGGGCGGTCGTCCGGATGTCCCTGCGACCCTGCGCGTCGTGCCACCCCCGCACCCTAGGGTGCCGCAGCGCGGTCGCTCGCACCCCGCGCCGGCGATGCGGCAGACCGTGCGAAGCTCGCGTCGTGCCCTCCAGGACCCTGTATCTCGTTCGCCACGGCGAGGCCGGCGGCCACGACGAGACCGACCCCGGCCTCACCGATCACGGACGACGGCAGGCGACGGCGGCCGGTCATGCGCTCCGCGACATCGATGCGGGCGCCCTGCTCCACAGCTCCCGACGTCGCGCCCGCGAGACGGCCGCACACCTCGCGATGTCACTGCCCGGCATCCCCGTCGTGCAGAGTCACCTGGTGGAGGATCGGACGCCGGTTCCCGACGAGTGGACCGACGTCCCGAGCCGCTATCACGAGTTCTTGCGTCGGGTACCGGCCGACGAGGCAGATCCGGGTGGCCGGATGCTCGACGCTGCGGTGCGCGAGCTCGCCAGCACCGGCCCGGAGGACGACGCCCTGGTGATCGTGACGCACAACTTCGTCATCGGCTGGATCGTGCGCAGCGTGCTCGACGCTCCCTGGTGGCGTTGGATCGGTCTCCATCAGGACCATGGCGCGATCACGATCGTCGAGTGGAGCTCGGACCGACCGGCGCGGCTGATCACGTTCAACGAACGCCACCACCTGCCCGATCCGGAGTCCTGATCGGCGGCGAGCGCCCGATCAGGCCGGGTGCAGCACGACCGGGCAGCGCTTTACCCCGTTGATGAAGTTGCTGCGCACACGCTCGACCGGGCCGGTCACCTCGATGCGCGACACCGACGACGCCAGGGCCTGCAGGAACACGCGCACCTCGAGCCTGGCCATCCACTGTCCGAGGCACAGGTGCGGGCCACCGCCGCCGAAGGTGACGTGGCGGTTCGGTGTGCGTGCGAGGTCGAACCGGTACGGATCGTCGAACTGGGCCGGGTCGGTGTTGGCGGCGACGTACCAGGTGACCACCTTGTCGCCCGCACGGATCGGACGTCCGCCGATCTCGGTGTCGACGGTGGCGGTACGGCGGAAGTGGATCTGCGGACAGGCCCAACGCAGCACCTCCTCCACGGCGGTGTCGAGCAGCGGCGACGTGGCGAGATCGGGTTCGGCTCGGAGCCGGTCGAACTGGTCGGGGTGCTCCGCGAGCGCGATCAGCCCGTGGGTGAGCGAGTGGCGCGTGGTCTCGTTGCCGGCGATGAGCAACAACAGCAGGAAGGTGCCGCGCTCGCGCTCGGTGAGCGGCACGCCGTCGACGACGGCGTCGGCGAGCACGGTGATCACGTCGGCCGCCGGATCGGTACGGCGCGCTGCGGCGAGTCGTTCCATGTGCTCGAACACCTTGAGCGACACCGGGCTGCGGAACGGCAACAGCCGGAACGGATCGGTGTCGACGCGGTCGCTCACGTCGCCCACCTCGTCGGCGACGTGGTCGGGGTCGGCGTTGTAGACGATCTGGTCGGCCCAGTGGAACAGCTGCGGGGCGTCGGCGTGGGGGACGCCGAGGATGTCGACCAGCATCCGGATCGGCAGCTCGCGTGCGAGCGCCGTGACGGCGTCCACCTCGCCGACGCCGACGTTGGCGGCGAACAGCCCGGACACGAGTCGTTCGGCGGTGGTGGCGTGACGCTCCATCGCCAACTTCGAGAACGCCGGGTTCACCAGTTGACGCAGTCGGGCGTGGCGCGGTGGATCGGTCTCGAGCATCGTGCGTCGCGCCACGATCGCATCGGGGTCGAGGTCTTCGATCTCCGTGCCACCCACCTCGCTCGAGAACGTGCGCCAGTCCTTGTGCACCTCGACGACGTCCGCCCAGCGGGTGAGCGACCAGAACCCGCGACCGTGGTGACCGTTGTGCGGGCCGAGGTCCGTCCAGGCCACCGGCGCCTCGGCGCGCAACCGGTTGTATGCCGCGAACGGCAGGCCGGCGGCGTACACGTCGTGGGAGACGATGTCGACGTCGGGCCCCGTTCGGTCGGTGCGACGCTCCATGCGATCACGGTAGCGAGCGGCTCGGGCGACGATGTGATCCGGCGTGCCGCAATGGTCTAGCGTCGAGACCAATGAGATCGGGTGCACCGAGCGGGACCACGACGGCCGACGGCGTGGCGGCGCATTTCCGGGCGCTCATCCACAGCGGCGACCTGGTGGTGGGCGATCGGTTGCCACCCCAGCGAGCACTCGCCAAGTCGCTCGGCGTCAGCCGCCAGACCGTGTTCGACGCGCTCGCCGCACTCGAGCAGGACGGCTACGTGAACACCCTCCGCGGTGCCACGGGCGGGACGTTCGTGTGCGAACTGCGCGTCCCGGCCGAACGATGGCTCGAGCGGCTGCGCGCGAGCATCGGCGAGTTCGAGGACGTGCTCGACTTCCGCATCGGGGTCGAGCGTCGGGTGGCCGAGCTCGCCGCGGCACGCCGCACGACCGACGATCTCGCCGCGCTGCGGGCCTCGGTGACCGAGCTCGCCGCGTCCACCACCTTGTCCACCTACCGCGCCGCCGACGCGGCGTTCCACAAAGCCCTGTCACGCGCCGCACACAACGAATTGCTCGAGCGAGCGGTGTTCGACGCACGAGCCGCGCTGTTCTTCCCGATGGACCTGCTCGACTACGAACCCACCACGTCGCAGACCGCTCGCGAGCACGACGCGATCGTGCGTGCCGTCGAGCGCGGCGACGGCGCTGCAGCCGCACGAGCCGTGGCCACGCACCTCGAGCACACCCGCACGAAGCTCCACTCGATGCTCGACGATCACACGAAACCGAAGGGATCCCGATGATCATCACCCACGACCACAAGGTCGCGCTCGTCACGGGCGCCGGCTCCGGCATCGGCCGCGCGATCGCGCGTCGCCTCGCCGGCGACGGCGCCGCGGTGGCGTGCACCGACGTCAGCACCGAGGGCGCCGACGAGACGGTGCGACTGATCGCCGAGGCCGGCGGTCGTGCGATCGCGCTTCGCTGCGACGTGCGCGTGCGGGCCGAGGTGGAGGCGGCGGTCGCCGCCACCGTCGAACAGCTGGGCGGCCTGCACCTCGTGGTCAACAACGCCGGCGTGGTCACGATGAGCGATCTCGACCACCTCACCGACGACGAGTGGGACTTCGTCGTCGACATCAACCTGAAGGGCCAGTTCATCGTGGCCCAGGTGGCGTCGCGGGCGATGACCGACGGAGGTGCGATCGTCAACCTCTCGACCGTCGAGGCGTCGGTCGTCGTCAGCTCGTCGGGCCACTGCCAGCCCCACTACAACGCGTCGAAGGGCGGCGTGCCGATGCTCACCAAGGCGCTCGCCGTGGAGCTCGCGGCCAAGGGCATCCGCGTGAACGCCGTCGCACCCGGTCCGATCAACACCCGTTTCAGCGGCGGCGACATCACCGGTCCCGAGGCGATGGCGTTCATGAGCCAGCGGTTGCTCGTCCCGCGCGTCGGCGAACCGGACGACGTCGCGAACGCGGTGTCGTTCCTGCTGTCGGATCAGGCCTCGTTCATCTCGGGCGCCCATCTGCCCGTCGACGGTGGGTGGCTCACCCGATGAGCGCGTTCGTGCCGCTCTCGCTCGACGATCTCGACGCGCAGGGCTACGACACGGTGATCGTGTGCGCGCCCGACATGGCCGGGCGGCTGATCGGCAAGCGGCTCTCGCCCCGCAAGTTCGCCGAGTTCCACGAACGCGGCGTCGCGGTCAGCTCGTGCACGTTCGGCTGGGGGATCAGCCAGGACATCGGCCTCGAGGTGCCCTACACCGGCTGGCACACCGGCTGGCGCGACTTCCTGCTCGTGGCCGACCTCGCCACCTTGCGCCCGGCGGCGTGGCTGGAACGCACCGCGATCGTGATCGCCGACATCGTCGAGGAGCACGACCGCTCGCCGGTGGAGATCACGCCGCGCCAGATCCTGCGCCGCCAGATCGAGGCGCTCGCCGCCGACGGCCTGCGCGCCGACGTCGGCACGGAACTCGAGTTCCACCTCTATCGCGACGGCTACGACGACCTGCGCCGCCGCGGGTATCGCGACCGCACCCCCACCACGATCGTGCATGCCGACTACACCGTCCAGCAGGTGAACGCGTGGGAGCCCTTCTTCCGCGAGCTGCGCACCGCGCTCGACGCGTCGGGCCTCGACGTCGAGATGAGCCAGGGTGAGTGGGGACTCGGGCAGTGGGAGATCAACCTCACCTACGCCGACGCGCTCGACATGTGCGACCGGCACACGATCTTCAAGCTCGCCGTGAAGGACGTCGCCACGCGGCACGGCCTGGCGGCCACGTTCATGCCCAAGCCCACGACCGGCGAGGTGGGTTCGTCGTGCCACGTGCACCTGTCGCTGCGCGACGCCGACGGCGGCCACCCGTTCTTCGACGACGCGGCCGACGACCACATGTCGACGGCGATGCGACACGCGATCGGCGGCGTGCTCGCCCACGCGAGCGAGCTGATGACGTGGTACGCCCCGACGATCAATTCGTACCGGCGCACCAACTCGAGCGACTTCGCCGGCCATGGCGCCACGTGGGCCTTCGACAACCGCACCGTCAGCTGCCGAGTGCTCGGCACCAGCGCCTCCTCGCTCCGGCTCGAGTGGCGCGTGCCCGGCGCCGACGTGAACCCGTACCTCGCGGTGGCGGGCGTGATCGCGTCGGTGCGCGACGGGATGGCGGGCTCGACCGATCCGGGCGATCCGAGCACCGGCGACGCGTATCAGCAGCAGACCGAGCGGTTCCCCGAGCACCTCGGCGTGGCCGCCGAGGTGTTCCTCGCGAGCGAGTTCGTCGGGTCGACGTTCGGCTCGGCCGTCGCCGAACAGTACGGGCTCACGGCCCGCTACGAGTGGCAGCAGTTCCTCGACGCGGTCACCGACTGGGAACTCGACCGCTACTTCGAGGTGATCTGACATGGAGGTGTGCTGAGTGGCGATGGTGCGTGTCGGGCGTCTGCCCGAACAGGTCGACCGGATCGACGGCGAGCTGCGCCAACCGCGAGACGTGCTCGACGGCGAGGGGCTGCGTGACCCCTCGTCCGGCGACCACGTGCAACCCCGGCGTGCCACGGCGCCCGACGAGGTCGATCGTGCGATCGCCGCCGCCGCACGCGCGCACCGTGACGGCGTGTGGGCCGATCTCGACGTCGCCTCGCGCAGCGAGTGGCTCGAGCGGATCGCCGGCGAGCTCGACGGTGTGGGCGACGACCTCGCGGTCGCGGAGTCGACCGGCTCGGGGGTGCCGGTCGCGGTGACGCGGATGTTCGCCGGATCGCTCGCCGGTGCGTTCCGCGGAGCGGCGAGCCTGCTGCGCACCGCCGGGGTGCGCACCGAGCTGCCCGGTCCGGTGCGGCCCGTCGAGCTGCTCCGCCTCCCCTGGGGGCCGGCCGCCGTCCTCGTGCCGTGGAACGCGCCGGCGGCGATGGCGGCCGGCAAGGTGGCGATGGCGCTCGCTGCCGGCTGCACCGTGCTGCTGAAGCCTCCCGAGTGGTCGCCGCTCGGCTGCAACCTCGTGGCCGACGCGATCCACCGGGTCGAGCTGCCCGCCGGCGTGTTCCAGATGGTGCACGGCGGCCCTGCCACCGGCGCCGCGCTCACCGGCGACCCTCGAGTGAAGGTGGTGTCGTACACCGGCTCGCTCGCCGCCGGCCGCGCGATCGCACGCGCCGCTGCCGAGCACTTCACCGCGCTGCAGCTCGAGCTCGGCGGCAACAACCCGGCAATCGTTCGCGCCGATGCCGACATCGACGCCACCGCTGCGGCGCTGGCCTCGGGGATGCTGAAGCTGAACGGCCAGTGGTGCGAGGCGCCGGGCAAGGTGCTCGTCGCCCGAGCACGCCACGACGACCTCGTCGACGCCCTGCGCGACCACCTCGGCCGGCGGCGCATCGGCCACCATCTCGACGACACGACCGAGGTCGGGCCGCTGTCGCACGCTGCGCACCGCGACCGGCTGCACCAGCAGGTCGACGCGCTCGTCGCCGACGGCGGCGACGTGCTGACCGCCGGCGAAGTGCCCGATCTGCCCGGCTGGTTCTGGGCACCGCGCCTGGTGGTGGGGGTCGACCCGGGCCGCTGCGTCGACGAGCTGTTCGGGCCGGTCGTGAGCGTGCACCCGGTCGACGACGACGAGCACGCGGTCGCGCTGGCGAACGACACGCCGTACGGTCTGGCCGGCTACGTGTTCTCGTCCGACCTCGACGTCGCCCAGGCGCTCGGGCGGCGGATCCGTTTCGGCGAGGTGAAGATCAACGGCACGAGCGTGATCGACCTCACGCCCACCAGCACCCAGAGCTTCTGGGGGCTGTCGGGCATCGGCGGCCACGGCGACGCCGAGGTGCTGCGGTTCTTCACCGGCAGCCAGATCGTCGGCGTCGACCACCCCGACGTCCCGATCTGACCCCCGGCGGTCAGCTCGGCGCGACCTCGTCGAGGAACCACTCGAACAGCGTGATCGCACGCGCCCGCAGGGCATCGCCCTCGGTTGCGAAGCCGCCGAGCACGGCATCGGCCGTGGTGGCGTGCGAGGCGAAGTAGCCGGGCGGGCACTTGGCCACCCACGCACCCACCAGCTCGGGCGTGGCCTCCGGATGGAACTGCACACCGACGCTGCGTCCGCGCCGGTACGCCTGTGTGCACAACGAGTTGCGGGCCAGTACGTCGGGCGCCTCGTCGCCGTCGGGCAGCAGACAGCGGTCGCCGTGCCACGTGAACCAGGGGCCGGCCGCGATCACCTCGGGGACGTCGGTGTCGTAGGCGTACCAGCCGACCTCGTAGCCCGGCGCCTTCTCCACCTGCCCGCCGAGCGCGGCGCACATCGCCTGGGCACCGAAGCAGATGCCGAACACCGGCACGCCGGCGCCGTGGGCGGTGCGCAGCATCGCGATCTCGCGGTCGATCCAGGTGCCGATCACGTCGCGTTCGTACACACCGTGCACCGAACCGAGCGGCACCACCAGATCGAACGCCGTCGGGTCGGGGAACGGGTGGTGGCTCTCGGTCGAACCCGGGTGCATCACGAGGTGGTCGACCACCTCGTACCCGCGGGCCCGCAGGTGCTCGCCCATCAGACCCGCCGGCCCGTCGTGTTCGTGCTGGACGACGAGTGCTCGCATCCCGTCGAGCGTACCGAGGCGACGGTCCTACGATCGGGCCATGACCGGCTCCCCGATCGGCGCGACGATCACCCTCGCCGACCTCGAACTCGACCCGTATCCACATCTCGCCCGGCTGCGAACCGACGAGCCGGTGGCGTTCGTGCCCGATCTCGACATGTGGCTCGTGACGCGGTGGGACGACGTGCAGCTGGTGCACGACCGGCCCGATCTGTTCACCAGCGCCACCGAGCCGAGCTGGCTCAACACCGTGCTCGGCACGAACATGCTCGGCAGCGACGGCACCGAGCACCGGCGGCTGAAGGACGCACTGCAACCGAGCTTCACCCCGACGGCCACGGGCGGCTGGGTGACCGACGTGCTCCCGCGCATCTGCGACGAGCTGATCGGTGCCTTCGACCCCGCCGGGGTCGACCTGATGACCGCCTACGCCGAACCGATCGCGGTGCGCGCGCTGCAGGATGCGCTCGGCTGGGACAACGCCACGTGGCAGCAGATCGGCGAATGGACTCGCGGCGTGTGCACCGGCCTCGCGAACTTCGCGAACGACCCCGAGCTCGCCGCCGTCGCCGCCCACGCGAACGAGGCGTCGGGCACGTCGATCCGCGAACGCGTCGTGCCGAACCTCGCCCACACCGGCCTCGCCGCGGACGAGATCGTCAACAACGTCCGGCTCTGCATGTCGGGCGGCATCAACGAACCCCGCGACGGGATCGCGCTCACGGTGTGGACGCTGCTCACCCACCCCGACGCCCTCGCCGAGTGCCGGAACGACGAGTCGCTGTGGCGTCCGGCGTGCGAGGAGCTGTTCCGTTGGATCTCGCCGGTCGCCACCTCCACCCGCCAGGCCACCACCGACGTCGAGGTGGCCGGCACGACGATTCCCGCCGGCGCGCTGGTGGCGGCGGTGATCAGCTCGGCCAACCGCGACGAGCGGCGCTGGTCCCACCCCGACCGTTTCGACCTCCACCGCCGCGAAGGACCGCACCTCGCGTTCTCCACCGGTGCCCATGTGTGCCTCGGAGCGTGGCTCGGACGCAGCACCGTCCGCGTGGCGGTGCAGCACCTGTTCCGCCGACTGCCCGGCCTCGCGCTGTCGGCGCCGGTGGAGGTGCGCGGCTTCGAGTTCCGCGGTCCGCTGCGCCTCGACGTCGTCTGGTGATCGAGGGTCGTCCGAGATCGTTCGGACCCGAACGATCCTCGGACGCCTGCTACCTTCGGCCACCATGGCGAACCGACGAATCCGGGTGATGTGGAGCGATCTCAACGGTCTGTCGCACGGGCGCTACGTCCCCGAGCGGCGCATCCACGAAAAGGGCCACCACGCCGTCACCACCCTCACGATGGGCATCGACCGCGAGATCATGCCGGTGGAGGGGTACGCGGCCGACGTCGGCTTCCCCGACCTCTCGACCGTCCCGCTGCCCGGCTCGCGGCACCCCGGCTGGGAGCCCGACACCGACGTGATGATCGCCGATCTCGAGTTCGAGGGACAGCCGCTTGCGCTCGGGCCGCGCGGTGCGTTGAAGCGGGCCGTCGACGCCTGGCGTGCCCTCGGCTACGAGCCGATGATCGGTGTCGAACTCGAGTTCTACGTGATGCGGCCCGATGCCGAGGCTCCCGGCGGCTACGGGCCGTTGTCGCTGCCGTCGCACCGCGTGTACGGCGTGGGACTGGGCGGCATCGATCCTGACCTCACGTTTGCGTTGTTCGACGCCGCCGAGCACAGCGAGCTCGAGCTCGAGGGCATCATGGCCGAGTTCTCCCCGGGGCAGATGGAGATGAACCTCACGTACGGCCCGGCCCTCGACGCCGTCGACCGCGCGTTCATCGCGAAGGAGATGGTGCGCGAGGTGTGCCACCGCCACGGGCTCTGGGCGACGTTCATGGGCCGGCCGATGGCCGACGCGGTGGGCAGCGGCCTCCACCTCAACTTCTCGCTCATCCCGGTCGGTGGCGGCCGCAACGTGTTCGACGACCCGTCGGGTGAGCACGGCATGTCGGGTCTGATGCGCCAGTGCATCGGCGGCCTGCTCGCCCACTACGAGGGCATGGCCGCGCTGTCGGCACCCACGATCAACAGCTACAAGCGGCTCATGCCCGGCATCATCGCCGGCTACTGGGCCAACTGGGGCCTCGACAACCGGATCAGCACGATGCGCGTGCCGGGCGAGCGCGGCGAGGCGACCCGCATCGAGAACCGGATGCCGTGTGGCTCGGCCAACGTGTACCTGGCCGCTGCGGCGATGCTGAACGCGGCGTTGCTCGGTGCCGTCGACGGCATCGACTGCGGCGATCCGCAGACCGGCGACGGCGACAGCGAGCCGAACACCGACCGCCACACGCCGCACACCCTGGCCGACGCGCTCGACGCGTTCGAGGCCGACAGCGTGCTGTGCGAGGCGATGGGCCCCGACCTCGTGCGGGCGTTCCTCGCCATCCGGCGTGACGAGGTCCGTCGCTGGGAGGCGAGCGGCAACGCCTGGTCGGTCGAGGAGATCACCGACTGGGAGCTGAACGAATACCTCCCGTTCTACTGAGCGTGCACGCCGACACCGCACGTCATCCCGCGCGCGGTGCGGCGTGGGGGGTGGCGAGTGCGCTGTCCTTCTCGCTCTCCTCGGTCGTGGGCAAGGACCTCCTCGGTTCGCTCGGAGCGGTGTCGCTCCTGCTGTGGCGGTTCTCGCTGTCGTCGGCGGCGTTGTGGGCCGCGCTGTGGGTGTGGCGCCGTCGCGGCGGTCCCGACCCGAGATCGGTGCCGTGGCGTCCGGTGCTCGCGCTCGGGCTGTTGCTCGGCGGGCTGGTGTTCATCGGCTTCCTCGCACTCGAACGGCTCGACGCCTCGGTGTACATCGTGTTGGTGTACCTGTATCCCGGGTTCGTGGTGCTCGGCTCGGCGGCGCTCGGCCGGCCGCTGCAACGCCTCACGATCGTCGCGTTGGCGGTGATCTCGGTCGGCGTGGTGCTCACCGTCCCCGACGTGTTCACCGGTGTCGACGGCATCAGCGTCGCCGGAGTGCTGCTCGCGCTCGGTCAGGCCGTCAGCTTCGCCGTCTACCTGATCGTGAACGAGCGGGTCGTGCCGGCCGGTTCCGACGGTGTCGTGATGGCCGCGTGGAGCAACCTCGGCGCTGCGGTGTTCTTCGTGCCGCTCGCAGCCGTCGACGGCGTCACGGTGCCCGACCGGCCGCTGCTGGTGCTGGAGGTGGTGCTGTTCGCACTGATCCCCACCGTCGCCGCGACCACCACGTTCTTCCGAGCGTTGCGCCACCTCGACCCCGGTGTGCTGGCGATGATCATGACGTTGGAGGTCGCCCTGGCGATCGTGTGGTCGGCGCTGTTCCTCGGCGAGCGGATCACCGCGGTCGAAGCGCTCGGCGCCACCGTCGTGATCGTCGGCGTGGTGCTCGCCCAGCGCGCCGAACCCGTCGTCGAGGACACGGTGCCCACCGGCATCTGACCGACCGCGAGCGGGAAGGTCGCGGGTGAGCCGTCAGCCGAGGAGGCGACGAGCGCGTTGCACGACGGCTTCGTCGATCATCGCGCCGTCGGCGCCGCGCAGCGCACCGCGGCCTGCGTCGTTCCAGCGGGCCAGCACGTCCTCGGCCCACGCACGCTCCTGCGCGGACGGTGCGAACGCCTCGTTCACCACGTCGCAGTGACGCGGGTGGACGACGGCGCGACCGGCGAAACCGAGTTCGGCCAGCTCGCGCGACGACCGGGCGAGCGCGTCGAGGTCGTCGATCGCGAGGTGCACGCCACCGATCGGCGCCGCGATGCCGGCCGCCGCCGAGGCGATCACCAGCTCGATGCGCACATGGCGCACCAGCGTTGCGCCACCGGGCGTCCGGCCGCCGAGGTCGGCGAGCAGGTCGACCTCACCCAGCTGGCACTGCTGCACGCGGGGATGGCCGACGATCGCGTCCAGTGAGCGCACGGCTCGAGCGGTCTCGACGAGCGGGGCCAGCGCCACCGACGGCGGCACCGCCGCGGCCACCTCGTCGAGCCACACCGTGTTCTCGCACTTCGCGAGCACCAGGCCGTCGATGCCGCCCGCGACCTCGATCGAGCCGAGCGCGGCGAGGTCGGCGCGGCCGTCCGCACCGGCGTTGATCCGCACCCACCGTTGCCCCGACGTGCGGGCGGGCATCGACGCCAGCGCGGCGCGCGCCGCCGGTTTGGCGTCGGGCTTCACCGCGTCCTCCAGGTCGACGATCACTGCGTGCGCACTCGACGCCATCGCCTTCGCCACCCGATCGGCTCGATCACCGGGCACGTACAGGAACGAGCGGCACGACACAGCGGCGCTCATCCTGCGGCGACGACGGCCGGCAACGACAGCACGCCGTTCACGAAGTTCGAGCGGACGCGTGCCGGGATGCCGGCGGCCTCGATCCGGATGCGCCGCGCGACGAGTTGCTCCAACAGCAGGCGGATCTCGAGCCGGGCGAGCGGGGCACCGAGGCAGTGGTGTGGACCGAACGCACCGAACGCGACGTGTTCGGGCTTGACGGGGCGGGCGACGTCGAACTCGAGCGGGCGCTCGAACGCCGCCTCGTCGAAGTTGGCCGAGGCGTACCAGATGACCACCCAGTCGCCGGCGGCGATGCGGGTGCCGTGCAGCTCGGTGTCGGCGGTGGCCGTGCGCCGCATGTGCAACACCGGGGTGGCCCAGCGGATCACCTCCTCCACCGCGTTCGGGATGAGCGACGGGTCGTCCTGCAGCCGCTGCAACTGCTCGGGATGCTGCATGAACGCGATCAGCCCGTTCGAGATCGCGGTGCGCGTGGTCTCGTTGCCGGCGAACACGAGCAGCTGGAAGAAGTTGCAGAACTCTGCGTCGGTGAGGTGGTCGCCGTCCACTTCCGCGGTGATCAGCTTCGACACCAGGTCGTCGCCGGGGTTCGCCCGTCGCTCGGCGCCGAGGGTGCGACCGAACTCGAACAGGGCGTGGGCGGCCGGGCTGTTGAACGGCAGCAGCTCGAGCGGGGTGGTGTTGCCGTACGCGTGGGGATCCTGCTCGCGATCGCTGGTGCCCTCGACGAGCTGGTTCGACAGGTGCACCAGGAAGTCGCCGTCCGAGCGCGGGATGCCGAGGATCGACACGATCACCCGGATCGGCAGCGGCTCGCTCAGCATGCGCACCACGTCGACCGGGCCGGCACCGATCATCGCGTCGAGCAGCTCGTCGACGATCGCCCGCGTGGCGTCGGTGTACTCGGCCATCCGGCGCAAGGTGAACGGCTGCGTCACCAGTCGCCGCAGGCGCGTGTGCGGCATGCCGTCGGTCTCGATCAGCGATCGCCGCGCCGCCTGCGCCTCGGCGTCGAGTTCCCAGAGGTTCACGTGCTCCTCGCTCGTGAAGGTGTTCCAGTCGCGCGTCACCGTGGTGAGGTCGTCCTTGGTGGTGACCGCCCAGAAGCCGCCACGGGAGTTGTCCCACGGGTGCCAGTGCACGGGGTCGAGTCGGCGCAGGCGCGCGAACGCGTCGTGGGGGATGCCGCGCTCGTACACGCCGGGGTCAGCGATGTCGATCGACGAGAGGTCGGTCGCGTCGTGGTCCATGTCGGTCCTCCTCAGTAGCTGCGCGGCAGCCCGAGCACGTTCTGGCCCACGTAGGCCAGCACGAGGTTGTTGTTGATCGGCGCCACCTGGTACAGCCGGGTTTCGCGGAACTTGCGCTCGACGTCGTACTCGGCGGCGAACCCGAACCCGCCGTGGGTGTCGAGGCAGGCGTTGGCCGCCATCCACGACGCCTCCGACGCGAGCAACTTCGACATGTTCGCCTCGGTGCCGCACGGCTGGCCGTCGTCGAACAACGACGCGGCTCGCTTGCGCATCAGGTCGGCGGCGCTCAGCGCCGCGTACGCGCGGGCGAGCGGGAACTGCACGCCCTGGTTGGTGCCGATCGGGCGGCCGAACACCTCACGCCCGTTCGCGTAGTCGACGGCACGCTCGAGGAAGAACCGCCCGTCGCCGAGGCACTCCGACGCGATCAGGATCCGCTCGGCGTTCATCCCGTCGAGAATGTGCCGGAACCCCATGCCCTCGTGACCGACGAGCGCATCGGCGGGCACCACCACGTCGTCGAAGAACACCTCGGTGGTGTTGTGGTTCATCATCGTCGGGATCGCCCGGATCGTGATTCCCTCGGCCGCACGGAGGTCGACCAGGAACACCGACATCCCGTCGGTCTTCTTCGTCACCTCGTCGTAGGGTGTGGTGCGGGCCAACACGATCATCAGATCGCTGTACAGCGCACGCGAGGTCCAGATCTTCTGACCGTTGATCCGCCATCCCTCGGGCACGCGCTCGGCGCGGGTGCGGATGCGGGCGGTCTCCGAGCCGGCGACGGGCTCGGTGACGCCGAAGGCCTGCAGGCGCAGGTCGCCGTTCGCGATCGCCGGGAGGTAGCGGCGCTTCTGGTCGTCGGTGCCGTGACGCAGCAGGGTGCCCATGATGTACATCTGGGCGTGGCACGCCGACGGGTTGCCGCCCGACGCGGCGATCTCCTCGAGGATCACGCAGGCACCAGCGAGGGGCAGCCCGCCGCCGCCGTACTCCTCGGGGATCAGTGCCCCGAGCCAGCCCTGCCGGGTGAGCTCGTCGACGAACTCGGCCGGGTAGCGATCGGGCTCGAGCGAGCGCCAGTACTCGTTGCCGTACTTGTCGCACAGCCGCCGCACCTCGGTGCGGATGCTCTCGTACTCCTCCGGGATCCCGAAGTCGATCGCCACGATCTGGCTCCCCTCATCTTTGATCAAAGATCAAACTATAGTCCTCGCCCGAGACGGGTCGGACGGACGAGGCAACGTCGCTTCGTGAGCGGCATGCGCAGCCGGTGCGCATCCGGCTCACGAACCAGAGGGTTTCGTGAGCGGCGTGCGCAGCCGGTGCGCATCTGGCTCACGAACCAGAGGGTTTCGTGAGCGGCATGCGCAGCCGGTGCGCATCTGGCTCACGAACCAGAGGGTTTCGTGAGCGGCATGCGCAGCCGGTGCGCATCTGGCTCACGAAGGACGTGTTCAGATCGCCGGCGATCCGTTCGTGCTGCGCTGAGTGCTCAGCGCGGCGCGTCGCGCCAGAAGCCCTTGCCCTTCAGGGCGACGACGGCCTGCTTGCCGCTCGCGACGAGGTGCTCGGTCATCGCCGCGCGTGCAGCGGTCGCGTCGCGGTGTTCGATCGCGACCAGCACCTGCTCGTGGTGGTGTGCGGCGAGCGCCGCCCAGGCACTGTCGAACATGTAGTGGTGCGACGGCATGCTGCGTGCCAGCAGGCCGAGCACGCTGCGCAGCCGGCGGCTGGCGGCGCGGTTGATGATCCGGTGGAACTCCTCGTTCGAACGCTGCTGCGCGGCACCTCCCTTGGCCTTCACGAACTGGTCGTGTGCCTTGCGCAAGTCGGTGATCTCGTCGGGGGTGAGCCGTTCGGCGGCACGTGCGGCGGCGATGCCGGCCACCAGTCCGTACACCTCGTACTGGTCGAGCACGTCCTCGGGGCTGAACTCGGCCACGTAGGCGCCCCGGCGCGGCGTGTTGACGACGAGACCTTCCTGCTCGAGAGCGATGAGCGCCTCGCGCACGGGGAGACGGCTCATGCCGTGGGACTCGGCGACGGCGTCCTGGTCGATGCGCTCGCCCGACGCGAGCTTGCCGGCGAGGATCAGCTCGCGGAGCTCGCTCGCGACCTCCTCGGCGAAGCGCTCACGCTTGACCGGTTTGCGATTGCGATAGGGAACGTTCTCAGCCATGACCGGAGCCAAGATACGCCTCGATCACACGTGGATCGCGTTGGATCTCGTCCGGGGTGCCCTCGGCCAGCACGGCGCCCTGGTCGAGCACGGTGATGCGATCGCAGATGTTGGTGATGAAGCCGAGGTCGTGATCGATCACCAGCACGCCGGCGCCGATCGCCGTGGCGACGCGCCGAACGTGCCCCACCATCTCGAGCGACTCCGCCGAGCTCATGCCCGAGGTCGGTTCGTCGAGCAACAGGTAGTCGGGGCGCAGGGCCGCGGCGCGGGCGATCTCGAGGCGACGCTGGTTGCCGTAGTCGAGCGTCGACGCCGGCCGCTCGGCGAGCTCGGCGAGCCCGGCCAGCACGAGCAGCCGATCGACCCCCACGCCCTCGCGGTGCGAGCGGTGCGCGTGTGCGACGAGGTCGACGACCGCCACGTTCTCGCGCACCGACAGCGCCGGGAACACGCGCAGGTTCTGGAACGTGCGGCTGATACCGGCGCGGGCCCGCCGGTACGGCGCGCCGTTCAGCTCGAGTTCGCCGAGGTGCACCGTCCCCTCGGTCGGCGTCACCAGGCCGGTGAGCAGGTTCACGAACGTGGTCTTCCCGGCACCGTTGGGACCGATCAAGCCGTGGATCGTCCCGGGCTCCACGCGCATGGTCACCTCGTCGACGGCGATGAACCCGCCGAAGGTGACGCCCAGGCCGTCGGTGCGCAGCGCGCCCGTCGTGGAGGCGGGCACTGGCGCGACCTCGTCCTCGGTCACGGCGGACGAATCGCCGGACGGACTCGTCGAGCCGCGGACGCGGCGACGCAGCCAGGCGCCGAGGTCGAACTCGCCGAGCAACCCGGCAGGACGGGTGAGCAGCACCACGAGGAGCGATCCGGCGAGGAACAGGTCGGGCAGGCCGTCGATCACCGGCCACCGGAATCCGAGGAAGTCGGGGCCGTCACCGAGGAAGCGCGTCACCTCCTTGCCGACGGTGATGAACACGGTGCCGACGATCGCACCCGTGACGGTGCGCATGCCGCCGACGACGAGCATCGCGAGGATCAGGATCGTGAACTCGAAGCTGAACTGCGATGGTCCGATCGATCCCAGCGACTGGACACGCAGCACGCCGCCGAGGGTGACGACGGCCCCGCCGACCACGAATGCGATCAGGCGCGGCGAGAACACCTCGATGCCCATCGCACCCGCGGCGAGCTCGTCCTCGCGCGTGGCCACGGCGAGACGTCCGGTCCTGCTCGAGCGGAAGAGCACGGCGACCGTCACCGCGATCGCCGCGCCCACCAATGCCCAGGACCAGCCGTCGAGACGGGGGATGCTGCTCAGGTTCTGCGCACCGCCGGTGAGGTCCTTGCGGTTCTCGGCCACCTGCCGCACGATCGCCAGGAACGCGAGCGTGATCATCGTGGCCGCGAGGCCCGAGGTGCGTGCTGCGACGAGACCGAGGAGCAGCGCGACGAGCACCCCGACGCCGATCGCGATCAGCGACGCGACGAACGGGTGGAGCTCGATCTCGGGGATACCCCACGGCGCGTTGGGGATGAGCACCGCCTTGCGGTCGGCGGGCACCGCGAGCAGCGCCATCGTGTACGCGCCGACGCTCGCGATGCCGAGGTGGCCGAACGACAGGACGCCGGTGTTGCCGATGAACACCTGGAAGCCGAGCACGAGCACGAGGTTGACGAGCAGGTCGACCACGAGCAGGTCACGCGCGGAACTGCCGAACGACGCGTACAGCCGGCCACCGGCGAACACCACGAGCAGCAGGACGAGGTTGGCGACGAGCGAGGCGAGCGCCAGGCGTCGCATCGACGCAGGCGCAGTGGGTCGCGACGGCGCGGTCGCCGCGGATGCGGTCGTGCCGGTCATCACACCCGCTCCGCCGTCTCGACGTCGAACAGACCCTGTGGCCGCACCACGAACAGCACGGCGATCACCACGAACACGGCGCTGTCGGTGAGACCTTGCAGGTCCGACGGCAGCCACGAGCGGAAGAACACCTCGGCGACGCCGAGCGACAGACCGCCCACCACGGCGCCGGGCAGGCTGCCGAGACCGCCGATGATGGCGGCGATCACGGCCTTCAGCAACGGTTCGGCGCCCATGCGCGGATCGGCCTGGCCGCGGCGAACCAGCCACAACGCGCCGGCGATGCCGGCGAGCAGACCGGCGAAGGCGAATGCGCCCGAGATCACCCGGTTGGCCTTCACGCCCATCAGCCGGGCTGCGTCGAAGTCCTCCGAGGCGGCGCGCACGGCGAGTCCGAACATCGTGGTGCGCAGCATGATCGCCGTGCCGGCGAAGCAGGCGACGGCGACCGCGATGCTGATGACGTCCCACACCTCGATGTTGAACGGCCCCACCTCGACCACCTTGAACGCGATCTGGGGAGCCTCGTACCGGCGCGGCGTGGACGACACGCCGATGCGCCATGCGGCGTGCGAGAGGATCTCGATCGCGAACGACGTCAGCAACAGGGTGAACGCGCTGGCCGATCGCACCCGGCGGAACGCGACCAGCTCGATCAGCATCGACAGCACCACGGCCGACGCGATCGCGACCGGGATGACGGCCAACCACGAGATGCCGTTGCTGCGCATCCCGTAGATGACGTAGGCACCGACGGTGAGCAACTCGCCGTGGGCGAAGTTCACCAGGTGCATCACGCCGAACAGCATCGAGACGCCCACGGCGAGCAGGGCGTAGGTGCTGCCCGCGCCGAGACCGTCGATCAGGTTCTGCACGACGTCGGTCACGACGAACCGCCCACGTACGCCTCGAACAGATCCGGCCGGCCGGCGAGGTCGGGCCCGGCACCCTCGGCGACGATCTCGCCGGTGCGCAACACGTAGCCGCGATCGGCGATCGTCAGCACACGCTGGGCCTGCTGCTCGACGACCAGGATCGTCCGCCCCTGAGCGCGCAGGGTGTCGATCAGCTCGAAGATGACGTCGACCATCGTGGGCGACAGCCCGAGGCAGGGCTCGTCGAGCAGCAACAGCTTGGGTTCGCTCATCAGAGCCCGCGCCACGGCGAGTTGCTGCGCCTGGCCACCCGACAGGTAGCCGGCCGACACGTCCCACTTCTCACGGAGAACGGGGAACAGCTCGGCCATCTGCTCCATGCGGGGCTTGCGGAGTGACTTCGCGACGGTGTTGCCCGCGAGCCGCAGGTTCTCGGCGACGGTGAGGTCCTTGAAGATCCGCCGTCGTTCGGGCACCAGGGCCAACCCGGCGGCCAGGTTGGCCGCCGGGTCGTTGCCCGTGATGGTGGTGCCGGCGAATCGGATCGTGCCCGACGAGGGTTGGAGCAACCCCACGACCGAGGCGAGCAGGGTGGTCTTGCCCGCCCCGTTCGGCCCGACGAGGGCCACGACCTCGCCCGCGTCGACGCGCAGCGACGCGTCGTGGAGCGCGGTGAGCGCTCCGTACCGCGTCGTCAGCGCGTCGACTTCGAGCATCATGAGGCGATCCCGCCGGCAACCGTCCGGCCGGCGTCAGCCGCCGGCCACGACCGACGGGAAGAACGCGTCGACGATGGCCGGTGCGCCGTCGGTGACGGTGAGGATGGTGACGTCGCGCTGGGGCGTGCCGCCGCCGGCGTAGTCCGTCTCACCCGTGGTCACCTTCACCGCCAGGTTGCGGATCGTGTCGATCAGTGTCGCACCGTCGGTGCTGCACGCCTCCTCGACCGCGGCGATCGCGATCTGTGCGGCATCGGCACCGAGGGCACCGAACGCGATCGTCTCGATCGGCTCGCCGGTGGCGGCCTCGAAATCGGCGAGGAAGCCGGCGACGCTGTTGCCGGGGCCGGGGAAGGTGTGGCTGGTGAAGAACACACCCTCGGCGTCGGCACCGACGGTCCAGATCTCGCTGGCGTCGAAGCCGTCGGCGCTGATGACGGCGCTCTCGACGCCGGCCTCGCGGAGCTGCTTCAGGAACACGCCGGCCTCCGGCAGGAAGAACGCGGAGTAGATCACGTCGGGCTGCGGGTCGAGTCCGGCGATCTCGTTCACCTGTGCGGAGAAGTCGGTGTCGCCGAGGTTGAACGACAGGTCGGTGGCGACGGTGCCACCGGCGCCCTCGAACACCTCTGCGAACGACGCGGTGGTGATGTTGAGGTACGGGATGTCGGACGACGACATGGTGACGGCGTTGGTGAAGCCCTGCTTCGTGGCGAACTCGGCAGCTGCCGAACCCTGCACGCGGTCGTCGAACGACACGAGGAACGAGCCACGGTCGGGATCGGACAAGGTGATCTCGGTGCTGGTCACGAACAGCACCGGCACGCTGCCGTTGGTCACCTCGAGCAGCGGCAGGCCGTAGTCGGAGAACGGCGGGCCGAGGACGATGTCGGCCCCGCCGTCGAGCAGCTCCTGCACGGCTCGCTGCGCCACCGCGACGTCCTGCGGCGTCTGGCTGATCTGCTTGATCTCGTACTCGACCGGCTTGCCGCCGACGCCGCCCTCGGCGTTGATGGTGTCGACCACGAACTGCGCACCCTTCGACGCGGGCACGTCGCCGATGCCGCCGAGGTCGAAGTCGGCGGCGTAGCCGATCTTCAGCGGCTCGTCGAGCGTGCAGTCGCCGTCCGCGCCACCGCCCGGCGCAGCCGTGGCGTCGGAGCCGCCGGCGGCGGTGGTGTCCGCCGCAGCTCCGTTGTCGTCGGTGGTCTCGTCGTCGCCACACGCAGCAGCGACGAGCGACAGCGCGGCCAGCGCCGCGATGGCAGATGTCTTCCTCATGGATTCCCCCCGTTGGATGATTTGATCAATGATACATGCGTGCCCCGTGCGGGACGCCAGACGCAGGCGCCGCGCGCCAAGACGTCACGCGAGCGACACGCGGATCGGCACTCGCTTCATGCCCGAGATGAAGTTCGACCGGAGCCGGTCGACCGGACCGGCCAGCTGTACGTCGGACAGCTTCGGCAACAACTCCTCGAACAGCACCTTCAGCTCCATGCGCGCCAGCTGCGCACCGAGGCACAGGTGCGGACTCATCCGCCCGAACGCCACGTGCTCGTTCGGTGAACGGGTGATGTCGAAGGTGTACGGATCCGGGAACTGGTCGCCGTCGTAGTCGGCCGACACGAACCAGATGACCACCTTGTCGCCGGCCTTGATCTGCTTGCCGTGCATCTCGACGTCGCGCATGGCGGTGCGGCGGAAGTGCATCGTCACCGTGGCCCAGCGCAGGATCTCCTCGACGGCACGTTCCATCACCGACGGGTCGGTGCCGATCGAGTCGCGCAGCATCGCCAGCTGCTCGGGGTGCTCGATGAGCGCCTTCATGCCCGCCGCCATCGTGTAGCGCGTGGTGTCGTTGCCGGCGCTGACGAGCAGCACGAAGAAGTTCTTGAACTCGAGTTCGGTGAGCTGCTCACCGTCGATGGTGGGGGCCAGCAGCCGCGTGATCACGTCGTCGGTGGGGCGGGCGCGACGCTGTGCCGCTTGCTGCTCGGCGTAGCGGTACAGGTCGAGTGCGGCGGGCGATCGGAACGGGATGTGCTTGAACTCGTCGGTGTCGGTGAGCCCGAGCGGGGTGCTCGTCATCTCGGGGTCGAAGTTGCCGAGGAGGGCGTCGCCACGCTCGACGAGCCAGGGGCCGTCGTCGTCGGGGACGCCGAGCAGTCGGCCGAGCATGCGCATCGGCAGCTGCTTCGCCACGTGCTCCACGAAGTCGAAGGTGTCGGGCCCGGCGAGCGCCTCGTCGACGACGGTGCGCGCGAGCATCCGGATCGCGTGCTCGTACGCGTACACCTCGCGACGGGCGAAGGGCTTCGACACCAGGCGTCGGTAGCGGGTGTGCTCGGGCGGGTCGTACTCGAGCATGTTGCGGCGTGCGTGGAAGTCGTCGGGATCCATCTCCTCGAGCGTGATGCCCTGCGCCGAGGAGAACAGCTCCACCTGGCGGCTCACGGCGAGCAGGTCGTCGTAGCGGGTGATCGCCCAGAACCCCTTGCCGCCGTCGTGCTCGTCCCACCAGCTCACCGGATCGTCGCGGCGCAACCGCTCGAAGGTCGCGTACGGCACACCGTGCACGTACGCGTCCGGATCGGTGATGTCGGCGTCCGCCGCACCGTGGTCGAACTCGAATGCCATCGTGGTCCCCCTGTCCCCTTGCTCGGTCCGGATCCCTCGTCGGACGCCGGTGCCGGTCTCAGCCGATCGCCGGCAGATTGCGACGCTCGAGCGTGGTGCCCTCCTGCCACGAGGTGCCGACCTCGCGCCAGTACCCGCCGATCATCTCGATCGGTGCGATGCGCTGCAGCTCCTCGACCGGCGAGTCGTGGAAGGTGAGCGTGGCGTCGCCCGAGTAGCACGGGCCCACCTCGGCGTCGAAGCCACGCATCGTGACGAGCTCGTGCAGGCTGTCGGTGCCGTCGCCCTCGATGGCCGGCATGTAGCGGTGGTGCAGCATCGGCAGCGCGTTCACGAACCCGGCCGTGTCGCTGGTTCCGGTGATGGTGAACGTCGCGTCGATGAGCCGTCGACCGTAGGCCGCACACGTGGCACCGAAGCGACCGCCCGGCTCGAGCCGCGGTCCTGCCTTGCCCACCCGCACGGCGCGGGTGAGGTACAGCTCGCCCATCTTCTTCGGGTAGCCCTGATGGTGACCGCGCACCATCGCGAAGTCCTTGTCCACCCAGATGTAGACGCAGCGGCTGTAGTGCTGGCCCCGGTACTTGCAGCGCACGACGACGAAGGTCTCCATGTACTGACTGCGCACCGGGTCGAGCAGTTCCTGCATGTCGTCGCGACAGCTCTGCCAGTCGGCCCAGATGACCGCGACGGCACCGGGATCGTCGTCGGCGGGTTCGAGCGGCGCCGGCAGCAGCTCGGCCACGGCAGCCGGATCGGTGCGGTACTCGATCGTCAGCATCTGTCCGCTGTAGTGCCACGGCGGCGAGGGCACCAGCGACGACGCACCTGTCGCGCTGCGCGGGAACATGAATCCGGCGGTCATCACCGGCACACTAATCGTTCGGCACCAAACGACTTTCCATCGGTCGGCTCAGCGACGGCGCAGCCGACCGAGCAGGCCGGCCGATCGGGCGTCGCGGGACGCCCCGACCGCGCCGTCGCTCGCCGCCCTCGCCCGGGCCTGGGCGCGGCGTGCACGACGCAGCGAGCGCAGGCTGACCGCCGCTCGCGCCCGCCGCCACCACCCGACCTCCTCGGTCGTGGCCCGCTCGAAGAGCACGAGCCGCTCCCACGCTCCCTCGGCCGTCGGTGGCGTCGGTGGATCGGCGGCGAAGACCGCCTCGGTGGCGATCTGGCCCACCGGCTCGAGCAGATGCGCGGCGGCACTCACCCGACCGGTCGCGACGCCGACGAGCTCGTGGTTGGTCATCGCCGGGTGCACCGCGGTCCCGAGGTCGACCACGTGATCGATGCCGGTGTCGAACGCCCCGACCACCACGGCTGCCTGGTCGTCGTGCAGACGTCGCCGCCGGCGGATGCGCCGCTTCAACCACAGCACCACGAGCACGTAGGCCGCCATCGCCAGCAGCACCAGCAGCGATCCGCCCACCGCTGCCACCGCGATCGGGCTCGTCCCCGCCGTCGGTGCGAGCTCGACGGCGTCGTTGTCGGGCTCGGGTGCGTCGGCGGCGTCCGGCACCGGAGGCGCCGTGGTGGGTGTGGTCGCGATCGGATCCTGCACGGGGGCGACGTCGCCCTCACCCGTGCTCGTGCCCTCGGCGTCGGCCGAGGTCGGCAACGGGTCGAACGCCACCCACCCGAAGTCGTCGAACGCGACCTCCGGCCACGCGGTGGCCCCACTCGACATGGCGACGCTGCCGCCTGCCGGATCGGCGGCGGCCTCGAACCCGACGGCCACCCGCACCGGCAGCCCGACCGCAGCGGCGAGCAGGCCGTACGCGGCGACGAACTGCTCGTCGCTGCCCCGGCGCGACCGGGTGAGGAACAGCTCGAGCTCGGCGAGCGAATGACCCGGCGGCGTCTCGGGGTCGAGCACGTACTCGGTCGCGAGATAGCGAGCGATGCTCGCCGCCCGGTCGACGTCGGAGGTCGCACCCGCCGTGATCAGCGTCGCCAGATCGGTGATCGCCGGGGGCAGCTCGACGGTGACCGGATCGGCCTCGTCGGCGTCGGTCCCGCTCAGCTCCGACGGCTGCACCTCCACGAATTGCACCGCCAGCTCGAAGTCGTCGCCGAGGGTGGGCGGCACCTCCGTGAGCACGCTGCTGCGCTCGCCGTCCACCTGCAGGGCGCTGTCGGCGCCGGCCACCTGCACGACATGACCCACCGTCGGCACCCAACGCGACTCCAACTCGCCCATCGTGACGGTCACGTCGATCGTGGGCGCGTCGTCGATCGGGGTGTCGACCGCGCCGCCGAACACGCGGTAGTCCTGCGCCGGCAACCAGGCACGACCGTCGTAGCGCGGCAGCGCCACCAACCGCCATCGCGCGGGGTCGACGAGATCGGATCGGAACATCTCGACGGCCGGGGTGATGGATCGCCACTCGAGCAGCCGGCCGAGCGGTGCTGCGGTGCGTTCCGTGACCGGGTCGGGCTCGCGCGCGTCGCGCGGGTCGTAGCGATCCTTCGACAGGGCGGAGGAGCCGACGACGGGGATGCCGACGGCGAGCAGCACCGCCAGCGACAGGTACAGCCAACCGCCACCACCGGTGCGATCGTCGCTCGCGACCCGCAGCAGCACGATCATCGCGACGATCCACGCCACCACCGCCGCGACCGGCGGATCGCCGGCGCGCGCCGACAGCAGGGCGACCAACCCCCAGATGCCGAGCGACGGGACCAGCCCGAGCGCCGCTCGACGATGCAGCGTCAGATCGGCGGCGACACCACCGGCGATCGCGCTGAGCGCGACGAACGACACGATGGTGGATGCGAACGCCGGCGAGGGCCAGGCGGCGCCCATCGCGTCGCCGATGCCCGTGGCGAGCGACGACGGCAGGGATCCGGCCGATCCGCCCTCTCGCGCCAGGGCGGTGAGCGATGCCACCACGACGGCCGCGGCGATCGCCACCGTGCGGACGTACCACGGACGCCGGTGCACGCCGAGCGCGACCAGGCCGGCGGCGACGGCGCCGATCGCGGCATCGACCGTGTCGCGGGCGTCGCCGAACACACGGGACAGCTGGAGCGCGGCGATCGCCACCGTGGCTGCTGCCGCCACAGCGCCGATCGCGGCGCGGACCCACGATTCGCGCCGCACCCTCGAGCGCAACCCGAGCGCCGGCCCGGCGGGCGCCAGCGGCGGCCGCGCCGGCGGCTCGGCACGTGCCCGCCGATCGGCGGACACGACGCTCATGCGCCCACCGCCACGCGCCACAGACCACCGAACTCGTCGGCGCTCGCGACGTCGAACGAACGCACCGGCAGCGGGCGTACCGGGAGCGACCGGTCGACGATCCGCACCATCACGAGCTGCCGTGCGAGTGACGGCGTCGCCGCGAGCTGCGCGAGCAACGGCGAGTTGCCCGGAGCCACGACGAAGATCTGGTCGGCGTGTCGCTGCGCGATGCGCAACGCCGTCGCCGGCACGGTCTCGGTGGCCGAGGTGCGCTGCACCCGGGCGAAGAACTCGAGCGCTTCCGAGCGGTGGGAGATCGTGCCGAGGCGGCCGGGATGGGCGACATCGCGGCTGCGGATGCCGACCGCGATCGTCCGGTCGAGCGACTCGCACACGATGCTCGCCGCGATCTCGGCCGCGTCTTCGAACTGCTGCTCGCTGCCGGCACTGTCGAGCGTCTCGAGCACCACGAGCCGTGTCGTCCGGCGCAGCTCGAAGTGATCGCGCACCATCAGCGTGCCGGTGCGTGCCACCGTCGGCCAGTGCACCAGCCGCTCGTCGTCACCGACGACGTACTCGCGCAGCGAGCGGAAGTCGGCGAGCGGGTCGTCGCTCAGGCGCGGCAGGCGCGCGCGGTTCTGGAGAATGCGGGCACCCCCATCGGAGTTGGTGAGCGGCAGGATCCGCGGATGCACGAGCACCTCGTTGACCTCGTCGTGCTCGACCGTGCGGGTCACCACCGACAGCGGATCGCTGCGGGCCTCGAGCAGCGGACCGAGCTGGTGCACCCCACGGCGCAGGGCTCGGATGCGGTAGTGGATCTCCACCGGCACCTCGGCGCGCAGCGCCGGCAACGGGATCTCGACGGTGGCTCCGGCGATCTGGTCGATGAGTCGCGCCGGCGGCGTCGCTCGCGACGACTCGGCTTCGAGCGTGATCGCCATCACGTCGCCGCGGCCGACGAGGCGCGGCGGGTTGATCCTGACGAAGGTGACGTCCGAGGCCACCCGGGGCCACAGCAGCGCGAGGCCGACGAGCACCAGCCCGACGAGCGCGACGAGGACGAACTCGACGTACCCGGCGAGCACCCACACCACCAGCGCGAGCAGCGAGATCACCACCACGCTGAGGCCGGTGGCCGTGAGTCGAACCTGGACCCGTTGGCCGGCCGTGGAGGTCACGGGTCAACCATCGACCGTCTCTCGTGCACGCGGCACGGGGGTGGAGGCCAGGATCGAGCCGACGACCTCTTCGTTGGTGATGCCTTCGATCTCGGCCTCGGGGGTGACGGCGACGCGGTGGGCGAGCACCTGCACCGCGACGTCCTTCACGTCCTCGGGCGTCGCGAACGCACGGTTGCGTCCGAGCGCCATCGCCCGGATCACCGCGAGCAGGGTGATCGCACCGCGGGTGCTGACGCCGAGGCGCAGGTCGCGGTGGGCGCGAGTGGCGGTGACGATCTCGAGCACGTAGCGGTGCAGGGCCGGCGCCACGTTCACGCGGCTGGCCAGCACCACGAGCTCGCGGAACTGCTCGGTGGTCATCACCTGCTGTGCCGACGGCTGCTCGTTGCGGATGCGTGCCATCACCTCGAGCTCGGCATCGGCGGGCGCGTAGCCGAGCTCGAGCTTCATCGAGAACCGGTCGAGCTGCACCTCGGGCAGCGGGTAGGTGCCCTGGAAGTCGAGCGGGTTCTGGGTCGCGACCACCATGAACGGATCGGGGACCGGCCGCGTGACGCCGTCGGCGGTGATCTGGCGTTCCTCCATCACCTCGAGCAGTGCGGCCTGCGTCTTCGGCGAGGCACGGTTGATCTCGTCGGCGATGAGCAGGTTCGCGAACGCCGGGCCTTCGCGATAGGTGAACTCGGTGGTGGCCGGGTTGAACACGGTGACACCGGTGATGTCCGACGGCAGCAGGTCGGGGGTGAACTGCACGCGTCGCACCGATCCGCCGATCGACGCGGCGATCGCCTTCGCCATCGTGGTCTTGCCCGTGCCCGGCTTGTCCTCGATCAGGAGGTGACCGCCCGCCACCATGCACGCCAGTGCCAGATCGATCTCGTGGTCCTTGCCCCGGATCACGCCGGCCACCGACGAATGGAGTCGCTGGAGGGCAGTGCTGCCCCGTTCACGCGACGCGGGGTCGAGCATCTCGATGAGGGTCATTCAGGGGCCTTCCGGAGGAGGATCGTTCAGCGGTGCCACGGTCGTGGGCGGCGGTTCCGTGGTGGGCGGCGGCTCGGTGGTGGGCGGCGGCTCGGTGGTGGGCGGCGGCTCGGTGGTGGTGGTCGGTGGTTCGGTGGTCGTGGGTGGCGGTGCCGCCACGACCGAAATGGTGAGAATACCTGTATCCGTGTCCTCTCCGTCACTCACCGTGTACGTGATGGTGACCGTGGCGGCGGCATCCCCCACGTGCGTGTAGCGAATCCGTCGGCCGTTGACGATCTCGCCTGGCCCGACGATCTCGGTGATCCGCAGATCACCGTGGTCGCCGTCGGGGTCGTAGTCGTTCGACAGCACCTGCACGGTGATCGCCTGCTGGACGTCCAGATCGAGGACCACGGTCTCGCTCACCACGACCGGGGGGTCGTTCACGTCCGTGAGGCGGACGGTGACGTTGGCCGTGGCGGTGTCGAGTCCGTCGCTCACCGTGTACGTGAAGGTGAATGCGCCGGGCCCGAGCGCCGGGTCGAGATCGACACGAACCGTGGTGCCGTTCGTCGTCGCCGTCGAGCCGAGCGCTGAGGCCGGCAATGCGCCGACGGCCGTCACGGTGAGCGGGTCGCCGTCCGTGTCGGTGTCGTTGTCGAGCACGGTGGCGACGACCACGGTCGCCGTCTCGAGCACGATCACCTCGTCGTTGCGGGCGCGTGGCGCGGCATTGCCGACCTCGACCGACACGGTCGCCGAGCCGGTGGCGCCCGAGGTGTCCTCGATCGTGTAGGTGAACCGTGCGGTGCCGGTGAAGTTGCGGGCCGGCTTGAACGTCACCGTGCCGCCGCTGATCGCCACGGTTCCCCCGGTACCGGCCGTCACCGAGGCGACCCGGATCGTGTCGCCGCTGTCGGGATCGCTGTCGTTGCCGAGCACGTCCACCACGACGTCGGTGTTGCGCTTGGTGACCGCGGTGTCCGCCACGGCGACCGGGCGGGTGTTGGCCGTGACGGTCAGGGTGGCGGCGCGGCGTTCGCCGCAGGCGTTGGCGACGGCGAAGCCCACCGTGGCCGAGCCCCCGGCGACCGGGGTGTAGCGCAGCGTCGTGCCACCCACCACGCTGACGCTGCCGCTCGACGGCGCGTCGGGTGTGAGCGTGACGCCTGCGATCGCGGCGGTCAGCACCTTCACGTCGACCGGGGTGTTCGGCGAGGTGCTGGCGGTCTGGTTCGCGATCGTCGGCAACGCCGGGCAGGCCGACATCGTCACCGTGAGCGCACCCTGATCGGTGCGGCCCTGCTCGTCGGCCACGGTGTAGACGATCACGATCGTGCCGCTGAAGCTGCGGTCGGGTTCGAACGCCACCCGGTTGCCGTCGATGCGGGGTCGACCCGCCGAGGCGGGCGACACGCTGTCGATGCTGACGAGCCGCAGCGTGCCACCGTCGGGATCGGTGTCGTTGCTCACGACGTTCACCGAGAACGGCAGCGCCACGGTGACGAGGGTGTCGTCGACGGCCACCGGAGGCCGGTTGGGGATGTCGGTCACCACGATGGTGAGCGTCGACGAGGCTCGCTGACCGTCGGCATCCACCACCGTGTAGGGAACCTGGAAGGTGCCGGCGGTGCCACCCGCGGTGACCCGCACGCTCTTGCCGCTCACGGCGGCGCTCGCACCGCCGGCGGGCGACACCGAACCCAGGCTCGCGATCGAGAGCCCGTCGTTCGGACCGTCGGGGTCGACGTCGTTGGCGAGCACCGCCACGGTCGCGGTCGTTCCCACGGTGAGGCTCACCAGATCGGACGCGAGGACCGGCGGCAGCTTCGGCCGGAGTGCGATCTGCACGCTCACCGACCCGATCGCCGTGCCACCCTCGTCGTCGACGACGGTGTACCCGAACACCACCACACCGCCGCCGTCGTCGTTCGGGGCCGTGTAGCGCACGCCGTTGCCGATGCGGTCGGCGCGTCCCCGGCTCGGGCTCGTCACCGACACGAGGGTGAGCGCACCACCGTCGGGATCACGATCGTTGGCCAGCACGGCGATGTCGACCGCGCCGCCGGGTGCGACCGACTCGAGGTCGTTGGTGGTGATCGGCAGCAGGTTCACCGCCGGCAAGGCGACGACGCGCACGGTGATCGTGGCCGACGCCGTCCGATCGAGCGAGTCACGAATGCGGTAGCCGACGACGTACGTCGTGAGGTCGTCGTTCGGCGGTTGGAAGCGGATCGCGCCGTTGCCGAGGATGCGGGCACTGCCCACCGACACGCTCGGCAGGCCCGAGTACGCGATCGGCAGGCCCTCGGGGTGCCGGTCGTTGGCGAGCGCACGCACCTCGGCCCACTGGCCCTGGTAGATCGTCACCACGTCGTCGACGGCCACCGGACCGGAGTTCGACGAGGGCACCACCTCCACCGTGACCGTCGCCGTGTCGGCGAGACCGGTGGCGTTGGTGATGGTGTAGGTGAACACGGTGGTGCCGACGAAGCCGGCGGCCGGGGTGAATCGCAGTGCCGTGGGCGAGATCGACACGACCGAGCCGGAGGTCGGCTGGGTGTACGAATCGACCACCAGCTGGCTGCCGTCGGGCGAGATGTCGTTGGCGACCACGTCGATGGTGGCCTCGGCCGACGTGGTGGCGCGATCGTCGATCGCGACCGGCGGCTCGCCCTGGGCGGGCTGCTCGACGAACGCGACGATGCGCGCGCTCGCCTCGGCGCCCGCCTCGTCGGCGATCGTGTACGAGAACGCGACCAGGCCGGACACACCACTGCCGGCCAGCAACCGGAGTGTCGTCCCCTCGATGTCCACCTGCACGTTGGCGAGCGGGGTCACCCGCTCGAGCGTGATCCGGTCGCCGTCGGGGTCGCTGTCGTTCGCCAGCGGATCGAGCTGGAACGGGATACCGGCCTGCACCGACACGCGGTCGTCGACCGCGGTCGGCGGGCGGTTCTCGGCGGTGCCGTCGGTGACGGTGACGGTGACGGTGGCGCGCGCCGAGCCCCCGTAGCCGTCGGACACCTCGTACTCGAACGAGTCCTCGCCGACGAACCCGGCCTCGGGCTCGTAGCGCACCTGCACACCGCCGTCGACGGCGAGCGTGCCGTTCGCGGCGCCCTCGGCCAGCACCACCGTCAGGGGATCGCCGTCGGCGTCGCGGTCGTTCGCCAGCACCGGCACGGTGACCGGGCTACCGGTGCGGGTCTGGATCGTGTCGTCGGCGGCGGCGGGCTCGCGATTGCTGCCGTCACCGATCAGCTCGACGGTGACGGTCGCGGCGGCGACCAGGCCCCCGGGATCGGCCACCTGATACTCGAAGGTGATCGTGCGGTTCGACGACTCCTCCGGCGGCTCGTAGCGCACCGAGGTCCCGCCGAGCACCGACGTGGTGCCGTCGCCGGGCGAGAGCGGGTCGACGGCGATCACGGCCAGCGCGTCGCCGTCGGGGTCGACGTCGTTGGCCAGCACGTCGATGGTGATCTCGCGTCCCGTGCGGGTGGTCGCCCGGTCGGGTCGGGGCAGCGGCGGGTCGTTGCGTCCGTCGTCGTCGGCCGGGGTGTCGTCGGCCTCGCCGTTGATCGCACCGGTCACCTCGGCGTCGGCGTCGACGTTGCCGAGCCCGCCCTCGGTGGGCGTGCCGTCACTGGTGATCACCACGGTGCGCCGCGACAGCTTGTCGGTCTCCACCGGCTCCGCGGTCGGCGACGTGATCGTGTAGGCGTACCGCGAACCGGGATCGTCGACCATCACGGTGCCGGCGACGATGCGTACGAGCGGGCGGCGATCCGACGGTGCGCGCCGCTCGACCGTCGTGACCGCACCGGTCGCGACGTCGATGATCGTCAGCTGCGACGAACCGGTCACCGCCACCACGACGACGTCGTCGTCGCCACCCACGACGCCGTCCGCCGGCACGGGTCCGCCGAGCTCGACGTCGGACAGCACGCCCTCGCGGGTGTGACACGACACACGAGTGGGGGTGAGGACCACCAGGCACGCCGACGCGGCGTTCGCTTCGGCCAGGAGCGCCGTGACCCCGCCGCCGGCGGCGCCGGGCACGTCGAAACTGGTGCCGGCTCGCAGCCACCGGAGTCGGCCCGTGGACGGCTCGTAGACCGCCGGCTCGCCGTCGAACACGGTGAGCTCGAAGTCGTCACCGTTCAGCTCGCCGGCCACCGGCGCGAGGTCGGTGCCGTCGGATCGGACGAGGCGCCGCCCCGCCCGATCGACCAGCCAGAGCGAGCCGTCGGCTCCTGCGGCCCAGTCGGACGGTTCGAAGTCGAGGGCGAGCGGCTCGGACAGGGTGTCGCCCGCCAGGACGCGCACCTCGCCGCGATCGGCGTCGACCACGTAGGCGCGGTCACCCGCCGACACGAGGGCCGGGCGCGGGTCGGTGGTGACCGGGCCGTCGAAACGATCGAGTTCGACGCCGGACGCGGCGTCGAACACGATGATCCCGCCCTCCACCCGGTCGTGCACCACCAACCGTCCGCCGAGGTCGGCGAGGTCGTAGGCCGCCTCGTCGTCGACGAGCTGGGTGGACAGGCTGGGCCGTGCGGCACGGGGGGCGACGAGCGCGATGCGGCCACCCGACTCGGCCGAGAGCCAGGTGGTGCCGATGTCGGCGTCGACGGCCGTGGTGTGCTCGTTGCGGGCGAAGACGATCACCCCGACCACCAGGGCCGTGACGGCCACCGCGGCCAGCACCTTCAGCGTGACGAGCGCGGCCCCGCGGGCACCGCCGACGAGCACGGGCGCCGACGAGCGCTGCAGTGTCATCGTCTGCATCTGCCTACCTCCCGCGCTGGACGATCGATCGGACGGCGCGAGGGATCCGCCGCGCTCCGTCCAGGCTCACTACGCTACGTGACCGGACAGGGGTCGCGGTAGCGCCACTGGTTCAAGTTCTCGTCAAGGGCCCCGTCGGGGCGTCGCCTCCGGAGCACCGTCCATGTCACGCACCAGCCGGATCCTGCTCGACGGATCGGTGGCGACCGTCGTCGCCGACGGCGACGAACTCGTCGCGCCGGACGGCCGGCGCATCGCCGAGCGCGACGCGATCTACCTGCCGCCGAGCGAGCCGTCGAAGATCCTGTGCGTCCACCTCAACCACGTCAGCCGTGTGACGGAGTTCCAGGTGTCGTTGCCGCCGGCGCCCACGTACTTCCAGAAGCCGACCTCGGCCCTGAACGGGCATCGTGGCCACGTGGTGCGGCCGGATCGTTGTCGGTGGCTCAACTACGAGGGCGAGGTCGTCATCGTGATCGGACGTCCCTGCCGCAACGTCTCCCCCGCCGAGGCCGGCGACTACATCGCCGGCTACACCATCGGCAACGACTTCGGGCTGCACGACTTCCGCGACACCGACGCCGGTTCGATGCTGCGGGTGAAGGGCAGCGACACGCTGTGCCCCGTCGGCCCGGCGCTCGTCACCGACTGGGACTTCCGCGGCAAGCGCATCCGCACCCTCGTGAACGGCGAGGTGCGCCAGGACGGTTCGACCGACGAGATGACCTGGGACATGCACTATCTGGTGGCCGACCTCGCGCGCACCATCACCTTGTCGCCGGGCGACATGATCTTCAGCGGCACGCCGGCCAACAGCCGCCCGGTGCAGCCCGGCGACGAGGTCACCGTCGAGGTGGAGGGCCTCGGCGCGCTCACCAACACCGTCGTCACCGGCCCGACCCCGATCCGCGACGACGTGGGCGCCCAGCCGACCGAGAGCGAAGAGGTGCTGTCCACCGCGCTCGGCGGCGACTGGGAGTTCCGCGGTATCCGCCCGCCACGACGCTGACGAGCGCCGATGCCGGTGCGCCACCCACCTGTCGCGCCGTCGCGACGAGCGCTCGCACCGCTACTCTCGGTCGGGTGCGCTCACGAACGACGACGAGGGGACGCCTCGCGCTCGCCGGCCTCCTGACGCTGGCCACCACGACCGCTGCGCTCGCCGGGCTGGTACCCGCACCGACGAACGGCGGCCTCGCCTTCGGGGTCGCCAGCGCGGACGCCGCCGGTGAGACCACCCGCTTCGCCGCGCTGCCCGCCCCCACGCGCCTGCTCGACACCCGCGACCAGGGTGGACCGCTGCCTGCCGGCGGCACGGTGTCGGTGAAGGTGACCGGCGCCGCACCGCTGCCCGATGCCGCCACCGCCCGCGCCGCGGTGCTCAACGTCACCGTCGTCGGCCCGGCGGCCGAGGGGTTCTGGACCGTGTTCCCCCACGGCGCCCCGATCCCGACCGCCTCCAACCTCAACGTCGACGAGCGATCGGCGCTGCTCGGCGCCGATCTCGCGATGCCCAATCTGGTCACCGTGCCGATCGGTGCCGACGGCACCGTCGACGTGTTCAGCCAGCGTGGCGGGCACGTGATCGTCGACATGCTCGGCTCGTACGCCCTGAGCGGCGCCACCGACGCCGGCCGCTTCCAGCCCCTCGCCGCGCCTCGCCGGGTGCTCGACACCCGCGAGTTCGCCCTGCTCGGGGCCGGCAGCACCACCGAGGTGCGCGTCGCCGAGGCCGCCGGCGCCAGCAGCGTGGTGCTGAACGTCACGGCGATCGGGTCGGCCGCCGGGTACTGGACCGTGTACCCCACCTCGGCGCCGGGGCGCCCGCTGGCCGCCAACCTCAACTCGCTCGGCCCGTTCCACGTGAGCGCCAACCAGGTGATCGTGCCGGTCGACGCCGAGGGCGACTTCCTGGTGTTCAGCCAAGGTGGCGGGCACCTCGTCGTCGACGTCGTCGGCACGATGACCGCGACCGGCGCCGCGGTGTCGACCGACGGGCTCTTCGTCCCGCTCGCCGGGCCCACGCGCTTCCTCGACACCCGCGACCAGGCGCTCAACCCCCTCGGTGCCGCTACGATGCCGCTGCCCGTGTGGAACCTCGAGGTGGCGGTGCAGTCGCACCCGGCGATCGGTCGCCCGGACGTCGCGGCACTCGCGATGAACGTCACCATCACCGACACCCTGGCCGGCGGCTACGTGACGGTGTCGCCCGCCGGCTCGACGAGCCCCACCGACAAGAGCCGGCGCACGAGCACGCTGAACGCGACCCGCGCCGCGCAGACCCTGCCCAACCACGCCACCGTCGCGGTCTCCACTCGCGGCTTCGACGTGTTCACCCAGACCGGTGCGCATCTCGTGGCCGACGTGTCGGGCTACTACCTCGGGACACCGATCGCGCCGGCTCACGGCGTGCCGGTGAACGCGTCACCGTCGGTGGGTAAGGACTGCCTCGCGTCGCCGTCGGCACCCAACGGTGCGATCGGGGCGGTCGTCACCGGCTCGAGCCCGGCCACCGTGGCCCGAGCCCAGCAGCGGCTGCTCGCCCTCGGCTACTGGCTGAGCGCCGCCGACGGGTCGTACGGACTCACCACCCGTCAGGCCGTGATGGCGTTCCAGAAGTGGACCAACCTCCCGGCGAGCGGCAACCTCGACGAAGCGACCGCGACGGCGCTCAACGCCGTGCAGTGCCGACCGACCGCCGGCGTCAGTGGCGACCTGTTCCTCGTCGACAAGGGCGAACAGCTCGGCATGATCGTGCGCAGTGGTCGCGCCGAGTGGGTGCTCAACGTGTCGACCGGCGGCGACTACGCCTACACCTGGACCGACAGCCGCGGCAACAAGATCCAGGACAAGGCGATCACCCCGTCGGGCACGCATCGGGTGTACCGCGTGAGCGACCAGCCCCGCTACGAGGGTTCGCTCGGCACCCTCTACCGCCCGCGCTTCTTCGTCGGCGGCGTGGCGGTGCACGGCTACAGCAGCGTGCCCAACTACCCCGCCTCACACGGCTGCGTGCGCGTGACCAACCAGGCGATGGACATGATCTGGGGTACCGACGCGATGCCGATGCGCTCGACCGTCATCGTCCGCGACTGACCCTTCGTGAGCGCGATGCGCACCGGCTGCGCATCCGGCTCACGAACGACCGGGGTCCGTGAGCGCGATGCGCACCGGCTGCGCATCCGGCTCACGAACGGCCGGGTTCAGCCGATCGGCTCGCGGTCCCACGACCGCAGACGGCGCAGGAGGCTCCGCTTCTTCTGCTGGTGCTCCTGCATCCTCGCCAGGATCGAGTGGAGCACCTCGATCGCGTCGGTGATGTAGGGCCCTTTGTTGAGCATCACGCACTCGGCCCGGTCGCCCATCGCCGCGTCGGTGATCTCCGCCCGCGACGCCTGACCGGTGCGAGCGAGCGTGTCGAGCACCTGCGTCGCCCAGATCACGGGCACGTGGGCTGCCTCACACAGCCACAGGATCTCCTCCTGCACCTCGGCCATCCGCGTGAAGCCGATCTCGACGGCGAGGTCGCCACGGGCGATCATCACGCCGAGCCGGCGGCTCCGCATCGCGACGAGCAACAACTCGGGCAACCGTTCGAACGCCGCCGCGTTCTCGATCTTCAACACGATGCCCGTGTCGCCCGCGTCGCGAGCCACGAGCTCGTCCTGCAGCCGCAGCACGTCGTCGGGGCGACGGACGAACGACAACGACACCAGGTCGGCCCGCGCGGCGACCACGTCGAGCACCGCGACGTCGGCATCGGTGAGCGCCGCGGTCGGGAGGTCGGTGTCGGGAAGGTTGATCCCCTTCTCGCCACGCAACTTCACGACGTGGGAGCGCGCCTCGGTGATCTCCACGTGCGCCTCGCCGACGTCGACTCGCCGGACGATCCCGCCGAGCTTTCCGTCGTCGAACGACATCCGCTCTCCCACGCGCACGTGCGCGAGCACCTCCGGCAGCGAGCACCCGATGACGTGCTCCTCGCCTGGCCCCGTGGGGAGGCCGGGCTCGGACGATGCGCGCACCACCACCGTGTCGCCGCGGGCCACACGGTGTGCGGCGGGGATCGGTGCCAGATCGGCGATGGCGGTCTCGTCGTCCGCGCCGTCGACCTCGAGGTGCAGGTCGGTCGACAGATAGGCGGTGCGCTCGGCGGTGACGAGACACCCAGCGGCGCCGGTCTCGACGACCCGCCAACGTCGGGAGGCACCTCTGGTGTCCACCACGCGGATCTCCTCGCCGACACGCCGACGACCCGGCCAGCGCCCGTCCTGGACCGGCACCACCACGACGTCGCCAGGCGGCGCGACCTCGGGTGATGTGCTGCCGGTGAGCAGCAGCCGGGCAGGGCTGACCACCCGGCCGAACGCGTCGCGTGCGGGCCGGATGCGCATCACCGGAGGGCCGGGTCGCAGGGCACCGGTGCGCAACTTGGGGCCGGCCAGGTCGTACGCCACCGTCACCGAGCGGCCGTGACGGGCCGCGGCATCGCGCACCCGCTGGTGCATCTGCGACCAGGTGCGGAGATCGTCGTGCGCGGTGTTGATGCGCGCCACGTCCATGCCGGCGCGGACCAGCCGATCGACGAGTTCGGCGTCGGTCGCTGCCTCCGCGGGCATGGTCACCATCACCCGCGTCCGTCGGCCGGCCGGCGACGGTCCGAGCAGACGCTGCGCGTTGCGCGTCAGGCTCGCGCTGCCGTCCGCCGGCTCGGTCGTCGCATTACCGGCGGTGGTTCGCCCGTCGAGCATCGCCAGCACCTCGAGGACCGTGTCGATCGTGCGCATCACTGCCGACTCCGCCCGACCGAGCGACGACAGGCCGAGCGACGCCAGGTCGAGCTGCAACGCGCGGATGTCGTGGCGTCGGAGCTCGACGTAGTGCACGAGGTTGACCGCCGAGGCGCGGTGATCGGGGTGCACCGCCTCGATGGCGCGTCGCTCCCGTCGCTCGGCGCGTTCGAGGTGGTCGCGCACCTCGCGGAGTTGGCGTTCTGCTCGTGTGCGCAGCATCGGGTCGACCACGGGGGGCATCGGCCGCGGACGTTACGAGGGTCGAGTGAACGACGCCTGAACGTCGGCTGAACGCCGGGCTGCGGCGACCGGACGCCGGGGTGACCGGGTGATGACCGACGGCGAGGTGGGTGGCCGGGGATAGAGTCGGCGCCGTGTGAAACGGGTCCGGTGAGGCTCGTACACGAAGGAGGTGCGCGTGCCTGCGCAGGGTGAGCCGGGTTCCGGGCCACGACAGGTGATGTCGGCCGACGACGTCCGTCGGGCGATCACACGGATCGGCCACGAGATCGTCGAACGCAACCACGGCATCGACGGCGTGGTGCTCGTCGGGTTGCAGCGTGGTGGGGTGTGGATCGCCGAGCAACTGCAGGCGACGTTGCGGCGGATCGACGGCGCCGGCGACGTACCGCTCGGCACCCTCGACGTCAGCTTCTACCGCGACGACGTCGGCATCCGGCCGATCGTGCCCGGCAGCGTCACCGACATCCCGGGATCGCTCGACGGCACGCACGTGGTGCTCGTCGACGACGTGTTGTTCACCGGGCGAACCGTGCGCGCCGCGCTCGACGCGATCACCGACCACGGGCGCCCACGCACCGTGCAACTCGCCGTCGTCGTCGACCGCGGCCACCGCGAGGTGCCGATCCGGCCGGACTACGTGGGCAAGAACCTGCCGACGTCGCGCCAGGAGGACGTCGCCGCCACCGCCGACGGGGTGTGGCTCGCATGAAGCATCTGCTCGACATCGGCGACCTCGACGCCGTCGCCATCGGCCACCTGCTCGATCTCACCGACCACATGGTGGAGGTGAACCAACGCCCGATGCCGAAGGTGCCGGCGCTGCGCGGCAAGACGGTCGTCAACCTGTTCTTCGAGGACTCCACCCGCACGCGCACCAGCTTCGACACCGCGGCCCGACGGCTCAGCGCCGACGTGATGAACTTCGCGGTGTCGTCGAGCAGCGTCAACAAGGGCGAGAGCCTGCGCGACACGATCGAGACGATCACGGCCATGGGTGTCGACGCGTTCGTGGTGCGTCACGCCTCGAGCGGCGCACCGCTGCAGATCACCCAGTGGACCGAGGCATCGATCGTGAACGCAGGCGACGGTTGGCACCAGCACCCGACCCAGGCGTTGCTCGACTGCTACACCATCCGCACCGGGCTCCATCGCACCGGCGGCTTCGACGGCCTGCACATCGCGATCGTGGGCGACATCACCCACAGCCGCGTGGCCCGCAGCGACGTGCAGGCGTTCACCACGCTGGGTGCGCGCGTCACGCTCGTCGCCCCGCCGACCCTGCTGCCACCCGAGGTGCACACCTGGCCCGTCGAGGTGAGCCACGACCTCGACGCGTTGGTGGGCGAGATCGACGTCCTCTACCTGCTGCGCATGCAGCGCGAACGCATGCGCGACGCGCTCGTGCCGTCGTTGCGCGAGTACACCACGCTCTACGGTCTCACCACCGCCCGCGCCGCGCGGCTGCAACCGCACGCGCTCGTGATGCATCCAGGCCCCATGAACCGTGGGGTCGAGATGGCCGTCGATCCGGCCGAACTGCCGGGTTCGATGGTGCTCCACCAGGTGACCAACGGCGTCGCCGTGCGGATGGCCGTGCTGTTCGAACTGCTCGGCAGCGGCACCGAGCTCGCCACCGTCCGCGACGCCACGACCACGACGGCACCATGACGACGCCATGACGACCTTCGCGAACCTCTCCCCCGCCACCGTCTCGACCACCAGGAGTCACCCGTGACCCGTCTCGTCATCCGCCACGGCACCGTGCTCGATCAGCAGGGCGAGCGTCGCGCCGACGTCGCGATCGCCGACGGCCGCATCGTCGGCGTGGGGACCGATCTCCCCGCCGAGGACGACGACCGGGTGCTCGACGCCGCCGGAAGCCACGTCACCCCGGGTTTCGTCGACCTCCACGTGCACCTGCGCGAGCCCGGTCGGGAGGAGGCCGAGACGATCGAGACGGGCAGCCGCGCCGCGGCCCTCGGTGGGTTCACGGCGGTCGTGGCGATGCCCAACACCGAACCGCCGCAGGACTCGTTGCCGACGATCGAGTTCGTGCGTGCCCAGGCCCGCCGCGCCGGGTTGTGCCACGTCGCTCCGGCGGGGTGCATCACCCTCGGTCGAGCAGGCGAGCAGCTGGCCCCGCTCGGCGAGCTCGCCGCCGCCGGCGTCCACCTCTTCACCGACGACGGCAACGGCGTGCAGGACCCCGGGCTGATGCGACGTGCGCTCGAGTACGCGAGGCCGCTCGGCATCACCCTGGCCCAGCACTGCGAGGTCGCGAGCCTCACCCGGGGTGCGGTGATGCACGAGGGTTCGTGCTGCAGCCACCTCGGCCTCCCCGGCTGGCCGGCGATCGCCGAGGAGCTGATGGTGCACCGCGACATCGAGCTCAGCCGGCTCACAGGAGCGCCGGTGCACTTCTTGCACCTGTCCACGGCGCGCAGCGTCGCGCTGGTCCGCGCGGCGAAAGCCGAGGGATTGCCCGTGACAGCCGAGGCGACCCCACACCACTTCACGCTCACCGACGAATCGCTGCGCACCTACGACGCGACGTTCAAGGTGAACCCGCCGCTGCGCACGCCGGCCGACATCGCAGCCATCAAGGACGGCCTCGCCGACGGCACGATCGACGCCATCGCCACCGACCACGCACCCCACCCGCCCGAGTCGAAGGAGGCGCCTCTCGATCAGGCGCCCCCTGGCATGCTCGGCCTGCAGACCGCGCTGTCGCTCGCGCTCACCGAGCTCGACATGCCGCTCGCCGACGTGGTGGCTGCGCTGAGCTGGAAGCCGGCGGCGATCGCCCGACTCGACGACCGCCACGGTCGCCCCGTCGCGGTCGGGGAGCCGGCGAACCTCACGGTGTTCGACGCCACCGCCGAATGGACGGTGGTGCCTGCCCGGTTGGCGAGCAAGAGCCGCAACACCCCGTATGCGGGCCGCACGGTCCGTGGCGCCGTTCGACACACGGTGTACGAGGGCGACCCGGTGGTCGTCGACGGGGTCGCCCAGCGATGAGCGACCGGCGCACGGTCGCGATCTGGACCTTGCCCGAGACCGGGCACCTCAACCCGACGCTGCGGCTGGCCGACACCCTGGTGTCGCGAGGCCACCGCGTGGTGTACGTCGCGCCGGCGATGATCCGCCCCACGATCGAGGCCGCCGGCCACGAGGTGACCAGCTGGTTCGACGAGTGGTACGACGACGAGTGGCAGCGGCGGATCACCGAGGGCGGCACCCTCGATCGACGCCGGGCGATCACCGAGCGCTACGGGCGGATCGCCGCCGAGCTCGGCCGTCGTGGTGCCGCCCCGATCCTCGGCGACATCGCGCCCGACGTGCTCGTGGCCGATGTGCAGGAGCCGCTGCTGGCGCTCGTCGCCGCACGTGACGGGCTGCCGATCGTGGTGATGAACACGTCGCTGCCGCAGACTCGCGATCCAGGGGTACCGCCCACGCGCGGCTCGGTCGGCCTCCAGGCCGAGGGCCACCGCCGCCTCGACCCGAGGCTCGCGTGGTGGCTGTTCCGCACGAAGCGAACGGCGAGCGCCCTCGCCGCGCGGGCGTTGGGCGCTGAGCCGCCGTACGCATCGACCACCCGGTTCGCACGATCGCTCGGCCTCCCTCGCGACACCCTCGATCCGTGGACGGTGTACTACCCCCAGCTCGACGGGCGACCCGAGCTCGTGCTCTGCCCGGCTGCGTTCGACGTCGCGCGTGCCCCTCGGCCGTTGCGCTACTACGTCGAGTCCGAACGTCGAGGGTCGGTGCCGCCGCTGCCCGACGGGCTCCTCCCGCCGGGCGACGGACCACTCGTGTACTGCTCCCTCGGCACCCGCGCGTACCGTACCGATCGCACACCGGCGCTGTTCCGCGCCGTGCTCGACGCCGTCGCGGCCCGCCCCGAACGGCGGCTGGTGCTGTCGCTCGGCCAACATCTCACGCCCGATCAGCTCGGCTCGTTGCCGGCCAACGTGACGGCGCACCGGTCGGTCCCGCAACTCGCCGTGCTCGACCACGCGGCCGCGATGGTGACCCACGGCGGGCTCGGCACGGTGAAGGAGTGTGTGCTCGCCGGCGTGCGGATGCTGGTCGTGCCGCTGTCGCACGATCAGCATGCGAACGCCGCGCTCGTCGAACGACACGGGCTCGGGTCGGTCGCCGATCTCGACTCGCTCACCGGCGCGTCGATCGAGCGTCAGCTCGACGACCTGCTCGCGTCGTCGGCGATCGACGAGGCGATCGGCACGATGCAACGGCGGTTCCGCGCCGTGGAGGACGACGATCTCGGCGCCGACGTGGTGGCGGCGGTCGCCACCGGCGCAGCGCTGCCGCCGAACCCCGGCCGGCGCTGAGCGGCGGCCACCGGATCAGAGCTTCGTCAGGATCTCCGGACCTCGCGACGTCACGACCACCGTGTGCTCGACGTGGGCGGTGCGCGACCCGTCGGCGCTCACCACCGTCCAGCCGTCGTCGAGCTCGAGCACGTCGTCGTGCCCACCGGCGATCAGCATCGGCTCGAGCGCCAGCACGCTGCCGACCAGGAGCTTCGGGCCCTTGCCGCGCCGACCACGGTTGGGCACATCGGGCTCTTCGTGCATCGCCCGACCGATGCCGTGCCCGCAGTAGTCGTGCGGCGACCCGAACCCCGCGCCGGCGACGACGGTGTGGATGGCGGCGCCGATGTCGCCCACGTGACCGCCCGGGTGCATCGCCGCCATCCCGGCCATGAGCGCCTGCTCGGCCACGTGGACGAGCCGGTGATCGTCGCCGTCCACCGTGCCGACGTGCATCGTGAACGCCGCGTCGGCGTGCCAGCCGTCGACGATCGCACCGCAGTCGATCGACAGCAGGTCACCGTCGGCCAGCTCGCGCGGGCCGGGAATGCCGTGGATGAGCTCGTCGTTCACGGATGCGCAGATGACGGCCGGGAACCCGTGATAGCCGAGGAAGTTGCTCGTGGCCTCGCGACGCGCCAACACGTCGCGGGCCACCTGGTCGAGCCGGGCCGTCGTCACGCCGGGTTCGGCCGCCTCGCGGATGGCTTGGTGCATCTCGGCGACCACCCGTCCGGCACGGCGCATCGTGGCCACGTCGGCGTCTCGGCGCGCCGTCACCTGGCGCACCGCTCAGCCCTTCCGGGATGCGTCGACGGCCGCTGTGAGCAGCGCGAACACACCGTCGGGCGTGCCGACGCCGTCGACGACGACCAGCTTGCCCTGCCGCTCGTAGTGCTGGATCAGCGGCGACGTCTGCTCCTCGTAGAGGTCGAGACGGCGGTTGATCGCCTCGGGCGTGTCGTCGTCGCGCTGCATCACGTCGCCGCCGCAGACGTCACAGATCCACGGCAGGTGTTCGCGGCCGGTGGCCACGTAGTTGGTGCCGCAGTCGCGGCACACCCGACGGGCCGTGATCCGCTCGAGCACCACCTCACGAGGCACGTCGAGGTCGAGCACGACGTCGATCGGGCGGCTCGCGGTGATGCGGTCGAGCTCGAGCGCCTGGCCCACGGTGCGTGGGAAACCGTCGAGGATGTAGCCGCGGGTGCGGGCGTCGTCCTTGGAGAGCCGCTCGGCCACGATGCCGATCATGATGTCGTCGCTGACGAGGCCGCCCGCGTCCATGATCTCCTTGGCCATCGTGCCGAGCTCGGTGCCTTCGCGCACGGCGGAGCGCAGCATGTCGCCGGTCGAGATGTGCGGCACCACGAAGTGGCGCGACAGCCGGACGCACTGCGTCCCCTTCCCCGACCCCTGGCGGCCGAGGATGATGAGGCGAGCGCCCGGGATCATCCGACCTGCACGCCCACGTCGCGAGACCGGGCTGGGATCACTTGAGGAAGCCCTCGTAGTTGCGCAACATGAGCTGGCTGTCGATCTGGCGCATCAGTTCGAGAGCCACACCGACCGCGATCAGCACGGTGGTTCCGGCGAAGGGGAAGCTCTGCACGTCGCCCGCCCACAGCAACAGATACGGCAGGATCGCGATGATCGCGACGAACACCGCACCGGGCAGCGTGATCCGGTTGACGGCCTTCGCGAGGTACCGCTCGGTCTGGGGACCCGGACGGATGCCCGGGATGAACCCACCTTGGCGGCGCAACTGGTCGGCCTGGCGGATCGGGTCGAACGCGATCGAGTTGTAGAAGTAGGCGAATGCCACGATCAGCAGCGAGAACAGCGCGATGTACACGATGTTCTGGCTGTTGACGATGTACTCGTCGACGAAGTCGACGATCGAGCCACGCCAGCCCTCGCCCGAACCGAGCATGTTCGACAGCAGGACCGGCAACAACAGCACCGAGCTGGCGAAGATGATCGGCACGATGCCGCTCTGGTTCACCTTGAGCGGGATGTAGGTGTTCTGCCCGCCGTACATGCGGCGGCCGACCACCCGCTTCGCGAACTGCACCGGGATGCGCCGCTGGGCGAGCTCGACGCGCACGACGGCGACCACGATGCCGACGCTGAGCAGGGCGAGGATGCCGAACACGAACCACTTCTTGCTCTGCAGGATCGAGTAGTAGCTGTACGGCAGATCGCTCACGACCGACGCCATGATGATCATCGACATCCCGTTGCCGATGCCTCGCTGGCTGATCAGCTCGCCGAGCCACATGATCAGCGCGGTGCCGGCGACCAGGGTGACGATGACGAGGTAGCCACGCGGCCACATCCCATCGGGGAGCAGGCGGACGTTCGGCACCGACTGGGCCGCACCGAAGAAGGCGCTCCCGCGTCCCTGGCCGAAGATGAACGTGAGGCCGGTGGCCTGCAACAGCGAGATCGCGATCGCGAGGTAGCGGGTGTACTGGGTGATCTTGCGCTGGCCGACCGCACCCTGCTGCTGGAGCTCCTCCAGCTTCGGGATCACGACACCGAGCACCTGCATGATGATGCTCGCGGTGATGTACGGCATGATGCCGAGCGCGAAGATCGAGAAGCTGCCGAACGCGCCGCCGGAGAACAGGTTCAAGAAGCCGAGGGCGCCCTGCGAACGGACCGCCTCCTGGAACTGGTTGACGGCGTCCGCGTCGATGCCCGGCACCCGGACGGCCACCCCGAGTCGGTACAACGCGACGATCCCGAAGGTGAACAGGATCTTGTTGCGCAGATCGGGGACCTTGAAGATGTTCTTGATGTTCGAGAACACAAGGCTCCTAGAGAGGGGCGGATGTCGCGGCGGGCCGCGAGGGTGGTGGCGGGATGCGACCGGCCGATGCTAGATGCTGACCACCATCGGTGGGCAACACCTCGGCATCGGCCGGACGACGATCAGCGGTTGGTGAACTGGTTGCCCTGCACCGGCGGACGGCCGGACTTGTAGGGCAGGGGGATGATGGTGACCGAGCCACCCGCGGCCTCGATGGCCTCGCGGGCGGACGCCGACACGGCATGGGCGGCGACGTCGACCTTGCCGGTCAGCTCGCCCCGGCCGAGCACCTTCACGAAGGCACCCTTGCGGACGAGGCCCTTGGCGACGAGCACCTCGGGGCTGACCGACGACTCGCCGGTGGCGGCCACCTGGTCGAGGTTGACCGGTGAGTACTCGACGCGGAAGGGGTTGTTGAACCCCTTCAACTTCGGGACTCGCTGCTTCAGGCCGGTCTGGCCACCTTCGAAGCCACGACCGACCTTGCCGCGACCACGCGAGTGTTGGCCCTTGGTACCGGCGCCGGCGGTCTTGCCGCCCTTGCCGCCGATGCCACGACCGACGCGCTTCTTGGCCTTGTTGGACCCCGGTGCGGGGCTGAGTTCGTCGACGCGCATGGCGATCAGTTCTCCTGGACTTCCACGAGGTGGGGCACCCGGGCGAGCATCCCGCGGATCTCGGGGCGATCGGGCAGCGTGTTCACGTTGCCGATCTTGCCGAGCCCGAGGGCACGCAGGGTACCGACCGTCTTGGGCTTGTTGGCGATCGCCGACCGGACCTGCTTCACCGTCAGCGTCTTCTCACCCTCGTAGGTGTTGGGCTTGCGACCGGGCATCAGTGCGACTCCCCTGCGGCGCGCGCCTTCTGGCGCTCGTTGTACGAGTTGAGCACGCCCTTCGGCACGAAGTCCTCGGCGGCGAGACCGCGGCGGGCGGCCACGACGTCGGGGCGCTGCAACGACTTGAGGCCGTTGATCGTGGCACGGGCGACGTTGATCGCGTTCGACGATCCGAGCGACTTGCACAGCACGTCGTGCACACCGGCTTCTTCGAGGATGATCCGGGCGGCGCCGCCGGCGATGACGCCGGTACCGGCGGCGGCGGGCTTCATCAGCACGCGGCCGGCGGAGTTGATGCCGATCACCGGGTGGGTGATCGTCGAGCCGGCGAGCGGCACGTCGAACAGGTTGCGCTTGGCCTCCTCGGTGCCCTTCTGGATCGCCAGGGGCACTTCCTTGGCCTTGCCGTAGCCGAGTCCGACGCGGCCGTTGCCGTCGCCCACCACCACGAGTGCGGTGAAGCTGAAGCGACGACCACCCTTCACGACCTTGGCCACACGGTTGATCGTGATGACGCGCGACTCGCGCAGGCCGTTGGGATCCGGGGTCGGCTCGTTGTTGCCGCGGTTGTCGCGGTTGCCGTAGTTGCTGGGACCGGCCATCAGAACTCCAAACCTGCTTCACGGGCTGCGGCGGCGACCGCAGCGATCCGGCCGTGGTAGGCGAAGCCACCGCGGTCGAACACGACCTTGTCGACGCCGGCGCTCTTGGCGCGCTCGGCGATCAGCTGGCCGAGGCGCGTCGCGGCCTCGACGTTCGAGCCACGGCCGGCGGCACGCTGGGTGGCCTCCTGGCTCGAGGCCGACACGATCGTGCGACCCAGGTCGTCGTCGATGACCTGGAGCACGAGGTGGCGGTTCGAGCGGTAGACGGCGAGACGCGGGCGCTCGGCGGTGCCGTGGATCTTCTTGCGCACACGAGCGTGGCGGACGAGCCGGCTCTCGCGGCGCTTCTGGGCGACCTTGCTCATGGCGTCCTCACTTCTTTCCGGTCTTGCCGGCCTTGCGCAAGACCTTCTCGCCGAGATAGCGAACACCCTTGCCCTTGTAGGGCTCGGGCTTGCGGATGGCACGGATGTTCGCGGCCACCTGGCCGACGATCTCCTTGTCGATGCCGCGCACGATGATGCGGGTCTGCGACGGGGTCTCGAAGGTGACGCCCTCGGGCGCCGTCATCACGACCGGGTGGCTGAACCCGAGTGCGAGGCGCAACGTCGTCGGACCCTGCGCCTCGGCGCGGTAGCCGACGCCGATGATCTCGAGCTCCTTCGAGAAGCCCTCGGTGACACCGACGACCATGTTGCTCACCAGCGTGCGGGTGAGACCGTGCAACGACCGGCTCTCGCGGGCGTCGTCGGGACGCTCGACCACGAGCGTGGCCTCGTCCTGACGGACGGTGATCGCGCCGGGGATGGTGCGGCTCAGGGTGCCCTTCGGACCCTTCACGGTGACGGCGCCGCCGGCGATGCTGACGTCGACGCCACCGGGGACGGTGATCGGGGCCTTACCGATGCGGGACATGTGGATTCCTCTCGATCGGTGTGGGGGTCACCACACGTAGCAGAGGACCTCGCCGCCCACGTTGCGCTTGCGCGCATCGCGGTCGGTCATGAGCCCCTGGCTGGTGGACAGGACGGCCACACCCAGGCCACCGAGCACGCGAGGAACCGCGTTGCCCTTGCGGTACACCCGCAGGCCGGGGGTGGAGATGCGACGGAGACCCGAGATCGTGCGGTGACGGTCGGCGGAGTACTTCATCTGGATCGTCAGCACGTCGCCAGGACCCTTCGTGGACGGCGCCACCGTGAAACCGGTGATGTAGCCCTCCTTCTCGAGGATCTTCGCGAGCGCGACCTTCTGCTTCGAGCAGGGCATGCGCACCTCGTCGTGCATCGCCGTGTTGGCGTTGCGGATGCGGGTGAGCATGTCGGCGATGGGATCAGTGAGCATCGTGCCTCCTCACCAGCTCGCCTTGGTCAGGCCCGGGATCTCACCCGCGTGAGCCATCTCACGCAGGCAGATCCGGCAAAGGCCGAACTGGCGGTAGACGGAACGGGCGCGACCGCAACGGCGGCAACGCGTGTAGCCACGCACCTTGTACTTGGGCTTGGCGTTGGCCTTGTTGATCTGCGACTTCTTTGCCATGTCGGTGCCCTTCCCTTACTTCTTCTTCTTCGCCGGCTTGGCGGCACCCTTGCCACCACGGACCGGGCCACGACGCTTGGACTTCTTCGGAGCGGCCACCGCATCGGCGCCACGCTTGAACGGGAAGCCGAACGCATCGAGCAGTGCCTTGCCCTGCTCGTTGGTGGTCGCCGTCGTCACGATCGTGATGTCCATGCCACGGGGGCTGTCGATCTTGTCGTAGTCGATCTCGGGGAACACCGTCTGCTCGTTGAGCCCGAACGTGTAGTTGCCGCGCCCGTCCCAGCTGTTGGCCGGCAGGCCGCGGAAGTCGCGGATGCGGGGAATCGCGACGGCGATGAGCCGATCGAGGAACTCCCACATGCGATCGCCGCGCAAAGTGACTTTGCACCCGATCGACTGGCCTTCGCGGAGCTTGAAGCCGGCGATCGAGTTCTTGGCCTTGGTGACGACCGGCTTCTGCCCCGAGATCTGGGTCAGGTCGCGCACGGCACCCTCGAGCAGCGACGGCTGCTGGGTGGCCTTGCCGACGCCCATGTTGATCACGATCTTCTCGATCTTGGGCACCTGCATCACGTTGGTGAGGCCGAGCTGATCCTTCAGCGCGCCCTTCACCTCGGCGTCGTACTTGTGCTTGAGCCGCGGGGCGGCCTTCACTGCGGTGTCGCTCACCCGATCACCTCTCCGGAGCGCTTGGCGATGCGGACCTTCGTGCCGTCCGCGTTGATCTGGTAGCCCACCCGGGTCGGCGTGCCCTTGTGCACGAGCATCACGTTGCTCGCATCGATCGGCATGTCCCGGTCGATGATGCCGCCCTGCTGGTTGGCGCTGCGGGCCTTCTGGTGCTTGGTCGCGGTGTTGACACCGGAGACGATCACCTTGTTGTCCGCGGGGAAGACCTGGGCGATCTCGCCCTCCTTGCCCTTGTCCTTGCCGGCGATCACCACGACGGTGTCACCCTTCTTGAGCTTCATCTCAGATCACCTCCGGAGCCAGCGAGACGATGCGCATGAACTTCTTGTCACGCAGCTCGCGGCCGACCGGGCCGAAGATGCGGGTGCCACGCGGGGTGAGGTCGTCCTTGATGATGACGGCCGCGTTCTCGTCGAAGCGGATGTAGCTGCCGTCGGGACGGCGCTTCTCCTTCTTCACACGGACGACGACGCACTTGACGACGTCGCCCTTCTTCACGCCCGCACCCGGGATCGCGTCCTTGACGGTGGCGACGAAGATGTCACCGATCGACGCATAGCGCCGACGAGTGCCGCCCAGCACCTTGATGCAGAGCACTTCCTTGGCGCCGCTGTTGTCGGCGACGCGGAGTCGGGATTCCTGCTGGATCACTTCGCACGCTCCAGGACCTCGACGACCCGCCAGCGCTTGTTCTTGCTGAGCGGACGGGTCTCCATCACACGCACGCGGTCGCCGATGTTGACGTCGTTGGCCTCGTCGTGTGCGTACAGCTTCTTGGTACGGAGCATGAACTTGCCGTACTTCGGGTGGCGCACGCGCTCGACGACGGCGATGACGGCCGTCTTCTCCATCTTGTTGGACAGCACGACGCCTTCACGCACCTTGCGGGCGTGGCGCACCGCACCGGCGGCTGCGGTCGTCTCGTTGTTCTCGGTCTCGGCCATCTGGGTCACTTCCCGCTCTCGGCGGCAGCGATCTCGCGCTGACGGATGTAGGTGTTGATGCGAGCGATCTGGCGACGCACCGTTCGGATCTCGGCGTTGTTGTCGAGCTGACCGGTGGCGTTGCGGAACCGCAGGTTGAGCGCCTCCTGCTTGGTGGCGCGCAGCTCGTCGACGAGCGCCGCGAGCGAGAGCTCGGCGAGCTCTTTGTTGGTGCGGGCCATCAGTAGGTCTCCTCACGGGTGATGATCCGAGCCTTGATCGGCAGCTTCTGGATCGCCTTGTTCATGGCTGCTTTCGCCGTCTCCTCGTTCGGAAACGACAGCTCGAACAGCACACGACCCGGCTTCACCACGGCCACCCAGAACTCGGGGTTGCCCTTGCCCGAGCCCATGCGGGTCTCGGCCGGCTTCTTCGTGACCGGCTTGTCGGGGAACACGTTGATCCAGACCTTGCCGCCACGCTTGATGGCGCGGGTCATGGCGATACGTGCGGCCTCGATCTGGCGGGCGGTGAGCCAGCCCGGCTCGAGCGCCTGGATGCCGTACTCGCCGAAGGCGAGATCGGTGCCGCCCTTGGCGACGCCGTTCAAACGGCCGCGCTGGTGCTTGCGGTGTGCGACTTTGCGGGGCATCAACATGGGTCAGTCCTCCCCACGGAAGTGAGGTGCTTCGTGCCCTTCGTGGGTACGACGAGCGATGTCTTCTTCTTCGTCGAGCAGCTTCTCGAGCTCGGGGTCGGCTTCCTTCACGAGCGGAGCGGCCTCGGGCTCGATCTCGTCGAGCTTGCGGGGACCACCGGAGCTGACGACGCGACGCGGGCCGGCGGCGCCGGAGGTCTCGCCGACCGCCATGGCCGCCTCGCGAGCGATCTTGTCGTCGCTCTGGGCCTTGTACGGGACGATGTCGCCCTTGTAGATCCAGACCTTCACGCCGACGCGGCCGCTGGAGGTGCGGGCCTCACGGAAGCCGAAGTCGATGTCGGCGCGCAGCGTGTGCAGCGGGACGCGACCCTCGCGATACCACTCGGTGCGGCTCATCTCGGCGCCGCCGAGACGACCCGAGCACTGCACCCGGATCCCGAGGGCACCCGCGCGCTGCGCGTTCTGCACCGCACGCTTCATCGCCCGACGGAACGCGATGCGGTTGGCGAGCTGGTCGGCGACACCCTGGGCGATCAGCGCGGCGTCGAGCTCGGGGCTCTTGATCTCGACGATGTTGAGCTGGACCTTCGGGTTACCGGTGATCTTGGTGAGCAGCGCACGCAGCTCGTCGGCCTGGGCGCCGCGGCGACCGATCACGATGCCCGGGCGAGCGGTGTGGATGTCGACGCGCACCTTGTCGCGGGTGCGCTCGATCTCGATCCGGCTGACGGCGGCCGACTCGAGCTTGGACATGAGCGCCCGACGGATCTTCCAGTCCTCGGTGAGGTACTCCTTGTAGTCACGGTCGGAGAACCAGCGGCTCTTCCACTCCGTGGTGACACCCAGGCGGAAGCCGTAGGGGTTGATCTTCTGGCCCATGTGTCAGCTCTCCTCGCCGTCGGCGGTGTCGGCGGTCTCGTCGTCGGCCTGGCTGCCGGGGGCGGCGAAGCCGGCGGCCTCGGCGCTGTCGGTGGTGTCGAACCACACCTCGGCGATGGTCTGGGTGTAGTGACGGCTGCCGGGCACGTGGTACAGCATCGAGTCGGCGTTGCCCTTGATCTCGTAGCCCGCCGGCGCGCTGCCGTCGGCGAGCGGCATCGCCGAGCCGGCCCATTCACCGGGCACGACCTCGGCTGCGTCGGACGCGGTGTCCTCGGACGCCGTCTCCTCGGACGCCGTCTCCTCGGATGCCGTGTCGTCGCCTGCGACCTCGCCGCCCTTCAGCTGCTGGGCGCGCTGACGGCTGCGCTCGACGCGGTCGCGACGGCTGGCCGCGGTGCCGGCGGCACCGCGACGGCGACCGGCGGCGGTGCTGCGGGCAGCGCGGGCCTGGACGACCTCGATCCGGGCGTCGTCCATGCGGGCGACGACGACGGTGATGTGCGCGGTCCGCTTCTTGATCCGGCCGGCGCGTCCGCGAGCACGCGGGGTGAATCGCTTCAGCGTCGGGCCCTCGTCGGCGTAGCAGGCCAGGACGAACAGCTCGTCCGGATCCTGCTCGTCGTTGTGGACGGCGTTGGCGACGGCGGAGGCGAGCACCTTGCGCACGGCGGCCGCGGCTTCGCGGTCGGTGAACTGCAGCACCTCGTCGGCCTGACGGACCGGCAGGTCACGGATCAGGTCGAGCACGACACGCACCTTCGACGCCGACATGTGGACGTACTTGGCGCTGGCCTTGGTGCCGACGCGCTCGCCGGCGACGAACGACTTCTCGTTGAGCTTGGGACCGGTCATCAGCGGCGACCCTTCGTGTTCTTCTCCTGGCCGGCGTGGTACTTGAAGGTCCGCGTCGGGCTGAACTCACCGAGCTTGTGACCGACCATCGACTCGGTGACGTACACCGGCACGTGCTTGCGACCGTCGTGGACGGCGATGGTGTGCCCGACCATGTCGGGGATGATCGTGCTGCGGCGGCTCCAGGTCTTGATCACCTTGCGCTCGCCGGCCGCGTTCTGCGCGTCGACCTTCTTCAGCAGGTGGTCGTCGACGAACGGGCCCTTCTTCAGGCTGCGTGACATGTGGGATTACCTCCGGCCCTTGCTCGTACGACGACGGCGGACGATGAGCTGCTGCGACGCCTTCTTCTTGTTGCGGGTGCGACCCTCGGGCTTGCCCCAGGGCGACACCGCCGGGCGACCACCCGAGGTGCGACCCTCGCCACCACCGAGCGGGTGGTCGACGGGGTTCATCGCCACACCACGGGTCTGGGGGCGCTTGCCCTTCCAGCGGTTGCGGCCGGCCTTGCCGATCTTGACGAGCTCGTGCTCGCTGTTGCCCACCTCGCCGACCGTGGCGCGGCAGTCGATCATCACGCGACGCATCTCGGTGGAGGGCATGCGCAGGGTGGCGAACTCGCCCTCCTTCGCCACGAGCTGCACGGCCATGCCGGCCGAGCGGGCGATCTTGCCGCCCTGGCCGGGGCGCAGCTCGACGTTGTGCACCGTGGTACCGACCGGGATGAACCGCAGCGGCAACGCGTTGCCGGGCTTGATGTCGGCGCCCTGGCCGCTCGACACGTGCGCGCCGACCTCGAGGCCCTTCGGGGCCAGGATGTAGGCCTTCTCGCCGTCGGCGTAGTGCAGCAGCGCGATGCGGCAGGTGCGGTTCGGGTCGTACTCGATGGCGGCGACCTTGGCGGTCACGCCGTCCTTGACGCGCTTGAAGTCGACCAGGCGGTACTGGCGCTTGTGGCCACCACCGCGGTGGCGAGCGGTCTTGCGCCCGTAGACGTTGCGGCCGCCGGACTTGCTGATCGGGGCGAGCAGCGTCTTCTCCGGCGTCGACTTGGTGATCTCCGAGAAGTCCGAGGTCGTCTGGAAACGGCGACCGGGGCTCGTGGGCTTGCGGGAACGAATGGCCATGACTTCTCCGACCTCAGTTCTCGAACAGCGGGATCTCGTTGCCCGCAGCGAGGGTGACGATGGCGCGCTTGGTGTCGGGCTTGCTCCCACGCTTGTTGATGCGGCGGGCGCGGGTCTTCTTGCCCTTGCGGTTCAGGGTGTTCACCTTCAGCACCTGCACGCCCCAGATCGCCTCGACGGCGTCGTGGATCTCGGGCTTGCTGGCGGCCGGGTGGACCTTGAACGTGTAGACGCCCTGCTCGATCAGCGCGTAGCTCTTCTCCGAGACGATCGGGGCGATGATGATGTCGCGGGGGTCCTTCATGACGCCGCGGCCTCCTTCTGCGAACCGGTGGGGAGCGTCGCCTTGGTGAACACCACGTACTCGTTGCAGAGCACGTCGTACGCGTTCAGTTCGGCCCGCTCGATGAGCTGCACCTCGCGCAGGTTGAGGAAGCTCTTGATCGTGTTGACGTCGTCGCGATCGACGACCACGAGCGCCTTGCCCTCGATGCCGAGCGACGCCAGCGCGGCCTTCGCCGCCTTGGTCTTCGGGGCGTCGAAACCCCAGTCGTCGACGACGATCACCTTGCCCTCGGCAGCACGGTCGCTGAGCGCCGAGCGCAGTGCGAGGTTGATCATCTTCTTGGGGGTCTTCTGGTCGTACTTGCGCGGCTTCGGGCCGAGGGCGACGCCGCCACCGCTGAAGTGCGGCGCACGGGTCGAGCCCTGACGGGCGTTGCCGGTGCCCTTCTGCTTGAACGGCTTCTTGCCGCCACCCGAGACCTCGGCGCGAGTCTTGGTGCTCTGGGTGCCCGAGCGGCGGGCGGCGAGCTGGGCGGTGACCACCTGGTGCATCACCGGCACGTTCGGCTGGATGCCGAACACGTCGGCGGCGAGCTCGACGTCACCGGCGGCCTTGCCGGCCGAGGTCTTCACGGCGATCGACGGCATCAGGCTGCCCCCTTCTTCCCGCCCTTGACGGCGTTGCGGACGATGACGACGCCACCGTTGGGGCCCGGCACGGAGCCCTTCACCAGCAGCAGGTTGCGCTCGGTGTCGGCCTGCACGACCTCGAGGTTCAGCGTCGTGACCTGCTCGTGGCCCATGTGACCGGCCATCTTGAGGCCCTTGAACACACGACCGGGGAAGCTGCACGAGCCGATCGAGCCCGGCGCACGGTGGTGCTTGTGGTTACCGTGGCTCGCGCCCTGGCCGGCGAAGTTGTGACGCTTCATGCCACCGGCGAATCCCTTGCCGCGGCTGACGGCGGTGACGTCGACCTTCTCGCCCTCGGCGAGGGTGTCGACGCTGATCTCCTGGCCGACCTCGAAGCCGTCGACCGAGTCGAGACGCAGCTCGACGAGGCGACGGCCGGGCTGCACGCCGGCAGTGGCGAAGTGACCGGCCTCGGGCTTCGGGAGCTTCTTCGCGTCCTTCTGACCGTAGGTGACCTGCAGTGCGGTGTAGCCGTCGCGCTCGGTCGTCTTCACCTGCACGATGCGCGCGGGCTCGACGCGGAGCACGGTGACGGGTACGACCTTGTCGTTCACCCACACCTGGCTCATGGCGACTTTCTCGCCAACGATCGCTTTCAGTGCCATGTCGGCAGCCTTTTCCTTCGGACCCGGCGCAGTGCCGGGATGTGTTCACCTGGTTCTGGCACGGCACCGTGACCGGCGCCGTTCACGCAAATGCTCCGCAGGTCCATGGACCGGCGGAGCACCGAACTCGTGTTGTGCCGTGTGGTCCCCCTCGTGCGACCTGACGGTCGACGAGGGGCTCACCCGGACGTCGATTGACTTGGCAACGCTACCGGTGGCGACGCATCCGCGCCAACCTCGCTCGCCAGTCGGGCGGGTCGTTCCAGTAGTTCGGCCGGAACCCGCGCCAGGCGGTGCGGTCGACGGCCTCGAACCACTGCGCCTGCATCGGGTGCGGGCACTTCCGGCGCCAGGGTTTGCTGTCGAGCGTGTAGTGGACGATCGCCGGGTGGTCGTGTGCCTCGGCCTGCTCGTCGGCGGGCAGGTGGGACGGCCCGTGGATGTCGATGAACACGTTCGCGTAGGCGTTCCACCGTGCGGGCAGCGGCCCGATCCGGTCGGCGAGCACGACACAGATGAGGTCCTGGTCGACCCACTTCGGCCGGCCCGGCAACTCGGTGAGGAGTGCGAGGGCGTCGTCGGTGAAGCCCGTGCGTCGTGCGTCGTCGAGGTCGATCGGCAAGATGCCGGTGTTCGCGTACCGAGCAGCTGGGTGCGCCTCGCGCAGTGCGGCCGGGAGGTGCTCGGCGTCGGCGAGGTGCCCGGCGCCCGTCGGGTCGGTGACGGCAAGGGCGGCGAACGGGGCGATCGGCAGGTCGAACAGCACGCCGACGTCGTCGAGCACGAGCACGTCGCCGTCGAGGTACACCACGTGGGGCTCGTCGATCAGCTCGGGCATCAGCAACCTGGCGTAGGTGCTGACGGCGAACTGCTCGCCCGGCCGGGCCGACCGGATCCGGCCGAGGTCGGGGCGGTGCCACGCGAGCGTGATCGGCAGCCCGTCGAGTGAGCGGAGCAGGCGCTGACGGTTGGGCTCCCCGATGCCGCAGTCGAGGACGTGGGCGACGGCACTGCGGTCCGCGCCGAGGTGCTCGCCGAGGCTGCGCAGCATCACCGCGAGTGGCATCGCGTAGCCGTCGTCGCCGGCGCACGCCACGGCGATCTCGCCGCTCGCGCGTCCGCCCGCCGGGGTTCGCCCCGATCCGTCGTGTCTGTCCTCGATCACACCCATCGATCCTCTCCCTGGTCGGCGGCGGTCGTGTCGTGCTGCAGTCAGCCGGGTGGTCGCCGTTCGAGCACCCGGGCCGGTATGCCGACGGCCGTCGCGCCGGCAGGGACGTCGCGCACCACCACGGCGTTGGCCCCGATCACAGCACCGTCGCCCACGTGGATGCGGCCGAGGATCACGACGCCGACACCGACGTCGACCCCGCGGCCGAGCACCGGCGCGGCGTCGGGCTGGTCGGTGCTGGGGATGCCGAGCGTGGTGTTCTGGCGCAGGACGCACTCGTCGCCGATGACGCTGTAGCCGTTCACCACGATCCCGGAGTGGTGGTCGATACGCACACGACGGCCGACGATCACCGAGTAGGGCAACTCGATGCCGTAGCTGCGGATGATCCGCCGGTACGCCAACCGGTACAGCATCGACAGCGGCGCACGCAGGGCGAACGACGCCACGCCCATCCGCCAGTTGCCGAGCCGGTGCACGACGAGCGCCCGGAAACCCGGCGTCGTCCAGTCGCCTTCGTGGGTGGTCAGGTCTTCGCGCAGCAGCGCGACGAGCCCGATGCCCTCGGGGTTGCAGTTCTCGTAGCCCGCCCGACGGGTCGTGGTGCCGGTCACGCGAACGGGTTCCGGTAGCGACCGAGGTGGTCCTTCACCAGTGCGGGGATGATCCGTGGCTGCTCGATCACGTAGCGGCGGAAGCGGCGCTTCGGCTCGCGTGCGAGGCGCCAGAACCACTCGAGGCCCACGTTGGTCACCCAGGCCGGCGGACGCTTCACCGAGCCGGCCTCGTAGTCGATGGTGCCGCCGAGCGGCAGGATCAGCCGCACGCCGGGCAGCCGGTCGCGGTGCGAGGCGATCCACTTCTCCTGCCGGCCGGCGGCGAGGCCCACCACCACCACGGTCGCGCCGGAGGCGATGATCTGCTCGACGAAGGCGTCGTCCTCGGGTGAACCGTCGACCAGGTCGAACGGCGGGCTCGCGGTGCCCACCACGATCTGGCGACCGACCTTGGCGTTGATCTTCTCGGCCGCGACCTCGGCGATACCGGGCGCCGCGCCGAACAGGAAGATCGTGGTGTCGGGATCGTTCGCGTGCTGGGTGTAGAAGCGCGGCAGGAAGTCCGAGCCCGACACCCGCTCACGCACCGGCCGGCCCATCAACTTCATCGCGAACACCAGGAACTGGCTGTCGCAGGTGACGTACTGGAACGTCGGCCAGATCTCGTAGAACGAACGGTCGCGCTGCAGCTTGCCGAGCATGTCGACGTGCAGCGTGACGAAGCTGCCACTGCGCAGGGCGAGCAGGTCGTCCATCGTCATGTCGTCGATCTCGACGTTCAGCAGCGGGATCCGGCGGAACCGCCGCGCCTGGTGGGGCGCTGGCGAGGGCTCGGCCTGCTCGGTGGGCTCGACGGCGGGTTCGAGATGTTGGTCGATCACGCCGACGACCGTAGACCCCCTGCCGGCCGTGGCCAACGGGTCGGCGCCGCGATGGGCCACACGACCCGGCCCTCACCCACCCCGACGACCACACTGCGTGACGACATCGTCACATTTGGTCCGACGGTGCTGGCAACCGCTCCGATAGCGTGCCCCGTCATGGCGCGGATCGGCATCATCGGGGTCGGGAAGATGGGGCTCTCCCATCTGGCGATCTTCGGCGCACATCCCGACGTGGAGATCGTCGGGATCGTGGAGCCCCAATCGTTCGTGGCTTCCGCGGTGAAGTCACAGACCGGCATCGAGACCTACAAGAACCACGAGCGGCTCATCGACGAGACCCGGCCCGACGCGATCGTCGTGGCCACCCCGTCGGTCACCCACGTGGAGGTGGCCTCGTACGCCCTCGAGCACGACGTGCAGGTGTTCGTCGAGAAGCCGCTCACGCTGAGCTCGGCCGACTCGTGGCGCCTCTCGCAGCTGGCCGTGTCGCGCGGCCTGGCCAACCAGGTCGGCTACCACAACCGGTTCATCGGCACCTTCCAGGAGGTCGCCCGCCTCGTCCAGGCCGGCGCCGTCGGGCAGGTGTACCACGTCGACGGCAAGGCCTCGGGTCCGGTGGTCACCAAGCCGAAGACCGGCTTCACGTGGCGCTCGAAGAAGTCCGAAGGTGGTGGCTGCCTGCACGACTACGCATCGCACGTCGTCGACCTCATGAACTTCGTCGTCGGCCCGCCGAAGTCGGTGGTGGGCGCCCGTCTGCACAACATCTACTCCAAGGACGTCGAGGACGCGGTGTACGCGCTGTTCGACTACGCCGGTGGGTTCTCGGGCCAGCTCGAGACCAACTGGAGCGACGAGACGCACCGCAAGATGAGCACCACGATCGCGGTGTACGGCAGCCACGGCAAGATCCTCGCCGACCGCCAGGAACTTCAAGTCTTCCTGAAGAAAGGCGCAAGTTTCGAGCAGTATCCGGAGGGCTGGACCACGCGCTACATCACCGACCTGCAGGCGCCCGTGAGCTACTACCTCCGCGGCGAGGAGTACTCGGCCCAGGTCGACGCCTTCGTCGAGGCTGTCGACAAGCGCAACCCGCACCCGCAGAACAGCTTCGAGAGCGCGTACGCCACCGACTGGACCATCGACCGCATCATCGAGCGCGACAAGGCAGGACGCTGACCCATGGACCGGATCATGTTCGGCGACAACCAGTTCTTCGGCGTGAACCACATGTCCGAGGAGAAAGCACGCGCCCAGGCCGTCCGCTTCAAGGAGACGTCGAGCATCGTGAAGGTGCTGCGCGACGCATACGAAGCCGGCATCCGCACCTTCATGTGCACCACCCACGACCAGATCGGTGACGTCGTCGACGAGATCGAGCGTCGGGGCGACTTCGACGGGTTCGTCTACTACCCCGGCATGCCGTACGCCCACAAGTACGCCAACGCCGTGAGCGAACTCGGCGTCATGGAGACCGTGAAGCAGTACGCCCCCGGCGGGATGATGGAGATGCTCGTCAAGGGCGCACGCTCGGCGATGCGCAAGGACGTCGAGCAGCTCATGTCGATGCTCGTCGACGCCGAGATGAAGCGCTTCGCGAAGGCCGACACGCCGGTGATCTTCCTGCAGAACGTGATCACCGACCTGCTGCTCGGGTTGAAGATGCACGATCTGTTCAAGGACTTCGCCGACCACGTGAAGTCGCACTACGGCGCCGAGGCCGGCTTCTTCTCGATGAACATGCCGATGCTCGTACCGGTGCTCGAGAAGGTGGGCATCGAACGCCCGATCGTGTGTTGCAACTACAACAAGATCGGCTTCCGCATGTCGGGTGGCATCGAGGCGTACGACCACGCGCTCGAGACCACGTCGGTGCGGTGCGTCGCGATGTCGGTGCTGGCCTCGGGGGCGATCCCGCCCGAAGAGGCGATCCGCTGGATCTGCGAGCGCCCACGCATCGAGTCGATCGTGTTCGGTGCGTCGTCGCGGGGCAACATCCAGCAGACCGTGTCGCTGATCAACCAGTACACCCAGGCCTGAGGCGCACCCGGCGCGCCCGCCGGCGTTCCTCAGCGCGAGGGTGGCCGCACCGGCGTGCCCGTCACCGGGTCGTCGGCGTGCAGCAACGTCAGGTGACGCGACGCCTCCACGGCGGCGTCGAACTGCTCGAGCACCACCCGGCGCCCGTTGGCGCCCATCTCGCGGCGCCGTTCCGGGTCGCCGAGCAGGCTCGACACGGCGTCGGCCAGCGCGCTCGGATCGGACGGCGGCACGAGCAGCCCGCTCACGCCGTCCTCCACCAGCTCGCTCACGCCGGCGATGCGCGTGGTGACGACCGGTACCTCGGCACCGAGCGCCTCCATCAGCACCGTCGGCACACCCTCCGCGAAGCTCGGGAGCACGAAGACGTCGGTCGCGGCCAGCAGCGCGGCCACGTCGGCGGGCGACCGGCTGCCGGCGAACTCGACCGAGTCGCCCAACCCGAGCCGGCGCACCTGTGCCTCCAGGGCCTCGCGGTCGGGGCCGTCTCCCACCAATACCAGACGGGTGCCGGGACGACGCTCGACGATCGACGGCATCGCGTCGAGCAGCACGGGTAGGCCCTTGAAGCCGGTGAGTCGCCCGACGAACAGCAACTGCGTGCCGTCCGACCCGTGCGACGGGCGCAGCTCGTCGACGTCGACCCCGCAGTGCACGATCTTCAGCTTCTCCCAGTGCTCGGGTTCGACCCACGCCGCTGCCTGGCTGCGGCAGAACCAGCTGATGCACGCCACGTAGCGGGCTCGCCGCAGCTTCTCGTCGATCCGCCACTTCTCGGGTTCGTAGAAGATGCTCGGGCCGTGCATCGTGAAGCTGAACGGCACCCCCGACAGCTCCGATGCGAGCATCGCGACGGTGCAACTCGCATCGCTCAGGTGGTTGTGCAGGTGGTCGATCCGGCGACGGCGGAGCTCGGCGGCGAGCACGCCGGCCTCCACGAAGTACGCGACCTGCTTCAAGCTGGTCGCGAGGCCAGGAGTGCGCGTGGCGAGCGCGAGGCGCACCGCTCGCAGGTAGCGGCCGGGACCCCGTGTGACGGCGGCGGCGTGCGCTCGCACGATGGTGATCGGTGACGACGGCAGGATCGCCGTCGTGCGCGCGTGCTCGTCACGCTGCGCGTCGGACAACAACCCCGCAGGGTCCGTCGACCGCACGGTGAACGTGTGCAGATCGACCCCACGGGCCCGCAGCGCGCGCACCTCACGCTGCAACCAGACGTCGGTGACCCGCGGATAGAAGCTCGTCAGGTAGGCGACACGCATCGCGCCCAGGATGGCCGAGGGACCACACGATGCGGCGCGATGGTGCAGATTTGACGAGATCTTGCTGAAGTTCGGTGTGATGCGATCGATAATCGTCCCGTGAACGCGACCGGCGCGCCCCAGGTGGGCCACCACCACTTCCTCGACGCGCTCCGCGGGCTCGCGTCGCTGTGGGTCGTGTTCAACCACACCGAGCAGTACCTGCCCAACTCGCTCGACCGCATCCCGGCGGCCATCCGCGAGCCGCTGATCATGCACGGCAACGGCGGCGTGCCGGTGTTCTTCGTGCTGAGCGGCTTCGTGATCGCCCACTCGCTGCGACACACGGTGATGGACGGCCCCGGCTTCGGGAACTTCATGACCCGCCGGCTCGTCCGCCTGAGCCCCCCGTACTACGCGGCCGTGGTGTTCGCGCTCGTCGTGAACTTCGTGTCGACCGTCGCCAAGAGCGAGACGTTCGACCCGCCCAGCGTGCTCGAGGCGATCGCCCACGTGCTCTACCTGCCCGATCTGTTGAACATGCCGATGGTGAACGGTGTGCACTGGACGCTGTACGTGGAGGTGCAGTTCTACCTGCTGTACGGATTGCTGCTCTGGGGGCTCGCACGGGTGCCCGACCGGTCGTGGCACCGCCACTGGATCGCCCTCACGGTCCTCGCCGCAGCGTCGTTGGTCCCGCCGCTGTTCGCGCTGCGTGAGGGGCGCGAGAACTGGTTCGGCCCGTACGTGCACGCGTTCGTGTTCGGCGTGCTCATCCAGTGGACCCGCTCGAAGCGGCTCCCGCCGGTGGTGCTCGGCGCATTCACCGCCGGCCTCGGGTTCGCGTGGGCCCTGCACCAGGACCGCGTGGCGGGTGCTGGTTTCGTCGCCGGCCTGATCGTGCTCGCCACCACCGGACCGCGAGGTGCGCGTGGTCTGCTCGAGCAGGGTCCCTTCCAGTTCCTCGGCCGGATCAGCTTCAGCCTCTACCTCGTGCACTCGCCGGTGATGGGCGCCGTGTCGTGGCTGGGCGGCAAGGTGCTCGGCGTGTCGATGGCGGCCGAACTGGCGACGATGGCAGCGGCGATCGTCGCCTCGATCGTGGTGTCGGCGGTGTTCTACCGCCTGTTCGAGCAGCCGGCACTCGAATGGAGCCGGCGACTGCGCCGGCGCACGCCGGCGACCGGCGACGTGGCCGTCGCGACCTGATCGGCGACGACGCCGTGCTCGGCGGTGGCGCTGGGCGGTGCCGCTGGGCGGTGCCGCTCGGCGGTGTCGCTCGGCGGTGTCGCTCAGTGGTGCCGGTGACGCACCCCGGCCGCGCCGAGGGCCTGACCGACACCCTTCGCCACGACGGTCAGCGAGTACCGCCACTGCGGTGACTGGCGTGCGAGCAGGCGCCGCGCCGGGCGAGATGCACCACGCAGCACCGCCTTGACCCCCCACATCACGAGCCGGGTCCGGGTCGCCGACCCGAGCTCGAGGTTGGTGACCGCCGAGGTGTTGCCGAGCCAGAACGCGACGCGCAGGCGGTAGCGGTAGGTGGTGCGCGACGCCCCCTCGGTCGCACGGACCACGGCCTTCTCCGCCCAGCGGATCGAGAGGCCCTTGCGGTACGCCAGGCCGTAGAACACGGTGTCCTCGCCACCCACCACCCCGAGGCGGGGCTCGAAGCGGTGCTCGGGATGTTCGCGCAGCCACGCGGTGCTGATCATCGAGTTGTGGGTGGCGGCGAGGCGCATCACCGCGCCGTCGTTGCCGACGAGCCCACCTTCGTCCAGGAACGGCTGCTCGGTCAGCCACGCAGGGGAGCCGGCCGGCACCGTCACCGGGCACGGTCCCGTGACGCAGTCGGCTGCATAGGTGGCCTGCACGTCGAGCATCGCCGTCAGCCACTGCGGTTCGGCCTCGCAGTCGTCGTCGGTCATCGCGATCCAGTCGCCGAGCTCGATGCCGGCGTCGATCGCCGCGTTGCGCACGAGCGAGATGTTGCCCCTGCCGACGTGGCGGTAGTGCACGCCGAGCTCGAAACGGCCGGCGAAGCCGTCGACGACCGGACGCGCCGCGCCGTCGGGGTTGTCGTCCACCACCACCACGCCGACCGCGGCGCGGTCGCGGGCGTGTTCGGCCGCAGCCTCCACCGAACGGAGCAGCGCCGCGAGCGGCTCGTTGCGCCGGTACGTGCCGACACACACGATCACTCGTGAGCGCGCCGGTGCCGAGGTGTTCATCGTCTGATCGCTCCTGTCACGTCGCCGGGCAGCAGCGGGCGCCCGTCCCCGATCGGTGCCCGCTGATCGAGCCGCACGCGAGCCGTCAGCACGCGCAACATCACCAGCACCGCCATGTAGCCGTCGGTGACCACCACCTCGGACACGTTGAGCAACAGCAGGATCACCACGTAGAGCGTGGCCACCTGCGACGTCGCGGCATCGATCCACACGAGGCGGGCACCCGCCCACAGGGTCGAGATCGCGATGGCGAGCCACAGGGCGAGTCCCACGACGCCGAGCAGCAGGAACAACTCGAGGTAGCCGTTGTGCGAGTGCGGGAAGAAGAACCCGACCCGCCGGATGATGCCGTTGGTGGGCTCCTGCGCGAACTCGATGAACACACCACCGATGCCCCACCCGTGCCACGGCTTCTGCTCGGCCACCTGCCAGACCGACGCCCAGATGTCGGTCCGGCCGCTGAGCGTGGGGTCCTTGCCGTAGAGGCTGATCAGCCACGGGAAGATCATCGCCGTGACGGCGACCAGCATCGTGCCGAGCAGCACCGACACGAAGGCGAACGCCGAGGTCATGCGACCGCGCCGACTGCGGTACGCGGCGTACCACGGGAGACCGACGGCCACCACCAGCAGCGCGGCCGCGCCGGTGGCCGAGCGCGACATCAGGATGAAGAGCACCGCCAGGGCTGCGACCAGGCGCCGCAGCCAGCCCCGCCGGGCGAACGACAGCACGACCAGCAGTGCGATGCCCGACGTCATCGCGAAGATGTTCTTGTGCACGAAGCTGCCCCGCCATCCGGGCAGGTAGGTGGTGGCGTCGCGGAACTCCTTCGCCGTCGGGTACTGGGTGAGCATGATGAACGCGCCGAACAGCACCATCGCCGTGAAGCTGAACACCATGATCCGCTTCAGGTGACGCACCGGGAGCAGGCTCGCCGCCACCACGACCGCCAGGACGGGCGGGAGGGTGGTCGAGGTGCGCAGCTGCCAGCCCCACTGGCTCTGCGACCACGCGATCGACGACGCCCACCACCCGAAGAACACGAGCAACGGCCACGACACGATCACGCGGCCGAGGCGACCGCGTGGCCCGAGGAGCAGCGCTGCGCCCACCAGCGAGAACTGGATCAGCGTCACCAGCGTCGTGCTGAAGATCGTGACCCCGAAGCCGAACCAGATCGCGAGGAAGATGGCGATCTGCGCGCTCAACACCCAGAGCGCCGTGGCCGGCACCTCCTCGTCGATCGGCCTCGACGCCGCCGACCCACCGAGCGCTGGCGCGGTGATCATCGATTGCGCTGCTTCCCGGCGGCGACCATCTCGGCGACACCGTCGTCGAGCGTGCGACCCGGCCGCCAGCCGAGCACGTCGCGTGCGACGGCGTTCGGGTACACGAACGGCTTCCACTGCGCGTCCTGGCGACGGCGCGCGGCGAACTCGGGCAGCTTGGCCCGACCGCCGGCGACCCGGCGGTCGAACTGCGCGACGAGACCGCCGAAGAGCTTCACCAGCGACCACGGCACCGGGATCAGACGCGGCACGTCGGCTCCGGCGGCCCGGCACCGCTTCGCGTACTGGAGATAGGTGGGCGGGTCGTCGTCGATCACGTTGATCGTCCGGCCGGCGGCCCGTTCGGCCGTCAGCGCCGACACGAGCGCCGCGGCCACGTCGTCGACGTGGACGAACTTGGTGCGCGACCGTGGCCCGAACACCAGGCCGAGACCGCCGGGGAGTCGCATCGTGACCCCGTGGTCCCAGTCGGCCCCGGGCCCGTACACGGCACCCGGGCGCACGACGACGAGCGGCGTGCCGGCGCGCAGCGCCCAGTCGCGCACCAATCGCTCCTGGATGGTCTTGGTGACGGCGTACGCGTCGCGCCGGTCGAGCTGCGACTCGAGCGGGCTGTCCTCGTCGATCGGGGTGCCGGCCGGCACCGCGGCGTAGTCGTACACCGAGAAGGTGCTGACGTGGACGAACCGTCGGAGCTGCAGCCCGTCGGCGTGATCGAGGGCGTCGAGCAGCTGCTCGGTTCCGAGCACGGTGGCCTGGAACTGGCTCGGCAGGTCGCCCGACGGCGTGGCCGCCAGGTGCACGACCGCCTCGGCGCCGGCGAGCTCTCCGGTCCACGGACCGCGTTGGCGCAGGTCGCCCCGCACCAGGGTGACGCCGTCGTCGTCCCACGGTGCGCCGGAGAGCCGGGCAGCGGGACGCACCAGGGCGATCACCTCGTGGCCGGCGCGCCGGGCAGCGCGCACGACCGCGGTACCGAGGAAGCCACCGGCGCCGGTGACGAGCACCTTCACGATGCACCTCCCAGTGCGACGATCGCGTCGACGAGTGCCGCCGTGTCGCGCATCTGAGCTCGGCTGATCGGCACGGCTGCACCGTCGGCGAGCCGTGAGTAGGTGTCGTCGAGCATGCGCGTCATCCCGTGGTACGAACCGAACTGCATCACCTTGTCGCGCAGGTCGGTGAACGCGGACCAGGCGAGCCGCGAGCCCGACACCAGGTGTTCGACCGCGATCCGCTTGCCCACGTTGGCCCCACCCTCGACCCGCAGGTACGGATGCCAGATGTCGGTCTCGGCCGAGCCGGCCGTGCCGCGCACCACCAAGCGCATGGCGTCGGGCGCCAGGTCGCTCGCGAGCCGCAGCCGGCCGCGCACTGCGCCGCTCACCACCAGTGCATCGACCTGGTCGAACCCCACGCGCACGTTGCCGCTCGCGTTCCACAGCCGGCCGTACACCTGCACCGGATCACGATCGGCAGACGTCTCGGCGCCCGACAGCATCAGGAACAGGTACGCCATGTGGGGCAACATGTCGTGCACCGCTCCACCCGGGAGGTTCACACCGGGGCCGGTGAGGTTGAGGTCGCCGAAGCGCCCCGACACCAGGTCGAGGGAGATCATCACGTCGACCTCCCGCACCTCGCCCACGCGACCCGACCCGATCGCCGCCACGAGGTCGAGCACCGGCTGGTTGTAGCGGTAGTTCTGCGACTCCATCAGCCAGGTGCCGTTGCCGTCGGCGGTGGCGAGCATGGCATCGAGCTCGCCGAGGGTGCCCGCTGCGGGCTTCTCGCAGATCACGTGGCACCCGGCCTCGGCGCACTGCGCGGCGAGCGCAGGATGGGTGTGCGGGGGTGTGAGGACGTGCACCACCGTGGGCCGTTCGGCCTCGAGCATCGCGGTGAGATCGCGATACGCGCGTGCACCGGGCACCTTGCTGCGGGCGAAGTCGGCAGCGGCGGGCGAGGCGTCGCACACGCCCACCACCTCGACGAGCGGCGAGGGTGCGAGGAACGCGAGGTGTTCGAGCGCGATCGCGCCACATCCCACGATCGCCACGCGGATCGGGCTGGCGGCCATCAGAAGTTCTCCTCCTGCACGTCGGTGAGATGCGCGAGCTCGATCTCGGCGTCGGCATCGGGATTGGCGGCCAGGTGCTGCTCGTCGGCGCGTCGCTGCGCCCGGAGCAGGACGAGCCAGGAGGCGGCGAGCAGGGTGCACTCGGCGAGGATCGTGGCCTGTGCGGCGCCCCGCCAGGAACCGCCCGGGATGAGCCACAGGTAATACCCCATGCTGACGACGGCCCCGCCGACCAACAGCCCCGTCCGAGCCATCGTGCGGCCGAGTCCGATGAGGCCGTTGAGCGGCAGGATGCCGACGCCGCGCAGCACCACCACCGGCGACAGCCACTTGATCACCTGCTCGGTGCCCTCGAAGTCGTCGCCGAGCACGTGCGGCACGATCGGCGCGGCGAAGAACATCACCACCGCGGCCGGCACCGCGTAGACGAGGCTGATCGCGGTGAACTTCATCGCCCGCTTCGACTGGCTGGTCTCGTCGTGGGCCGAGCGGAGCACGGCCCAGTGCGTCGAGCCGCTGAACGCGTTCAACGGGATCATCGCGAGCATCATCAGGCGGTAGCCGGCGGCGTACACGCCGGTGTCGCCGCGATGCCCCGCCGCCTCGAGCACCACCTTGTCGCCGTCGTTCTGCACCAGCGAGCCGCTCACGCCGAGCGAGTACAGCGACGAGGTCCTCACGTGCGCGCGTTCGATGCGACGCGGGACGACGCGGCCGAGTCCGAGGCGCGGGGCGACGGCGACCATCGCCGTGGTGAGCGCGGCGAAGGTGACGAAGTTGGCGTACACGAGGTGTTCGAGCGTGAGTGTGCCGAACGCGGCGAGCACCAGCATCACCGAGATCCGCACCCCCTGGAACACGACGCGCAGCATCATGCCGAGTCCGTAGTCGAGCGATGCCTGGGTCGCGGCGATCACCGTGAGGATGATCGCCTGGAGGAAGAACTCGTACGACACGAACAGCACGATCGTGGTGAGGTCGAGTGCGTCGAACAACACGTGCGCCAGCACGATGCACACCGGCGACAGCACGGCGGCCACGACGAGCGCGATCGACAGGCACGAGCCGATCACCCGGCGCGGCTCGGCACGCTCGCCGACGAGGTGCTCGTACATCGTGAGCGCCACGCCACCGTGGGCGAAGGCCGCGAACGGTCCGACCAGCGCGAACAGACTGGCGTACGAGCCGTAGTCGTCGGCGCCGAGCCGTGGGATGAGCAGCAACACGCCGAGGGTCGCGGACACGAGGATCGAGACCTCGTTGACCACGTTCCACAGCGTGTTCCTGGTGAGCTCCTTCCGCCCGGACATGCGTCGGTCAGACCCGCTCGACGAGTTCGACCTGGGGTTCGTCGACGGCGACCAGTGGATCGCCGAGGCCCTGATCGGTGGCACGGCGCCGCGACGCGGGCACGAACACCGGCAACACCTGGGCGCGCCGGTCGCCGAGCTGGGCGCCGATCGCCCGGAGCGTCTTGGTGTAGATGCGCCGCATCGGGACGGCCAGCACCACCGCATCCACGAGCTGGGCCATCTGCACCGTCGACGCCGCGTCGAGCAGCGGACCACCGTCGTACACGACGACGTGTGCGTGGCGGCTCGCCGCCTCGACGAGTGCCGGCGCCTCACGGCGCAACGAGCCGAGCCGGGTGGAATCGCCGATCCCGACGACCGACAGGCCGGGGATCGAGGTGGAGGTGAACGGATCGATGCGCTTCGCACGCTTCGACGTCGGCTGCTCGTCGTCGAGGGCGAGCAAGCCACGCAGCCCCGGCGACCCGACCGCGAACAGGCGGGTGAGCTCGCTGTCGCGGACGTCGACGTCGACGAGGAGCGTCTGCGAGCCGTGCGTGGCGTACCGGCCGGCGAGCAACGCTGCGAGCGTGGTCGAACCGGCGGCGCGCTCGGCACCGACGACGAGCACGCTGAAGCTCTCGCCCGGACGAGCGTGGGTCTCGGCCAGGACGGCGAGTTCCTCCACCGCTCGGGCCACGTTCACGGGTACCGCGTCGATCATCGAACGCCGAGCCGTGCGCAGGCTGCGTGCCCGCGGCAGCTCGGCCACGATCGGACGATCCAGCACCTCGGCGACCTGACGGGCGTCGACCGACTTGCGCGACGCGGCGGCCGCCATGACGGCCAGCGCGACGCCGATCATCGTGCCGGCGAGCAGGCCGGCGGCCGGCAGCATCGCCCCGCTGGCGGTGTCGGCCAGCACGGCCGGCGACGCCTCCTGGACGAGGCGGCTGGTGATCCGCAACCGGGAGTCGAGCTCGAGCTGGTCGAGCGCGATCGCGACCCGCTCGTACTCGGCCGACAGGATCACCCGGCGGGTCTCGAGGTCGGGCCGCAGCTGCGACAGGTCGGGGACGAACACGTTCGCGTTGGGATCGGTCGGCACGCTCGACAGCACGTCCTCGAACACCTCTTGGATGTCGTCGTCGACGGCGCCGAGGTCGCGCTCGATGCCCTCGAGCTGGGCGGTCAGCTGCTCGATGTCGTCGGCCTGGGCGTCGTTCACCTGGGCACGCAGGGCGTCGAAGTACTCGTCGACGTAGCTCTCGGCGATGTCCTCGGCGAGCGCCGGGTCGGGGGTGGTGACGGTGATGTTGATCACGTCGGTGCTGATGATCTGGCTGATCTCCACCAACTCGACGACGTCGTCGGCGGTGAGGCCCTGACCGACGTCGGTGGCGACGCTCTCGGCGAGCGACGTCGACTGGAGCACGCTCAGCTCACCCTGCACGTACCGATCGCCGCCCGAGGAGAACGTGTTCGCCGCCGACGCGGTGGGAGCCGACACCAGGATGAGCGAGGTCGACGAGTACTCCTCGACGGCCTCGCCGCGCAGGTTGAGGCCAGCCATCGTGCCGACGACGATGCAGATCAACGTGATCCACCAGTACCGTCGCACCGCGGTGACGACGAACGAGAGCTCCATGTGACCACCCTTCGTGTGTGACCTCCGAGGCTACTGCGAGCGACACTCACCGTCCCCGGAGCCCTCGCTTCTTGACGGAATCCGACGGAACGAGAGTCGTTCGACCCTCGCCCGTCCGGGCGACACCGCCGGCGGCTCGGATCGCGGTGCCGACCACGACCGGACGGGAGCCCGGCCGGCGCTCGCCGCCCTCGACGCCGCCGGGTCTGGTTGACTGGTCGGATGGATCGGCGGATCGCGGTGGGTCTCGGTGTCGTGGGTGCGCTCGCCGCAGGAGCGACCGGCACCTGGTACGTGTTGCGCGACGACGAGCCGTCCGTACCGCCGCGCACCGTGACGACGCTGCCGCCACCGACGGCCCCGGCCACGACGGAGGCGGGCGTCGCCGGTGCCGTGGAGTTCGCGATCGACGACGGCGCGACGCTCAGCACCGACCGTACGCTCACGCTCTCGCTCCAGGCGCCATCCGACGTGACCGACGTGCAGGTGAGCACCGACCCCGGCTTCCACGCCGCGACGTGGACGCCGGTCGCGCCGTCCGTCGAGTTCGAGGTGCCCGACGTCGGTTATCAGATGGTGTTCGTCCGCGGCCGCATCGGTTCGGGCGAACCCGGTCCGGTGCGCGTGGCCGGCATCGACGTCGACGAGCGGTGGGACGCTGCGACCGCATCCGCCGGCGAGGGTCGACACCGGCCGTCGTACGCGCAGCTGCTGGCGCCCGACGTGCTGCAGGTGCGCATCGAGACCGGGCGGGTTACGAACGACGACGGCGACAAGGTCGTGGTGGGCGACGATCTCGTGCTCGGCAGGCTGTTCGAGACCGGCGGGTACGTGTTCGGCGGACCGGGCGGCGCCGGTCTCACGGTGCTGGCCGCCAACCCGATCACCCGCCCTGCGGGGAGCATCGGGTACGACCCGCCGTACCCCGTGGTGCACGACTGGGTGCTCGAGCTGTCGGCGCCGGTGCCCGTCGGGCAGGAGATCGAGTTGTCGTTCCTCGACGACGTCGATCCGATCTCGTTCACGATCGATCCGACCAGCACTCGTTCGCCGTCGGTGCAGGTGAACCAGGTGGGGTTCGCCCCGGGCGACGGCGGCAAGCTGGCGTTCGTCGGTGCCTGGGGCGGATGGGCGGGCCCGATCGAGCTGCCCGACGGCATGGCGTTCCGCGTGATCGACGACGCCACCGACGAGGTCGTGCTCACCGGCACCACGGTGGCGCGCACGCCCGGGCCGAACGGCGACTGGGGCAAGGGCGACCTCACCGGCACCGCCGTGCAGGCGGCCGACTTCTCGTCGCTCACCACCGAGGGTCGCTACCGCGTGTGCGTCGACGTGCTCGGCTGCTCGCCGTCGTTCGACATCGGCGTCGACGACACCTGGCGGCGCGCGCTGGTCGCTGCCGGACGGGCGATGTACCACCAGCGCAGCGGCATCGCCCTCGGCCCGCCGTACACCTCGATCGTGCGCCCGCGGCCGTTCCACCCCGACGACGGCGTGCAGTTCGAGCGGGTGACGCTCACGATGCTCGACCGTCTCGACAACGTCGGTGTCGACGATCGTTTCGACGAGTACCCGGACGCCGTCACCGGTGAGCTGGTCCCCGACGTGTGGGGCGGTCACTTCGACGCCGGCGACTGGAACATGCGCATCCAGCACCTGTCGTACCTCGAGGCCGCGCTCGATCTGGTCGAGCTGTTCCCCGAGTACTTCGCCGACCTCGAGCTCGGCATTCCCGAGAGCGGCGACGCCGTTCCGGACGTGATCGACGAGGGCCTCTGGGATCTCGATCTGTTCCGCCGGCTCCAGTCGGCCGACGGCGGCGTCGCCGGCGCCGTCGACCAGGTGAGCTTCGCGAACGAGGGCGAGACGTCGTGGGACAACGGGCTGCGGGTGTTCGTCTACAGCCCGGATGTCTGGTCGACGTACTGGTACGCCGCGGCCGCCGCACGTACGGCGATCGTGCTCGAGACCTACGACCCGGAACGGGCAGCGACGTACGCCTCGTCGGCGCAGCGAGCGATGGACTGGGCCGAGCAGACCTGGGCCGCCGATCCCGCCCGCGCGGAGCGTGCCGCCGCCGTCGAGCCTCGCCGCGCGGCGGCCGCCACGGCGATGCTGCAACTCACCGGCGACGCCCGCTACGACCAGATCTTCCTCGAGGCATCGCCGTTCGACACCGAGACGATGCCGTTGCTCGACTGCCCCGGCCCGCTGTGCGACGCCGCCTGGCGGTACGCCCGACTGCCCGACGACCTCGTCACGGACACGGCGCGACAGCACGCGATCGACAGCTTCGTGCAGCACGCCGATGCACTGGTCGCCGGACAGCAGTCATCCGCCTACCCGTTCCTCATCGAACGCCCCGACCTGCCGCTCATCTGGGGCCTCGGGCCCGGCGTGCCCCACGGGATCGCGATCCTGCGAGCGCATCTGCTCACCGGCGACGAGTCGTACCGCACCGCTGCGGTGCTCGGGGCGTCGTTCAGCCTCGGCGGCAACCCGCTCGGCACCTCCTTCGCCACCGGCCTCGGATCGGACCCGGCCCGTTCGCCGCTCATCGTCGACACGATGAACGGCGACCTGCCGGTGTGGCCCGGCTCGTTCGTGTTCGGCCCGCACAACCTGCTCTTCGACGGCTCGGACGACTGGATCGAGAACGAGCTCCGGCTGCGCAACACCCGCCCCGATCCGCTCGCGGTGCCGTTGCTCTGGTCGTGGTACGACGTCAATCGCTGGGTGCCGATGTCGGAGTTCATGGTGGAGCGCTCGCACACCTCGGCGCTGTGGACGCTCGGCGTGCTCGCCGCCACCGCGTCGAGCTGACCGCTCCGTCGAGCTGACCGCTCCGTCGAGGTGACCGTTCCGTCGAGGTGCTGCACGGCGCACGCGAAACGGCCCGCCGATCGCTCGGCGGGCCGTCGCACTCGTGATCGGGTCGCGGCGAACGCCGCGACCGCACCGTCAGGCGGTGAACCAGCCCGACACGTCGAGGATCAACTCGCCACCCACTTGGTGGTACACGTTGATCGCATTGCCGTTGCCGAGGGTGGTGATCGCCATCGCGCCCACCGTCGATCCGCTCGACGCCGCGTTCAGGTTCGACGCGACCGGCACGCCGCTGCCGGCCGGGTACGCCGTGATGAAGCCGGCCTTGGGCGTGGTGGTCGTGGTCATGTTGTACACGACCGCCGCCACCTGCTGACCGGCCGGGCGCACGCCGAGCGACGGGGTGAGGAAGTTCGGCGGGGTGTACGGACCGACGGGCAGGCCGATCCGGCTGGCCGCGCGGCTGTCCGCGGTGCGTGTGGGCGTCTGGGCGATGAAGAACCCGCCGGTGCCCGCCTCGCTGCCGTCGCCGAACCAGCCCTGCACGTCGACGATCAGGTGGAGCGGCGAGCTGGTGAACAGCTCGATCGCGCCGTCGGCACCGATCGGCAGGATCGCCATGTTGGCGACGGTGAAGCCGGGCGTGGGGGGCAGATTGAGGTTCGACGCCAGCGGACGACCCTGGCCGGAGGGGTAGGCGGTCACGACCGACTCACCGATCGACTCGGTCGCGGTGAGCGTGACCGCGACCGCCCGAGCGGTGGCCGGGATGCCCGCCTGGCCGTGGATGGGCACCTTCACCGTCGACCCGGCGCTCGGCTTCGGGCCGAGGTAGCCGACGTAGCTCTCGGCGCGGGTGTCGAGCACACGGGTGGGCGCGACCGGGTGGTACCGGCCGTCGGTGCCGGCGTCGCTGACGAAGTAGCCGGAGATGTCGACGAGCAGGTGCGCCGGGTTCAGCGTGAACAGCGAGATCCGGCCGTTGGCGCCCACGGGCACGATGGCCATGTTCGGGACCGTGTGGCCGGCGTACATCGGGTTGACGTTCGACACGTCGGGCCGCGTGGTGCCCGAGGCGTAGGCGGTCACGTACCCGGCGACCCCGGCGTCGACCGCGGTGATGTTCACCACCGCTGCGGTGATGTTCGAGGCGGGCACGCCGGCCTGGCCGGCCACCGGCACCTCGACGACGGCTCCCTGGCCGGGCTTCGCGCCGCTGTAGTTGACGAGCGAGGCCGGCCGGGTGTCGAGGATACGGGTGGGCGAGAGCGGCTTGAAGTGGGCCTGCGGCTTCACCTCCGGCGCGGGTTGCACGAGCGCGTCGATCTTCATCGCGGAGATGTTGAGCGCACCGTTGATGCTGCTGATGTTCAACGTGCCGTCGGTGACCTCCACGGTGTACGGCCCGAGCACCCGCCACTCGCCGGTGGTGGTGAAGAGCTGTTCGACCGAGTTGCCCTCCATGACGAGCTGGAGGATCTCGGGGTTGGTCTCCTCCCAGTTCCAGAGCGACACCTCGTAGATGCCCTGTGGCATCCCCGACACCGCGATCGCGAGCGGCTGTGCCGTCGGATCCGCGATCTCGTAGCCGCCCCACACGAAGCAGCGGAGCAGCGACTCGAGTGCCGGCGAGGTGACAGCGGGCGACGTGATCGCGTTGGTGGCATCGCACTCGCGGTTGGGTCCGGCGCTCAACGCCGGGACCGCACTCTCCGCCTGGAACGTGACGTTGTCCAGCTGCACCGCCGGGCCATTCAGGTTGTACGCGCCGTAGAGCTGGCGTTCGACGGCCTCGGTGCGCGGCGGCGCCGCCTCGACGTGCGAGCCCTCCGCCGCTGCGCCGGCGACCGGGAGACCGGCGACGAGCAGTGCGCCCGTCAGGATCGTTCTGAGCTTCATGTGTCCTCGCTGTCCGCGTGCTCGCACGCTGTGACGGATATGGGAATCGAGCGTAGCCATCACGACGGTGGATGAACCGCCGCGCCACGCGGTTGGTCGGATCGGGTGCGTGACGGTCGTACCCGGTTGCGGAGCCGGCGGACCGCGCGGAGCCCCGTCCAGGCGATGTCGACCCGTCCGCAGGCCGACGCCACCAGACGCCGACCGCCGTCGAGATGTCGCGCCGCGGCGCGGAACTCGGCCTGCGAGCGTTCACGCCCGTCGGGTTGATCCATCGCGACGGCTGCACGGCCCCAGCGCAGCCACGCCCACTTGCGGCGGATCTCGTCGGCAACGGGCGAGTCGGGGTGCGCTGCGAGCATCCGCTCGAACACCCGGTCCTCGGCGACCGCGAAGCCCTTCGACGTCCCGGTGCCCGGGTGCTGGCGGTAGCGGGTGAGCCGCTCCGGCACGTACGCGAACTGCCCGCCGGCCCGAGCGATCGAGTAGCTCAACCAGATGTCGTACAGCGGCGAGATGTCGTCGGGGTAGTCGATGAGCGCAGCGTCACGACGGAACACCGCGGCGTACGCGGGTTGCGGGGCGTTGTGCACCGCCACCAGCCGCAACATCTCGTCGAGGCCACCGGCGACCACACCGGCGGGCAGACGGTCGCGCGCGTTCATCCGCGTCACCGCGTCGGTCTCGGCCTCCAGCCGACGGCCTGCCGCATCGATCAGCCAGTAGTCGCAGAACGCCATCTGCACCTGCGGCTCGGCCTCCAGGATCGGCACGAGCGACGACAGGAAGTTCGGCTCCCACACGTCGTCGTCGTGCAACGACGCCACGAGCGGCGACCGGGCCAGCCGCACGAGCTCGACCCAGTTGCCCTGCGGCCCGAGGTTGGTCTCGTGCTGCACGTACCGGATGCGGGGATCGTCGTAGTCCGCCAGCATGCGACGCTTCGTGTCGTCGCGCCCGTTGTCGCCGATCAGGATCTCGATGTCGGTGAGCTGCTGTGCGAGCGCCGAGTCGAGGGCTGCACGGAACCACTCGCCACGGCCGAACGTCGGGATGATCACCGACACGGCGGTCACGGGCGGTCCTCCTGGCACATCGGCAGCACGATACGACGACCGGCGAGCACACCCAATGCGCCGATCGGCTCATTCCGGTCGGCTCATGCCGGTCGGTCGGGCGGTCAGAGCGCCTCCGCCGCGGCGCGGAGCCGCTCGATCCGAGCCGCGACGCCGGGCCCGACGGGGACGCCGAGCAGGTCGGCGATGGCGGTCCAGGCGTGCGCGACGTCGTGACGCTCGAGCGCCAGCCGGCGGTTGGCGACGTGCACTCGGTCGCACGCCTCGGGATCGGCGAGCAGCTCGACGAGGGCGGGTGGCACCTCGGTCGCGTCCGGAGCGAAGTCGACGAGGCCCTGCACGTCACCCAGCACGTGCCGCAGCCAGGCCCGATCCGGGTGCCGACCGATCAGGATCGCGCCGGCGGCGAGTCCCTCGACGTAGCGGAGGCCCACCTCCTCGTGGCCCTCGTGCAGCTCGGGTTGGTCGAAGCGGGCGAAGTTCGAGACGAACACCTTGCTGCGCGCGCACTGCTCGACGAAGTGAGCGCGGTGCACGCGGTGATCGGTGATGATCGGCAGACCGGTGTCGAACTCGTAGAAACGATCGGTCGTCCGGCACCAGTCGACCAGCACCTGGTGCTGCGCCGCGGTGCGACGCCCACGGTTCGACACGTCGATCGGTCGGTGGGCGTGGCGGTGGAACGCGACGGCGAGGGTGTCGACCGGATGGGCGAGGAACGTCCACGGAGTGCCCGACGCCGCCTGCAGCGGCTCGACCGACCAGTTGATGCACGTGAACACGTGGTCGAACTGTGACGCCACGGTGTGCAGCGTGCTCTCGGACTCGGCGGCGAACGACGGCCAGATCTCCACGATGTAGGCGACCCAGCGATCTGCCTGCCGTCGCCAGTCCGGGATCGAGTCGAGCATGCCCAGTTGGTGCAGGTTGTTCACCACCACGACGCCCACGTCGTGGCGCCGGGCGGGTCGCGCGAAGTCGAGCGGGCGGGTCGCACTCCAGCGCCCGGCGATCCGGCGGAGGCGCTGCCGCTCGCGCAACGTCTCGGCCCAGCGGCCGCTGCGCGGGCACATCGGCACCACGTCGGCGCCGAGCATGTCGGCCAGCACGTCCTCGATCTCCGCGATGGCCGACAGGTACGGCACCACGTTCATCGCACTCTGCGAGAGCACCACGACCGAAGGTGTACGCGTGTCTGGATCCACCGCCTCCATCTCCTCTCCCATGGGGACTGTATCGGCACCATCACCGGGCGCCTGAAGGTGCGCCCCGCCTGCTCAGCTCACGTGGACGTGCGCGGTCACCTCCGGTTACGGGTAGCGCGCCGCCAGCCACTCGGCCACGGTGGCGAGTGCCTCGCGGCGATGGCCCTCGAGGTAGTGGGGCGCGCCGCGCAGTTCGACGTAGGTGCGGTCGGTCGCCCCGCTCGCGTCGACGATCTCCTTCGCCTGCCACACCCGGATCTCGGTGTCGGCCGTCGGGTGCAGCAGGATCGTGGGCACCGTGATCCTCGGCATCGTGTCGGCGAGCTTCGCGTGGCTCGACAGCCCCGACCAGGTGCTGAGCCAGCCGCGCGCCGTCATCGTGCGGGCGAGGCCGCCCCGGCCGTAGTTGGCGTCGAAGGGATCGGGGAACGCGAAGAGCGAACCCATCGGTCGATCGTCGGGATCGATCGACAGATCGAGATACGCAGGGTCGGCCAAGGTGCGGTAGATGGTGAGGTACTTGGTGAACACGGCCCGCCGGCGCAGCTCGCGGTACGCAACGGTGTCGGCCGTCTTGTCGACGGCACCGAGACGGCGGCCGGCGTCGGCGGACTCGGCGATGCTGGCCTTCGCGATCGCGTCGATCCGCGCGACACGAGCGACCTGGGCCTCGCGGTAGCGCGCCACCCAGGCCGGGTCGTAGGTGCACGGCTCGGGCCACGGACGCCATCCGTTGTCGGGGTGGTACATGTCGAGTTCGGGCACGGTGGAGAACGGGTCCGATTCGTCGGCGACGCTCGGATCGATCACCTGGTTCATGAACACGCCCTCGCCGGGGTGTGCTGCCATGCCGATCCATCCGTCGCCGATGCCGAGCTCGGCGTTGGCGAGCGCCATCAGGCTGCCGCCGCCGGAGTTGCCGAGCAGCACCACTGCCTCTGCACCACGGCGCTTCATCTCGTCGTGCACGGTCTGCACGTCGACGATGCACTGCTCGTGGAGGCAGTCGGTGTCGTTGTTCATGTACCGGGTGCCGAAGCCGAGCACCGCGTAGCCGGCGGCGGCCAGCAACGGACACGCGTAATGCACGCTGAAGTCGCCGCGTGGGTGGCTCAGGATCACGGCGGTCTTCCACGGCCGTCCACCCGGTGGTGTCCAGAGCAGGCCGCGCACCAGCGCGCCGTCCGGGCTGACGAGCCGGATGCTCTCGCGCGGGATCTCGACGCCGGGGTCGTCCTCGGGCAGCGGCCAGTAGTTGAGGCCGAACGGGCGGCGGCCACCGAGGTGTGCGTCGAGCGGTCGGGGACGATCGAGGTCCTGCATGCGCGCACCCTACCGAGACGTCCCGACCGGGTCGGAGGTGGAGCTCACGGCGGCGCACGGCACGCGCCGCGGCGATCGTGCCGGATTCTTGAGGTTCGGGGTCATGTTCCACGTGCCGCCGGCCGATGAACTGGAGACCGGTAGGCTCGTCCGCCTCGCGGCGGTGTGACAAGGAGTGCGTGACGACGCATGGAACGTTCGCTGATCAACGGTGTGCCCGGGCTGCCGGAGCTGGTGTCACGGCTCGCCGGCCGCCGGGTCCTCGTCACCGGGCACACGGGCTTCAAAGGCGCCTGGTTGTCGACCTGGCTGTCCATGGTGGGTGCCGAGGTCACCGGGTACGCCCTCGATCCCAACACCGAGCCGAGCCTGTTCGACGTCGCCGGTCTGGCCGACGTCGTCGACGACCACCGCGGTGACGTCGAGGACCTCGACGGGTTCGCGTCCGTGTACGAACGGTGCCGCCCGGAGGTCGTGCTCCACCTCGCGGCGCAGCCGCTGGTGCGGTTGAGCTATGTCGAACCGGTGCGCACGTTCGCGACCAACGTGATGGGCACCACGCACGTCCTCGAGCTGGCCCGCCGTCACGCCACCCCGGCGGTCGTGGTGGTGACGACCGACAAGTGCTACGAGAACGTCGAGTGGGTGTGGGGCTACCGCGAGACCGATCGCCTCGGCGGGTCGGACCCGTACAGCGCCAGCAAGGCCTGTGCCGAGCTGGTCACGACCGCCTACCGCCGCAGCTTCTTCTCGGGCGACAGCCCCACGGCGATCGCATCGGCCCGGGCGGGCAACGTGGTCGGTGGCGGCGACTGGGCCGCCGACCGGATCGTGCCCGACATCGTCCGATCGATCGGCGCCGGCGGCGCGGTCACCCTGCGCAACCCGAACGCCGTCCGCCCGTGGCAACACGTGATCGAATCGTTGTCGGGCTACCTCACGCTGGCCGGCCTGCTCGTGGGCTCCGACGACGAGCGGGCGCTGGCCGCGCAGGAGTGGAACTTCGGGCCCCGCACGTCGGGCCGCTCGACGGTCGAGTACCTCGCGAATCGCGTGTGCGAGCGCTGGGGCCGCGGCTCGGTCGAGATCGGTCGGGCCGACACCGCGGCGAAGGAGTCGCAGCTGCTCACGCTCAGCATCGAGAAGGCCGAACAGCACCTCCACTGGAGTCCCCGGTGGGACCTCGACCGCACCATCGACGTGACCGTCGACTGGTACCGGCAGTACATGGACGGCGCGTCGGCCCGCGAGCTGTGCGAGACCCAGCTGCGCGACTACGTCGCCGCTGCGGCGGCGACCGCAGGGGTGTCGAGGTGAAGTTCGTCGACACCCATCTCGCCGGGGCCTGGATCCTCGATCTCGACCGGCGCGACGACGATCGCGGATTCTTCGCTCGGGCGTTCTGCCGCCGCGAACTCGAGGACCACGGCGTGTCGTTCGACGTGAAGCAGGCGAACCTGTCGTTCAACAGCGACCAGGGCACCGTCCGCGGGATGCACTTCCAGTACCCACCGGCCGGCGAGAGCAAGCTGATCCGCTGCATCAGCGGCGCGATCGTCGACGTCATCGTCGACGTGCGTCCCGAGTCGGCCACCTTCCTGTCGCACCTGGCGGTCGAGCTCACCGCGTCCAACCGGCGGGCACTCGTCATCCCACCCCGGTTCGCCCACGGCTACATGACGCTCACGGCCGACGCCGAGGTGATGTACCTCGTCGACGAGTTCTACACGCCGAGCGAGGAGGGCGGCCTGCGCTGGGACGACCCGGCACTCGCCATCGACTGGCCGGCACCGATGCGATCGATCTCGCCGAAGGACGCCGCGTGGCCCGACCTCGGCGAGCAGCTCGACCACCTCCGTGCGCGCATGGCGCTCGGCACCTCCGACAGCCAGGAGCACACGTGATCCTCATCGACACCGCACTCGAGGCGCGCGAGCGCGAGGGCCGTCCCGTTCGCGTCGGGGTGTACGGCGCCGGGGCCATGGCTGCGGCGTTCATCGATCAGGTCACGACCGCGGTGCCGGGCATGCGGATCGCAGCGGTGTGCAACCGCACCGCCGATCGTGCGATGGCCGCCTGCCGGGACGCCGGCATCGCCGACGTCGCCACGACCGACTCGGTCGCGGCCTTGGAGGACGTCGTCGCACGGGGCGGGACGGCGGTGACGGACGACCCGACGTTGCTCACCCGTTCCGAGCAGATCGACTGCCTCGTCGACATCACCGGGGCGATCGACTACGGCGCCGCGATCGCGCTCGACGCGATCGAGTGTCGCAAGCACCTCGTGCTGATGAACGCCGAGATCGACGCCACCATCGGCGCGCTGCTGCGCCGCAAGGCCGACGCCGCCGGCATCATCCTGACGGCGGCCGACGGCGATCAACCCGGCGTACAGCTCAACCTGTGGCGCTACGTGAAGGGCATGGGCATGACCCCGCGCGTGCTCGGCAACATCAAGGGTTTGCAGGACCCCTACCGCACGCCCACGACGCAGGCGGCCTTCGCGGCCCGCTGGAAGCAGACACCGAAGATGGTGACCAGCTTCGCCGACGGCTCGAAGGTGAACGTCGAGCAGGCGGTCGTCGCGAACGCGACCGGGTTCCACGTGCCGAAGCGCGGCATGTACCAGTACCGGCACGACGGACACGTCAACGACATGACCACCATGTACGACGTCGATCAGCTCCGCGAGTGGGGTGGCATCGTCGACTACGTGGTGGGTGCTGCGCCCGCGCCGGGTGTGTACTGCATCGCGGAGCGGGCCGAGCCGCTGCACCGCCATCTGCTCGAGCTGTACAAGCTCGGCGAGGGCCCCCTGTACTGCTTCTACCACCCGTATCACCTGGTGCACTTCGAGGTGCACAACACCGTGGCTCGCGTGGTGCTGTTCGGCGACTCGTGCGGCACGTCGTTGCCCGAGCCGACGGTCGAGGTGGTCGCGATCGCGAAGCGCGACCTGCTGGCGGGCGAGGTGCTCGACGGGTACGGCGAGTACATGACCTACGGTGAGGCCGAGAACGTCCCCGAGGTTCGCGCCGCCGGCCTGGTACCCGAGGGCTTGGTCGAGGGGTGCCGGCTGCTCGCCGACATCGCGAAGGACCAGCCGATCCACTGGTCGCAGGTCGAGGCGCCCAGCGACTCGCTGGCACACCGGCTGTACCGCGAGATGATCAGCGGCTGATCACCAACGCTTCCAGGGGGCGTCGCCGCCCTCCCACAACTCCTCGAGCAGCTGCTTGTCGCGCAAGGTGTCCATCGGCTGCCAGAAACCGAGGTGCCGGAAGGCCTGCAGTTCACCGTCGCGGGCGAGACCGCGCAGCGGTTCCTGCTCCCAGACGGTGCTGTCGCCCTCGATCCGGTCGAACACCGTCGGCTCGAGCACGAAGAAGCCGCCGTTGATGAAGGCCCCGTCGCCGGCCGGCTTCTCGCTGAAGCTCTGCACGTCGGTCTCGCCCTCGTGCAGCACGAGCGCACCGAAGCGGCCCGGAGGCTGCACCGCGGTCATCGTCGCCTCCTTGCCGTGCGCACGGTGGAAGTCGATCGATCCGGAGATGTCGACGTCGGACACGCCGTCGCCGTAGGTGAGGCAGAACGTCTCGTCGCCGACGTGATCGCGCACACGCCTCAGACGACCACCGGTCATGGAGTGCACACCCGTGTCGACCAGCGTCACCCGCCAGGGTTCGGCGCGGCCGGCGTGGTGCTCGACGGTGTTCTTGCCGAGGTCGAAGGTGACGTCGCTCAGGCTGAGGTAGTAGTTCGCGAACCACTCCTTGATCACGTTGCCCTTGTAGCCGCAGCAGACGACGAAGTCGTTGATGCCGTGCGAGCTGTAGATCTTCATGATGTGCCACAGCACCGGCATCCCGCCGATCTCCACCATCGGCTTCGGACGCACGGACGTCTCCTCGCTCAACCGCGTGCCGAGGCCGCCCGCCAGGATCACAGCTTTCATGAACGCTCCCAGGTCTGTCGCGCACGACGTGCGCATCGGATCACCACGCTACGAACTCGAGCCGCCGCGGACAATGAGGCGAACGGATCATCGCGGCCCGTGCACATGGGTCGGTCGGCACGCGCGTCAGTCGGCACGCGCACCGAGGACGACCGTCCGCTGTGCACGCCCGCCGTCACGGACGATGTCGACCACGACCAGCTCGCCGGGCCGTCGGTCGCGGACGGCGGCCATCAGGTCCGCGTCACCGAGCACGGCCGCGCCGTCGAGTCCGACGACGACGTCGTCGACGAGCAACCCGCCGAGATCGGCGGGCGAACCGGCTTCGATCTGCACGATCGTCGCACCGAGGCCGCCGTCGCGGCGGGGTGCGAGCCCCACACCGAGGTAGCCGTCGGGCACGACGGCGCCGAGCGCCGCGTCCCGAAGGGCGGCGAGCTCGGGCAGCAGTTCGGCGACGGAGATCGCGAAGCCGACGCTGTTGGCCGCCGTGTCGGCGTAGCCGTAGGCGATGGCCGTCGTGATCCCCACCACCCGACCGGCCGCATCGACCAGTGGCCCACCGGAGTTGCCCGAGGAGATCGCCGCATCGGTCTGCACGAGCCCGTTCAGCACACCGTTGCCGGTGGTGAGCGAACGGTCGAGGGCGGCGACGATCCCCCGGGTCACGCTCGGGTCGCCGTCGAGCCCGAGCGAGAAGCCGACGGCGACCACGTCGTCGCCGACGCGGAGGTCGTCGGGCGCGGCGAACACCGCCGGCTCGAGGTCGTGGGCGTCGATCCGGACGAGGGCGAGGTCGTTGGCCGGGTCCGCGGCGAGCACCGCACCCGGTCGGGGCTCGCTCTCCCCCGGCAGGCGGACGTTCACCACGTCGGCGTCACCGACGACATGCGCGTTCGTGACGATCTCGCCGTCCCGGGTGACGACGACGCCGGTCCCGGAGGACTCGCCGGCGCCACCGACGCCGAGGGGGCGCTGGATCGCGACGACGCTCGGACCGATCCGTGCAGCGACGTCGGCGATGTCGACCGTCGCGAACGTGGGCGGTGCGACGTCTCGCGGTGCGGCGACCTCCAGCCCGAGTGTCGATGGCCGGCGGGGCGCGGCGTCGCGACTGCGAGCCAGCTCGGCCCCGAACCAGGCGCCGACGAAGCCGGCCACACCGCACGCGAGCACGATGCCGGCGCCGACGCCGCGCACCCGGTGGTTCGGCCGGCGCCGTCCGGCCGGCATGACGGGTGACGACGCAGGTGACGCGACGGATGATGCACGGGGTGACGGCACGTCGTGCGTCGTGTCGAACGTCGCGTGCAGGCGCGCCGCGCCGAGGTCTGCCAGGTCGATGTCCGCCATCTCGTCGACGACTGTACGCAGGCTCCGCCGGCGTCGGCGATGGGCCGGATGCCTCAAACGCACCCCGCGCCGGTGGCCCGGGACGCGGACGAGGCGGCCCGGCGGGCCGCCTCGTCTCGTCGAACTCGTCTGGTGCGTGCTGCCGTTCGGCAGCGACGATCAGGCGCTCTGGATCTTGATCTCGATGTCGACACCGGCCGGCAGCTCGATGCGCTGCAGGCTGTCGATCGTCTTCGCGTTCGGGTCGACGATGTCGATGAGCCGCGTGTGGACGCGCATCTCGAAGTGCTCGCGGGAGTCCTTGTCGATGTGCGGGCCGCGGATGACCGTGTAGCGGTGCTTGTCGGTCGGCAGCGGGATCGGGCCACGGATGGTGGCGTTCGTGCGGGTCACCGTCTCGACGATCTTGCGGGTCGACTGGTCGATGATCTCGTGGTCGAACGCCTTCAGGCGAATGCGGATGCTGGACTGGGCCATGGGGTGTCTCCTCGTCGTCCGTCAGATCACTTGGTGATCTTGGTGACGCGGCCGGCGCCCACGGTACGGCCACCCTCGCGGATCGCGAAGCGCAGGCCCTCGTCCATCGCGATCGGCTTGCCCAGCTCCACCGTGATCGTCACGTTGTCACCCGGCATCACCATCTCCGTGCCCTCCGGCAACTGGATCGTGCCCGTGACATCCGTCGTCCGGAAGAAGAACTGCGGCCGATAATTGTTGAAGAACGGCTTGTGACGACCACCCTCACCCGAGGTCAACACATACACCTGACCCTCGAAATTCGTGTGCGGCGTGATGCTGCCGGGCTTGCACAACACCTGCCCACGCTCCACCTCGTCCTTCTTCGTCCCACGCAACAACGCACCGATGTTGTCACCCGCCTGCCCCTCATCGAGCAACTTGCGGAACATCTCCACACCCGTACACGTCGTCTTCTGCGTCGCCCGCAAACCAACGATCTCGATCTCGTCACCCGTGTGGACCTTGCCCTGCTCCACCTTGCCCGTCACCACCGTCCCACGACCCGTGATCGTGAACACATCCTCGATCGGCATCAAGAACGGCTTGTCCAGATCACGCGCCGGCTCCGGGATCGCCGTGTCACACGCCTCCATCAACTCCATCACCTTGTCCTGCCAACCCGAATCACCCTCCAGCGCCTTCAACGCCGAGACACGCACCACCGGCGCATCATCACCAGGGAACTCGTACTCGTTCAGCAGCTCACGCACCTCGAGCTCCACCAACTCGAGCAACTCCTCATCCTCCACCATGTCAGCCTTGTTCAACGCCACCACGATGTACGGCACACCCACCTGACGCGCCAACAACACATGCTCACGCGTCTGCGGCATCGGACCATCCGTCGCCGCGACCACCAAGATCGCGCCATCCACCTGCGCCGCACCCGTGATCATGTTCTTGATGTAATCCGCATGACCCGGCATGTCGACATGCGCATAATGACGATGCGCCGTCTCGTACTCGATGTGCGCGATCGAGATCGTGATCCCACGCGCCTTCTCCTCCGGCGCCTTGTCGATCTGATCGAACGGCGTGTACTGCGCCAACCCACGATCCGCCAACGTCTTCGAAATCGCAGCCGTCAAAGTGGTCTTGCCGTGGTCGATATGACCCATCGTGCCGATGTTGACATGCGGCTTCGTACGCTCGAACTTGGCCTTGCTCATGAAAATCTCCGTTGCTCGGGATCCAGTGGGTTGTCAAAGAACGCAGCGAGTGTAGCGACTCGCCAGGGAAAACACCCGTCCGTCGGGCCGGTCGTGCGACATCATGCCGGTGTGACCGACCGACCGCATCTGCGACCCGCCACGGAGGCCGACCTTCCCGCGATCGCCCTGGTGTACCGGGCGGCGTCGCTGCACTGGGACGACACCCGCCAGTGGCTGCTCGAGCGACCGGCGTACCTCGAGATCGACGGCGTCGGACTGTTGGCCCGACGCACCACGGTCGCCGAGCGCGACGGCGCGGTGCTGGGTTTCGCGTCGTGCGCGCGTCCCGTCGCCGGACGCAGCGAGCTCGAGGACCTGTTCGTGCTCCCCGACCGGATGGGGGGTGGGATCGGCCGCGCGTTGGTCGCCGCCGTCGCCGGCCGGGCGTCGGGCGACGGGGCGACGGTGCTCGACGTGACGGCCAACCCGAACGCGCTCGGGTTCTACGAGGCCGTCGGATTCGTCCCCGTCGGACAGGCCGACACACCGGGCGGTCCGGCACCGAGGATGGCATTGACGCTCGACACGGCGCACGTGCCGAGGTGAGGATGCGGGGATGGATGCCGAGGCGCGACTGGTGGAGTTGGGGATCGAGTTACCGGAGGACAGCCCCCCGGCCGGCCTGTACGTACCGGCGGTGACCTCGGGGGACCTCGTGTACCTGTCCGGCAGCGGTCCGGCACGGCCGGGTGGCGGGTACGTCACCGGCAAGGTCGGCACCGATCAAGGTGGCACCGTGTCGCTCGCCGAGGCACGGAGAGCCGCCCGGCTCACCGGTGTGCAATTGCTCACCCGGCTCCGCGGCGAGATCGGGTCGCTCGACCGAGTGGTGCGGGTGGTGAAGCTGCTCGGCATGGTGAACACCGCGCCGGGCTTCACCAACACCCCCGCCGTGATCGACGGGTGCTCCGAGCTGTTCATCGAGGTGTTCGGTGAGGCCGGGCGCGCGGCACGATCGGCGATCGGTGTCGCCGAGCTGCCGTTCGACATCTGCGTCGAGATCGAGGCGATCGTGCAGATCCGGCCGTGACCGGGCGACGAGGTCGCGTCGTGGTCACCGGCCGGATCCCCGAACCGGGCGTCGAGCTGCTGCGGGCGGCCGGTCACGACGTCGACGCCTGGATCGAGGACGACCCGATGCCGCGCGACGAGTTGCTCCGGCGAGTCGTCGGCGCGGACGCGCTCGTGACGTTGCTCACCGAGCGGGTGGACGCCGAACTGCTCGACGCCGCCGGACCGCAGCTGCGGGCGGTGTGCAACGTGGCCGTCGGCCACGACAACATCGACCTCGCCGCGTGCCGGGAGCGAGCGGTGACCGCCACCAACACCCCCGGCGTGCTCACCGACGCCACCGCCGATCTGGCGATGGCGCTGATCCTGATGGTCACGCGGCGCCTCGGTGAGGGCGAGCGGCTCGTCCGGTCGGGTGAGCCGTGGCGATGGGGCATGTCCATGATGCTCGGCACCGGCCTGCAGGGACGCCGGCTGGGGGTGGTCGGCATGGGCCAGATCGGCACCGCCCTCGCCCGCCGGGCGCAGGCGTTCGGCATGTCGGTCGCCTACACGAATCGCCGGCGCGTCGATCCGGCGGTCGCGGCCGAGCTCGGTGCGGCCCACGTGTCGCTCGACGAGCTGCTCGCCACGAGCGACGTCGTGTCGTTGCACTGTCCGCTCACACCCGAGACCCGGCACCTGATCGGCGAGGCCGAGCTGGCGACGATGCGTCCGGGCGCGTTCCTGGTGAACACCGCCCGAGGCGCCGTGGTGGACGAAGCGGCGCTCGTGACCGCCTTGGAGGCGGGGCGCATCGCCGGCGCCGGCCTCGACGTGTTCGAACACGAACCACAGGTGCACGAGGGACTGCTCGGCCGCGACGACGTGGTGCTGATCCCGCACCTCGGCTCGGCGACGGAGGAGACCCGGGCCGCGATGGCCGTCCTGGCCGCGCGCAATGCACTCGCGTTGGTGACGGGCGAGACGGCGCTCACGCCGATCGGTTGACGGGCTCCGGACGCCGGCGACGACCCGACGTCAGCTGCGCAGCATCGCCGCGGCGGCTGCCTCGGCGTCGAAGTTCCAACTCGCCCGCCACACCGGGTCGCTGAGCGGTCGGTCGACCAGGTCGTAGCCCCGGTGCTGGTACCACTTGTACGTGTGCTGGTGGCCACCGCGGATGTCGTATCGGGGTTCGAAGTCGAGCAGCCGCCGCGCCTTGTCGATCGACACGATCGCGTGGTGGCGCCACGAGAACAGGTGGCCGAACACACCGGGCGGCAACTGGGAGAGCCGGTCGTCGGGCACCTCGACGATGTCGGGTTCCTTGCCGACGATGCGGGCCAGGATCTCCACGTACCGGCGGGTGGTGACCGCACCGGCGGACACGTTGAACACCTCGCCCATCGCCTTGCGGTTGCCGACGAGCGACACCATCAGCTCGCACAGGTCCTCGACGTGGCCGTACGACGCGGTGACGAGTCCGGCGTGCGGCAGCAGGATCGGCCGGCCCTGTTCGAGCCGCAGGAACATCGGCGTCTCCATGTCGAAGATGTTGTTGCGCGGTCCGTACACGTGCGCCGGCCGGACGACGGTCGCCGGGAACTGCTGGCGCTCGAAACGTGACAGCAGCTCGGCCTCGAACACGGCCTTGAACCCACCGTAGGTCTGCATGCCGGAGCGGTCGGTCGGGTAGTCCTCGAACCACGGGGCGATCCCGATCATCGTCTGGTCGTACGCCATGATCGAGCTGACGTACACGTAGTGATCGCACCGATCGCGGAACAGGTCGAGGTGCTGTTCGGGCGGGACACGACCCGCCACCATCACGTAGCCCGACACGTCGAAGACCGCGTCCCAGGTGCGGTCGCCGAGCACCGCGGCCATGCCCGCCAGGTCGTTGCGATCGGCGTACAGCCGCTCGACACCCTCCGCCGGCAGATCGGTCGGGGTGACGCCGCGGTTGAGCACCGTCACGGTGTCGCCGCGCAGCAGCAGGGTGTCGACGAGCTGCCGGCCGATGAAGACCGAACCACCCAGGACGAGCGCACGCATGTGAGACCTCCGAACCGGCGACGGCGGTCGCCACGAATCGTCTTCACATCGTCAAGAACGGGTGCCGACTTGAGCGTTCCGGTAGCCGGGACGGGGCCGCGGCACCGCGACGACGTCCCGAGGTACGGTCGCCGACCATGGATGCATCGTGGCTCGACGACGCGGCGGCGCGCATCTCGCGAGCACGTCGTGATGGTGAGACGCTCGACGCCGACGCCACGCTGGGCGCGATCGACGAGGCCACCGCGTACGCCGTGCAGCAGCGACTCGTGGCGCTGCGCCTGGCCGGGGGCGAGCGCGTGGTCGGGTGGAAGCTCGGCTACACGTCGGCAGTGATGCGCGAGCAGATGGGTGTCGACCGCCCCAACCTCGGTCCGCTCACCGACACGATGCTGCTCCCCGACGGCGGCGAGGTGGCGGCCCGTCTGGTGCAGCCACGGGTGGAGGCCGAGTTGGCGGTACGGCTCGGCGCGCCGCTCGACGCGCGCACCAACCCCGTCGGACGCGACGAGGCGCGCGCGGCGGTGGCCGAGGCGCTCGCGTGCCTCGAGGTCGTGCACTCCACCTGGACCGGCTACCGGTTCACGCTCGCCCAGAACACCGCCGATCTCTCGTCTGCGGGACAGGTGGTGCTCGGCCCGGCGCTGCCGCCGCACGCCCTCGATGCGCTCGACCAGGTGTCGGTGGTGCTGTTCGACGGCTCGGACGAGCTCGGTCGCGGACGTGGTGCCGACGCCGACGGCCATCCGCTCGACGCGCTCGCGTTCCTGGCGACGCGTCTCGCCGCCGACGACCGCGGGTTGGAGGCAGGCCAGGTCGTCATCACCGGTGGCCTCACCCGAGCGTTCCCGCTCGAGCCCGGGCACCGGTTGTCGGCGCGGTTCACCTGCGCCGACGGCAGCGCCACCGGTGTGTCGGTCGCACGGCCCGGCTGACGCGCGCCGTGGGCGGTACGTTTCGCCGTCGATGTCCGACTCCCCCGCTGCGCCCACGATGGCCGACCGGCTGGCACTGGTGCCGCTGCCGGACGAGCCCGACGTGTTCGCGAGTCGCGAGCCGTGCGATCGCGGGCACGTGTTCGGTGGATTGCTGATCGGCCAGGCTGCACGTGCAGCGCAGCTCACGGCAGGTGACCGCCCGATGCACTCGCTGCACGCCTCGTTCCTGGTGGCCGGGCGCGGTGGCGAACCGCTGCGGATCCAGGTGGAGCGCACCCGCGACGGCAGCAGCTTCGGCACCCGGCGCGCCACCGTGGTGCAGTCGCGCGGACCGTCGCTGGTGCTGACGGCCGACTTCCACGACACCGAGGACGGCCTCGAGTACGAACTGCCGGGCGACCCGGACGTGCCGCCACCCGACGACCTGCCGCCCGGACGGTACGACAACCCGTGGTTCATGTCGCGCGACGTGCCGGTGGCGGAGGGGTCGATGGTGCGCCGCGCCTGGTTCCGTCCCCACGCACCCGTCCCCGACGACCCGTTGCTGCACCTGCAATGCGTCGCATACCTGAGCGACCACGGACCAACCCGGGCAGCGCGCGAACCACACGCGGCGCTCGACACCGACGCCAACCGGATGTCGGTGTCGCTCGATCACAGCGTGTGGTTCCACCGTCCGGTCGACGTGAACCAGTGGCTGCTGAGCGAGCTGTGGCCGGTGGCCACGGGACGCGGGCGAGGACTCGCCATGGGCGCCATCCGCACTGCCGACGGCGCGCTCGTCGCGAGCGTCGCACAAGAGGTGCTGCTCCGTTCCCGCTGACCTCGCCGTCGCCCCGTCTCGGCTCGGTGGGGCACGGGCCTGCGGCGTTTCCTAGGCTCGCGAGACCGAGGTGCCGGGTGTCCGGCCGACTGGTGGGGGAACACACGAATGACCGATCAACCGCTCGAGGTGCGGGCCGAGCCCGACGACATCGACGCCGCCTGGATGACCGACGCACTCGAGCGTGCCGGCGTGGCCCGCGGCGCCGCGGTGACCGAGGTCCATGTCCAGGGCTACATCGGCACCGGGCAGACCGGACGCAACGCCCGACTCGCGCTCACGTGGGACGACCCCGCCGACCGGCCGGCCACGGTGGTCGGCAAGTTCGCGTCCGCCGACCCGAATGCACGGCTCGCCGCGTTCACCAACGGCACGTACGAGAACGAATGGGCCTTCTACCACCACCTCGCGCACACGCTGCACATCCGCACCCCCGAGTGCCATGCCGCGCTCTACGACCACGACGAGCCGTCGTTCGTGCTGATCATGGAGGACATCGCCGGGTCGCGTCAGGGCGACCAGTTCGCCGGGCTCACCCTCGACCAGGCAGCGCTCACGATCGAGCAGGCCGTCGGCATGCACGCGCCGCGGTGGGGCGACCCGACCCTCGCCGACTTCGCGCCCCACCGGCCGAAGGGCGACGAGGCGGCGATGATGCTCGGCATGGTGTACCAGATGATGGTCGAGCCGTTCCTCGACCGGCTCGGTCCCGGCCTCGACGCCGACGTGATCGACCTCGTGCGGGCCCTCGGACCGCTCGCTCCGGGCTGGGCCGCCGGCAACGACACTCCCCGCACGGTGGTGCACCTCGACTACCGCCCGGACAACTTCATGTTCGGGGTCGAGGAGGGCGCCCCGCCGCTGGTGGTGGTCGACTGGCAGACCGTCAACCACGGCTTCGCCATGTGGGACATCGCGTACCTGATCGGCGGCGCCTTCGAGCCCGCCGATCGCGCCAAGGCCGAACGCGACCTGATCGACGACTACCTCGCCCGCATGCGCACCGCCGGGGTCGACTACCCCGCCGACACCGCGTGGACCGACTACCGGCTCGGCTCGGTGTGGGGTGTGGTGATGTCGGTGATCGCCACGATCCTCGCTGCCGAGACCGAGCGCGGCAACGACATGCTCACCGTGATGGCCCAACGCCACGGCCGCCACGCGATCGACCTGCAGGCGTTGGATCTGCTCGGCTGACATGCACGCTCGGCTGGGCCTCCGTCGCGCCGTCGCCGGCTCGGTGTCGCTCGTGATCAGCGTGTGCCTCGTGGTGTTCGGTGGGCACGTCGGTGCTCATGTGGTGCAGAACGTGCTCGTCCCCGGTCTGGGGTTGCACGAACAGAGCTGGTGGCTCGCCGTCGCCGTGTTCGTGGCGGCCACCGCGTCGATCGTCGCCTGGGTGCAGTGGGGCGTCGACTGGGTGCCGGTGGCGATCGTGGTCGGATCGAGCGTGGCGTCGGGCGTGCTCGCCGAGGCCGGCCACGAACCCGCCGCGCGGTGGGTGGCATCGCCGGCCGCGCACGAGTTCCCGTTGGTCGTGGTGGTGGTGACCGGCATCGTGTGGCTGCGCAACGCGGCGCGGCGCCTGCCCCTCGTGCGCACCGTGCTCGAACGGCGCCGACGTCGACACCCCGAGCCGCTCGACGCACTCGGCGCCGTCGACCGCAGTCGCACCGCCGCCGTGCTCGCACTGGCAGGCGACGTGGAGCGAGCGACGGTGCTCGCGACCGACCCACGCATCGCCGCGCGTGCTCGGCGCGTGGGGTTGATCGCACGAGCACGGCGGGGCCCCGATCCGTTCGTGCGCGACCACGCCGCGCCACGGGCGGCACTCGCGCTCGCCGGTGTCCTCGACGGCGACGCGATCGACCGCTTCCGCGAGGACGCGTCGCGTGCGGTCGCCGGCGTGCCGGCGAGCGAACCGACGTGGGTGCGTCCACTCGACGCCACCCTCGCGGCGGTGGCGCTCACCCGCATCGGCGAGACCGCGGCCGGCGACCGGTGGGCGACGGTGTGGCACACCAATCTGGCGTTGCGCAACGGCCACCGTCCCGCCGGGTGGTGGACGCCGCTCGGCATCCGGATCGCCACCGCGCCGCTGTGGGAGCACGCCGCGGCCTCCGCACTCGCTCGCGCCCACGGCTGGCACCACCCCGAGCGACCCGATGCCGACTGGCAGGCCATCCGACGCCGCCTGCTCGGTGCCGCCGCCCGAGGGAGTGCAGCGGTCGACGACGAACGGGCGATCGCGGCCGGTCGGCTGTGGCTCGCCTTCGCCGACGACGAGCAGGCCGCGCGCATCCTGTCGCGTCCGACCGTGCAGCACGATCCGCTCGCCGTCGCCCTCGACCGCCTCGCCGCACACCTCGCGGACCCCCGCGATCACACCGATCGAAAGGACCTCGTCGCATGACCGTGTCCGAGCTGCATCGCCCCATCGACACCGGTGAGCCGGCCCGACCGCCGCTCCTGCCCGCGCAGCCACGTCGCATGGGGCCCGTCACGCGTGCGCTGGTGCTGCGCACCATCGCCGTGATCGCGTTCGCCCAGGCGGTCGGCGTGGTGTTCGTCGCGATCGGAGGGCGCTGGCGCGCCGCCGGCCTGTCGCTCGCGTTCCCCGGCGGTGGCTTCCTCTACTCGGCCGCGCCGGTCGCGTTCGTGCTCACGTGGGCGGCGCTCACCGTCGCCCTGGTGCTGTGGTGGGGCATGAGCGTGCACTGGGGCATCCCGCTGCTGTGGGTGCTGTCGGCCGTCGGCGCAGCGCTGTGGGCCGACGGTCCGCGGCTCGGCTACGACTCGGGCACCACCTGGGGGTGGGCGATCCCGGTGGTGTACCTGCTCGCGCTCGCCGGTGCGGGCACCCTGGTGTACACGTTCGAGTCGCGCTTCCGGGCGAAGCGGGCGAAGGTGGACGAGCTGAACGCGTATCTCGCGACGGCCACGTTGCCCGAACCCGCTCGCCCGCTGCGCGAGCCCGACGACATGGACGCCGAGCTGCTGCGTTGGGCGTACGAGCTGTCGCTGCAGCCGGTGGACGCGTTCCGAGGGTTCGAGTGGGGCGAGCAGTTCCACGGCGGCACCGTGGTGCGCTACCAGCTCAACTACCTCGGCTGGGCGCTCGCCCCCTACGCCGTGAACTACGTGCCCAACGCGCCCGGCCAGATCGAGCTCGCGCTGCGCAACCTGGTGCACAAGCAGACCGATCTACGGGTGTGGCGCTACTGGCGCACGCTCAACCTGATCGGCAACCTCGACGCCAATCCCGACCCGCTCGTGCGCGACAACATCATGTTCTCCGGCTTCACCGGCGATCAGATCAACCTGTACGAGGCCGCCACCGGCAGCACGATCTTCGACGAGCCGGGATCGCTCACCTTCGTGTGGGAGGACGGCCGCACCTTCGCCTACGACCACCACAGCTGGATGGAGGCGGTGCGTCGCAACTTCGACGAGAGCCGTCTCGGGTTCTTCCCGTGCGAGCCCGGATGGGCGTTCGCCGCGTGCAACACGATCGGCGCCCAGGCGCTGCTCGGTCACGACCGGCTGCACGGCACCGAGTTGTGGAGCGAGCTCGAGCCCCGGTGGCGCCGGACGCTCGAGCTCGAGTACCTCATGCCGGACGGCAACTACGCCAACATCCGGTCCACCCACACCGGGCTGTCGTGGGACACCGGCGAGACGCCGGGCGGCGAGTACTTCACGACCGGTAGCCACGGGTTCGCGGACGTGGCGCCCGACCTCGCCCTGCGGGGACGCATGCTGCAGTTGCGTGGCACCCCCGAGAAGATGGCCGGCCTGGCAGCGATGGTGCGCGACGGTGAGTTGTCGCTCGAGCTGCCCGAGGAGTGGGAGCGCAACCGGGCGAGGAAGACGGCGGTGTCGAGCTGGACCAAGCTGATCGCCGGTGCGCGGATGGTGGGCCAGGGTGAGCTGGCGGAGGCCGCGCAGCGGGCGTGCGACCGTCAGTGCGCCACCGGCGACACGTGGCCCGAGCGGCCGCTGCGGGTGGGCGTCGCCAACCTGGCACTGCACCTCCTGGTGCGCTGGTCCACGCCGATGGACAACGCGACGCTCAATCTGCGCGGCTACGTACCACCGGTCGGTCCGGTGCTGCGCGACGCGCCGTGGCCGCAGGTGATGGTGACCGTCGCCCGCTCGCTCGACGGCGACTCGCTCGAGCTGACGTTGCGCCCCGGTCCCGAGCCGTCGACCGCGGCCGTGTCGCTGCGGTTCGACTCGTTGCGGCCCGGCGTCGCCTACGAGGTCCACGACCGCGACACCGGTGCCGACGTCGCGTCGCTGGTCGCCGACGCCGAGGGTGCGGCGTCGCTCGACCTGGTGGTGGCCGCACGCAGGGCGCTGCGGCTGGCTCCGGTGGCAGCCGTCCCGGGCGACGGCGGGGGCGCCAGATGATCAGCTTCCGCATCAACTGCGCACAGGTGTGGGTGCGCCTCGTGCGCTTCGTCTGCAAGGTCACCCGCCGCCCCCAGGTCACCTACGACGCACCCCCGATGCCCGCCCGATCGCCCGCGAGGAGCGCACGATGACCGCCACGATCGACCACCACGACCTCGCGGCCACCGAGCCGCTGCTGTTGCCCGAGCGCCCCGCCCGCATCGGGCCGACGAGCCGCCGGCTGCTCGCCCGCCTGGTGGTGGGGCTGGCCGTGTGGTTCGCGGTCGGCTCGGTGCTGATCGCCGTGGGCAGCACCGCCTGGCGAGCCTTCGGCACGTCGATGATCTTCCCCGGTGCCGGCTTCCTGTACGTCGCGTGGCCGGTGCTGACGCTCGTCACGCTCGTGGCGGTCGTGATCGCGCTCGTGCTGTGGTGGGGTGTGAGCGCCCACTTCGCGATCCCGCTCGTGTGGCTCGCGAGCGCCGCCGGTGCGGCGCTGCTGGCCGACGGCCCCCGGCTGGTCGTCGACCGGGGCACGACGTGGGGTTGGGTGGTACCGCTCGCCTACGCCGGCGCCGTCGCGACGCTCGGCTGGATGGTGTGGCGGATCGAGTCGGCCTACCGGCGCAAGGCCGCGAAGGTGCCGGAGCTGAACGAGTACCTGCGGTCGGCCACCCTGCCGGCGCCGATCACCTCCCGCCGGGCCCCCGACGAGATGGACGCCGAGCTGCTGCGGTGGTGTTACGACTTCGCGTTCCAGCCCGAGGACGGGCTCGACGGACTCGACTGGGGTGAGCAGTTCCACGGCGGCACCCAGCTGCGCTACCAGATGAACAGCCTCACCTGGGCGATGAGCTTGTACGCGGCCAACCACCTGCCCAACGCGCCCGGCCACATCACCCGCGCACTGGAGACCATGGTGCGCAAGCACACCGATCTGCGTGTGTGGAAGTACTGGCACGCGCTCAACCTGATCGGCAACTTCGACCCGAACCCCGACCCGATCCGCCGCGACAACATCATGTTCTCGGCCTTCCTCGGCGACGTCATCAACTGCGTCGAGGCGGCCACCGGCACCGAGGTGTTCGACCAGCCGGGATCGCTCGAGTTCGTGTGGAGCGACGGGCGGACGTTCAGCTACGACCACCACACACTCACCGAGGCGGTGCGACGCAACTTCGAGCGCAGCTCGCTCGGGTTCTTCCCGTGCGAGCCGGGCTGGTCGTTCACCGTGTGCAACGTGATGGGCGCGCAGGCGCTGTACGGCCACGACGTGGTGCACGGCACGGACACCTGGGAGCAGGTGCGCGAGCGCTGGCAGCACACCCTCGACCACGAGTACCTCACCCCCGACGGCTCGTACGCACACATCCGCTCCAACCACATCGGCGTCTCGTGGGACACCGGCGAGGTGCCCGGCGGCCACTACTTCGCGAACGGCACGCACCGCTTCGCCGACATCCTGCCGGCCCACGCCAGGCGTGCGAAGGCGCTCGAACTGCGTGGCGCGGCGCCCAAGATGGGCGCGTTGTCGAGCATGGTGCACGACGGTCGGCTCGACCTCGACCTGCCGCCCGAGCTGGAGCGGCATCGCACCCGCACGAGCAAGCTGCTGCCGTGGGTGAAGATCATCGGCGGCGCCCGCCTGGTCGGCGACGAGCGGCTGGTGGACGCCGCGATCCGGTCGTCGGCCGAGAAGTGCGCGACGGGTGAGCGGTGGCCGAACCGGCCCCTCGACGCGAGCGCGTCGGGGCTCGGTTCGTACATGATCGTGCGCTGGTCGGCGCCGCTCGACCTCGCCGGGCTCGCGATGCGCGGCTTCGTCGACCCGGTGGGCCCGGTGCTCGCCGACACGGCGTGGGACGACGTGCTCGTCACCGAGGCGGTCAGCCCCGACGGCGACTCGTTGCGCCTGGCGCTGCAGCCACGGATCGACGACGCGGCCGTGCGCATCACCCTGTGGTTCGGGCAGCTGCGCCCCGGCGTCGCGTACACGCTCGCCGGGACCGGCGAGGCACATTCGTTCGTCGCCGGTGACGACGGCGCCGCAGCCGTCGAACTCACCGTCGACCGGACACTCGTGCTGGTGCTGGCCGAGGCGGTGGCGCCGTGAGCGGCGCAGCGCCCGGTCAGCGGCCGCTGCGGCTGAACTGCGACCGGCTCTGGACCCACCTGGTCACGCTCAGCTACCGCCTCCGCCGCAAGCCTCGCGTCACGAACTCGCCGCCGCCGATCCAGCGCCGCGGCTGACCCCGACGACGTCGGGCCGCGGCCGCTAGCGTCGACGCATGACCGACCACGTCGACGTCCTCGTGGTGGGGGCGGGCATCTCCGGCATCGGTGCCGCCTACCACCTCCAGACGCTGTGCCCCGACCGCACGTTCACGATCCTGGAGGGCCGCGACGACATCGGCGGCACATGGGACCTGTTCCGCTACCCCGGGGTGCGCAGCGACAGCGACATGCACACCCTCGGCTACTCGTTCAAGCCGTGGACAGCGGAGAAGTCGATCGCCGACGGGCCGTCGATCATGGCGTATCTGCGTGAGACCGTGGCCGAGTACGGGATCGACCGCCACATCCGCTTCGGTCACGTCGTCACCACCGCCGAGTGGTCGAGCGACGACGCGCGCTGGACCGTCACCGCGACGAAGCGGGCCACCGGCGAGATCGTCACCCTCACCTGCAGCTTCCTCTTCATGTGCTCGGGCTACTACTCGTACCGCGAGGGGTACACGCCGGAGTTCCCGGGCCGCGACCGTTTCCGCGGCACCATCGTCCACCCTCAGGCCTGGCCGGACGATCTCGACTACGACGCCCAACGCATGGTGATCATCGGGTCGGGCGCCACCGCGATGACGCTGGTGCCGGCGATGGCCGAGCGCGCCGCGCACGTCACGATGCTGCAGCGATCGCCGACCTACGTGGTGTCGGCACCCGACCGCGACCCGATCGCCAACACGCTCCGCAGGGTGCTGCCCGGACGTGTCGCGTACCGGATCACCCGCACGAAGAACGTGGCGCTGCAGCAGTTCATGTACGGGCGCACACGCACCCAACCGGAGAAGGTGAAGCAGACGCTGCTGAAACGGGTGCGCAAGGAGCTCGGCGAGAGCTACGACGTCGACACGCACTTCACGCCCACGTACAACCCGTGGGACCAGCGGATGTGCCTCGTGCCGAACAGCGATCTGTTCGCCGCGATCCGCGACGGCAAGGCGTCGGTCGTCACCGATCACATCGACACCTTCGACGAGACCGGCATCGTGTTGCGCAGCGGCGAGCACCTCGACGCCGACATCATCGTCACCGCCACCGGGTTGAACCTCGTCACCCTCGGCGAGATGGCGTTCTTCGTCGACGGCGAGCAGGTCGACTTCGCCCAGACCTTCACCTACAAGGGCATGAGCTACAGCGACGTGCCGAACCTGGTGTCGACGTTCGGGTACATCAACGCGTCGTGGACGCTGCGCGCCGACCTCACGAGCGAGTACGTGTGCCGGCTGCTGAACCACCTGCGCGACACCGGCACCGTGCAGTGCACGCCGCGCCTGCGCCCGAGCGACGCGAACATGCCCGAGCGCCCCTGGATCGACGACTTCTCCGCCGGCTACATGCAACGCGTGATGCACCGCTTCCCGAAGCAGGGCGACCGCGAACCCTGGATCAACCCGCAGAGCTACCGGCGCGACAGGAAGATGTTCCGCAAGGCGCCGATCGACGACGGCTGCATGCAGTTCACCAAGCTGCCGGCGCGTCAGCCCGAGCGGGTCTGACCGACGCCGTCGCGCCGGGCGCTGCGCCGGATCGACACCGCGGCGACGACGAGCAGCAGGTCGATCGCGACGACGGCGATCAGCCGGGTGCCGACCGTGTCGTTGCGGGGGATGCGCACGCGGCTCGGCTGCGACGGGTCGTACTCCACCTCGAGCGTGCCCGAGGCCGCGACCTCGTAGGTGGCGAGGTCGACGGCCAGTTCGGCCTCGTGACCGTCGTACCGCAGGGTGACTCGGTACGCGTCCGAGCGCGGTGCGGTCGCGGCCTCGCGGCCGACGACCGTCGCCGCGACCGTCACCCCGCCGGGGATCGGCCGTGTGTCGCGCCAGCCGTCGAGCAACCACAGGTGCAGTGCGACGACCAACACCACCGGCAGCGACAGCGCCACCACGGCCACGACGACGTCGCGACCTCGTCGCGGCTCGGCATCGCTCATCGAGGCGACGGGTGCTCGCCGTCGTCGCCCGCCACGACGAGACCGTCGAACCAGAGCTGCCACCGCGCCGGCTGGAACTCGCCGTACGAGGCGACCGCGGTGAGCCGCGATCCACACGTGGCACAGGTGTGCCCGAGCAGGTGGGCGGTGAGCCCGTGGCGGCCACGGAGGTACGCGACGCCGTCGAACGCTCCCATCGTCAGACCGAGAGCGGAGGCGATCGACGCGAGCGCGTCGGCACCGATGCGGCCCTCACGGGCGGCGGCGAACGCCGAGTCGCCGCGCTCGACGACCGCCACCGCGTCGACCACGACCGCGGTGTCGCACACCGGGCACGGCGCCGTCACGGTGGTCGGCTCGCCATTCGGCCCGCCGAGCCGGTCGAGCTCGTCGATGCCGTCGTACAACCGTCGCCCGTCCCGCACGCCGACAGTCTGCCCGTCATCGTCGGCCACGAGCGTTCGCGGTGACCGTGACGACCGAACTCCCCACGTCGACACCGCCCGCGGGCGCGTCGGGGGTCGTACATGTCACCACACGAATCGACAGTCGTTTCGTGCGGTGACATGGTCGGCCGGCCTGCGGCCGGCCCGGGAACGGCGACGGCCCGGCCCCACGAGGGGACCGGGCCGTCGGAGACGCTGGTGTCAGCGGGACGAGCGGATCACTCGCCGCGGACGCGCTTGATGATGTCGGTCGCGATCGCGTTCGGCACCTCGGTGTACTGCGCGAACTGCATCGTGTAAGTGGCGCGGCCCTGGGTGCGCGAGCGCAGGTCGGTCGAGTAGCCGAACATCTCCGACAGCGGCACCTGAGCCCGCACGACCTGGGTGTTGCCCCGGGCCTCCATGCCCTCGATGCGGCCGCGGCGGCTGCTGAGGTCGCCCATCACGTCGCCCATGTACTCCTCGGGGGTGACGACTTCGACGCCCATGATCGGCTCGAGCAGCACCGGCTTGGCCATCTCGGCGGCCTTCTTGAACGCCATCTGGCCGGCGATCTTGAACGCCATCTCCGACGAGTCGACGTCGTGGTACTGGCCGTCGACGAGCGACGCCTTCACGTCCACCGTCGGATAGCCGGCGAGCACGCCCGAGTCGAGTGCGCTCTGGATGCCCTGGTTGGTCGGCTGGATGTACTCACGGGGCACGCGGCCACCGGTGATCTTGTCGACGAACTCGTAGCCCTTGCCGGGGTTCGGCTCGAGCGTGATCTTCACGACGGCGAACTGACCCGAACCACCCGACTGCTTGATGTGGCGGTACTCCACCGACTCGACGGTCTTGGTGATCGTCTCGCGGTAGGCCACCTGCGGCTTGCCCACCGTGGCGTCGACGTTGAACTCGCGCTGCATGCGGTCGACCAGGATCTCGAGGTGGAGCTCGCCCATGCCGGAGATGACGGTCTGGCCGGTCTCCTCGTCGGTGCGCACCCGGAACGTCGGATCCTCGTCGGACAGCGACTTGAGCGCCTTGCCCAGCTTGTCGGAGTCGTCCTTGGTCTTCGGCTCGATGGCCACGTGGATGACCGGCTCCGGGAACTCCATGCGCTCGAGGATGATCGAGTGGTTGCGGTCGCAGAGCGTGTCGCCGGTGGTGGTGTCCTTGAAGCCGAGGCCCGCGACGATGTCGCCGGCCATGGCGACGTCGAGGTCTTCGCGCTGGTTGGCGTGCATCAGCAGGATGCGGCCGAGGCGCTCCTTGCGCTCCTTGGTGGAGTTGTAGACCTCGTCACCCTTGTTGATCTGGCCCGAGTAGACGCGGAAGTAGGTGAGCTTGCCGAACGGGTCGGCGACGATCTTGAACGCGAGGGCCGAGAACGGCTCGCTCTCGCTGGCCTTGCGCACCAGCACCTCGTCGTCGTGGCCGGGCTTGGTGCCCTCGGTCGGCGGGATGTCGAGCGGGCTCGGCAGGAAGTCGATCACCGCGTCGAGCATCGGCTGGACGCCCTTGTTCTTGAACGCCGAGCCGCACAGGATGGGCACGAAGTCGAACGCGAGCGTGCCCTTGCGGATCGCGCGCTTGATCTCGGCCTCGGTGAGCTCCTCGCCGCCGAGGTACTTCTCCATCAGCTCGTCGTCGCTGGTGGCGATCGTCTCGAGCAGTTCCTCGCGGTACTGGTTGGCCTCGTCGACCTGATCGGCGGGGATGTCGACCTCGTCCCACTTCGCGCCGAGCTCCTCGTCGCGCCAGATGAGCGCCTTCATCTTCACGAGGTCGATCAGACCGGCGAAGGGCTTGTTGCTCTCGGGGCCACCGGCGCCGACGGGCAGGTGCAACACGGCCGGGGTGGCCTCGAGGCGGGTCTTCACCATGTCGACCGTGCGGTAGAAGTTGGCGCCGATGCGGTCCATCTTGTTGACGAAGCACATGCGCGGGACCTTGTACTTGTTGGCCTGACGCCACACCGTCTCGGTCTGCGGCTCGACGCCCGCCACCGAGTCGAACACCGTCACGGCGCCGTCGAGCACGCGCAGCGAGCGCTCCACCTCGATGGTGAAGTCGACGTGGCCGGGTGTGTCGATGATGTTGATCCGGTGGTTGTTCCAGATGCAGGTCGTGGCGGCCGAGGTGATCGTGATGCCGCGCTCCTGCTCCTGCGCCATGTGGTCCATGGTCGCCGCACCGTCGTGCACCTCACCGATCTTGTAGCTCTTGCCGGTGTAGTAGAGGATGCGCTCGGTCGTGGTGGTCTTGCCGGCATCGATGTGGGCCATGATGCCGATGTTGCGGGTGCGCTCGAGGGGGAACTCGCGCTTGGCCATGGTGGTGTTCTCTTTCCTCTACGTCAGGCGTCGGGTGCGACCCCGACGGGCCGCGAGGCGCGCGGACGACGACCGGCCGCGGGCACGAGAGCCGATGCTACCGGCCCGAGCGCCCCTCATCCACGCGTCCGAAGCGCCAGCTCAGGGGACGAATCGATGGACGATCCCGGTCGTCGAGGCCAACCACACGTTTCGACCGTCGAACACGAGATCCCGCGGCGCCGTGTCGATCGACGACGCGACCGCGGTCGCGGTCGCCGCGTGGATGCGCGTGATCCGGTCGTCGGCCGTGCGCGACACCCACAGGTACGACCCGTCGTAGACGATGAACGACGGGTTGCCGGCGACGGCCACACCTGCGACCGAGCTGCCGTTGGGAGCCAGCTTGCTCACCGTGTTGCTCGCCCCGCTCGTCACCCACATGTACTGGCCGTCGGAGGCGAGCTGCAGTGGACCGGCGGCGGCCACCACCACCGGCGCCCCGGGAACCCGCGTGGCGGCATCGATCTTCACCACCTGATCCGCAGCGGTGAGCGTGGCCCACACGTGGGTGCCGTCGAACGCGAGCCCGTTCGGCGCGGCGGTGAGTGCCACCTCGGTGACGGCATTGGTGGTCGGGTCGATGTCGAAGATCCGGTTGGCGCCGACGTCGGCCACCCAGATCGAGTCGCCGTCGAACACGATGCCGCTCGGATCGGTCGCGAACGACAACGCCGATCCCACCTGCGCCCCGGTGTCGGCGTCGAGCTTGGTGACGGTGTTCGGTGTGCCGTTCACCACCCACACGTGCTCGCCGTCGAAGGCCATCAACCCGGGCAGGTTGCCGGCAGGATACGTGCCCACCACCGCGCCGGTGCTGGCGACGAGCTTGGTCACGGTGCCGGCACCGTTGTTGCTCACCCACACGTGCTCGCCGTCGAAGAGCATCCCGTACGGCGAGATGCCCACCTGCGCGGTGAGCGGCTTCGCCGGGTCGGCCCACCACTGCTCACGGGCCACTTGTGCCGCGGTGAGCCGGCTCGGCCAGCCGGGACGATCGTCGACGGCGTCGGCCACACGCTGATCCGCCTGCGCCTTCGTGTAGTAGCGGTCGTCGTGGGTGTGATCCACGTGGTAGCCGACGACGTCGACGGCGACGTGCACCTGGCCGGCGAGGTTGTAGAAGTTCACGGCCCCCGTGGCCGACAACTCGACGGTGACCGCGTTCGGCGTCGGCGCCTGTCCGGCCTCCCAGTTGAGGCTCGACGCCAGCGGCCGGGCGACGTCGGCAGGGAACACGGTGAGGAAGCTGTCCGCCGTGGGAGACACCACCACCACGTTCATCGTCACCGCGACGGCGCCGGCGGGCAGCGTGCAGTTGCCGTTCGTGCCGGTCACCTGTGCCGTGAAGGTGTCGCCCGGCGCGAGGGCCGTGTTGCGGGCACCGACGGTGTCGGGAGCCGGCCGGGTGTCGAACAGCCGGCACGGCGCGATCGGCACGAACACGGCGCGCTCGCCGCTGTCGAGGCCGGCGTCGGCGGTGAGCAGCCCACCGCCGCCGAGCGCCACGGCGGCCGCGGCGCCGAGCGCCGCCCAGCGGGCACGAGTGGTCGACATGGATGGTTCCTCCTCGGCCACGCGTCGGGCGACGCGGCCGCACACGACCGTCCGGTGCGAGCGGTTCCCGTCAGGTCGGTCCCACCCTGTTCGGGTGAGAGCCGTCAGAGGGTGCGGGGACGCCGGGCGCGCACGAGCACGAGCCCGATCAGAACGAGTGCGGCTGCGAACACGAGCAGCTGGGCGACGTTGCCGCCGGTGACGGGCAACCCCGCCACGGTCGCCGGCGTGGTCGTCGTGATCGTCGAGGTGTCCTCGGTGTCCGGCGGGACCACACCCGAGTCGGCCGAGCGGTCGATGCCGACGTCCCACGTCGGGTCGTCCTCGCCCGGCTCCAGCTCGGTGCACACCGTGCGACCCGTGGCCGGGTCGGCGTCGCTGTCCACGGCGTCGTCACCGTCGGGGCTCGCGTCGGCCGGCGAGACCGCCGAGCCGGTTGGCAGGTTCGACACACCGATCGCCCACGAGCCGGGCAACAGGTCGCCGAAGCCGTAGCGGCCCTCGTCGTCGGTCACCGTGCTGTCGACCGCCGCGCCCGGGACCGCGCCGATGGTGACCCCGGCGCAGTCGTACAGCGTGACCACCACGCCGGGCACGCCCGGTTCGTCGGCGTCCTGCAACCCGTCGGCGTCGCGGTCGTCCCACACCCGGTCGCCGAGCGACGCACGGCGCACCAGCCCGGCGTCGATCGTCGGGTCGTGCTCGCCCGACGACAGCTCGACCACGCCCGTCTGGCCGGTCGTCGGATCGGCATCGGAGTCGACCTCGTCGCCGTTCGGCAACACCGCTGCCGCGTCACGCCGGGTGAACGTGTAGCCGTCGGGTGCGACGAACTGCACCACGTAGCCGCCGGGCCGCAGTCCGGTGAAGCCGTACCGGCCGTCGGCGTCGGTGGTGGTGCTGTCGAGGCTGGCTCCGGCGGCGCTCACGAGCAGCACCGTCACCCCGGCGACCGGTGGCTCGCCGGCGTCGCGCACGCCATCGAGGTCGTCGTCCACCCACACCTCGTCGCCGAGCGACGCCGGGCGGTACACCCCGAGATCCCACGTGCGGTCGTCCTCGCCGCCGACGAGCTGGGTGGGCACCGTGCGCCGGGTGCCCGGGTCGACGTCGCTGTCGGCGGTGTCGTCGGTGCCGGCGTCGCGGTCGGTGACCGTGTGGTCGGCGGGTGGCACGAACTCGAGCCGGTACGTCCCCGGCGTCAACTGGTCGAAGCGGTAGATGCCGGCACCATCGGTGGTGGTGGTCGCCACCACGACGTCACCGGCGCCGAGCAGGCGCACGGTCACCCCGGCCACACCGGGCTCGCCGTCGTCCTGCACACCGTCGACGTCGACGTCGAGCCACACCCGGTCGCCGATCGCGGCGACGAGCGGCCGGTAGCCGGACGGGTCGTCGTCGGTGGGGTTCGGCAGGGTCCCCGCGCTGGGGGGCACCGGCGTGCCCGTCACCGTGGCGGTGTTCACGTAGTCGGCGCCGCCGGGCTGCGCGGCGGCCACCCCGGAGGCGGTGCAGGTGACCGACTGGCCGGGCAGCAGGCGGCTCGGCGCACCCGGCAGCACCGGGCACCCGATCGTGCCCTCGAGGTCGTCGACCACCGTGATCGCCTCGAGCGGCCAGTCGCCGGTGTTGGTGACGACGTAGCGCCACACCACACCGCCACCCGCGTCGATCTGCGGGCGGGTCTCGGGCGTGTCGGCGTCGTGGTCGTTGGTGTACTTCTTCAACGTGATCGCCGGGGTGGGCACGAACGAGTGCGTCGGGTCGCTCACGGGGCCCACGCTCACCGCCGACGTCGGGTTGCTCACCTCGTCGAGCCCCGTGGCGGTGCCGACGTTGGCGTACTGGCCGGCGGCGGTCGCGGCGAGGGTGAGGGTGCCGGGCAGGACGCACCAGCCGGTGGCACCGGCGGCGAGGGTCGTGCCCGTGCACACGGTGCCGCCGAGCGAATCGACCACCTGCACCGACGTGAGCGGCACGTTGCCGGTGTTGGTGACGGCATAGGCCCACCACACCGGCGTGCCGTCGCCGACCACGTGGTTGGCCACCGGGTCGGCCCCGCCGGGCAGGTCGGCGTCGTCCGTTCCGGTCACCGCCGGGGGCGCGCCGGCGAGCACACCGCCGGGGGCCGGGCCCGGATCGGCCAGCAGCGTGTACGTCTTGATCGAGATGCCGGGCTCGGAGCCGAAGTAGTGCGACGGGTTCGTCACCGGGGCGAGCGCTCCCACCGAGCCGGGCGTGAGCTCGGCGTCGGCTGTGAGCGTCGCCGTGTTCGCGTACTGGCCCGGGTCGGCGAAGCCGGTGGCCGTGCAGGTGATCGACGCGCCGACGCCGAGCGAGAACGGCTGTCCGGTGCCCGCCGTGGCAGCGTTGCAGTCGATCGACCCGGCGGACAGCCGATCGTCGACGATCTGCGCGTTCACGATCGGCACGTTCCCGGTGTTGGTGGCGCGGTACGTCCACGTGATCGCGCCGCCGGCCGGCACCACCGGGTTGGTCGAGCCGTCGCCGGGCGGGCATCCACCCGCCGGACCGGACGCCCCCGTCGGCGTGTCGGCGTCGCAGCCGTTGGTGGCCTTCAGCAACGCCATCGCCGGTGCGGGCTGGAAGATGCCGACGTCGACCGAGAGGTTCGACGAGTCGTCGGCGTCACCGTCGTCGGTGGGTTCGTCGCCGACGCCGAGTTCGACGTGTCCGGCGAGGACGTCGCCGATCGCGTTCGCGCCGCCGTTGTTGTCGCGGTCGGTGTCGTCGTTCGCGTCGCCGTCGTCGGCCACCGACGAGGTCCGCCACCCGGCAGGCACCGACACTCCCACCCGGTAGGTCGCGGGCGGCAGTTCGTCGAAGCGGTAGCGACCGTCGGCCGCGGTCACGGTGCCGCCGGGAGCATCGTCGGGCGTGCCGAGCACACCGTCCGGCCCGACCTCCACCTCGGTCACGCCGTCCGCGGCGTACAGACGCACCGGTACCCCGCCGACACCCACCTCACCGAGGTCGTGCACCCCGTCGTCGTCGGCGTCGTGCCACACCGTGTCACCCACCGAGACCGGCCGCCAGAACCCGAAGTCGACGGTGAAGTTGGCGTGATCGTCGGCCGCGACGTCCGTGGCGCCGGCCGGGATGCTCGCATCCTCGCCCACCGGCTCCATGCCGGGTGTGAGGTCCACGGTGGCGGCACGGATCGACCCGAAGGCGTTCGATCCGTTGTCGTCGTCGTCATCGGCGTCGAGGTCGGGATCGGGCGCCGGCTCCGATCCGCCGCCGAACGGGCGCCCCGTCGACGTGCGGTAGCTGGCGGGTGTCTCCACCTCGAGGTCGTACGGACCGGACGAGAGCATGGTGAACAGGTACCGACCGTTCGCGTCGGTCACGGTGGCGGCGAGCGGCGTGCCGCTCTGCGAGAGCCGCACGGTCACCCCCGGCAGGCCGGGCTCACCCGGATCGACGGTGCCGCTGTCGTCGCGGTCGTCCCACACCAGGTTGCCGAGCGACATCGGACGGAAGAAGCCGAAGTCGACGGTCGCGTTGGCGCGCTGATCGTCGGTGGTGTCGGGGTGTCCGGGCGTCGCCGGCTCACCGGTGGGCTCGAACGCGCCGAGCGTCACCGGCTTCGACCGCACGATCACGCCGGATCCGTCCGTGGCCGAGCCGTTGTCGTCGCCATCCACCGGGACTGCATCGGCGTCGGGCACCACGATCCCCTCGTACGGGCCGGTGGTCGAGCCGTTGGCACCGGTGCTCGAGCGGAAGCCCGACGGGGTCGACACCTCCACCACGTAGGTGCCCGGTGGGAGATCGGTGAACAGGTATGCGCCACCGTCGGACGTGATCTGTGTCGCGCGCGCCGGGCCGTCGGGGATGCCGTTGTCGTCGACGTCGTCGTACAGGCGCACCGTCACGCCGTCGATGCCGGGCTCGCCCACCTGGAACACACCGTCGTTGTCACGGTCGTCCCACACGTGGTCGCCGACCGAGTAGCGCGCTGCGTACCCGGCGTCGTAGCGGTGGTCGTTCTGGCCGGGACCGCCGATCGTGAGCGACACCTCGCCGGTGAGCTCGTCCGCGTCGCTGTCGATCTGGTCGTTCGGGCCCGCGGCGTCACGACGTGTGATCGGCCGCGACACACCCGACAGTGTCACCGCCGTCGGGAAGGTGACGACCGCCGCGGCGCCGTCGCTCATCTGCGGCACGCCGAACTCGGCGCTGGCCGTGTCGGACCAGCGCGTGTCGCTCGAGAACCGGTACACACCGTTCATGTCGGTCACCACCGTGTAGGTGGTCGACCCGATCTCGAGGCTCACGGGCACGCCGGCGATGGCCGGCTCGCCCGGGTCCTGCACGCCGTTGCCGTTCTCGTCGGACCACACCCGATTGCCGATCTCCACCGGCGCCATGTCGCACAGCGCGACGACGTCACCGATGCCGTTCACCTTGCCGAAGGTGAGGGTGGCCGTGCGCGAGCCCGGGCAGTTCACACCCGAGCTGTCGCACTTGTCGAACAGCTGGAAGAAGCCGGTCACCCGGCCGGTGGTGTTCGACAGCTTGCGGAGGCCGCCCGAACGCCAGTCGTTGCCGTTGCTGGTGTTCGGGTCGAACACGGTGTGCACGACGTCGGTGAACCCGGGCACCTTGGCGAGGCCACCGACGGAGATCTCCTGGTGGTTGCTCCCCGGACCGGTGGTGGTGGCGAAGCCGTCGGCGTAGAACTCGCGTCCGCCCGGCCCCTGGTTCGTGCCCACCGACTGCGACGTCACGCCACCGCACACGCCGTCGTTCTCGAGCGTCCATCCCCCGCCGACGGCCGGGCAGGCGCGCAGGGTGTCACCACCGCTGACGCCTTCGCCGCCGCCGCCGAACGTGCCGGCCGGGACGTCCTCACCGGCCTGGTCACCGAAGCGGTCGCGCATCCCGAGGATCAGCGAGCCGTCGTCGTCGACCTCGATGTCGCTCAGCATCGGCTGTGTGTAGGCGCAGTACGTCGGGCTCGACGAGCCGTCGAACGGGTTGGTCGTGAGCCACGGGTTCCAGGTGCCCGCTCCACCGTTGGGGCCACACCCGTTGCCGGGAGCGCCACGGGTGAAGCCGAGGCCGGCCTCGAACGCAGGGGCGGCTCCGAAGGTACGTGCGACCGGATCGAAGGCGTACACGTACACGCGCAGCGCAGCCGCGGTCGGACCGCTGCACACCGAGCCGACCAGCAGGTCGTCGGCGAGCACGCCGAGGCCCATCGGCCGGACGTCGCCGGCGGCGCACGCGCCGCTGGCACCGGTGGCCAGCGGGATCGCGACGGGCGAGCCCACCGTGGCGGTGGCCACGTCGATCGGGTAGAGCTGTCGGTCGTTCATGTTGACGACCCAGAGCGTCGTGCCGTCCGGCGAGAGCTGCAGATCACCGAGCGCCGTCGTGCCCACGGCGTTCGCGTGCTCGCCGTCGAGGAGCCAGTCACCCGACACCGAGTTCGGGTTGGGCGTGTACGAGCTGCGCGCCGGCAGCGAGCCGGCGTTCGGGACGGTGGCGAACAGGGTGGCGCCGCCGCCGACCGGGTCGATCGCGTAGACGGCACCAGGACCACCGGGACCGAAGCCGGCATACACCTTGGTGTAGGCGGCGGTGTAGAGCACCTTGTTCGCCCGGTCGTACTCGAGGCCGAACGTGCTGCCCACCTCGGCGTTGGTCGCCAGCACGGTGGGGGTCTCGTTCGCGGCCGGCGTGTAGAGCGTCGAACCGTTCGCCCGGTACGAGAACGCCTGCACGGTGCCGTACCCGGCCGTCGCGCCGTACACCGGATCGCCGAAGGTGGCGCAGTTCACGACGAGCGTCGGGTTGTCCTGGCAGAACTCCCCGGGCAGGTTGACGCCGACCAGCACCGTGGCGCCGGCATCGGCGAACTGCACGAGACCGGCGTTGTCGGGGCCGAGCGGCCCCGGCTCGAAGCCGTCGGGCAGGGCGGACACCTCGATCCGGCACGGGCTGCCCGGCAGGTTCGTGAGCGTGTAGGTGCCGTTGCCGGCGTCGACGGCGGTCACCGGCGCGGCGTACGTCTCGCCGTCACCGGTGCCGTTCGTGGCGTCGCCGCCGTTGTCGGCCAGGCAGGTGGCGATGATCGTCGCGCCGGCGACCCCACCATCGACAGCGGGCTTCGCCGTGGAGGCCGAGAGGTTGCGGACACCGTCGGCGTCGTGGTCCTGGAACACGGCGACAGTGATCGTGCCGCCGGCCGGCGTGGGTGCCGCCTCGGTGGTGGCGTACGGCGGCGCGGTGGCGACGGCGACGCCGAGCAGGCCGAGCCCGGCGGCGAGCCGCACACCCAGGCTGCGTGACGGCACCACGACCGGCGGGTTCACCGGCACGCGGCGACGCTCGTCGCGTGGCGTACGCCGCGCGGCGAACTGCTCCTGCGAGTGCACCACTTCGCAGAACTCGTAGAGCGCGTCGCTCGACGCCTGGTCCATCGACGTGAACTCGATGCCGCTGACGGCCCCGAGCGACGTGCTGCGCACGCTGCGCACCACACCGTCGGCACTGATCGAGATCCGGTCGTCCATGCCGGGCACGTCGAAGCTGACCGTCACCTCCTGGTCCACCTGCAGCGGCTCGTCCGTGATCGCGCCCGCCCCGTAGGGCGTGAGGTCGACGATCGTGGCGCCGGCGCCGGCCACGGTGCCGGCGAGCTCGGTCGACACGCGAGGCGCCCGGCGCAGCTGGCGCGCGCCGTTGAGGCAGCGCATCACGTCGAGCATCACGACGATCGCCCACATCGTGACGGCGAGCAGACCGGCGCGTTCGGTGGTGACCATCGGCGGCAGCCATCCGGTGAAGCGGTCGGAGATCGCGACGGCCGGGACGACGACGGCCATGGCGACGAGGGTGTAGGTGATCGCCCGGTTCGAGGTGAACTCGCGCAGCGCGCCACGGCGCGGCAGCATGCGTCCGGCACCGATCACCGGATCGCCGGCGCCGTCGAACAGCGCCGACAGCGCAGGTCCCATGGTCGAGAACGACCAACGGGCCCGGTCGCCCCAGTCGAGCCGGCCGGCGGACGCGACGCGCAGTGCCATCGCCTGCAGCGCCATCCACGGCACCCAGAACCCGGCGAGACCGGCGAGCGAGGCGTGCAACGGCAGCTCGCCGGCGAGCAGGGCGAGCAGCACGATCGTCACGAACGCACCGCGACGCACGCCCGACAGCGGGCGCACCATCGTCGCGAGCAGGGCGATGCGATCGCGCAGCGACAACCCGCGGGTGAGCAGCGGTCCGTCGGTCGAACGCAGCATGCGCAACGCGGCCGCGGTGTCGCGGCGGCGTTCGAGACCGACGGCTGCGGCGGTGTTGGCCGAGTGTGCCGACACCAGCACGGGATCGGCGGGCGCCACCACCTCGAGGCCGGCGGTGCGGAGCCGCATCGACAGCCGGAGCTCCACGGTGCGGCGCGGTCCCGAGGGCACGCCGACGTGTTGGATCGCCCAGCGGCGCAGCAGCACGCCCGACCCCTGCAGGACGGCGGCGCGACCGGCGGCCGGGTAGAGGACCTCCCGCTCGAAGCGCAGCTGGTGCCGGCCCTTCGAGTCGTGCTCGGCCGAGTCGGTCGACCAGCTGTCGACCGCGCCCCGGACGCCGGCGATGTGCCCGTCGTAGGCGTGGCGTACGAGGATGTCGGCCATGTCGGGCATCGGCACGTCGCCCGCGTCGAGGATCACGAGGAACGGCGAACGGCCGACCCGCTGGGCCATGCGCAGGCCGGTCGCGTCCTCCTCGGGGTCGACGTAGTACACCTCGACGCCGTGCTCCTCGGCCATCTGCCGGACGTCGTCGCGGTCGGTGAAGGTGAGGATCGTGGTGCTCGACACGTTGCGGGCGTGGCGCAGCCCGGCGAGTGAGGCGGCGATGCGGCCGAGCGGTTCGGCCTCGACGCGCACGATGACGTCGGCCCGCGCGGTGGCGTGCGCCTGGTCGGTGGTGTGCAGCGGACGACGCTCGAGCGCGAGGAGCAGCACGATCACGCCGAGCACGCCCAGTGCCTCCACGGCGAACGCCGGGTACGCGAGCCAGCCGGGTGCACCGTCGAGGGTGGCGAGCGCTCGCCAGCCGAGGTAGGCGAGACCAGCGAGTGCGGTGGCAGCGGTCCACCAGCGATGGCTGCGGAACACGGGTTCGGGACCCGGCGCCGACGCGGCGTCGGGCTCGCCCGGCTCGAGCGGGATGGGCGCGTCGGGGGAGAGGGGCGTGACGGGCGGGACCGATGACGGATCCGCAGCGGGCGTCTCGGGCAGCACGGTCGTCGCGACCGCGGCCTCCGGTGACGGCGGGTCGAACGACGGCGGGGCGGGCGCCGGCGGGGCGGGCGCCGGCGCGTCTGGGGCGTCGGGCGCGTCGGGCGCGTCGATCGACGACTCGCCCGGCACCTCGTTCGCTTCGGCGTCGGCCCGTCGCCGTCGCCTGCTCAGACGCTGCTTCATGTCGCTCCGGTCGCAGAGGTCGCACCGGTGCGGATCCGGGGTCCGCATCGAGCCGGCGAGACGTGCCTCCTGGTATCGTCAAGACGACCGCGGAAGGTGAGCGAAAAGTTGAACGCAGCCGCATCGTCCCTGCTCAGATCGACTTTTCGAGGTGCCATCCTCGCCCTCGTCGGCGGGGGACTCGTGGCCTGTGGTGCCGACGCCGACGACCAGGCCACGGTGCGCCGGGTGCCCGAGCAGTACCCCACCATCCAGGCCGCGGTCGACGACGCTCGTGAGGGCGACCTCGTGCTCGTCGGTCCGGGCGTGTACCGCGAGGCGGTGGTGGTCGACGTCGACGGACTCGTGCTGCGCGGCACCGACCGCACCGACGTGGTGCTCGACGGCGAGGACCGCCTCGCCAACGGGGTGGCCGTCACCGCCGACGGCGTGGCGGTCGAGAACCTCACCGCTCGCCGCTACCAGCAGAACGGCGTGCTGTTCAACGGCGCCGTGGGCGACGACGGCACCCGCGACCCCGATGCGGTGTACGGCAGCGGCGACGACGCGCTCGTCGGCTACCGGATCAGCCACGTCACCGTGCACAACAACGGGCTCTACGGGGTGTACGCCTTCGCCGCCCGGGGTGGCCTGATCGAGCAGGTGTACGCGAGCGGTCATCCCGACAGCGGCATCTACGTCGGCCAGTGCAAACCCTGCGACGTGGTGGTGCGCGACTCGACGGCGGAGTACAACGCGATCGGCTACTACGGCACCAACGCCTCGGGCGGCGTGTACGTCGTCGAGTCGGTGTTCGCCCACAACCGGCTCGGGATCACACCCAACTCGCAGCAGATGGAGTTGCTCGCACCGCAGGTCGAGACGGTGATCGCCGGCAACCTCGTGGTCGACAACGCCGCGGCCGACGCCCCGGCGGTGGCCGACGGGTTCTTCGGCGGTGGCATCGCGGTGGGCGGTGGCACCGCCGACATCGTGCTGCGCAACCGCGTGACCGGCCACCCCTCGTACGGCATCGGGTTGGTACGTCTCGGCATGTTCACGCCCGAGGCCAACACGGTGCGCGACAACGTGGTCACCGGCAACGGCATCGACCTGCTGTATCTGCCCGACCCGACGATCGACCACTCCGGCGCCAACTGCTTCGCCGGCAACACCTTCGTCACCTCGTTGCCCGCCGACATCGAGTCGCTGCTCACCTGCCCCGGCAGCCGGCGACCGGTCGGGCCGGTGGCGTGGGAACAGGCGCCGCCGCCGCCCGGTCCGGACTACCGCGACGTGCCCGCACCCGGGCCGCAACCGTCGATGCCGGGTGCGGCGGACGCGGCGTGGACGCGGGCGTCGGCCACCCCACCGGCGGTCGACCTCGACACGATCGAGGTGCCGGCCGCGCCATGAGCCGCCGTCCCGATCGACGCACGCTGCTCGGCCGGGCGGCCGCCGTCGTGCTCGCAGCACTCGTCGTGCCTGCCGGGTGCGGTGGCGACGACGAGCCGGGGTCGACCGAGCGTCCGCTCACCGATGCCGAGGCCGCGATGCTCGCCAACGTGCTGTTCGCCGACCTCGACGCCGGCGGTGCCGAATTCACGGTCGCCGTCCAGGTGGGGACCGGTGCGACGATCAACCTGCAGGGCGAGATCGACTGGACGACCCACCGAGGGTACGCGCAGGTGAGCGCCCGCGGGGTCGAGACAGGCGTGCGCGAGGTGTACTGGTCGGACGATGCGGTGCTCGAAGCACGCGACGACCTGGCGCCGTTGCTCGAGCGGGCCGGCCTCGCCGCCACCCCCTGGGTGGTGCGCGACCCCGACCCGGTCGGGCGCCAGCTCGATCAGGTACTGGCGGTGGTGACCGGCCTGGCGGCCACCCAACGCGACAACCCGCTGCTCGTGGCGCAGGAGCCCGGGTCGGCGTACCTGCGCGACGACACGGTCCGGGGCATCGACGCCGTGGTGCTGCGGTGGGGCACGCGGGGCACGTTCTGGCTGGACGCCGACGACGGCCGCCTGCTGCGCTTCGAGGGCGACAACGCGACCCGCACCCGGCCGGTCGTGGTCGATCTGGTGGCGGTGCGGTCGGTGACGATCGACGGACCACCCGCCGAGCTGGTGACCGACGTGGCCGACATCGCCGACGTGTACGCCGCCGCGCTCGCCACCTGACCGCCCACCCGAGTGCCAGCCGCCCACCCGAGTGCCAGCGGACCCCCGGGGTGGCGCGTGGCACTCGGATGCCCGGTACCGTCGAGGCATCGCCACCTCCACGCCCTCCCCTGTGCGAACGGCGGGCCACCCCGGCCCCCTGCGCACTCGCCTCCTCCGGCTCGTCGCCTCGTGGATCGGGGTCGGCATCGGCATCCCCCTCATCCTGCGCGCCGAGCTCGGCGCCTCGCCGTTCGACGTGTTGAACACCGGCGTCGCCGAGGCGACCGGGTGGTCGTTCGGCATCGCGTTCGTGGTGAACTCGATCGTGTTCTTCGCAGCCGGGCGCCTGCTCGGCGCGTCGCTCGGACCGGCGTGCCTGGCCGGAACGGTGGTGATCGGCCCGCTCGTCGACGTCGTCCTCGGCTGGATCCCCGAGACCGAACTCCTGATGGTGCGCGTGCCGATGTTCGTGGCCGGCATCCTCGTGATCGCCGTGGCGATCTGTCTGGTGATCCCGACCGAGCTGGGCCCCGGCCCGACCGAGGTGCTGATGCTGGGGCTCGTGGCACGGGGCATGGACGTGGTGCCGGCCCGCTGGATCAGCGACGGGTTGCCCGTGGTGGTGGGCGCCGTGCTCGGCGGATCGGTCGGCGTCGGGACGGCCGTCTGGGTGGTGTGCATGGCGCCGATGGTGCGATGGGGGCTGCACCGCATGGGGTACGCACCACCGCGCGTGCTCACGGCCGACATCTGACCGTCTGCTTCACTACGTGGCATGGCCTTCCCGCCGCCGCCACCGCTGGCGTCCGCCGTCGTCGCACCGGTCGACTCGCCGGCGCGAGCGCTCGTGTTCTTCCAGCTGCTATGGCGATCGATCGTCGCCGCCGTGGGCGGTGGTGTCGTGATCGGGGTCGGCTTCGTCGTGATCGTCTGGGCCACGGGCGAGCGGTTCGGCGAGTTCGACGGCGACGTCGACCCCAGCGACGGCATGGCGGTCGCGATGTTCCTGGCCGCGGCATTCGGGGGCGCGTTCGGCCTCGCCCTCGGGGTGGCCGCGGGCGTGGTGCTCGGCCTGCTCGGTGCGATCGCGCTGGTGCCCTACCGCGGCCGCCGCATCACGCGCCTGGTGATGCGGATCGCAGCACCGCTGCTCGTCGCGGCGTTCTTCGTGGTCCTGCTCGGTGGCGACGACCGCGTCTGGATGCTGCTCGGCGGCGCCGGCATGGTGGGCGCCGTGCTGATCGCGCCGTGGCTCGTCGGCTGGTACGTGCGGCGGATGGACCCGTTCGGCTGACCGCGCCCGACCCGTCAACCCGTCGACCCGTCGGCGGGTCCGCCCGGCGTCAGGCCGACGCGGCGCGCTTGATCGCGATCCGTCGCAACGGCGGCAGCGTCGGCGGCGGCTGCTTGCGCGGTGGCAGGTCGGCGAGCAGTTGCGTCGTGGCCTCGGTGACGAGACGCACCGCCCGTTCGAACGGCTCGACGGTGGCGGCCGACGTGCTCTGCACCCCGCTCACCTTGCGCACGTACTGCCGCGCCGCGGCCTCGATCTCCTCGGGGGTCGCACCGGGGTCGAGCCCGCGGAGCGTGGTGATGTTCCGGCACATGCGATCGAGCGTACGCAGCGCCCGGCCGACCGTCGAGCCAGCCCGCCCGTCGATGCCGGTCAGTCGGCGGTGAGCTCGATGTCCACCATCAACTCGTTCGCGAGCTCTTCGAGCATGTCCCGCAGCTCGGCGATCGACAGCGCTGCGGGCGCGACCATCGTCGCGCTCGCCTCGAACAGCACGTCGCCCGACATCGGCGCCGGCCGGGTGTCGGTGTGCAGCTGCTCGATGCTCACGTGATGGGCGGCGAGCACCTGGGTGATCTCGCGCACGATGCCGGGGCGGTCGGCACCCACCAACTCGAGCGACAGGCGCGTGCCGCCCACGGTGTGGTCGGCTCCGCCGCCACCGCCCGACTCGACGGTGACGTCGAGCAGGCCCTCGGTGCCGAGCGGCGCCAGGGCGGTCCGCAACCCGTCCACACGGTCGTCCGGCACTGCCACGAGCACGATGCCGGCGAACTTGCCGGCGAGGCGCGCCATCTGGCTGCGCTCCCAACTGCCGCCGTGATCGGCGATCACCCCCGACAGCGCCGACACGAGGCCGGACCGGTCGTCGCCGATCACCGTCAGTACGAGCGTGGCCATGACGCCAGGCTACGCCCCTCGTCAGGCCCGCTCGATCTCCACGAAGGTGTCGTTGAAGCACGCGCCGTTCACGAGTCCGTCGCCGGTGTCGGGGGTGAGTGCGTTCACGCCGACGCCCTCGGGATGGTGACGCAACCACACGCCCTTGCTCATCACCACCACGCCGGGACGGGTGGCGTCGTGCACGTCGAGCGCCACCTCGATCGAGCCCTGCGCGTTGTGCACGCGCACCCGGTCGCCGGCCTGCAGCGCACGGGCGGCGGCGTCGTCGGGGTGCATCAGCACCGAGGCGGAGGGGCTCTGGAACTCACCGAACATCGAGTTGATCAACTTCGGCGAGGCCGGGCTGATGAGCGTGAGCGGCATCGACCGCTCGAGCGGCACGTGACGTGGCACGCCGTGAACGGGATCGACCAGGCGGGCCCGACCTTCGAACGGCCACGTGTCGACGAACTGCCGACCGACCGCCACCACGCGTGGCCCGGGGTCGTCGGCCACCACGTCCAGCGGCGGCGCGGTCCAGTCGAAGCCCAACGCCCGTGCGAGCGCCACACCGACCTCGTCGTTCGAGCGACTCTCCCCCACGGGCTCGATGACGGCCCGCACCGGTTGCACGGTGAACGACCCGTAACTCGTGACGACGTCGTCGATCTCGAACGCGGTGGTGGCGGGCAGCACCACGTCGGCGTACCGGGTGGTGTCGGTGAGCACCTGCTCGTGCACCACCGTGAACACGTCGTCGCGTGAGAACGCCGCCATCACGGCGCGTGTGTCGGGGCACATCACCACCGGGTTCGCGCCTTGCACGAACAGCACGCGCACCGGGTCGTCGGAGCCGGGCGCCATCCACCGACCCACCTGGTGCAGCGGCAGCGTGCGTCGGGCCGGCCGGTCGATCGTGGGCCAGCGTCGCCGGGGCCGCACGTCGCCGTGGCCGGTGCTGCCGATCACGCCGGATCCCGGCACACCGACGTGGCCGCCGAGCACCGGCAACGCGAGGATCGCTCGGCACGACGCGCCGCCGTTGGCGTTGCGCTCGGGACCCCACCCGATGCGCAGCATCGCCGGGCGGCTGGTGCGCCACCAGTCGGCCAGCGTGGCGATGTCGTCGGCGGTGAGGCCGGTCACCTCGGCGGCCGCGTCGAGCGTCCAGCGTGCCGACTCGGCGAGGAACTCGTCGGCGCCCTCGGCGTGGGCATCGACGAACGCCCGGTCGATCCCACCGGTGTGCTGCCAGTGGTTCGCGATGGCATGGGCGAGCACGGTGTCGGCGCCGGGGCGCACGGCGAGGTGCAGGTCGGCACGGTCGGCCATCGCCGTGCGCCTCGGGTCGATCACCACCACTCGGGCGCCTCGTGCGACCGCCTGCTGCACGAGCGGCGGGAAGTGGGTGTTCGACACGGTCGGGTTGGCACCCCACACCACCACGAGCGAGGCGTGGACGACGTCGAGCGGGTCCGCCGACGGCAGGTCGCCGAGCACGCTGTCCCACGACGCGCCGGCGGTGTGCGCGCAGATCGTGTGCTCCACGTGCGCGGCGCCGAGCGCGGCGAACAGCGCCTCCGTGGTGCTCGCCCGTTCCACCGCGCCGGCCGACGAGTTGTAGGTGAACGCGACGATCGAGTCGCTGCCGGCGGTGCCGATCGCCTCGCGCATCCGGTCGGCGATCGTGCCGATCGCCTCGTCCCACGTGGCGATGCGGAAGCGACCCTCGCCCTTGGCTCCCACCCGGATCAACGGCGTGGTGACCCGCTCGGGGGCGTACACACGCCGCATGTGGCGCTTCACCTTGGCGCAGATCCACCCGTCGGTGAGCGGGTTGCCCGGGGCGGCGTCGATGTCGACGATGCGGCGGTCACCGCCGGCACCGATCTCGACGGTCACCGCGAGCGAGCAGGTGTCGGGACAGTCGAGCGTGCACGCGGTGGTGACGACCTCACGGGCGGGCAGCAACTGGGTCATGCCGACCAGTCTCGCCGAGCAGGGGGCGCCCGGCCAGCACGTTCGTCAGCCGGTCGCGGCGACCACCAGCGCGCCGGCTGCGGCGGCCACGCCGAGCAGGCGGCGCATCGCCGGCGACCGTCCGACCGCCGTCCCGACGATCGCGCCGAAGGTCTGCAGCAACACCGTGGTGAACACGAAGCCGATCGCGTACACGACGGTGTGGTCGTCGCGGCTGCCGTCGAGGTAGGACAGACCGTGCATCGCCCCGCCGAGCAGGGCGGCGAGCGGCAACACCTGGCTCACCTTCGGCGGTGGGGCGAACATCAGCGCCACCGCCACGAGCAGCGCCGCCATGAGCGCGCCGTCGACGAAGGGCAGCCGCACGCCCGCGGCCGCACCGGCGATGCCGAGCATCGTGCCGACGATCCAGGCCGACGGACCGACCCAGGACTCGCGGCCCTGTGTGGTGGCCACGCCGGCCAGCAGCGCCACCACCAGCATCAACACGAGGTGTGGCCCGTCGAAGGGATGGAGCACGCCGCTCCACCACCCCCCGAGGTCCTGAACCACCGCCGCGATCATGTCTCCGTGTCTCCTCTCACGCCCGCATCACGCGCGGAACCGCCGTACGACCCCCACCGGAGGCCTCCGCCCGGACGCCACGTAGCGTGAATGTCGAGCACGGTACTGCACCGAACGTCACCGCGGGTGTCACCTTTTGCGATTTCGTGACACTCACGGCGCGAGGGTGGTACCCCCAGCGCCGATTCGGCGAAACATCGCTCGAAATCGGCGAGTTCCATGTCGGTTCCATGACACACGATCCGGCGGTCCGACCGGCCCGATGTCGACGGCCACCACGGGCCGTGGCGATCCTGCGGTGTTCCCGCGGTGATCCAGCGGGTGATCCGGATGGCCCATGGTGCGCGACCGGGTGGTCGGCGCATGATGTCGGAGCGAGGTCGGGCGACACGGCGGAGTCGCCCGGCCTCGCGAGTCCCACGAACGAATCGGCGGCAGGGTTGTGGTGGACCCTGCCGCCGTTCGCGCGTCCGGCCGGGTCGCCGGTCCCGAACGTGTCACCGCTCCGGGTGACGGATCAGCCGGGTCGCACCCGCGCTGCGGCGTCGATCGTCAGCCGGTGCAGGTGGACGAGCTCGTTCATCGACATGCGCGTCGTGTACCCGCCGGCGAGCACCCAGGCTGCCGGCACCCGGTGCTCGGCCAGCCAGGAGAACACCAGGCGTTCCCGCCGGTCGAGCACCAGCGCAGTGATGCCGGCGGCACCACCGAGACACCGCTCGTGCGGATCCATCCCCGCGTTGTAGAGCACCAGGTCGATCGAGGCCGGGTCGGCGATCGAGCCGAGCGCCTGTTCGACGGCGTCGAGGTAGTGGCGTCCGTCGGTCATCGTGAGCCGGGCGTTGGCGTGTGTGCCGTAGTAGTCGTACGGGTCGACCGAGACGTCGACCTGTTCGACGGCCGGATCGCCGTGGATGAGATCGGCCGTGCCGCCACCGCAGTGTGCGTCGAGGTCGAGCACGAGCACGCGCGACGCGCCGGCACGCACCGCCGCCCGCGCCGCGACCACCAGCCCGTTCACCGTGCAGTAGCCCCGACCGCTCGCCCGGCCGGCGTGATGCAGCCCGCTCGACAGCGAGCCGGCGATCGTGCGGTGTTCCAGCGCGTGGGCGGCAGCGGCCAGCACACCGCCCGTGCTGGCACACACCGCTCGGGCCAGCCCGTCGTCCCAGCCGGGCAGCTCGTTGCTCACGGCGAGGTCGCGGGGCTGACCGCTCAGCACGGCGTCCACGTAGCGCGGGGTGTGCACCGCGAGCAGGTCGGCGCGCGTGGCCGGCGCCGGCGCATGCAGCTCGACACCACCGATGGGGCGCGACCGCAGGGACGTCGCGATCGCTGCGGCCTTGCGCGTGGTGTCGAACGCCACCTGGGTGTCGCAATAGGCCGAGCTGTAGTGGACGCGCATCGCGGTCATCGACCGGTGATCTCACCCGAGTCCCACGTTGCACGCCGACATCGGGAGACGCTGTCGACGCGAACCATCGGCGTCGACCGTAGTCGTTGCGATCGTGCCGATCACCGGTCGATCACACGCACCGCCGTGGCGTCGCGGAACCACACCGCGCCGGTGTCGTCGGCGGCGACCGCACCGAGGGCGCGTACCGACGACCGGTTCATCGGCACTCCGTCGGCGGCGCTCTGGCCGGCGTTGCGTGCGGCCACGACCGTGGCGATGCCGTCGACGAGCGACACGATCGCCCCGCTGGCGGCATCGGTGACGTACACCCCGCCACCGGGACGGGCGGCGATGCCGTCGACCGTGCCGAACGCGAGATCGCCTGCGGCGGTGCCGTCGTCGGCATAGGTGCCGGCGCTCTCGAGCGGCGTGTCGCCGGCACCGCTGACGGTGGCCAGTTCGCCGTCGTCGACGAGGCTCACGGTGCGCACCGTGCGGGTGGTGCCGTCGAGGAACCACAGGGTGCCGTCGGGGTCGATCGTGAGGCCCACGGGCGCTCCGATCGCCACCTCGTCGGCTGGTTCACCGTCGCCCGTCGGCTCGTCGCTCGGGGCGGGCTGGCCCGTGCCCGCGACGACGTCCACGTCGCCGGCATCGGCGCCGGCGGTGGTGAGGCGCAGGATGCGGTTGGTGTCGACGTCGGCGACGTACACGTCGCCGTCCGGCGCGACGGCGACGTGTCCCGGCGTGGGGCCCATGTCCTCGTCGGCGGCGTCGATCACCAGCGTGGCCGCGCCACCGTCGACCGCGAGCAGGCCGCGTCCGACCGACACGTACAGCACGCCGTCCGGTCCGACGGCCACACCGCCCGGCTCGCCGTCGGCGGCGCGCAACACGAACAGCTCGGTGGTGCCCCCGGCGTCCACCTGCACGAGTTCGCCGCGACGGGTGGCCAGCACCACGCCACCACCTGGCACGGGCGACAGCGCAGTCACCTCGGCACCGGCAGCGGGACCGAGTCCGGCGGCGGTGACCACGGCCTCGACGCCTCGACCGGCGGGCGCTTCGGTGGTGGTGGGCGCCACGGTGGTGGTGGGCGCCTCGGTGGTGGGCGCGGCCGTGGTGGGTGCGACCGTGGTGGGGGCGACCGTGGTCGGCGCTGCCGTGGACGCCGGGCTGGAAGCGGTGGTGCCGGCAACGGACGTCGCCGTCGGGGGCAGGGTGGACGTGGCGTCGTCGGCGTCGCTGCCGTCGTCGCCGCCGACCGCCAGGATCACGACAACGGTGAGCGCCAGCAGCGCGAGCACGCCACCGAGGGCCAACACGGCGTTGCGGCGGCGCGCGGTCCAGTGCACCCGCACCGTGCGCGGTTCGAGCACGGTGGGCGCCGCAGCCGGCGGCGCCGCGTGGGACGGGCCCGACCGCGAGACTGCGGCCGTCGCCGGCGGCGGTGCAGCGGCCGGCGGCGGTGCAGCGGCCGGCGGCGTGGCCGGCACCTCGGCGGTCGGCGCGACGGGCGGCGGTGCGGCCTGCGGCACCATCTGCGTCGGCGCGCGGTGGCCGGTCCGATGGGTCGGGCGCCGGGAGTCCGGCCAGACGCTCGGCGCCCGCCAGCGCCGCACCACTGGCCACCGCGAGCGACCCGTCGGCACCGAGGCGCATGGCGGCGTGCTCGTCGCCGAGAGCCGCCGCAGCCACCCGGGTGAGCAGCACGAGTTGTTCGGCCGGCACCCCGGCGAGCTCGCCGGCGCGGGCGGCGAGTGCGTCGGCGTCGGCGTCGCGGGTGCCGTGGGCGAGCACCACGATCGTCGGTGCGCCGCCCTCCAGCCGGGTGGCGCGGTCGATCGCGGCCCGCACCGGGCGGGCGATCGCCACGGCGAGCTGCTCGCGGTCGTTGGCGGTGAGCCCGACGGTCGACACCAGCGCGCTCGCCGGATCGACCGGCACGGCACGCCAGGTGGAACCGCGACCGATGGCGGCGGCGATCGAGCTGGTGCCGAGATCGATGCCGAGTGCGTAGCTGGTCATGTCGGGCGCAGTCTGCCAAGTCGCGACCGCCACACAGCGTCGCGGACGCGAACCGACATCGGCTCGACACGACCGTGCGCGCCACCCGACATACTGGGTGGCGTGACCGACGCACCCGACCAGCAGCCCGATCAGCCCGATCAGACCGGTCAGCCCGATCAGCCCGGTCAGCCGACGGCCGAGGAGCTCGAGGCGTTCGACCTCGACCACGACGGCAAGATCTCGCTGGTCGAGAGCGAACGAGCCCGGCTCGGTGTCATCGACGCCCGCTTGGAGGAGATCGCCGAGGAGGGCGGCCTGAAGGGCAAGCTCGCCGAGGGCGCCCACCACCTGCTCGACAAGCTCGACAACGACTGATCACCCGCCGTCCGTGGCCGCGACGGCGCGGCCGCGGGCGAGCGGCCGGCGCCGGTTCAGCGCTCGAAGAGGATGTCGTAGGTGATGTTGTTGGTGGTGCCGGTCACCTGCAGCTGGCTCGCCGAGCACGTGTACGAGCCGCCTGCGAGCGGGAGTTCGGCGTCGAGGCGGGTGTCGGGCTGCACGGCACCGTCCAGGCGCAGTTCGCTGAGTCCGCCCTCGGAGTCGGTGATCTCGAGCACCACCTCACCGTCGCGGGTGCCCCACCCGCCGGTGCCGCGGTAGTCGACGTCGGCCTCGGCCGGGGTGGCGCCGAGTACGAACGCTTTGGTCACGTCGGCGTCGGCCACCAACGCACCGTCGTCATCGAAGGTGGCGACGAACGCACCGTCGAGGAGGTCGATCTCGCCCACCGGCAGGAAGGCCGCGGCGACGAGCCCACCGATCGACTCGGGCGCGAGGGTCCAGCTGCCGACGAGGCACTCGTCCAGCTCGAGCGGCAGGACGAGCCCGCCGTCCGAATCGGGCACGGCGGTCGAGGCGGGCGCGTCGGTGGTGCCGGTGGCGTCGCTCGCATCCGTCGCGTCGCTCGCATCCGTTGCGTCGCTCGCGTCGCTCGCGTTGGTCGAACCGGTGGTCGCCGGCGCGGCAGGCGTGGTCGGCGGATCGAACGTGTCCTCGTCGTTGCTGCACGCGACGAGGGCGAGCGACGACACGACGGCGGCGGCGAGCACGAAGGTGGAGGGGCGACGCATGACCCCGACGGTACCGACGACGCCCCGCAGCGCGGCGTCAGCCCGCGGCGACACACGCCACGCTCGGCCCCGCCCCCACGACCGGGACGAACGTCCGGTGGTTCCCGCCGCCGGCGTCGCCACACTGTGGTCGTGAACGAGATCTCCGACTTCGAGTTCATCGCCGAGCAGGCCGGCGCCTTCTTGCAGGAGGGGCCACTCACCCTGGACGCGCTCATCGATCGCCTCGAGGCGGCCGGGCTGCGGCTCGGCGACGACCCGCGCGACCTGCTGTTCGACCTGTTGGGCGACGACTGCACGCCGATCGGCGATTGGTGGGTGCACCTGCCGTCGCTGCTGCACGGCATCCGCTGGGTCGTGGACGTGCCGGCCGAACCCGGCGATGCCCTGCCGCTCGGCGTGCTCGCATCGGTGGTGGTGTTCTGGGACTGGCAGACGACGCCGTTGCTCGACGGGACCGGTACGGCGACCGGCGAGGTGCGTCACGGCGGACCCTCCCGGTACGAGTTGCTCGGCCCGGTCGGTTGGCTGACCGAGATGGCCGGTCGCCGGGCGGTGCTCGAGTACCGCCGCGACGGCGTGCGGGTCTCGCCGGCGAGCGCCGACGTCGAGGTCGACCTCACGATGGCCAGTGCGTTGCGCGACGCGTTCGATGCCGAAGCACGGCTCGTCGACGACCCCTTCGCCGATGCCGAGGCCGAGGACGTCCCACCGTTCCGTCTCGCCGAGTTCTCGTTCGTGTCGTTGCGAGCGTTCACCGAACAGCCCGACGTGTTCCGTTCCGGTGTGCTGGCCGACAGCACGGCCCTGGCCGCGGCCGCCGGGCTCGAACTCGCACCTGACAGCGACGAGTGCATGCCGGCCGGCACCGACCAGCAGGCGCTGCGGGCGGCGCGTCGTTTCCACGGTCTGCGCTCGCATTACGAGCTGAGCGACGACGACACCCAGCTGCTGATGATGGTGCTGGGTGGCGCATCGCAGATCCTCGGCGGTGTCCCCGACCCGTTCGGCGCCGACGATCCGCGGGGTGGCGCATTCGTGTTGTCGATGGCCCTCGCCCGCCCGGCGGTGTGCCGCGCGTTCGTGCACGAATCGCTCGAGCGCGAACGCGACGAACACGACCTCGTCCGCGTGGCGGGCGCGTTGCTCGAGCACGTGGGCGGGGGTCCGGGGTGCAGCGGACCCGAGGTCGTGCAGGCGATCGCGCTCGACCGCCTCGGCCACGGTGACGACGCCCGCGCGGCGCTCGAGCGCGCCGTGGCCCACGAACCGAACCCGATGGCGCTGCGGATGCTGGCGGGCTGGGCCGCCGACCGCGGCGAGGCCGCCGAGGCCGCACGACTGCTGAGGGCCGCCGGTGTGACACCCGACGACGACGGCGCGGGCGGCTCGCTGTGGGCCGAGATCGAACCGTTCCTGCAGCGCCCGCGGACGAGCACGGGCCGCAACGACCCCTGCCCGTGCGGCTCGGGCAAGAAGTACAAGGCCTGTCATCTCGGGCGCGAGCAGCATCCGCTGGTCGACCGGGCGGCGTGGCTGTACCGCAAGGCGATCCGCTTCGTGAACGACGTCGAGCCCGCGGTGCACGCGAAGGTCGCGTTCGCGATCGTCGACGCGGCCGGTGGCGGCGACGAGTTGCTGCAGCAGGTGCTCGAGACCGAGCTCGTCTACGACGTGGTGCTGCACGAGGCGGGCATGTTCCGCGAGTTCCTCGATCGGCGCCGTTCGGTGTTGCCCGCCGACGAACTCGAGCTCGCCGCGCTGTGGGTGCTGAGCGACCGGGTGGTGTTGCACGTCGACGAGGTCGGTCCCGACTGGGCGGCGTTCACCGTCGTCGGCACCGACGAACAGGTGCGTGTCGGTCGCATCCGCGGTGCGCGCATGCGTGCCGGCGGGTACCTGCTGGCCCGCCTGGTGCAAGGCGGCGACGGGCCGGCGTCGTTCTTCGGCTACGTGCCGGTACCGCAGCAGATGGTCGACGATCTCGTCGACGTGCTCGACGGATCCGATCCGCTCGAGGTGGCCGAGGCGATCGGTCTGTGCTTCGCACCGGAGCACTGGGCCGACCTCGAGCGCTGAACCTCGGACACGGGACGGCCGATGGCGGCCGATGGCGCCCGATGGCGGCCGATGGCCGCCGGTGACGGGACGCGCCGGTCGACCGTCACACCGTCGCCACGCCATGTCCACCGGCTGTTCACCTGGACCCCGAGAGTTCACTGCGCCGTGGTCGGCGATGGGCGTACCGTGATCGTCGACGAGTCGCTGAGCGCGCGTCACGGACGGAACCCCCCTCACCGCCCGAGACGACCCCGGCTCGCACGGGGCGGGGCGTCGCGGTCACCGGCGCCCCGCTCCGGCGCGTTCGGCGGTGATGCGACCGCGTCGTCGGGCCCGTCGCTGTCGGCTCGCACGTTGTCGCCGTCCGTGCGCCGGACGTTCACCTGGCGGACGTCGGGCGGCCACATCGGGTTCGGATCGTCCGCGTACCGTGAGCATCGCTGTGGCCCGGTCGACGTGAACCGCCGGGCCCAGCAGGACTCGGGGGAACCGCGCCATGAGGGCCCACGGATACGACGTGATCGCAGCGACGCACGACCGGGCGGCGCTCGAACGACTGCTCGTCCGCCTCGGCTACGAGCCGATCGCCGATCAGCGGGGCGTCACGTGGTGGCACCCCGGGGGCCGCACCGCGGTGTTCCTCGGCGGTGTCGTCGCGGGCGGCGGTGCACCCACCGGCACGGCCGAGCTGATCCGGTCGATGGTCGATGCGGGGGCTGCCACGATCGTGCTCGGTCCTGCGGAGTTCGCGGCGATCGCCGCGGCACACCGCCGCCGCGACCGGGTGCTGGTGGCTGCCGGTGCACCCGGCGTCGGCGACTCCGCCGCCTGGGAGCGCAGCACGCGTGACCATCGGCGCGACGAGCTGGCGGCATGGTTGCGCACGGTCCCGTTGTGGCTCGATCTCCCGGGTCTGCGCGTGGTGCACGCACGCTGGAACGACTTCGACATCGCTGCGCTGCGGGTGGTGCTCGACGGCAACTGCCTCGCCGACGACGGCGTGGTGACCGCAGCGTGCACGCCGGGGAGCTGGGCGTCGACGGCGGTGCGCACCCTGCTGGGGCTGGCCGACGCACGCAGCCGTGCGGCCGAGGACGACGAGCCGTCGGCCGGTGCCACGCCGGTGATCGTGGCCGAGCACGCCGCGGCGACGGCGCCCGGCTCCCGGACGCGTCGCCACGCACTCGCCGTGCGCGACGGCGTGCCGCGTTCGGTCGCCGTCGGCTACCGGTGGTCGGGCGAGCGCGAACTCGACGCGCGTCATCTCGTGCGCGACGACGCTCAGCCGGTGACGCCCACCTCGAACGCCGACGGCCGCTCGTAGTCGGCGCGCCCGACGTCGGCGACGGCCGCGGCCACGTCGACCGGCACGACACCCTGCACCTGCTCCAGCGCCACGAACGCGGTGGCGCAGTAGTCGTCCACTCGTTCGGCGATCGCGAACCACTCGACGGTGCTGCCGCCCACGTGGGTCCAGCCCGTGCCGGCCACCACCCCGGCCGCGTCGACCTCGTCCCGGAGGTGCTCGTCGCCGGGCGGCACCATCACCGCGCCGATCTGCTGGATGGTCACGCGCAGGGAGCGCTCGAACACGATCGGGTCGGGCAGGTGCCATCGGTAGAACGACACGAGGTCGGGGTTGGGCCGGCCGGCCTGCGGGTCTCGCCGCACGAGCGGCGCACCCTGATACGGCGTCTGGTGGGCACCCATGCCGTACGCGGTCCCGACGTAGTCCTCGAGGCCGGTGCCGCACCAGGTGGGGTGGGACTCGCCGTCGAGGTACATCTTCACCTCGCCCTCGCCGTACCAGGCGAACCACGCCGGTTCGTGGAACACCCGCACACCCACGTTGCAGCCGACGAACCTGCCCGGCCCGCGGAAGCCGTCGGCGATGGTGAAGTCGCGTCGCAGCACCGTGGGGTTCTCGCGCCGGAACGACGCGTGCAGCACGCCGGCGTCGGCGGGCACCGGGCCGAGGGTGAGGTCGATCTGGTAGTAGAGCTGCACCGGTCGCGGCGACGCGTTCACGAGCTCGACGCGCAGGTGCTGCCGGAACGGCATCGGGATCCAGGAGTTGTAGCCGCGACCCTCCTGGGTGCTCTGCAGCGCCGAGGCGTACGGCACCGGGCGTCCGTGCACGGCACCGAAGAAGTCGGGCAGCGGCACCGACACGCTCGGCTCGTCGTGACCGTCGTAGTGCACCTCGAGCACCAGGGCGCGCAGGTGGTCGGGCCGCATCGGCGGCACGGTGCACCACACGTGCCGAACGGTGCCGGGGCCCTCGATGTCGGCGAGCGTCACCCGCTCGCCGGGCTCGATCATCCGGAACGGGGCGCCCTTGCGCCCTCCCGCGACCGTGCCGCCCATGCCGGCGGCACCGGTGGGGTTCTCGAACGAGATCGTGCGGGGAGCCTGGGTGAGGTCGATGCGCATCGGGTCGAACATCGACCGAACGTATCCCGGCTGACGGCACACTCACGGCCCGGCCGTACCGTCTGTCGCCATGTCCCCCCGACCGATGCGCCACCTGATGTCTCTGCTCGTCCCGATCTCGCTCCTCGCCGCCTGCGGTGGTGACGACGACTCGTCCGACGAGGCACCCGCGAACACCACGACTGACATCACCGACACCACCGACGCCCCCGCTGCGACCGAGCCCACCACGGAATCCGACACGACCGGGTCCGCGGCGGAACCGGCCGCCACCGAACCCGCACCGACCGGGTCACCGGCGACCGACGCGCCGGCCGCGTCCTCCACGCTGCCCGAGCCGGCCGCGTGGGACGCCCCCACGTTCGACGTCGCGATCGCACCGCTGATGGACGACCTGGCCTCGGGCATCGGTCTGCCGCTCGACCCGGCCACGGCGCTGCCCGGGGTCACGGTGCCGGTGCCCGGACCGGCGAACGTCACCGGCGCCGGGGTGGAGGCCGAGGTCGACGGTTTCGACGGCAGCATCGACATCACCTACTCGCTCGGTCTCGACCTGGCGATCGACCCCGCCGGCCTCGAGACCTGGGCCGCCGGCCCGATCGACGGCTGGACCTCGCCGTCGTTCGCCGAGAGCGGCTCGCTGTACACCGCGCTGCTCACCGACCCGCAGGGCCAACGGCTCGTGTACGTGCTGGACACCGACCCGGCGACGAACGGCCGTCCGGGCCTCAACGCCGAGTGGGCTCCGGTGTCCGACACGATGCCCGACCCCGAGTTCCTCGCGTCGTTGCCGCGGCCGGACGGTGGTGTGCTCACCGAGCTGAACGTCGCGCGCGGCCTGGTGACGTCGGGCTTCATGCCCGGCCTCGACGGCAACGTGTTCGTGCGCTTCGACTACGAGCCGACCGATCTCGAGCAGATGGTCGACTACTTCGAGCAGGGCGTGCTGGTCGGCGCCGGCTTCACCTACGAGCCGACGCCGCTGTCGAACACCCGGTACCGCCGCGACGTGTCGATCGGCGACTGGGAAGGCCAGGTGGCGATCGGCGAGGTCACCTCCGGCGACCAGTTGGTGGCGCTGCAGGTGATCTGGAACCTGTCGCGCTCCTGACCCAGGTCTTCGTGAGCCGAATGCGCACATGCTGCGCATCCGGCTCACGAAGGAGGCCGGCTCGGGCAGGATGTGTCGATGGAGATGCCCATCAGCACACCGTCGGCGCAGGGTGTCGATCCGGCCGGCGTCGCCGCGTTCGTCGACGCGCTCGACGCCGACCCACGCCTCGAGCCGCACGGCCTGATCGTCCAGCGCCACGGCCATCGCATCGTCGAGGGATGGTGGGCGCCGCACCGTGCGGGCACCGCGCGGCTGGTGTACTCGCTCAGCAAGACCTTCACCGGATCGGCGCTCGGGGTGCTCTGGGGCGACGGCCGCATCGGGCTCGACGACCTCGTGAGCGACCACCTCCCCGAGCTGTTCGACGACCCGGCGATCGATGCGCGCACCCGCCGCCTCACCGTTCGACACGTCGCCTCCATGGCGAGCGGCCACGACCGCGAGATGCTGCCCGAGGCGATCGCCGCCGATCCCGACGACCCCGTTCGCGGCTTCCTGCGCATCGCACCCGACGCCGAGCCGGGCACCCTGTTCATGTACAACCAGCCGCCGGTGTTGCTGCTTGCGACGATCCTGCAGCGGATCGCCGGCGAACGGCTCGTCGACCTGCTCGCACGGCGCGTGCTCGGGCCGATCGGCGTCGACGGGCTGCGCTGGGCACAGCTGCGACCCGGCATCGACCTCGGCTACTCCGGGGTGTACACCGATCTCGACACGATCGCCCGGCTCGGCCAGCTGTACCTCGACGACGGCGTGTGGCAGGGCCGGCAGGTGCTGCCCTCGGGGTGGGTGGCCGAGGCGTCGAGGGTGCAGACCCCCAACCCCGAACGCCCCGAACCCGATTGGCAGCAGGGCTACGGCCTGCAGCTGTGGCGCTCGCGCCACGGCTATCGCGGCGACGGTGCGTACGGCCAGTACATGGTGGTGCTGCCCGAGCACGACGCCGTGGTGTCGTTGTTCTCGTGCGTCGAGGACATGCAGATCGTGCTCGACCTGATGTGGCAGCACCTGGTGCCGGCGATGTCGAGCGGCACCACGACCACGACCACCACCGGATCCGCCGGCGACCGAGCGCTCGCCGCCCGGTTGGCGTCGCTGTCGATGCCGACCGCACGCGAACGTCACGGTGGTGCGCCGGCCGCCACGTCCCTCGCCGGGGCGACGGCACCGATCGAGTGCGCCCCGGCGCCGGCGGGGACGCCCACGCACCGCACCATCACCGCCGCCGTGGTCGACCGCGGGCGCCTGACGCTGTACGAGGACGACCGGTCGCTCGGCGTGCCCCTCGCCGACGAGTGGTCGCCGAGCGACGACGGGACGGTGTGGGCGAGCGCGGCGGCGCTCGACGACGGCCGCCTGGTGGTCGATCTCGTGATGGTGCACACCCCGCACCGGTTGACCGTGACGCTGGATCCGGCAGATGCCACGTTCCGGGCCACCTTCGCGCTCATGCCGTTGTTCGGTGCCGGACTCGGCCGGCGCATCACCGCGATGCACCCTCCCGCGAGCTGACCGCGAGCTGAGCGCGACGTGGAAGACTGCGGGCGATGACCGCGCAGACGCACTTCCGCAACCCGTCGCTGCTGACGTTCGCGAGCGAGGGTGCTCGCGCCGCCGGCGAGATGGCGGCGTTCACCACGCTCACCCCGCTGCTCACCCGGCTCCCGTCGGGTGACGGGCGACCGGTGATGGTGCTGCCCGGGTTCACCGCGTCCGACCGATCGACCGCGTCGCTGCGCCACGTGCTCGCCCGCCTCGACTACTCGGTGCACGGCTGGCACCTCGGGCAGAACCTCGGACCCACGCAACGCATCGTCGACGGCATGATCAACCGCTTCGACGAGATCCACCGACGCCACGGCGGCCAGCCGGTCACGCTCGTCGGCTGGAGCCTCGGCGGTCTGTACTCGCGGGCGCTCGCGGCACGTTTCCCCGACAAGGTGCGTCACGTGATCACCCTCGGCAGCCCGTTCCGGCTCACCCGTGCCGAGGAGACCAACGTCGGGCGATGGTTCGACCGCACCGCACCGGTGCACGGGCTGCGCCGCCCCCACTCGTCCGATTTCCGGCGCGAGCCCTACACCGGCGTGCCGGCCGTCCCGTCGACCGCCGTGTTCACGAAGGCCGATGGCGTGGTGCCGTGGCGGTCGTGCGTCGACGTCCCCGGTCCTCGGTCGGAGAACGTCGAGGTGTTCGGCAGCCACTGCGGCCTCGGGTTCAACCCGGCGGTGCTCGGCATCGTGTCCGACCGCCTCCGGCTCGGCCTCGGCGAGTGGCGCCCGTTCGAGCCGTCGTCGTGGCACGTCGGCCCCTACCGGGCCAAGGTGCACGTCGAGCGCTGATCCGCTGATCCGCTGATCCGCTGATCCGCTGATCCGCCCTCCGTCGGACCCGACGATCCGTTCGGTCCGACGTCACATCGAGCGCGACCGGAATCGGGGCCTCCGACCCTGCATTCGATGAGAACGACGTGCAGGATGAATGCTCGTGGGCCGACCGACCAGCCGTGGCGAACTGTTGTCCGCAGCCGATCACGAGTTCGATCGGTTGTGGACCGCCGTCGCCGCCGTGCCGACCGGCCGGCGCGACCTGCCGGGCTGCTGCGACGACTGGTCGGTGAAGGACGTGTTGTGCCATCTCGGCGCATGGCACGACATGGTGCTCGGGTGGGATCGTGTCGGCCGCGAGGGTGGCGAGCCCGAGATCCCGGCACCTGGCCGCACGTGGCGGCAGCTCCCCGAGCTGAACCACGAGATCCAGCTGCGCTGCCGTCCGCGGGCGTGGTCCACCGTGACCGGACGGCTCCGCGTCTCACACGGCGCCGTGATGTCGGTCGTGTCGGCGTACGACGACGACACCTTGTTCACGCCGGGACGTGTTGCCTGGACCGGGACCACGACGCTCGGCGCCTACTTCGTGTCGGCGACGGCGTCGCACTACGCATGGGCGACGAAGCTCGTCCGACGATGGGCGAGGGCCGGGATGCCACCCACCGATCCGCCGACGGCGTGACCGGCGAGACACCCGACCCGGCGCCGGTGTGTGGCCGACCGGGCGTCCGGGTGGGCACACTGTCGGCATGGCCCTCCGATCGACCCAACTCGACCGCCTCCGCGGTGGCAGCTTCGACGTGCTGGTGGTGGGCGGTGGCATCAACGGCGCCGTCACGACCGCCGCCCTGGCCGGTCGGGGGGCGTCGGTCGCGCTGATCGACCGGGGCGACTTCGGGCACTTCACCAGCCAGGAGTCGTCCAACCTGGTGTGGGGCGGCTTCAAGTACCTCGAGAACTACGAACTGCTGCTGGTGTTCAAGCTGTGCCGCTCGCGCAATCGGCTGATGAAGGCGTACCCCGACAACATCAAGGAGATCAGTTTCCTCGCCGCGCTCGACGAGACCTCGCCCTACGCGCCGTGGTTCGCCGGGCTCGGCGCCCTCGGCTACTGGGGCATCGGCCAGTTCGGCACGAGGGCGCCGCGCCTGTTGACCGCCGAGAAGATCCGCGACGAGGAACCGGTGATCGACACCACCGACGTCCGCGGCGGCATCGAGTACCGCGACGCCTATCTGATCGACAACGACTCGCGCTTCGTGTTCTCCTTCGTCCGCTCGGGCCTCGAGGCCGGCGCGACCGCCGCCAACTACGTCGAACTGGTGAGCGCCGACCGTCACGGCGACCGCTGGACGGCGCACCTGCGCGACGTGGAGACCGGTGAGGAGTTCACCACCACGGCCCGGGTGATCGTCAACGCCGCCGGCCCGTTCGTCGACGACCTCAACCACTCGTGGGGTGCGTCGACCGATCATCGCATCGTGTACTCGAAGGGCATCCACCTGGTGGTGCCGAGGCTCACCACCGACGACCACCGGCGGGTGCTGGCGTTCTTCGACGACACCGGCCGGCTGTTCTACGTGATCCCGATGGGGACACGATCGGTGATCGGCACCACCGACACCCGCGTCGACGTGCCCTTCACCGAGGTCGACGACACCGACCGCGACTTCCTGCTCGAGCAGATCAACAAGCGCCTCGACCTGCGCGAGCCGCTCACCAAGGACGACATCATCGCCGAGCGCTGCGGCGTGCGGCCGCTGGTGGTGAAGACGTCGGGCGGCGACCAGAAGGAGGTGCACTGGACGTCGCTCAGCCGCAAGCACGCGATCGAGACCGACCGGCGGCTCCGGCTCGTCACCGTGTTCGGCGGCAAGCTCACCGACTGCCTCAACGTGGGCGAGGAGGTGGCGGAGGCGGTCGAGTCGCTCGGCGTGCCGCTCGAACCCGACCTGCACAACTGGTACGGCGAACCCGCCGCAGCCACGCGCACCGAGTTCTACCGGCAGGCCAAGCTCATCCGCCTCGATTCGTTGCGCACCAAACCCGACGTCGAGCCGCTCAGCGACCGGTTGTGGCGGCGGTACGGGCGCCGAGCGTTCAGCATGCTCGAGGCCATCCGTGACGACCCCCGCATGGCCGAGGACATCATGGAGAACGCCGACTACCTGCGCGTCGAGTTGCACCTGGCTGCCACCACGGAGCTGATCACGCGCCTCGAGGACTTCATGCGCCGTCGCTCGAAGATCGAGCAGGTGGTGCGGGCCGAGGACATCCGGTCGTCGGCGGGGCTCGACGAGGTGGCACACATCCTGTTCGGCGACGACGCCGAGCGCCGCCTGAGCGAGTACCTCGCAGGCTGAGTCCGGGTCCCGCCCCCGTCGGGGGAGGACCTACGATCGGGGGACCCCCACGGAAGGATCCCCCATGACGCCGATCTCCCGCCGCTCCCTGTTCGCCCTTGCCGCCGCTGCCGGCGGTGCCGCTCTGCTCGCCGCGTGCGGCGACGACGAGTCCGAGTCCTCCGACACCGCCGCCCCCGAGGGGTCGTCCGAGGGGTCGCCCGCGGGCAGCACACCCGCCGGCGAGATCACCGGCACGCTCAACCTGCTCAACTTCGCCGGCTGGGCGAGCCCCACCACCTACGCCGACTTCGCCGCCCGCTACCCGGGTGCCAGCGTCAACGAGATCGCCTGGGTGTCGGCCGACGACTCGATCGCGAAGGCCAAGGACCGCGCCGGCGACATCGACGTGCTGCTCGTCGACGGCAACACCTTCCCGCGCCTCACCGCACTCGGCGTGCTCGCCGAGCTCGGCACGCTGCCGAGCATGGCCTTCGTGTCCGACGCCTACAAGGGCAACGACTGGGACCCGACCGACACCTACTTCGCACCCACCGATCACGGGCGTACCGGCATCATCTACCGCAAGGATCTGGTGAGCACGCCGCCCACGTCGTGGGCCGACTTCTTCGCGATGGCGCCCGAGTACTCGGGCCAGGTGGCGATGCTCGACTACCAGGCGAGCGTGATGGACAACGTGCTCGTGATGCTCGGCAAGCCGATCGGGTCGACGGAGCAGGCCGATCTCGACGCCGTGCTGGAGGTGCTCACCACCGTGAAGCCACACCTGCTGGCGATCAGCACCGAGGTGGGCAAGGCGGTCGCCGCCGGCGACGCGGTGATGGCGATCTGCGACGCGTACGACGCGCAGCTCGCGCTCACCAGCAACCCCGACGTCGTCTTCGTCGATCCGAGCGAGGGTCAGGTGGGCTACCTCGAGGGCTTCGCGATCGTCGACGGCCCGCGCAACGACCTCGCCCGGGCGTTCATCGACTTCTTCCTCGAGCAGGAGAACTACGCCGCGTTCATCAACACGGTCGCGTCGCCCTACGTGCAGCCCGACAACCCCGGCATCGACGAGGCGCTGCGGAACTCGCCGGTGATCAACCCCTCGGCCGACGTGATGGCCAAGGTCGGGTACCACGTCTTCCTCGGCGAAGCACAGGCGACGTGGGACGCGACGTGGGACGCGTTCAAGGCGGCGTGAGCCGCCGGCGCGCGACGCGCCCCTATCAGCTGCGCCTCGGTCCACTCGCCCTCCCCGACTGGGCGTTGATGGTGGCGGTGTGCCTGGTGCCGATCGGGTTCATGGTGGCCCGCTCGTTCGGCCGGGTGAACGCCGTCACCCTCGACGTCGAGATGACCGGCACGATCGACGCGTACCGCACCCTGTTCTCCGACGCGTACCGGCCGGTGCTGATGCGCTCGCTGTCGCTGTCGGGGCTGACGGTGCTGCTGTGCCTCTTGATCGGCGTACCGACCGCGATCGCCATGAGCCGCCTGCCACCGCGCCTGCGCACCGTCGCGCTGGTGGTGGTGATGCTGCCCTCGTTCGTGAGCTTCGCGGTGCGCATCTTCGCCTGGCAGGGCGTGCTCGCCACCGGCGGACCGGTGGAGTCGATCACCGGGCTGCAGTTGCTGTACCGACCGCCTGCGGTGCTGATCGGGATGATCACGGCCTACGTGCCGTTGTTCGTGCTCCCCGCCTACGGCGCGCTCGGCCGTGTGCCTCGCGAGGTGTTGGAGGCGGCCAACGATCTGTACGCCACTCCCCGGCGGCAGCTGCTCACGATCACGCTGCCGCTCGCGATGCCCGGCATCGTGACCGGTGCGGTGCTCGTGGGCGTGCTGTCGATCGGCGAGTTCATCGTGCCGGCGGTGCTGGGCGGCGGCAAGGTGCTGCTGCTCGGCAACATCCTCGCCGAGCGCGGCGCCGGGCGCGACCAGCCGCTCGGCGGGGCGATCACGGTGTCGATGCTCGTCGCGTTCGCGCTGTTCACCGTGGTGCTCACGGTGGTGCGGCGCCGCCACGCCCATCACGACGTGGGGGCGGCGGCGTGAACCTCGATCGCCTGCGGCGCTGGCCGGCCACGGCGGTGCTCGCCGGGGTGATCGTGTTGCTGTACGCGCCGCTGCTGTTCCTGGTGGTCGCGAGCGTGAACCGCAACCCTGCGTCGACGGGCTGGGACGGGTTCACGTTCGACTGGTACCGAGCGGCGTGGAACGACGAGTCGCTGCGCGACGCGGTGGCGGTGAGCGTGCAGCTGGCCGTCGGTGCCGCCGTACTGTCGGTGGTGACCGGAACGGCTGCCGCGGTGGCGGCACGGCGCAGCCGGGCGATGCAGCGCCTGAACCTGTTGTTCGCCACGGCACGCGTGGGCACGCCGGAGATCATCCTCGCCACCGGCCTCGCCGCGCTGTTGCCCACGATCGGGGTCGACTTCGGACGGGTGCCGATGCTGATCGCGCACACGGCGTACCTGTCGGCGTACGTGACGTTGATCGTCGGCGCCCGCGCGGCGGGCAGTTCGGCGACGATGGAGGAGTCGGCGCTCGACCTGGGTGCGCGGCCGTGGCGCGTGATCGTCGACGTGATCCTGCCCGACCTGCGACCCGCGATCGCGTCGGCAGGGCTGCTGGCGTTGGCGTTCTCGTTCGACGACGTGGCGCTGTCGCTCGCCTTGCGCGGCCCGGACGACACCACCGTGCCGATCTACATCTTCTCGGCCGTGCAGCGCCGCGTCACCCCATCGATCCACGCGATCGGCGCGGTGATCATCGCGATCGGGGTGGTGGTGTTCGCCGGTGCGGCGCTGGTGAACCGGGCGATAACCGATCAGGCACGGCCGTAGAACCCGATCCGTTCGGCGTCGGTGAAGGTGACGCCGGCTTGTTCGGCCCACGAGTACACGGCGATCAGGCGGTCGACCTCGCCGTGCACGGGGGCCACGCGGTGCACGGTGTCGTGGCCGGCGAACACGTTGAGCGTGCCGGCCCGCACGTCGCGGTGGTCCACCGACGCGTCGGTGCCGGCGATCACCTCGCCGAGCCCGTCGTGGTCGACGCCGTCTGCCGATCGCAGACCGTGCCGCCACTCGAACCGTCCGCCGGCGAGCGGTCGTTGCAACAGCAACGTCGTCGTGAACCGGGCTCGGTCGAAGTGCCACTGCAGCGCCTCGCCATCCCGGTACGACATGACGTTCACGCGTGCCAGCGGATCGGCCATCGGGTGCAGCTCGGCGGCGCCCACCGTGGCGGCGACGAACGCTCGCAACGGGGCCCACTCGTACACCGCCATCACCACCGCGCCGGCCATCTGGTCGGCGCACACCGTGCGGTTGGCGGTGAGCATCGTGGCGAGCGATGGGTGGCCGAGGTCGAGGCCGTGCGTGGCGGCGGCCTCGTCGGCGGGCAGGAACCACACGTTGTGCTCGCGGGCGTGCAGGAAGCTGTCGTGATCGACCAGCGGGCGCAGCTCGTGCACCGCCCGCTCGATCGCCGCCGGGCGCAGGAACCCCTCGAGGTCGAACATGCCGTGCGCCGCCAGGTCGGCACAGCAGCGTTCGAACAGCTCGTCGTACGCGGCGGTGCCCGGCCGGTGCACGGGGTGGCGGTCGAGATCGACGAGCAGCTCGATCCGGCCGTGGTGGACGGCGGCCGCGGGGGTGTCAGACATGGCGCCGCTCGATGGTCTCGTGCCAGTGCCGCTCGATCGCGAGCTGATCCTGGTCGTAGCCGGCGAGGCGGGCCTCGACCACGAAGGTGTCCACCGTGCAGCGCATGCTGATGTCGGCCTCCACCCGCACGTCCCAGTCGCCGCGACGATAGGTGGCGCGGCTGCGGACCGTGGCCGTGGCGCTGAGCGGATCGTCGTCGACGATCGAGTGCGAGCGCACCCGTGTGAACGACTGCTCGGTGCCGATGTCGTCGAGCACGTACACGCCGTCGTCGCGCGAGGCCACCACGTTGGTGCGCCGCTCGTCGAGGTCGTAGGTGGTCCAGCGGCGCTCGGGGCCGGGGCGCACCACGGTGACCCGTCCGGCCCGGGCGTCCTGTGGCTCGTCGAACAGGTCGTCGGCCAGCACGTGCGGGTCGTCGATCACCGGCAGGTCGAGCACACAGCCGCCGGTGCCGTCGGCGTGGTGCAGCGTGAGCGTGGTGCGTTCGGGCGACGGCCAGAGCATCGGCCAGTAGGTGTTCGACACCGCCACCCGCAGCCGGTGCCCCGCCGGCACGGTGTGGGCGATCGGCGTGAGCACCAGCTCCGCCTCGACGGGCTCACCGGGGACGAGTACCTGTGGGTGCTCGTGGCTGCGGTGGTGACACAGGTTGAGCACACCGTACGCGAGGCGTTCGGACGTGCCGTCGGGGTGCACGTCGCACACCCGCACCACCACCTGCGCAGCCGGGCGATCCGACGACACGGTGAGACGCACGGTGGCCCGGCCGACCACGTGGAGGGGCTCGTCGAGCGGTGCGGTGTCGAAGCACGCCGAGCCGGCGTCCTCGTGACGCTGGTCGACGGGCAGCTCGGGCGCGATCTTGCCGAGCCCGTACGCGCACCACTGCCCGGCGCGCATCCCGGTGGTGACCGGCGACCGGACGATCGTGGTGGCGGGCACCGCAGCGTGGTCGCCCGGCTGGCCGTCGGGTCGCAGTCGACCGTCGGCGAGACGCCAGCGTTGCGGTGCGGCCGGGCCGCCGGCGGGCCAGCGGTCGATGCCGATCCAGCGGCCGGGGTGCTCGGGCACGTGCCCGACGGGCGTGATCGAGTCCTCCAGCCACAGCCGCATGTCGGGATCGGCGGTGACGCCGGTGTCCACGCCGCGCAGCCAGCGGTCCCACCAGCGCGTCGCTTCCTGCAGGAACCCGATCGCCGGACCGGGCACGCCGTCCTGCGGGTACTTGTGGCCCCACGGGCCGACGATCCCCTTGCAGGGCGTGCCGAGGGCACCGAGTCCCTCCACGAGGTCGAACACCGTGCCGGTGTAGCCGTCGGCCCAGCCGCTCACCGCCAGCACGGGCACCTCGATCGCCGACAGGTCCTCGATCACCGAGCCGTGCTTCCAGAAGTCGTCTCGGTGCTGATGCTCGAGCCACCCGGCGGGCGGCAGGATCGCGTGCTCGATCCGGTCGAGCCACATGTCGCGCCACCGTTCGCCGACGATCTCGGGGTCGGGCGGGAAGCCGTGCATCGCGAAGAAGTAGCCGCCCCACTCGAGGTTCTCCTCGTTGAGGCAGCCGCCGGTGTAGTGCACGTCGCCGTGGTAGCGGTCGACGGTGCTGCACAGCGAGATCACCGCCGCGAGCGCCGGCGGACGTCGCGCCGCGATCTGCAGGCCGTTGAACCCGCCCCACGAGATGCCGATCATGCCCACCGCGCCGGTGCTCCACGGCTGAGCGGCGAGCCAGGCGATCACCTCGACGCCGTCGTCCTGCTCGCGCCGCGCGTACTCGTCCTCCACGTGGCCGTCGCTGTCGCCCATGCCGGCGATGTCCACCCGCACGCTGGCGTAGCCGTGGGCCGCGAACCAGCGGTGCATGTGCTCGTCACCGAGGCGGGTGCCGTCGCGTCGCCGGTACGGGATGTACTCGAGGATCACCGGGACCGGCTCGTCGTGCGCGGTGCGGGGCAGGAACAGGCGTGCGGCGAGCTGCCGCCCGTCGGCCATCGGGATCCACGCCGTCTCGACCTCGTCGATCAGGTGTCCCACGTCGAGGTGCTCGATGCCGCCCATGCCGGCCAGTATGGACCAGCCGCGCCGACCGAGGCCCTCCTGGGCGCCACCCTCCACTCACCGCCCCAGCTCCGCCGAATCACCGGCACCCAGAAACCCGGACACGCCCCACCGCTACGTTCCTGGGCGCCACGCTCCACTCACCGCCCCAGCTCAGCCGAATCACCGGCACCCAGAAACCCGGCACCCCCCACCGCCGCCCTCCTGGGCGCCACGCTCCACTCACCGACCCAGCTCAGCCGAATCACCGGCACCCAGAACCCGGGCACCCGGGACCCGGGGCGGTGGTGACGCCGAGGGTTCGACGAGGATTCACCTCACGGCCACCCGCGACCGCCGCCACCCGCGATGGAATCGCGTCACCGAGCGTGTGCACGCCGACGCGAAGGAGGACCGCCGTGAGCGGAGCATGGGCACCCGACCCCTGGGGCCGCTACGGGTACCGCTGGTACACCGAGCAGGGCTGGACCGAACACGTCTCCGACGGCACCGCGCGCTTCGTCGACCTGCCCGGCGACCGGCCGTCCGCACCGAGCCGCGAACCGGCGCTGGTGGGCGGGGTCCCGGAGGCGAGGCCGCAGACCCAGGCCGACCAACCCGGCATGGTGACCGGCGTGCCGACCACGGCGAACGGCGTGTCGCACACGATCACGGGCACCGACGAGATCTGGCGGCCCGCCACCGGGCTGAACGGCGTGAACGGTGCGGCCGTGGGCGCGACGGTGACGGCGCCACCGCAGCCCATCGCGACGCAGACGCAGCTGCCGCCACAGATGCGCACCCAGACCGACACGCAAGCGCGCCCGCAGCAGCGCCCGGCCCAGCCGCGTCCGGAGGCGTCCCAGCCCCCGCGCGCTGCCACCCCGGCGGCGCCCACGCGTAGCGCCGCCGCACCGCCGCCCCGACGCTGGCCGTTGGTGGCCGTGGGGATGGTGGCGTCGTTCGCACTGGGTGGGTTCGTGTTCGGCCGAGCCGGCGGCGACGAGACGGTCGCGCCGATCGACGAAGCGGCAGCCACCAGCGTGGTGTCGACCACCGTTGCGGCGCCGACCACGGTGCCCGAGACCGTGCCGCCCGAGACGGTGCCGCCATCGACCACACCGCCGATCACGGTGGCCAACCCGTTCCCGATGAGCGAGGAGGACTTCGCCGCGCGCAACGACCTCGCGATCGACGACTTCGAATGGGCGATCCTCAACGAGCAGGCGGCTCAGCTCGGCTGGGTGCTGCCCGCCCGCGAGGAGGTGACCGCGATCGGCACGAGCTTCTGCGAGCTCGTCGCGAACGCGCCGACGATGCTCGACATCGAGAACGGCCTCGACCAGGCCGTCGCCGCCTCCACGCTGCCGGCGGGCCAGTACGCGGTGATGGCGGGGATGACCTCGGGCGCGATGTGCCTCGAGGTCGTCACCCGCACCGGGCTCGTCCCCACCGTCGACCCGACGGCGCCGAACCCTGCCGCCGAGCCCGCCGCAGACCCGGCAGCTGCGTCCACCGTGCCGGTCGAACCGACCGCCGCGGCGTCGACCGTGCCCGCCGCCGGCGCCTGACCGAGCTCGCCGGCCCCATCGGCGCGACGCCCAGCTCACGTTGCGGGCGCCGCTCGGTCAGGCGCCCGGCCGGCTCCAGAAGAACGTGAGCTCGTGCTTGTTGTGGTGCAGGTGCAGCACCCGCGCACCGGGCACGGCGGCGAACTCGCGCACGACCCCGTGGTCGGTGAGGCCCTGGAACTTGATCGTGCAGATGAGGTGCCGGGCGGTGCCGGCGTCGATCCAGCGCTGCACGAGGCCGAGCAGGCGACGCGGGTAGCAGATGATGTCGCTGCACACCCAGTCCACCGGCGGGTGATCGGCGGGGTCGAGCGCGAACGCCGAGCCCTCGCGCCACCGCACCCGGGGCAGACGCGCCACGTCGGCGGCGAGCGGTGCCTTGTCGATCGCGGTGACGGCGGCGCCGGTCTGTGCGAGCAACCACGTCCATCCGCCGGGGCTGGCACCGAGGTCGAGGCACGTCTCGTCGGGCGTGGGCCAGCGGCGCAGGCGCACGAACGCCTCGTACAGCTTCAGGTACGCCCGGCTCGGCGGGCCGTCACGGTCCTCCACCAACCGGGCTTCGCCGTTGGGGAACGGGCTCGTGCAGCGTGTGGCGGCCAGCAGCAGGTTCGGTTCGAGCAGCGCGAACGACCCGAGCGGCGCGTCGGGTACCACGTCACCGATCTCGATCGGCTTGGCCGACACGTGCGGCAGCTTCTCGGCGATCAGCTTCGCCCGCCCGCTGTGCAGCGGCGAGTACATCGCCCAGTTGCGCTGCCGCTCGCGCAGCTCCTTCGCGGCGTGGCCGATGGAGGTGACCCTGATCTCCTCCACGTCGTGCCACACGTTGGCGGCCCACGCCGCCCCGATCGGCGGGTCGGCGCTCAGCACCAATCGGTCGAGCGGTCGCCGGGCGAGCTTCACCCCGGCCGCCGCCAGTTCGTCGCGCAGCTCGTGCGCCAGATCGACCGGAGCCAGGTAGCCGGTGAGCCGGCCGTCGCGCGTCACCCCACCATCCTGACCGATCGTGCGGTCCGAGGCCGCTCTCCACGCCACCGGGCAGACGTCGGCCCCGACGCGATCAATTCGAATTGACCGCCTTGACTTGACCGGATTGACGGGTACGATCACGACGTGAGTTCCGCCGCCGTCGACCGGTCCGTACGAGCATTCGAGGACGAGCTGCGCCGGCAGGTCGCGATGCACGGACCGTTGCCGGGTGATCCGGCCGAGCTGGGCCGGCAGGCGGCGCGAGCGGTTGCCGCGGGTGCGGCGTGGGCCGCGGAGGTGGGGCCGTTCTACGACACCGCCGGTGCGCGAGCGGCGCTCGGTGGGGTGTCGAAACAGGCCGTGTCGGCCCGGGTGACGGCGGCGCGACTGCTGGCGTTGCGGCTGGCATCCGATGGCGAGGCGCGCGATCGGCTGGTGTACCCGGTGTGGCAGTTCGTGCCGAGCGTGCTGCGGCACCTGCCGCGTGTGCTGGCCGCAGCGGGATACGACCCCGAACGTGCCACCACCGGCTGGACGATCGCCACCTGGCTCACCACGCCCGACCCGCGCCTCGCCGACCGCACCCCGCTCGAGCTGCTGCGCGCCGATCATGTCGACCAGGTGGTGGGCGTGGCCGCCGACGTGGCACATGCGCTCGGCAACCACGAACGTGCGGCGCTCCGGGTGCCGGCGGATCGCGCGTCGTGAGCGCCTCGACCGGGCTCGGCGATCCGCCCGCGTCGCTGCTGGGCTTTCCCGAGGCGGCGCCGGTGGCCGAGCTGCACCGGCTGTCGGAGTTCCCCGGCTCGTGGTGGTTCGCGAGCACCGAGGTGGACGATCACGGCGGCGGGCGTTTCGACCTCCCACCACCGCAGGGCACCTGCTACCTGGCCGACTCGCTGACGGGTGCGATCGTCGAGAAGCTGCTCCGTACGCCGGTGAAGGTGGTGGTCGCCGAGCGACTCGACGAGCTGTTCCACACCGTCGTCACGGTGCGTCGAACCCCGACCGTCGCCGATCTCACCTCGCGTCGGGCCACCGGGTTCGGGCTGAACGCCGAGATCCACTCGACGCTCGAGTATGGGCGCACCCGGCGCTGGGCGGCGGCCTTCCACCGCAACGGGTTCCGCGGGCTGCGTCACCGGCTCCGCGGCGATGTGAGCCAGCGGCTCGCCGGGTGGGCGTTGTTCGGCACCGCCGGTCTGCGCCGCCGAGCGCCGAACGGGATGGCGACCGCGGTGCGTCCGCTCGACCGGCTCGAGGTCGTTCGGGTGCTGGACCGCCTCGGAGTGGAGCTGCGCCCGATCCCCGCCGTGGTGCCGATCGCGTCGCCGTCGACGCCCCGCCGCTGACTGCCCGTGCCGAGCGTCCTGGGCGCCGGCGACCGCCGCCGACCAGCACCGATGAACCGAGCCCGGCACCCAGGAACCCGACATGACCGGCCGACGCGTCCGCACACGCGATCGTGACCCTGGCCGTTCCGGCCAGGGTCACGAGCGGGAGTCGGCCGATGCACGGCCGGGTTCAGGCGATGTTGCCGAAGCTGTTCAGCATCGAGTGCTGCATGAAGGCGAGGGCGGCGGCATCGACACTGGCGCCGGGGGCGCCGTCGGAGACCGTGAGGAGCGTGTAGGCGTTGCCGTTGGTGGTGTCGAGGAACACCACCACCGAGCCGCTGCGGTTGCCGGCGGTGAACGAGATCGAGCTGCCGGCCACTCCGAGCGAGTCGGCCTCGCCGAACCACTGGTCCTCGGCGAACACGACGCCGTCGAGCAGCTGTGCGGTGGTCGCCATGCCGGTGGCGAGGGCGTCCACCTGGTCGGGGTGACCCGAGGTGCGGACCACCGCGATCTCCGACGTCGCCGAGCCGGCCAGTGCGTACTCGGCAGTGGCGGCCTGGATGACGAATCCGGGGGCAGCGGTGAAGCCGGCGGTGCCGTCGAGCCGGGCGATGGCGTTGGCGGTGGTCACCCGGAAGTCGGGCACGATGGCGAGCGCGGCGGGTGCGGCGACCTCGGGAGCGAACAGGAAGCTGTCGATCAGGGCGTTGAACGACTCGTCGGAGAGCGAGCCGGTCACCGACGCCGGCGCCCACACGTCGTAGACCAGGGTGAGCCCGTCGTCGCGGATGAAGGCGGACGCGCTGCCGGCGAGGCCCTTGCCGTCCGTGGCAGCCGGGTCGAAGGTGGTGTAGAAGAAGCCGTACTCCATCGCCGGGCGGGGCGTGTCGGTCGACCAGCGCAGGGTGGCCGGGCCGAAGCTCACGGTGCCGAGCGGATCGATCGAGGCGGCGACGTACTCGTCGAGCACGAGCTGCGGGCTCTCGCCGGGTGTGCGGCGCACCACCTGGATCAGCACCTCCATGGTGCCGTCGGTGAGGTGCACCACGCCGTCGGTGGCCGTGCCGGTCCAGCCGGCGGTCACCGGCACGTAGACGCCGTCGCCCAGATCGAGCGCGCCGGCCGGGATCGCCGCGGGCGTGGCGGGCACCGTGGCCGGCACGGTGGGCTCGGGCGCCGGAGCCGGCGTCGTCACCGGCGGCAGCGAGATCGGTGGCAGGGTGACCGGCGGGTTGGTGACCGGCGGTTCGGTCGTCGACGGCGGGACGGTGTCGTCGGGGGAGTCGTCGGGGGTGTCGTCGGCCTTGTCGATCTGCACGGCCGAGGCGCTGCGGACGGTGGCGCTCGAGGTGGGCAACTGGCAGGCGGCGAGGCCGGTCAGCGAGACGCCGACGAGGGCGGCTCCGGCGATCAGGCGGTTGCGCAGCGAACGGGGGACGGTGGTGGCGGCGGTGGTGTGCATCGGTGGCTCCTGTGGTGGTGGTCCGCCGATGTGCGGACGCCACGACCGATGCAGCGGGAACCGCGAGAGTTCCCGATGGCGCGCGAATCAGCTGCGCGAGCGGTCCTGCCAGGTGCAGACGCAGGCCTCGTTGCCGTCGGCGTCGGCGAGCACCCACCACGAGCGGGCGTACTCGGCGGTCACCAGCCGGCCGCCCGCGGCGATCGCGTCGGCGACGCGTGCCTCGGCCTGGTCGTGCGGCACGGTGACGTCGAGGTGGAAGCGGCCGCGCTCGGTGCGCGGCTCGTCCATCTGCTGGAACCACATCGGCGGCCCCACCCGTCGCGGGTCGACCAGGTTGCCGTGCACCTCGCGGTAGCCGAGGACCGCCGCCCAGAACGGCCGGATCGCGTCGGCGTCCATGGTGTCGAGCGCGAACTCGAGCGCCTCGGCAGCGACGGGATCGGCCGTCGCACCGGCCGTGGCGGCCAGCTCGCTGTAGGTGCGGGCGAGCTCGGTGTCGAGGGTGGTGAGCCCGCCGGTGGCGTGGGTGGTGAGCACCACGTGCACCCGGCCGGGGTAGCGGATGTCGATGTCGGGGTGGTGCACCGCCTGTTCGGCCGCGTCGGCGAACGCCACTGCGAGCTGCGCCGCTGCCGGGTACGAGGCCGCCGTGAACGTCGCGTGGATCGCGCCGAGCAGGTATCGCCAGTCGCCCAGCCCCTCGAGGCCGTCGAACTCGTCTGCGCTGACCGAGGTGTACTGCATGCCTCCACTGTGCCACCGGGGTGCGACGCCCGCATCGAACACCCGTCGCACTAGGTGCGAAAGATCTGCGAAACGATCCCGCGATCGGGTGCGACCAGCCTGCGACTGGGCTTATGGTCACCCGCATGACGGCGACGGAGGGACCCGGTGGCGAGGCGGCACCGCAGCGCATCCTCGTCGTCGACGACGAGCCGACGGTGCGCGAAGTGGTGGCCACCTACCTCGCCCGAGACGGCTTCGAGGTGCGTCAGCTCGCCGACGGCGGCCGCGTGTCGGAGGCGATCGCGCACTTCGATCCGCACCTGGTGGTGCTCGACGTGATGCTGCCGGTGCGGTCGGGGTTCGACGTGCTGCGCGAGCTGCGCACGCACAGCGAGCTGCCGGTGATCCTGCTGACGGCCCGTTCCGACGAGGCCGACCGTGTGCTCGGCCTCGAGCTCGGCGGCGACGACTACCTCGTGAAGCCGTTCTCGCCGCGAGAGCTGACCGCCCGGGTGCGCAGCGTGCTGCGGCGCACCACGGCGCACGTGAGCGGTGGTGGTGGTGCGGCACGCTCGGCCGACACCACGATGCGGTTCGGGCCGCTCACCATCGACCGCGCAGCGCGTGAGGTGACCGTCGACGGGTCGATCGTGTCGCTCACCGCGAAGGAGTTCGACCTGCTCGCCCACCTCGCCGCCAACCCGCGCCAGGTGTTCTCGCGCGCCCAACTCCTGCATGACGTGTGGGACTCCGATCCGGCGTTCCAGGATCCGGCGACGGTGACCGTGCACGTGGGCCGGCTCCGCGGCAAGATCGAGTCCGACCCCGAACATCCCCGGTGGATCGCCACCGTGTTCGGCGTCGGCTACCGGTTCGAGCCATGAGCAGCGGCGTGCGACACCTGGTGCTCGGGCTGGTGGCCGTGGTGGCCGGCGCCGTGGCGCTGGCCAGTGCGTTGTTGCGCCCGCCGGCCGACGAGTACGGCGTGCTGGTGATGGTGCTGGCCGCGCCCGCAGCGCTCGCCGCACTGGCCGCACCGGCGATGCGCCGGTGGGTGTCCACACGCCGCAGCATCGGTGGCGTGGCACTCGCCGTCGGCCTGTCGTCGCTCGCGATCGGCGCGCTCGCCAGCACGGCTGCCGCCCGAGCGATGTTCCTGTCGGGTCACGACTACCGGATGTTCGTGGTGGTGCTGTCGTTGTCGGCGGGCATCGCGCTGGTGGCCGGCCGGCACTTCACACAACCGGTTGCGGCCGACATCCATCGGCTCGGCATCGTCGCCGAAGCGGTCGCCGATGGCGATCTGACACAGCGCACGCTGATCACCCGCCGCGACGAGGTGGGGCGAGCGGCCGACGCCGTCGACCGGATGGTGGCCCGGCTCGCCGACGCCCAACGCGAACGCGAGGCGGTGGCGGGCGCCCGTCAGCACCTGCTGTCGAGCGTGAGCCACGACCTGCGCACGCCGCTGGCGGCCACCCGCGCCGCGATCGAGAGTGTGCGCGACGGCGTCGCCGCCGACCCCGATCGCTACCTCGCGGTGGCCGAGCGCCACCTCACCACGATGGAGCGGCTACTCGACCAGCTGCACGAGTTCGCCCGTATCGAATCGGGCCGGGTCGGGACGGACCGGGCGGTGATCTCGCTGGCCGAGCTGGCCGACGAAGCGGTCGAGGCGCTGATGCCGTTGGCCGACCGGCAGGGCGTGCGATTGCTCGCCGTGTCGGCCGGCCCGGCGCACGTGCACGTGAACGCGGCCGAGATGTCGCGGGTGCTGCGCAACCTGCTCGACAACGCGATCCGGCACAGCCCGTCCGGCGGGCAGGTGGCGATCACCATCTCGGGCGCCGGCCCGATCCATCTCGAGGTCACCGACCAGGGCCCCGGCTTCCCCACCGAGTTCCGCTCGATCGCCTTCGACCCCTTCACCCGCGCCGACGCGGCACGGGCGTCCTCGGGATCGTCCGGCCTCGGCCTCGCGATCGCCAAGGCGCTCGTCGAGGGACACGGCGGCACGATCTCGCTCGGCAGCGGACCGGGCGGCGACGTGATCGTCGAGCTCCCGGCGCACTCGAACGTGCGGGCCGCGCCCGCATAGCGAGCGACCCGCCTCCCTCGCCGGCGGCCTGGCCGCCGACGTCGTCTCACCCTCGTCCCACCCCCGGTGCACCGGGCTCTGCCCCGACGCGCCCCGAATCACCCACATCCCGTCCCGACACACACCTCACAGGAGACCGACCATGTACCGCACACCCCGCTTCCCCGCTCGCCCGCACCTCCGTCTCGCCGCCGCCGCGATCGCCGCCGTCTCGCTGTTGGCGGCGTGCGGCTCGTCCGAGGCCGACGATGCCGACGATGCCGGTGGTTCGCCGGCGACCACCGTGGCGCCCGCCGCCACCGAGGCGATGACCGACGACGACATGACCGACGACGACATGACCGACGACGACATGACCGACGACGACATGACCGAGGAGGAGATGACCGAGGACATGGCCGACGAGGAGATGACCGACGAGGAGATGACCGACGACATGGCCGACCACCCGGCGACCACCGAGGCGATGATGGACGACACCGCCACCACCGACGAGATGACCGACGAGATGGCCGACGAGATGGCCGACGAGATGGCGCTCCCGGCATGGCAGACCGTCACACTCACCGACGTCGACGGCGCGACGTTCACGCTCGACGACTTCCACGGCACGCCCGTGTTCGTGGAGAACTTCGCCACCTGGTGCCCCAACTGCCGCGAGCAGCTGGAGGCCACCAACGCCGCCGCCGAGCAGCTCGGCGACCAGGCGGTGTTCATCGCCCTCAGCGTCGAGACCGACCTCTCGGCCGACGACGTGGCCGAGTACGCGGCCGACCACGGCTTCGACAGCATCCGCTTCGCGGTGATGACGCCCGAGGCGCTGGCGGCGATGGTGGACGGCCTCGGGCAGTCGGCGGCCAACCCGCCGAGCACGCCGAAGGTGGTGATCGACCCGATGGGTCACGCGGGCGAGTTGCAGACCGGGTTCGAGTCGGTCGACGAGATCGTCGCCAAGGTGACCGGACTCGGCTGAGCCGTGAAGAGCTTCCTCGAACCGTTCGCGCTCGGCAACGCGGCGATCCTCGGCAACGTGTGCATGCTGCCGCTCTACCCCGGCATGTTCGTGATGTTCGCCCAGCAGTCGAGCAACCCGCGGGCCAAACGGTGGATGCCGTTCCTCGGGCTGATGGTGCTGGCCGGGGTGTTGGTGCTGCTGGTGGCCGTCGGTGGCGTGTTCCACGTGCTGAACACCGCCGTGGCCGACGTGCTCGACGTGGTGCTGCCCGTGCTCTACCTGCTCGTCGCCGTGCTGGGCGTGGCGATGCTGTTCGGGAAGAACCCGTTCGTGCGGTTCACGACGACCTCAGCCCCGGTGCTGCGGAATCCAGCGGCGAGCGCGTTCGTGTACGGCACGCTCCTCGCACCGATGACCCTGCCGTGCACGGGGCCGTTGATCATCTCGGCGTACACGATCGGTTCGGTGGCCGGCACGGGCAGCTTCTTCGACTCGCTCGGCTACTTCCTGGCGTTCGGTCTGGGGTTCGGCTGGCCACTGGTGTTGTTGCCGTTGCTCGCCCAGCCGGTACAGCGCACGATCACCCGCTTCCTCACCCGCCGCCACCAGGTCGTCGGCATCGTGTCGGGTGTGCTGCTGCTGGTGATCGCCGTGCTCGGCCTCGTGAACGACGTCCTGCCGATGTGGCGAACCAGCTGAAGGGTCGACGGTCCTGGGTGGAACGCGGCGGCCGAGCGGGCAGCGGCACCCACGAGGTGAGCGGATCCGCTAATCTGTCGGCGTGCTCCGCGGTCACGATCTCCGACGGCTCCGGCGGCGCGCGGGGTTGACGCAGCGCCAGGTGGCGACGGCGGTGGGCATTCCAGTGACGGTGCTCAGCGCCTACGAGCGCGACCGACGCCAGCCGGCGGTGGACGTGGTGATGCGGATCGTGGCGGCGCTCGGATACCGGATCGATCTGGTGCCGATGCTCGATCCGGCGGTGCAGGCCCGGCGGCTGGAGGACGTGCTCACCCTGGCCGACGCGTTGCCCTACCGACCGCGGCCGCTGCTGGTGCCCCGCCGATGACCACGTTGGTCGAGCGGATCGTGGCCGTGTGCGACCACCTCGATCGCGCCGGGTTGCCGTGGGCGCTCGGCGGTGCGCTGGCGCTGGCCTACGCCACCGAAGAACCGCGGGCCACGCGCGACATCGACGTGAACGTGTTCGTGCCGGCGACGGACGCCGCTCGCGTGTTCGCCTCGTTGCCGGCCGGCGTGGTGTACGGCGCGGCCGACGTGCGCGCCGCTGCGCACGACGACCAGGTGCGGTTGTGGTGGGACGACACGCCGGTCGATCTGTTCTTCGCTGCCGATCCGTTCCACCACGAGGTGGCACGGCGCTGCCGTTCGGTGCCGTTCGCCGGCCGCACCATCCGGGTGCTCGGCGCCGAGGACCTGGCGGTGTTCAAGGCGATGTTCGATCGCCCCAAGGACTGGGTCGACATCGCGACGATGCACGAGTCGTGTGCGCTCGACCTGCAGGTAGCCGCCGATCGTCTGGCCGATCTGCTCGGCCACGACGACGCTCGGATCACTCGTCTGCGCGAGCTCGGCGCATCCCTGGGCTGACCCTCGACGTCCGACGGCTCATCGTCGGGCGATCCGGTGGTGGCCCGGGACAGCAGATTGCGTCGGGCCGCGATGCGGGACGTGCGATCGCCGACGTCGAAGTGGCACGATGACGCCCGTGAGCGCGAGCGCGTGGCGGTGGCCCATGGTGGGGCGCGACGTCGAGGTGCGCACGCTGTGCGACGCGGTCGCCGACCCCGGTGTCGACCTGGTGCTCGTCAGCGGTCCGGCCGGTGTGGGCAAGACGCGACTGGTCGACTCCGTGTTCGAGCGCCTGCTCGCCGACGGGCGCGACGGCGGGCGGGCGGCGGCCGGGCCGTCGCTGTCGTCGGTGCCGCTCGGGGCGCTGGCCCACCTCCTGCCGGTCGACGCGCTCGCCGTGGCCGGGGAGGGCGCGGGTGGCGTGCGCTTGTTCGCCGCGGTGCGCGACGCCTTCGCCCGGCCCGACGGCTCTCGATTCGTACTGGTCGTCGACGACATCCGGCATCTCGACGACGCGTCGGTGTCGTTGCTCGCCCAGCTCGTGAACGCCCGGACGGTGGTGGTGCTCGCCACGCATCGGGCTTCGACGGTGTTGCCCGAGGGAGTCGTGGCGCTCTCGAACCGCGATCGGTCGCTGCGGCTGGATCTCGGGGTGCTGAGCGAGCCGGACACCCGAGCGTTGCTGGAGCAGGCTCTCGGCGGCGACATCGCCGGTCCCACCGAACGGGCGCTGTGGGAACGCTCGCGAGGCAATCCGCTCTACCTGCGCGAGCTCGTCGACGGTGCGCTCGCCGGAGGTCACCTCGTGCAACGGCACGGTCTGTGGACGCTGGAGGGCGAGCTCATCGGCACCGGCCGGCTGGTCGATCTGGTGATGGAGCGCGTCGAACGGCTCGGCCCCGACGCGCGGGAGCTGGCCGCTCTGATCGCGCTGTGCGCACCGGTGGAACTGACGCTCCTCGAGCGCGGCTCGCGCAGCGCCACCGCCGGCGAACTCGAGCGCGCCGGCATCGCCACCGTGGTCCCGCACGCCGGCCGTCCGTCGCTCGTGATCGCCCACCCGTTGTACGCGGAAGTGATCGTCTCGCACACGCCCGAGGCCGAACGCCGCCGGCTGCTGCTCGACCACGTGCGCGAGATCGAGGCGTCGGGCGCCATCCGGGCCGAGGACGCGATGCGCCGGGCGGTGTGGCGCCTCGACGCCGGGGAATCGGCCGACTCCGACGTGTTGGTGCGCGGGGCCCGTGCGGCCCGAGCGGTGAACGACTACCCGACGACGCGCCGGCTGGCGCAAGCGGCGCTCGACGGCGGCGCCGGCGAGGCGGTGGTACGGCTCCTCGGCGACGCGCTGTACGAGCTCGGGGAGTTCGAGCAGGCGGAGGTGATCGTCCGCGCCGCGTTGGAGCACGCGACCGACGAGCTGCGGATCGTGGAGTACGCCGTCAACCTGCGCGACATCGAGTTCTGGGGACTGAACGACGCCGACCGGGCGATCGCCACCCTGCGCGAGGCCAGGGCGCGGGTCACCTCCCAGCCGTTCCAGGATGCGCTCCGGGCATCGGAGGCGATGTCGCTGGCCTACGCCGAGCGGCCGCAGGAAGCCCTCGCCCTGCTCGAGGAGATCGGGTTGATGGTGCCGCCGATCAGCACGATGAGCGGTACCGCGAAGGCAGCTGCGCTGGCACGCGTCGGGCGCACGGGCGACGCGATCGACGTCGCCCGCCGCAGTCGGGACGAGCAGTTCCGCATGCCCGACCCGTACGAGTACAACCACCCGTCGCTGCACCTCATCACCCTGGCGTTCGCGTTGATCGAGGCCGGGTCGCTCGCCGAAGCGTCCACCACGGCGCAGCAGGCATATGCCGAGGCACTCGACATCGCGCTGCCGTTGAACCTGGCGTGGGGTGCGTTGAACGCGGCGTCGGCCGAACTGCAGGCGGGCCATCTGCTGAACGCACGTCGGTGGGCGTCGGAGGCGCTGGCGCTGTCGGAGCGAGCGTCGCTCGTGAACGGCATGCGGTTGGCGCTCACGATCCTCCTCGCCGCCGACGCGCAGGGCGGTCGCACCGACGAGCTCGAGGCCGTCCTCGCGCGCCTGCAGGCACTGCCGGAAGATCCGGGCTTCCTGCGCGAGCAGCAAGCCGTCGGCACGGCGTGGGCCTGCTACGTGCTCGGCCGGATCGGTGAGGCGCAGGACGCGTTCCGCACCGGGATCGAGCGGGCACAGCAGTTCGGGCTGGTCGGCAGCGAGGGGTTCCTCCGCCACGAGGCGGCCAGGCTCGGGTGGACCGACGGGTGGCACCGCTTCGACGAGCTGCTCCCCCGCTCGGACAGCACGATCCTGCGCGCGCGTGCCGACCACGTGCGTGCGGTGCTGCACCGTGATCCCGAGCTGCTGCTCGAGGCCTCGACCGCGCTCGAGGCCTGCGGCGCCGACCTCGCCGCGGCAGAAGCTGCGGCGCAGGCGGCCGATCGCCTGGTCGACCTCGGCGACACCCGGGGTGCCACGAAGGCCCGCCGCCGTGCCGACGAGCTGATCGAGCGTTGCCAGGGCCCGCACACCCCTGCGCTCGCCCCGCGGCTCGGCACCGTCGAGCCGCTCAGCGTGCGCGAGCGCGAGGTGGCGTCGCTCGCAGTGAGCGGCCTCGGCAACCGCGAGATCGCCGACCGGCTCTACGTGTCGAAACGCACGGTCGACAACCATCTGCAGCGCATCTACACGAAGTTGGGCGTGCAGGGTCGCGCTGGTCTCGCTGAGGCGCTGGCGCGGTCGCACGCCGCCGGCGATCGACCGGCGCCAACCGGTGGATGAATCGCCTCAGCGGCCGGTGTACAGCCGGTTGAACTGCTGGGCCACGGCGCGGTTCGCCCTGATGCGCACGTTCCATCCCTCCATCGCCACTGCCCACGCATCGGCCGGCACACCCTTGCTCTGTGCGACGTCGACAGCCCGCGACTGGTCGTAGCCGTACGCGGCGAGTCCTTTCGAGATCTCGGCGTACAGCGCCAGCGACACGCCGGCGATCGGCGCGAAGTCGCCGTCCTGATCCGGTGCGAGTGTGCCGACCGGCCCGCTCGGCGTCGCCGCCTTGCCGCCCGCTCGCATGCTCTTGAACAACCCCATCGGTGATCTCCTCGTCCGCCGGGCGCTTCCCGACGCCCACACGATGCGTTGAGCGGCCCCGCAGCGGATGAGCACGCGATGCTCATTCGCTTCCGTGAGCGCCCTTGCATGCTCGACGGCGACCGCGGCGAAGGGGCCGCGGCAGCGATGAGTTGGAGAGACGTTCCATGGTGAAGCAGCTGATGCGCGGCGTGTTGGTCGCAGGAGTCCTGATCGGCCTCACGGCGTGCGGTTCGGACGACACCGAGACGAAGGAGGAGGCGACGGCCTCCCAGGACGAGTCCGATGCGACCGACGCAACCGAGGCGAGCGGTAGCGGCGGCGGCGGTTCGAATCCGGAGGTCGAGGCGTACTGCACGTCGGCCGACGAGCTCGCCGCCGAGTTGAAGGACCTGATGGCCGATCCGATGAGCGGCGATCTCGCTGCGGTCTCGGCTGCGGCGACCGAGCTCACCCAGAAGGCAGCGGGCTTGATCTCGGCACACGCGGAGGACGCCACCCGCATCAACGAGTGCACCCAGAAGGTGACCGACGCGGTGGCCGGCGGCTGACGCCGATCGACCGGTCGTCGTCCACCTCGTACGACGTCGCGACGTCGGGTGCGCTGGAGGTCGTTCGACGACCGAATCCGCACCCGACGTCCGCACGAGTGCCGGCGCCACGCGCCGACGACGGGCTGCCGCTGGGGCGACGACCGACGATGTGTTCGGTCGCGCGATCGCAGCGGCGAGCGGTGCCATGATGCTCGGGAATCGTTGCCGGGGTGTCGGAGGTGATCGACGGGTGGCACATGCAGCCGAGCGGTGGAGCCGAACCGCACACGACAACGGGCGGCGTCAGCTGCTCGACGCCGGGCGGGCGTTGCTGATGGAAGCCGCCGCCGAACTCGCGTTGCGGTCGCTGACGGTTCGAGCCGTCACGAAGCGGGCCGGGCTGAGCTCGGGCGCGTTCTACCACTATTGGGAGACCCAGGCCGACTACATCCGCGAGCTGGTGACGTCGTCGCTCGACCCGGAAGGACTGGTCGACGTCGATCCCGGCATCACCGCATACACCGCCGTCGTGCACGACCAGTTCGACCACGAGACGGTGATCGACCTTTTCGAACGCCACGTCGAACACCAGGCGTCCGACGACGAGTTCCGCGTCGAGCTGCTCGCCGCCTCGATGCCGCCGGGATCACCCGAGTTGGCCAGCGTGCGCGAGGTGTACGACCACTACCGCGTCGAGCTCGGTGCCTTGCTGCGGCAGATCTTCGGCGGGGCGCCGCTGGTGGACGGCATCACCTACGAAGAGCTCGCCGTGATGGTGGCGGCGATCGGCGACGGGTGCGGCATCCGACGACGACTCGATCCGGTCGCCGGCGGGCCCGATCTCGCTCGCCGACTGGTTATCGCCGTGTTCGCCACCTACGTGCCCTGCGACGACCTCACCCTCGAGCGCGCGTATGCGCGCATCGACGAAGCGCTTCGTCGGCCCGCGCCGGCACCGGGTCGTTCGGGCGAGCGGTGACGAGCGGTTCCACAGGGACCTCCTGATCGGCGGAGTACGGACTCGCGCTGTGTTTCGGCACCGACGCGGCAGCCACTGAAGCGAACCGAACGATGTGTCGGTCCGACCGAACACATCGTCGGTACGACCGAACGCGTCGTCGGTTCACCGCCCGCTGTGCTCCTCCGATGACTCGGTCATCCGACGCGGCTCGCGCCCGCAGCCGCCGCTCGACGAAGGAGAACCGACATGCTGTATCTCGTCCTCATCGCCTGCATCGCGTCGATCGTGGCGTACGTGAAGTTGAAGCAGGGCGAGGTGATCCGCTTCGACACGCCGGCCCCGCCGCAACACGTGGTGATGACCTCGGTGGCACAGGTGGGCACCGCTCGCCGCTGGACCACCGCGACGCAGACCGACACCAACGTCGCGTTCAACTACCACAAGCGTCCCAACACCGTGGTGGTGATCGTGCTGCTGCTGTTCGGGATCATCCCCGGTGTCGTCTATTGGATGCTGCGGTCCAAGCGCGAGGCGCTCAACGTGATGATGACGGCGTCGGCCGCGCCTGGCCTCACCACCGTGCAGATCGTGTCGAACGGCTACCAGGGCAAGTCGGCCGGCCGTGCGGTGCGGGCTGCGCTCGGCGTGTCGCCCACTGCGGCGGTGACGACGGCCTCGACGCAGGCACTGCCCGCACCCCGTGGGGCGTTCGCGCCGCCTGCGACCCCGTTGCCGTCGCCGGCCGACCGCCGGCACGACGCGGCCTGATCGTGATCGCCGTGATGAGCCGCTCACGAGTGCCGGTCGCCCTGAGCACGACCGTCCTGGCGCTCTGCCTCGGCGGGTGCCGCATCGGGCCGAGCGAGACCGCCGTGATGATCCGCGAGGCAGCGGCACACACGGTCGTCGAGGGTGGCGACGGGTGTCAGTCGCCGTACTGCCAGGTGGGGTATGTCGACCGCACGATGGATTTCACCGGCACCTCGATCGAGCAGGAGTTGGCGTTCGACGTGGGCGTGTCGACGATCGACGTGCCGATCCACCTGGCACCCGGTACGGGCGCGTATCTGCCGGACCAGCTCTCTCCGACAGATGGGTGGACGGTGACGGTGGTGCACGACTACGAGGTGCTGGTGGGCGACAGCGACGACGGCCGCAGGTTCATGCCCGACTCCGCCTACTACACCCGGGCAGGATCGCTCGGCGGGAGGATCGTCGCCACGGTCTCACGGACCGATGCCTCCACTGCGGAGTCCCTCACGTTCCGCGTGAACGAGTGCATGAACATGGTGGACGACGGCCTGTGCAACTGACCCCGACGGGACGGTGACGGCGGCTGGGGCGGCGCCACCGGCGAGCGCATCGCTCACGCCCAGAGCGACGACACCGGTACGGCGCACAGGCGGTCGCCGAGGGGCACGCGCTGGTTGCCGGTGTGGAGCACGATGCCGCCGCGGAAGCGGTCACCGATGCGGTCGCGCAGGTAGGCGAGATGCCTGGCATGCGATGCGGCCGGCGTGGACGTGGCCTTCACCTCGACGGCCACCACCTCCCGTCCACGCTCGAGTACGAGGTCCACCTCACGCTGATCTCGATCGCGGTAGTGCGACAGCGCGACCGGCCGCTCGGCCCAGGCCGCCTGCTTCGCGATCTCACCCACGACGTAGCTCTCGAGCAACGGTCCGAACCACCTCGATCCGGGACGTGCCAGATCGTCGACGGTCTCCCCGACCAGGTGCGCGGCGAGGGCGCTGTCGATCATGTGCACGACAGGCCGCCGCTTCGAACGGTTGATTCGACTCGTGGTCCAGGCGGGCAGGAGGCGGATGAGGTAGAGCGTCGCGAGCACGTCGAGGTACGAGGTGACGAGTTGTGCGCCGGCGTTCAGTTCTCGTGCCAGGTCGGCCACCACCACCTCGCCGCTCGATCGTGCGGCGAGTTGCTCGACCAGGCCCGCGATCAGCTGGGGTCGCCGGATCTCGGCGACCTGCTCGACGTTGGCGACGGCCGTGACGGTGCGCAGGTACGAGTCGCACCAACTCGACCTGAACCTGGTGGTCGCCGGGCCGAGAGCCACTTCGGGAAAGCCGCCGACGGTGACCGCCTGGGCGTAGTCGGTTCGGGTGAGCGCCTCGGCACGGTGGTCGAGCAGCCCGCCAGCGAACGCTCGATCGACGAAATCCTCACGGCGACCGCGGATCTCTCCGGCCGACAACGGCAGCAGCTCGGTGATGCCGATGCGCCCCGTGAGTGTCTCGCCGATGTGTCGCATCGACAGGAATCGGGTGGAGCCGGCGAGCACGTATTGCCCGACGTCGCGCGACGCGTCGAGCCGCATCTTCAATGCCAGGAGGAGCTGGGGGCCTCCTCGTTGGAACTCGTCGATCGCCACGCCGGTCGGCAACGAATCGAGGAAGCCGATCGGGTCCGAGGTCGCAGCGCCGAGCATGGCCGGGTCGTCGAGATTCGCGACCAGGCCGCCTCGGTCGGACTGGAGTTGACGGAGCAGCGTGCTCTTGCCCGATTGGCGCGGTCCGTTCACGACCAGCGCCCTGAACCCGTCGAGGAGTTCGGACGCGATCGGCGTCGCCCGTCGAGCACGTTCCATGGGACGACGCTACCCGGCTATCACATTTCTGCCGAACCTCTATCACATTTTTGCCGAACGCCGATCACGTTTCTGCCGGACGCCCGACACATCTCTCCCGACGGCAGCTCAGGCAGGTGCGGGGTCAGCCGGCGTCGGAGGCGCGGCGGCGCTCGCCCACGCGGCGATCGGGCCCACGGCGGTTGGCCACCCCGGCGGCGGCCAGCTCGCCCGGGCGAGCGACCGGCTCGTCACGCCTCGACGTCTCGTCGCCGTGGCACGACAGGCACAACACGTTCTTGGCGGTGAAGTCGTAGACCGCGGTCGTCTTCGCCGGCAACGCCACACCGCACACTCGGCACGCGCCCGCATGCCGGAGCGCCATCTGCTTCAGACTCATGGCTGTCGTATCGGCACGCCGAGGCCCGGAGGTGAGCGCCGACGCTCGTTTCCGTGCCCCAGCGTCCGCCGACGTGCGGCAGATCCGCGAACATGTGCGCGTGCCGACCGACCGGAGCGACCCATGAACGGCGACGATCCCGACGAGATGCTGGCAGCCGTGTACGCGGCCGACGGCCCCGAGGCGAACCGGTCGTTGTACGCCCGCTGGGCGGCGACGTACGAGACCGGCTTCGTCACCGACCGGCGGTACGGCTATCCCGAGCAGGTGGTGTCGGTCTTCGCCGAGCACGGCCTGGCCGGTGTGGGCGAGGGCGATGCGGTGGTCGACGTGGGGTGCGGCACGGGCCTGGCCGGCGTGGCGTTGCGACGTCGTGCTGCAGTGGCGGTGGACGGCCTCGACATCTCGCCCGAGATGCTGCAGCACGCCGCCTCGAAGCAACACGACGGTGTCCCCGTGTACCGCGAGCTGATCGAGGTGGATCTCACCCAGCCGTTGCGGATCGAGTCGGGCACGTACGCCGGCGTGGTCAGCGTGGGCACGTTCACCCACGGGCACGTGGGGCCGGCGTCACTCGACGAGGTGCTACGGATCGTGCGGCCAGGCGGTGTGGCGGCGATCGGCATCAACGCGGCCCACTTCGCGGCGGCCGGCTTCGGGGAGGCGTTCGACCACCTCGGGTCGAGCGGACGCATCGCCGATCTCCGCCTGGTCGACGTGCCGATCTACGACGGCGCCGACATGACCGACCCCGACCAGTTCGCCCACGTCGCCCTGTTCACCGTCGGCTGACGATCTGGCCGTTGCACCAACCTGGCCGCGAGTTGACATGGCGGAGAACCGTCGTCCCACCGGCCCTCAGCGCCACGGGATTCGCCCGATGAGTGGTACCCGATCCCGCCGCGGGTTCTTGAGACGCCTCGGTGGCCACACGTCGTATGGTCGTCGCATGGTTTCGAATCGCCGACCTCCCGATGTCGACATCAGCTGCGCCGCATACTCGCCGGGCAACCACCGCGCTGGGACCAAAGCGCACGACGGCCGTTGCTCGTGGCGCGAGCACTGCGTGTCGCCGACGATCTTCTCGGTGACGGTCGCGTACCGCTCCTCCGGGCGGACCTTCTCGTACGCCTTGTGTGAGCTCGACCATCGCCGAGTCCACGAATACTTCGACCGGCCCCACTGAGGCCCGCCCGGATCGGCAGCTCCTGCGTCACACCGCTGCGCGACCATTCGTCCATGGACGACTTCGCGTACGAACGGCCCGACGAGCTCCTGCGCCGGTTGAAGATCGGACGCGAGGAGGCGATGCAGCGGCTACTCACCTCGCTGATCGTCGGCGGGCCGTATCCGAAGTGGAACCAGCGCTCCACACCGAGCGCCGCGGGCGTCACGTTCCTGCGATCGGTCTTTCTCCGATGCTTTTCCGCGCCCTGGCCCGGCGACGACTTCGTGTTCGTCGACGAGTACGAACTCCGTGGCCGTTCGGACGATGAGCGTGGCGGGGCGCCGGATTGGGCGGTCCTGTGGCCCGACCGGGTCTGGTTGATCGAGCTCAAGTCCGAGAAGGCCAGTCACCGCCCCGAACAGGTGCCGCTCTACTTCCAGCTCGGCCGCCACCATCATCCGGACTGCTGGATCGATCTCACCTACCTCACGCCGAAGATGACAGCACCACACACCACCGCTCACCCGTGGGAGCGCTACGCACACCTCACCTGGGACGAGGTCGCAGATCTCGTGCGCGACGCGTGGACCTCACCCGCGACGGCGGCGCAGGCCGCCGTCGTCGACGGCGTGGCCGATGCCATCCACTCGCTGGCGCTCACACCGGCCGACTGGCGAGCAAGGGTGCTGGGTTCCGTCCTCGAACCGCTCGAACCGCTCGGACCACCGGCGGGAGAGCCACCCGTCGACACTGCGACCGCAGAACCGGTCGCAGCCGCCGACACCGAGCCTTCGACGCCGGACGGCGTGATCGAGCACGCGCTGGCGCTGGCTCGCGCCACGGCCGTCGACGGAGTGCAGCGGGCGCTCGATGTGAGGTTCGACTCGCTCGACAGCCTGCTCGAGACTCGCCATCGGTTCCGGCTGCGGCTGACCACCGAACCGGTCGACGCGCCGGTGCGCTACGTGATGGCCTGGGTGTGGCGCGAGCAGAGCACCGGGGCACCGCTCACCGATGCCGGGCGCGCCACCGGGTACGAGCTCCGGTTCTCCAAGTACCGCACTCCGCAGGTCTGATCCGCGGCCGTCACCCCACATCGAGGCCGAGGCGGTCGGCCAGCGAGCGTGGGCCGATCACGGTGAGCCCGGCGATCGCCCGGCTCACGCCCACGTACAACAGGGCGTCGGCCATGGTGTTGTCGATCGCGGCCAGCACCACGTAGTCGAACTCGAGTCCCTTCGAGCGGTGGACGGTCTCGCAGATGATCGACTGGTCGTCACTGTCCTCCCAGCGCTCGAAGGCGTGGTCGGCTCGCAATCGATCTCGCACGGCCGAGCTGAAGGTGGCCACCAGCACCCGAGCCGGTGCGTGCCCTTCGTGGTCGACGATGCGATCGGCCTCGGCGATCACCAGCTCGCTCAACGTGTCGAGATCGTTCGCCTCGGCGAATCCGATGCCGAGCACCTCCGGCGCTGCGCCCTCGGGTGCAGCCGGCCCGCCGAGGCGCGCGCTCAGCAACGACGCGATGCCGAAGGTGTTGCGACAGTTGGTGACCAGCTCGCACCGAGCCCAACCGTCATCGGGCGACGGGAGCGTGAATCCACGCGAGTACACGCCTTGGGCCTCGTCGGCCACCATCAGGAATCGGCGGGGTCCGGCAGGATCGAGCAGCTGTTGGAGCTGTGCGAGCCAGGCGGGGCTGAAGTCCTGCGCCTCGTCGACGACGATGGTGTCGAAGCGCTGGGCGATCTCGGGCCAGTGGCGTTGCAGGTGCCCGACGGCCACCTGGTCCCACCAGTCGCGATCGGCGTCGTCGGGCACCTCGAGTGTCGGCATACCGGTGAGCTGCATCGCGATGCGGAAGTACGCGCCGGCCTCGAGCCGCTCGTCCTCCGGCAGGCGGTCGGCCATCTCGCCACCGAGCGGGTCGTTGTAGCAGCAGAACAGCACGCGCTCACCGCGATCGAGGGCACGCCGAACCCACTCGGCTGCGAGTCGTGTCTTGCCGCTGCCGGCTCCGCCAGTGACACACACCTTTCGGTTGAGGTCGAGACGAGCGAGCACGCTGACGTGTTCGGCGCAGATCGCGTCGAGTCGGGCACGGGCGAGTCGGGCACGCGCCTCGGGGTCCCAGGCGAACTGCACGTCGGGCCGCAGCAGCGTCACCAGCCGCTCGATGCCCACCTGCCCGGGCGGTTGCGCCAACCGATAGGCCATGAGCTCGTCGATGGCGTCTCGGGCACGCTCGAGGCGATCGCACGTGAGCACCTGCCGTCGGTCCACCTCGATCGGCAAGCGTCCGGTGATCGAGGAGGTGTTCGGCAGGGCCACCGCCCACGCGACCTCGAGTCGTGACAGTGATGGGTGCGTGGTGCGCAGGCGGTTGCGCAACGAGTACGCGTTGTCCTTCGCCTGGGCGAGCGGCTGCGGGCTCATCGGCGATCCGTGCGCCTTCCAGACACCCTGATCGATGCTGACCCGATGACCCTTCACCTCCACGACGGCGACACCGTCGCGGTGGTGGGCGATCACGATGTCGGTCTGGCGGTCGCGGTGCGAGTCGCCCATGCCGACGTCGGGGATGACGAGCCAGTCGTCGCTCAGCTGATCCACGAGCGCGCGCACCACGAGCCGTTCCTCGTCGTTGGCGAGCGTCGCCATCGGGAAGTCGTCAGGGATCAGCCGGCCCATGGTTCAGCCCGCCGTCACGAATTCCGCTCGTCGACGAATCGACGTGCGGCCGCAGCGATCCCTCGGTCTGGCACCGCAACACGTACGAGGGCGTGCCCGGTGAGCGCTGGAGCAAAGAGATCGCGGAGAGCGTCGAGGTAAGCACGTTGCGCTGCGCGCCCGCCGATGAAGTCGAAGTCGGCCGATCGCTTGTGCGCAAAGGCTCTGTCGGCGCGCCCCGACCACGCTCGCACCGCCGCCGCGTACTCGGAAGGTGAGAAGCCGAGCACAGCGGACGGCGGATAGTGCTCGAACGTGGCACCACGAGCACTGGTGAAGTGCTGCACCTCGTCGACTTCCACCAGCCGGTTGTCGTCGTCGACCAGATCAGGACGGATCGGCCTCGGCGCTTTCGCCGCGAGAGCCTCTTCATCGCCACCCAGAGCCGTGAAGACCTGCCGCACGGCGTCGAGTATCTCAGGAGCAACCATCTGTCGAGCGTCGGTGTCGAGGTGCCCTCGCGATGTCAGACCGCGGATCGGACGTCCCGCCCGGAGAGCCAGTCCGTACGTCGCCACCTCAGATGCGAAGTCGTGTTCGAGTCCCATGGTCAACCCTCGAGACCGTCGGTCATGACGAGCCTCTCAGGCCTTCGACGGGAGCTTGGCGCTGAGCTGGGTGGCGATTGCCCGAACGGCGTCGGGTGACAGTGGGCCGGGTTCGTTCGCCAGCTCCACCAGTCTCGACGCCCACATCGCACGCACTCCCCTCACGGTGACGGGCTTCTCGAACAGACCCTTCTTCCACTGGGTGAACAGCAGCACCGGATGGATCGGCGCCTCTCCGAAGCCCATCGGATCGAGCACGGCGCGCACCGCCGCGACCTGCCACTCGAAGTTGTCGACGAGCTTCGTCTGGTCGCGACCGTTGACGTAGAGGCGGACGTCGGACGTCCGCCAGCCACCCACGTCGCGGCCCTCCACTCGGCCCTGGTAGTTCTTCGCATCGGCGATCCAGATCCCCGACGAAGCGACGATGAGGTGGTCGATGTCGCCGCGGGTCTTCGGCACCTTCCGGCTGTGCAGCACGACGGCCCCGGTGGTGAGCCCGGCCTCCAGCGTCGACGCCAACCGGCGCTCCCCTTCCGCACCCTTTGCCCAGGCGGTGGTGGACTGTGGTTCCTTGTCGAGCGCCCGGACGAGCTTGCCGCGCAGTCCGGGAATCGCGTCGAGCTCCTTCTGGCGCTTCGCCGTGCGTCGCTCGTACTCTGCCTGCGGGCCGGCCCCGGCCACGCCATGGTCGATCGGCTGCGGCGGTGGCAGGAACCCCAGCGGCTCCGCCGGATCACGATCGCGGCACTGGAGGCACAGCACGTTCTTTGCCTCGGAGTCGTACACAGCCTGGGTCCTGGCCGGCAGCTCCACGGCACACACCCTGCACGTTCCCGCATACCGCAACGCCATCTGCTTCAACGCCATGAAGCGATATCGACCAACCGAATGTCATTCTTGACGCGGTCGGTCTGCGCCACCCGCCCGGGTGGGGCGGGGGTCGGTACTCAGGTGGCGTGTTCCTGGAATGCGCACAGGGTGGCGATGAGCTTCATGTCGTCCACGTCGGTGGCCCGGCTGTCGAGCAGGGCCTCGGTGCACACGAGGTAGACCAGCGCTCGCGCCCGGCTGACGGCGACGTTGAGCCGGTTCTTCGAGAACAAGAAGTCGGTGCCTCGGGGGATGTCCGCCGAGCTCGAGGCGGTCATCGTGAAGAACACCACCGGGGCTTCCTGCCCCTGGAACTTGTCGACGGTGCCCACGCGCACCGATGCGGTGCTGGGATGGGCGCCGAGGTCGCGCCGCAGTCGACGCACCTGATCGTTGTAGGGCGCGACCACCATGATGTCGGCACCCGTCATGGGACGCGTGGTGCCCTGTGCGTCGGTGAAGGTGGCGCCCAGGATCGACCGGACCGTCTCCACCACGATCGCCGATTCCTCGGGCGACTCGGTGGAACGCCCCTCGTGCTCGGCCCGCAACCAACGCAGTCCGGTGCCGAGGCTCGTGTTCTGCACGGCGCACGTCTCGTGGGTGTGCAGGCGCCCTTCGTAGATCTGCTCGCTGATGAACGTGCTGACACCGGGGTGCATCCGACGGGTGACGGAGAGGAATGCGCCACGGTCGTCGGGGATGGTGCGGTCGTCGACGAGCACGTGCTCCAGCACGCTGGCACCCGATCCGCCCGGATGGGCCGCCTGCGACACCTGCGGCAGCTGCAGCGGATCGCCGAGCAGCACCACGTTGTGGGCCGAACGGGTGGCAGCGAGCGCGTCGGCCAACGACAGCTGACCGGCCTCGTCGATGATCAGCACGTCGACGGGATGGTCGCGCATGTCGTTGCCGGCGAAGAGCCACGTGGTGCCAGCGACCAGATTGAACTCGTCCCTCGCGCACGGCGGATTGGACGTCACGTACGTGATCGGCCCGAGCGGATCTCGTGCGTACGGCACCCTGCGCACGGCCCGAAGCCGATGGAGCTCGTCAACCTCCGCGAATGTGTCGACGACGGCGCTCATCAGGTTGTCGATCGCATGGTGGCTCATCGACGTGATGCCCACCCGCTTGCCGGCCCGCACCAGGGCCAGCACCATGTGCGATCCCGTGTACGACTTGCCGGTACCGGGCGGGCCCTGAACCGGCAGGAACGACCGTTCGAGCTGCACCGCCAGGGCGCTGAGCGCATCGACATCGTCGGTGAACCGGCCGCCGATCGGTCCACCGCCGACGACGAACCGGGGTGGCTCGCGGCGCAGCAGCGCCATCGAGACCGGATGTGGTTTCGAGCCGTCGAGCACCGACGTCGCCAACGCCAACAGCGCATCGGGTTTCGGCTTCGACGGGACGTGCGAGTTCAGCACCACAGCAGCCGGGATCACGCCCTGCTCCTGCGACTTGGTCGACCAGCTGAGGCCCAGGTGGCCCGCCTGCAGGTCGAGCGTCTCGACGGTGGCGTAACCGACCATCCCGTCGTTGGCGAGGTACGCCACCGCAGGCGGCTGACCACCGCCGGGCACCAGGTCGTCGGCGATCGGCTGCGGCGGGAAGGTGAGCTCGAGCAACGGCGTGATCTCCTGTTGTCGCTTCCCGAGGCGGCGCGTCAGCTGCTCGAGCTGCAGGCCGGCGATCACGATCGGGTCGACGAGTTGCTCGTCGACTGCTGCGTCGGCACGCCGCAGCAGGTCGGCCTTCACCACGCTCCACTCCCGACGCCAGTAGCCGAGCATCAGGCCGAGCAAGTGCTCGGGTGAACGCTCGTCGGGGAACCGTTCGAGCAGCTGTGTGGCGGCATCCTCGATGTCGGGACGGGTCGACTCCTCTGCTTCCAACGCGGCCGCCCGCCACGGGAGACCAGCGGGCCGCTGCCGCACCAGCCAGTCGCGCAGCGCCTTGGTGGCACGCACGTCGTCGTCGTTGTATCGGGCGATGCGTGCGAGACGAGCCTCGTCGCCATCGGCCGAGTAGCGCTCGTACTCGAGGACGGCGCCGGCTCCCCTGTCTATGTCGTGCGATCGCTCGTAGCCCGCGAGTCGTTCGACGTGCTTCAGCCCGTACGACTCGGCACCCACCACCAGGGCGTGTCTCACCACCGGGTAGAGATCGACGAACAGCCCGGTTTCCACCAGTTCGGCCAGCACCGCTTCGCCGACGACGTGGTCCTTGGCGAGGCGCTGCAGTGCCGATCGTTCGGTGTGGTTGTAGTGGTACACGTGCATGCCCGGGTACTGCAGGCGGCGCGTCCGGAAGAACTCGATCAGCGCTGCGGTCTGGCGGCCCTCGTCGTCCTTGTCGTGCGCCCAGCGGGCCTCGTACCGCCAGTGACCGTCGTCGTCGAGCAGGTACATGCCGAACAGGAAGAACAGGTCGTGTTCGGCCGACCAGAAGGGATGGCCCTCGTAGTCGAGGAACACGTCGCCGTCGTCCGGCTGTGGAAGCGCAGCGAAGCCGATCGCCACGGTGGGCACATCGGCCGGCTCGATGATCTCGAACGGCGGCGGCCCGTCGATCGTCGCAGTCCGCTGCAGGCGTGCCTGCCGGACCAGACGGGCGAGCCGGGCGGCGTCGAGTTCGCACGTGGCATCGGCGGTGTGGCCGGCGAGGGCCGCCATCGTGGTGATGCCGATGGCATGCAGCGGTCCGTGATCGCGGGTGTGCAGGCCGGCGACGTAGTGGAGTGCATCGGCGTCGCGCCACTGCTGCTCGCAGGTGGGTGCAAACGCACAGAAGTCGCAGTGCTTGCAGAGGATGGGTGACGTGTCGGACGGCGCGTCGGTGGCGACGACCTCCTCGAGCTGCCGCTGCAGGCGGCGCCAGTAGGCGTCGACGTCGCGAACCCGGATCGTCTCGACCCGGCCCGAGCCGAGCCAGATGTGCATGTCGCGAGGTGCGCGACCCGTGAGCTCGGTGATCGCGTCGGCATAGAAGCACAGTTGGAGCACATGCCCGGGCTTGGCATCCCGACGGGCGAGCTTGGCGTCGAGCGGCTCGTACCACCACTCGCCCGAGTTCGGATCGTCGACTCGCACGAGGAAGTCGGCGATGCCGCGCACACCGCGGTGCACCAACGGCATCTGGTAGATCACCTCGTGACCCTCGGCCATCGGGTTCCCGATGCGAGCCACCCATGCAGGGAACGGCTCGTGCTCGGCGCGTTCGGGCACCTCGAACACATCCTTGCCGGCGACTCGATAGTGGGCGAGGCACTCGCGCTCGTGCTGCGTGCCCTTGTCGAGCAACATCTGCGCCATCTCACCGAACTGCGACGCCGGCCGCGCCCGCAGCCCGGCATCCACCTCGTGCTGCAGCGTGAGGAAGTGCTCGCAATCGAGCCACGCCGTGATCTTCGACGGCGTGAGCAGCCGCTCGTGCCGAGTGGTGGAGGAGATGCCTGTCATGTGTCCGCCTGCGTCATCGCGATCGTTCGACGTCGGGCCGGGAGTGGCGCGTCGAACGGTCGAGAACAGTGTGCAACAGCGGTGTGACGTGATGGTGTGATGTCATTCCCGGATGATCGTGAACCCGAGCTGCTCCAGCGCACGGATCATCTCGTGCGATCGACAATCGGTGCGGAGGCCCTCAAGGCCAGCGCGTGGTGTGCCGATCAACCCTGGGTTCCACGCCGCGCCGCCGAACGCGCGCCGTGATGGGGCTGTGCTCACCCCGCGTGCGCAGAGATGGAGGAAGACTCATGGACGCGGACCACAAGATTGCGATGTTCGTCGCATCCATCGACGACACGCTTCGCATGGACGACGACCGGAGCGGAGACAAGCCAGACGTCAGACGCCTGAAGCTCGCCACGATCGTCTCTCGATGCGGCTGGCGAAAGCGCAGCAGTCCGCGAATGGAATACCTCGCCGCATCTCTGAGTGCAGCCGGGCTGTCATGCCAGCCCGCATTGACCGATGAGGATCTCGGCCTCGCGGACTGGGTGCGCATCTCTCGCGCACTACCGGCCGTTCCGACGCAGTCGGCGCCGGCCGAGAGGGATGTCATCAGTTACATCCGCGTCAATCATCGGCTCATTCCGCCCCTCGATGGACTCGGTACCGACGTCACGAGCGAGGTTCTGCTGCCCAGCGGACGCCGAGTGGACCTGCTGTTCAAGGATCCGAAGCGCAAGCGTTGGATCGTGGCCGAGGTGGAGAACAAGGGCTTGAGGAACTGGGAGGCGCCGCTTCGGCTCCTCGACTACCTGAAGGAGATCAGCGCGAAGATGCTCCCGGCCGGCTACGAAGTCGAAGGCATGATCATCAGCTCCGACGCCGATCCGGACCATGCCGCTCGGCTTCCGAGCATCTGCACGCCGTTTCGCGTGCAGTGGCTGACGTTCCGCATGAGCCTCCAACTGCAGCATGCACCGGGCAGCGTGATGTTCGACGCTGCCGCGGCGTAGCGGCGTGCGCTAGACGCGCAGCAGTCCCTCGCATGACCTGAATCAGAACTCGGGGGCGGCGATCAGCTCGATGAGCAGGCTACGCGTAACCGCTACCTTCGGACCGTGGAACGCGACCTCCTCGAACTGCCGTACGCCGAGCGCCGTCTCATCGTCGTCAACGATCATGTCGTTCAGGCGCTACAAGGTGCAGACGACGGCGACGGCGGGGCGAAGTGGTCGTGGGGGGTCGTGACGTCGGTCTTCGCCGTGGGTTCGATCGGCGCCGCTGGCGGTCTCCTTGCGTTGCGGGCCTACGAGAAGTGGAAGGCGCGAAATCAGGCGGAAGCTGATGATCCGCTGTGTCTCGCGATCACGTTTGCCGAAGCCAAGCACCTCAGGTTCGGCACAGGCCACCCTCTGAGGAACGTGGTGTACGCCGCCGATCCGGTCATGTCGAACGGCTATCACCCGATCGCCAGCTTCCACCAGACGCTGTTCGAGAGCAAGGTCGCCGAAGCGCTTCGTCTGCTCAGATGCTTGGGCGCGACCGAGATCTCGATGGAGTATCTCGAAGGCTTCGAGCGAGCAGCCGGCGTTGACGTCGCCGGATCCGGCAACGGACTCGCCGAAGTAGGTGGCCACGCGGGCCGAACGGCGAAAGGTCACACGAGCGCGAAGACGACGATGAAGCTCGCTCCGACCGGGCCACCCTTCATCGCGAGCGACCTCTTGTGGTTCCACTCGGAACCCCTGTGGATGGAGGTCGCCCACGCTCGGCTCGAGAGCGGGCTCACGTCCTTCAATGTGGAGTTGGCCTACAAGGATGACTTCGGCGTCAATGCGAAGCTGAAGGCGCGGATCGCGAAGGCCGGCCTCGAACTCGGTGGCTCATTCACCGAGTATCGAGAGACCATCTGGAAGCTCAGCGGCAGCTTCTCGTCGAGCTGAGCAACGCGGAGCCATTGACCGGCTCGATCCTGCAAGGCCGCCGACCCGTCGGTCGTCAACCGCTGGCATCGGCTTGGCATCGCAGCGGCAACGGCGGCAGGTCATCCACATCACCGAGGGTCGGCATCACGGTGAAGACCGACCGCTCACCACTGTGTCCCTTCGTCACATGGACGGGCTCGAAGTCCTCCAGCGCTGCGCAGGCGATGGTGACCCCCATCGCTTCACCCAGGTCCGCACAGAGCGTCCTGAACGGAGGCTTCCAGCGTCCGGCTTGCCTGCACTGCTCCCAGGCCGCCCACCACGATCGCGGACCGATGATGAGCCCGACCATCGGCGCCTCCGCGACGGCATGCCAGCCGGCGGAGAGCATCTCCTTCCGGAATGGGTCGCCGTTGGCGGCCATGACCGCCACGTACGCAGCCAGCTCGATCAACGCCCGCGCCGGGGACTCCTTGGGGCCAGCGGGCGGGCACTTCGCCTCGATCACGCAGAGACGACCGTCGTCGAGCAGCGCGAGCGCATCGATCTTCCCGGTCTTGTCGATCTGCCTCGCCTTGAGCGGCACCTGGTACTCGACCGTTCTCAGCGTGCGTCCATCGGACGGGCGTTGCAGCGGCCGGCCTTCTGTCGAGGAGTTGAACATCGCCAACACCAGGTGTTCCTCGAGACGCGTGGACGGCTTCTTGGCCGTAGCGACGCCCAGGTGCCCGGCGGTCAGATAGGTCTTGCCGACGAGGTGGCGTTGCGGTGCAACGACGCCATCGTGACGGAACTCGTCGATCAGCTCGCTCAGGTCGAGCGCCTCGAGCGATGCCGCCAAGCCTCTCGCGTTCTTGATGGCTTTCGTGTCCTTCCGCAGCCACAGCTTGGGCCCGACGTCGTTCATCGCTCGCCTCCGCATCTCGAGACGTACTCGTCGCTGGTGATCGCAGGATCGAGGAACGTGCTCGCGTCCATGATGGTGAACCGATTGGGTCGCCTCAGCAAGCGCGACCAGATTTCGTCGACGGTGGTGCCGAGCGCCAGCTGCGCCGGACGTCGGAGCGACTGCTGGTATGCGGCGTGGTGCAACGGCTGCACGTGCACCACGCGCACCACGTCGGCGCCGACCGCATGCCGCTTCTCGAGCTCGTACGCCAGCAGCTGCTGTCGCATCAGCTGGTACAGCGGCTCGTCGAGGAAGTGGTCGAACGGCAGTGCACTCCCGTCGACGGGCGAATCGGGAGCCATCAGCAGGTGCTCGTAACGACGGCGCCGCTCGGCGTTCTTGGCGGGCTCGGGCTCGTGAGGCGAGTACGTCTCGGTGTACTTCCACTCCACCAGCACCAGCTCGGTCGATCCGGAAGTCGTGCGATGAAGGAACGCTGCGTCGACGCTGGTGCATGGGGCGCCCCGAGTACGGACGCCGTGCACGGCCTCACCGAGCAGGTCGTCATCGCCGATGAACTCGAACGTGAGGTGCCGACCGGGCTCGATCTCGAGCACGTCCGCCGTGTCGAGCAGCGAACCGAACGCACGGATGATCCGGCTCGGGTCGGCGACCATACGGCCGAGGGCGTTCACGCACTGCACCTGCGACGACAGCAGGTGGTTGCCCGGCCCGTTCGACACGCCGCAATGCCACGGGATGCCGAGCTCGCGAAACAGTGCGATCGCAGGTTCGCGCACATCGGGCAGCAGATTGAACTCGGCGGCCCCAGCCGGCAGGCGCACCTCACGGGCGCCACCGTGCTCGCGACCGTCGTGACCCACCCATCGCGCCGGCACACGTGCGCGTTCGGGCAGCGCAGCGGTGCGCAGCTTCCACGAGATCGCCTTGGCCTCTTCGGACGCCTTCAGATCGTCGACCACATCGTTCACGACTGGGGCCGCTTCGTGTCGGTCTGCGCCGAGTGGTCGTAGCGGGCGCGGCGGCCCTTCTGCGTGCTGCGCATCGAGGAGAACTGGCGCTTCATGTCGCGCTCGCTCCAGTCGCCCCGGCGCATCCGGCGGAGATCGTCGTGCATCTCGTCGATCTCGTTCGACGGGGCACCAGCCGACACGAGCAGGGGCATGGCTTGCTCGAGGGCTCCGATCGCATCTTCTCGGCGGCCAGCACGTTCGGCTTGCATCGCCTGCTTCCGGAGCGAGGCGACACGCAGCACGTTCACCTGCTCGACCACCTCCTCGTCGAGCGGCGTCGCATCTGCCAGGGCAGCGTCGCCGGCGCCCACCATCACGGGCACGGTGACGGTGTGGAGTGCGATCTCACCGACGGTGGATGCCCATCGGATGACCAGATCAGCGATGCGGTACGGGCCAGCTTTCGGCCCCGGGTTGACGTCGAACACGGCCACCACGCGTCGGCGCTCGTCGCCATAGGCGTCGCCGAGCGCCACCTGCAGCCCACCGTCGACGACAGTGATCGGGTACTCGTTGAGCACGCGGAAGCGTGCGGACGGGTCGGCAGGGCGGACCTCGACGGAGATGTTCTGTGCGACGACGGAGGTGAGACCGGTGAACTCGTCGCCGAACACCTGGGCCGCCTGGTCGGCGCCGGCGCACCAGTAGTCGTTGCCGCCACCGGCGTCGGCCATCGCAGCGAGCAGCGTCTCCTCGTAGCCGTCGCCGAAGCCGATCATCGTGGTGGTGATCGCCTGGGCCTTCGCAGCAGAGCACAGGCCGGACAGCGAGTCGTGGGAGGTGATGCCGAGGTTGGCCATGCCGTCGGTGAGCACCACGATGCGCTTCAACGCCTCGGCGCGGCCGTTGGCGGCGAGGATCTCCATCGCCTTCAACCAACCGCCAGACAGGTTGGTCGATCCGCCCGAACGCACGCGGCGCAGCGCCTGCCACGCCGTGTCGGTGTCGTGGTGGGCGAGCGGCAGCGCCAGGTCGACGTGGTCGTCGAAGGTGACCACGGCGATGCGGTCGTCGTCGCCGACCAGCCGGAACAGCAGGTTCACCGCAGCGATCACCGCCTCGAGCGGCTGGCCCGACATCGAACCCGAACGGTCGATGACGGCGACCACGTCGATCGGCGCCCGACGCGCTGCCGGCGCAGGCGGCGCCGTGAGTTCCAACATCATGTGCACCTGCTGCTCGGCCTCGACGGCCACCAGCGTGCGATCCAACTTCACGATCGGCTTCATCTTCGTTCCTCCTGCCCGTTCAGCGACCCGGGCCCTCCGGACGACCACGAACCTGGTAGTTCAAGTCGATCTGACTCTTTGTCGGATCGACAAGAAACCACATCGGCCGGTGATTGTCAACTCGACCACAACCGTCGCCTACGATGTCGGCATGTCCGCCACGAGCGAAGGGTCCGTCCGTCGCCCTGGGGCCAAGGTGCCACAGGGGTATGACGCGGCGATGTTTCCGAGCTTCGCCGTCACCGTCGACGTGGTGATCCTGACCATCAGCGACGGCGACCTGTGCGTGCTGTTGGTGCGACGAGGCGGCGACCCCTATCGAGACCACTGGGCGTTGCCCGGCGGGTTCAAGCTGCCCGACGAGACCCTCGACCAAGCGGCGAAACGGGAGTTGCTCGAGGAGACCGGCGTGAAGGCGCCGAAGCACCTCGATCAGCTCAAGGCGTACGGCGATCCGGGCCGCGATCCTCGCTCGAACGTGGTGACCGTGGCCTACCTCGCCGTCGTCCCCGAGCTCGGAGGAATCAGAGCCGGAGGGGATGCCGACCGAGCACAGCTGTTCCCGGTGCGGCAGGCGATCCAGCGCCGCTTCGAGCTCGCGTTCGACCACCGCGACATCCTGCGAGACGCGTTGCAGCGCGTGGAGCGAGACCTGGAGAGCAGCCACCTGGCCACGGCTTTCGTCGGCCAGACGTTCACGTTGAGCGAACTGCGAGCCGTGTACGAGCGCGTGTGGGACACCGAACTCGACGCCGCCAACTTCCGCCGCAGCCTGCTCGCATCCGACGCGTCGTTCGTCGAGTCGACCGGCACCACCGCCGCCCCCGGCCCCGAAGGCGGCCGCCCACCCGAGATGTTCCGAGCGACCGACAGCTGGAAGAACTACGGCTCGCCCGTGAAGCGCAGCCGCCGCCGCGATCCGAGGGATCGTCGCTGACGTGCGGCTAGGTTCGGGTCATGTCGGTCGTCCCGGTCTCGGCGGATCCTGTCGCCTGCGACGCTCGGATGCTTGCGGCTCACGGCGGCTTGAAGCGACCCAAGCCAATCGGCCAGCGGCGTGCCCACCCCATCGGCGCCGCGTTGATGAGTGTGGCACTTGCTGTCCTCACGAGTTGTTCGTCGTCGTCCGAGAACTCGATACCGGTCATCAGCGTCGGAGAGGTGACGACTGAGGTCTCGAGCGCGACCAGGTCGACATTGGCAGCGGCAACCACCACCGAGGCTCCGGAGGTCGTCACCACGCCATCGACATCTGCTGCTCCATCGGCCCTTACGCCGACAACGACCGAGCTGACGGCTGCACCGACGACAACCGCGACGGCGAACGCCGCGAACCTCCTTGGCGAAGATGAGCTCGACCTCCTGCGCTGTACGAACCCGTCGGAACCAGCGCCGGGTCTGATGGAATCCACCGAGTTCTCGTGCACCGGTGACGGAGGCGGACCCGGCACAGTCGTGGTGCCACGAGGCTCTTCGCTCGCGGCAACGGTACAGGCGTACATGGACCGACCCGACTACAACGAGAATGCCTCGACCTTTATCGCTCGGACCGATGGCTCATACTTCGTCTTCGCCCCGAGCGACTTCGACTTCTGGGGTGAGTATCCGTTCGCGGACGCTTCGTTCTTCGATTTCTTCGACGCTGTCGACACCGACTGCCTCGACCCCTCCACCAACGATCCCTTGCTCTGCGGCTGAGCTGAGATCTTGGTGGGCCCCGTGCGCTGCCTCGCGAAGCATCTCTGGGAGGCACCAGAACGGAGATCAGTCGGTTTCCAGCAGAAGGTCGCCTCGTCCGAGGTACGCGCTCACGGCGTTGAGGATCTCGGCGTCGTCTTCGAAGCCGGTAGGGCTGGTGAGGTCGCCGCTCACGTCGTCGTGCTGGCAGAAGTAGCGGATGGCTCCTCGCATCAGCGCGCGTTCGCGAGCGGTGTAGCCGCCTGCATCGTCCAGCAGGGCGGTCAAGACGTCGGCGATGCGGATCGCCAGCTGCAGGTCGACGAAGTCGCGTTCGTCGGCGACGGCTCGCACTCGGTCGAGGTGAGCAGCGATCGCAGCTCGCTCCGCCTCGAGCTCTTCCAGGGTCGACTCGGCGATGTAGCCCGCGAGCACGCCGTGCACGTCCATCAGCCGATCGCCCCGGTCGCCACGAGGAACTCACTCGGCTGACCGGTCCATGAGATGCGCAGTGCCTCTCTTGCACGAGTACAGGCGACGAACAACAGGCTGCGCTCCAACTCCATCGAGCGCTCGTGTGCCTTCGCATCCACGTTCTCGGGGACGATCGCGACGGGCAACGGCACGGAACCGCGCGAGCAGTCGCTGATCGCCACCGCACGGAACTCGAGACCTTTCATGCGGTGCATGGTCCCGAGCGACACCGAGTCCGCAGTGGTCTCCGCTTCTCCCTCCAACACGACGGCCGCAACGCCGGCGGATGCGAGGGCGGCAGCGACAGCATCGACGGATGCTCGCGTGCGTGCGGCCACTGCGATCTCCCCCAGGGCATATCCGTGCTCGTGCAGCTCCTTCACCCACGCCACGAGTTGCTTGGTTTCGTCGGCGCCGCTGCTCGCCCTAGCGAACACCGGCGGCCCGCCGGTGAGCAGCGACCGATAGCCGGTCAGCGATTCGCCTCCACCGTCGAGGTCGTCGGCCTCCACCCCGTGCAGCAATGCCACGGCCCAGTGGAGGATCTGTTGGGTCGTCCGGTAGTTGATCTTCAGCTTGTACGAGCGGCCGGTCACCTTGATGCCGACCTTCGAGAGCGTCGTGCGGTTGGCGTAGATCCGTTGGTACGCATCGCCCACGATGAACATGTCGTTCGGGCCCTCGGCCACCAGCGCCCGCAACAGGCGCCACTGTGCCGGGTGCAGGTCCTGTGCTTCGTCGACGATCACGGCGGCATACGGCTTCACGCTGCGCGCGCCCAGGTAGCCCGCCGCCTCCAACGACAGCTGCAGGAAGGTGCGCTTGCCCGACTCGCGCTGCTGTGCACCGAACGCCTCGACGGCAAGCCACAACTGCATGCGCTGACGTCGATCGAGCCGTCCCCCACGACCCGGCCGTGCGGCGCGTAGGTACTCGTCACGGGTGCTGATCGCCTGGCTCAGGATCACATCCACCCATTCGCGCTGCACGAAGTCAAGACCGAGCTCGCAGCCCGACTCGTCGAGCGCCTTGGTCCACATGCGCTTCTCGTCCTCGGGCATTAGCACGCGCGGGTTCTGACCTTCTGCATCGCGCACGATCTGCGATGCGATCCGGTCGACGTTCTGCACCTTCACTCGGCCGCTCAACGCCTTGCCACCCAGCACCTCGAGGTTGCGCCGGATGACGCCGGCGAGGTTCTTGGTGAACGTGGTGAACAAGATCGGCTGCTCGGCGTCGAGTGATTCCGCGAGCGCCTTGGCGCGATGCATCGCCACCACCGTCTTGCCGGTCCCCGCTCCGCCGGTCACGCGCACCGGGCCGCTGTAGGTCGGCCGATAGGCGATACGCCGTTGGGTGGGGTGCAGGAAGACTCGCCACAGGTCGAATGGCTTGCTCAACACCTCGAGCAACTCCTCCGGGCCTGAGACGGCGACGAACTGCGCCGACGTCACCTCACGTTCGAGCGCTGCCTCGAAGTCGTCGGTGTCGATCGTCGTGCGTTCCGCCTCCACACCGAGCTGGCCCCAGACCTCTTCGGGAGTCGCTCCGCCCATCAGCTGCAGCAGCACGTCGCCCTGCTCCAACGGCAGCAGCACCGCGAGCGCCAGCATCTGGTCCTCGGTGCGCACCGACGGCAGGAGCATCAGTACTTCCGGCGAGATGCCCAACTCGGTCAGCGTCTTGTCGGAGATGCCGTGCAGCAACGCGGTCGGCGACGGTTCGGGTGTCGACGCACCAGCCGGCTCGACGGACGCTTCCACATGGGCGATGTCGACTACTTCAATGCCGCCCGTCGCCGGGTTGATGCGGAAGATGTTCCGCTCCACCCACGCGTACGCGTCGTCGTGGTTCATGATCCGCATCAGGAAGTAGGTGTCGCCCTTGTCGGGCGCCATCACCACCCCGCGGTAGAAGTTGTCGATCCTCACCGTGCGCGCCCGGGGATCTCGTGTCGCCTTAGGCGACTCCAGGTGCCCGCCGGCGAACGCCTGCTGGTCGAACTTGCCGATGAGGTCGGTCAACTTGTTGGCGACGTTGTTCGGCAGGCGGGAGATGTCGTTGAGCACGTCCTTGGAAACGACGAGCCGTGCCATCAGTTCGCTGCTCCCAGTGCATCGAGCAGTTCTCCGAGTGTCCAGTCGTCCACGTCTCTCGCCTTCCATCCATCAGCCACCACGGCGGCGATCTCGTCGTCGGCCATGTCGACCAGCACGGCCACCCTTTGGTCGGGCCACGCGGCCTCCAGCGGCGGCAGCCCGCCCTCACCGTCGATCTCCCAACCGACCTCAGGCACCCCGGCGCCGCGAGCCAGCGCTCGTCGCACCAGCGCGCTCACACGTTCGTCGGTGATCAACTCGAGGTCGCCCTCGGCGGGCATCTCGATCGCCACCGTCTCGTCGACACCGGGGCCGGCCCCGGGCACGAGCACCAGGTTGCCGAGGTCGAGCGTGGCCTGTTCGCACCGTGTGGCAATGACGTGTTCGGCGAAGGCACCGTTGGCGAACTGAAGCAGGTTGCCCCAGTGCAGCCAGTCGTTCCACCGCAGTTGGTGCGAGAGCGCGTGCACGCCGTTGGAGGTGTCATCGACGACAGCGACGGCCAGCACCCGAGGGAAGACTGCGTCGGCGTACTCGGGTCGCATGTCGATCAGCACCGTGAGCGGCAGATCGTTTATCGACGAGGTCGCCACGACGGCGATCACACCGGCGAGATCGGTTGCCGGGAGCGCCTCCGCTCCGATCGTTGCCCGGATCACCGCCGCGGTTTCGTCGAGCGCTGCGCGTGGCGCCGACTGCACCTGTGGCCCCGCCACCAAGGACCCCACCGCAGCGCGGGCGAGCAACGGCCAGCGCGAGTCGGGGTAGCGCAGGTACTCCAACAGCAGCCGCACGCCGTTGTACTGGGCCGAACGGGCATCGAAGTCGGGGTACGCCTCGCCTCGCGACATCAGTTGCTGAGCGGCAATCCGCTGGGTCTCGGTCAGCAGCGGCGAGTCGACCGGGTGCGCTGCCACGTCGCGGTTCAGTGACTGGTCGAACGCCTCGACGTCGTCCCACGTGAGGCTCCACACCGTGGTGCCCTGTTCTCGCAGTGCCCGACGCTTCTGGGCGTCGTCGGCCAGTCGGTTGTGCTCGGGCGAGGCGTGGAACTTGTAGCCGTCGAGGTACACGGCCACCTCGAGCGGTGGGCCGTCCTGGCGTTGGAACAGGAAGTCGGGCAGCGTGGCTGCTGCGCCGCCGGCGTGCTTCTGCTCGCTCACCAGCCAACGCGACACCTGCTTGGCCCCATCGCGAAGCGTCAACTCGATGCCGGTCCTGCCACCGGGGAGCGCCTTCGGCTGGGCGGTGCCCTCGGTGAACTCGCTCGCTCCCCAGTCGAGTAGCAGCTTGGCGAACCTGCGCTCGAGCTCGCTCTGCTCGACGGAGGAGATGTCGATCTCGGCCACTGATGCGACCGCGTGGAACGCCCAGTCCTTCAACAACTGGTCGAGAACCTCGAGCGCGAGCGCGCGGGTGACGATGCCGATCTCCTGCGGTGCCACCCCGGCCAGCAGGCAGCGGTGACAAGCCTGACGTCCTTCGTCCTGGCACTCGCACCTGGCGATCGCCGTGCGCGCGCCTTCGAGGATCGAGCGCAGCCGATCGGGGTCGGCGAGTCGTCCGAGGTAACCCGTGCCGCCGGGCACCAGGTCGTGCACCACGAGGAACCGGCGACGGCCAGGACCGCCCGACCCCGGGTAGTCACTGGTGATGATGCTGAGGTGGTCGGGTTCACCGCCGAAGTCGAGGCGAAGGCCCAGCATCAGTGCACCCTTGAACGAGGCGAGCCGTTCCGCGTCTTCGAAGGTGGACACCGGCATCAGCATCCGCACCGCTTCGGTGCGCAGCTCGTGCATGAGCACGAGGTCGTTCCACTGTTCCTTCTTGTTGCCACCCTTGGTGTAGCACCAGCCCCGGTGCCGTACGGGTTCGTTGTCGCGTCGTCGCCGGGCGCCATCGACGACCCCGCAGTGCATGCACGTGCGGAACCGGCCCGCCTTGTGCTCGGCGCCGGAGATGACGACCGAGGCGGTGGGTCCGCGCAGCTTGCCGAGGTTGATGGTGCGCAGCGTCGCAGTTCGTGCGAGCTCGACGCCGAAGGTCTCGCTGTCGTGGGCGTGGGCAGCCACGATCTCGAGCGGGTCGATGTCGACGGTGGTCACCAGGTCGTAGAGCTCGCGGTCACGTTCGTCGCTCTCGTCGTAGACGCGGGCGGCTTCCTCGGAGTCGTTCGTGGTCACCTTGGTGAGCGTCAGCACACGGTGCCGAGCACCCAGGTCGTGGATGTCGGTGTTCTTGCACCGGGGGCAACTCGCCCACGTCGTGCGCGACACCTCGGGTGCCCCGAAGCCGCACTCCGGGCACAGCCGCCACAACACCTCTTCGTCGTCGCCGGCGCCACCGATGTCGAGCCCGTCGATCACCAAGCGGTGCCCGCTCGCGTAGAACGAGTTGCCCGGCGCGAACTCGCGGATGGCCAACGATGAGGATCGCCGGTACTCGTGCAGCATCGACGTGTACTCGCCGGTCTTGGTCTTCGACCACAGGGATGCGTCGAGCTGCACCGTCTCGCCGGTCAGCGTGTAGTTGGGCAGCAGGCCCAACCGCTCCAGGCCCGACAGCACGTACTCGCTCCGTGCCTTCTCGAGCTGGAGGTGCACGGCGGCCCGTTCGCCGGCAAGCTGGCTCCGCGTCTCGTCGTCCTCAAGCGTGCGGTGCGCCATGCCGTCGATCGCGTCGATGGCGTCCTTCAGCCGGCGGCGCTGGTTCGTGAGGTCCGCCACGCGCAGTTCCCACTGTGTAAACGCGGTCTTCACCAGTTGGGCAATGCCGTGGGCGGCGAAGTCGGCCACCATCGCCTTGGTCGCGTCGGTGATCGCATCGGCGAACAGCGAGACGAACTCACCCGACAGTGCCGTCGAGTCGAGCTGCGATGCCTGCACGATCGCGTGCATCCAGCCGCCGTGGTCGAGTCCCTTCGGTACGGCCAGCCCCATGCGCTGCGGCATGGGTGGCGCCGCGATCTCGCCACGGGCGCTCTTGTCGATCAGGAACGCCAAGTACTGGCGGCGCAGGATCTCGATCGCGTCGAGGTAGCAGTTGGGCGGGCGCACCTCACCGGCGAGCATGTTCTTCGGCTCGGTGAGGTAGTACAGCGCTCGCGGTTCGGTGGGCATGAACGACACCACCAGCGAGTTGCCGGTCAGGCGGCCGGCGCGGCCGGCGCGCTGGATGTACGCAGCCGGGCTGCGCGGCACCGACGTGAGCATCACGGCAGACAGGTCACCGATGTCGATGCCGAGCTCCATGGTGGGCGTGCAGGTGAGCACGTTCGGCGAGTCGGGCTGACCGCCGGTCTTGAACGCGGTCTCCACCCGCTCGCGGCTGGCCCGATCGAGCATGCCCGTGTGCTCGTCGGTCACCACTCGGCGCATGCCCGACAGGTAGAGCCGCCGGTAGTAGCTGCTCTCGCGGTTCACCACCCGCTCGAACCGGCCGGTGCACCGGTAGCGCAGGCAGGGCGTGCCCTCCCAGTGGGCGATCTCGCTCGCGGGTGGCATCCACATGAACGAGCACGCATCGCAGCGCACGTTGTCCCACGCGCCCTCGTGCTGGTGTACGTGACCGAGGGTCACCAGCCGTGGGTCGAGCGCGTACACGCTGTTGCCCTTGGCCGACACGGTGGGCTGCAGGTGTCCGTTGAGCGCGAGCTGTTCGACCACCGCGACGTTCAGGTCGCGGGCCTCGCCAGGCGGCAGGTGCATCGAACGGGTCGCCCAGTCGATCAGCCAGCTCGGTGTCTTCGTGAGCGCGTACAGCGAGTCGAGCCGGTCGTTGGTCTTCTCGGTGGTGAAGAACGACGGCCGGCTCTGGTCGGGCAGGAACACGGGCATGCCTGCAGCGCGGCCGCCCCACAACCGCCAGGTGTTGCCGTCCTCCCTCGCGTACATGTGCAACCACGGGTGGGCGATGCCACCGCGCAGTCGCAGCCGCTCCAGCAGGCCGCGCACGTACACCCGATACTCGCCACCGTCGGGGTCGAACTGCAAGGTGGTCTGGCCGGGCAGGTGCCGGTGCACTTCGGCGGCCAGCCTGCCGAGCTCGGGATCGATGCCCGCAGCCACCCACGCCTGGGTGGTGCCCGACAGTTCGAGGGTGCGGCCGAGCCGCGATCGCAGTCCCACTTCGAGCGCCGCTTCGAACGTGAGCCGTTGCTCCATCCGTTCGCGCCCTGCCGGGTCGGGGTTCGAGGTCCACACGGTGGCGACCTCGCTGTCGTTCAACAAATCGGGCGGCACGAGCGAGAACGCCGACTCGGGTTTCGTGCGGGTCTCGAGCAGAATCTCGGTGCCGATGTCGGCGAGCGACATGCGACCCGCGTCCTCGATCGCGCGGGCCATCACGCTGCGCAGGTTGAACCGGTGTGTGCGGCTGGCGAAGAACGACGCCCGATGCGACGCGTCCTGTACCGAGTCGGTGAAGGCGAGCAGCTTGCGTTCCTCGATGTTCACCTTGGTCGACCCGAACAGCTGGCTGATGCCCACCGAGGCGAGGCTCGCCACGCGCGAGCCGAGCGGGCGGATCGCGTCGCGCTCGCCGCACGACGGGCATTCGCCGCGTCGTGCCTCGTCCTCGTCGGCCTGCACCAACACGGGGATCGTTTCGCCGTCGTCGGTACCCGACAGCTGCCCATCGGCCGCGCTCAGCCACAGCACACCCAGCTCGCCGGCGCTCGCGCGCAGCATCGCCCGCACCACCGCCTTCTGGTCGGCCATGTTGCGGTAGGTGCGAGCTGCGTCGTGGATGAGTCGATCACCGAAGTCGGCGGCCGTGGCCAGCCAACCCGAGCGGCCGCAGTGTCGGCAGTAGACAGCGGGCAGTTCCAGCGCCGGCTTCGCGTCCGTGGCTTCGGCGGGGTCGCCGCTATCGAGCCAACGGAACGAGGGTGCCGCGGTGACGGCTCGCAGCAACCGCGACACCTCGCGGATCCACATCTGCACTTCGATGTTGAACAGCGGCACTTCCTTGCCGCTCAACGGGTCAAGGGTGCGGGCGGCCGACAGCAGCGCAAGGAACCGCGTCAGCGCTTCTCGGGCACCGGCAGGATCGGTCTGCGCGTGCTTGCCCCAGCTGGGGATGCGAGCGATCACGGTCTCGAGCGCGTCGTCCCACAACGTCGCCTCGCCGCTGGCTCCGGTGAGCACGCCGCGGGTGAGCGAGTGCTTCATCAACCGTTCGCCGAGTTCGACGGCACTCGCGCTCCACGGGCCGACGAACAGCTCGGCCAGATGGGTGAGCCACAGCGAGTCGTCGAGGTCGACGGCCAGCACGTCGGACGCCTCGGGGAACGGCAGGCTGAAGTCGACCTCGGGCACGACCTCCTCGGGCGCGAGGCGGTCCTCGCCGATCACCGACTCCGGCGGGAACGGGCAGCCGAAGACCCGCTCGGCGAACTCGCGCATCGCGTCGGTGGCCGACGTGGCCGAGCCGAGCGTCGCCGACGTGGCGACCGGGGTGGCCGAACCGAGGGGGCGGCCGGGCCTGGCGAGGCCGAGCGTGGCGCCGAGGCGGCGCAGCAGCATGGCGACGTCGGTGCCCTGCGCGCCGTCGTACGTGTGGAACTCGTCGAGCACTACGTACTGCAACAACCCGGGTTCGCTCGCCTGCCACAGCTTCTGGTCCTGCTGTCGCAGCAGGATGAAGTCGAGCATCTTGTAGTTCGTCAGCACGATGTCCGGTGGGTCGCGCTGCAGCTCGCGCTTCACATCGATCAAATGGTCGGGCCCCATCGACGTGTGCGAACCGTCTTCGCCGACGTAGAGCCCGGCGGTCACCCCGGCCAGTGCCGGCTCGCGAGCGATCATCTGGGCGATGCGTCTCGCCTGGTCGCTGGCGAGCGCATTCATCGGATACAGCACCAGCGCCTTGACGCCCTGCTTGCCGAACGCCCGTTGGCGGGCGCAGTGATCGAGCACCGGAAGCAGGAACGACTCGGTCTTGCCCGACCCGGTACCGGTCGTGACGAGCGTCGGTTGCGGTTCGTGGTTCAGCGACGACAGCCGGTCGAACGCCAACGCCTGGTGCAGGTGCGGCCGGAAGTTGGTGGGCATCCACCCGAGCGGCGACGTCCACGTGGGCGGAGCCGGCCGGAACTTGGTGCGCACCCGCAGGTACGGCCCACGGAAGATGCCGTCGCTCTCGTGCTGCAGGAATCCTTGCAATGACTGGCGCACATCGGTGTCGCTGAGCGCGAACGTGGTGGCCAAGAACTCGACCACCGACTCGCGCAACTCACCGGCAACCAGGCTGGGGATCATGCGGGCTCCGCGTACGGGATGCGGTAGTCGGGGGCTCGTTGGTGGAGGCGTTCGGTGAACACCTCGAACGCCCTCGTCATCTCTGCTTCACGATCGGCCTTGTAGAACGGTGCCTTGTACTTGCCGAAGTCGACGCCGCCCTGTTCGAGCGACGCCTGCAGCGCCTCCCAATCGCCTTTCTCCTGCACCTGCCCGTACGCATGATGATCACGGGCGATCTTGCGTCCGTTGGCGTCGAACCACATCTCGTACTCGTACTTGCGCAGCACGGCGAACTGCGCCCGGTACATCGCGCACAGCTGCTCAGCCGTCAGCCCGAGCATCACCGCAGCGAGCGCATCGAGCTCGACTAGCGCCAACCGCCGATCGAAATCGGTCCGCAACGGCGTGGCCATCGACCACTCGGGGCCGACATCGCCGAGCTTCATGCGACCGTTGTCCGCAGCGGCCCAGGCATCAGACTGCCACGCCGGATCGAACAACTCGTCCCAGAGCGGTACGTAGTCGGCCGTCAGGCAGTTGAGTCGAGCGGTGCGCAACAACAGCTCCGGCTGCAAGGAATGATCGACAGCTATCGGAGTCTTGGTCAGGGCAGATACGTAGATCGACGCACTTCCTGAAAGTTTCACGAGGTAGTCCGACACGAGCGTCGACAGCATGGCTGACGCAAGGACGGTGTATGACGGCTGGCGATGAGCACCCGTTTGGCAGGCATTCACATGTAAGGCGCCAGGCGGCACAAGCGCTGTGTGTAACGAGCGTTCCAAACCTGGCTGAGTCATCGACCGCCAGATGAGCCGCCAACAGGCAGTGCTGGGCTGGCCCCACCAGTCGTCGATGCGGGAGCCATAGGTGGGTTCGTCGCAGGCGCGCTGATAGTTGGTGCGAGGGATCACCCGATCAGACAGCTGCTCCAGGTTCCACTGCGAGTAGTCCTTGTTGTTCTTGCAGTGCGCGTTCGGTTGCTTGGCGAACGGCGTGGCCACCGTGAAGTGCGGTCCTTGGAGAATCACCTCGGACCAAGAGGCCGGCACCTCGGTGCGCCACTCGATCGTGCCGTCCTCCTTCGCGTTCGTCTCGTTCCACCCGACGCTCCACCTGTACTCGAGATCGGCGAGCCGTAACGGGTAGCGCGCGAGCGTACTGATCGTCGACAGATCGGCCTGTGTGACGGGGCGCAGCAACCGAGCCTCTTCAGCGGGCGTGCCCGGCTTGTCGAACAGCGCAGCCCACGAAGCCAGCACGTTGTGGTCGACCGTCACGACCCGCTGCCGATGGGGTCGCAGATCCCACCCTCCCGCCGGGTACTGAATGCCCGGCACCGGACCGTCACCGTTGTGTTCCAGCGAGTCGTCCACGGTAGACGCCGCCTGCGCGTGTGCAATCTGCTTGAAGTAGGGCTGCTGACTTCTGGCGTAGATGTGAATGCCGTAGAAGGTGACGTTGTGAACATCCTCGAAGAGAAGTGACTCGTTCACGAACTGCCAGTGTCGGCGCAGTCGCCCATAAGTCTCCCGGCGTAGGGGGCCACTGCTCGGGTCCGTGAAGTGGCTCTCGGGATGGAGCAAGCCGCTCACCCCGTTGCGCGACGCATGCCGCCAGACGGTCTCCATGAACAGCATGTAGAGGTTTGACCGCACGCCTGCGAGCACCGGGTGCACCACGGGTGAGCCCAGCACGGTCGTCAGGCCTGCTGCCGTTGCCACGTCGTTCATGTAGCTCTGGCACTGTGCCGAGTCCGCAAGCACCTCGTGCCGACGCGAGCGGATCGTTGCGTCCGGTGCCTTCTCGGTGAGACCGAACCACGGATCGAACTCGCCGAGCACGACGTCGTCCTCCCAGTTGATCCGCACCCACGGCGGATTGCCGACCTGGAGGTCGAAGCCACCTCGTTGGAACACGTGGGCCCATTCGAGATCCCAGTGCCAGAAGCCTTCACGGTCGGCGATGGCTTTGGCCTGTTGCAGCCAGGGGTGGTCGGCGAGCACGTCCGACACCAGGCGTTGGTCGAAGTCGAAACGGATCTGTTCGTTCGACTGCATGATCTCGTCGAGCTCGGCGAACAAATTCAGCTGACCGACCGGTGGTTCATCACTTCCGCGGCCGAGCACGCCTTCCAGCGCGCTCAGCCACTGCTCCATCGTGGGCGGCTGTTCTCCGTCGAGCGGCCAGAACCACATCGCGCACCATGCGTTCATCACCAGGCGCAACCGACCGAGCGGTGAACCGGGGTCGTTCAGCATCTCGTCGATCGCAGCAGCACTCAGCGGCTTCGCCGTCGACACTGGCGCACCCCACACCTCGATCGGCCGGCGCAGACCACGCTCTGCCGCTTCCAGTGTGGGGACCACCAGTTGCCACAGGGCCTCGACGCGCCCGGTGAGCCGAGTGAGGCGGTCGAGGTGCTGGGGCGTCAGCGGCTTCAGCATCGTCTTGCGCCAGTTGCGCAACGCCTCGGCCTGGTCCTTGCGCAGTTCCTTCGCTTCCTTGGCGTCACCGGCCGCGCCCCAACCGTGGGCGGGAACCAGGAACTGGAATACCTCACCGGGTGCAACGGCCTGTCCCGACAGCGGGCGGTCGTGGGCGACCAGCTCGCTCCACTTCGCCGCCATCAAGGTGGCCGTGGTGTACACGGCACGGGGGGCGCCGATGAGTGAGTTGCCGCGACGTAGGTGCAGGCCGAACCACGGCGCCTGCAATCCCTCGTGCATGCAGTTGAGCCACATGCTCACCTCGGCCAGCTCAACCGCCGTGGCGTTGAGGTCGACGCCGTAGCTCTGGTGCAGGGCCAGGTGCGCCTTCACCTTCTGCAGTTCGTCGATGTAGGCGGCCGGCTCGATCTCCTGGCCGAGTTCTTGTTGGCGGCGGCGCAGGTACTCGGCCGCCAACTGGTTGATGGCCTCGTTGAGGAAGGCGCCCGACCCGAGCGCAGGCTCGCAGATGGTCATCTGCAGGATCTCGTCGGCCCGGGTGGTGGTGCCGTCCTGGTCGAGCAGTTCGGCCAGCGAGTGTTTCACCACACAGCGGGTGAGCACCTCGGGTGTGTAGTAGCTGGCCGAGCGTTGGCGGTCGCGGCCCGACAACCGGAATACGAAACTGCCCTTCGGGTGCACCAATGGCTCCAGCTGGCCGGTGTGTTCGTTGGCGCGCTGCTTCACGCACTCGATCGGGTACTCGCCGATACGGCTGAGCGGCGCGACCCAGGAACCCTTGTCCTCCTTGCCCGGACGATGCAGCTCGATCAGGTCGTCGGTGGCGAAGAAGCCGGTGTACGCCATGAGGCCCTCGTACACGGCGCCGAGCTGGTTGATGCCGAGCTGGCTGTAGCTCACGAAGCCACGGTCACGACCCCGCTGTTCCTTCGACAGCATCAGCAGCTGCAGCACCTGTTGCAGGGTGCTGTTGCGCAGGCCCACCGAATCGATGAACGGGGTGGCCTTGTCGGAGAACAGCGAGCTCTTCAGCGGGCGGAACTCGAGCTCGCGGTTGCCCTCCGCCTCGTCGGCATCCATCGCCAACTGGCCCTGTCGCGAGGTGCCCGAGCCGTCGTTCACCAGCTTGAACAACAGCGTGAGGCTGTCGTAGATGTGCGTGCCGGTCTGGGCCTTCTCGGTGGTGAGCTTGGTGAGCGCCAGATCGCGCAGCCGATCGAGGCCGTAGCCCTCGGCGTACTCGGGCGCATCCACCGGCAGGATGCCGAGCTCGCGCCGGGCCTCGGCGAACAACAGGAACAGCAGGCGATACAAGAAGCGCAGCGATTCGCGGGTGAGCGACTTGGCCAGATCGGGCTGGTTGAACACGCCCTGCCGTCGGGCGCGCAGCCCCTCGATCACGTCGTTGGCGATCAACTCCACGCTCAGCCGAATGCCCTCGCGCAGGTCCTTGCTCACTCCCACCGCGTGCTTCAACGACGCGTCACGGAGCTCGTCGATCTGTGCCGTGCCGTCCACGGGAACCAGCGCGTCGGCGCTGAACAGGGCGGCAACCGTGGCCAACTCGCCCGATGGCTTGGTGTCGTTGCGTTCGAGGGCGAGGCTCAGGTCGACTGCCAGCAGCTTGCCCTCGCTCCACGAGTAGCGGTCGGCCAGTGCGTACATGCCACCACCGCACACCAGCACGAAGCGGGGCGGTTCGGCGGCAGCGAACAGAGCGGACACCACCTCGTCGAGGTCGACCGAGCGGTGGCCGGGGACGTGCACCTGGGCGGCCAGCAAATCGTCGAGGTCGTCGCAGTTGCCGGCGGGCAATGCCAGCAGGTGCAACCCGGTGGGCACCTCCACCGAGGAGAGCACCGTCACGTCGAGCGGCTTACCGGCGCGATCGATCTCGACCGTCTGTTCGAGCGGTGTGTAGCCGAGCGCTTCAAGGGCCAGGCGGTGCACCTCGGTGGTGTCGCCCGACTCGGCGGCCCGGGCACGAGCGGCGCTGAACGAACGGCTCATGCCGCGCAGGCGGGTGCGAGGCGTGGGATCGCCCCGGCCCTCGGTCTCGTCCCAACGAGCGCGGAGCGTCTTCAGGCTCGCCTGCAACATGGTGTCGAGGTAGTGGTCGCTGAAGTACTCACCCCGGTTGATGATCGAGTCGAACGTCATGAGATCAGCACCGCCACCACCCGCACCAGAGGATCACCTTCGCTGGCGAGTCGCTCGATCAGCTTGATCTTCGCCTCGGCCGTCGCATCGATCTGACGCTTGCGCTTGTCCTGCACCGCCTGTAGCCCGAGCTGCTCGGCGAGCACGGACGACTGCGCCTTCCACGCATCGAGCCGGCGCTGGTGTGCCTTCACCGAACTGAGCAACGCCTGGCTCCGCTCCTGCCGGACCCGCTTCAGCTCGTCGCGACCGGCCTGAACGGCTTGCTTCACCAGCGACTGTGCGCGGAGGACTTCCTGGAACCAGTCGTCGCCACCGGGGTTCGGCATGCGCGGTCCGATCTGGGCGCCGGCGAGCACCTCGGTGAGCGGGCGGACCCGGGGTGAGGCGCCGAGGCGATCGATGGCCATCCACTCGACCACGGTCGCCTGTCCATTCTTGTTCGAGTAGAGCCCCTGCACGATGAAGGTCGCGTCGTCCACCCCGGCCACCAGCACCGGCGCTTCGTTGCGGCCCACCTGCTGCAGGAGCTTGTCGCTCACCCACTCCATCACCGGATGCTGGCCGGTGAAGAACACTTCTTCCGGCCACAGCAACTCGTCGCCATCACGGGCCCGCTTCAGGCTGGCGTTCGCATAGTCGGCGTTGCTGGTGAGCTTGAGCCGTTCGAGGATCTTGCGGGCCTTCAGGTAGTTCTGCGGCAACACGTCGAGCCGCCGTGCCAGATCGGGCGGCGGCGTGAAGGACACCAGTCCGGCCGCTGTGTCGGATCGCATCGAAAGCGCCGTCTCGGGGTCGGGGTACACGGTGTGCAGCGCCTCGGCGAAGTACTCGGCATCGCTCGCGAACAGACTCGGCAGGGTGATGACCGCTGTGGGCGTCTCGACCGAACCGGCCGTCGCCATCAATAGGTCGAACACGTTCACCGGTGCATCGGGCACGGCCTCCTCGAGCGTGAACGTGCCGGCCATCGCCTTGGTGATCTGCTTCTCCTCTTCCTTCTCGTCGTAGAGACCCATGAGCGGCGAGGTGTCGCCATAGGCCTTGTAGGCCTGCTCGGCCTTGTCGAGCAGGCGCAGCAACACGGCAAGTTCCCCACCGCTGTCGAGCGTGCGCGACTCGAGGATGAGGGCGCGGATCTCGGCACTTGTCCGTTGCCCGTAACGGTCGATGCGGCCGTTGCGCTGCTCGATGGTGATGAGGCTCCACGGCAGGTCGAAGTGGATGAGGTGGTGACACTGGCGGTGCAGGTTCACACCTTCGGACGCGATGTCGCCGGTGAGCAGCACGCGCACGTTCTTCTTCTCGAGCGCGAACTCTTCGACGATGTCCATCTGGGTCACGTCGGGCAGGCCGCCGTGCAACATGCGGATCTGGTCGGGCTTCAGCCCGGTGGCCGCCGGCAACGAGGCGGCCAGCCATTCAAGGGTGGCGTGACGCTCGGAGAAGATGACGGCACGGGTGTCTTTCTTGGGCCCGACTCCGATCTTGGCGAGCTCGGCAGCGAGGGCACGGAGCTTGCTGGCGTTAGTGTCGTCGATGCGTGCGTTCAGCTCGGCCAGCTGTTCGAGCGCAGACAGCTCGACCGCGTGCTTCGGGTCGGGCTTGGTGCTGCGACCGATGGAGGCTGCCCGGTTCTTGATCGTCTCGGCAAGCGCCTGATGCGACGAGAGGAACGCTTTGAGCAACGTGTAGGGGAACAACCGCTGCGCCTCGCCGCTCACAGGCGACTGGCCGGCCGGCGGGTGCAACCACACGTCGTGCAGCTCGTTCAGCACCGCCTCCTCCGCGGTGCTCGCTACGACCCGGATGCCTTCGAGCGGTCGGCGGTTCGCCCAGCCGGCGCCCACCTCGTGCTCGACCGCCGGGCTGTTCTTGTGACGGCGCACGTAGAGGTGCTTGATGTCGTCGCTCGTGTAGTTCTTGGGGTCGGCGATGGCCGTGGGATCGAGCAGGTTGATCAGCTCGGCGAAGCTCTCCGGCTTGCCGTTGTGCGGCGTGGCGCTGGTGAGGATCAGGGCATCGGTGTTGGGCGCCAACGTGCGGGCGAGCTGGTTGTTGAGCGTCGAGCGGTTCACCAGGCTGTGGCACTCGTCGATCACCACCGCATCCCACTGCACCTGCTCGAGGTGGTGTCGGTAGCGGCCCGCGTCCTTCAGCGTGTCGATCGAGATGATCACCCGCTTGAAGAACGTGAATGGGTTGCGAGTGGCGGGGATGCGCTGACGCACACGCTGAATGCCCTCGGAGTCGAGCCGCACCAGGGGGATGGAGAAGCGGCTCCACATCTCGAGCTGGAACTGCTCGAGGATGTGCTTGGGCGTGACCACCAGGATGCGCTCGCCCCGGCCACGACGGATCAGCTCGCTGAGCAACATGCCCACCTCGAGCGTCTTGCCGAGGCCGACCGCATCAGCGATCAGGATGCGGGGCTGCAGTGCTTCGAGCGCCTTGGCCACCGGCTGACGTTGATACTCCATGCTGTCGAGCAACTGCAGCGGACCGACCGTGAGGCGGCTCTCGCTGATCGGGACAGGGGTCTTGCGCAGGAGAGCTTCGAGGTAGAGCCGGCTCCGTCGGAAGTTGGGAGTGTCGTCGGTGACGAGCTTGGTGTCGTTCGGATCGAGCGGTTGCACCTTGTCGAGCGCCGTGAAGAACGTGGCCTCCTGGTCGCGAACGAGCTCAGAGGTGCCCACGACCAAGATCTTCAGCCCCATCGTCTCCGTCGCCCCCCGGGCACGAATGACCCACTCCTCGTCGCGCACCACCACCTGCGACCCAGGCGCCAGCAGCGACAGCAGCTTCTCGTCGGTGGCAGAACTCATGGTTGTGCTCTCTCGTGGCTCACCTGAGTCAAGCTGATCACAGAGCGTTGCCGTCGTTCAGTTGAAGCTGAATCGTAAGACGGCATGAGCGTCGGCTTATGCAGCACAACTCTGTTGTAGCAAAGGTCCGAGCGCGTCGAACGGAAGTCGACCGACGCCTGACGCACTCTGCCGCCAACTCGAGGAAGTAGGGCCCAGACTCGCTCGGCATGACATCGAAACCAGTGTCTGCCGCTCCAGGCGTTCTCGCTCAAAGCTTCAGCTCTGTTCACCACTGAGCTCTGACAACTGGCCTCGAGTCGGTCCCATGGCCGCACCAACGAGGTAGGCGAACGCCCGCTCGACGGCCTTCACCGAATCGTCGCCCGCGAGCGCCGACAGGGGGACTGAGGGCCTGAGCCCGAGCTTGCTCTCAGCGATGTTGATCGCGGGTCCTTCGTTGAGCAAACGGCGCAGTTCCTCTCGCACCGTGACCTCGGAAAAGGGCTCCTTCGCCTTTAGGTGCTGGAACCAGATCGCGAGCGAGCCGGATGTGGGGTAGAACGCACCGCACCACAGCTTGAAGCCGTTGTGCCCGTATGGCACCAGCTTAAGGATGGCGCTCGTCTCCTTACCGCTGCCGTAGGCAACCGTTCCACCGAGCTCGCGCCAATGCGCGAGGACACCGAGCACTGCGGACGCAACCGACTCGGGCTGGCGGTTGAGGTTCGCCCCGCTTGGCGGACGGGTGGTTATGCGGCGATGCCGTCACCGCGACGGTAGTAGAGGTTCTCCCAGTCGATGGGGCTGCGGTAGTTGTTCGAGGAGTGCAGCCGTCTCGGGTTGAACCAGCCCTCGATCCAGCGGATCAGATCCCGCCGGGCTTCGGCCCTGGTTGCCCAACGCCGGCGGTGAGCGAGCTCGCGTTTCATCGTCCCGAACCAGCTCTCAGCGACGGAGTTGTCCCAGCAGACACCGGTCGCGCCCATCGACTGGATCACGCCGTGGCGGGTGCAGAGCTCGCCGTAGGTGTGCGAGGTGTAGACCGACCCGCGGTCGCTGTGGAACACGACTCCGGCCACGTGGCCGCCGCGGGTAGCGACGGCCATCTCGAGCGCGGTGGTGACGAGCTCGGTGCGCATGTGCTCCGCGGCGGCCCAGCCGATGACCCGCCGGGAGAACAGATCGATGACGGTGGCGAGGTAGAGCCAGCCCTCACCGGTGTGCAGGTAGGTGATGTCGCCGCACCACACGACGTCAGGGGCGGGCGGGTTGAAGTCGCGTCGGACATGATCCGACGCTCCGACCGCACCCTTGTCGACGATCGTGGTCCGGACTCGTCGGCGGCCGGACTCACCCTCCAGGCCCAGGTCGCGCATGATCCGGGCGACGCGTTTGTGGTTGACCTCGAAGCCTTGCTGATGCAACCAGTGGGTCATCCGCGGGACCCCGTAGGTCTCACCCGACGCGACATAGATCAGCTCGATCTCGCGGGCCAACACGACGTCTTCGAGTTCGCGTGCCGATGGGCCACGGTTCTGCCAGTCGTAGAACCCCGACCGGGACACCTCGAGCACCGCGCACATCTCGGTGACCGACCAGTCGCACGCAGGATCAGCCTGCTCCTCGGCGATGAACGTGTACACGGCGGTCACACGTTCTTCGGGTGCGACGCCGAGAAGTAGGCGACAGCTTTTCCCAAGATGTCACGCTCCCGAGTGACCCGCTCCAGCTCGGCTTTCAGCTCTCGAATCTCGGCTCGTTCCGCCGCCGTCGGCGCCTGGCCGGCCTTGGCCTCGCGGGCCTCGCGGACCCAGTTGCCGACCGATGAGTCATGCAGACGCATCTCGCGGGCGACCTGGGCGATCTTGCCGCCCGAGGCCTCGACCATCGCGACGACCTCGGCCTTGAACTCAGGGGTGAACTTCCGGCGCGACCGGCCGGAACCCTTACCAGTTGACATGGACACTCCAATCCGGGCTCTCCAGCCCTCAAGGTAGATGTCCGTCAAACGGGGAGAACCTCAGGTCCCGAAGCTCGCTCTCGAAAAGTTCGCGGCGGGCGTCGTCCTCAAGGAACTCGACGGTGTCGTCGACCTGAACACCCAGTAGGTCGGCGAGGTCGGCGAGCGACAGTCGCTGCGATGGGTGCACCGTGCCATCTTCTGAGACCTTCGCTCCCTCGTCGCGCAGCAGGTCCAACGGGTCCGTGTTGTCCGACGGGTCCTCCCAGCGGAACCCGTCAGCGATACGGCCCTGCGAGTTGAGTACGCGCCATGGATTCGGCACTCCGTTCGTGGCCATCAGCGCACCAACGGCAACTGGATGCGAACCGAGGATTGCCGCTATATCGCCATAGGTGGTCCAGGTGCCAGGAGGGATCAGAGCGAGCAGGACGCGAAGCCCCGTGAGGGTCGTCGAGTCGGTTGCCTCCTGCACGCTCTCGATCGGTCCCACCCAGATGTCGATGCAGCGCTGAGCGAGATCTTTCGCTCGCGCTCGAATCGTCGCAGCGTTCCAGTGGTCATGGGCGGCGATCGACTGATTCATGCGAAGCGCACTGTGTGACAGGTGCGTCCGCTTCTCTGCAAATGGTCTGTTCGAGAGCGTTGAGTTGTATCCGGTGAGAGTGAGATTTCCCAGTGTGTGGACGAGCTGACCGTGAACCGCACGAGGGTCGGCGTCGTCGTCACCTTCGGCTGCCAGAACGTCCCACCAGTCGTCGCTCGGTTGCTGCGGCAGCACGTGCTCGATCGTCAGCGTCGAGAAGTCGACGGGCTCCTTCGAACCGAACGACTGCTCGAGGCGGCGCAGCACGAATGCGCGCTGGATGCCGCGACCTCGCCAGTAGAACGGGCCACTCAACACGGCCTCTCGTAGTTCGGCGTCCGTCGGCCAGTACTTCCTCGAGCCAGAGAGGCTGAGACGAACCTGATCATCGACGGGCGCCGTTCCATCGATCTCGGCTGGAAGCGTGCTGAAGATCCGGTTGAGATTGTTCGTCGCTCGGCCCACAATCATGCGCCGTACGAGGAAGCTCTCGAGAACGAGGAGTGCGGAAGCAACCTGCTCATTGCTCGCCACCCCCCGAGCTCTCAGATCGAGAAGCTTGAGAACAGGTGGTTGGACCGTTTGCGCGGCCCACTCGCTCAGTCGGTGGAGCCCGACAGCGATCGCCGCATCGTGCTCGCGAGCTGGCTCGACGATGAGCCGAAACAGCCCCGCAAGATGGTGCAGGTGCCTCAACTCCTCCTCGAGCGCAGCCTCGTCCGTGATTGCCTCGAGGCGACTCTGCTGCTCGCGATAGATCTCATCGCGCCGCACCTGCGGGTTACCCCGAAGAATGAGGTCCAGCCAGACCACCTGCTCGAGCTCGTCAGGACGCAACATGTCCTGCATCGGCAGCCAGTACGCGTGGTAGGCGGTCTCTCCGCGTGAGGGCATCCGCATGAAGAAGTAGTTGCGCAGCAGATCAGCTTGGGTGAGCCGAACCCCGGTGTTGTTGAGCGACTCGAAGATTCGGTGGACGTTGTCCCCCTGCTGCGCGCTGATCACCACGATCGAGAGACAGCTCGCAACGGAGTCCTCGAGACGCCGGACATCGTGAGGGTCATCGGGGTCATCGAAGCGCTCGAGCTGTGCGCGGAAGTATCGATACGCGGCTGCGACACCCTCGCCGCGGTCGGCTCCGTGATGGCGATCGACGATCGCGCGGTACGAAGGACGATCGAGCTGCGTGGGGTTGACCTTGTAGCGGGCGTCGCCGGTTGCCCACTTGTTGACCAGGTACTGCTCGTCAATTCGCTCGACTGCATCGGGGTCATCGACAGCGGCGTGGTCACGGATCGCAGCGAGCAGCACCGTCAGGGTCGTGAGGCGTTGTTGGCCGTCAACGACGAGCCATTCGGCCACACCGGCTGGGCCCAGGGTTGGGGCCGGAGCCAGGACCATCGAACCCATGAAGTGCGAGCTCCGGGCGGTGCCATCAAAGGCCTCTGCGAGTTCGACGAGATCTGTCCAGAGTTGCTCAAACTGCTTCGGCGTCCAGGAATACGCTCGCTGGTACAGGGGCATCAGATACTGCTTCTTGCCGCTCAGCAGATCAGCTAGCGATGTCTCAGTTGCCTTCATTCTTCTCCTTCGCGATCAGTGGGCGTCCATGCGGCCGCCAACTCGGGGCGACGCCGCGCAAGCGTGTGATCAGCGACCGGTGCGCGTCGGGAGCTGCTGGCGGCAGGCAGGTCCCGTGACTTCCTTGCGGCCGATACGCCTCGTCGGCGATCGCCATGGCTTCGCGCAGCACAGCCCGGTGCTCGTCCGCGCGACCGTTGCCGCGCATCTGCTTTCCCACATGCCATTCGCTGGTGTGGAGCAACTTCATGTCAGCGACAACCCATCGGATGGATCGGCGGGCGCCCCGACGGCTGTGGCGCAGGCGCTGCCTCGGCAGAACGGATGGCCCAGGAGGGGAAGGAACTCGACAGCAGCGGTATCGGGAGGCGTGGCCGCGACACGTACATCGAGCCGGGCTACAAGATGCGCGACCGCTGACGCTGTGCGGGTGGCAGCCACCCGTGCTGCTCGCGGCCTGCCTCGCCCAGGTCGAGGCGACCTACCACACGTACAGCGCTGTTCGCCACGATGCGACGCTCGACCTCGCTGGCTGTCTGCGGCGCGCCGATCAGGATGATCCCATAGCTGCGCTCGCGTTCGGCCACGTCGAGAAGGATCTTCCTGATCGGACTGCCGCCCTCGCAAGGCGGGTACTTCGAGGCCCAGCGGCTGGTTACCGCGGCAGAGACCCGCAGGCTGCTTGCGCCCCACCGATTCGAAGTCGAGTGCCGCCGCCCGCTCGTCGTGCGCTTCCTTTCGGACCGCTGCGCCGGGGAGGGGAGGGAAGCGGGCGCCCTCGTGACGCGCGCGCACGTGTCCGACGATGCCGTAGATGTGGAGCAGCTCACCCGCGGGTAGCACGCGATCGAACGCCACCACATCGTCGAGCTGGAGGTGAGAACCCGGGGCGACCGCGACCCAGAACTCCAACGGGGTCGCATCGTCGGTGCCGAGCACCCGACCGACCATCGGCGATTCCTGGGAATCGTCGCTATGTCCTGCCATGGACCCGTTGTACCAGAGGGGCGCGCGCCGATGGGGCGACCCTCTCGCCGATCGCCAGGTGAGCTGGTGCGACGCGGATCAGCGCGTCCGACAATGCAATCAGCAGGCAGAGAGCGTTCGGCTTTGCTCCTTCTGGCAACGAGCTCAGGGTTACCTCACCGCTGAGCTGCGCGCGGCCCACTCGGGCGATGCACGACCGGAGCCCGGCTGATCCGTCGGTGAGGACCAGTCGGGCGAGCCGGTCCAGCGAGCGGTCACCGAGCGTCTGCGCGAGATCGGGCTCGACGGCGAGACGCCTCGCCAGCCCGGCCGGGCCGAGCCCGTCGATGAACGCGGCGATCACCGCGGTGCGCGACCGGCTGCCGATGGCATGCAACATCTGACGCAGCTCGCGGTGCAGGGCGTCGGCGGTCACCTCGGGGAGCGGACCGACGAGACCGAGGTGCCGCAGCCGAGAGGTGATGGCACCAAGCCGACGCTCGTGGCGTTCGCTCATCTGCTGCACATGATCGCCGCTCGCGAACTCGAGTCGGAGTTGCTGATCCTCGTCGGTGCTCCACGGTTCGTACGCGCGCGGATGTCGCTCGAGCACCTCGGCACGCCACTCGGCGGTGCCCGGCTTTGGCCGTGTCGACGGACCGCGTGCGGCCATCAGCTCGCCTCGAAGTACTCGCTGAAGCCCGACAACGCGAGGTCGCGGTTTACCACGGTGACGAAGGCCGACTTGTACATCAGGTCGCTCTTCACGCGGGTGAGGCCCACGTAGGCGAGGCGATGCGAGTCGTCGCCACGATCCACCGACAACACGACCGCTCGGGCCTCCCAACCCTTGAAGCTCTGCACCGTGCTGCCCTTCACCTGCGGGCTGCGCGGCCAGAATCGCTCCTTGCGGGAGCGTCGCTCGTCGGGAGTGCGGCCGAACAGGTGATGCACCGGATGCCCGCCGGCCTCGATCACCGACACCGCGTCCAGACCGTCGTCGTGCGACGTGGTGAGGAACGCCACCTCCGACGGCGCCAGCTCGGGGTGTGCATCGAGGAGAGCGAGCACCTGCTCACCGAGCTCGTAGCCGAGCCGCCGACCCCGAGGGACATTCACCCAGCGGCGGATCGTCGGGCGGTACCCGCCGTCGTGGAGCGGATGATCCTCCGGCACGATGGGACTCACCTGCACACCATCCACGTGGCGCTCGGCGAACCTGGCCACCACGGGGATCAGGTCGGGCGGCATCCGATACGAGCCGCGTGCCTCGGTCCACTGGCCGTTGAAGCCGGCACCGGACATCACCTCCTCGTCGGTCCACGCTCGCTGGCCGTACACGTCCTGCGTCGGGTCGGCGACGAGCAGCATCTCGCCACCGGGGCGCACCACGTGCTCACGCAGGAAGTTCCACCACTTCAGGCTGAAGTCCTGCCCTTCGTCGACCAGCACCGCGTCGAACGTGGGCCCACCGATGCCCCGGTAGGCATCGATCGCCTTCTCGACCTGCTCCTCCCACGCGTGAAGTGTTCCCGGCAGTACGCCGCTGGTGGGCTGGTAGCCGTGCAGCCTCGCGTCGTCGATCGCTCGCTTGCACAGACCGTGAAGGTGGATCGTCGTGACCAGACGGTTGGGCGCGTTGATCTCGAGGCAGCGCTTGTCGACCAGCTCCCGCAAGTAGTGCGGCAGCGTCGAGTTGAAGCTGACGACCAAGACCTCCTTGCCGTCTGCCGCCAGGCGGGCTGCGCGCGCCGCCAGGCCCAGCGACTTGCCGCTGCCCGCCGCTCCGCGCACGCGGCGGATGCGGGCGTTGTTGGGATTGCGTTCGATGTTCTTCGCCGTGTCGTTGAGGTTGATCGGCAGGCGCTGCTCGCCGAGCAACTCGGATTCGGCGAGATGGCGTCGCAGGCGCAGCAGGTGCTCCTCCGGCACGTGGCGCGGCTTCGGGTTCCGGGAGCCGGTGAGCACCCGGATCGGCTGATCCACGAGATCCACGCCGCCGAACACGTGCACGTGGTCTTCACCGCTGCCGATCTGCCGCTTCTTCTGGAGCAGCCGCCGGGCGTCGACCGTGGTGTGCCTCACCAGCACCACCACCCCGCGCACGAGCGAGAAGTCGGTTTGCTCGCGATCGTCGCCGGTGAAGCACTGCGCGAGTAGTGCGTCGCGGTAGCGATGTGCCTGCACGCGTGGCGCCTCGTCACAGCGCCGCCAGCCACCGCCGTGGCGGACCTCGAGGTCGCCGTCGTCACCCGGCCGGTAGCAGCCGAGCGACCAGTCCTTCACCTCCACCACCGTCACCCCGAACAACGGATGGACGACGATGAAGTCGGGCCGGTCGAGACCGAGACACGGCTGCACGAAGACGATCCACTCGTCGTCGAGCCGCGCGAGCGCGTCGAGCATCTGCCGTTCGCCCTCGTTCAACGGCGTGGGCAAGCACTGCAGCTCGTCCACCCTGGGGTGCAATTGCGCCATCTCCGACTCCTGCCAGCCTCGAGGTGCAGGTTCGGTATCGGCAAAATGGGAAGCGGCCTTGACGCCCGGCCTCACTCTGAAGACAGAGCCACCTCTTCGGGTGAGAGATGTTCGCTACGGAAGCCGACGACTCGATCCGAGCGACTCCTTCTTGGAGGACGGAGTCGACGTCTGGTGCGTCGACGACGACCAGTGACCGCACGGGCCATCAGCGCCGATGACGAAGTTCCGCCCACCCCGGCGACACTGCAAGAATCGTTCCATGTCGGACTCGAGTGTTGTTGCCCGTGTGTTGGACGGAGGTGGCCTCGAGTGCCTGATCGTCTCGCCGAGGGAGGAACGCCTCACCCTGCGTGGGACCACGGTCGACGTCGAGCCGAGCCTTGTAGAGGGCTCGAACTTGCTCACGGGAAATCGGGCGCTGGTGGACAACGCGTGGGCGTACGCGAAGTTCACGCATCTCAAGGTCAGCTTGCCGACCGAACCCGAGCAGAAGGCGGCGGCGAAGCGCGCCGATGCTCATCGAGAGGTCGCCAAGTGGATCGCTGATCTGGCCGACGACCCGCTCGACGAGGTCGTCCAGGCATGGTGCTCCGGGTGCTTCGCCTTGTCCGATCACCAGAAGGTCAGGATGTCGCTTGGCCAGGTGCCGGCATACGTGTGTGGCAACTGTGGCTCGCCGACGTTGCCCTGTGCCGGCCCGGGCTGCGACCACATGGCCACTCGCGGCAGAGGCGCCGTTCGGCTGCCCCGGTTCTGTGCCGAGCACCGGCACGAGATCCCGGGATTCGAAAAGGCGGACCACAAGCTCGACTCGCTCGGTCAGTACCGCAAGTTCCTCGACTACGACGAGCCCAATCTCAGCCGCGCAGCGAAGCTCGTCGGGGTCGGCCTTGCGGGGCTCGCGCTCGGGGCACCGGTCGCCCTCGCGGCCGCCCCGGCCATCGGAGGTGCCATCGGCACGGTCATTGGCGGATACAGCGGGGCTGCCGCCACGAGCTATGGGCTCGCGCTGCTCGGCGGCGGCTCGGTCGCCGCCGGCGGGCTCGGCATGGCAGGTGGCGCCATGGTGGTGACAGCGGTTGGCGGCGCGCTGGGCTGCACGCTCGGTGCTTCGGTCACCAATGCATACGTGCGCGAGGACAAGTCGTTCCACATCGAGATGCTCCAAGGAGGAGCCGGCACTGCAGTGATCGTCTGCAACGGCTTCCTCACCGAGGGCGACGTGGGTTGGGGCGAGTGGCGAGCGATCATCACGCAGCGATATCCGGACTCGCCCATCTATCGAGTGCACTGGGGTGCGAAGGAGCTCAGGGACCTGTCAGCGATGCTCGGCAGTGGAGCGGTCAAGGCGGCAGGACCGGCTGCGATCAAGAGCGCGGCTGTCCATGCGAGCAAGGCTGCCGTGAAGAAGCTTGCGCCCATCGCACCTGCACTCGTGGCGGGACAACTCGCGAAGAATCCCTGGCACGTCGCAAAGAACCGTGCGAACAAGACCGGTGTGGTCATCGCCGATCTCCTCGCCCGCACCGAGGCTTCGTCGTACGTTCTGGTCGGCCACAGCCTCGGCGCGAGGGCCATGGTGTTCGCTGCGCAGACGCTCTCCACGAAAGCCGACGGTCCGCGCCTCGAAGCGGTTCATCTGCTCGGCGCTGCGATCCGGGGCAAGGGCGACTGGGAGTCGTTGACCGCTCGGGTGGACGACGCCGTGTACAACTACCACTCGACGCACGACGACGTGCTGCGGTACGCGTACAAGATCGCTGAAGTGGGGCATACCGCAGCCGGCCTTTCGGGGTTCACCCCGCCGGGCCCGAAGCTGAAGAACATCGACGTCAGCGACTGCGTCGACGGCCACTCGGCATACCTGTCGAACGTGACCCTCCAGTAGCACCAAGCTCGGCCGCTCGATCGAACGACGGTGGAGCGCCCACCGGACCATGCTCGCTGGACGCCGCAGGGCCAGAGATCAGCTCACGTCACAGCGTCAGGAGGTTGTGGCGGTCCGCGTTGCCCGGTCTCGGCGGATCGAGTCAGCCATCGTCGCAACCGTCTCACAGAGCACTGCCGGGCGAGCGGCCTCGACGCCGGCAAGTCGCTCGAGGGCAGGCCGGCTGAGCGACCGCTGGGCCTCAGGAAGGCGCACCGTCGGGCACACGAAGTAGATCCACTGATTGACGTCGCGGTGGTCCGCAGTTGGCCCGGCCTCGCCGTGCCACGCGAAAACGTGGATGTCGGAGTGACGGCCCTGCTTGGGCACCCATTGCGCTCCGACGTAGTAGCCGGTCCTCGGCGCAATGTTGAACGCGCCGCGACCCGGCGGACCGGGCCACGACTGGAGAGCTGCCGACTGTTTCACCTCGAGCCGAACGCCGCCGGACTCGAAATCGTACGGTCCCCAATCGCCGCCGGTGAAGCGCCACGCGGCGCCGAGCAAGACGCCGACCTGTTCCTCGACATACGCGGACCGGAGATCGTTCTGGATCAGTGGAACGTCGAATCGAAGGACGAGGCGGCGAAGCGCCGACTCGTGAACAGGGAACGCGCCGGCGACCTCAGATCTCATCTCGTTCCCGCCGATCGCTCGGCACCGAGCCGCCTGAGACGTCAGCGATCGCAGACATCAGGGCTTCGATGTAGGGCGACATCGACTCCGAACCCCAGCCGTATCGCTCTCGGCGTTGCTCGAAGAACAGGCTCGTGCGGAGGGCGTCGAGATCCGCCGGCACCACGCCGTCGGTCTCGAAACGCCCGACAGTCTCGTTGGCGATCTGGGCACAGCGTTCGAAGCCGTGCCGGTTGTAGGCGTCGTAGGTCCACGCGAACCTGCGCCACTCGTCGACCCATCGATCGCGTGGCGGCACGCTCACGATCACGGCGTCCTCCGGGTCCGTCACCGAGTTCGCAAGCCAGTCGGCGAGCGTGGCGCACGCGTGCAGGCCGAGCTCCAGCGAGTCGAACTCGGGGCCGACCGGCACACCCGCCGCCGGCGACAGCTTGTCGACCCACATCCGCAACACGGGCGTTGCCTTCGAATCCTCGGCGAGCACAGCGCGCTCGTGGCGCGAGCCGAAGGTCACCTCGCACGGACGTACCGCCAACGCCCGTCGCACTGCCTCCAGTTCGAGTCCGTGGCGCTCGACGTACACGTCGACCATCGCCTGCGGGTGTGCGTTGACGCCGGTGACCTTGTAGATCATCGACGCCGGCGACTTGAAGTACAGCCAGCCCTCCTTCGTCGTCCGCAAAGAGTTGCGGTCCGGGACGACGTGCGGCGCACGCGCCTGGAACCAACGCACGCAGTAGTCGGTGAACTGCATCGTCGCCTCGTCACCGGGCACCGGCCCGACCGTCGGCGCGACCAGCGAGCGGAGCACGAGGGCGTTCCACGCGCTGTACCGACCACCGCTCTGCAACCTGTCGGCGATCTCCTCGACCGTGACGACCCCATCGAAGTACTGACGGACGACGTCGCCGACCGGGTAGCGCTCCGGCGCGATCAGGATCGTCCGTCCACCGACGGCGTCGGCTCGCCACCGATAGCGCTCCGCCTGCCGTGGCTGGAACGGCGCGGTGACCTTGTCCTCGATGAAGAGCGGCACGTGCGAACCGTCCGAGAAGTGCACGATCGCATACACGTCGGTCTCGCCGTGCGCATCGGCGGGATACTCGGCGTCGCCCTGCCACCGGTTGAGCCACACCTCGACCCTGTCGACCCCGGCCTTCGTGTCCCGACCCGCTCGCTCGCACAGCCACGCGGCGAACTCGGTGTCGGCGTGGAGCTCCTGGGCGATCACGCTGTCGAGACGGGCCTCGCGAGAGCCCTCCACGAACGCGGTCGGCAGCGTGTGCGGCTCGTCAACGTCGACACCGACAGCGGTCTGATCGTCCATGCGGCCGGACTGTAGAACCGCCAAGAGTGGTTCTCCGAAGGTTCCATCGGGCCGTCGATCGCGCGTCACCAAGTGTTCATCGTGCGGTCCGACGTTCGCAGACTCCGCATCACACCCCCTTGGCATCATCGTGTCGGGCAGGTGAGGGTGATGAGCAACGAGGTGCAGCGTGCGGCGGTGACGGACTGTCCGGTCTGCCGGCAACTGCTGCTCGACGGGCCCGATACGCAGACGTTCGTCGTCGCACCCGCCGACGGTGGCGGCTGGCACCAGTGGTCGGCCGCGCTGCTCCGGTTGGTCCGGCGCATCGGCAGCGAGCCCACCCGAGCGCTGATCGTCTCGCAACAACCGCTCACGCAGCGGTACCTGCAGTGCCTCATCGGTCACGGCATCGCCGAGGTGCAAGCCAGCAGCAACGTCTACCTCCGCGGCAGTTCGCGCCTCAGCACCGGCGAGGAGGCCCTGCTCGCCCGCCTCGGCTGGCAGCCGCCCGACCGCGACCACGACGACCCCGAGCTGATGCCCGCCAACTGGTGGGTGCCCCGCATCGCCGGCGACTGGCCTGCCCTGGTCGAGCTGCTCTCCGCCACCGCCATCGTCGCCCTCGGCTTCGACGAGCGCTTCCCGGTGTCGGTGCACACCTTCGGATGCGACCGACCGTGCCGGGCGTGCTCGTGGCCCGACGCTTTCCCCCACACCGACAGAGAGGAACCCGATGAGTGAACGCTTCGACGTGATCGGCGACGTGCACGGCAGTGTCGCCGTGCTGGAGGGCCTGCTCGGCAAGCTCGGCTACCGGCGCACCGGCGACGGGCCGTGGGAGCACCCTGACCGGCGAGCCGTGTTCGTGGGCGACCTCGTCGACCGGGGGCCAGGCCAGCGCCGCACGATCGAACTCGTGAGAGCGATGGTGGAAGCCGGCACTGCGTTCGCCGCACTCGGCAACCACGAGTTCAACGCGATCGGGTACGCCACTCGTCGGGCGGGCGGCGAGGGCCACCTGCGCGAACGCAACCGCAAGCACTTCGGTCAGCACCAACAGTTCCTGCTCGAGTACCCGGTCGACGGCGACGACCACGCCGACGTGATCGACTGGTTCCGCACCCTGCCGCTGTGGCTGGAGCTGCCCGGACTGCGGGTGGTGCACGCCTGCTGGAGCGACGAGCACATCGAGCTCCTCCGCGCCGAGCACGACGGGCCCTACCTGCCCACGGGCGCTCACCTCGAACGGCTGTTCACGAAGGACCACCCGCTGTACGAGGCGATCGACGTGGTGTTGAAAGGACCCGAGGTCCTCCTGCCCGACCACCTGCACTACCGCGACAAGGACGGCCAGCTGCGCGAGAAGGCCCGGCTGATGTGGTGGACCGTGAGCCACCGGCCCACGCTGCGCGACAGCGCCGTGTTCATCCCCGGCTCCACCGACGCCGACGGCAACCCCCACCCCGGATTCGACGACACCCCGATCCCCGCGAGCGCCGTGCGCCCGTACCGCGACCAGGTGCCGGTGGTCGTCGGCCACTACTGGTTCGACGGCTCGCTCCGAACACTCAGCCCATCAGCCGTGTGCGTCGACTACAGCGCCGTGCGTCACGGCCAACTCGTCGCCTACCGCTTCGACGGCGAGACCTCGTTGAGCCACGAGAAGATGATCGCGTTCCCCTGAACAACGGCCGAGCAGCGCCCAGAAGAACTCCATCGACATTCAGTGCCCGAGATCTATCCCGATCGCGCGATCCCCAGGGCAGACCACCCAAGACGACGCTCACCGCCTTCGTCGGAACCATCGACGACGACACGCTGCACAAGGTGTGCATCGCCGTCGCCAATGCACTCGGCTGCTGATCATCCACTCAGCTCGCTGCGGGAATGAGGGCCGGCAGCGGCCGACCTCGCATCGATCGGCAAGACTCCGCACCTGGGCACGAGGATCGGAGGGGCGATGAAGGTGTCGGTGTCGGTGGGGCGCGCGTACTACGACGGCTCGAACTGGGGCGACCTGGTGGAGTACGTGAAGGCGGCCGATCGGCTAGGGGTCGACACCGTGTGGTCGGCCGAGGCGTGGGGCATGGATGCTGTCGCATCGCTCGGCTACCTGGCCGGTGTCACCGAACGGATCCGCATCGGATCGGGCATCATGCAGATCAGCGCCCGCACACCCGCCACCACCGCACTCACCGCGCTGTCACTCGCCCAGCTGTCGGGCGACCGGTTCACCCTCGGCCTCGGTGTCAGCGGGCCACAGGTGGTGGAAGGGCTGCACGGCGCCTCGTTCGCCGATCCGTTGGGCCGGCTGCGCGAGTACATCCAGATCGTGCGGATGGTGCTGAACGGCGAGCGCGCCCAGTTCGCCGGCAAGCACTACGTGCTGCCCCGCCCGGGCGGCGAGGGCAAAGCGCTGAAGTCGTCGATCCCACCCAAGCCCGACCTGCCGATCCACCTGGCCACCCTGGGCCCGAAGTCGCTGGAGTTGACGGGCGAACTGGCCGACGGCTGGCTGGGCACCTCGTTCATCCCCGAACACGCCGAGGTGCTGCTGGATCCGATCCGTCGTGGCGCCGAACGCGCCGGCCGCACCATCGACGACGTCGAGATCCAGGTGAACGGTCAGCTAGCCGTATCGAACGACGTGGACGGGCTGATCGCCCGGGCCAAGGGCGGCATGGCGTTCACCCTGGGCGGCATGGGCTCGGCCACCACCAACTTCTACAACGCCGCCTACTCGCGAGCCGGTTACGCCGACGCCGCACAAGAGGTGCAATGGCTGTGGGTGGCCGGCGACAAGGCGGCCGCCGTGGCCGCGGTGCCCGACGAGCTGGTGCTGTCGGCGTACCTGATCGGCAACGAACAGATGGTGCGCGACCGCATCCGCGCCTACGCCGCCGCGGGCGTGAACACGTTGCGCCTCGGGCCCCAACGGGCGCACGGTGGCCGAGCAGATCGAGCACCTCGAGATGTCGATCGACCTCATCGCCGCGGCCACCTGCGGCAGCTGAGCGATGGCGCATCCCGGCCATCGCGCGCTCGCCCGCCCGCACGACGTCGCGCTGATCATCTCGCCCAGCGGCCACACGGGACGAGCTGCCGGTGCAGGCACCGCTCGGCGAACGCGTGACGGCATGCATCCTCGGCGTGCCCGACATCGCGCCTCGGGAGCACGAGCCGCGCACAGCGACGTCCGGCATCGGCTCGAGGTGATCGCTGCCCGGAAGACGGTCAGTTCAGGTCGGGTGTGGTGCCCTCGGGTGGGATCCACGGCACGTGCCACACGCGCCACACGCCCTCCTGGCCGGGATCGGGTGGCTGTCCCATCGCCCAGAACGCGCGTGCCCAGATCTCGTGTTCGCGTGTGACCGGCCGTTCGGGGTACGGCTGCGCGTCGTGGTCGTGCAGCTTCGGGTCCATGTTGTGCGGATCGCACTCGACGCGCCCGTTGAACTGGCTGGTCGGCCCGCCACGGGACACGGGCACGATGTGGTCGATCTGGCACTGATCGGCAGGCACGTCGCACTCCGACGGATGCTGGCACCGGCGGTCGCGCACCTGGATCGCCCGTCGGAGCGCGCCGCGGAAGGTGCGTTGCGACGACACACTGATCACCGTCGACGGTCCGTCGAACAGGATCGACTCGAGCATCGAGCTGGTGAGGTGCGGCAGCAACTGTGTGGGTGACACGACGATGCCGTTGCCGAGCTCGCACAGGTGCCGGAAGGTGTGGTCACCGATCAGCACCGAGAACAGGGGGCTTGGCCTGCGACCGTTCTCGGGCATGGTGGCCGAGCGCCGCGCCATCTCCACCAGGGCGGCGGCTCGACGTTCCGACGCGGTGCGGGTGATGCCCTTCGCCTGATCGTCCTTGCGGATCAGCGCGGCCAGACGGTCGAGCTCGGCGAGCACGATGGTGCCGTCGATCGCGCCGAGCATGCCGCGCAGGTCGAGCACGTCGTCGATGGTGCGGTTCGCGTACAGCCGCGACGCGGGATCGGTGGGCGTGAACTCGTCGTCGGGATCGGTGGACGGCTCGTCGGCCGGCTGCTGATCGCCGGACTCGGGATCGGTGGCCTGGCCGTCGAGGTGGTCGGTGCCGTCGCCGGTGCCGGTGCCGTCGCCGGCGCCATCGTCGGCGGGCGGCGGGGGCGGGGGCGGGGGCGACGCGGCACGTTCGGCGGCGAGCGCCTGATCGGCGCGCTCGGCCCAGTACCGGATCACCTTGTAGGCGTCGAAGTACGGGATCGTGAGGCACTGCTCGATGAGCGTGGCCTCGTCGCGTGCGAACAGATGGCGGCGTTCGTCGGTGTTGACCGAGGCGAGCAGATCGAAGTGATCGAGCGACAGCCGCCCGTCGAGCACGGCCCGAGTGGTGAGCGGCAGATCGTCGATCCGACGCGAGCGACGCACGTCGATCCGCCGATCACCCACCGACGACTTCATCTCGCGAGCGAGTCGGTGCGCCGACGACCTCGAGCCGTCGCGCTCGAAGATGCCGCGCTGCTCCCATTCGTGGATGTACTGCGCGAACACGAGCGTGAGACGGGTGAGCTCGCAACCGATGCCCACCACGTGGTCGTGCAACGAGGCGTCGTCGATGAGCCCGAGATCGATATCGGCCAGAGCGCCGACCGCCTCGCGAAGACCCGCCAGTTCCATGCCCCGATCATGCAACAGGGGTGTCACACGGCCGGCTCGTGGCTTTGCGATCGCCTCCGCGAACGTGACGCTGCGTCACGTTCGTGCGTTACGCTGCGCGCATGGAACGCGCTCAGGTCGATCAGATGGATGCCCGCATCAACCAGTTGGGAGCGTCGTTGTACTTCGACGCGAACACGATCGCTCACGCCGGCGAGGCGGGCTACAGCGACTTCTTCGTGCTGTACGCGGGCGGCCGGGCCGGTGTGATGGGCGACGTGACGGCCGAACAGGTGTGCAGCGCCTTCGCCTTCTTCGACCCGGGTCTGGTGGCCAAGGTGTGGCCGAAGGTGGTGGCCGCCGGCCGGCCGTCCGAGATCGCCACCGTGTTCGCGGCAGCGATGGCGCATGCCGCCGAAGCCGGCTGGGACGAGGCCGCATCAGCCACGGTGGCCCGGCTCGGTGGCGTGGTGGGTGCATCGGTGACTGCGTTGGGCATGCCGCTGTTCGCCGGTTGGCGGGCGCTCGCTCGGCCGTCGACGCCTCAGGGCGCGGCTGCGTTGGAGGTGCACACCCTGCGCGAGTTGCGTGGCGACGTGCACGTGCAGTCGGTGGCCGCTGCGGGGATGGCGCCGATCGAGGCGGAGGTGGCCACGCGTCGCGGCACGGCCGGGTTGGAGATGCACGGCTGGCGCGGCGAGTTCCCCGATCACGAACCGCTGCTCGCACGCTTCGCCGACGTGGAGGCGCAGACCTCGTCGCGGATGCAGCGCATCTACGCCTCAGCGCTCAGCGACGCACAGCTGACCGAACTGGCCGACGCGGTCGCGGCACTCGCCCCGACCGGATGACCACCGACGGCGGCGTGCGCCGGCTGCCGCAACAGGGCCGCAGCGCGGCACGCGTGGCGGAGATCCTGGGGGCCGCCCGCCGGCTGCTGCAGACGAGCGAGGTGGGCGAGGTCACCATCCGTGCCATCGCCGACGAAGCAGCGGTCGGGCCAGCCAGCGTGTACCGCTACTTCGCCGACGTCGACGAGATCATCGACGTGTTGCTGGCCGAACACGCCCACGCCTCGGCCGACGCGGTGCAACGCGCCTTGGCGAGCACCACCGCCCGCACGGTCGGCGGCGTGTTCGAAGCCGTGCTGCGCGCCTTCCTGCGTCTGTACGCCGAGCATCCCGAGCTCGCCGTGATGTGGCGGTCGCCGGTGCTGGCCGACCGTCAACGACGTCACGACCAGACGGCCGACCGCGCCATCGCCCGCGAGATCGGCCGGCATCTCGTGCGCATCGGCGCGATCGCCGACGCCCGACGTGCCACGGTCGATCGGCTGGCCGTGCACTTCGACGTGGCCGGCACCCTGCTGGGCGCCGTGTTGCGCGCCGATCGGCGAACTCGCCCGGCGCTCGAGGCCGACCTGTTCGCACTGGTCCGCCATCTCGGATCTCGCTTCTGACCTCGGGTCGGACGCCATCCGCACCGGCGCCGGCCCGGAACGGTGCGCGTGCGAACGCCGGGAGACTCAACGCCATGAGCACGCGCAGCGCTGCGCGCGCCGAACTGCATCGGGTAGCCGTCCATGTAGCGGCACGAGCCCGGGTGGAGGCGACCGGTCGGTTCTCGCTTTGGGTGACGAGCGTCGGCCTCAGAGGTGGCGGGGCACGCGCGACACGCTGTCCGACAGGTTGGCGGTCCAGAGGTACGTGCCGTCGGTGGTGATGGCGTAGGGCGCGAACGGCCAGGGCAGACCGTCGCTCGCGCTCGGGTCGACGAACGGCGCGAACAGCTTCACGTCGCCCGTCTCGCGGTTCACCCGCGCGATCTGGCTGAAGAAGTCGCTCGCCACCCACACGTACTCGCCGTCGTACAGCAGCTGACGGGTCAGGAAGATCTGCGTGGCACCGAGCGGAGAGGGACGCACGACCACACCCGTCGTCGGATCGATCAACGCGGTGGCGAGCTGACCCGATCGATCGATGATCATCGCCCACAACAGCGCACCGTCGGTCGTCATCGCCCAACTCGCCAGACCGGGCACCTCGAACTGGGTGACCTCGCCGGTCACCATGTCCAACCCGCCGATCTGACGCACGCCGCCCGGACCGGGGTCGAAGACGGGGAACCACAGCCACCGCCCGAGCGCCACCGGCTGACCGACCGAACCCGGATCGAACGGGATCGCGAACTCGCGCTGCGCACCCGTGCGCCGGTCGACGCGCGTCAACACCGACCGGTCCCAATCGGTGAGCCACAGGTGGTCGCCGCCGAACGCCATGTACTTCGGTGCCGCCGCACGCGCCGGGAACACCGAGAACCGTCCGTTGGTCGGGTCGAACCTCGCGATCGCTTCGGAGTACCGGCCCGCCGCCCAGACGTATCGTCCGTCGAACATCACCACCTGCGGTGTGTCGCGCAGGTCGGGCATCGCCACTCGCTCGGTCAGCCCCGAGGCGGGATCCACCCGGAGCAGACCTCCGTCGTTCCGCGACGCGACCCACAGGCTCGTACCGTCGAACGCGATCGAGCCAGGCTCCGATCCGGCCGGCATCGGGTAGCTCGTCCACTCGCCCCGTGTCTCCAGCAACCTCGCCGGGGTCACACCGCGGAAGCTCGTCGAGCCGGTCGCATAGCCGAGCACGTCGACCACCACGTCGGCCGTGCCCCGGCTCAGGAACAGCGACACCTCGCCATCCGCACCGAGCGGCACCATCACCATGTTCGGCGCCGTCTGGCCTCGCACCACGTTCAGGTTCGAGGTGGTCGGCCTCGGCTGACCGGTCGGCCACACCGTCACGTACGCGGCGTGAGACGGGTTGGTCACCGTCACGTTCAACGCCACCGCCGTCACGCCGGCGACCGGCACGCCACCACGACCGAGCACCGGCAGATCGACAGCCACCCCCGCCCGCAGCACGCCGCCGGCCCGCATCGAACCGTCGACCGTCACACCGTCGCTGCGCGTGTCCATCAACCGTGCCGGCGCCACACCCGTGAAGGCCGCACCGGTGGGGAACCACCCGAGCACGTCGACCACCACGTCGGCCGACCCCGTGTACAGGAACAGCGAGATGCGCCCATCCGCGCCCACCGGCACCACCACGAGGTTCGGCCGCGTCTCGCCCGCCGCCACGTTCAGGTTCGACGCGGTCGGCCTCGGCGCACCCGTCGGCCACACCGTCAGATACGTCGCCATCGTCGGACCGGTGAGCGTCACGTTCACCACCACCGACCCGACACCCGACGCGGGCACACCACCACGACCGAGCACCGGCAGATCGAACGTCGAGCCGCCCGACAGCGGTCCCGTCGCCTGCATCGCGCCGTCCGATGTCACCCCGTCGGCACGGCTGTCGAGCAGACGCGCCGGTGTGAGCCCGTGGAACTCGCCACCCGTCGGGAACCACCCGAGCACGTCGACCACCACGTCCGCCGATCCGCCGGACAGATACAGCGACACCTGGCCGTTCGCCCCCACCGGCACCACCACCATGTTCGGCACCGTCTGCGCGCGCACGAAGTTGAGGTTCGACGCCGTCGGCCGCGGCTGCCCCGTCGGCCACACCGTCAGGTAGCCCGCGTCCCACGGATTCGTCACCGTCACGTTCAACGCCACCGAATCCACGCCGGTCGCCGGCACACCACCGCGACCCGACACCGTCAGGTCGAACACCGTGCCCGCCTCGATGCGACCGGCACCATCGAACGAGCCGTCGATCGTGTCGGCGCGTGCCGGGACGCCGATCGTCACGCAGCCGAGCGTCGCAGCCACCACCATCGCAAGCCCTCGCAGCAGCCTCACGGGTCGCCTCCTCGAACTCGTCGTCGATGCGATCCTGCCACCCGGCAACGCACCACGCCCAGCGACCGTCGCACACTCGCCCGAGACCGCTCTGTGAGAATCCCACGCATGAATCGGGCGACGAAACAGGCCGATGCCGAACGCTGGGCTCGGGTCGGGCTCGAGCCCGAGCAGGCGGCCGTCGCACAACGGCTCGGCTTCCGCGCCGGCGACATCGAACGACTCCGCCGATCGACACCGAACGAGCTCGACTGGCCCGAGATCGAACGACGCCTGCGGGCCACGGCCGACGCCGTCCGGGCGCGAGCGGCCAAGCGGTTCACATCGTGGATCGCGGAGGGCAACACCGTCGCCGAGGCGATCGCCTGGCTCGACGCCGGCTTCCAGCTCAGTGCGGCCTGGGGATGGCGCGCACGCGGCTTCCCCACCCCGCAACACGCCCAACCGTGGCGAGCGGAGGGCTACACCGCCGAGGCCGCAGAGCGCTGGACGCACACGGGTGTCCAACACCCGGCCCAGGTGCGCGAGCTCCTCCGCCGACGCATCACCGCGGACGCCCTGTGGGACATCACCCGCTACGGCGTCCCGCTCGACGTCGCGCTCGACTGGCTCGACCGGGGGTTCGCCCCGAGCGCCATCCCGGGCTGGTACGAGCTCGGCTTCACCCCCGAGCAGGTGCGCGAGCTCGGTCAGGCACGCTCGCTCGGCCACGAACGCCTCCGGTACCTGCTCGCCCGCGGTGTCCCGTTCGCGACGATCGTGAACCTGTCGACGCTGACCGGCCTCACCTGGGCCGAGATCGACGACGGCGACCTGATCGCCGTCATCGACATGATCCCGCCGACCCACCGCGGCACCGACCCACTGCGCAGCTGACGCCGGCGGCACCTCGGTCGGTGTCGACGTCGTCCTCCCACGAGACGACGCCGGCCACGGGGTCTAGCGTCGACGCATGACCGGCTGGACCGAAGCACTCATCCCCGACCAGACGGGCCGCGTGGTGCTCGTCACGGGCGCCAACAGCGGCATCGGGCTCGAAGCCGCCCGGATGCTCGCCGAACGCAACGCAGCGGTCGTGTTGGCGTGTCGCACACGCGCCAAGGCCGACGCCGCACGCCGTTCCATCCTCGCCGACGCACCCACGGCGGATGTGTCGCTCGTCGACCTCGACCTGTCGTCGCTGGCCTCGATCGGCGGGGCCGCCGGTGAGTGCCGGGAACGCTTCGGCCGGCTCGACCTGCTGGTGAACAACGCCGGGGTGATGGCCACGCCGTACCAACGCACCATCGACGGGTTCGAGCTGCAGTTCGCGACCAACCACCTCGGCCACTTCGCGCTCACCGGACACCTCATGCCGTTGCTGCTGGCGACCCCGGCATCACGCGTGGTCACCGTCAGCAGCCTCGCCCACCGGATGGGCAGGATCGACTTCGACGACCTGCAATCGGAACGGCGATATCGGGCCTGGGGCGCTTACGGGCAGAGCAAGCTCGCCAACCTGCTGTTCACCCTCGAACTGCAACGCCGCCTCGACGCGATCGGCGCCGACACCATCGCCGTCGCCGCCCACCCCGGCATCTCCGACACCAACCTCGTCGGATCGACCGGCGGCATCGCAGGCCGATTGATGTCCCTCACTCGACCGTTCGCGAAGGTGTTCTCGCAGAACGCACACGCCGGCTCGCTGCCCACCCTGCGCGCCGCGACCGATCCTGACGTGCGCGGCGGCGAGTACTACGGACCCGACGGGTTCCTCGAGCAGCGCGGCACACCCACCCTCGTCGAGACGACGTCTGCAGCCAAGGACGCCGCGGTCGCGGAACGGTTGTGGCAGGTGTCGATCGAACTGACCGGCGTCGCGTTCACTGCGCTCGACCCTGTGTGACGGGCATCGCCGGGCCGGACGGTCGAGTTCGTCTCGCCGTTCTCGGCGCGCGGACCCCGGGACGTTCGACCCTGGCCCGGGTCCGAGGCGCGCTCATCGTGGAGACGACAGCCATCACTGGAGGCACTCATGCGCGCGTCACGCGTCGTGGCCCTCGTGTTCGGATGCCTGCTGCTGATCCCGGCGATCGCCGTGCTCGTCACCGGTGGAGCGATCGCCGTCGGATACGCCGCAGGACGCGACGACGACGGCTACCTCAACGTCACACTCGACCGGCTCGAGACGGACACCGTCGCGATCACGGCCGACGACCTCGGCTTCACCACCGAACCCGGATCGCCCGACTGGGTGCTCGACGCACTCGACACCGACCTGCGGATCCGGGCCACCGGCGCCGATCCGGACGACGAGATCTTCATCGGGATCGCGTCACAGCGAGACGTCGACGACTACCTGCGCGGCGTCGCACACGACGAGGTGATCGACCTCGACGACGGGCTCGACGCGGTGTTCCGCACCCAGCCCGGCGGCACCTCGGTGGCACCGCCCACCGAACAGGACTTCTGGGTCGCCACCGCCACCGGCAGCGACACCAACGAACTCAGGTGGGAGGCGACCTCCGGCCAGTGGGCCGTCGTCGCGATGAACGCCGATGGCACACCGGGAGTCGCCGTCGACGTGCGCGTCGGCGCCAAGGCGGCGTTCGTGATGCCGTTGGCGTTCTTCCTCATCGGTCTCGGCGTCGTGATGACGATCGTCGGTGTGGTGTTGATCGTGGTCGGCACCCGCCGCGACACCACGCCGGTGCCGGCCGGACTCGTGCCGATCGTCCCCCCGCACGGAACGCCACTCCCACCGCCGGTCGTCCCGCCGACCACGCGGGTCGACGATGTCGACTCGCCCGCAGAACGTGAACGGCAGGACGTGTCGACATGACCATCGACCACGACCTCGAACACGACCTCGTCCCCGACACCCACTCCGACACCCTCACCGACGCCCGTGTGGTCGACGACCACGACGCCGTTGTCGACCCCGGCCACCGCCACGACGACGGCGACGGCCGGCTGACATCCGTTGCCCGACGGTTCGTCCCGACGTGGGACCGACGGCTGGGCCTCGGCGTCGCCGTCGGCATCGCCGCGACGTGGGGTGCGCTGGCCGGCTGGTGGACCCCACGCGGGCCGCTCACCACCGGCCAGGCGCTGTGGTCGATCGGGCTCGGCCTCGTCGTCGGGCTCACCGGCGGGTTCCTCGCCCGCACACGATGGGCGATGCTCGCCGCGCCGATCGCCTTCGTCGCGCTGTTCGAACTCGTCCGCCTGCCCACCGACGGGCCGACCGTCGACTCGATCGAGACCAGCACCTACGGCATCCTCGCGCTCGTCGTCGGCCGAGGGTTCCACGGGCTGCTGTCGCTGTTCCCGATGCTGCTCGGCGCCGCGCTCGGTGCGGGCGCGGCCCGACGGTTCGAACCCGACCGCACACGGCCGACACGGCGGGCCGGTGTGGTGATGCGACGCGGTGTCGCCGTGCTCTCGTCCGTGGCGCTCGTCGCATTGGTGATCGGCCTCGCCCGACCCGCCCGCACCGATGCGATCGTCGACGCGAACGGCGACGTGGTGGCCGCCAGCATCGCCGAGCTCACCACCATCGACGTCGCCGGCCACGACCTCGGGCTGATGATCCGCGGTCACGACACCGACAACCCGGTGCTGCTGTTCCTGGCCGGCGGCCCCGGTGGCTCCGAGCGCGGCGCGATGCGCAACCACCTCGCCGAGCTCGAACGGCACTTCACCGTCGTCACGTGGGATCAGCGCGGCACCGGCACCTCGTACGACGAGCTCGACCCCACCGGCACGATCACGCTGCAGGGGTTCGTCGACGACACCGACGCCGTCACCGACCACCTCCGCGAGCGGTTCGACCAGGACCGCATCTACCTGCTCGGGCAGTCGTGGGGCTCCACACTCGGTGTGCTCGCCGTGCAGCAACACCCCGAGAAGTACCTCGCGTTCATCGGCGTCGGCCAGATGGTGAGCCAACGGGCGACCGACACGATCTTCTACGACGACACGCTCGAGTGGGCCCGCACCACCGGGAACGACGACCTCGTGGCCGAGCTCGAAGCGATCGGGCCGCCGCCGTACGAGCGGATGCTCGATTACGAGTCGGCCCTGTCGTACGAGCACGAGGTCTACCCGTACGACCACGAGCCGAACGCCGAAGGCGAGGGCGGGTTCTCCGAGAACTTCCTCGTCGAGGAGTACGCGCTGATCGACCAGGTGCATCTGCTCGCTGGGTTCATGGACACCTTCAGCGTGCTCTACCCGCAACTGCAGGACATCGACTTCGCCCAGACGGCCACCACGTTCGACGTGCCGGTGTTCTTCGTGCAGGGCGCTCATGAAGCCGACGGCCGTGCCGAACCGTTCGACGCCTGGTTCTCCACGATCGACGCGCCGATCAAGGACGTCGTGTTGCTCTCCACCTCCGGGCACCGCCCGATGTTCGAACAACCCGACGAGTTCGTCGACTACATGGTCGACACCGTGCTCGCCCGAACCACCTGATCCACCCCGAGGTCGCCACTCACTCACGAAGGAGGCCCTCATGACCACACCGACCGCCACCATCGACCCCGACACCATCGACCCCGGCGTCGTCGACGAGCAGGCCGTGCTCGACGACATCGGCGGCACCCGCGACGCGCTCTCCGTGCGCCGGGTGTTCGGCGACCCCTACACCGTCGACGGCACCACGATCATCCCCGTCGCTCGTGTCGCCGGCGGTGCCGGCGGAGGAGCCGGCGCCGGTACGGACGCCGACAAGGGCGGCGGACACGGCTTCGGCACCGGCTTCGGCCTCGGCGCACGCCCGGTGGGCGTGTACGAGATCCGCGACGGACACGTCGCCTGGAAGCCGACGGTCGACGCCGACCGCCTCGCCCACGGCGGTCAGGTGCTCGCCGCGATCGCCGTCATCTGCGTCACCCTGGTGCTGCTGCGACGCCGCGTGTGACGCGCACGAGTCGCCTCGGGCGTCGCTGGCGCTTCGCTCGGGCGTACGTACGTGATGACATGTGACGTACGTATAGGATGGATGCATGATCCTGACCGCGTCGAAGCTCCGGGAGGACATCTACCGCGTCCTCGACCACGTGCTCGCCACTGGCGAGCCCGTGGAGATCGAGCGCAACGGCCGGCGCCTGCGCATCGTGGCCGACGAACCGCCGAGCCGGATCGGCCGCCTGGTCCGCCGTGACGGCGTCGTCACCGGCGACAGTGACGACCTCGTCGATCTCGACTGGTCCGACGAATGGCAGGCGTGATCCGGCTCGACACCCATGCCGTCGTCTGGCTGTACGCCGGCGACGTCGAACGGCTGAGCGACACTGCCGTTACGGCGATCGAGACACACGACCTCGTCATCTCACCGATGGTGCAGCTCGAGCTCACCTACCTCCACGAGATCGGTCGGCTCACGGTGAGCGGCGCCGAGATCGTCGGCGACCTCGCCGACCGCATCGGGCTCCGGCTGTCCGACGCGACGATGTCCGCCGTCGTCCACGCCGCTGCCTCACTGTCGTGGACGAGGGATCCGTTCGACCGGATGATCGTCGCCGACGCCATCGTCGCAGCCACCGATCTGCTCACCAAGGACGAACGGATCCTCGCGAACACGGCCTTCGCCCACTGGTGACGCACGGGCCCCGGCGCCTTCGCGTCGTCGGTGACGACGCACGAGCACCTCGGCAACGTCACCAGGTGCGCTGGGCGCAGGTGATGCAGCGGGTGGCGGTCGGCAACGCCATCAGCCGCTCCGCACCGATGAACCCGGTGCACACCTCGCACACGCCGAAGTCGTCGCGGTCGAGCCGATCGAGATTGGCGCGCAGGTCGTCGCGGTCGACCTCGGCCTGACGCAGCAACGCGCTCACCTGCGCCCGCTCGAACGCCACGGTGGTGCCATCGGGATCGTGCTCGTCGTCGGAGTTGGCGTTCACGTTGGCCTCGACGATGTCGTCGAAGGTGCGGCGCAGGGCCACGATCTGGTCGTCCACCCGGGCGAGTTCGTCGGTGATCGCCGTGCGCAGCGCACGGCGATCGCGCGAGGTGAGCGGCGGCAACGACGAGGTCACCTCGTCGACCGTACCGGGCGGCGAGGTACCGTCGCCGGCCATGACTGCGCTGCGGATCACCGCCACCCTCGAACCACGCGGACCGGCCGGGGCGTTCGTGTTGAGCGACGACCAGGTGGCCGCGCTGGGCGACGGCAAGCGGGCGTTCGCCGTGGCTGTGACGGTGAACGGCACCACCGTGCCGTTGCGGCTGGCCCGGATGGGCGGCGAGAACCTGATCGGCCTGGCCAAGGCGGCCCGCACCACCGCCGGGGTGGAGATCGGCTCGAGCTACGAGATCGAGGTGGTCGCCGACACCGGCGAGCGCACGGTGGAGGTGCCCGACGACCTCGCCGCCGCGCTCGCCGCCGACCCCGATGCGAAGACGACGTTCGACGCGATGGCGTACTCGCACCGCAAGGAGTACGTGCGCTGGATCACCGAGGCCAAGAAGGCCGACACCCGCGCCAACCGGATCGCGAAGGCGATCGAGATGATCCGCGCCGGCCAGACCCGCTGACGACGTGTGCGTCCGCACCGGGACGCCGGTGCACGCGTCACCTGCGCTGTCGGGTCAGAACGCCCAACGGGTGGCGGAGGGGCCGAACTCGTCCTCGCGCTCGATGATCCCGTAGGCCGTGGTCGGGGTCACCTGGAAGATCGCGTTGCGACGGAAGAAGGCGGCCGACTCCTCGTGTTGCGACGGATCGTCCCAGTACTTGGCGACCCACGAAGCAGCGGCGAGCTCGACGGCGTCGTCGTCGGGTTCGACGCGTCGAGCGACACCTTCCACCGAGACGCACTCGACGGTGTCGTCGATCATGACGGCGCACCGCGGATTCGCGGCGAGGTTGCGCACCTTGCGCGCCGTCGGCGAGCACGAGAACCAGAAGGTGTCGTCGGGCAGCCACACACCCCACACGGGCATCGCTGCTGGCCGGCCACCCGCGGACACCGTGACCACCCAGTAGTTCTTGTTGCGCACCAGGCGCTCCTGCGCCCACGACCACGCCAGCGCGCCGTCGACCTCGTCGGGCACGCCGTAGTCGCCCATGCGGGGCCGTTCGACACGAGGCATCCGCGCGAACGTACTCCCCGCGACGACCGCGGTGGCGGGCCACCTCTGCCACGACGTGACCGGCCGGACCACCGACCGGCGAGCGAGCTGCAAGGCTGGCTCCCATGACCTCGACCAGCACCACCCGCGACCACCTCCACCGGATCGCCGTCCACATCGTGGCTCGCGCCCGGATCGAGGCGTCGGGACGGTTCTCGCTGCGGGTCACCCCCGGCGGGTTCGGCACACCCGAGCTGGGTCCCGACGGCCGTCGGGTGCGTGTGTCGGGTGCCCACCTGCTGGTCGAGTCCGACGTCGAGGGCTCTGCCGGCGCATGGAGCACCGCCATCGCCGGAGCCTCGCTCGCACAGCTCGCTGCCTTCGCCGGTGTCGACCTGTCGGAGACGATCGACGTCGGGCACGACACCCCGGCCCTCGGCGACGTGCACGCACCGATCGAGCTCGACGAGACCGGGGCGATCGCACTGGCCGGCTGGTACACGCAGTCGGCGGCGATCCTCGACGGCGTGCTCGCCTCGCTGCACTCGGGCGCGGCGTCGACGCTGCCACGCCTGTGGCCCGAGCACTTCGACGTCGCCATCGAGGCACAGGCCACCGCCGAACGCCGCGTCAACCTCGGCGGTTCACCGGGCGACGCGTCGAGCGACGAGCCCTACCTGTACGTGGGCCCGTGGACCGCCGACCGTCCCGGCGACCCTGACTTCTGGAACGCGCCGTTCGGCGCGATGCGCACCCGCAGCGAACTGGCCGCCGATCCCGCCGGCCCGGTGGCGGCCGGTGTCGCCTTCCTGCTCGACGGCTATCACCGCCTGCGCTGAACGCGTCGCGTCACGGCGCGACCCGTCCATCCGAGTGCCAGCGGACACCCCGGGGGTACCGGTGGCACTCGGATGGACGCCTGACACTCGGATGGACGCCTGACACTCGGGTGGACGGCTGACACTCGGGTGGACGGATCGGGTTACGGCGACGATCGGATCAGCTGTACGGCGAGGTCGCTGATCACGTCGGCGTCGTAGAGCTGCTCGCCCCCGTCGTCGGTGGGGACGTAGCCGTGCACCTTGGCGCGCCAACGTTCGGGGATCGCGTGAGCACCGAACCGGGCGCCGGCGTTCGCACCGGCGATCGCGGCGACGGTGTCGGTGTCGCCGCCGAGATCGATCACCGCCGTCACGACGCGCTCGAAGCTGTCGAAGGTGCGCAGTGCCCACACGGACTGGGCGAACGCGCCGATCGCCGTGTTGTTCGACGGACCGCCGTCGGCAGGATGCCAAGTGGAGTCGAGCACGGGGTCGAGGTCCACCCGCACCACGGGCGGCACGGTCTCGATCGCGCTGCGCAGCGCCGGCTCGAGCTCGTCGCCGCCGAGCAGGCAGCGCACCAGCTCGTGCTGCACGGCCACCATCCACTGGCATCGCGGATCGGCGTGGGTGACAGCCGACAGTTGGAAGCCGGCCACCTGGGTCCCCGCCCGTCCGGCCCCGGCGAAGAACAGTGCACCCGGCGCAGCGCGCATCAGCGACCCGTTGCTGGCCGATCGATGACGGCCCAGCTTCGCCGCCACCTCGAACGCCGCACGGTCGGCCGGCAGGTTCGAGTCCAACACCGCCCGCGTGAGCGAGCCGACGTCGTTCGCACTGCGGCCCCACCGACGCAACCGCGACAGCAGATCGTCGCTGTCGATGCCACCACGTTCGAGCAGCGAGTGCGCCACCACCAACGACTGTTCGGTGTCGTCGGTGAACTGGCCCGGCGCCCATCGGAGCTGCCCCCCGCCGACCATCTCGCCGATGCCGTCGACCACCGGTTCGGGGAAGCGGGCCGAGTACGCGCCGGGCGGACCGAACTCGAACGGTGCACCGAGGGCGTCGCCCACGGCGGCGCCCACCAGACACCCGATCGCTCGGTCGATCACCGCTTCGTCGCGCACATCGCCACTCTGTCCCAGCGGTGCGAGACGCTGCAGCACGATGGCTGAACACCAGTGGATGATCGGGTGAACCTCGCGCGAACCATGGCGCCGGGCGGTGTACGCGCCCTCCGAATCGGGGCACGATCGTCACGTGGATCGCGATCGACGACCGACGCTCACCGACGAGCGGCAGGGCGACACGATCCCCCGACCGCTCCCCCCGGGTTGGCTGGAGGTCGACGTGCACGGTGTGGAACGGCCCGTGCTCGTCGGCCCGGCCGGCGTGGTGGTGCTGGTCCCCCGCCCGCGTGGCAGCCGCTCGATCGGGCTCGCCGATCCGAGCCCGTGGCCCGACCGGCGGCACCGGATGAGCGCACCGCAGATGCTGGCCGAGCTGACCACCCAACTGATCGAGTCGCGCTGCGGCGTGCGAGTGGTGTGCACGCCCGTGCTGGTGGTGGTCGACGACGAACCGGTGCAGATCGACCGCCCCGACCACGTCGACGTCGTGCACGAACGGGTGCTGTTGCGCTGGTTGTCGCACCTTCCCGCCGAGTTGGACCAGCCGACGATCGACCGCATCGCCGCCCACGCCGGCGAGCCGCTGCTGCGCCCCGCGGCCTGACCGGTCGGCACGGATCGGGCGGCTCGGATCGGCCGCGTCACACCCCTCCCGCACACTGTGTCAGCACCGCCCGCACGGACGGTGCTGACACGATGGGGGCGAGGCGAACACATGGCACGCAACGACCGGACGACCCACGACGCGGCCTGCACCGAGTGCCGCCATCTGCGGCTCGAGGCCGACGATGCGAGAGCGTTCGAGGTGGCGCCTGCCGACATCGGTGGATGGCGGATGTGGTCGAAGGCACTGCTCCGCATGGTGCGGCGCATGGGCGACCAGCCCACACAGGCGATCGTGATCAGCCAGGAACCCTTCACCCAGCGGTATCTGCAGGCCGTGGTCGGCCATGGCATCGCCCGTGTCGAAGCCAGCAGCAACGCCTCGCTGCAGGGGATGCACCGCCTCACCGACGACCACCACCAACTCCTCGTCCTGCTCGGATGGCGTCCACCCACGGACGAGTCGCTCGATCCACGAGACGGGCCGGGCAGCTGGTCGCTGCCGCTGGTGCACCGCACCTGGGACGACATGGTGGACGTCATCTCGGCCACCACGATCGGCGTGTTCGGCTTCTCCGAGCACCTGCCCGTGTCCGTCATCACCTTCGGCTCGGTGCACCCGTGCCGCTCGTGTTCGTGGCCCGAGACGGCCCGCGAGTTCCGCTGACGCGCTGCCGATCGTGTCGACTCCTGGGTGCCAGCCCTCCACGATCACCAGGCCACACGCCACCGCATGGCACCCAGAACCTGGCACCCAGGTCGGACGATCGGTCTCGGGTGCCAGCGGGCTGCGGTGTGCTGGAGGTTCGCGTCGGGCTGGCACCCAGAACCTGGCACCCACGAGGCACGTCCCCGGGTCAGGCGGCCCGCACGCCCCGCTGGCCGATGGCGTTGCGGAGGCCGACACAGCCGACGCAACCGATGCAGTTCTCGCAGTCGACACACCCGACGCAGCCGACGCATCGGGTACAGCGGGCGCAGGCCATCACTGCGACGCAGAGGCGGGTGGCGATGCAGGCGATCACACCGACGCTCATCACCGTGATCGCACTGCCAGCGGTGACGATCGAACCGGCGGTGGCGATCGACCCCGATGTCGCGATCGAACCAGCCGTCGCGATCGAGCCAGCGGTGGCGATCGAGCCAGCGGTGGCGATCGAGCCAGCGGTGGCGATCGAACCAGCGGTGGCGATCGAACCAGCGGTGGCGATCGAACCGGCGGTCGCGATCGAGCCGGCGTTCGACTCGCGCACCACGCTCGCACGTGTCACGCGGCGGTGCGGTCGCCAGGTCACCGCGACACCTCGGCCGAACCGGCGGCGGTCAGGGCCGTGCGCATGCGGTCACCATACCCAGCACCGAACGCACGGGCGGCCGGCGGCGCGGGCCCGACGGAGAACTCAGGCCAGGGCGGCGTCGACGATGGCGGGCGCGTCGGCGCGACCGGTGTCGGCGGCACCGAGGATGATGTCGATCGAACGCAGGAGCGAGCCGTCGACCAGCGCAGCAGCGAACGTGCCCGCAGCCCGGTCGGCACGGACGACCGCGGTGACGTGACGAACGGCGTCGGCCACCGAGAGCGACGAGGGTGGACGGTCGCGCCGGTAGCCACTGCGCTCGAGCCAGGTGACCCAGTCGAAGGCCACCACCAGGCCGGTGACGCGCAGCACGTGGTAGAGGTCGAGCGCAGACTCGCTGTAGGCGGGCCACACGACGTTGGACGACGATCGTGACCGTGCCGTGACGGCCACGCGGTCGCGAACGTCGTCGAGCTCTCGGACCAGGCGACGCAGGCGACGGCGGTGGTGGATCGTCAGCGATCGCGCCACCTGTTCGAGATCGTGGTCGCTCGGATCGCCGGCTCGCTCGCCGGACACGAGGGCGAAGGTCGGTCGGTGGACGGCCACGGTGCGAGCCTGACCCATCACCATGGCGTCCAGCTGAGCGGCGGCCGAGCACCAGACGAGCGTCAGGTGAACGGCAGACGAATTCATGATGCGATCTGTCACAGCACCGGGACGGGGTGCGGCCGTTAGCGTCGGGCAACGGCGATGGACGAGGTCTCGGGATACGACGTCATCGGCGACGTGCACGGATGCGGGCGGCTGCTGCGGCGGTTGCTCGACCAGTTGGGCTATCGGCGCCATCCCGCGCGTGGTCACTGGTGGCATCCGTCGGGCCGGCGGGCGGTGTTCGCCGGCGACGTGATCGACCGTGGACCCGAGCAGCGCCTCGCCGTCGACACCGTGCGGGCGATGGTGGACCACGGGTCGGCGCACCTGGTGCTCGGCAACCACGAGCTCGACCTGATCGCAGCGATGGTGACCGAGCCGTCGGCACCCGATTCGGTGGCGCCGTTCAGCGGCGAGCGGGCGGGCCAGCCGACCGTGCTGAGCGACGACCAGTTCAGCGACGCGGATCGTCACGACCTGGTGGGGTGGCTGCGGCGGATGCCGATGTGGCTCGACCTCGGCGGCCTACGCGTCGCGCACGCGTGCTGGAGCGATCACCACGTCGGTGTGCTGACCGCACACGGCGGGCCGACCGTGGCGTCGGATCACACGGTGCACGCGCTCGCCGACCCGCACTCGCCGGTCGCCACGGCGGCACGGGTGTTGGTCGAGGGCCCCCACGTCACGCAGGCCCCCACCGTCGCGCCGAACCGGCGACGGCGCACCCGGCTGGCCTGGTGGGCCGATCCGCCGCTCTTGATCGAACGGCGGGTACCCGACGATCCGGGATCTCCCGCTCCCGCCGACCTGCTCGACGGCATCACCCTCGACCACCCGAGCGCCGCCCACGCGCGAGGACCGCTGATCGTGGGGCATTACGCGTTCGACGGCGATCCGGTGCTGTTGTCGCCCACGGTGGCGTGTGTCGACTACGCCGCGGTGCGCACCGGACAGCTGGTGGCCTACCGATGGAGCGGCGAGCGACAACTGCGCCGAGCGAATTTCGCCTGCGCGAGCTGAGTACGTCGACGGTTCAGGTGCCGCCGGCGTGGTCGTCGGTGGCGCGGGCATCGACGATCACGGCGACGGATCGCAGCAGCGAGCCGTTCGCGATCGCCGTGCCGTACGTGCCCTCGACGGCTCGGTCGCGGTGCAGGACGGCCGACACGTACCGCACGGCATCGGCGACGGACACGTGGTGCGAAGCCTGGTGCGCCCGGTCGAGGTCGTCGAGGCGATCGAGCCACGAGCCCCAGTCGACGCGGACGGCGACACCCGAGGCGTGCAGCAGGTGGTACAGCTCGAGCGCCTCGTCGCTGTAGTCGGGCCACACGACGTTGGCGGGCCCGGGGGTGAGCATCGACGACGTGCGGCGGGTCATCCGCCGGCGCAGGTCGTCGAGATCGGCGACGAGCTCACGGAGGCGGTGACGATGGTGATCCGGCAGCGCACGCGCCCGAGCCACCAGCTCGGCATCGCTCGGAGGATACGAACGCATCGTCAGGCGGCCGCACCTGCGCCGCGCCGGCCGCACGACCGGAGGGACCCTGTCTCGAACACCCCACACACCTCTCGCATCGATCCTGGCGGATCCGGCAGCTGGCACCGGACCGGCGCATCACCGGTCTCGGACGGCGCGAGTGTGTCGCGCCGAGGTGAACGCCGGGCCACGGTCAGGTGACGCGAGGACGAACGTTGTGTGCTCGACACCACGGCGTGCGCCGCTGCGAGCGCTCAGCGTGCGGCGTGCCAGATGCGGCTGGTGATCCAGCGGGTGTCGATCGGGTTGGCCTGGTGCCAACTGCGCACGGCACGGGTGTCGGTGTACATCGCCTTGCGCGGCGAACGGTTCGTGCGGTGGAACCACGCGACGGCGTCCTCGGCGTACAGCACACCGGCGATCGGGCGGGCGGCGCGGATCGCCGTGAGCGCACGCATCGGGTCGTGGCCGAGCGCCAGCAGCGCAGCGAAGGCCATCGACGGGCCACGGTTGACGCCCATGTGGCAGTGCACGACCACCTTGCCACCGTCGCGCAGACCGCCGACCACGCCGGCCACGCCTTCGTCGAACCACCAGTCGGGCTGGCGACCACCGTGGTCGTCGACCCCCACCCAGGTGTAGCCCACCTTCGGCGCGTTCGTGCGCACGAACCACTCGTCGTTGCGTTCGAGACGCGTGTCGACGATGTGGGTGACGCCGGCGGCGATCCACTCGTACAGGGCCTCACGCTTGTCCGGATCGCCGTCGGGCAGGTCGCCGCACAGCGCGAGCTGCGGGGTCACCCAGCACAGCCGTCGCCACCATCCGTGCGGGTCGGCGACCCGACTGGTGCGACGCGACGGACGCCCCGACGTGGTGCGTGCACGCTGCCACGCCGGCGAGTCGTAGACGTCGAGACGCGAGATGACGGAGGCGTCGGCGGACACGTCGCCACCGTACTCGCCTCGCGCTCCGAGCGCGAATCCCGTTCGGGAATCGATCCTACGGAGCGGGCGCTGTCAGGGGCGGCGGAGGAGACGGCCGGGGCGGGCACCGGTGTCGGTGTCCATCGACCGGGTCTGCACACCGTTCACGAACGTGGCGACGTACCCCTGAACCGGCTGCAGGAAGCGGAACCCGCCGGCGGGCAGGTCGTCGTGACCCACGGGACGGCGCACGCTCAACCGGTCGAGGTCGATCACGTTGACGTCGGCGCGCATGCCCACCTCGAGCGTGCCGCGGTCGTGCAGGCCGTACAGGCGGGCGCTGCGGCGGGTCTGCTTCTCGACGACGAACTCGAGCGGGATCGTGTCGCCGCGGGTGCGGTCGCGGGTCCACAGGGTGAGCTGGGTGCTCGGCGCGCTGCCGTCGCAGATGAGCTTCACGTGCGCGCCGGCGTCGGCGAGTCCGGTGACGGTGACCGGGCTCGTGAGCATCTCGCGCATCGCGTCGAGGTTGCCGTGCACGTACCCGGCGCCGAGCAGCGCGGCGACGTTGGTGCCGTCGCCCTCGCACACGAAGTCGTACATTCGCTCGAGCGGCGTGACACCGGCGGCCGCGGCGAGCGCGGCGAACGAACGCTCGGGGCCGGGTTCGTAGTCGACGACCTCGTCGAGCGCGAACATGATCGGCGTCGCCATCTGCAGCGCGAGGTAGAGCGCCTCCATCGATCCCATCTGTGCGGGCGGCACGTCGTCGCCGTGCAGGATCGCCTGCTTCATCGTGGGTTCGCTCATCGCGAGGGCCCGCTCGGCCGTCGGCAGGTGCGCGAGGTCGAGGTAGGCGCGGCGACGCATGAACGGGTGGTAGCCGGCGAGGGTGGACATGATGCCGATCGGCCGGGAGGCCACCTGTGGGTACAGGTGCGAGCCGGTGGCGTTCTGCGCCTCGGCGAAGGCGAGCACCTCGCGCCAGGCCTCGGGGTAGTCGCGACTCTGGGTGGTGGTGAAGGTGACCGGCCGGCCGGTGGTGCGGGCGATGAGGTCGAGCAGGTGCAGCTCGTGCTGCTGGCTGAACCGCTCGCCGCCGAGGCCCTCCATCGCCCCGATCGAACTCGACGTGATCGCCTCGAACACCGCACCGCCGCCGTCGACGATGCCGGCCGCCAGCGCCATCAGTTCGTCGTTGTTCGCATAGGTGCCCGGCACCGCGGTGCCGTCGATCGAACGGTGGAAGATGGTGCGGCTCGTGGACACGCCGAGCGCGCCCGCAGCGACGGCCTCGGCCACCAGACGGCGCATCTCGGCGAGGTCGTCGGCCGTGGCGTCGTCGTTGCGCACGCCGCGCTCGCCCATCACCGCGTACCGCAGGGCGCCGTGCGGTACCTGCGCGCCGACGTCCATCGCGTACTCGCGGGTGGCGAGGAAGTCGAGGTACTCGGGGAAGCTGGTCCACCGGCCCCACGGCACGCCCTCGTACAGCGCAGTGCCGGGGATGTCCTCGACGCCCTCCATCAGCTCGATCAGCGTCTGCTCGCCGCCTGGCGGGCAGGGTGCGAAGCCGACGCCGCAATTGCCCATCACGAGCGAGGTGACGCCGTTCGAGAACGACGGGTCGAGCTGGTCGTCCCACGTGACCTGGCCGTCGAAGTGGGTGTGCACGTCGACCCAGCCGGGGGCCACCACGGCGCCGGCGGCGTCGATCACTCGCCGACCGTCGAGCGTGCCGCCCACGGCGGCGATGCGGCCATCGTCGATCGCCACGTCGCCGGTGTAGGCCGGTGCACCCGTGCCGTCGACGATCGTGCCGCCGCGGACGACCACCTCGTGTGCCATGTGAATCCCCCCAGATCCGCGGGCCCGGCGGTGATCGTGACGTCACCCGGCCCTCGTCGGGAGCGTACCCGCCGGTGGTCGCGCAGGGTACGGTCGAGGGCGTGTCGATCGCCGCCGACGCCGGGACGCAGATGCCGGCCGGCACCGCGCTCGGGCTCGGTGCGCTGATGATCGTGTCGGGCGGGCTGCTCGTCGGCGTGGGATGGGCAGCGGCCACGGGCCGCTTGCGCCGCAACTGGTTCGCCGGTATCCGCACCACCGCGTCGATGTCGTCCGACGAGGCGTGGGACGCGTGCCATCGGGCCGGCGGACGGCTGATGGCAGCCGGGGGCGTGGCGAGCGTGGTGTGCGGGCTGCCCCTGTTGCTGCGGCCGAGCAACGGTGTGGGCCTCACGTTCGTGGTCGTCGGCCTCGTGGCCGTGTTGGTGATGACGATCTGGTCGGGACTGGTGGGCAACCGTGCCGCGAAGGCCGTCATCTCGGCCGAGCGCGACGGCGGGACGGCGGGCTGAACCCAGCCGACCGGCATCGGAACCGCTCCCTTCGTGAGCCGAATGCGCAGCCGGTGCGCATCTCGCTCACGAACCCGGGCCGTCCGTGAGCCGCATGCGCAGCCGGTGCGCATTCGGCTCACGAAGCAGTGGTCCGGGGCGCGGACCGGGGGTCGTCGCACCGCTGGGTACGCTCGCGGCCCATGTCCACCTGGTCGCCGGGGACCGGCCGGCTGATCGCCGTGTCGTGCGTGCTCGCGCTGGCGGCCGCTGCGGTGGTGTGGGCGCTCGCCGACGGACTGCAGCGCGACGTGCCCGATCCCGACTTCCTGGTGCGTCCGATCGACGGCCTGGTGGAGCGGCGGTGGTGGGTGTTCGTCGCGGGACTGCTGGTCGCCGGCGTGTGCGCGCTGGCACTCCGACGCCGGGCCCGACTCGGAGGGCGGGTCGACCCCAACATCGTGCTCCCGATCGTGCTGCTCGGCGGTGGGCTCGGCGCGCTGTACGCCGTGGTGACCGCACCGGTGACGGGCGCGAACATCGGCGGCGGCCTCGCGCTGATGGGTGCGCCGTTGGGTGCCGGGGTGCTCGGGTGGTGGTTCGTGCGGTCGCTGCGCCTTCGCCGGGCCTGAGGCGTCCTTCGTGAGCCGAATGCGCAGCCGGTGCGCATCTCGCTCACGGACCCGGGCCGTCCGTGAGCCGAATGCGCAGCCGGTGCGCATCTCGCTCACGAAGCGGGTACCGCCGGGCTCGCAGTACGGTCGGCCAGCATGACGACCTGCCGAGCGGTGATGGTGCTGAGCGAGAACTCGACGCTCGTCGATCCACTCGACCTGCGCGGCACCGTCGAGCTCGCTCGCGTGGCCGAGGGCTGCGGGGTGCACACGGTGATGCTCAGCGAGCACGTGGTGCTGTCGACCGATTCGGCCGACACCGGCGTGATGGCCAACCCGCGCGACTATGCCGCGCCCGGCAACCAGCACCCGCACACGCCGTGGCCCGACAGCGTGGTCCTGGCATCGGCGATCGCACAGGCCACCACCGAGCTGCGCGTGGCGCTCGCCGCGATCATCACCCCGCTGCGGCACCCGTTGCAGCTCGCCAAGCAGCTCGGCACCCTCGATCTGCTCGCCGGCGGACGGCTGGTGGTGCAGCCGACGGTGAGCTGGAGCCGTGGCGAGTACGCCGCACTCGGCGTGCCCTTCGGTGAGCGGGGACGGATCCTCGACGAACAGCTCGCGGCGATGCACGCGGCGTGGACCGCGCCGGCGAACCGGCCGAGCTCGCACCACGGCTCACGCTTCTCGTACGACGACGTGTGGGTGGAGCCGCGGCGCGGCGAGCCGGTGGCGATGTGGTTCGGTGGCGAGCGGCTGCACGACGCGCTGATCGATCGGATCGTCCGCCACGGACACGGCTTCCACCCGTTCGGCACGCCCACGGCCGACGAGCTCGCCCGACTCGCCGCGGCGATGGCCACGGCCGGCCGCGAGATCGGCGAGCTGGAACTGGTGGGCGGCATCCGCGGCCGCTTCACCGGCACCGAGGACGTGGCCGACCTCGGCGAGGCCCTCGCGACGATCCCCGAGAAGGTGGCTGCGGGCTACCGGAGCATCTGCTTCAAGCCATCGATGTTCACCGACGCGCTCGACGAGGTGCCGGACGTGTGCCGTCGCGTGGTGGCCGCACTCGACGCCGCCGGCTGACCGATCCGTTCACGCCCGTTTCCGCTCGATCAGGCAGAAGAGATGGCCGTGTGGATCGACGAACACGCGCTCGTCCTCGGCCGTCGGCGGGGCGGCCAGTCGCGCGCCGCACCCGAGGGCATGTGCGACACCGGCTTCCAGGTCGTCGACGAGGAAATCGAGGTGCACGGTCATCCTCGGCGCGCCCGGTTCGGGGGGCCACACCGGTGCCACGAACTCCGGCGACCGCTGGAAGGCGAGCGCGTGATGGCTCGGGTCGATCCGCAGCACGATCCAGTCGGGCTCGTCCATCAACCTCGGCCAACCGAGCAGTCGCTCGTAGAAGGTCGCGAGGTCGTCCGGAGCGGGGGTGTCGAGCACGGTGGCGACGAGGTGGAGGTCCATCGCCCGATCGTGTCAGTCCGGACGCGCCGCTGCCGGCCGAGTTCCGGCCGGCAGCGTGCATCGGGGACGGATTCGCGTGGTGGGATCACCAGTCGCTCGAGGTGTCCCAGCTGCTCGAGGTGTCGTAGCTGCTCGAGGTGTCGTAGCTGCTGGCGCTCCAGCTGGTGTCGTAGCTGCTGGTGTCGTAGCTGCTGGCGCTCCAGCTGGTGTCGTAGCCGGTGTCCCAGGTGGTGACCGTGGTGGTCTCGGCCATGTCGGTCCACACCGAGTTCGAGGTGTCCCACGCCGAGTCGGCCCACGAGCCGGCCTCGAGCGAGTACTGGTTGAGCTCGTAGGCGGCGGTGCTGTCGCCGGCGAGCCAGGCGTCGGTCGAGGCGTTGTAGAAGTCCCACGACAGGTCGTCGGCCACCTGGTAGGTGTCCATGTAGCCCTGGCTCACGTCGGCGACGCTGCTCCAGTCGGTCGAGTCGTAGCTGTACGAGCTCACCTCGCTCCAGCCGTTGTCGTAGCCGACGGCGTCGTAGCCGGTGCTCCACGACGTGTCGTACGTGGGCTCGGTGTAGGTGGTGGTGGCGTAGGCGTCGTAGCTGGTGGTGTCGTAGGTGCTGTAGCTGGTGGTGTCGTAGGTGTCGTAGCTGGTGGTGTCGAAGTCGGTCATCTCGGTGTCTCCTCGTGCGGCCCGTGCGGGCGGTGATGTCCTGACCGATGCGAACCACGGGGTGAGAGTTCCGCGACTCGCGAACTTTTTCCGGGACTACTGTCGGCGGCCATGCAGACCGATCGCGCCACCCTCAACTACGCGGCCGCCGCCATCAGCACCGCGAGCAGCGTCCTCGGTGTGGGAGCTGCCGTGCTCCAGCGTGGGCCACGCGACCGGGTGGCCAAGTTCGCCCTGCTCTCGGGTCTGCTCGGCCTGCTCGGCACGATCGCCTGGCTGATGGCGGCGCGCGGCGACCACCTCGAGGCGAAGCAGAACCCCGTCGGCTGAACCGGCGCGCGACGCGCCGTCGACGCTGCCGTCGACCACCGACAGGAGTTGCTCAAGAGCGTTCCTTGACGAACCGATGAACCTCTCGTGAGTTCAGCGCGCCCGTCCGATCTGCTCGTCGACGACCTCGCCACCGAGGCCGCCTCCGTCACCGAGGTGCTGCCCGCCGGGTGGCGCAACCTGTACGTCCCCGGCGTCGAACGCCCGGTCGTGATGGGTCGCGGCGGGGTGTTCGTCCTCGACGTGCGCCACGCCAGCACGCTGGCGCTCGGCATCCCCGACGTGCAGGCCCCGCGCCCCTGGAGCCACGACCACCTCCCGCAGCGGTCCGTACCGCAGCTGACCGCCGAGCTCGCGTCGCAGCTGCTGAGCTGGGCGTGTGGCATCGCGATCGACGTCACGCCGCTGGTCGTGGTGATCGGTGAGGCGACCGACGTGGTCGCCCGTCCCGACGACGTGGTGGTGGTGCACGAGCACAGCCTCGTGCGCTACCTGCAGCACCTGCCCGACGAGCTCGACGACGAGACCATCGGCGTGGTACTCGAACACGTCGACGCCCACGGCGACCTGCTCGCCATCTGATCCGCCCGGTCGGGGCCTCGGCACCCCCACCGGGCTGGTGAGGGCCTGGTCAGACCAGCCAGGCGCGACGATCGGGGGGCGCCGTGAGCGCTGGGCGATCGATCGCGAAGTCGGCCAGCTCGGGTCCCGGGGTCGTGCCTCGCGCGAGCTCGGCCAGGGTGCGACCGAACCACGACGCGAACTTGAAGCCGTGCGCAGCACCGAGCCCGACGCACACGTGCGGATGGTCGGGCAGGCGGTCGACCACGAAGTCACGGTCGGCGGTGAGCGTATAGAGGCAGGTGGTGGTGGACGGGACACCGAAACGATCGCCCAGCAGATCCGCCATGAAGCGGCCGAGCCGCTGCTCCATCGCCAGGTCCGGCTCGAACGTCCGTGTGTCGGGGTCGACCTCCGGTCCGCCACAGTCCTCCGACCCTTTCAGCCGCTCGACCACGTCGGGCGGGCCGAACAGCGGGAAGCCGTAGAAGCTCGGGTCGTCCATCCAGATCCACACCGGGAACCGGCCGACGGCCAGATCGTCGCGGTCGGCGGTCGGGAAGTAGCTCACCTGCTCACGGGTGACCGCCATGCTCACCCGGTGCCCGAGCGGTGCGAGCAGCCGGTTGGTCCAGGCGTCGGCGCACACGATGACGGCGCCCGCTCGCACCGTCAGCCCGTCGGCGACGATCACGACCTCACCACCCGACGGGTCGATCGAGCGCACCGGCGAGCGGTCGATCAGGCGAGCGCCGTGTTCGACGGCCATGCGCTGCAGCAGCGCCGTTCCCGGACCGGCGGGCACGATGCCGGTCTCGGCGCTGAACAGGGCGTGCACGTCGCCGGCGACCATCGTGCCGCGATCGAACGCCGGCCAGCGGCGCCGCACCTCGCCGGCGTCGAGCCACTCGTGGGGCACGCCGACGGCGTCGAGGCTCTCGCGGTAGGTGGTGGGATCGATCGCCGCATCAGCCGGGAACAGGTCGATCCCGCCGGTGCGGGTGATCACCTGCTGGCCGCTGTCTCGCTCGACCTCGGTCCAGGCGTCGTAGGCGCCGGCGGTGAGCTCGACGTAGGTGGGCGTGTGATACGAGCGACGGATGATCCGGGAGTGGTCGTGCGAGGCGCCCCGAACGTGGCCGAGCTCGAACTGCTCGAGGCCCACCACCGACACCCCCGCTCGGGCCAGCCAGTAGGCGCTCGCCGAGCCGAGGCCCCCGAGACCCACCACCACCACGTCCGCCGTCACCGTCTCGCCCGTCGTGCTCACCGGCCGGACACTAGGTCCTGGGTGCCGCTCGTCGAGCACGACCAGGGCCGGTGAGTCGAGCCCGGCGCCCAGCACGTGCCGGCCCCCGATCGGGAACCGGTCCTGGGTGCCGGCACCCAGGTCGCACCAGCGGCGACGGGCGAGCGTGGCACCCAGGAGTCGGGCGGGTCGTCGGGCCGGGCGGCCGGGTGGGGCGGGTGGGGCGGGAGCAGGCGGAGCGGCCGGGCGGGGCGGGCCGGACGGGCTCAGAAGGCGCAGCCGCCGAAGGTGTTCGAGAGCTTCTGCACGAAGTTCTGCGGGTCGGCGTAGGCGTCGGTGAGGATCCCGACCCGGTCGGCGAGGGTGAAGGTGTCGACCACGGACTGAGCGCACATCTGGTCGAGCTGCAGACCCTGCATCACCTGGGCGGCGCCGGCGATCACGGCCGCATCGAAGTCGGCGGCGGGGGCGCACTCGGCGAAGGGGGTCATCGCCGACTGCACCTGGGCGTAGGTGGTGGCGGTGCCGTCGACGACGGCCTGCACGTCGGCGATCACGGGCTGCATCGCCTCGCTCACGCAGTCGACGGTGTCGGCCGACGGAGCGAAGCCGATGACGGCGGCGTAGGCGGCGGCGACGTCGATCGACGCGTTGCCCGCCGGCACCCCGGGATCGTCCGAGGGATCGTCCGAGGGATCGTCGGCCGGCTCGTCGAGCCAGCCACCCTCGGACGTGGCGGGATCGTCGTCGCGGTCGTCACGCTCGTCGCGGTCGCCGACCTGGGTGTCACGGTCTCGGTCGGCGGCCTCGGCGCCCGAGCCACGCAACGTCATCGCTGCGCCGGCGACGGCGACGATCGCCACCGCCAGGCCGGCGGCCGCCGCCTTGCGGACGAGGTACCGGCGGGCGGCCGAGGCCACCGGGTTCGTGGCGGTGCCGGGCGCACCGGCCGGGCTGACCTGCGTCGGGACGGCGGGCGACGGGGCGACGGGCATCGGGGCGGCGCCCCATTCGGCGGCGAGGGGGAGCACGGCGGGCTGGGCGGCGGGGGCGGCGGTCGGGGTGGGGAGCTGGTCGGGGCGAAGCGTGCTCATCGTGGGTCCTCCTGAGTTCGGGGCCGGTGCATCCGGACACCCCGACCGATGCGCCGCGCGGCACGCGAGTTCCGCGACGTCGAGATTTCTCTCGAACGACCTCGAGCCGGTCCTGGGCGCCACCAGAAACCACCACCAGCGACGGTGAGCCGAGCCTGGCACCCAGATCAGACAGACATGTCGACGAATACGGTCCTGGGCGCCACCAGAAACCACCACCAGCAGCGGTGAGCCGAGCCTGGCGCCCAGATCAGACAGACGTGTCGACGAGAACGGGTCCTGGGTGCCACCAGAACCCACCACCAGCGGCGGTGAGCCGAGCGTGGCGCCCAGATCAGGCAGACGTGTCGCCCGGGCGCGGCGCGTAGGCTCGCCGTGTCCGGGGAGCGACAGACGAGGGAGACGTCGGGGTGACAGACGGCGGCCGCGCACCAACCGAGACGCCGACCGACGCACCGGTGGGCGAGGGCCTGGTGGCTCGCGTGACGCGCCTGTGCGACGACGCGCTGGCTCGGCTCTCGCCGGGGCCGGGCCGCCAGATGGTGGCGGCCGTGCGCGATCGCCTGACCGCACCGCTCACCGTGACGGTGGCCGGTGGGGTGAGCTCGGGCAAGTCGACGCTGGTGAACGCCTTGCTGGGCCAACGGATCGCCGCGGTCGACGCCGGCGAGTGCACCCGTGTGGTCACCGAGTTCCGCTTCGGCGCCTACGAGCGCGCCGAGGTGATCGGTGTGGACGGGACGACGTCGGTGGTGGCACTCGACCGGGGCCGGATGCCCGAGCACCTCGGCCGGCCGGTCGAGCAGATCGACCGGGTGGTCGTGTCCCTGTCGAACGCACTGCTGCGCGAGCTGGCCGTGGTGGACACGCCCGGGTTGAACACGGTGACCGAGGCCAACGCCGCCACGTCGGCCCGCTTCCTCGGCGTCACCGACCGCGAGGGCGCGCAGACGGCCGCCGCCGTCGGCCGGGCCGAGGCTCTGGTGTTCCTGCTGCCCGTGCTGCGCAAGGCCGACGCCGACGTGCTCCGCGGGTTCGCCGGACTGCTCGGCGGCACCACGCTGTCGTCGGCGTCGTCGGTGGCGGTGCTCAGCAAGGCCGATCGGCTCGACCGGTCGATGGACCCGGTGGCCGCGGCCCGGCCGATCGCGGCACGCATGGCCGGCGAACTGCGCGGCGTGGTGAGCGACGTCGTGCCCGTCGTGGGTCTGCTCGCCGAGACCGCCCGCGCCGCGGTGTTCACCGAAGCCGACGCCCGGGCCCTCGTCGCGGTGGCCGCGGTCACCGATCCGTTCGACCGCGAGGACATGTTCTTGTCGCCCGAGGACTTCCTGCGGACCGATCTCATCGGCATCGATCCCGGCCATCGGCGGCATCTGCTCGGCATGCTCGATCTGTTCGGTCTGCAGGTGGGCGTCGCCGCGGTCGACGCCGGGGCGCGCAGCGCCGGGGCACTACTGAAGGCCTTCGAGCAACGCAGCGGCTTCGAGGCGCTGCGGACGGCGGTGATCGGACGTTTCGCCGGGCGTGCCGAGGTGTTCAAGACACAGGCGGCGCTGGCCGACCTGCGCCGCGCGTCGTACCTGCAGACCGACGCCGACAACGCAATGGTGCTGCGCGACCTGCGCGGTCCGCTCGAACGCCTCGAGCTCGACGGATCGATGCACCAACTGCGTGTGCTGCAGGTGGCGACGTCGGTGGCCAGTGGAGGGGTGCACCTGCCGCCGGCGCTGCTCGACGACGTGCTCGCGTTCGGCACCGACACGGCCGCGACGCCGGCTCGGGTCGACGCCGCCGCAGGAGCCGCACGATGGGCAGCCTGGGGCCAGGACCCGCGTCGCTCCCCCGACGAGACCCGGTGTGCCCGGGTGATGCAGACCGCCTACGAGCTGCGGTGGGAAGGAGCCCGGGCATGACCGACGGCAGCACGCCGGACACGCCGGACACACCGGACACACCGGACACACCGGACACACCGGACACGCCGGACGCACCGGACACGCCGGACACGCCGGACACGCCGGACGCACTCGGCACGCCCGGAGCAACACCGGCGGCACCGGACACATCCGCCGTGCCCGCGCCACCGCGCAACCCGCTCGCGACGCAGAGCATCCGCCTCGCCAACCGGGTGCACGAGGCGTTGCGCGCGTGGGGGCGGGGTGAGCTCGGCGAGCGGATCACCACCGAGGCCGCCCAGTGGCGCGAGCAGCAGCTCGTGGTGGTCGCGTGTGGCGACATCAAGCGCGGCAAGAGCTCGTTGCTCAACGCCCTGCTCGACCGCGACACGTTGCTGCCCGTGGACGCCGACGTCGCGACGAGCGTGCACCTGGTGGTACGCCACGGCGCGCAGGAGACGATCACCGTCACCCGCCTCGGCGACGACGGCGAACCCCACAGCGAGCAGGTGGGCCTCGACGACCTGGTCGACGTCGCCTCGATGCGCGGCGATGCCCGGCGCCGCGAGGGTGTCGTGTCGGTGCAGATCGAACTGCCCCACCCGCTGCTCGAACGTGGCGTGGTGCTGATCGACACGCCCGGCGTGGGCGGCATGAGTCGCGGCCACCGCGACCTCGCGCTTGCGGCGCTGTCTCGCGCCGACGTGCTCGTGTTCACCGTGTCGGCACAGGAGCCGGTCGCCCGCTCCGAGCTCGAGTTCCTGGTCGAGGCCACCGAGCGCACCGAACGGCTGCTGCTCGTCGTCACCAAGGCCGACGTCAACACCGACGACGACAACCGGTCGATGCTCGACGAGCACCGCGACAAGATCCGCACGTTCGCCTCGTCGCTGCGCGACCAACCCGACGGCGTCGCGGCGTCGGCTCGGGTGGCGAAGGTGGCCGCGCAACCGATGCTGCTCACCAGCAGCTACCTCGCCGGCCAGGCACGCCGTCGTCACGACGCCGGTCGGGCCGAGCAGGCACAGCGGTTGTTCGCCCGCAGCGGCCTGGCCCCGCTGCGGGGCATGCTCGTGCGGAGCACCGACCAGCGCGAAGACATCCGCGTGGCCAACCTGCTGGCGTTGTTGCGCAGCCTGCTCGCCGAGGCCGCGCGCGAGCAGGAGGCCCGGCTGCGCGCCTCCACCGGCGACGGGGTGGCCGCCGACGAGCTGCACCAACTGCAGCGGTCGATGGAGGACTTCGGCTCCACCTCGGCGCGCTGGCGCACCACGCTCGGCAACAGCATCGTGCGGCTGCAGACCAACGCGTCGCGCCTCGTGACCCATGAGCTCAACCGGGTGAAGGACCACTACCGCGAGGTGATCGAGTCGGCCCCGGACATGCGCGTCCTGGCCGAGACCCTGCCGAGCGATCTCGAGCGCTCGCTGCACGGCGCGTGGAACGAGCTCGTCGCCGCGATCAATCGCGACTTCGCGTCGACGCTCGGTGCGGTGCTCGACGACTTCGGGGCGACGGGCATGGACGCGGTGCTCGGCCAGATCGACATGCCCGAGGCCCTCCGCCGCCTCGACGGCGCACGCGGTGGCGTGGCCGGCGACGGCTCGATGCTCGAGGACGGGCTGCCCGTCGCGCTGCAGACCTTCACCTTCGCCAACATCGCGAACGCCGCCGCCGGTGCGCTCGGCATCGCCACCGGCGGGCTCGGCCTCGTCGCGTACGGCATCGGCGCGGCGATCGCGTACCCGATCGGCCGGATGCGGCGTGCCCAGCGCGAATCGCAACGGGCACGGGCCGAACACCAGCGGTACGTGGCCGAGCTGCTGTTCGGCAACGAGGGCGTGGCGAAGGAGTTCACGACCGAGCTGTCCTTGCGGATCCTCGACCTGCGCGAACGGGTGGAGCGCTTCGTGGAACAACGACTCGTCGAACGCAAGAAGCAGCTCGACGCCGAGCAGAAGGAACTGCAGTTGCTGCTGCGCGCCGAGGCCGGCAAGCGCAAGGAGGCCGAACAGTCGGCGATGCAGCGTCTCGACGAGATCCGCAAGCTGCTCGCCGAGATCGAGCCACTGGAGAAGGCGGTCGAGGCGCGGCTCACGGCGCCCGACCGCGGTGCGGCCACGGCACCCGACCGCCGCACCTGACGGATTCGCGAGAAATCGCGGTCGTCGCGGAACTCCGGTCGTGGTCGCCGCATCGGTCCTGTCACCAACGACGCCCCAGCACCGAGCGGGGCCGGACCCAGGAGACACACCGATGAACGACTGCACCTTCCCCGGCACCGACACCAGCGTCGGCCCCGACATGTACGACACCACCGACTACGACACGAGCTACGACGATCCGACCAGCTTCTCCACGGAGCTGTCGATGGCCGTCGACCTCGACGGCGACGGCTACGCCGAGACCACGGTGATGGACACCGACGGCAACGGCACCGCCGACGTGTACGCGATGACCGACCCGATGACGGGCATGTCGATCGTGGCGATCGACAGCGACGCCGACGGCGTGCTCGACGTGTACGCCGAGGACCTCGACGCCGACGGCGAGTTCGAGAGCGGCTGGTACGACGCCGACGGTGACGGCTACGCCGAGACGGCGTTCGACCCGACCTCGGGCGCGGCGCTGCCCTTCGACACCACGTCCGATCCCACCCTCGACCCGAACTGCGACGTGTGCGACACGGATCTCGACACGGATCTCGACACCGACCTCGACGACCTCGACGACGACGTGCACGGCGACCCGATGGCGGAGATCCCCTACCACCAGGCACAGGTCGGCCCGAACGACTGCCTGCCGACGTCGGTCGCGATGGTGATCACCGAGGCCACCGGCACCGAGCTGCCCCAGGGCGACGTCGTCGACCTGGCCAACGAGCTCGGCCTGCTCGGCCCCGACGGCATGAGCCTGGAGGGCGGCGTCACGCTGCTCGAGCACTGGGGCGTCGACGCCGAGGTGCAGACCGGCAGCATCGACGACCTGCGCACGATGCTCGACCAGGGCACGCCGATCATCATCGGCCTCGACTCCGACGACCTCTACGGCCTCGGCGACCAGCCGTTCGCCGACGACTTCGTCGCCGGGCACGCCGTGGTGATCACGGGCATCGACGACGAGGCCGGCCTCGTGTACATCAACGATCCCGGCTTCCCCGACGGCGCCGGCGTCGCCGTGTCGATCGAGGACTTCGAGGACGCCTGGATCGACGGCGGCAACTCGATGATCGTCGCCGACGTCGACGGTGATGCAGCGCTCGACACGGCGGTCGACACGGCGGCCGACACGGCGGTCGAAGGTGCCGCCGGCGGTGCCGAGCAGGGCTCCGACCGGGCGGCCGAGCTGTCGCTCATCGACCTGGTGCTGATCCCGCTGCGCCTGGTGGTCCGCTGAACCCGGTGCTCCGCAGAGCGGATGGCGGCGGCGTGGTCGCCCCTCGTGCCACCCCGGCCCGGCGCCGGGCGGTCAGGGGGCGACCACGCCGTACAGCTGGCCGAAGGTGGTGGCCGCCACGACGATGCCGCCCGTGCGGACCGGCGCGGTGCGGTTGCCACCGCCGGTCGGCACGGCGAAGCGCACCTGGCCACTCGGCAGCTCGACGCCGACCAGCGCGCCGCCGGTCTCCACCACGGCGAGCGTCGGGGCCGGATGCGGCACCAGCACCACCCCGGCCGGTTCGCCCGCGGCGACGGCGACCCCCGGCGCCGCCGACCCCGACGGCAGCCCCGACCCGCCGGGCCCTCCGCTGCCGGACAGCGCGATCTCGACGATCACCTGGCCGGTGTCGGCGCGGTGCACCCGCAGCGTGCTCGTGTCGTCCACCACCGCGAACGCCGACAGCGACGAGCCGACCGAGGTGGTGATCCGCCCGGACGTCCGCACGCCGAACACCGCCTCGCCCGAGGCGAGCGACAGGCCGTACACGATGCCGGCCTCGCTCGGCACCAGCACCCGGTCGATCACGACCGCCGGCGAGGTGAGCGCGCCGCCGGCCATGCGGTACCCCCACCGGCACGCACCCGATGCGGCGTCGATCACGTACACGCCACCGTCGACCGTCGCAGCCACCACGCCCGATCCGGTGGAGACCAGATCGGCACGCACGGCGGCGCCGAGCGGGAGCCGCCAGCGGATCGCGCCGGTGGCCCGGTCGAAGCCCGTCACGGCACCGGCGTCGTCGCCGACGAGCACCATCGACCCGGCGACGGCCGGGGCCGATCCGACGGATGCGCCGGTGGCGGCCCACCAGCGTCCGGCACCCGTGGCCCGGTCGAGCAGCCCCACCCGTCCGTCGAGCCCGGCCACCACCACCTGGTCGCCGGCGAGTGCCGGTGCCGCCCACACGGGCGCGTTGATCGGCACGTGCCACTGCACCCGCCCGCTGGCGCCGTCGAGCGATCGCACCCCACCGTCACGGTCGCCGAACACCACGCCGCGCTGGTCGGCCGCCAACCGCCCGGGTGCGGCCGGTGCCGACGCCCGCCAGGCGATGGTCACCTGCGGCACCACCTGCGCGGGCTCGACCGGTGCGGTGGGCGGCGGGAGCGGTGTCATCGGCGACGGCAACGACACCTCCGTGCCGGCGACCGGTGCCGGCGGCGACGACCGCAGCGGCGGTGGCGACACCACCCTCGGATCCGACACGCCGGGCGCCGGCGAGGCCGTCGGGACGAACGGGGGCGCGGACAGCGGCGAGGACGAGGATCCCGCTGACGGCGACGACGACGCCGACGCCGACGGGGACGAGGGCGATGGCGTCGGCGACGCGAGCGGCAGCCGACGTGACGCGAGACGGGCGGCACCGAGCGCCACCACCGACTTCGGGTCGTCGCGCGTGACGAGGCGTTCGGCCCCGAACCGCTCGGCCACCAGCTGGGCGACCAGGGGGATCCGGGCCGAGCCGCCCACCAGGTGCACCTCCGCCAGCTCCTCCGGCGCCATCCCCGCCGCCGAAACGGTCTGGGCGAGCACCTCGACGGCACGCTCGACGTCGTCGACCACGAGCGCCTCGAACTGGCTGCGGTTCACGAGCACCTCGACGCCGGAGGCCGGCAGGGCCACCTGCGTCGACGTGTACGACGACAACGCCTCCTTCGCCCGACGCACCTCGCCGCGCAACGCCGCGGCGAGCGCTCGGGCGTCGGGATCGTCGCGTCCGAGCAGGTCGTCCCAGGTGCCGGGGTCGACGTCGCGCAGCTGGTCGGCGGACCACACGAACAACAGGTGGTCGAACCGGTCGCCACCGATGCCGTCGTCGCCACCGGGAACGCCGGCGAGCTCGAACCCGTCGGAGGTCCGGCGCAGCACGGCGGCGTCGAGGCTGGCGGCACCGAGGTCGAACACGGCGACGGCGGCACCCGGTGCGAGGTGTTCGCCGTAGTGGCAGGCGGCCGCCACGGGTTCCGGCACGAGTTCCACCCGCTCGAGGCCGGCACGCCCCGCGGCGTCGCGAAGCGCCTCGCAGCGCACCGTGGCCCACCGGGCCGGATGCGTGAGCACCGCCGCCACCGGCGACGAGCCTCCGGCCCGGACCCGACCCTCGTCGATCAGCGGTCGCAGCACGGCGGCCACGGCGTCGCGCACGTCGACCGGGTGGCCACCGAGCAGCAGTGGGGCTGCCTGCCCGACGACGTCCTTCACCGAACGCTCCGCCCGTTCGGGGGACACGAGCGCGAGCTCGTCGGCGGGGTCGCCGGTGACCAGCTCGCCGCCGGCGGTGAGCGCCACGGTGGACGACACGGCGCGCCGACCCGCCACCTCCAGCGGCACCACCCGTCGGCCCGGACCGCCGCTCGTCGAGATCTGCGATCCGGAGCGATCGGCCGCCGCAGCCGCGCTGCGGGCGCTGCCGAAGTCGATGCCGATCGCCCAGTCGGTCACTCCCGGTCCCCTTCCGCCGGTGCCTCCGGCACGAGTAGGTTACCGATGCATGGCGCTCGAGCCCGGGGTGCAGAGCACGATCGACCGCGAGGTGGCCGCGGCCCGCGCACGCGGCGACTTCCTGGCGATCGACGACGCGCTCGCGCCGATCGTCTCCTCCGCCACCGCCGGCGACGCCGACGCCCTGGCGTTCGTGCTGCAGATGATCGACCGCCACCGCCTGGCCGTCGCCCCGGTGCGCAAGATGTTGATCGACGAAGGTGACGTGGAGGACGCGTTGCAGAACACCCTCGTCGCGGTCACTCGTGGCATCGGCTCGTTCGAGGGCAAGTCGCGATTCACCACCTGGCTGTACCGGATCGCCGAACGCGAGGCATTGCAGGTGCTGCGCAAGAACAAGCGGGTCACCACACCCGACGGCGCCGACTTCAGCGGCCTCGCCGAGGAGGTCCGCCGGATGAGCTCGATCGTGGCGAGCCGGGCGATGATCACCCAGGCGCTCGACGAGCTCGACCCCAAGTTCCGCGAGCCGGTGATGATGTGCGACGTCGAGGGACTCGACTACGCCACGATCGCCGAACGGCTCGGCATCCCGGTCAACACCGTCCGAACCCGCATCAGCCGTGGCCGGCAGTACATCGTCGACCGGATCCAGGAGCAGTTCCGCAGCGGCGGCTCGCTCGCGTGACCATGGCCGCTCGCTCCGCTGACCGCACCCTCGCATGACGGACACGCCACGCAGCGGCTCGTCGTCCGGCCGTCCCCACGACCCGACGTCGTTCGGCAACGGCCGCTACGTCGTGCAGCAGCGGCTCGGTGCCGGCAACTTCGCCACCGTGTACCTGGCCTTCGACGAACGTCTCGACGTCGCCGTCGCCGTGAAGCTGCTCGCCGACCACTGGTCGTGGGATCCGGAGATCCGCGGCAGGTTCGTGCAGGAGGCCCGGATGTTGCGGGCGTTGAACGACCCACGCGTGGTGCAGATCCGCGACATCGCCGAGACCGACGACGGTCGCCCGTACCTGGTGATGGACTACGCCACGGAGGGCACGCTCGAGCAACGTCTGATCGATCTCGCGCATCGCGGCGACCGGCCGTCGGCGACCGAGCTGCAGGAGTTCGTGGCCGAGGTGGCCGCCGCGGTCGGGGTGCTGCACGCCCGCCGCATCGCGCATCGCGACATCAAGCCGTCGAACATGCTCATCACCCGCGATCCCGGCGTCACGGCGACGGGTCGCCGCGGCGACGGGTTGCTCCGACCCGGCGAGCGACTGATGCTCGGCGACCTCGGCCTCGCGAAAGATCTGCGCGCCGACAGCGGCGTGACGGTGGGCGTGGGCACCGCCGGCTACATGGCACCCGAACAGGCCGGGCCGGGCGCACGCATCGACACCCGCAGCGACCTGTACGCGCTGAGCGCGCTGATGTCGCAGGTGGCCACCGGCGAGATCCCCGACCCGCTGCGCCGGTACAGCGACGGCACGGTGTCGAGTGGGCGGCCGCTGCCCGCATCGATCAGCGGCGCGTTCCGGCGGGCGCTGGAGCACGGGCTCGACCAGGACCCCGACAAGCGGCCGCAGACCATCGACGCCTGGCAGCGCGCGGTGGTGGACGGCCTGGCCGAGCTGGGCGCGCCGGAAGTGGCGGCGGTGACGCTCGCACCGATGGCGCCGCCGCCGAGCATCGACACCACGATGCGGATCCCGACGCCGAACGTGCCACCGCCGGTGTCGCTGCCCGGCGCGCCGGTGTCGTCGCCCGGATCGTCGCCGGTGCCGTCGCCCGGCGCACCGGTGTCGTCGCCCGGATCGTTGCCGCCACCGCCGCCGCCGAGCGGACAGGTGCCCGTCGTCGACACAAGTGGCACCACCGGTGCCACACCCTCGCGTCGCACCGTGCAGCTGATCGCCGCGGCGATCGCCGTCGTGGCCCTGGTGGTGATCGGCATCGTCGTCGCCACCCGCGGCGGGGACGACGCCGATGCAGCGCCCGACACCACCGAGCCGACCGACACCACCGTCGAGGTCGCCACCACGACGGCCGACACCTCCACGACCGCTGCGGTCAGCACCACGGCGGCGCCGACCACGGCGGCGCCCACCACCGCCGCGCCCACCACGGCCGCGCCCGTACCCACGACCGTGGCGCCCACCGCCCCGCCGGAGACGGCCCCGCCGGCGCCCACACCGTTCGTGCAGATCACCGGCCCGACCGAGGTACCCGCCGACACGATGAGCCGCTACTGGGAGGTCGCGTTCGCCGGGGTGGTGGGCGGCACCTGGCAACTGTCGGGCCCGAACGGGATCATCCCGCTGAACGACGCCCGCTGGACACCCGGCGACGGCTTCCAGGCGGGCATGCCCGCCGGCACCTACACGCTGCTGCTCACCGCGTTCGATGCGGCCGGCAACGTGTACAGCGCACAGCACGTGTTCACCGCGCTCTGACGGCACCGGCGGAACGGATCGGCTCAGAGCACGCTGGTGGCGTCGTCGGCGCTGCAGCCCATCGACGCGTCGTGGGCGGTGCAGCCCTCGGCGTTCACCGGGCTCGCGGGAACGCGACATTCCTCGCGAACCGGCGCCGGGTCGCCGGGATACGGTGCATCGGTGCGACGGAGCGAATGGGTGCCCACCGACGACGGCGAGCGACTCGCGGTCGACCTCTTCCTGCCCGACGAACCGGGCGCCCAGGTGCAGCTCGCCACGCTGATCGAGGCGTTGCCGTACCGCAAGGACGACGTCACCGAGAGCTACGCGAGCACGTACGAGCGCTTCGTCGACGAGGGGTTCGCCGTGGTGCGCGTCGATCTGCGCGGCACGGGCTCGTCGACCGGCATCGCCACCGACGAGTACCCCGAGGTGGAACGCACCGATCTGCGCAGCGTGTGCCGATGGATCGCCGCCCAGCCATGGTCGAGTGGGCGCGTGGGCATGTTCGGCACGTCCTACTCGGGCTTCAACTCGCTGCAGATGGCGGCCGAGGTGGAGCGGTTGGGCGTGTCCGAGCTCGGTGCCGTCGTCGCCGCGTACGCCACCGACGACCGCTACACCGACGACGTCCACTACATGGGCGGCGTCCTGCGCGCGCTCGACCTGATCGACTACCCCCTGTACATGGTGTCGATGAACGCGCTGCCGCCGGTGCCCGCCGTGTTCGGCGACGGGTGGCGCGACGAGTGGCGGCGCCGGCTCGAGCACACACCGGCGTGGCTGATCGAGTGGCTCGAGCATCCGGTCGACGCGCCCACGTGGCGGCGTGGTTCGATCCGGCTCGGCCCCGACGGTGCCGGCTACGAGCGCATGGGTTGTCCGACGATGCTCGTGGTCGGCTGGGCCGACGGCTACCGCAACAACTCGTTCCGTGTGATCGAGCAGTACGACCGTCACGGGCTGCCGTGGCGGCTGCTCGCCGGGCCGTGGGTGCACAAGGCTCCCGAGCGCGCCCGGCCCGGCCCCAACGTCGACGACGACGTGGAGATCGTGGCGTTCTTCGACGAGCACCTGCGCGGCGGCGCACCCCGCGAGGCGGCCCCGGCGCAGGTGTACGTGCGCGAGCCGGTGGTGCCCGAACCCGACCTCGCGTTCCACCCCGGCCGATGGGTCGACGTCGACCGCTGGCCGATGCCCGGCGCACGCCGGCTCGTGAAGCGCTGCGGACGCACCGGCACTGCCATGCACCGCGTGGAGGGCGACGTCGGCTGGACCGCGTGGAACTCGTGCGCCGGCGGGTTGCCGTGGGGTCAGCCGCTCGACCAGCGGGCCGACAACGCGCGGTCGATGTGCCTCGACTGGCCGATCACCGAAGCCGCCGACGTACTCGGCAACGCGGTGGTGCGGCTGAGGGTGGCGAGCGACCAGCCCTACGGGCACGTGAGCGTGAAGCTGTGCGACGTGGCGCCCGACGGCACGTCGCACCTGATCGCCCGTGGCATGCTCGACCTGCGCCACCGCGGTTGCTGGCCGGCCGACGAACGTGGCGAGGTCGGCCGCGCACCGGTCGATCTGGTGCCCGGCGACTGGCTCGACGTCGAGATCGGGGTGGAGGCCACCACGTGGCGACTCACGCCCGGCCACGCGCTCCGGCTCGCCGTCGCCGGCACCGACTGGCCCAATTGCTGGCCTGCCCCGGGCCCGGTGACGTTGTCGATCGATCTCGCGTCGATCGAGGTGGACCTGCCGGTGGTGGACGACCTCGCGGACAGCACGTACGAGTTCGTGCCGGGCAGCGGGCCGAGCCCCGACGAAGCCGACGGGGTGCTGTGGCAGTACGAGCGCGACGTGATCGCCGGCACCTCGTCGGTGACCACGCGCTACGGCGGCACCTACGACGGCCGCCACGGCGCCGTCGTCACCGACGACTACCGGGGCGAGATCGGCATCTCCACCGTCGACCCGGCGCACGGGTGGGCGAGGGGCTCGTCGAGCTACACGATCGTGTGGCCCGAGGCCACCGTCCGCACCGAGTCGACCCTCGAGATGACGAGCGATGCCGAGGCCTGGCACACCCGGATCGAGCTGCGGGTGTGGGACGGCGACGAGCTGATCGCCGAGCGCACCTTCACCACCGAGGTGCCCCGCCGCTGACCGACGGCGCCGGAGCGGCCACGCGCCCGGGACCCGACTACAGCGCGTGGCAGGCGGCGAGGTGGACGGGCGTGTGCTCCACCAGGGCGACGTCCTCGCCGCGGCAGCGGGCCTCGATGCCGAGGCGGGCCGCCTCGCCGCTGGCCACCAGTGGGCATCGTGGGTGGAACCGGCAGCCCGACGGGATCCGGCTCGGGTCGGGGGTCTCGCCCACCAGGATCTGCTGCTCGACGTGTTGGTGTTCGGGCACCACCGACAGCAACGCCCGCGTGTACGGGTGCTGCGGCGAGCCGAGCACGTCCTCGGCGGCGCCGAGCTCCACGATCCGGCCGAGGTACATCACGGCGATCCGGTCGGCGATGTTCCACGCCAGGCCGAGATCGTGGGTGACGGCGATGATCGACAGCCCTGTCTCGTCGACGAGCGATCGCATCAGCGCCAGGATCTCGCCCCGGATCGACGCGTCGAGTGACGCGACCGGTTCGTCCGCGAGCAGCAGCCGCGGCGACAGGGCGATCGCCCCGGCGATCAACACACGCTGGCGTTGCCCACCCGACACCTCGTGCGGGTATCGCGGCATGAACCGCTCCGGTGGCCGCAACCCAGCCCGCGACAAGGCGTCGGCCACCACCTCGGCCTCACCGCGGCCTGATGCGACGGCGTGGATGCGCACCCCTTCGGCCACCGCCTCGTAGATCGTGTGGCGCGGGTTGAGCGCACCCGTCGGATCCTGGAACACCATCTGTACCTGTCGCCGCAACGCACGCAGGTCGCGCTGGCCCGAGCCGACGCGCTCGCCGTCGAAGGTGACCGCGCCACCGGCGATCGGTTCGAGGCCGAGGATCGAACGGATGAGCGTGGTTTTGCCGCACCCGGACTCGCCGACCAGTGCGACCACCTCGCCCGCGCGGACGTCGAGGTCGACGCCGTCGACCGCGCGCACCAGGCCGCGACGGCCGGGGAACGTGACGCGCACGTCGCGCAACGACAGCAGCGTCACGGCGTCACCACCTCGGGCACGTGCACGCAGGCGGCCGCTCGCTGCGTGCCGATCGGGCGCAGCGCGACATCGATCGTCGAGCACGCGTCGATCGCACGATCGCAGCGCGGGTGGAACGGGCATCCGCCGGGAAGCTCGGCCGGGTTGGGTGGGTCGCCCCGGAGGCCCGAGGGGTTGAGCCGCGACGTCGGGTCGCCGATCGTGGGGAACGCTCGCGCCAGCGCGGCCGAGTACGGATGCTGCGGATCGGCGAACACGTCCTGGCTCGGCCCGTCCTCGACGATGCGGCCGGCGTACATCACGGCGAGCCGCTGACACGTGCTCGTGAGCACCGACAGGTCGTGGGTGATGAACAACATCGCGAGGCCCCGGTCCCGCTGCAGCTCGGCCAGCAACTCCAGCACCTGCGCCTGCACCATCACGTCGAGCGCCGTGGTGGGCTCGTCGGCGATCAGCAACTTCGGTTCGCACGCGAGCGCGAGGGCGATCAGCACCCGCTGGCGCTGCCCGCCGGACAGCTGGTGCGGGAACGATCGTGCCCGTGACGCCGGGATGCCCACCCGGTCGAGCAGCGCCTCGGTGCGACGCCGAGCCGCTCGCGCCGATTCGGTGCCGTGCAGCAGGATCGCCTCGTCGATCTGGTCGCCCACCCGACGCACCGGGTTGAGCGAGTGCAGCGCACCCTGGAACACGATCGCCGCACTGGTCCACCGCACCGCCCGCAGCCGTCCCGGCTTCATCGCCATCACGTCCTCGCCGTCGAGCAGGATGCTGCCGCCGATGTCGGTCTCGCGGGGCAGCAGTCGCAGCACCGCACCGGCGATCGTCGACTTGCCGCACCCGGACTCGCCGGCGAGGCCCACCGTCTCGCCCGGTTCGATCGACAGGTCGACGCCGCGCACGGCCGGCACCGCTCCGCGCTCGGAGCGATAGGTGATGTGCAGATCGCGGAGCTCGAGCAACGACATCAGCGACCCCGCTCACGCAACCGCGGATCGAGGATCTCCTCCATCGCGCGCCCGACCAAGGTGAACGCCAGCACCACCAGCACGATGCCGATGCCCGACGGCAGGTAGTACCACCACGCGTTGCGCAGCACCGCGCCCTCGCTCTGTGCCTGCTCGAGCACCTTGCCCCACGACGTGAGGTTCGGATCGCCGAGACCCAGGAACGACAGCGTGGTCTCGGTGAGGATCGAGATCGGCACCGCCAGCGTGACGTTGGCCAGGATGAGTGGTGCCACGTTCGGCAGGATGTGCCGGCGGATCACGTGGGCGCGACTGGCACCGAGCGCGCGCGAGCGATCGACGAACAGACGTTGGCGCACGGTGAGCACCTGCGAGCGCACCAGACGGGCGGTCGCCGGCCACGACGTGATCGCGATCACCAGCACGATGTTGCGCAGCGACCGATCGAGCACGGCGGCGAGCACGATCGCGAGGGGCAGGAACGGGATCACGAGGAACCAGTCGGTGAGGCGCATCAGCACCGCATCGGTCCACCTCCCGAAGAACCCGGCGACGATGCCGACGAGCGAACCGATGGCGATCGTGAGCACCGTGGCCATCAGGCCCACCGCGATGCTCACCCGTGAACCCCACACGAACTGCGCCGCGCCCGAACGACGCAGGTGGTCGGTGCCGAGCGGGAAGTCGCCACTGGGGCTCGCCCAGCGCGGGTTGTCCTGCGAGGCGACGACGCTCAGTCCAGAACGTGGGCTGATCAGCGGCGCCGCCAGAGCGAGCAGCACGAACGCGAGCAGGATCACGAGGCCGAGCATCGCCAGCCGGTCGCGACGGAAGGCGCGCGCGAACTCGGCGAACGCGGCGCGGCGCCGCTGCCGGGCGAAGGCCTTCGGGGAGAACGTGGGCGCCGCCGCGCCAGCGGGGAGGGCGTGATCGCTCATCGTCCGGTCACCCGTGGGTCGAGCACGCCGTACGCGAGGTCGACGGCGAGGTTGGCCACGATCAGCGACGCGCTGATCACCAGGAACAGGCCTTGCAGCATCGGGAAGTCGGGGCCGCGGATCGCCTCCTGCGTCGCCTGGCCGATGCCGGGCCACGAGAAGATCGCCTCCACTGCGATCGCACCCGAGAGGATGTAGCCGAAGCTCAGCGCACCGAGGCTCACCACCGGCAACAAGGCGTTGGGCACGGCGTGCTTGCGTCGCACGTCGACGTCGCGCAGCCCCTTGGCACGGGCGAGTTGCAGGTAGTCCTCGCGCACGGTGTCGAGCATCGACGACCGCATCACGATCATGTACTCGCCGATGTACGCGAGCGCGAGGGTGGCGCAGGGCAGCACCATGTGGCCGAACTGGTCCCAGAGCGCGGCGAGCCCGGTGGCGGTGCTGCCGGCGGTCTCGAAGCCACCGGTCGGCAACAGGTCGAGCTGGATCGAGAACAGCGCGAGCAACAACATGCCGATCCAGAAGTCGGGCACCGAGTACATCACCATCGAGAACGTCGTCGAGCCGACGTCGAACCCGCTGCGCCGCTTCCACCCGGCTCGGATGCCGAGCCACACACCGATGAGCATCGACAGCACGGTCGCGGTGCCGACGAGGAACACCGTCGGCCAGATCGCCTCACCGATCTCGGTGGTGACGGGGCGGCCCGACAGGATCGAGTCGCCGAGGTTGCCCTTCAACGTCTGGGTGATGTACGCCCAGAACTGCTCCCATCGCGAGCCGTCGAGGTCGAACTGCTGGCGTTTGGCCTCGATCTGATCGGGGGTGAGGTTGCGACCGCGGAACAACTTGCCGATCGGGTCGTCGGTGACCACCCGGAACAGGAAGAAGTTGAACACGAGGACGAACGCGAGCGTGCCCAGGGCGCCGGCCACCTTGCCGAGGACGAAGCGGGGTCGCATCGTGGGTTCAGTCGCTCGTGGTCAGTGGCGGTCGCTCGGTCCCGATCGGTCGGTCCCGATCACTCGCGCTCGTCGGCGGTGCGCTTCGAGCGGTTCATCACGACGAACCCGGCCGCTCCGACGACGACCACCCCGCCGGCGATCAGCGCGATCAGCAACCCGGTCGACATCCCGCCGTCGTCGCCGCCACCGTCGATGACGGTGAGGTTGGCGTAGGTGGGCGAGCTGTTGGAGAAGATCACCGGTCCGGTCTCGGCGGGCTGACGCAACCACCCTTCGAACCGGTCGGTGCGATAGGCCTGCAGATCGGCGTCCTGCAGCAGCACGAGGTAGGTGCTCTCCCGGTTGAACAGCCGCAGCATGTCGGCGACGATCGCCCGGCGTGCCGTCGGGTCGAGCTCCACCTTCTGCTGGTCGTAGAGGGCGTCGTACTCCTCGCTGCACCAGTTGGCGTCGTTGTAGCCGGCCGCCTCGACGTCGGTGGTCACCTGGCCGCACGTGAAGTACGACAGCATCGGGTCGGGGTCGACGTACGGGGTCCAGCCCCACACGAAGATGTCGTACTCGCCGGCGACCTGCGCCTCGTAGAGCTGGGTGTCGTCCATCACCTCGACGTCGGTGGCGATGCCGACCGCGTCGAGGTACTCGGTGACGAAGGCACGGATCGAGTCGGCGTTCTCCGACTCGGACCTCTCGACGTAGCGGAACCGGAGCGGCTGGCCGCCGTCGGGCATCTCGCGCACCCCGTCGCCGTCGGTGTCGAGATAGCCGGCCTCGTCGAGCAGCTGCGTGGCCTTCGCCGGGTCGTACTCGAAGCCCTCGTCGCCGAGATCGGGGATCCACGACGTGTCGGCCGACGGCGACAGTGTGGTGCCGATCGAGCCGTAGCCGAGCGACACACCGTCGAAGATCGCCTGCCGGTCGATGGCGTGGTAGATCGCATGACGGACGTCGATGTCCTGCAACGCCGGGTGCCCGTCGCCGATACCGCCCTCCATGCCGTTCAACGCGAGCTCGGTGAACCCGCCCTGTAGGCCGACGACCACCTCGATGCCGTCCTCCTGCTCGAGCAGCTGCGCGCCTTCGGCACCGAAGCCGTGCGCCGCGTCGATCTCGCCCTTCTGCAGGGCGGCCACCAGCGCGTCGGCGTTGGAGAACACCCGGTACACGATGCGGTCGATGCCGTTGTCGCGCCCGAACCAGTTGGGGTTGCGTTCGAGGGTCCAGTCCTGGCCCGAGTTCCACTCGACGAGCGAGTACTGGCCCGACGCCACGCCGTCCATGCCGTCGTAGTCGGCGATCGCCTCGGCGTCGATGCCTTCGTACACGTGCTGAGGCACGATGTAGACGTCCATCGTCGGCAGCTTCGGATCGGGCTCCGAGCTGGTGAGCTGCACCGTGCGATCGTCGAGCACCGTCGCCTCGATGTTCTCGACGGTCGAGAAGTGGTTCGCCCACTCCTCGTCGCGAGAGCGGTTGATCGTGTACGCGATGTCGTCGGCGGTGAGCGGCTCGCCGTCGCTCCACTTCAGACCCTCGCGCAGGGTGTACGTGTACGTGAGGCCGCCGTCGCTCTCCTCCCACGACTCGGCCAGGCCGGGCAGCGGGGCAAAGTCGTCGGCGGCCTTGTCGGTGAGCGAGGCGTACTGCAGGTTCCACACCTCGAACTCGGGCACGAGGTAGCCGACGGTCACGTTCGGCGACGACATGTCCTGCAGCAGGCCGATGGTCATCGTCACCGTGTCGTCCTGCGCGCCGGCACCGCCGGCGACGGCGATCGACGTGACCCCCATGATCCCTGCGAGTGCTGCCGTTGCGACGTACCGCTTCATCAGGCCTCCCCTGCCGCCAGGTGGCGGCACCGCGTCTCGGATCGATGTGTTCTAGCACTTCGTTGCTGGGCACCCGTCCAGCAAGGCGGGTCCGGGCGTCGATGCCCTGGTCATCGTGCCGTAGTGTCGGCCCGTGGCAGCCGACCCCCGACCACTCCGACCGGCCGACATCGCGTCGGTGGTCGTGGTGGAGGAGCTCGACGTGGTGGCCGACGGCACGGCGGCCGTCGTGGGGCGACGCACCGTGCACGGTCGCCGCTATCACCGCCATCTCTGGTGGGTCGAGCTCCACGGTGCGCGAGCACCGCGACGGCTCACCTCCGGTGCGGTGAGCGATGGGTCGCCGCGCGTGTCGCCCGGTGGTGACGTGGTCGCGTTCGTCCGGTCCGACGCCGCCGACGACGACGCGCCCGACCACGTGTGCACCCTCACCATCGCGACCGGTGCGCTCCGCCGTGTCGCCGGCGGCACCATCGGCATCGGGGCGATCGGCGAGATCGCGTGGTCGCCCGACGGTCGCCGCCTCGCGTTCACCGCCGAGGTCGATCCGCTGCGCTTCGTCGTCGGTGATCGACCCGCCGTGGGCTCGCCGGCGTCGCGCTCGTCGAAGCTGCCGTCGCCGGTGGCACGGCGGATCGGTCGTGCCGACTGGCGCTGGGACGAGGTCGGCCATCGCGACCGGTGGAGCCATCTGTTCGTCGTCGACATCGACCGCGCCGGCCGCGTCACCGGGGCACCGCGCCAGATCACCCGTGGCGACTGGGGCGTCGAACGCATCGACTGGCATCCGGACGGCCGCACCGTGGCGTTCGTGTCCGAGCGACGCGACGACGGCGATCCCGACCTGGCACCGATGCCACGGATCTGGGCGGTCGACGTCGACGCCTCACCACGGTCGCCACGATCGCGTCCGTGGCTCGTGCTCGACGCACCCGGTGGCGCGACGCGGCCGGCATGGTCGCCCGACGGACGGTGGCTCGCCGCGACGGGCGTGCTCGATCCGCTGCCGTTCGACGACGTGAGCCCCGGGCTGCTGCTCGTGCGGGCCGACGGCTCCGCCCCACCGAGGGCGTTGCACCCCGAACTCGACCGCCCGCTCGCCAACTGGGCCGACACCGACCTGAACGGTTGGATGGTGTCGGGCCGCCACGGTCCCTCCTGGGCGGACGCGACCTCGCTCGTCGCCACGGTCACCGATCGTGGGCGGGTGCTGCCCGAGCGCTGGACGATCGATGCGGCCACCGGTGCACTCGTCGAGGGTCCCGCGGCGAGCGACCGTCGTTCCTCCGGCCCCTGGGCCGACGCGGCCGCCCAGCACGCCGTGGTGGTACCCGGGTCGTCACAGGTGGTGGTGCTCGGCACACTCGACGGGCGGGCGATGGAGGTGATGAGTGTCGATCTGTCGGCACCGCCGGCGTCGCGTCGCTTCCGCACCCACACCTCGTTCGGCGCTCGATGGCAACGCCGGTTCGTGCAACCCCGGATGACGCGTCTCGACGTCCCCGGCGCCGGCGGACCGATCGAGACCTGGGTCGCGTCGCCGCCGGACGCCGGCGACGACCCGCTGCCGACGATCGTCGACGTGCACGGCGGCCCGCTCGGGTGTTGGGCACCGGCACCCGGGTTCGAGGTGACGATGCTCACCGGCGCCGGGTTCCGGGTGGTGCTCCCCAACATCCGCGGCTCGGCCGGCTACGGCGCCGACTGGATCCGACCCCAGCTCGGCGACTGGGGCGGCGTCGACATCGACGACGTGCACGCGGCGGTCGACCACCTGGTGTCGCTCGGATGGGCCGACCCCGACCGGCTGGGCGTGATCGGCCTCAGCTACGGCGGCTTCGTCGTGAACTGGTTGGTCGGCACGACCGATCGCTTCCGGGCGGCGGTCTCCGAGAACGGCGTCACCAACCAGGTGTCGTGCTGGGCGATGTCGGACAGCGGCCCCGAGTACTGCCGGGCAGCCCGGATGGGCGACCCGCTCAGCCCGGCGGGCGTCGAACAGCTGTGGCGCCAGTCCCCGCTGCGGCACGTCGCCGACGTGCGCACCCCGCTGCTGATGCTGCAGGCCGAGTCCGATCTGCGCTGCCCACCACAGGACAACGAGCAGTTCTTCGTCGCCCTGCGTCACCTGCGCCGAGAGGTGGAGTACGTGCTGTACCCCGATTCGCACCACACCTTCGCCGTCACCGGTCGCCCCGACCGACGGATCGACCGGATGCAGCGGGTGCTCGACTGGTTCACCACCCACGTCTGACCCGCGGACCCGTCCGCTCGGATCAGACACCCTGCGGGTGGACGGTCGCCACCTGGAAGTCGGGGACGACGTTCAGGGGTGCTGCGCCGCCCGTCGAAGGGGCTCCCAGGAAGCTGTTCAACAGCGAGGTGAAGGCGGCGTCGGGCAACGCTCCGGTCACGCCGGCCGGCGCCCACACCTCGTAGAACAGCACGAGACCGTCGTCGCGGACGAAGGTGCTGAGGCCACCTTGCACCTCGTCGCCGTCGGCCTCGACCGCCGAGTAGAACAGCTCGTACTGCATCGTCGGGCGCGGGGTGTCGGTGGTCCACCGCAGCGTGGCCGCGCTGTAGGTGACGGTGCCGATCGGGTCGAGCACGCTCAGCACGTAGGTGTCGATGATCGTCTTCGGGTCCAGGCCGGCCTCGGCGGCCACCACGCCGAGCGTCGCGATCAGCCGGCCATCGCTCATCGCGACGCCGTGCTCGCGCACCACGGCCTGCCAGCCGTCGGTGACGAGCACCTCGACCCCGTGCCCGACGGCCACCGGCCCGGCGGTCACGACCTCGGGGCTCGACGCATCCGTCGGGGCCGGCGCCGCCGGGGGCACGGTGGCCGGCGGCGTGGTCGCGACGGTGTCGGGGACCGTCGGCACGGTGGGCGGCACGACGGGCGGCACGGTGGACGGCGGGATCGGCAGCGTCACCGCCGGCGCGGCAGGCGTGGTCGTGACCACCGTCGTGTCGGCCGTGTCGGCCGTGTCGGCCGTGTCGGCCGTGTCGGCCGTGTCGGCCGTGGGGGTCGCGTCGGCCGTGGGACGGTCGACCACGTCGGCACCGTGCGCGGTGACGCCACGGCCGTCGGGCGCGCAGGCTCCGAGCACCACCACCGCTGCAGCTGCGGCGACGACCACCCCGCTGCGGCGGATGAACGGAACGGGACGGGTGCGGGCGGTGCGAGTGGACATCGTGACTCCTTCGGATCGGGTGTGAACACCCCGATCGATGCACGCCGGCCCACGCGAGTTCCGCGCACACGGTCGACGTCCGGCGAGCGACCGGCGGGACGGCGCCGCCGGTCGTACGACCATCGTCCAATGCACCGCCGTTCGACGGAGCGGTAGGTTGCGGCCCGTGAACGCTCGAGTGCGCCGGCCGGCCCGTCCGCAGGGCGCCGTGTCGGTGCGCGCGGTGATGTCCCGCTTCGCACTCACGTCGTTCGTGGCGCTCGTGGTGGTGGCACTGGTGACGGCGCTCGTCAGCCGCCGGGTGGGCACCGATCAGGCGATCGACGACGCCAGCCGGGTGGCGTGGGTGAGCGCACACGGTGTGGTCGAGCCGCTGCTCACCCCCGAGCTCCTCGCGCAGGATCTCGCCTCGTTGCAGCGTCTCGACGACGCGGTGCGTGAGTACGTGCTGCGGGGCGAACTGGTGCGGGTGAAGATCTGGACCCCCGACGGACGCATCGTCTACTCCGACGAACCGCGTCTGATCGGCGAGCAGTTCGAGCTGTCGGCCGACAAGCGCGACACGCTGCGCACCGGCGACGCGCATGCCGAGGTGTCGGACCTCGACGGCCCCGAGAACCGCTACGAACTCGAGGAGAAGCTGCTCGAGGTCTACCAGTTGATCGAGTCGGTGGAGGGAGAGCCGCTGGTGTTCGAGTCGTACTTCCGGTACAGCGGGGTGAGCAGCCTCGGCCGCCAGTTCTGGGGCCAGTTCGCACCGGTGGCCATCGGCGCGCTGGTCGCGCTGCAATTGGTGCAGCTGCCGTTCGCCTATGGCATGGCTCGCCGGCTCCGCTCCGGTGAGGACGAGCGCGTCCGCCTGATGCGCCGCTCGATGGCAGCGTCCGAGGCCGAACGCCGCCGCATCGCGAGCGATCTCCACGACGGGGTGGTGCAGGACCTCACGGGCGTGTCGCTCGGACTGGCGGCTCTGGCGCGCCGCGGTGCGGTCGCCTCCGACGAGCTCGACCAGGCGTCGGCGGCGATCCGGTCGAGCGTCAAGTCGCTTCGCTCGCTGCTGGTGGAGATCTACCCGCCCAACCTGCGCGAGGAAGGCCTCGAATCCGCCGTGGGCGACCTGCTCAGCGCGATCGGCCAGCGCGGCATCGAGACCAAGCTCCGCGACGAGGTCGACGATCACGACCTGAGCGCCGACGCCCAGGCGCTCGCATACCGCGTGGTCCAAGAGGCGCTGCGCAACGTCGTGTCGCACTCCGGCGCGAGCGCCGTGCTGGTGAAGCTGCAACTCGTCGACGACCAGTTGCAGGTGCTCGTCGACGACAACGGCCGCGGGTTCAGCACGGACCTACTCGCCGAGCGCGGCGAGCGGGGCCACGTCGGCCTGCGCGCCCTCGGTGGGCTGCTCGCCGACGCCGGCGCCGAGCTCGAGGTGCGCTCGGCGGCGACGATGGGCACCCGTGTCGAGGCCCGTATCCCGCGGTCGGTCGACCTGGCGCTGGCCGGGGTGCCGTCGTGAGCGGCGGCACGATCCGCGTGGTGGTGGTCGACGATCACGCCGTCGTGCGCTCGGGACTCGAGCAGTACCTCGCGACGACCGACGACATCACGCTGGTGGGTGCTGCGGCGAACGGAGCGGAGGCGCTCGAGGTGGTGGCCGACGTCCGGCCCGACGTGGTGATCATGGATCTGTCGATGCCGGTGATGGACGGCGTGGAGGCCACCCGGCTGATCACCGAGCGTCACCCGGGCACGCGCGTGTTGGTGCTCACCTCGTTCTCCGACCAGTCGCGGATCATGGACGCGCTCACCGCCGGCGCCGAGGGCTACCTGTTGAAGCACTCCGATCCCGAGACGATCGCTGCAGGGATCCGCAGCCTCCAGGCGGGTGAATCGCCGCTCGACCCGAAGGCCGCACGCGCGCTGCTCGAGTCGCGACGCGTGGCCGATCGTCGGCCCGAGCTCACCCAGCGAGAACGCGAAGTCCTCGGTCTCGTGCGCCGGGGTCTCGCGAACAAGCAGATCGCCCGCCAGCTCGGCATCTCGGAACGCACGGTGAAGGCACACCTGACGAGCATCTTCGCCACGATCGGCGTCACCGACCGCACGCAGGCGGCCCTGTGGGCCGCCGAGCAGTTGCCCGGCTGACCCTGGATCCACCTGTGTGACCGCTCATGCCCGCTGAGCGGGTCGAGACGGGCCGCAGCTCGTGTCAGTCGTCGTCGGGCTCGTCGCCTCCACGCCCTCGACCGCGACCGCTGTGGTCGTCGTCCGGGTCGTCGTCGTCATCGTCGTCATCGTCCACGGTGACGGTCGGGCCGGTCGAGCCGGTCGACGCCGTCGTGTTCGAGGTGGCGGTCGTGTTCGAGGTGGCCGTCGTGTTCGAGGTGGCCGTCGTGTTCGAGGTGACGGTCGTGTTCGAGGTGACGGTCGTGTTCGAGGTGACGGTCGTGTTCGAGGTGACGGTCGTGTTCGACGACCCCGTGGTCGCGGTCGAACCGGACGACGGCGTGGACACGGTGCCCGCGCTCGCGCTCGAGGCCGCCCCGTCGGTGGCCGTGATCTCGAGCGAGGCACCGCCGGTCGACAGGGTGCCCGTCGCCACGGTGCCCGTCGCCACCGTCGAGTCGTCGAGCGGAGCGGGCAGCGACAGCGGCGGCACCTCCTCGCCGGGAGCCGCCGCAACGGCGTCGTCCGCGATCCGGTCGGCCACCACCGCGGGCAGCGTGAGGACGATCGTCGAGGGCGTCGGGTCCCCGGTGTGATCCCACACCGACCGTGTGAGCTCGTCGTCGACGGCCGGGAACAGCACGTCGTGCATCGCCACCACGGCGGTGCCCGACAACACCGTCACCGCGAGCATCACGACGCTGCCGCGAGCCACCCCGCCACGACGCACGACCGGCGCCACGAAGGGCAGCACGGGATCGTCGGCGGCCTGCGCGACGTAGACACGGTCCATCGCGTCACCGGCCGCGTGACCCTCCTCGGCCCACTGTCGGCTCACGCCGCTGCTCGGTCGTCCCCACGGTGATGACGGCATGCCACGAGTATCGGCCGCGCGCACGCCGAGCGCCATCGGACGATGGTCGTACGACCATGTGCGTGGGTCGTAGTACCAACGTCCGATGGTGCGGCGCCCGTTCGGCCGCATGGGATGTCGGCATGCGCCGCCCGCCGACACGATTCCTGCTCTACAGCCACGACACCTTCGGCCTCGGCCATTTCCGACGGACCAGCTCGATCGCCGCCGCGATCGTTGCCGCCGACCCGACCGCGCAGGTGCTCATCGCCACCGGATCGCCGGTCGCGGGATCGTTCGGGCTCCCCGAGCGGGTGGACGTGCTCACGCTGCCGTCCGCCACCAAGTCGGACGAGGGCCGCTACCGACCGCGGAAGGTGACCGACGGCCTCGATCATCTCGTCCGCCTCCGCTCGGCCGTGCTCGTCGCGGCGTGCACCGAGTTCGCTCCGCACGCCGTGCTCGTCGATCACGCACCGGTCGGCATGGCCGGCGAACTGATCCCGCTGCTGCGGTCGTGCACCACGCGCCCGCCGTGGTCGCGGCCGCGGCTGGTGCTCGGACTGCGCGAGATCATCGACGAGGCCGACCGGACCGACGCCGCTTGGGCGGCGGACCACTCGTGGTCGTGGCTCCCTGCGTACGACGAGATCCTCGTGTACGGGGACGGCCGCCTCGTCACCACCGCCGACGAACTGCGGCTCGGCCAACGGCTGGGCTCACCCGTTCGACACGTGGGCTTCGTGGCACCGCCGATGCCGCCCGCCCGACCCGGCCGCGTCCTCGATGGCCGGCCGTACGTCCTCGTGACCACCGGTGGGGGCGCCGACGGCGACGGCATCGTCGAACGCCACCTCGACGCGGTCGAGGCCGGGGCGCTCGACGGGCTCGCTTCGCTGGTCGTGACCGGTCCGCTGATGGCTGGCGACCGACGGCGTGAACTCGCTGCGCGTGCCCAACGGCTCCCGGACGTGACGACCATCGAGTTCACCGACGATCTCCGTGGCCTGATCGCGTCCGCGACCGTCGTCGTGTCGATGGCGGGCTACAACACGGTCGCCGAGGAGCTCGCAGCCGGCGTGCCGGCCCTGCTCGTGCCCCGCACGGCGCCACGGCTGGAGCAGGACCTGCGAGCACGTCGCCTGGCGCCGCACGGTGCGCTCGAGCGATGCACACTCGAGGAGCTGTCGCCCGACCGGATCGGCGACGTGGTGCAGCGTTGGGCCGCTGGTTCGGTCGGGCGCGTCCTGCCCGCCGTCGACCTCGGCGGTGCCGGGCGCGCCGCCCGTCTGCTCGTCGAGGCGGTCGATCACGCGGCCGCCGACGTCACGGCTCGGACACCCGCCCATGCCACCCGGCCCGACGCCTCGGTGCCGACCCGGTGTGCGACCGAGCAGAAGGAGGCCGTCGGTGTCTGACGCCCCGCGCCACGTCGGCTACGTGCTGAAGCAGTACCCGCGCCTGTCGGAGACGTTCGTCCTCAACGAGATCCTCGGTCTCGAGGCACACGGGACCGACATCAGTGTGTTCTCGCTCCGTCACGCCACCGAAGGCCGGTTCCACCCGGCGATCGCCTCGGTGCGCGGTCGCGTGCACTACCTCGCCGACGCCGACAAGGCCGCGGCGCTGGCAGCGATCCGGGCCCTCCCCCGCCTTCGCCACGACCGGCTCGACGCGGTGCTCGACGTCGTCGACCACCTTCCGGCCGAGCGCCAGGCGCGCACCGTGTTGCACGCGATCGAGATCGCCGACCTGGTGCGACGGCAGGGCGTCGACCACCTGCACGCCCACTTCCTCACCGTCGCCGCCCAGACGGCCCATCTGGTGCACCTGCTGACCGACGTGCCCTACACCGTCACCGCGCACGCGAAGGACATCTACCGCCACGCCGTCGACTGGGCACTCGCCAGCCGGATCGCCGCGGCAGCCGAGGTGGTCGTCACGGTCTGCGACGCGAACCTCGCCTATCTCGCGGATCGACTCGACGGGTCGGGGGCACGTCTCACCCGGGTCTACAACGGACTCGGCCCGCAGGCGCCGGCGGCACCGCTCGACCAGCGACGGCGCCACCAGATCCTCGGTGTCGGGCGGCTCGTGCCGAAGAAGGGCTTCGATCTGCTGATCGCCGCCGTGGCCCGTCTGGCCGACGACTTCCCCGACGTCGAGGGTGTGCTCATCGGCGACGGCGAGGATCGTGCCGAGTTGGTCGCGCTCGCCGACCGTCTCGGTGTCGCCGATCGGGTGCAGCTGCTCGGCGCCCAGCCCCAGGACCGCGTGCACGAGTGGATGCGGCGGGCGCACGTGATGGCGGCGCCGTGTCGTGTCGGCGACGACGGTAACCAGGACGCGCTGCCGACCGTGCTGATCGAGGCGCTCGGTGCCGGTCTGCCCGTGGCGACCACGCCCATCGCGGGGATCCCCGAGATCGTCGAACACGGCCGGCACGGCACGCTCGTCGCCGAGGACGACCTCGACGCGCTGGTCGCCGCGCTGGCCGCGCTGATGCGCGACGACGACCGCTGGCAGGCCATGTCGACAGCCGGTCCGCAGCGGCTCGCCGAGCGCTTCGACCGCTCGACCACGATCCCGTCGCTCCTCGATGCCTTCCGCACGCCGGCCGCCGTGGCGGGATCGCGATGACACCGGTGCGCATCGCCCAGGTGTGCGCCGATCGCGGCATCGCGCCAGGCGGGACGAAGGGCGCCTCGCAGCACCTGCGCGGCATCGCCCAGGGGGTGCAGCAGCTCGGCCATCACGTCACCACGTTCTGCAGCCGTCCCGCCGAGGGCGACTTCCCCGTCGACCTGCGCCCGCTCGACCTGCTGGCCGAGGAGGTGCACCGATTCGACGTGGTGTACGAGCGTTCGTCGCTCGGTCACACCGACGGACTCGATCTCGCGCGGGCGAACGGTCTGCCGTTCGTGCTCGAGGTGAACGCCCCGCTGTTCGAGGAGGCGCGCCGGCACCGGCCCGACACGGTGGCCGCCGGAGACGAGGCCGCCGAACGCCGGCTGGTCGCCGACGCCGACCTGGTGATCACGGTGTCGTCCGAGCTGGCCGACTGGGCCCGACGGGTTCGCACCGGGCCGGTGCGCGTGCTGCCCAACGGCTTCGCTCCGGACTGGTTCCGCACGCCGCCTCGAACCGAACCGTCGTTCCCGCTCGTCTTCCTCGGGCATCCGAAGCCATGGCACGGCGCCGACCGGCTGGTGCCGCTGCTGATGGCACTCGCTGACCGCGGCCATCGGCCACGCACCCTGGTGATCGGCGGTGGCGAGGGCGCCGAACGGCTCCGGGAGACCGCCCGTCGCCACGGCCTGGCCGACCAACTGGTCGTCACGGGTGCGGTGCCCGGTCCCGAGGCGTCCCGGCTGCTGGCCGACGCGGCCATCGGCCTCGCGCCGTATCCGAGCCAGCGCCCGTTCTACTTCTGCCCGCTGAAGGTGATCGACTACCTCGCAGCCGGTCTGGCGGTGGTGTCGACGGCACAGGGTGACGTCCCCGACCTCGTCGGTGATGCCGGGATCGTGGTCGATCCCGACGACGACGAGGCCCTGAGCGATGCGGTCGCCCTGCTGCTCGATCGGCTGGCCGAGGCCCGTCGCCGTGGTGCCGTCGGGCGGCGACGTGCCTTCACCTCGATGACGTGGACCCACGTCGCGGCCCGCACGATCGAGGCGATCAGCGCGCTCGTGCCCGCCGGGGCATCGCGATGAGCGACGCAGCCGCGCCCACGCGACGCAGGCACTTCCGCCGCATCCGCATCTCGCGCCGGCGGCTGGTCGAACTCGACGCGGCCACGCTGCGCGCCACGTGGGCCTCGTTCCGCCCGTCGCTCGCCGGTCTCGGTCCCACCATGGCCCTCGCGGTCACGCTCTCGCTCGCCGTCACCGCGATGGAGCTGTTGCGGCCCTGGCCGATCACCTGGGTCGTCGACCACCTGGTCGGTGCGAACGACCCGTCCACGGTGTCGATGCGACCGATCGCGGTGTTCGCCCTCGTCGCCTTCGCGGTCCCCGCGCTCGGCGGCGTGTTCGACGCACGACTCCAACTCGCCGTCGCCCGCATCAGTCGGAAGGCCACGGTCCGCATCCGGGCCGACGTGTTCGAGCACATCCAGCGGCTCGAGTACCCCCGCCACGACCGCCACTTCTCGGGCGACCTGATCGTGCGGCTGATGGGCGACGTCAACATGGTGCGAGACCTGCTGTTCTCGAGCTGGCTCACACTGGCCTCGCGCGGCATGCTGCTCGTCGGTAGCGCCGCGGTGTTCGCGTTCGTGGACTGGCGTCTCCTCCTGCTCGCCCTGGTGCCGCTGCCGCTGCTCTCGCTCGACATGCGACGCACGTCGGTGGCGGTCCGTCAGGCATCGGGCAGGTCGCGCAAGAAGGAAGGCGCGATCGCGTCGGAGGCCGCCGAGTCGATCCGCAACGTCGGCCTCGTGAAGGCGTTCGCGGCGGAGGATCGCACCACGCACCGGTTCCGAGCTCGCGCTCGGAGCGCGGAACGAGCCACGCTCGCGGCGGCGACGCACGCGGCGAAGCTCGGCCAGCGCACCGAGATCCTCACCGGCGCCGGCGTGGCGCTCGTCCTGGCAGTGGGTGCGACCCGTGTCCGGGACGGGCTGCTCACGCCCGGCCAGTTGGTGCTGGCGATCGGCTACACACGGTCGCTGTACAAGCCGTTGCGCAAGATCAGCGACGAAGCGGCCCGCCTCGGCAAGGCGATGGCGTGCGCCAGCCGGCTGCGCGAGCTGCTCGACCAGCCGATCGAGGACCAGCTGTCGGGTCGTCGCGCGCGAGCGCTGCACGGCGACATCGAGCTCGCCGACGTGCATCACCGCTACGGCGACGGTCGGGCGACGTTGCGCGGACTGAGCGTCCGGCTGCCAGGACGTCAGCTGATCGTGGTGACGGGTGAGAACGGCACCGGCAAGTCCACGCTGCTCTCGTTGCTGCTGCGGCTGCACCGGCCGAGCAGCGGGACGATCTCGATCGGCGGCGTGCCGATCGAGCGGTACCAGCTCACCTCGTACCGGGAGCAGGTGGCCTTCGTGCCGCAGCAACTCGCGCTCTTCGCCGGCACGATCCGCGAGAACATCGCGTTCGGCAAGCCCGACGCATCCGGCGCCGAGATCCTCGCCGCCGCCGAAGCCGCGCTGTTGCTGCCGGTGGTGGACCGTCTCCCCGACGGCCTCGACACCGTGCTCACCGAGTCCGGCGGCTCGCTGTCGGGCGGCGAGGCACGACGTGTGATGCTCGCTCGCGCCGCCGTGCGACGGGCGTCGGTGCTCCTGCTCGACGAGCCGCTCGTCGGCCTCGACCCCGACGCCCGGTCGCTCGTGATCCGGGCGATCCGCAACGTCGCCCGCGACCGGACCACACTCGTGGTGCACCACGGCGAACTCGACGAGCTCTCGCCGGACGCACACCTCCACCTCGACCGTCGAGGCGCCGTCCTCCACACGATCGTCGCAGGCTCGCCGGCGGGGCGGGTGGCTGCCGAGGTACGGGCGTGACGCTGGGGCTCGCTGAGCTCGTGGAACCCGACGGCGTGTCGGCTCGGCTCCGTGCCGCCGGCCTCGACGTCGCAACGAGCCGGCCGATCTATCTGCGATACAAGCCGGCGCGCTCGGCGCTGGTGTCACTCGAGCTCGTCGCCGGCGACGGTGTCACGGGCCGTGGCTACGTGCGCTGGTCGACCGACGCCGCCGCGCTCGACGCCGTCGAGGCGAAGGCCGCGACCCGCTGGTCCGACCCGTCGATGTCGGTCGTGCGGCTCGGACCCCACGAGCTGTTCTTCCCGTTCCCCACCGACGCCGAGCTCGTCCGCCTGCGCTGGTACGTGACCGGTCGCAAACTCAAGCGTTCTCTCGGCGACGCCCTCGGTGACACCCTCGGCATCGGCCGCCTGTCCGGCTCGCGCACGTCGGTGCACGTCCTCGTGCACAAACCGGAACGCCGCGTCGTCTCGCGTGCCGATCTGGTGGGCGACGACGGCCGCCGGGTCGTGGTGGTGCGGTGCTCGACCGCCGCCGACGGTCACCGTCGCGCGTCCGTCGCACGGGTGGCCGCCCGGCACGGCGTGCGCACCGCCGGTCACCTGGGCCTCGTCGACGGCGGCCGCGTCGGCGTCGACGAACACCTGGACGGCGTCACCCTCGACACGCTGCCGCCGGACGCCGTCGCCTCGATCTGTTCCGGCGAGCTCGCCGACCTCGTCGCGCGGCTGCACGAGCTGCCACCCCCATCGACGTTGCCCCGCCGCGCACCGCTCGATCACCTGCGGTCGGCTCGGCAGGCGACGTCGTGGGCGAGCGCGTGGGACCCGGTGCTGTCCCCGATCGCGGGTGCCGTCGCCGACCGGCTCGCGGCCGCGTGCCCGACGGCGGGTCGACCGGTGCTGGTGCACGGCGACCTGCACGACGGGAACGTGGTGGTCGGGCCGGCGGGGCTCGGGCTGATCGATCTCGATCGAGTGTGCGTCGGCGACGCCGAGGCCGACCTCGGGCGGCTGCGCGCCGCTGCGATGGCCTCCGACGACGCGCGGATGGCGCTGGCGGAAGGCGCCGTCGAGGCGGTCGCGTCGCGACACGGGGTCGATGCCGATCGCCTGGCCTGGTACACCGCCGTGGGCCTCGTCGACCGCGCCGTCGTCACCATGCGCGAGCTCGCGCCGGACGCGATCGCCCGGGCCCGGCACCTGCTCACGCTCGCCGGATCCGAACTCGTGACGCGGATGACGGGGGTGACGGGGGTGGCGCGATGACGGCGTTCGACGAGGCGGCGCCCGCCTGGATGCGACGGTGGCACCACGTCGTGCCGCATCCCGAACGGCCCTGGGTGGTGTCGGACGGCCGGTGCTGGGCGTTGCTCGACCCGGCGACCGGCAACGCCGAGATCGCCGATCCGCACCACGACCGCGCCCTGCCGGCCCTCGCGCCGGCGCTCGCACGGGGGGCACTGGTCGCCTACCGACCCGGTCGCCGGGCCGTGGTGCGCATCGACGCCGCGCCGGGCCGGCACGCCCGGTTCGTGAAGATCGTCCGAGCCGGCGCAGCCCCTGAGGTCCGCGAGCGGCATCGTCTCGCCGCTGCGGCGCCCGGCTACCGCAGCCCGACGGTGCTCGACGCCGACGACGTCGGGAGGATCGAGTTGTCGTCGGTCGACGGTGTCCGGCTGCACGACGCCCTCCGTCTGCGGTTCGACGTCGCCACGCGGCGCGCCGCCGAGCTCGCCACCCTGCTCGCCGCCGTGCGTGACACCCCCCTCGGGGCGGCGCCCGCGGATGCGGTGCTCGACGACCCGGCCCGATGGATCCGCGTCCTCGAACGCGTCGAGCCGGCGGCCGCCGACCACGCCTCCCGGGTGGCGCGCACGCTGCCCGAGGTGTCGGTGGCCGGCACGGCGGCGGTACACGGTGACCTGCACGACAAGAACCTCGTGGTCGGCGCCACCGGTGAGCCCTGGGGCGTGATCGATCTCGACGGCTTGGCGCGAGGTGCCGCGGAGCTCGACGTCGCGAACCTGGCCGTGCACCTGGTGTTGCGGGCCCTGCTCGCGGGTCGACCGGCCAGCGACGCCATGCATGCGGGCGACCGGCTGGTGCACGCCTGCGTCGAACACGGGCTCCAGCCGGGCCACGACCCGGTCGACCCCGAACGCGTGCGTGATCTCGCCCGGCACACGGCGTTCCGGCTCGCCTGTCTGTACCGGTGCCGCCCCGCGGGCCGCCGCGTCACCGCGTCGATGTTCCGACTCGCGTCGGGAACTGGATGGCACCTCGCGACGACTCCTTGTGCGACGACGTGATGCGATGGTGTGAGGCCCATCGCGTCACCCTGCGCCGAGGTCACGACCGGCGTGCACGGGGCGTCCGGCTCGGCCGGGCGCCCCGTCGTCGTCCGCAGGCGGGTCCGTCGCGAGGTGTCGCACCACCCTTCGTGGCGAACGGCGCCGCTGACCAGGTGGAAAATTCCACTCCAGACGGAACCTTGACGAACCGATGAGAGAAGCGTGACGACGACGCCGACGCATCTGAACGACTCCGCGCACGCCTCCGAGGCGCACCATCTGCCCGACGGCTGGCACGAGGTGCGTGTCCCCGCAGTGGCCTGGCCGGTGGTGATCGGCCCCGGTGGGGTGTACGTGCTGTTCGCCCGCGACACCGCCGCCTCGTTCGGACGCACCGACACCTGGCACGGCGAGCGCCGCTCGGCGAGCTCGGGTGCGCAGCTCACCGCGGCGTTGGTGTCGCAGCTCATGCAGCGGGCGACCGGCTGGGAGATCACCTGCCAACCCGTCGTGGTGATCGACGACACGGCCAACCTGGCAGCCCGTCCCGACGAGGTGACGGTGCTGCACCGGCGGCGGCTGACCCCGTGGTTGTCCGAGCGAGCGACGATGTTCGACGCCGGCGCCGTGGCGCACCTGTGCCGATCCGTCGGCGAGCTCTGACCCGGACGCCGCCGCCGTTCCGGCTGCCGTTCGGCCGTCAGATCGGGTCGAGGTCGCCTGCCACCACGGCAGCCACCGCCCACACCCGCACCGCGCCCCGGGCGCGCAACAGCTCGGCGCAGTCGGACACCGTCACACCGGTGTGCACCAGGTCGTCGACGAGCAGCACGTGCGGCGGCGAGGTGCGCACCTTCACCGTGATGCGGCCCCGCACCTGACCGTCGAGCTTGCCGAACCACCCCGCACGCACACCGAGCAACGGCGCCGACGAGCGTCCGAGCAAGTCGGCCACACGGGCGGCCAGGTCGGCGCTCAGCGGGTTGGCCGAGGGCACGGCCGCCACCACCACGTCGCGCGGCAACCTCCGACGCTGCACGACGTCGGCCATGCCGCGGGCGAGTTCGTCGGCCACACGGGCGTCCCCGCGGGCCGGGAGTGCACGCGCCCGTCCCACCGACATCGCCGTCGAGGTGGGCCCGTGATGCGCGTCGGTGAACCGGTCGAGTGCCCAGCACCCGTCGAGTCCGGGCACCAACCCGAGCACCACCTCCATGACGTGCATTGTCGCAACTCTGTCGGCCCGCGGGCGCTCGGCCACCGCCACCCGACCAAGTTCCCTCACCGGTAGGGTCCGAGGGATGCTCGACGAGGTGGTGTCCGACCGGCTCGGCGCGCTCGACGCCCTCGACGCCGCCGAGCTCGCCCGCCGCCTCGCGCTCCAGCCCCATCTCGCCGCATGGTGCCTCGGCACCGGACCACTCCGGGTGTTCCTCGGCGCCTCGGCCGCACGGCCCGGCCGCCGTCAGCTCGCCGGCGCGCTTGCCAACCCGCACGTCCAGCGGCTCACGATCGAGCTGCTCGACGCCGCCAGCGTGCAGCTGCTGGTGGTGATGGCCAGCAGGGGCGGCACCGTCACCGCCGACGTGCTCGACCAGGAACTCGAGCCGGTCGAGGGCGCCGAGCGCGAGCGGATGGTGCGCGCGCTCGTCGATCGTTTCCTCGTGCACGACCCCGACACGTCGGGCACCCTTCGGCTTCGACCAGGTGTCGGCGACCAGGTGCACCGGCCGGGACGGCCGCTCGACCGGCTGCTGCTCGACCAGTCGATCACCAAGGACGTGCTCCGGCTGTGGCTGGAGCGTCTGGGTGCCACCGACGTCCCGGCGGCCAAAGGCGCCCGGATCGACGCGTTGCGGCAGCTGATCGGTACCACGGAGGGACTCGACTCGATCATCGACCGCCTCTCGCCGACGGAGCAGGCGCTGTTCGCCCGGCTGGTCGACGCCGGTGGGCGTGGCATCGCCGGCGAGCGGCTCACCAACAACTGGTGGCAGCTCCGCCTCGCGAACCCGGTCGAGCACCGCCCCGCCCATCTGCGTCCGCTGCTCACCCCGGAGGCCGCGGCGCTGCAGTTCTTCGTCGATCACGGGTTGGTGTGGGTGGAGCGCGAGATCCGTCAGGTGGGGCTGTGGCTCGAGACACTCGTCGCGTTCCACCGCCGCACCTTCGCCGAATGGCCCCGACCCGAAGCGATCACGCCGCGACCGCTGCACCAGGCCGGGCACGCCCATCCCGACGCGTTGCGGACGTTGCAGAGCCTGGTGCACCAGGTGACGCTCGAGCCGATCGTCGGCCTGAAGACCGGCGGCATCGGGGTGAAGACGATGCGCGACCTGGCGAAGCGACTCGGGCTGCCGGCAGGCCAGGTCGACCTGTTGGTGCACCTCGCGCTCGGTCTCGGCCTGATCACCCAGCTGAGCGAGTTCGTCGGACGGGGGCGGACGGCGTCGTGGGTGCACCGCTTCGAGGTGAACCCCGAACGACTCGCCGAATGGCGCGACCTCGACGTCGCCGATCAGTGGACCCGGCTGGTCGACGCCTGGCTCGACGCCCTCGACGCGCCCGCCGACACCCGGGCGGTCGACGCGCTGGTGCGCCGCTCGGTGATCGCCGACCTGCTCGCGACGAGCGACGGGCACGGCATCCCCGCCGACCGGTTCACGCACTGGATCGCGCACCAACACGTCATGGCGACACGGGTCGACGTCACCAGGCTCGCCGACCATCTCGTCGTGCTCGGTCTCGCCCCGCCGGACGGTCCTGTCGGGCTCGGCGCCCTCGCCCGCACGGTGCTCACCGAGCCGGATTCGTTGCACGCACTGCTGCCCGACCAGGACCGCACGTTCGTCGTGCAGGCCGACCTGTCGGTGATCGCGCCACCTGCGCTCGACCCGGTGGTTCGCGCCCGCCTCGACCGGCTGTGCGTCGCCGAGTCGTCGGGCAGCGTCAACGTGTTGCGTCTCGACCGCACCCGCATCGCCGCCGAGATGGCCAGCGGTGCCACCGCCGAGTCGCTGCTCGAATTCGTCACGGCGCACTCGAGCGTGCCGATCGCACCCGTGGTGGCGCAGGTGTTCGCCGACGTCGAGCGCCAGCGCGGCGGGCTCACCGCCCGTGGTGCCGCCACCGTCGTCACCGCGGACGACGTGCTCGGCCTCGCTGCGGCGGTGAAGGTGCGCGCCGCGCGGCTCACCCTGCTCGCCCCCACGGTGGCGATCAGCGACCTGCCGCTCGACAAGGTGCTCGGTGCGCTGCGCAAGGCCGGCCTCGCTCCGAGCACCGACGCCGATCCGGTGCCGGCCGGCGACGTCGTCAACCGCGTGCAGGCCACGCCGCGAGTGCGTCAGGTTCCCCCCGTGCTCCACCCGTCGACCGCCCACCTCGAAGCACTGCTGGAGACCTGGTGACCGATCCCACCAACCCCCTCATCGTGCAGAGCGACCTGACGGTGATGCTCGAGCTCGCCAGCCCACGCGCCGACGAGGCCCGAGCGGCACTCGCCCGCTTCGGCGAGCTCGAGAAGGCGCCCGAGCACATCCACACGTATCGCATCACCCCACTGTCGTTGTGGAACGCAGCGGTGGCCGGCATGAGCGCCGGCGAGGTGGCATCCACGCTGAGCGGGCTCGCGAAGTACCCGGTGCCGCCGGGCGTGCTCACCGAGGTGCACGACCAGATGGGTCGCTACGGCCGGCTGCGGCTGGTGCGCGACTTCGATTCGGGCGGTCTCGCGCTCGTGAGCCACGAGGTGGCACTGCTGGTGGAGGTCGCACGCGACAAGCGCATCGCGCCCTTGCTCGGCGAGCGACTCGACGGCAACCGGTTCGCCGTGCGCCTCGGCGACCGCGGTGCGCTGAAGCAGGCGTTGCTGCAGCTCGGGTGGCCGGTCGCCGACGAGGCGGGCTACACCGAGGGCAGCGCACTCGCCGACGCCGAGCTCACCTGTGAGCTGCGTGGCTACCAGGCCGACGCCGTCAGCGCATGGTGGCAGGACGGCCACGACGCCGCCGGCAACGGGGTGCTGGTGCTGCCCTGCGGGGCCGGCAAGACGGTGATCGGGCTGGCGGCGATGGCCGCCGCCGGATCGCACACGCTGATCATCGCCACCAACATCACCTCGGCCCGGCAATGGATCCGCGAGATCCTCGACAAGACCTCGCTCACGCCCGACCAGGTGGGCGAGTACTCGGGCGACCGCAAGGAGATCAAACCGGTCACCGTCGCCACCTATCAGGTGCTCACCTGGTCGCCGGTCCGCAAGAAGCGGCGCGGTGACGACGACCTGCTCGCCGACGTGCCCGACGTGCCCGATGCCGACGAGATCGCCGCGGCCTCCGACGGCGCCGAGGCCGACGTACTGCACTCGCTCTACCCCCACCTCGGCCTGTTCGATCGCACCGAGTGGGGCCTCATCGTCTACGACGAGGTGCACCTGTTGCCGGCGCCGGTGTTCCGTGCGACGGCCCGCATCCAGGCCGTGCGTCGCCTCGGGCTCACCGCCACGCTGGTGCGCGAGGACGGCAAGGAAGCCGACGTGTTCGGCCTCATCGGTCCGAAGCGCTTCGACATCCCGTGGAAGGAACTCGAGCACTACGGCTGGATCGCCCCGGCGGTGTGCACCGAGATACGCGTCGGACTGCACGACGACGCTCGCATGGACTACGCCATGGCCGATCCCCAGCAGCGCTACCGCCTCGCGGCGAGCACCCCGCGCAAGGCCGAGGTGGTGCGCCGCCTGTGCGAGCACCACCGCGACGACCGGGTGCTCGTGATCGGCCAGTTCGTCGACCAGTTGAAGCATCTGGCCGAGGCACTCGACGCCCCGCTCATCACCGGGCAGACCGCGCAGAAGGTGCGCGACGCCCGGTTCGACGCCTTCCGCACCGGCGAACTGCGCACCCTCGTCGTGTCGAAGGTGGCCAACTTCTCGATCGACCTGCCCGAGGCCAACGTCGCGATCCAGGTGAGCGGCACCTTCGGTAGCCGGCAGGAGGAGGCGCAGCGGTTGGGTCGGATCATGCGCCCGAAGCAGTCGGGGGGCCAGGCGCACTTCTACACGATCGTCACCCGCGACACCGTCGACCAGCAGTTCGCCGCCAACCGGCAGCGGTTCCTCGCCGAGCAGGGATACGACTACCGCATCGTCGACGGGATCGACGGGATCGACGACACGGACGACGACTGACGCGAGGCGTCGGTCACGAGGCGTCGAGTTCGAGCTCTCGCAGGGCGAGCGACGCGGTGTCGGGCGACGACGCGTCGAGATCGGCGGCGGCGGCGATGCCCCACACGTCCACCACGCCACGGCGGCGCAGGCGGGCCGCACAGCCGCGCATGCTGCCACCGGTGCGCACCAGGTCGTCCACCAACAGCACCGAGGTCGGCACCTGGCGGGCACGCACGGTGAAGTGCTCCTCGGGCGGCGCGAAGCGGGTGGCCCACCGCGACCGCACCAGCCGTTCGAACGGCAGCTCGAGCGAGCAGGCGACGGCTCGGGCGAGCACCTCGGCCGCCGGGTTGGCCGACGGCACGGGCACGACGACGAGATCGTCGACACCACCGATGAGCTCGACGGTGTCGGCCATCCGCGCGGCGAGTGCCGCGGTGACACGCTGCATCGGTCGCACCCGGACGTCGGCGATCAGGTCGCCGACCAGGGTGGTGCCCTGCTCGGGGTCGGACGTGCGATCGAGCACCCAGCACGCGTCGAGATGGGGGGTGAGGTCGACGACGAACGGCGGCCGCGACCGTGGGTCGGGCAGCGTGACACGTCGACGCGATGCGTACATGTGCCCATCCGACCAGCTCAGCGGCCTGCACGCAATGGGCCGCGCGACCCAATCGACCCCGACCACCACAGCGTTCACGCCGGTGTGGCATGGACGTCGGGACCAAGGTCACGCGTTTTAGTGCTCAATGTGCTTGACGATGCCTCGCGATGCGCTCAAGCTCGACCCATGACGACGGACGCCATGGCGCGAGTGACGCAGTCGCAGGCGCTCCCGGTGGAGCACCTCGTCCGACTGCACCTCGAGCTCACTCGGGGGCTCGTCAGCCCGGGCGGGCCGGAGGGCGGTTCGGTGCGCGTCGGCATCCTCGACGGCACCGTCGACGGGCCGGCGATGCGGGGTCGGGTCGCGCCACTCGTCGGCGGGGTGGTGGCGCACCTCCGCGGCGAGGGCGACGCGCACGTCGTGTTCGAGCTGGTGCTGGTGAGCGACGACCACGCGCACGTCGACGTGCGCGGCGAGGGCATCCTCCGGCTCAGCGAGCGCCGTGTCCTGCGCGGCGGCTGCACCTTCCACACCGGCGTCGAGCACCTGGCGTGGCTGAACCACGTGCACGCCGTGTGCCTCGGCACTGGCGGCCGCGACGAGCTGACGGTCGACCTCCACCAGGTGCTCTGACAGCTGGGCCGACGATGTGGTCCGGTACGCTCGGCAGCGGCGTCGTGGGGGCGTCACCGCTGTCAAGGCCTCACATGGGACAACTACTGCGCCGCTTCCGGCGGGCGTTCGTCGCAGCGCTCGCGATGGTCGCCGTCGCCGCCGGGTGCGGCGACGACGGGAACGGCGACGCGTCCTCCACACCCTCGACGGGCGACGACGCGACGATCACGATCGCCCTCGGCTCGGCACCGACGAGCCTCGACCCGCATCTGGTGGACGACGGGGGCGAACGTGCGATCAACGACAACGTCTACGAGACCCTGCTCGCACGTACACCCGACGGCGAGCTCGTCGCGTCGCTCGCTGCGGACGAGCCGACCCGGGTTGACGACACCACCTGGGAATTCCGTCTGCGTCCCGGCATCACGTTCCACGACGGCACCGTGTTCGACGCCGACGCGGTCGTCGCCACCGTCGAACGGGTGCGCCGCCTGATCGCCGGCGACCTCACCGACAACGACGACCTGTTCGCCACGCTGGCCGGCGCGCGGCGCGTCGACGCGACCACGGTGCAGATCCTCACCACCGGGCCCGACCCGGCCCTGCCCGCACGGATGTACTGGCTGAAGATCGTCGCCCCGTCGGCCGCTGCCCTCGACGATCTCTCCGACGTGCCGAACGGCACCGGGCCCTACCGTGTCGTCGACCACGACGCCGGCCAGCAGATCACACTCGAGGCCGTCGACGGCCATCGTGACGGCGTTCCGGTGGTCGAGCGGGTGGTGTTCGATTTCGTGCCCGACGACGAGGCGCGGGTCGACGGCCTGGCCGAGGGCCGCTACGACCTCGTCACCAATCTGCCCCCCGAGGCCGCCGACGACGCCCCGCAGCTCGCCCATCGGCTCGGGCAGGAGCATCCCGTGATCGTGCTCGACGCCGACGACGCGATCACGGCCGATCGTGAGGTGCGCCGGGCGCTCAACCTCGCACTCGACAAGCAGGCCATCGTCGACGAGGTGTACGGCGGGTTCGCCGTCGTCGACCCGGGACAGCTGCTCGGACCTTCGGTCCTCGGCTTCGACGCATCGCTCGAGGCATACCCGTACGATCCCGACCTCGCCGCGCAGCTCATCGAACAACGCGGTGCCACCGGCGCGACGGTCACACTCGTCGGCGAGTCGTCGGGTCGCTGGTTGAACGACCGGGCACTCGTCGAGTTCGTCGCGGCGGCCTGGCGGGCGGTCGGCCTCGAGGTCGACCTGCAGCTGCTCGACTTCGGCGACTACCTCGACGTGCTCTTCGGCCGGGACACGCGGCCCGACGCGATCTTCGTGTCGAGCTCGAACGAGTTGCTCGACCCGAGCCGGCAGTTGCCCACCTACTACCAGGCCGGTGGTCGCGGCGCTTCGAACTCCGACGCCGAGCTGGCCGATCTCGTCGAGCGCGCCGGCACCGAGCTCGACGAGGCTGCCCGGCACGAGCTGTACCGGCAGGCGGTCGCCCTCGCACACGAGCAGGCGTATCTCGTGTGGCTGGTGAACACCGAGGACGTGTACGGGTTGTCGGAGCGACTGCGATGGACGCCTCGCGCCGACTCGAAGCTGCTCGTGTCCGAGATGTCGCTCGTGTCCTGAACCATCAGCCGATCACGCCGAGGCGGACCCGCCACGAGAAGGCGATGGTGGCGTGCTCGGGCACCGAGGCCGCGACGTCGGCCTCGAAGGCGGGCATGCCGATCTCGTCGTCGTCGATGCCGGCGCGGCGCAGTTGCTGGTAGCTGCCCTGACTGCGCATCAGCGCCACCACCCGTGCGGCACCGCCGTCGGCGGGCTCGTCGAACAGCAGCTCGCGGGTGAACACGTATCGGCCGCTGTGGCGCAGTCGGGCGAGGTGCTCGCCCTTCGACCAGCTGCGCACGCCACCTGGCAACGCCCGGTTGCGGTGCGGGTCGTGGAGGTCGTCGTCGGCAAGGGCGGGATCGTCGTCCTCGACGGGTCGGTGCAACGCCGCCCCCGACTCGCCTCGCGAGAGCCGCGCCTCGAACACCCGCATCCGGCCGTGCACCGTGGCCCACGCCCGCTCGGCGAGTGCTGCGCCGGTCACCGGCGGCCAATCGGCGTCGACGATCGCGAACACACCGCCCGTGCGCAGCACGCGCGCCACCTCGGCATGGGTGGGCACCGGGTCCATCCAGTGCATCGCCTGTACCGCGATCACCACGTCGGCGCTCGCGTCGGTCAGGCCGGTGGCGTCGCTGGTGCCGGCGACGTACCGCACGTTCGGCAGCGGGCGCGACTCGGCCTGTGCCCGCATGTCGGGGTTCGGCTCGACGCCCACCACCTGCGACGCCCAGACCGCCGCCCATCGCGACGACAGGCCGGTGCCGCTGCCGAGGTCGACCACCTCGGGCCGATCGACGCCGGCGTATGCGGCGAGCACCCCGCCGAGGCGCGCCGGGGGTGCCGGCCGGTGGGCGTCGTACAGGTCGGCGAAGCCCGAGAACCGGTCGAGGTTGCCCCCCGGCGACGGCACGGCGGCTCAGCCCATCTGGGTGGTGTGCGACGGCAGCACCTTCACGACGACACGGTGGTCGGTCGGCTGGTGCCACGGGTAGACGTCCTGGTCCATGTACTTCTTCGCCATCGAGTTGATGAACGCGTTGTCGGGATCGTCGACGATCTCGGCGACGGTCCCGCGCACCTCGAGGTAGCGGTACGGGTTGGCCGGATCGACGATCGACAGCGCCACCTGCGGGTGCTGCTGCACGTTGCGGTACTTCTGCCGTCCCGTGGTCTGACTGAACAGCACGTGGGTGCCGTCCCAGCCGAACCAGACCGGGTTGTTCTGCGGTGAGCCGTCGGGGCCGATGGTGGCCACGTGGGCGAGGGCGGCGGAGTCGAGCAGGTCGGCATGCGAGGCGGGGATCGTCATGCACCGAGCCTACGGCCCGGCGCGGTGGGGTGCGGCCGGGCGGATGAACGGCCGCACCCCACCGACGGAGTCGACGAACCGGGGCGGGCGAGGCGGGCGGTTCGTCGATGCCGGACGTGCACACCATCGTCGCGTCGCCGCGTGGCAGTGGGATGAATCCCGGGTGAGAGTTGGGTGAGAGATCACCCGCTGCGTTCGGATCTTGATCGAATCCAGACCCGCCCCGACTCAAGCCCACACGTCCCCCGTGCCGACATCGTGTGGTGCTTCGGCGGCGGACACCGTTCCTCATCCTCCTCGGCGCGCTGTTCGCGCTGATCGGCGTCACGACCCACCACTCGCCGGTGTCCGGCGCCGGGGCGACCACCACGGCCTTCGACACACTCGGCCCGATCCGCCTCGTCGACACCCGCGCCGGCGGTGCCCCGGTGCCGACAGCCGACACGACGATCGTCGTCCCGGTGCGCTCGGTGACGGGCGTCCCGGCCGACGCCGTCGCCGCCGCCGTCACGGTGGTGGCCACGGACGCGCGCGACGGCGGGTTCGTCACGGTGTGGGGCAGCGGCACGCGCCCCTCGACCAGCGCCCTCAACCTCGACGGCGCCGGCCAGACCCGCGCGAACTTCGCGATCACACAGATCGGCGACGACGGCAACATCCGGCTCTACACCCAACGCGGTACCCACCTGGTGGTCGACCTCACCGGGGTGTTCCGCCCCGCCGCGTCGGCCAACGCCGGCCGCCTGGTGCCCCTCGGGCCCACTCGCCTCGTCGACACCCGCGAGACCTCGAATCCGCTCGCGGCCGGTGAGACCCGCACGATCGACGCCACCGTCGTCGGGGTGCCGGCCGACGCCGACGCCGTGGTGGTGTCGTTCACCGGCATCGGTCCGGCCGGATGGTTCGCAGCGTGGCCCGCGGGCCGGCCGTGGCCTGGCACCAGCGTCGTCAACACCGAAGCCGCCACCGCGCCGGCGACGGCGTCGGCGATCGTGCCGCTCACGTCCGGCCGGTTCGATCTCACGTCGTTGCGTGGCGGCGACGTCGTCATCGACGTCAACGGCTACTTCACGGGACCGAATGCGGCGTCGAGCACCGAGGGGCTGTTCGTGCCCATCTCGCCGGTGCGCGTGTCGGACACACGTGGCGACAACGGGTCGATGCCGCCGATCGGGCCGGCGGCGACGTTGCAGACCGCAGCCTTCCCGTTCGACGTCGCGAACGCGGGTTCGGTGGCGCTCAACGTCACCACCGTCGAGCCGTCGTCCGACGGCTTCCTGACCGCGTACCCGACCGGCACCGCCCGGCCCAACGCGTCGATCGCCAACGCGCTCAGCCGTCAGGTGCTCGCCGCAGGCACGATCACGCCGCTGTCGGCGGCCGGGGTGAACGTCTTCACGCAGGCGCGCACGCACCTCGTGGTCGACGCGACCGGCTGGTTCGTCACCGCGCCGCGACCGGTCGCCACCCAGCCCGATGCGTCGGTGGTGTCGACATCGTTCAAGCTGAGCGTGTTGAACCCCGACGGGTCGTACCCGCGCTGGAACCCGTGTCAGGACGTGCGAGTGATGGTGAACTTCGCCGGATCGCAGCCACACGCGCGAGCGGCGTTCGACAAGGCGATCCAGCGGGCCCGTGAGGCGACCGGCTTCCGGCTGCTCGTCACCGAGACCACCAAGACCGCGCCGGCCAACGGCGAGATGCTCGTGCGCTGGGGCACCAGCGTCGACCACCCGTCACTCACGGGCAGCGTGCTCGGCATCGGCGGCTTCAGCTACTCGCCGACGCAGATCGTGCGAGGGTCGGTGATCGTGCGATCCGATCTGCCCTTCACCACGTCGAAGAAGGGCGAGGACGTCCTGGCCGGCACACTCGCCCACGAGATGGGACACGCGTTCGGCCTGTCGCACGTGAACGACCCGACGCAGCTGATGTACGCCTACGCGAACGGGCTCGAGACCTACCAGGCGGGCGATCGCACGGGGCTCGCGCTGCTCGGTGCGGGTCAACCGTGTCTGTCGTTCCCGATCAACCGCACCGAGGGCGCCGTACCGATCGGCGTCGGGATGGACGACCCGATCGGCGAGGTGATGGTGATCGACGTCGCCGGTCCCGACGGCGCCCACCTGCACGACGAGCACGATCACGACCACCACGACGAGCACGACGGCTGAGCTGGTCCGACGACCACCCGACGGGGGGTCCCGGCGTCTCACCCGGAAGTCCCGGGACCGACGGCACGAGTTCTGGACTTTTCTTCAGTTCCGCGGCGAGTTCGCCGATCGTGCGGACATGAGGAGCACCACCCACCACCCCCTCCATCGGTGGTCGCTCCCGACGTGCCTCGCACTCGCCGCCGGCCTCGCCGTGCTCGTGGTGGTGCCCGCGCCCGCCGGTGCGGCCGCCCCGGGCGACATCGACCTGTTCGTGTCGCCCACCTCGATCCCGGCCGCAGGCACCACCGCCTACCTGCCGGCCGGCCCGATCCGCCTGCTCGACACCCGAGAGCTCGGCGCTCGCCCCGACGCCGCGACCGAGCTGCGCGTCGAGGTGCACGGGGGCGACGGCGTGCCCGCCGATGTCGCTGCGGCGGCCGTCACGCTCACCGCGACCGACGCCGCTGCCGCGGGCTACGTGACGATGTGGGGCGACGGACCGCGTCCCGGCACCAGCACCCTCAACCTCGACGCGCCGGGCGACACACGCGCGAACGCCGCGATCGTGCCCGTCGGCGCCGACGGCGCGCTGCGGGTGTTCACCCAGTCCGGCGCGCACCTCGTGATCGACCTCACCGGCGTGTTCGTCCCCGCCGACACCGCCACCGCCGGGCGGCTGCAACCCTTCGGCCCGGCTCGCGTGCTCGACACCCGCACGCTCGGCGGTCCGCTGCGGCCTCGTGAGGTGCGGATCGTCGACACCAGCGCCGTCGGCGTGCCGGTGGCGGCGAGCGCGGTGTCGATCGTGCTCACCGGCATCGCTCGCGACGCCTGGTTCAGCGCCTGGCCGAGCGGTGCGACGTGGCCCGGCACCAGCACCGTGCACACCGCGGCGAGCGGTGCGCCGGCGAGCGCCACCTCGATCGTGCCCGTGCGCGACGGCGCCTTCCAACTGATGGGATCGGCCGGCGGGCACGTCGTCGTGGACGTCACCGGGTGGTTCACCGGCGACACCGCCGAGGCCGGCACCGACGGGCTGTTCGTCCCGGTGACCCCGGCCCGTGTGCTCGACACCCGCGGCGCCCGATCGGCCAGTCCTCCGCTCGGCCCGAGCGGATCGATCTCGGTGCGGTCGTTCCCGTTCGCGACGGCCACCGCCGGCGCCGTGGCGATCAACCTCACCGCGGTGGGGCCCGAGGGCGACGGGTACATGTCGGCGTTCGCGACCAGCGATCCCCTGCCGGCGACGAGCACGGCGAACGTGGCGGCGGGCACGGTGTCCGCCACGGGCGCGCTCGTGGCCAGCTCGGCTCGTGGTGTCACGGTGTTCAGCCAGCGTCGCACCCATCTGGTGATCGACGTGACCGGCTGGTTCGTCACCGCGGCGCGTTCGATGGCGCCGGTGCCGATGCCCCGACCCACGTCGAGCGAGTCGTTCGTGCCGGCCGCCGTACGCGCCGACGGCTCGGCGGCCCGCTGGTCGGTGTGCGCGCCGCCGTCGGTGCTCGTCGACTTCAGCGGCGCGCAGGCTCACGCCCGGGCCGGCTTCGACGCGATGATCGCCGACGCACGCGATGCCACCGGCTTCGAATTGCCGGTCGTCGAGGGTGTGGTCGACGGTCGCCCGGTCGACGGCACGATCACGGTGCGCTGGGCGGCAGCAGGTTCGGTCGCGCACCTCGCCGATCCGGTGATCGGCCTCGGCGGCTTCGGGTACGACGACCGCCGGATCGTGTGGGGACAGGTGGTCATCCGCAGCGACGTCGCCCTCGACCTGCAACCCGGTGGCGACGACCTGCTGCGCTTCGTGCTCGCCCACGAGATGGGCCACGCGCTCGGGCTCGGCCACGTCGACGATCCGGCGCAGCTGATGTACGGCACCGCGACCGGTCTCGACCGGTTCCAGGACGGCGACCGCACCGGTCTCGCCCGACTCGGCGCATCGGTGCCCGACGGCGGCTGCGCCGCCTGAGCACGCGTCCGTCGCGGCGCGTCGAAGCCGCGTCAGCCGGTCGGAGCGATCACGATCGCGCGCAGGTGTGGCCAGGCGGCGGCGAAGCCCGGGTGCAGCGGACGGTGGTCCACCTCGCCGATCGGCACCCAGTCGACGGCGTCGGTCTCGAAGTTCATCGAGCGACCGAAGCGCTCACCGACCTCGACCACCGCGGTCGTGTACGACCAGTCGGTCGCCGGCGCGAACACGTACTCACCGATCACGCGGTGATCGGCCGGGACGGCACCGACTTCCTCGCTCGCCTCGCGCAACGCCGCCTCGAGTGGCGATTCGTGCTCGTCGAGCGCACCGCCGGCCACGCTCCACGTACCGCCCTCGTGCGAGAACGCCGAGCGCATCTGCAGCATCACCTCGGGCTCACCGTCGTCGGGTCGCACCACGAACAGCACCCCGGCCGCACCGAACACGCCCCAACGGACGTGTCCGTCGCTGCACCTGATGAATCCGTCTCCCGATCGACCCCAGTTCACGGGGACAGTCTGTCGTGCCCGGGTCGATGTCGTGCCAGGGTCCTGCCCGGGTCGTGCCCGGATCGGTCCGGATCGGATCAGAGATCGGCGATGAAACGGCTCTGGTGGCCGGCGCTCAACCCACCGTCCGACGAGAACGTCAGGCCGGCGGGCACCGACACCGACAGCGCCTCGATCAGCGAGCCCGCTGCGGCGGTCTGGGTGTCGAGCGCCGTCGCGAGCACCTTGGTCGCGATCTCGGCCTGCAGGCGTCCCGTCCCGAGGTTGGCGAGTGCCGCGGTCGACGAGGAGATGTCCACGTCGGGGATCGTCCGTCGGCCCGGCGCCGATGCGACCTGCTTGACCGACACTTGAAGATCCGCGACGCGTCGCGCCTGTTCAGCCGATGAGGCGGTCACCGAGCGTGAGCCGGTCGCGCGCCGCGACCGCCGCCCGGTAGCGATCGAGCGGCACCGAGGTCGAGCCGCTGCCGCCGCGCAGCGACAGCACCGTGCCGTCGTCACCGAAGGTGTACCGCACCGGCTCGCCGTACGAGCCGTAGCCGGTGGTGGTCGTGTAGCGCAGCGTGTGGTCGTCGACGATGTCGAGCACCGCGTACGAGGCCGTCGGGTCGTCGAGCGTCGGGGTCAGCTGCAGCAGGCGGCCTCCGAGCGCCACCACGTCGAAGGCGCCCCACACGTTGGCGAAGCGTCCGCAGAAGCGGCGGGGGTCGACGCCGGCGACCGCGGCGCCCTCCGACGTCGGTGTGTGCTGATCGGCCGCCAGGTTCACCAGTGCGACCGCGGCGTTGGCCATGCCGAGCGCCGGACCGTCGATCGCGTTGGTGAACACCGACACCGCCAACCGGTCGACGGGGTCGACGTGGGTGCGGGTGATGTGGCCCGGGTAGCCGCCGCCGTGCCCGATGACCCGCCGCCCGCCGATGGTGTGGATCGCGAACCCGAGGCCGTACGACGTGCCGGTGCCCTCGACCTCCCACTCGGTCCGCTGCATCTCCCGCTTGGCGTCGTCCGACAGCAGGCGGTCGTCGCCGAAGCAGTGCGCACCGGCGTACCGCACGAGCTCCTCGGCCGTGCTGAAGAAGCCCGTGGCCGACGACATCGCACCGGTGTCGATGTGGTCGATCGGCAGGCGCCGACCCTCGTCGAGCCAGCCGTGGCCACCTGCATACCGATCGGCTCGGGCCGGATCGAGGTCCGGTCCGGTGTCGACGAGGCCGAGCGGGCCGACGACGTGCTCGGCCACGTAGGCGCGGTAGGTCTGACCGCTCGCGGCCTCGATCACCTGTCCGAGCAGCGAATAGCCGACGTTCGAGTACTTGAACCGCTCGTTGCGCGGCACCACGTCGGCTGCATCGGTCGCGATGCGCACCAGTTCGTCCTGGTCGGGGAAGGCGTGGAACAGCTGCCAGAAGTCACCGTCCCACCCGTCGCGCACCACACCACCCGCGTGCGCCATCAGTTCGCGGAGCTTCACCGCGGCGATGCCGGTGCCGGCGAGCGCGGGCACCCACTGCCCGACGGTGTCGTCGAGACGGAGGTCGCCCCGTTCGACCAACTGCATCACCGCCGTCGCGGTGAACGTCTTCGAGTGCGAGGCGATGCGGAAGAGGTGCCCCGTGGTGAGTGGCTCGCCGGTCGACTCGTCCGACACGCCGAGCGCCGTGGAGAACACCACCTCGCCGTCGTGCCACACGGCCGCCTGCACGCCCGGCACACGGTGGCGGCGGCGCTGCACGTCGAGCCACCCGTCGAAGTAGCCGCATGCGTCGAGCACCGCCTGGCGCGAGATCCCGCTCATGCCCGCCGACCCTACAGAATGTGCTCGATGCGGGGTCGGGCGTTCGACGTGTACGTGGTGGTGGACTGGAGCGCGTCGTCGACCCCGAAGCTCGGCCCCGACTCGATCTGGGTGCACGTGCGCGACGCGACCGACACGGTGGCCGCCGACCCGGTGAACCTGCCGACACGTGCCAGCGCGTTCGGGTATCTGCGCGACACGTTGTGCGCGGCGGCCGGTCGGCGGGTGCTGGTTGGCCTCGACATGCCCTACGGGTACCCGAGCGGGTTCGCGGCCGCCGCCGGGTTCGACGATGCCGCTGCCTCGCCGTGGCGGTCGACGTGGCGCGCGCTGGTCGGCGCGCTGGCGGACGGCCCGGACAACGCCAACAACCGGTTCGAGGTGGCGTCCGCGTGGAACCGGCGTGTCGGCGACGGTCCTGGTCCGTTCTGGGGCACCACGTCGACGCGTCACGTGACCCCGTGGCTGTCGCGCACCAAGGCACCGGGGTTCCCGCATGCCGGGTTGGCCGAACACCGGTCGGCCGAGCTGGCGCTGCGGCGTCGGGGTCTGCGCCCGTTCAGCGTGTGGCAGCTCGCCGGCGCCGGCAGCGTCGGCAGCCAGACGCTCACCGGCATCCCCGTGGTGCACGCGCTGCACACCGATCCGACGTTGGGTCCGCGTTCGCGGCTGTGGCCGTTCGAGACCGGGCTCACCGACGACCCGGCCGCCGGGCGCGCCGACGCGGTGGTGCACGCCGAGATCTGGCCGAGCGCGCTCGGCCGCCCCGACCCGGCGAGGCATCCGGTGAAGGACGCCGGTCAGGTGACCGCGCTCACCGAACGTCTCGCCGCGCTCGACGCAGCCGGCGACCTCGCGCACCGCTTTGCGCCCCGGCTCGACCGTGGCGAGTCGCGAGCGGCGGTCGGCGAAGAGGGCTGGATCCTCGACGTCACCTGAGCGGCGGCCACCCGGCCGGCCGGGCCAACTCCTGGGTGCCAGCTGAATCGGCCGACCTGCCCCGGTGAGTCGTCGCTGGCGCCCAGGACATCGACGGCCGACGTCCTGGGTGCCAGTGACGGCGCCTGTGCAGGCAATTCGTCGGCGCGTGGCACCCAGAAGATCTGCGGAGGGGGCGGCGGGCGACCTCAGCCGAGCGGCGGCCAGCCGGCCGGCCGCTCGCCGAGGTAGTGGTAGCGCACCTGCGCGTCGTCGTACCGCGCGGCCCGACCGATCGGGCAGGCGTCGCGCATCGCCACCCAACGCTCCCAGTGCGCCACCATCTCGTCGTTGTCGGCCGGTTCGCCGGCAGCGATCGCCTCGGCGAGCTTCGGCAGGCAGTGCGACGCGCACGCGCACGGGGCGATCGCGGCCGGCGGCGCCGAGTGGAGGGGCCGGCCGAGCACCACCGCGGCGCGCAGGGCGATCCACGGCCCGTGCTCCGGATGCACGCAGAGATGGCTGGGCGACAGCCAGGCCAGACCGGCGCGGTCGGCCAGGCGCTGGATCGCGATGCGCCGTGGTGGCGGTTCGTGCGAATAGCGGATGTCGACCAGATCGTCGACGTCGGCGGTGGCCTCGGCGACGACCTGCATCACGTACGTGTCGACGGGATCGGCGTGGGGTCCGGTCGTGCGCTCCCAGCGGTCGAGCGCCGGCCACAGCGCTCGGCTGTTGCCGAACACGATCACCGTGTCGGTGCGCCCGCCGCCCAACCGGTACGGCGGATCGACGAGGTCGTCGTACGAGCCCGCCGAGGTGATGGCGTGCAGGTCGAGCCCGGCCGTGGCGCAGCGCCGGGCGATCTCGTCGACGTCGACCATCGGACCGATCGTACGGATTTCTTTTCCAGTCGGCGGTGGTGGATGTCGATCTTTGTTCTCGGATCGGTGATTAGGCTCCGCCGCGGGTCGACCCGCGCGGGCAGGAGGAGGCACGAGAGCATGAGGACGACACGACGACGTGCCGGCTGGGTGCTCGCCGGATCGTGGGCGACGGTCGGGTGCTCGCTGGCGGCGTGCTCGGGCGGCAACGAGGTGGCCGACGTGAGCGTGGTGCCGCCGGCCGCGACCGCCGCCGCCACCTCGAGCGAGGATCCGGGCACGACGGCCGACGCGAATCCCACCACCACCACCGACGCCGACACCGCCACCAGCGAGGCACCCGACACCACCACCGGTACGAGCACCACCGACGACCGCGACGGCCCCGACGGCGACAGCGGTGGCGAGCCGGGCGGCCCGACGTTCTCGGACGCGCTCGGCGAGCGGGTCGACACCGCGCCGGGCGTGTCCACCCCGGGCGACACCCGCCGCCTGCTGCCCGAGGGTCTGTACGTGCACATCGCCTGGACCGCCGACCCGAACGACCCGAGCGTGTTCACCGTGCAACCCGACGACGTCGAGATCCTCGAGGCCTACGCCAACGCCGTGACGACCTACTACCGCTCGGCCATGGCGTCCCGAACCACCGGTGATCCGGACTTCAACCGATACATCACAGACGCCGAGGCGATGTTCGGTCGCGCCTTCGACCAAGCGCGCGAGGGTGGATATGTGATGAACCTTGGCGCAGGAGTCGTTCTTCGGCCGTACGTCGTTGATAGGGATTCCTCAAGCGCGACGGTCTACGACTGTTATCTGCAAGATGAGCAGTACATCGAGGAAGGTACCGAGCGAGAGCCAGGGCTCTTGTCACCAAAGGGACAGGTGACGACGGTGCTGGCCTTAGGCGGTCGATGGATCGTCGACTCAGCGGGGCCGTTGGGAAGCGCATGTCTATAGGCCCGGCCTTGGCCCTGGTACTTGCCCTCGGCGTTCCACCGCCTCCGGGGGGCGGATTCGGAGAGGACTCAGATCGCCCGCCGCCGCCGGTGGCGCTGAGTGGGGCGCGGTCGGTGTCGGTGCGTGATGCGGAGGGCAGGATCCAACGGCTCACCAACATCCCGGGCACGTCGGCGTTCGCCCGCCACGGCGGCGGGGCCGCAGCGACGTGTTCGTTCACCGCCGACCGTGACGGCTTCGAGCTGTCCGACGGCACCACGGTCGAGCGCGGCACGCGCGTCACCTCCACATACCACTTCGTGGAGGGCATCGCGATCCCGTTCGACCTGCCCCCTCGCGAGCTGCCCGCCGACGTGCTCGGCGTCGCGTCCAGCGGACCGCTCGAGGCGGGACTGCGCACCTTCACCGTCTTCTGCGACCGCGCCTTCTACGACGTCAACCAGGTCGGCATCGTGCAGGTGCCGCTCCCCGATCCGCTGTTCCAGGTGCGCACCCCGAAGGCGGCCTTGCGCAACGGGCTGCAGCTCCGCAGGCCGGCCATGTGGGACAACCCGATCGTCGACGAGTACGGCGGCCTGGTGACGCGCTATCCCACCTGGCTCGCGATCGAACCCGAGGCGTGGGTCACCCAGCGCAGCAACACCGTCGTGCACCGCGGCGCCACCATGTTGCTGATCGTGCAGCCACGCGAGCTCGAGTTCGTGGTCGACTTCGTGCCCGATCCCGACAAGCCCAGCCCGGCGTTTCGCGGCATCGTCGGCTGCGTGCCCGACGAGTCGGCGGTGGAGGGTGGTGGTGCGCTCCCGGCGTTCCCGGTGCTGGCCGACCAGACCGAGCCCGGGGTGAACGGTCCGTGTACGTGGACCCCACCGGGGCCGGGCGAGGTGACGATCACCCCGCGCATCCGGTACACGGTGACGTTCTGGGTGAACGGCTTCACCGAGCCCGACGACGACTACGTGTGGACCGGCACCGCCACCACCTACGACACCGGCGAGCTGATCGCGGTGAACACCGAGCCCTGAGCCCCGAGTGATCAGTTCGGTTCGCCGGCGACGGTGAGCACGGCCTGGGCGTGCATCGCCGCCTCCTCGGCCGAGAGCGTGCCACCGAGTTCGACGATGAACGCCACGCCGGGCTCGATCGTGCGCCGGGCCCACGTGGCGGCCACCCCGGTGTACGTGCCACCCGTGATCGACACCAGCGGCAGACCGGTCAGCTCCGCGTAGCGGGCCCGGATCGCGCCGTCGCGTCCCTGCCCGGGATTGATGCGGTACAGATCCTGGTGGTACCAGATGATCAGGTCGGGCCGCAGCTCCTCGACGAAGGCCACCATCGCCTGGGTCTCGGGCTCGCTCGCCGCCGACGGACCGGCGTACTGGCCGTCGCCCGGCACGCCGATCGGGCCCCAGTCGGCGGGGAAGTTGCGGTTGAGGTCGACCTGGTTGGCGTTGTGCCGATCCTGTGCCGCCTGGCCGTCGGGGTTCATCGATTCGACGAGCCAGAGGTCCACCCCGTCGGGCACCGGGAGCTGCTCGAGCAGGTCGACGATCGCCACACCGTCGTCCTCGTCGCCGTGGATGACGCCGACCACCAGCACCACACGCCCACCCGGCGTTCCACGTCGCACCGCGGTGATCGGACGGCCCTCGACCGAGACCCCGATCTGGCGCTCCTCGACGAACGCCGCCACCGTCGTGGTGGGCGCAGCGGTCGTGGTGGGCGCGGCGGTCGTGGTGGGCGCGGTGGTCGTGGTGGGCGCGACCGTCGTCGGCGGCGCCAGCGTCGTGGGGGCCTCCGTCGTGGTCGGCGCTGCCGTCGTCGTGGGGGCCTCCGTCGTCGCGGCAGCGCTCGTCGGCGCGACGGTCGAGGGTGCGAGCGAGCTCGTCGCCGGGGCACCGCTCGGCTCCGAGGAGCAGGCCGCGAGCGTGGTGATCAGCATCGCCACAGCAGCCGCTGCACGCCTCGTCGTCATCGCCCCATGATGACAGCGGATCAGGCCGAATCAGTCGATCCAGTACTGGCAGCCGTACATGTCGGCATCGCCCCAACGGACGGCGTCACGAGGCGTGAGCGACGCCCGATCGGTGAACTGCACCTGGTCGTAGCCGACGGTGGCGATCTCCGAGCCGATGATCATCGAGCGCTGCAAGGGGTTCCAGCATCCGCTCGCTCCGTCACGGTCGTGCGAGATCACGCCACGACCGACGAGCTCGGTGCCCTGCAGCTGGGCCACCACCACGCCACCGCCGCTGTCGCTCGGCAACTGGTCGGCGAGGCAGGCCATGTCCGGCGAGCAGGCGCCCCACCACGGCGACGTGGGGATCGCGATCGTGCCGTCCTCCGGCCAGTACAGGAACGCCTTGTGGTCCCACTCGGCCTCGCTCGACCCACCGATCATCAGCGTCGACAGCTGCTGCGGGTTGGCCGGATCGCTCACGTCGAACAGCGAGAGCTGGGTGCCCTGCGTCCGTCCGGAGAGGTCGGCGTTCTGGCCGACGCCGAGCAACAGCCCGTCGCCCACCGGGTGCAGGTAGGCCGAGTAGCCGGGGATCTTCAGCTCGCCGGTCACCCGCGGCGCCGTCGGGTCGCTCAGGTCCACCACGTAGAGCGGGTCGGTCTGGCGGAACGTCACCACGTACGCCTGCGTGCCCATGAACCGCACGGCGTAGATCTGCTCGGTGAGACCGAGGCCGCGCACCTCGCCGATGGTCTGCAGCTCGCCGTTCGCCGGGCGCAGCACGCTGACCACCGATTCGCTCGCCGTGGCGCCCGTCCAGTCGTCGATCGTCGACGCCACCCGCAGGTCGCCCGCGTACTCGCCCATCGAGAACTGGTTCAGCAGGCGTCCGGGCACCTCGCCCGAGGCCACCCACGACGCCGACCCGTCGGCGCCGAGCGCGAACTGGTGGATCAGGGTCGGCGGCTGCTCGTCGTTCGGCACGGCGGCGTCGGCACCGACGACGTCGATCCCACCGTTGAACCAGTCCCACGACTGGGTGGCGAGGTAGATGTTCTGCGGCGAGGCGTACACCAGGTCGCTCGTCGACACCACGCCGGCCGAGCCCGCCGGCGCGGTGCCGGCCTGCAGGTCGATCGTGGCGATCCACGAGATGCCGAGACCGGCGAAGGTCCGGGGCGCCGACACCGACGAGCAGTCGAGCGAGGCGGTCATCGGGCCGAACGAACCGTCGCCGTTTTCGTCGAACCAGCGCGGCATCCACTGCTCGATCGAACTCTCGGCGATGATCCGCCGGTTCTCGGCCAGCGCCGTGTCCTCGTCCTGGCCGAACTGGTCGGGGGTCACGAACGGCAAACGGTTCGCGATCGTGGAGGTGAGCACCAACCGGGCCACACCGTCGATCGAGCGGGTGGCGACCACGTAGCCCTCGAGGTGGCTGCGGCGCAGCAACACCGCGTCCGACGGGTTCGCCACGTCGTACAGCGACACGACGGTGTCCTCCACGCCGGACCAGGTGGTGGTGGTGACGAGCAGGCGGGTGCCGTCGAGCAGCAGCTGATGCGTGCCGTCGGGCAGGTCGAGGGTGTCGATCACCCGGGCCTCGGCGACGTCGACGATCCGCACCCCGTCGGTGCTGGCCACGAACACCTGCGAGCCGTTGGTCTCGACCACATCGCCTTCGTCGACGCCGACCTCTTGGGTGTTCGTGGTCGAGTACCCGCCGGCAACCGTGGCGTCGGGTGCAGCCGGTGCGGCGGTCGGTGCCGAGGCACCGTCGTCACCACCGGCGGTGTCCATGTCGGCTGCCGACTCCTCCATGATCGGCATCGGGCCACCGCGCCAGTACGGCATCCCGCCGAGCCCCCACGCACTCACGCGGGCCGACGACTCGTCGCGCAGATACGACAGCAGCGCCGGGCAGTCGTCGAAGAACGTGAGTCGTGCGCGCCCGAACGTCGGTCGCACCGTCGGGTCGCCCCCCGAATCGGTCGTTCCCGTCGGTGCGGTGGACGGCACCCCCGCCGCCGAGGTCGACGACGTGGCTCGTGTCGTGGTGGGTGCAGCGCCCGGCAGATCGGCCGAGCAGGCCACCACCCCCACGGCGCTCACCGCGGCGAGCGCCACCCAGGGCAGGGCGACCGCCCGAGCGGGACGACCGGGATCACCGGACCGACGAGAGCGTGGAGTGCGTGCCGTGCGCGTCATGCCCGTTCGACGTCGCGACCAGCCGTGCCGGTTCCCGTTCGTCCACCCGATCGGCGAAAAACGACCGGACCCGCCCTCGCGGGCGGGTCCGGTGCAGATCGTGTGCGGCCGCAGCCGCCGGATCACCAGCGGTAGTGGGCGAACGCCTTGTTGCTCTCGGCCATCTTCTGCATGTCGTCGCGACGCTTGATCGCGGCACCGAGGCCATTGGCCGCGTCGAGCAACTCACCGGCGAGGCACTCGGCCATCGTCTTCTCACGACGCTTGCGGCTGAAGTCGACGAGCCAGCGGATGGCGAGGGTGTTGGCCCGGCGGGGACGCACCTCCACCGGCACCTGGTAGCTGGCACCACCGACACGGCGGCTCTTCACCTCGAGCGGCGGCTTGATGTTGTCGATCGCACGCTTCAGCGTGGCGATCGGCTCGGCGCCGCTCTTCTCCTCGACGATCTTCAGCGCGTCGTACACGATGCGCTCGGCGAGCGTGCGCTTGCCGTGCAGCATCACCTTGTTGACGAGCTGCGAGACGAGCAGCGAGCGGTACAGCGGGTCGGGCGTGAGCTCGCGACGCTGGGCGGGACCCTTACGAGGCATGGATCGACTTCCTTCTTCCGGACCCGGTTACTTCGCGGCCTTGGCGCCGTAACGGCTGCGGGCCTGCTTGCGGTTCTTCACGCCGGCGGCATCGAGCGCGCCGCGGATGATCTTGTAGCGCACACCCGGCAGGTCGCGCACACGACCGCCACGCACGAGCACGATCGAGTGCTCCTGCAGGTTGTGCCCCTCGCCCGGGATGTAGGCGGTGATCTCGACGCCGCTCGACAGACGCACACGGGCCACCTTGCGCAGCGCCGAGTTCGGCTTCTTCGGGGTGTTGGTGTACACGCGGGTGCACACACCACGACGCTGCGGCGAACCCTTGAGCGCCGGCGTCTTGGTCTTCGAGAACTTCGTGGAGCGGCCCTGACGGACCAACTGCTGAATGGTGGGCACGCGTCTACCTCTGCGAATGTCTGTCGGGCGACAGCTGCACGGACACCTCCGCGCAGGACCCTGCAATGTTAGAGGCGCGCGATCCGCTCCGGCAACCCGCGCGGTCCGAGCCGATCGCACGAACCTGCTCGCCGGCGACGTGGTCGGGGGTTCAGTGGACCACGTACTGCTCGACGAAGGCCTGGATCGCCAGATCGTCGAAGCTGTCGTGCTCCTCCGTCGTGTCACCCTCGGTGAAGCTCACGAACATCGGGCAGTCCTCGTCCCGGGCGGTGATCGTGGTGGACGCCACCTCGGTGCCGGTGGCCGCTTCGTGCAGCGACACCTCGTAGGTCACCTCGTTCAGGATCACGACGTTGTCGGTCACCACCCCGTCGACCTCGTACCCGGTGCACTCCTGCACCTGGGTGGCCGACACCTTCTCGGCACACGCGACCAACTGGATCTCCGCCAGTGCCAGCGGGTTCTCGGTCGTCCACTGCCGGGTCCAGGCCTCACGCACGGCGCCGTACCGGCCGTACATCGCGGTGCCCTCGCCGGCGAGCACCACCACCGGCGAGATCGTGCCCGCCGTCGTGTCGTACGGCGCTGCCGCCGGGAACCCGACACCGTCGCAGGCCACCAGGAAGTCGGTGTCGAAGACGTTCTCGAGTGCGGCCGGCGCGTCGGTCGCGTCGACGTCCGCCGCCGACGCGTCGTCGCCTGCGCCGTCGTCCGACGACTCGTCACCTCCGCCGCATCCCACCGAGATCGCGGCGAGCAGGGCGACGGCGGCGAGCAGGAACCACGGCGTGGCGCGGTTGCGCGGGTGCTGCCGGGCATCGTGGTGCTGGTCGGCCAGCAGATCGGCCCCCGCGACGTGATGATGATGTGTCGCCCGCATGTCCGAGCCCTCCCCCTCGTGATCGATTCTCAGCGAGTATCGGCCGTCCGCACGACGATCTTGAGGAAAACCTGACGAACGGGCCACCGACACGACACCGTACGCGGCACGGCCCCGCCCGTTCGGGCGGGGCCGTGATCACCGGGTGCGGGATCGGTGCGGTCTAGTTCTTCCCGTCGAGCTTGTCGACGAAACCCTTGGCCTTGGTGGCCGCCTGGTCGATCTTGCCGTCGTGCTGGTCGGGCGCCTTCTTCTGGGCCATGTCGGCCACCTTGTCGATGCCCTGCTTGATCTGCTGTTCGCGGCCCTTGGTGAGGCCCTTCACCTTGTCGAACAAACCCATGTGGGTCGCCTCCTTCGGTCGTGTCGGATGGGGTGCCGGCCAGATGGTGTGCCGGCCGGCGCGAGGCCTCAGGCCTCGACGGCCGGCTCGTCGGTCGAGTACGTGCCGTGGATGTTGCTCAGCCAGGCGGCCGGGTCCTCGTCGAAGTCGCTCGAGTACGAGGTCATCGGCTGGTACTCGGGAGCCTCGATGCCGAACTGGCGGTAGTGCATCATGCCCGTCCCGGCCGGGATCAGCTTGCCGATGATGATGTTCTCCTTGAGACCGAGGAGGCTGTCGCCGCGGCCGTCGATGGCGGCCTCGGTGAGCACCCGCGTGGTCTCCTGGAACGACGCCGCCGACAGCCAGCTCTCGGTCGCGAGCGACGCCTTGGTGATGCCCATGATCTCGGGCCGACCCTCGGCGGGCTTCTGACCCTCTTCGACCATCCGCTTGTTGGTGTCACGGAACACCTTGGCATCGGCACGCTCGCCGGGCAGGAATCCGGTGTCGCCGGGCTCCTGCACGCCGATGCGGCGGGTCATCTGGCGCACGATCAGTTCGATGTGCTTGTCGTGGATCGACACACCCTGGTCGCGGTACACCTTCTGCACCTCTTCGACGAGGTACAGCTGGGTCTCGCGGATGCCCTTGATCTCCATGATCTCCTTCGGGTCGAAGGGACCGTCGGTGATCGGGTCGCCGGCCTTGACCTCCTGGCCGTCGGTCACGATCGGGCGGCTGCCGGTGGGCAACACCACGGAGTGCTCGTCGCCCTGATCGTCGACCACGGTGACCGGGATGCCCTTGCCCTCGTCCTCGGCGATGCGCACGACACCCGTGGCACGTGCGAGACGAGCCGAACCACGCGGGGTGCGGGCCTCGAACAGCTCGACGACGCGAGGCAGACCACCGGCGATGTCCTTGCCGGCCACACCACCGGTGTGGAAGGTCCGCATGGTGAGCTGGGTACCGGGCTCACCGATCGACTGGGCGGCGATGACACCGACGGCCTCACCGAGCTCGATCGACTTGCCCGTCGCGAGCGAGCGGCCGTAGCACAGCGCGCACACGCCCAGCTCGGCGTCACAGGTGAGCACCGAGCGGACGCGCACCCGGTTGATCGCCGGGTCGTCGCGCAGCGCAGCCATCTCGGGATCGCCGACGATGGTGTTCCTCGTGAGCACCGTGCCGTCGCTCAGGGTGACGTCCTGCAGCAGCGCTCGGCCGAACAGCTTGGTCTCGAGGTACGCACGCTTGTTGGCCGTGTCGGCCGCGACGTGCTCGATCCACACGCCGAGGTTGGTGCCGCAGTCGAGCTCGCGGATGATGAGCTCCTGGGCGACGTCGACGAGACGGCGGGTCAGGTAGCCCGAGTCGGCGGTCCGCAGCGCGGTGTCGACCAGACCCTTGCGGGCGCCCGGCGTGGCGATGAAGTACTCGAGCGTCTCGAGGCCCTCACGGAAGTTCTTCTTGATCGGACGCGGGATCATGTCGCCACGGGGGTTGGCCACGAGGCCGCGCATGCCGGCGATCTGGCGCATCTGGGTCATGTTCCCTCGGGCGCCCGAGCCCACCATCATGTCGATCGGGTTGAAGCGCTGGGCCTTGAACTCGGCCTCCATCGCCCGCTGCACCTCGGCGGTGGCGTCGGTCCAGATGCGCACCTCCTGCTGGCGGCGCTCGCCGTCGGTGATGATGCCGCGCTTGAACTGGGTCTCCACCTTGTCGGCCTGGGCCTCGTGCTTGTCGAGGATCTCCTTCTTGGCCTTCGGCGTCTTCACGTCGTCGATCGACACGGTGAGACCGCTCTGCGCCGCCCAGCGGTAGCAGACGTTCTTGATCGCGTCGAGGGCGGCGGCGACCTCGCTCTTCTTGTAGTTGTCGGACAGGCGCTCGACGATGACGCCCATCTCCTTCTTCTTCACGAGCTCCTCGATGTGGCCGAAGCGCGCCGGGTAGTCGGCCGGCAGCGCCTCCTCGAACAGCAGTCGGCCGGGGGTCGTGTCGAACTGGGTGCTCTCGACACCCTTCACGATCTCCGTGCGGCGCATCGTGATCTTCTCGTGGATGTTGACCGAGCCCTCGTCGAGGGCGCGCAGCACCTCCCACAGGTGGCGGTACACGCGCGGCGCCGTGCCGACGGCGTCGAGTTCCTCGGTGAGGTAGTAGCCGCCGATGATCAGGTCCTGGCTCGGGGTCACGATCGGACGACCCGACGCCGGCGACAGGATGTTGTTCGCGCTGAGCATCAGCACGCGGGCCTCGGCCTGCGCCTCGGCCGACAGCGGCACGTGGATGGCCATCTGGTCGCCGTCGAAGTCGGCGTTGAAGGCGGTGCACACCAGCGGGTGGATCTGGAGGGCCTTGCCCTCCACCAGCACCGGCTCGAAGGCCTGGATGCCGAGGCGGTGCAGCGTCGGTGCACGGTTGAGGAGCACCGGGTGTTCCTTGATGACGTCCTCGAGCACGTCCCACACCTGCGGACGGCGACGCTCGACCATGCGCTTCGCGCTCTTGATGTTCTGCGCGAGCTCCTGGTCGACGAGGCGCTTCATCACGAACGGCTTGAACAGCTCGAGCGCCATCAGCTTCGGCAGACCGCACTGGTGCAGCTTCAGCGTCGGGCCGGCCACGATGACCGAACGGCCCGAGTAGTCGACGCGCTTGCCGAGCAGGTTCTGACGGAAGCGACCCTGCTTGCCCTTCAACATGTCGGACAGCGACTTGAGCGGGCGGTTGCCGGGACCCGTGACCGGCCGCCCGCGACGACCGTTGTCGAACAGTGCGTCGACGGCCTCCTGCAGCATGCGCTTTTCGTTGTTCACGATGATCTCGGGAGCACCGAGATCGAGCAGGCGCTTCAGGCGGTTGTTGCGGTTGATCACCCGGCGGTACAGGTCGTTCAGGTCGGAGGTGGCGAAACGGCCACCGTCGAGCTGCACCATCGGGCGCAGCTCCGGCGGGATCACCGGCACGACGTCCAGGATCATCGCCTTCGGATCGTTGATCCGACGGCCGTTCTCGTCGCGCTTGTTGAACGAGGCGACGATCTTCAGGCGCTTGATCGCCTTCTGCTTGCGCTGAGCGCTGAGGGGCTTGCGGCCCGACGTGCTCACGTCGATCGCGTCGCGCAGCTTCTGCTCCTCGACGTCGAAGTCGATCCGGTCGATGAGTGCCTTGATCGCGTCGGCGCCCGTGCCGCCCTCGAAGTAGTCGCCGTAGCGGTCGCGCAGCTCGCGCCACAGCAGCTCGTCGTCGATGATGAGCCGGCCGTGCAGCTTGCGGAACTCGTCCCACGTGCGCTGCAGCAGATCGAGCTCCATCTCGTAGCGATCGCGGATCGCCTGGATCTCCTTCTCGGCGGTGTTCTTCAGCTTGCGGGCGTCGGCACCCTCGGCCTCGCTCTTCGCGGCCTCGTCCTCGAGCTCCTTGTAGCGACGGTCGATCGCGATCTCCAGTTCCTTCTGGATCGCGTCGCGCTCTTCGAGGTACTCGGCCTCGAGCGTCGACAGGTTCGCGTGGCGGGCGTCTTCGTCGACGAAGGTGACGAGGTTGGCCGCGAAGTAGATGACCTTCTCGAGCTGCTTGGCCTTCAGCTCCTCCTTCGGCTCGATGCCGGCCAGCAGGTACGCGAGCCAGCTGCGGGTGCCACGGAGGTACCAGATGTGCACGACGGGTGCGCTGAGTTCGATGTGGCCCATGCGCTCGCGGCGCACCTTCGAGCGGGTGACCTCGACCCCGCAGCGCTCGCAGATGATGCCCTTGAAGCGGACACGCTTGTACTTGCCGCAGTAGCACTCCCAGTCGCGGGTGGGCCCGAAGATCTTCTCGCAGAACAGGCCGTCCTTCTCGGGGCGCAGCGTGCGGTAGTTGATCGTCTCGGGCTTCTTCACCTCGCCGTGCGACCAGGTGCGGATCTGGTCGGCCGTGGCCAGGCCGATCTTCAGCTGGTCGAACATGTTCACATCGAGCATCTCGGCGCCTCTCGTCTCTCGTTCGTCGTCGTCGGGTCAGTCAGCGGGTATCAGTAGGCGCGCTCGCGGCGTGCAGCACGCTCGCGGTCGTCGTCGTCGGTGCCGCGCTCGGGGCGGCTGATGTCGATGCCGAGCTCCTCGGCAGCACGGAACACGTCCTCGTCGATCTCGCGCATCTCGATCTCCGTGCCGTCGGCCTGGAGCACCTCGACGTTGAGGCACAGGGCCTGCATCTCCTTCATGAGCACCTTGAAGCTCTCGGGGATGCCGGGCTCGGGGACGTTCTCGCCCTTCACGATCGACTCGTACACCTTCACGCGACCGAGCACGTCGTCGGACTTGATGGTGAGCAGCTCCTGCAGGCAGTAGGCCGCGCCGTAGGCCTCGAGGGCCCACACCTCCATCTCGCCGAAGCGCTGGCCGCCGAACTGTGCCTTGCCGCCGAGGGGCTGCTGGGTGATCATCGAGTACGGGCCCGTGGAGCGGGCGTGGATCTTGTCGTCGACCAGGTGGGCCAGCTTCAGGATGTACATGTAGCCCACGGTGACCGGGTTGTCGTACGGATCGCCGGTGCGGCCGTTGAACAGCTGCATCTTGCCGTCGTGACCGATGAGGCGGATGCCGTCGGCCGACTCGGGGTTGAGGTTCTCGAGCACACCCTGGATGGTCGGGTGCTTGCCCGCTGCCTCCTCCTCGTCCCAGTGGGCGCCGTCGAAGACCGGGGTCGCGACGTGCACGGCCGGCTTGGTGTTCGGCCGGGTCTTGGTCTCGGTGCCGCGGATCGGCGCGTCGCCGATGGTGACGTTGCCGTTCTTCGCGTCGGTCCAGCCCCATCGGGCGGCGTAGCCGAGGTGGGCCTCGAGCACCTGACCGACGTTCATGCGGCTCGGCACGCCGAGCGGGTTGAGGATGATGTCGACGGCCTGGCCGTCGGCGGTGAAGGGCATGTCCTCGATCGGGAGGATCTTCGAGATGACGCCCTTGTTGCCGTGGCGACCGGCGAGCTTGTCGCCGACGGAGATCTTGCGCTTCTGGGCGACGTACACGCGCACCAGCTGGTTGACGCCCGGGGGCAGCTCGTCGCCGTCCTCGCGGTTGAACACCTTGACGTCGATGACCTTGCCGTTCTCGCCATGGGGCACCTTCAGCGAGGTGTCGCGCACCTCGCGGGCCTTCTCACCGAAGATCGCGCGGAGCAGGCGCTCCTCGGGGGTGAGCTCGGTCTCGCCCTTCGGGGTGACCTTGCCGACGAGCACGTCGCCGGGGCCGACCTCGGCGCCGACGCGGATGATGCCGCGATCGTCGAGGTCGCGCAGGATGTCGTCGGAGAGGTTCGGGATGTCCCGGGTGATCTCCTCGGGGCCGAGCTTGGTGTCGCGGGCGTCGACCTCGTGCTCGTGGATGTGGATCGACGTGAGCACGTCGTCCTTCACGAGTCGCTCGCTGAGGATGATCGCGTCCTCGAAGTTGTAGCCCTCCCACGGCATCAGCGCGACCAGCAGGTTCTTGCCGAGCGCGAGCTCGCCGTGATCGGTCGAGGGACCGTCGGCGAGGATCGTGCCCTTCACGAGCTGCTGGCCTTCCACCACGCGGACGCGGTGGTTGATGCAGGTGTCCTGGTTGGAACGACGGAACTTCGACAAGCGGTACACCCGCTTGCCGGCGTCGTCGTACTGCACGGTGATCGAGTCACCGCTCACCTCGACGACGGTGCCCGACCCGGTGGCCTGGATGAGGTCGGCTGCGTCGCGAGCGGCGCGGTCCTCGATGCCGGTGCCGATGTAGGGGGCCTCGGCGCGCAGCAGGGGTACGGCCTGGCGCTGCATGTTGGCGCCCATGAGCGCCCGGTTGGCGTCGTCGTGCTCGAGGAACGGGATGAGCGCGGTGGCGACCGACACGATCTGGCGCGGGCTCACGTCCATGAGCTGCACCTCTTGCGGGCTCACCGAGGCGATGTCGGTGGTGGCACCGAAGAAGCTCTCGGCCTCGAGCATGCGCTTCAGGTCCTCGAGGCTCGCCGCCTGCGGGCTGCGGCGCACCAGCACGCGCTCGTCACGGAAGGTGCCGTCGGCGTTGATCGGCGTGTTGGCCTGCGCGACGACGTACTTCTCCTCCTCGTCGGCGGCCATGTAGCGGATCTCGTCGGTGACGCGACCGTTCTGCACCACGCGGTACGGCGTCTCGATGAAGCCGAACTCGTTCACGCGAGCGAAGGTCGACAACGCACCGATGAGGCCGATGTTCGGACCCTCGGGCGTCTCGATCGGGCACATCCGGCCGTAGTGGCTGAAGTGCACGTCGCGGACCTCGAAGCCGGCGCGTTCGCGGCTCAGACCACCCGGGCCGAGCGCCGACAGGCGGCGGCGGTGGGTGAGGCCCGACAACGGGTTCACCTGGTCCATGAACTGCGACAGCTGGGAGGTGCCGAAGAACTCCTTGATCGCGGCGACGACCGGACGGATGTTCACCAACGTCGTCGGGGTGATCGCCTCGACGTCCTGGGTCGTCATGCGCTCACGCACCACGCGCTCCATGCGGCTGAGGCCGATGCGCACCTGGTTCTGGATGAGCTCGCCGACCGAGCGGATGCGGCGGTTGGCGAAGTGGTCCTGATCGTCGAGGCTGTAGCCCGGCTCCTGCTTCACCAGGTGGAGCATGTAGCTGATCGCGGCGACGACCTCGTTCGGGCGCAGCACCTCGTCGCTGAACGCCGGCATCTTGGCCGGGTCGTCGTTGTCGGTGGTGAAGATCTCGCCCATCTCGATGGTGCCGGCGCCGAACAGCTCGTCGAGCTTGGCCACCTCGGCACCGAGCTTGCGATCGAGCTTGTAGCGGCCCACCTTCGACAGGTCGTAACGGCGGTTCTCGAAGAACGCGTTGCGGAAGTAGGCGCGGGCCGACTCGGGCGTCGGCGGCTCGCCCGGGCGGGCACGCTTGTAGATCTCGATCAGCGACTCGGTCTGGGTGGGAGCGATGTGGCGTTCCTTCTCCCACTGCCCCTCGAGGAAGTCGAAGTGGCTGACGAAGCGGTCGATGAAGCCCGGCGCGTGCTCCTCGTCGTAGCCGAGGGCGCGCAGCAGGATGAAGATGCTCATCCGGCGCTTGCGGGCGATGCGGGTCCCGGCGGTGACGTCCTTGCCGGGCTTGTGCTCGACGTCGAACTCCATCCACTCGCCGCGGTACGGGTGGACGGTGCCCTTCACGAGCTGGTGCTTGCTCAGGTTGCGCAGGCGGTACCGCTCACCGGCTTCGAAGATCACGCCGGGCGAACGCACGAGCTGGCTCACCACGACACGCTCGGTGCCGTTGATGATGAAGGTGCCCTTCTCCGTCATCATCGGGAAGTCACCCATGAAGACGGTCTGTTCCTTGATCTCGCCGGTGTTGCGGTTCATGAACCGGGCGCGCACGAAGATCGGCGCGCTGTAGGTCATGTCCTTCTCCTTGCACTCCTCCACCGTGAACTTCGGCGGCGGCCGCAGGTCCTCGTCGTCGGGATCGAGCTCGAGCTCGAGCTGGAGGGCCTCGCTGAAGTCCTTGATCGGCGAGATGTCGCGGAACGTCTCCGCCAGCCCCTCGTTCAAGAACCAGTCGAAGCTCTCCCGCTGCACCGCGATGAGATCGGGCAGCTGGAGCGGTTCGGCCAGATTGGCGAAGGAATAGCGTTCACGAGACGTGGAGTCGGCCACGGTGTCACTCCTCAAGTGCAATCGGCGAGATCGGCGTCAGGGCGCGCCAGGTCACCGGCACTCTGGAGAGGGCGGGGACGAGACGCACGGCAACGTACGATCATATCCACAGGGGACGACGAACGTCAACCGTGGCCGGCGCATGGCCGGACGGCTCGTCAGGTGGCAAACGGTAAGCACTCCGCCGAGCGGAAGTCAAGGCTTTGCGGGCGCTCGACACCCGTGTCCTCGGGGCAAATCGGGGGCGAGTCGGCCCGTTCGCTCCCGATCCACCCGTCGGGAGGGCCTCCACCACCGGACGCATCAGCGCTGTGTCACCCGAATGGGCGAACACCAATCGAGCGTGATGCACCACCACCGCCGGTCGGACTTCGACCCCTCGCGCGTGGGCGTTCACTCAGAGGTGTCTCAAGATGGCCGCGAAACGCTTGTGTTCCCCGGTGATCCGTCCGCATCCTCTCGTCGCCCCACCTGAACAGGGGGGCGGGAGTGCAAGGGACGGACATGACCAACTGGAAGCGCATCATCTCGGTCGCAGCGATCTCGCTCGGCGCCACCGCCGCCACCACCGGTCTCGCCGGTGGCAGCGCCGCCGCTGCCGGCTCGTGCGGCACCCGCTCGACGTTCCAGGCCTTCAGCCAGTGGGGCGACAAGAACGAGTACTTCCTGCTGCCGGGCGGCAGCTTCGAGTCGGGCACCTCCGGCTGGTCGCTCGGCGGGAGCTCGGTCGTGACCGATCAGGCCCCGTGGAAGGTGAACGGCTCGTCGCACAAGAAGGCGCTGAGCGTCCCGGCCTACACCACCGTGATGCCGGCCAACATCTGCATCAACTCCAACGAGGAGTGGATGCGCTTCTTCTACAAGGACCCGGGCGTGCGCGGTGCGCAGCTGCTCGTGAAGATCGAGGCGTGGAGCTCGGCCGGGCGGGCGATCCAGGAGATCAAGATCGACTCCGGCAGCTCCGGATGGAAGGTGTCGAACCAGATCCCGATGCCGAACAAGCGGGACTCGAGGGGCGAGCAGTGGATCACGCTCACCATCACCCCGGTGAGCACCGCGGCGACGTGGCGCCTCGACGACATCATGATCGACCCCTGGGTCAGCCGCTGACGGTGAACCGGTGACGGACGACCTCGGCCGTGCGGATCGTCTGGAGATCGTCAAGATCTCGTCGGGGCACTCCTGTGCACAGGAACTGACGCCGAAGTTCTGACGTGTCGACCACCGCGCGCTCGTCGCCGTCCCCGGCGGGGCTCCAGCCCACGACCGCCGACGACGTCGCACGCGCCGTCGCCGACGCCCGGGAGGTGGCCGACGCCCGCTCGAACGGGCGCGAGCTGCGTGGCGCATGGCAGAGCGAGATCGCACTGGGCGGCGGGTTCCTGGTCGTCGCGCTGGCGTTGCTCCTCACGTGGCGCGACCCCACGTGGCACGAGGTGGCCACCATCGGGCTGCTGTGCGCGGCCCACGGCGTCGCCGCCCGGGTGATGTTCGAATCGAGCGGCGGGTCGGCGGTGCCGACGGCGCCGATCGTCGCCGCCGCGTTGTTCATGGTGCCGCTCCAGGCCGTGCCGTTCATCGTGCTCGTCGGCCTGCTGATCGGCGCGCTCGGCGCGCGCGGCGAACCCGGCATCCACCGCCTGCTCGTCCCGTCGCTGTCGGGATGGAACAGCCTCGGGCCCGTCCTCGTACTGGCGCTCGCCGACCGGCACACGGCCGATCTGCGCGACTGGCCGTGGTATCTGGCCGCCCTGGTCGCGCAGAGCGCGATCGACGGCATGGTCGCGTTCGTGCGGGTCCGATCGCTCGGCATGTCGTGGCGAGTGCTGCCGCGGCCGATGGCGTGGACCTACCTCGTCGACGCCACGTTGGCGCCGGTGGGGCTGATGGCGGTGATCGCCTGCGACGCGTCGTGGTGGACGGTGCTGTTCGCGAGCACCCCGATCGCCCTGCTCCGCCTGCTCGCCCGCGACCGCGCCGAGCACCTCGAGAAGGCCGTCGCCATCAGCGAGGCGTTCGAGGCGGCGATCGAGACGGCCCGGCTCGACGCCCTCACCGGCATCGCGAACCGTCGGGCCTGGAACGAGGCGACGGCACGCGCCGAGTTGCAGTTCGCCGCCGATCCCGTCGGCAGCCCGGTCACGGTGGTGCTCGGCGACCTCGACCGACTGAAGATCGTGAACGACACGCACGGCCACGAGGCCGGTGACGAGCTCATCCGTGCCGCCGCGCAGGTGTTCGCCGCCGCTGCTCCCCCCGGCGCCGTCGTCGCCCGGCTCGGCGGTGACGAGTTCGGGCTGCTCGTCGTCGGCGGCGAGATCACCGAGGCGGAGCTGGTGGGCGCGATCCGTCAGCGCATGCGGGCCGCGCCGGCGGTGCACGGGGTCGACGTGTCGGTGTCGCTCGGCGCCGCGTCGTGCCCGCCGCTCGCCGACGTCGAGGCCGCGCTCGCAGCCGCCGATTCGCTCGCGTTCGCCGACAAGGCCGCCCGCCGGGCAGCTCGCGCCTGAGCCGTCCGCCGCACAGCACCACAGGTCGAGGAGGAGACGGTGCCCAGACGAGAACTCGACATCCCTTCCCTCGACGGCCTCCGGGCGGTCAGCATCGGACTCGTGTTCGGCGCGCACGCCGGCTGGCCCGACCTCATCCCCGGCGGCCTCGGGGTGACCGTCTTCTTCGTGCTGTCCGGCTATCTGATCACCACCCTGCTGCGGTTGCAGTGGGAGCGGACCCGCTCGCTCGACCTGCGCGGCTTCTACCTGCGACGGGCATTCCGGATCCTGCCGCTCAGCTACCTCGTGCTCACCGTGGTGCTGATCGGCAACCTGGCCGGCGTGCTCGGCTCGGGCGAGGTGCACCTGTGGCCCACCGTGGCGCAGTACCTGCAGGCGACGAACCTGTACGCCGTGTTCGTGCACGAGCAACCGATGATGGACGGCACCGGGGTGTACTGGTCGCTGTCGATCGAGGAGCACTTCTACCTCGTCCTCCCGGTCGCGCTGCTCGCCATGTCTCGTGCCGGCTGGGACCGGCGGCGCCAGGCCCGATCGATGCTCGTGCTGTGCGCCGTGGTGCTCGCGTGGCGGTTCGTGCTCGTGTACGCGATGCACGCCCCGATCGATCGCACGTACTACGGCACCGACACCCGGCTCGACTCGCTGTTGCTCGGCTGCGTCGCTGCGCTCGTCGCCAACCCGGTCCTCGACCGCGACATCGTGCACGAGGCACGCACCCGGCTCGCCGCACACCTCGGTCTGGTCACGATCGTCGCGACGCTGCTCGTGCGCGACGACGGGTTCCGCGAGACCCTGCGGTACACGATCCAGAGCGTCGCGATCGTCGCGATCGTGCGCTGGGTGGTGTACGCCCCCCGCACGTGGATGTCCCGTCCGCTCAACACCCGCCCGGCGATCTGGCTCGGGCAGCTGTCGTACGGGTTCTACCTCGTGCACCACATGGTGGTGTTCGAGGCGTCGGCACACCTCGGCGGCCGCCTGCCGGCGGCAGCGGTGGCACTCGCGGTGTCGATCCTGCTGGCGTGGGGGCTGCACCGCGTGGTCGACCCTCGTGCCTACCGAGCTCGTGACGAGTTGCTCGCCCGCGGCCGGCGCGAGCGGCGCCCACGCCCGCCGCGGGCACAGCCTGCAGCAGCCTGACCCGACACGCGACGAGGCCCGGGGCGAGTGCCCCGGGCCTCGTGTCGTTCAGCCCTGCTGACGCCGCCCGGACGAGCGGCCGCAGGTCACTTGATCTCGACGCCGGCGCCGGCCTCGACCAGCTTGGCCTTGGCGGCCTCGGCCGCGTCCTTGTTCGCCTTCTCGAGCACGGGCTTGGGGGCGCCGTCCACGAGGTCCTTGGCCTCCTTCAGACCCAGGCTGGTGAGCTCGCGCACGACCTTGATGACCTGGATCTTCTGAGCACCGGCGTCGGTGAGGATGACGTCGAACTCGTCCTTCTCCTCCTCGGCCGGGGCAGCGGCGCCACCGCCGGCCGGAGCCGCGGCGACGGCGACGGGAGCAGCGGCGGTCACGCCGAACTTCTCCTCGAACGCGGTGAGGAGCTCGCTGAGCTCGATGACGGTGAGGGCGCCGATGGCGTCGAGGATCTCGTCCTTGCTGAGAGCCATGATTGTTGTCTCCTTGAGAGGTTGACGACGGTGTCGTCGGTGGGTTGTCGTGGGGTTCAGCGGCTCTCAGGCAGCTGACTTCTGATCGATGAGGGCCTTCAGGCCGTACGCGAAGTTGCGCGGCATCGCCTGCAGCAGGCCGGCCATCTTGGCCATCGGGGCCTGCAGGGCACCGGCGAACTGGGCGAGCAGGACCTCGCGGCTCGGCAGGTCGGCCAGCGCCTCGACGTCCTTGGCCGAGATGACCTTGCCGCCGATGACACCGCCCTTCAGCACGAGCAGGGGCGTGGTCTTCGACGCGTCGCGCAATGCCTTGGCGACCGCCGCGGCGTCACCGGTGATGAACGTGATCGCGCTCGGGCCGACCAGCAGGTCGGCGAGACCGGGCATGCCGGCCTGCTCCGCGGCGAAGCGGGCCAAGGTGTTCTTGTAGACCTTGTACTCGCCACCTGCCGGACGGAGCTGACGGCGCAGGGCCGCGAGCTGTCCGACGGTCATGCCGCGGTACTCGGTGACGATGACCGCGGTGGACGCCTCGAGCTTGGCCGTCACCTCTTCGACGACGGCGACCTTCTCGGAACGGGGATTCTCCATGTGTGTGTTGCACCTCCTCTCGCTACGACTCGGGGTGCTCGCATGAGCGAACACCGCGAGGAGCGAGAGGACGCACGTGCACGCACGAGCGACGTCAGGCGACTCGGCAGCATCCACCTCGGCTGGCGCGTACGCATTCTCCTCTCGTCCCGAGGGACTCGATGGACCAGCTGTCTGCGGCGAGCGACCGGTTCAGTTGTCGGCGGACGAGGCTACCTGGCGCCTCGTCCGAACCCACCGGGGTGACCCGGAGGGCTGGTCGGGTCAGACCGGCTGCTCGGGACGCAGGCGGTTGGTGTCGACCTTCACGCCCGGGCCCATGGTGGAGCTGACGGTGATCTTGCGGATGTACCGGCCCTTCGCCGCGGCCGGCTTCGCACGCTGCAGCTCGTCGAGCACGGCGCGGAAGTTGGCCTCGAGCGCCTCGGGACCGAAGCTCGCCTTGCCGAGCGGCACGTGCACGTTGCCGTAGCGGTCGGTGCGGTACTCCACCTTTCCGCCCTTGAACTCGGTGACGGCACGGCCGACGTCCTGGGTGACGGTGCCGGTCTTCGGGTTGGGCATCAGGCCGCGGGGGCCGAGCACGCGACCGAGACGGCCGACCAGGGGCATCATGTCCGGCGTCGCGATCGCCACGTCGAAGTCCATCTGGCCCTTCTCGATCTCGGCAGCCAGATCGTCGGCACCCACCTTGTCGGCGCCGGCGGCGCGGGCGGCCTCGGCGAACTCACCGGCGGCGAACACGGCCACGCGGACGTCCTTGCCGGTGCCGCTCGGCAGCGACACGGTGCCGCGGACCATCTGATCCGCCTTGCGGGGATCGACGCCGAGGCGCACGGCCATGTCGACGGTCTCGTCGAAGGTGGCCTTCGCCGTCGTCTTCACCTTGGCGAGCGCCTCGGTCGGGGTGAAGAGCTGGTCGCGATCGAACGTCTTCTGGGCGTCGGTGTACTTCTTGCCGGCCATGGCCGTCGTCTCCTTCGAAACTCCCTCGTGGTGACCCTGGCGGCCGAGCGAGGTGCTCTCGGCACGGGTGTGTCGCCGGACGGCGACGAGACGTGGTGTGTGGTGCGCGCCGATCAGCGTGTGATCAGGCGTCGACCTTGAGGCCCATCGAGCGAGCGGTGCCGCGCACCTGCTCCTTGGCCGCCTCGAGGTCGTAGGCGTTGAGGTCGGGCATCTTGATCTTCGCGACCTCTTCGATGTCGGCCTCGCTGACCGAGCCGGCGACCGTCTTGCCGGGCGTGGACGAGCCCTTGGCGAGCTTGGCCTTCTCGCGCAGCAGCACCGGCGTCGGCGGGGTCTTCAGGATGAAGCTGAACGTGCGGTCCTCGAACACGGTGATCTCGACCGGGATGATCGTGCCGACCTGGGCCTCGGTGGCCGCGTTGTACTGCTTGACGAAGTCCATGATCGCGACACCGTGCGGGCCGAGCGCCGTGCCGACCGGGGGTGCCGGCGTGGCCTTGCCCGCCGGAATCTGGATCTTGATGATCGCAGCGACCTTCTTCTTTGCCATGACTGTGTTCCTTGCTTCGTTCGAGTGGGGATCCGCTGCGGATCAGAGCTTGGCGACCTGGCTGAAGTCCATCTCCACCAGGGTCTCGCGGCCGAAGATGTTGACCAGCACCTTCAGCTTCATGTGGTCGGCGTTGATCTCGGCGATCGTGCCGGCGAAGTCGGCGAACGGGCCTTCCTTCACCCGCACGCTCTCGCCCACCTCGTACTCGAGCTTGGGCTTCTTGCGGGTCGGCATGCCGCCCGTGCCGTCGCCCTTGGCGGCGAGGAAGGTCTGCACCTCGCGCCGCGAGAGCGGCGTGGGCTTCTGGCCGTGACGGCTCTGGCCGACGAACCCGGTGACGCCCGGGGTGTTGCGGATGCAGTACCAGCTCTCGTCGTCCATGAGGCACCGCACGAGGATGTAGCCGGGGAAGACCTTCTTCTGGACGGTCTGCTTGCGACCGTTCTTGAACTCCTCGACCTCTTCCATCGGGATGACCACCTCGAAGATGCGGTCCTCCATGTTCATCGACTGGATGCGAGCGCCGAGGTTGGCGGTGACCTTCTTCTCGTAGCCGCTCTGGGTGTGCACCACGTACCAGGCACCGGGGCGGGTCCAGGGGTCGTCGACGGGCTCGTCGTCACCCTCGGCCTCGCCGTCGCCGGCCTCGGCGTCGTCGGTGAGGTCGAACGAGGCGTCCGGCGCAAGGTCGGTCTCGGGCGCATCGGTCTCGGACGCATCGGTCTCGGGCGCATCGGTCTCGGGCGCGTCCGTCTCGGGCGCGTCGGTGTCCGCCGCTGCGCCGAGTGGCTCCAGTTCGGTGTTCGGTTCGTGCAGTTCGTCAGTCATGTCAGTCGTACAACCAGCTGGAGAACACCCCGAAGAGTGCGTCGAGACCGCCCACGTAGGCGGTGTAGAGGATCACCGTGACGCCCACGATGATGGAGAAACGCCGGACCTCGGGCCATTTCGGCCAGGCCACCTTGCGCATCTCGTCGCGGACCTCGCGCAGATACTGCGCGGGCCCGACCCGCTCCTCGGTCCGACGAGCCTGGGGCTGGGCGCGGGTGGGCATGCCCTGGTCGTTCAGGGCTCCCATCCGCTTCAGTGAGCGCTTCTGCTCACGGTTCAGGTCGTCGAGTGACATGGAGCGATGTGCCTTTCTGGCAAGACGCAGGGCAGGAGGGACTCGAACCCCCGACCGTCGGTTTTGGAGACCGATGCTCTACCAACTGAGCTACTGCCCTCGGAGGGCGAGGCAACGCTACCAGCGCTGCCCGCCCGAGGGGCCCGCGAAGGTCAGCGGGTCTCCTTGTGGACCGTGTGCTTGCGGTCGTGCGAGCAGTACTTCTTCATCTCGAGTCGTTCGCGATCGTTGATCTTGGACTTCATCGTGATGTAGTTGCGCCGCTTGCACTCGGTGCACTCGAGGGTGATCTTCACCCGCTTGTCGTTCTTGGGCATCGGATGCTCCGTTCAGGGGGTGATCGCCGCCGACGCGACGATCACCGAGTTCACTTGGTGATCTTGGTGACGCGGCCGGCGCCCACGGTACGGCCACCCTCGCGGATCGCGAAGCGCAGGCCCTCGTCCATCGCGATCGGCTTGCCCAGCTCCACCGTGATCGTCACGTTGTCACCCGGCATCACCATCTCCGTGCCCTCCGGCAACTGGATCGTGCCCGTGACATCCGTCGTCCGGAAGAAGAACTGCGGCCGATAATTGTTGAAGAACGGCTTGTGACGACCACCCTCACCCGAGGTCAACACATACACCTGACCCTCGAAATTCGTGTGCGGCGTGATGCTGCCGGGCTTGCACAACACCTGCCCACGCTCCACCTCGTCCTTCTTCGTCCCACGCAACAACGCACCGATGTTGTCACCCGCCTGCCCCTCATCGAGCAACTTGCGGAACATCTCCACACCCGTACACGTCGTCTTCTGCGTCGCCCGCAAACCAACGATCTCGATCTCGTCACCCGTGTGGACCTTGCCCTGCTCCACCTTGCCCGTCACCACCGTCCCACGACCCGTGATCGTGAACACATCCTCGATCGGCATCAAGAACGGCTTGTCCAGATCACGCGCCGGCTCCGGGATCGCCGTGTCACACGCCTCCATCAACTCCATCACCTTGTCCTGCCAACCCGAATCACCCTCCAGCGCCTTCAACGCCGAGACACGCACCACCGGCGCATCATCACCAGGGAACTCGTACTCGTTCAGCAGCTCACGCACCTCGAGCTCCACCAACTCGAGCAACTCCTCATCCTCCACCATGTCAGCCTTGTTCAACGCCACCACGATGTACGGCACACCCACCTGACGCGCCAACAACACATGCTCACGCGTCTGCGGCATCGGACCATCCGTCGCCGCGACCACCAAGATCGCGCCATCCACCTGCGCCGCACCCGTGATCATGTTCTTGATGTAATCCGCATGACCCGGCATGTCGACATGCGCATAATGACGATGCGCCGTCTCGTACTCGATGTGCGCGATCGAGATCGTGATCCCACGCGCCTTCTCCTCCGGCGCCTTGTCGATCTGATCGAACGGCGTGTACTGCGCCAACCCACGATCCGCCAACGTCTTCGAAATCGCAGCCGTCAAAGTGGTCTTGCCGTGGTCGATATGACCCATCGTGCCGATGTTGACATGCGGCTTCGTACGCTCGAACTTGGCCTTGCTCATGGGAGACCCTCTCCTGCAGGTGTTGGGTGGGAACGATTGGTAGCGGCGACCGGGATCGAACCGGTGACCTTCCGATTATGAGCCGGATGCTCTGACCATCTGAGCTACGCCGCCAGGGCTTTCTCGTCCGACTCGTCGTGCGTGGGAGCGCGACGACCGGCTGGTCGAGCCCTCTGTCGGAGTCGAACCGACGACCTACGCCTTACCATGGCGTTGCTCTACCTACTGAGCTAAGAGGGCGTGACACGCGGGAGGCCGCAGGTCAGCGCAACAGCATAGCGGCGCGCGCCGGGCCGCCTCCAACGTCGTTCACCGGCATTTCGCGCGATTCCGACGTCGGCGGTTCCGCGAGCGGCGAACGGGCCGTGGCTACCCTCGGGCCGTGAACCGCGGCAAGGTCGTCGTCCGCCCCGCTCGTCCCACCGACGCGGAGGCGATCCGCACCATCTACAACCACGAGGTGCTGTCGACCACGGCCACCTTCGACCTGGTGCCTCGTTCGCTGGACGACCAGCGACAGTGGCTCGGCGCCCGGGCCGGAGCCTTCAGCGCGATCGTCGCCGAGGACCCCGAACTCGGCGAGGCCGTCGGGTTCGCCGCACTCTCGCCGTACCGCGAGCGGGCGGCGTACCGCACCAGCGTCGAGGACAGCGTGTACGTGCGCCGCGATCGCGCCGGCGAAGGCATCGGCCGGCTGCTGCTCGAGGAGTTGCTCGACGTGGCCGCGGACAGCGGATTCCACGCAGTGTTCGCCCGGATCGAGTCGTCGGGTGCGGCGTCCCGAGCGCTGCACGAGCGGTGCGGGTTCCGGCTGGTGGGCATCGAGCGCGAAGTGGGTCGCAAGTTCAACCGCTGGCTCGACGTGGCGCTGATGCAATGCCTGCTGCACGAGCGGCAGCGACCGACGACCGGCTGACCCCGCTAGTCGGAGACGTCGAGACCGAGCGCTTCGGCCTCGGCGGCGAGTTCGAGCCACCGTTCCTCGGCGGCGTCGAGCGCATGCTGGGCGGCGGTGAGGTCGTCGCCGAGCCGTGCGAGTTCGCGATGGTCGGACGGCGCCGAGAGCCGTGCCGTCAGGGCGTCGCGACGCTCGGTGGCGGCCTGCAGCTCGCGCTCGGCCTGACCGAGCTGGCGGCGCACCGTCGAGGGGCTGCGTCCACCGGTGGGCCTCGGCGGCCGGGTCGCACGCGACGCGGGGGCGGGGGTCGTGGACGGCGCGGCGGCGGACGAGCCGGATGTCGACGGCGCGGCGGCGCGCTCGGCGAGCCAGCCTGCGACACCGCCGCGCACCTCCCGCACGCCGCCGGGTTCGACCGCCCACACGTGTTCGACGGTGCGGTCGAGGAAGGCACGGTCGTGGCTCACCACGACCGCGATGCCCGGCCAGTCGTCGAGCAGGTCCTCCAGGGCCCGCAGCGTGTCGAGGTCGAGATCGTTGGTGGGCTCGTCGAGCAGGAGGACGTTCGGCTGGTCGAGCAGGGTGAGCAACAGCTGCAGACGGCGACGCTCCCCACCGCTCAACAGCCCGATCGGGGCGAACTGTGCGTCGCCGTCGAACCAGAAACGACGCATGAGCGCCACGTCGTCGAGTGATGGCTGCCCCTTGTCGCCGGCCACGGCGTCGCGTACCCGCTGGCGTTCGTCGAGGGTGCGCCCGAGTTGGTCGTAGTGACCGATGCGCACCGTCGCGCCCACCTCCACCGCGCCCGCCGTGGGCTGCAGCCGACCGGCGATCAGTTCGAGCAGCGTGCTCTTGCCGGCTCCGTTGGCACCGACGACGCCGATCCGGTCGCCCGGCTCGAGCTGCACCGACACGTGCGCCAGCACATCGGTGCCGTCGGGCCACGAGAACGACACGTCGCGTAGCTCGATCCCCTTCGACCCGAGCCGTTGGGCGCCCATCGACAGCGAGAGCTCGCCGGCGCGTGCAGCCTCCTGCGGTCGGGCCTCCACCAGTGCGGTCGCGGCGGCGATGCGGGCCTTGGGCTTGCTGGTGCGCGCCGGCGCGCCGCGACGCAGCCAGGCGAGCTCGCGCGTCGCGAGCGTGCGGCGTGTCTGCTCGGCCACCTCCGCCCTGGTTTCGCGCTCGGCCCGACCCTCCAGGTACGCGGCGTACCCCGAACCGGCGTGCCTCCCACTCGGCACGTGGAGGTGCGCGCTGCCCCGATCGAGCTCGAGCACCCTGGTGGTGACGCGGTCGAGCACGTGCCGGTCGTGGGTCACCATGACCAGACCGCCGCGATACGCGGCGAGCCACTGTTCGAGGAAGGCGATCGCATCGAGGTCGAGGTGGTTCGTCGGTTCGTCGAGCACGAGCAGGTCGTGGTCGCCGGCGAGCAGGCGTGCGAGGGCGACCCGCTTGGCCTGGCCGCCCGAGAGCGCGTCCGTCGGTGCGTCGAGCAGGTCGCCCATGCCGAGGCGGGTGAGCATCGCCTCGCCCTGCCAGGCGTGTCCAGCCGCGTCCCGTACCGTGCCCGGCGGCAGATGCGGGCGCTGGACGAGCGCGCCGACGCGCGTCCCGCGTCCCCATCGCACCTCACCGACGGTGCCGTCGGGGTTCTCCTGCGGCTCGCCATCGCGCGCCAGCATCCGCAGCAGCGTCGTCTTGCCGCACCCGTTGATGCCGACGACGCCGATCCGGTCGCCGTCGGCCACCGTGAGCGACAGGTCGACGAAGAGCGGTCGATCGGGCCGGCGGGCCGTGAGACGAGAGGCGTCGAGCAGGATCATGGTGCGAAAACGCCACGATCGCCAGGTTCGAGGAACCTGGCGATCGGACGTGGTGGGCCGGGAAGGATTTGAACCTCCGTAGGCAATGCCGGCAGATTTACAGTCTGCTCCCTTTGGCCGCTCGGGCACCGACCCGTGGTGCGTTCGGGGCCGGGGGCCCCGCTGCGGGGTCACACGTTACCCGCGGCGCCATCATCGGACCAACCGGCGTCGGCGGCGCCTACCATGGCCGTATGCCGAGTTTCGACGTCGTCTCCGAAGTCGACCGCCAAGAGGTCCGCAATGCGATCGATCAGGCGCAGCGAGAGATCGCGAACCGCTTCGACTTCAAGAACACCAACTCCTCGATCGAGCAGAACGAGCTCGTCATCACCTTGCGCACGATCAGCGAGGATCGTCTCGCGGCCCTCCGGGTGGTGCTCGAGGAGAAGCTGGTCAAGCGGGGCGTCTCGCTGAAGGGCCTCGACTACGGGAAGGTGGACGAGGCCACGCAGAACACCGTCCGGCAGGTCGCCACGATCAAGGTCGGCATCTCGAGCGACAAGGCGCGCGAGATCAACCGGATGATCAAGGAGAAGGGCCCGAAGGGTGTGAGCAGCCAGACCCAGGGCGACACCGTGCGCGTGACCGGCAAGAAGCGCGACGACCTGCAGGGTGTGATCGCCCTGCTGAAGGCCGCCGATCTCGAGATCCCGCTGCAGTTCGAGAACTTCCGCGACTGACGCGGCAACCGGCGCGTCCGGCGCGACCGGCGCGGCGGGTCACTCGACGCAGGGTTCTTCGAGCCCGGCGATCGCGGTGTCGTACCCGTCGGCGTCGCCGGCCGCCAGGATCGCCGGCAGGTCGAAGGCCCGAACGGCGTTCACCACGCACGCTGCGGCGTCGTGGTCGGCTGCTCCCACCTCACCGATGGCGTCGTGTTCGAGCGGTGCCTCACCGAAGGCGGGCACCACCTCGTTGCGCACGCTGTCGGCGTCGGCGCCGGGATCGCACGCGAAGAGCTGCAGCTGATCGGTGCCGATCTCGGTGAGCGTCGCCTGGGCCTCCACGGGCGACGCGGTGATCCAGGCGGCGAACGCGTCGCGCATCGACACCCGTGCGCCCTCGTCGAGCGTCGAGATCGTCGCCGTGACGCACACCCCGTTCGCCGAGCGGTCGACGAGGACCTCGTCACCGTCCCAGCCGACCGCGGCGTCCCAGGCCTGCGCCGGTGAGATCCGCCCGGCGAGGACGTAGTACCAGTAGACCATCCCGCGTCGTTGCCCCGGCTCGGCGTCGAGCGCGACACCGGAGCCGAGCGGGCGCATCGCGTCGACGAACGCCGCATCGGTCTCGAGCGTGCCGTCGTGGAACGCATCGCGGTCGTCGGCGTCGGCGGCGTCGAACCGCCCCGCCAGGGCCGGCCCGCGCACCAGATCGACGCCGTACGCAGGCGCACCCACCGCGTCGTCGGCGAACGTCGCGGCCAGCTCCGCACGCTCGTCGGCCAGCTCGGACTCGTCGTCGTCGGACAGTCCGAGCAGCTCGCGGGTGGTCGCCGTCGCGTCGCCGTCGACGAGCGCAGCGACGGCGGTGCGGACGCTCCAGTCGCCGTCGATCAGGCGGTCGGACCACACGAAGTGCTGGTCGAGCAACGCCGAGGTGAGCGCCTCGTCGAGCGCTGGTTCCCGCAGGTCGTCGTCGACGTCTTCGAGTTCGTAGAGCATCTCGGTCGTGGGGTCGTACACCACCGGACGCTCGGCCATCGCCGCCGCGCCGATCGTCTCGAGCGTCATGCGCCCTTCGACGAGGCCCATCGCCCGCCACTCGGCCATCACGGTGGCTTCGTCCGGGTCGGCGATGCCGAGGGCGATCTGAGCGAGACGTGTCGCGTACTCGTCGGCCGGCAGCACCTCGATCTTCACGGCACGTTTCCACTCGAGGCCACGCTCGGTGCTGACGGCCTCGGCGTAGGGCTTCAGCTCGGGCTCCCACCGCTTGTCGAGCACGAACACCTTGCCGGCGTAGAGCCCGCCGGCGACGACGCCGAGGAAGACGATCAGCTTGAACAGGAAGCGGAACGGGTGACGCTGCTTGCGCCGCTTCACCGGTGGCTGCAGGCCTGCCTGCCCGAGCAACGAGTGGAAGTCGACCGGCTTCGCGGGTCGATCGGCGTTGGGCTTGCGCTCGATGCGGGCGAGGCTCAGCGGTGCAGCTGGTGCAGCCGGCGCGGCCGGTGCAGCCGTCGCTGCCATCGACGCCTCGTTGCTCACCATCGCCGGCGCACGCGGAGCGAGCGCGGGTGCCGCGGGGATCTCGGCTCGCGCCGCGGCGGCGGCCACCGCCGCTTCGGCCGCTGCGGCTGCCGCGGCGAGCGAATCGGCGGTGCCGGCAGGCTCGGGCGTCACGGGTGCCGCAGTCGGCGTGGCCATCGGGGCCACCGGGTCCGTCGCGGCGACGGCCGCGGCCTCGTCAGCGGCCTCGTTCGCAGCGGGCTCGACCACGACCGGCTCGACCACGACGGGCGCCTCGGCGGCGGGCTCGACCACGGCCGGCTCGACCACGACCGGCTCGACCACGACGGGCGCCTCGGCGGCGGGCTCGACCACGGCAGGCTCGGCCACGACCGGCTCGACCACGACGGGTGCCTCGGCGGCGGGTTCGGCCACGGCAGGCTCGGCCACGACGGGCTCGGCCACGACGGGCTCGACCACGGCAGGTCGCGGCAGGACCGGGATCGGGACGGGGCGACTCGGCGCCGGTGGCCCGGCGGTCGGGGCGGGGGCCTCGGCGGCGAGGGTGGGCACGATCGACGCGATCGATGGCAGGACGGCTCGCCCGCCCGCCCTGGCAGCAGCAGGTGCCGCGGGCGCCGTGCCGGCGGACTCGATCTCGACGGCGGGCTCGATCTCGACGGCGGGCTCGGTCTCGACGGTGGTCTCGACCGCAGCCGTCTCGACGGCGGGCTCCACGACCGGTTCCGCGGCCGGTTCCGCGACCGGTTCCGCGACCGGATCGCCGGCCGCGGGCTCGTCGACACCCTCCGCCGCACGCAGTGCCGCCGCTGCCGCCGCAGCCACCTGCGCCGGCGATCGATGGGTGGGCGACACCTCGGGCGATGCGGGTGCTCCCGTCGTCACCGTGATCGCGGGCACGGCGGGCACAGCGGGCACGGCGGGTGCGGCCGGCGCGGCCGGCGCGGCACGTCGCGACTTCTCGATGGTGGCCGACGCCGTCACCCGCACGACGGGCGTCGACGAGGTGTCCGGATCCGCGATCTGGTTCGCCAGCTCGACGATCAGCGACTGCAGGTCGCCGTCGGTCTGGTAGTGGCGTGGCTCCTCGGGACGCACGCCGGTGAGGGTCTGGAGGTCGATCGGCTCGAGTTCGACGCCGATGTCACGCGTCGTGGTGGCCGCCGGGGTCGATCCGGCCTGATCATCGCGATCGGGCGACGTCAATCGGAGCTTGAAGTCGAAGCTGACCGGTTTTCGAGCGCCGCCCCGACCGGTCGAGGAGTCGCTGGACCGCCGGTCGTCGCTGCCGCCCTGGGCGCTCGCCGTGTCGTCGATGCCATCCACCACGTGGCAGGTATCGGCAACGTCGAACAGCGTCTTGAGCGTGTCTGATCACGACCGACGACGATCGCGCCAGCTCATCGGTGGGCGAGGCGGCGTCAGTCCTCCGACGCCGTCTCGGCCGCGCGGCGCTGGAGTTCGGCCACCACGTTGGCGTCGGCAAGGGTGCTCGTGTCACCGAGGTTGCGGCCCTCGGCCACGTCTCGGAGGAGGCGCCGCATGATCTTGCCGCTGCGGGTCTTCGGCAGCTCCTGGGTGAAGTAGATGGTCTTCGGCTTCGCGATGTGGCCGATCTCCTCGCCGACGAACTGACGCAGATCCTGCTCGTCCACCGTCGCGCCGCCACGCAGCGTGACGTAGGCGATGATCGCCTGCCCGGTGGTCGCGTCGTTGGCCCCCACCACGGCCGCCTCGGCCACCGAGGGGTGTGCCACCAGCGCGCTCTCCACCTCGGTGGTCGAGATCCGGTGACCGCTCACGTTCATCACGTCGTCCACCCGACCGAGGAGCCAGAGATATCCGTCGTCGTCCAGCTTGGCGCCGTCGCCCGCGAAGTACCGACCGTCGAAGCGACCCCAGTACGTCTCGGCGTACCGCTGCGGATCGCCCCAGATGCCTCGGAGCATGCTCGGCCACGGGCGGGTGAGGGTGAGGTAGCCGCCGCCGCGCTCGATCCGGGCGCCGTTCTCGTCGACGACCTCCATGCCGATGCCCGGCAACGGGAACGTCGCCGACCCCGGCTTGGTGGTCGTGGCGCCCGGGAGGGGGCTGATCATCACGCCGCCGGTCTCGGTCTGCCACCAGGTGTCGACGATCGGGCAGCGGCCGCCACCGATGTGTTCGTGGTACCACATCCAGGCTTCGGGGTTGATCGGTTCGCCCACCGAGCCGAGCACCTGCAGCGACGACAGGTCGTGCTTGGCCGGTTCCTGTGTCCCCCACTTCATGAAGGTCCGGATGGCCGTCGGTGCCGTGTAGAACTTCGTCACGCCGTACTTGGCGATGATCGCCCAGAAGCGATCGTTGCCCGGGAAGTTGGGCACACCTTCGTACATCACCTGGGTCGCGCCGTTGGCGAGCGGGCCGTACACGATGTAGCTGTGGCCGGTGATCCACCCGACGTCGGCGGTGCACCAGTACACGTCGTCGTCGTGCAGATCGAACACGTACTTGTGCGTGAACGCCACCTGGGTGAGGTAGCCGCCGCTCGTGTGCATGATGCCCTTGGGCTTGCCGGTGGTGCCGCTCGTGTACAGCAGGAAGAGCAGTTGCTCGCTGTCCATCGGCTCCGCCGGGCAGTCGGCGTCGGCGGTCGCCATCAGGTCGTGGTACCAGTGATCGCGGCCGTCCTGCATCTCGACGTCGTTGCCGCCGCGCCGCACCACCACCACGTCGGTGATCGAGGGCGTGTCGGCCAGGGCCTCGTCGGCGACCGGCTTGAGCGCGAACACCTCGCCGCGGCGGTAGCCACCGTCGGCAGTGATGAGCACCTTCGCCTCGGCGTCGTTGATGCGGTCGCGCAGCGAATGGGCCGAGAAGCCGCCGAACACCACGCTGTGCGCGGCTCCGATGCGGGCGCATGCGAGCATCGCGACCGCCGCCTCGGGGATCATCGGCAGGTAGATGTTCACGCGGTCGCCGGTGGTGACACCCAAACCCTTCAGCACGTTGGCGAAGCGCTGGGTCTCGGCGAGGAGGTCGGCGTAGGTGATGGTGCGGCTGTCACCCGGCTCGCCCTCCCAGTGGAAGGCCACCTTGTCGCCACGCCCGGCGAGCACGTGACGGTCGAGGCAGTTGTACGACACGTTGAGGGTGCCGCCGACGAACCACTTGGCGAACGGCAGGTTCCACTCGCAGATGGTCGACCACTCCGAGTTCCAGTCGAGCAGGTCGGCCGCCTGACGGGCCCAGAACCCCTCGTCGTCGGCGGCGGCGTCGTCGTACATGAACGTGCCGGTGACGAGCGCCTGCTGCTTGAACTCCTCCGACGGCGGGAAGCGCCGGTTCTCCCACTGCAGCGCGTCGATCGTGTTGGCACTGTCGCTCATCTGCCCAAACCCCCTCGGACGAGACCGATGTCGGTGGTGCGACCTGCCGCACCTCCCCGAGCTGCACCGTAGCAAAGGCCCCGAAAACCGCTGATGTCGTCATTCGACGTCGGTGGCACACTGGGCCCGGTGTCCGCGCCCTCCACCCGCAGCGTCGCCCTGCCCGTCGACGAGCGAGGTGCTCGGTTCGGTCCGCCGGAGTGGGGACTCTCGGTGGCCATCGCACTGGTGTGGGGCAGTTCGTTCCTGTGGATCGCGGTCGCCATCGATCACGTCGCCGTGACGGTCGTCCCCGCGGCCCGGTGTGCGTTCGGAGTCGCCGCCCTGGCGCTGTTCCCGTCGGCGCGGCGTCGCATCGCACGAGCCGACGTCGGGCGCTTCGCCCTCGTCGGCCTCGTGTGGATGGGCGCACCGTTCCTGCTGTACCCGCTCGCGGAGCGGACGGTGAACACCTCGATCACCGGCATGATCAACGGCGGCATCCCGGTGGTGACCACGGTGGTGACGGCGTGGTTCACGCGGACGATGCCGAGTCGCCTCCGCGTGCTGGCGGTCACGGTGGGAGCGGCCGGCATCGCGACGATCTCCTTCGCGTCGATGGGCGACGAGGGCGGCGCGGACGCCGCCGGGATCGTCATGTTGCTCGTCGCGTTGGTGTGTTACGCGGTCGCGGCCAACCTGGCGCGGCCGTTGCAGGCGGTGTACGGCGCGCTGCCGACGATGCTGTGGGTGACCATCTGGGGCACGATCTGGTCGACGCCGCTCGGGCTGGTCGGGTTCGCCTCGGGGGGCATGACGTGGGCGGCGTTCGGGGCGCTGTTCGTGCTCGGCTTCGTCGGCACCGGCCTCGCGTTCTCGATGTACGGCGTGCTCCTGCTGCGGGCCGGGCCCGTCCGGGGGATGATCGGCATCTTCTTCACCCCGATCGTCGGCGTCGTGCTCGGTGTGGCGCTGCGCGACGACGACCTGCATCCGTTGGCCCTCGTCGGGATGGCGGTCGTGATCGTGGGTGCCGTGTTGACGAGCCGGCCCGAGCCGGCGCGCTGACCGCACCGCGGCCCGCGGCACCACGCCGAGGTCAGATCTCGACCTGGCTGCCCACTTCGAACACCTGGTCGCCCGGCAGGTTGAAGAACCGGCTCGCACTGTCGGCCCCGCGGTTGAGCAGCACGAACAGGTGCTCCAACGCCGGGTGCATGCCGGGGGCCTTGCCGGCGACGATCGACTCGCGGCCGATGAAGTAGGTCGCCTGTGCCGGGTCGAAGTGGATCTCGCGGTGCTCGATCTGCGACAGCGCGAGCGGCACGTCGGGTTCCTCCATGAATCCGAAGGTGAGCAGCACCTGGAACACGCCGGGCTCCACCTTGGTGATGCGGTGCCGTTCCTGCGGCTCGACCCGCGGCGCCTCGTCGGTGTCGACCGACACGAGCAGCGTGGTCTTGTGGAGCACCTTGTTGTGGCGCAGGTTGTTCACCAGAGCCGGCGGCGCCTTGCCGAGGTCCTTGAACATGAAGACCGCGGTACCGGCCACGCGCTTCACGTCGGTCGCCTCGTCGAGCACCTCTGCGATCGGCCGTTCGCCTCGGTGGATGCGGGCCGCGACGAGCGAACGGCCCCGTCGCCACGTCTGCATCTGCACCATGAGCACCACGGCGATCGTGAGCGCGAACCAGCCGCCCTTCGGGATCTTCACGATGTTGGCGCCGATGAAGCCGAGCTCGATCACGAACAACGGCACGCACACGGCGAACGCCCGCCAGCGCTCCCACTTCCACCGTTCGACGAGCACCTTGAAGAAGATGAGGGTCGTGATGCCCATCGTGAGCGTGACGGCGATGCCGTACGCAGCGGCGAGGTGCTCGCTCGACTGGAAACCGACGACGAGACCGACGCACACCACCATCAACGCCCAGTTCACGAGCGGGACGTAGATCTGGCCGCTGTGCGCTTCGGCGGTGTGGCGGATCGCGATGCGGGGCAGGTAGTCGAGCTGCACCGCTTGTGCGGTGAGGGAGAACACGCCCGAGATGAGCGCCTGGCTGGCGATCACCGTCGCCATCGTCGCGAGCAGCACGAGGGGCAGTTTCAACGCCTCGGGTGCCATGAGGAAGAAGAACCGCTTGTCGACGTTCTCGGGGTTGGCCATCAGGTAGGCGCCCTGGCCCCAGTAGTTGAGGATCAGCGAGGGCAGCACCATGCCGTACCACCCCCACACGATCGGCATCCGCCCGAAGTGGCCCATGTCGGCGTACAGCGCCTCACCACCGGTGACGACGAGGAAGATGGAGCCGAGCGACAAGAACGCCTTCATCGGTTCGTGACCGAAGTACTGCACGGCGTACAGCGGGTTGATCGCACCGATGATCGACGGGTCGTCGACGATCTGGACCAACCCGAGCAGCGCCAGCGTCGCGAACCACACCATCATGATCGGTCCGAACACGCGCCCCATCGCACCGGTGCCGCGGCTCTGCACCAGGAACAGCAGCACGAGGATGCCGATCGCGATCGGGATGACCGCGCCCTCGAACGAGGTGCTCACTTCTTCCAGGCCCTCGACGGCGCTGAGCACCGAGATCGCCGGGGTGATCGCGCCGTCGCCGTAGAGCAGGGCCGTGCCGAACACGCCGAGCGCCACGAGCAGTCCGGCCTTGGCCACCTGCGGTTCGCCCGTCGAACGCCGACGCATCACCAGTGCGGTGAGTGCGAGGATGCCACCCTCACCCTGGTTGTCCGCCTTCATGACGAACATGAGGTACTTGATCGAGATGATCACGATCAGCGACCAGAACGCGAGCGAGCAGACGCCGTACACGTTGGCCTTGTCGACGATCAGTTCGTGACCCTTGCCGTTGAACGCCTCACGGAGCGCGTACAGCGGGCTGGTGCCGATGTCGCCGTACACCACCCCGAGCGCACCGAGCGCGAGCATGAGCGTGCCCGCCTTGGTGTGCCCGTGCGATGTGCTGCCCTCGCCCTCGTCGTCGGCCGCATCCGGGTGCAGGAGCGCCTCGTCGTGCTCCTTCGCCAAGGCGACCGATTCGGGGCCTGCGGTCCGGTCCGATCCCACGAGACGGGAACGCTACTCCTGGAATGGCCCGGCCGGACAACACGACGTCACCGGGCGTGCACCCGAGCGGGGGCTTCATCGACCGAGCGCGTCCACCGCCGCAGGGCGCGTCCGCACCCGCCGCCGTCCGACCGACGCGGCGACGACGCCGACCGCCACCAGCACCGCGGCCAGCACCAACTCACCGCCGTGGGCGACACCGGTGGCCGGCAGCTGACCCGGCGTCGGTCCGGCAGCGGCGACGGCGGCGGTCGTCGGGCGGGACGCGAGGTTCGGCGCGTGCGGCGTCGTCGTGGCGGTGGGTCCGGCGGCGGCGAACTGGGTGGCGAGCGTCGTCGGGGTGGGCAGCGGCGGCGGCGCAGTGGCGACCTCTGCGTCGGCGTCGGACGTGACGGTCGTCGCGCTCGTGATCGTCGTCGCCGTCGTGGTCGACGACCCGGGCGGGCTGCTGGTGGAGGGACCGGCCGGCTCGGTCGTGCCGGTGGTGTCGCCGTCGGGAACGGGCGCCGCCGAGCGCACCGGGAGACCTGCCGTCATGACGTGGAACGGTGCGGGCGACCACCGATCGCGCCCGAGTGACACCCGGGGGAATCCGCCCCGAGTGGGTGATCAGCGCTCCCACTCGAGCGCGAGGAATGCGCCCAGACCGGCCGGGTCGAGGAGAGCCTCGGCTTCGCGCACCCGGCTGCGCATCGCCATCGCCGCGACGGTCGGCGCCGCAGCTGCGGCTTCCCATGCGCGCCGACCCTCGTCGACGAGTTCGTCGATCCCCCAGCGCCGCAGGAACTGCTCCTGGGTGCGGACCACCGTGGGTTCCGGCAACTGGTCGAGGGCCACCTGACTGGTGACGTCCTGGCGTCCGACGGCCTGCAGGTAGTGGACTCCTCGCTCGTGACCACGGTAAGTGCGCAGCCACGAGCGCCACGGCGCGCCGGCGAGCTCGCCGGTGCGGGCGGTGACGTAGTCGACGCACAGCAGCCGCCCGGCGGCGAGCCGGCCGAGCGTGTCGTCGACCCAGGCGCCCGCCGCGGCCTGCCAGGGCACCCGCGCCCCGTGCGGTGCCGTCGTCGGCAGCCACGGCGGCGCCTCGGACACGGGCAGCAGCACCTCCAGCAGCCGGCCGCCGGACACCGTGACGTGGGCTTCGCGCCAGCCGCCGTCGAACACGAGCAGACGGAACGGCAGGTTGTCGAGCAGTTCGTTGGCCAACACCACCCCGGTGATCGGACCCTCGGGGACCACGGCGGCCGACGTCACCTCGGGCGGGTGAGCCGCCCGCTGCGCCGCGCTCGTCTCCACCGCCACGTAGGGATGGGCCTGCGGCCTGCCGAGCGCCCGCCAGCGAGCCAGGATCGAGCGGGCGAGGGTGCCCGGTCCGGCTCCGACCTCGATCACCCGGAAGTCGTCGGGCCCTCCGAGCCGCTCGAACTCGGCGTCGATCCACGCGGCGAGCACCGCGCCGTAGAGCGGGCCCACCTCAGGGGAGGTGAGGAAGTCGCCACGCCGTCCGGCCCGACCGACGTGGGTGTAGAAGCCGTCCGCGCCGTAGAGCGCCACGTCGAGGAAGTCGTCGAAGCGCAGTGCGCCGCCAGCGGCCTCGATGGCCCGTGCGACGGCGGGGCCGGCGTCGCCCGGACCAGGTCCGGTCGCCTGGTCAGCGTCCGAGGGCACCGGTGAGATCGGTGATGTCGCCGAACCGGCCGACGATGTCGGGCAGCACGCCGAGCACGATCGTCGCGCCGCACGTGATCACCAGTGCCGCGCCGAGGGAGGGAGGCGTGCGGATCGGGGTGGTGTCACCCGTTGGCTCGTCCTTCATCCAGATCTCGCGCATCACCGTGATGTAGTAGGCCGCCGAGATGACGGTGTTGATCGCTGCGATGATCGCGATGGAGTAGCCCCATCCCGTGTCCGCGTCGAGCACGGCCTTGAACGCGCCGAACTTCGCGAACCAGCCGCCGAGCGGTGGGATGCCGGCCAGCGAGGCCAGGAAGATCGTCATCAGCACGCCGAGCGCCGGGGCGTAGCCGAACAGACCGCCGTAGCTCGAGATCTCGCCGCTGCGTGTCTTGCGGGCGACGGCGATCACCACGGCGAAGGCGCCGAGGTTCGTGGCTGCGTACACGACGAGGTACACGACCACTGCCTTCAGCGCCGACTCGCCGACGCCGTCGACACCGGCGACGGTGAGCGGCATGAGGATGAACCCGCCCTGGCTGACGCTCGAGTACGCCAGCATGCGCACGATGTTGGTCTGGCGGAGGGCATAGAGGTTGCCGATCGTCATCGACAGTGCCGCGAGCACCCACATGAAGGGCTGATAGACGTCCTCGGCGTTCGGGAAGGCGACGAAGGTGAGCGTCACGAGTGCGACGAAACCGGCTGCCTTCGACGCAACGCTCAAGAACGCGGTGATCGGCGTGGGCGCACCTTCGTACACGTCGGGCGCCCACTGGTGGAACGGCACCGCCGAGATCTTGAAGGCGAACCCGACGACGATGAACGCGACCGCGATCACCTCGACACCACTGAACCTGCCATTGGCGGTGATCGCCGAGCCCAGGTCGGTCAGCAGCGTCGTGCCCGTGACGCCGTAGAGCAGGCTCATGCCGTACAGCGTGATCGCCGAGGCGAACACACCGAGCAGGTAGTACTTGACGCCTGCCTCGTTGCCCCGGCTGTTTCGCTTGTTCCAGGCGGCCAGCATGTAGGCCGGGATCGACAGCAGCTCGAGCGCCACGAAGATGCTGAGCAGATCGCGAGACGACGCCATCATCACCATGCCGAGCACGCTGGTGAGCAGCAGCACGTAGTACTCGCCCTGGTGATAGCGGCCACGCTCGATCTCGTCCGAGCTCATCAGCACGACGATGTACCCGGCGACGAGGAACAGCGCCTTCAAGATGAGGGCGTACTCGTCGGAGACGTAACGCCCGCCGAACATCGACCGCGTGTCGTCACCGATCACGGCCAGCGTGCCCACGGTGACGAGGGCGCCGAGCATCACGAAGCCGCTGAGCGCCGAGGTGATCCAGCGCTGCTCCGGCTCGAGGAAGAGATCGATCGACAGCACCGCGAAGATGCCGGCCGCGAGGATGATCTCGGGCGCGAGTGCGTGGTAGTCGAGCGTCGGGGCGACCCAATCCCCCGCGGCGGCGAGCAGGCTGGCGATCACGGGTTGAACACTCCCACGAGCTGGGTCACCGCCGGGTCCATCACCTTGAACATCAGCTGCGGGTACACACCGAACACGACGATCGCGATCAGCAGCGGCGTCCAGGCCACCCACTCGTAGATGTTCACGTCGTGGATGTCGCTGTGGTGCTCGTCGTTGCCGGCGGCGCCGACGGCGTGGGCGTGGCCGTGACCGGTGAACTCGGGATTCGGCTCGCCGAACGCCGTGCGCTGGTAGAGCCAGAGCAGGTAGGCCGCCGCGAGCACGGTGCCGAGGGCGGCGATCACCATGAGGGTACGGAACAGGGTGACGTCGAGCTGCGGCGCCGGGTTGTACGCCGACAGGATCGCGGGGAACTCACCCCAGAACCCGGCGAGACCGGGCAGACCGAGTGATGCCATCGCGCAGAAGCCGAGGATCCAGCCGAGCTTCGGCATCTGGATGAGCATGCCGCTGAGTCGCTTGATCTCGAGGGTGTGGTAGCGCTCCTTGATCGAGCCGGCGCAGAAGAAGAGCATGCCGGTGATCAGACCGTGGGCCACCATGCCGAACAGGGCGGCGTTGATGCCCGTGGCGGTGAGGGTGGAGATGCCGAGCATCACGAAGCCCATGTGCGCAACCGACGAGAACGCGATCAGGCGCTTCATGTCGCTCTGGGCGAGGCATCCGAGCGCGCCGTAGATGATGCCGATCACGGCGAGCACCCCGATCACCGGCGCCCACTTCACGGCTGCCTGGGGCAGGATCGGGATCGCGATGCGCACGAAGCCGTACGTGCCGAGCTTCAGCAGGATCGCGGCCAGGATGACCGACCCCTGCGTGGGGGCCTGGGTGTGCGCGTCGGGCAACCAGGTGTGGAACGGGAACATCGGCACCTTCACCGCGAAGCCGATGAACATGCCGGCGAAGATCCACAGCGCCACGTCCTCGTCGATGTTGATGCCGTTCTCCACGAGGAACGGGATCGAGAAGCTCTCACGGCCCGTCTGGTAGAAGAGCGCGAGGAACGCGACCAGCATGAGCGCCGAGCCGAACATCGTGTACAGGAAGAACTTGAGCGACGCGTACTGGCGCTGCTCGCCGCCCCACACGCCGATCATGAAGTACATGGGCAGCAGCACGACCTCGAAGAACACGAAGAACAAGATGAGGTCCTGGGCGATGAACGTGCCCGCCATGCCGGTCTGGAGCACCAGCATCAGGATCAGGAACGCCTTCGGGTTGCCGGGCGACGGGATGTGGTCCCAGCTGTAGATCATCACCAGCACGGTGATCACCATCGACAGGAAGTACAACGGCAGGCTGATCCCGTCGAGGCCGATCGTGTAGCCACTGTTGATGACGGTGATCCACTCGGTGCTCGCGTAGAACTGCAGCGACTGGGCCTGGCCGTAGTCGAACTGCACGAGCGTGTAGATGCCGACGGCGAGCGTGGCGAGTGCGGTGATCAGCGCGATCTGCTTGTGGAGCAGTTCCTCACGCTTCGGGATCAACAGCATCACCAGCACGCCCGCGAGCGGCAGGAACGTGCCGACGCTGAGCACCCAGTTCTGATCGGAGATGACGTCCATGGTTCAGCTGTTCCTCAGATGTTCGCGATGACGAGCACGAGCGCACCGACTGCTGCGGCACCGAACAGCAGCGCTCCGTACTGGTTGACCTTGCCTGACTGCAGGGGGCGCAGTGCGCCGCCCGTGCCACGTGCGGCCTTGCCGCTGCCGTTGACCGCGAGCCCGTCGATGGCTCCCTGGTCGACGTACTTGTAGAGCCACTCCCCGGTGCGGCGGCCACCTGCGCCCGCAGCGTTGACGACGCCGTCGAGCACGCGCTGGTTCACCCAGTACGCCGCCTGGGCGATCGGGTACGCCACGGCCTTGACGACGACGTTCTCGTAGAGGGCGTCGAGGTAGTACTTGTTCACCAGGAACCGGTGGCCGGCGCCGAGCACGGCGTTGCGCTCGGTGAGGCCCTTCAGCTTGCTCGGCGCGTCGCCGAACACGGACCTGCTGATCGCGAGGCTCACGACGAATCCGAGGACCACCAACACGATCGACGGCATGGCCTTCGACCAGGCGAACGTGGCGTGGTCGATGGCCGGGGCGAACTCGCTCGCGCGGGGTTCGACCCACTCGAGGAACTTCTCGATGTGGAACGGGGCGGCGTTGATGTAGCCACTCACGACGGCGAGCACCCCGAGGATCGCGATCGGCGCCGCGATCAGGATCGGTGACTCGCCGGCGATGCCGAAGGCCGGCTTCGCGTGATGCGCCCCGTGTGCATCGTGGGCATCGTGGGCCCCGTGCGCATCGTGGCCGTGGGCGGCGTGCGCAGTGTGATCGGCGTGGGCATGGGCGTCGGCGGGGGCATCGTGGCCGACGGTGGCCAGACCCAGCTCGTGCTCCTCGGCGTGCGCCTCGTCGTGGTGGTGCTCGCCGGCGGCCGCACCGCGGGGCGAGCCGAAGAAGGTGAGGTACGTCGCCCGGGTCATGTACGCGGTGGTCATGAACGCACCGATGAGGCCGATCACGAAGAAGATCGGGTAGCCGTTGTGCTCGGCGTTGTCGATGATCTCGTCTTTCGAGAAGAAGCCGCTGAAGAACGGCACGCCGCACAGTGCCAGTGTCGACACCATCCACACGCCCGACGTGATCGGCATCCGCTTGAGCAGCCCACCCATGTCCTTCTTCATGTCGAAGCTGTGGTGGCTGGCGGTGTGGCTGATCGAGCCGGCGCACAGGAACAGGGCGCACTTGAAGAAGGCGTGGGTGAAGATGTGGAACACCGCCGGCGTCCAGGCACCCACCCCGAGGCCCATCATCATGTAGCCCAGCTGGCTGACGGTCGAGTAGGCCAACACCTTCTTGATGTCGTTCTGCACGAACGCGAGGCCGGCGGCGATGACGATCGTGATGCCGCCGATGACGGCGATGAAGTTGAGGCTGTTGCCGTTCTGGGCGATGTCGAAGCCGTTGTAGAACACCGGGTAGAGCCGTGCCACGAGGAACACGCCGGCGACCACCATGGTCGACGAGTGCAGCAGCGAGCTCACCGGTGTGGGACCCGCCATCGCGTCGGGCAGCCAGGTGTGCAACGGGAACTGACCGCTCTTGCCGATGCAGGCGATGAACAGCGCGATCGCCGCCCAGAGCAGCACGGTCTGGCTGGTCGCCGGATCCATCGCGATGCGGCTGGTCTCCTGGATGCTGAAGGTGCCGAACGCCCCGAACAGGATCGCGACGCCGACGAGGAGGCCCATGTCGCCGACTCGAACCGTGAAGAACGCCTTGAGCGCCGCGCGGCTGTTGGCCTGCTCCTCCCACCAGTGGCCGATCAGGAGGAACGAGCAGAGGCCCATGATCTCCCAGCCGAGGATGAGCTGCACCGTGTTCTCGGCGAGCACCATCGCCAGCATGCCGGCGCTGAACAGCGTGAGGCTCGCGAAGAAGTGCGTGTAGCGACGGTCGCCACGCACGTACTCGAGCGAGAAGATCTGCACGAGCGTGGAGATGAAGGTGACGAGCAGGAGCAACATCACGGCGAGGCCGTCGATGTGCTGGCCGAGTCCGAACTCGAGGCCACCGCTCTGCCACCACACCCAGCTGCGGATGACCGGCTCGACGTAGGGCTCACCACCTTCGGCCGCCTGGGGCAGCAGCCCTCGGGCGAACCCGTACACGCCGCGGGCGACGGCGTGCTCACCCTCGCCGCCGTGCACCGCGTCGACCCGCTGGATCCACTGGTAGGTGGTCCCGACGGCGAGCACCAGTGCGCCGACCATGCTGACGATGCCGACCTCGCTGCCCTTCATCGGGAGGCGCTTGCCGAACAGGATGATGACCGCGAACGCGACTGCCGGGATGACCGGGATCAGGAAGGCGTTGTCGAGGAACCAGCCGGCGGACGCTGCGGTTTCGTGGGCGAGCACGGATCAGCCCTTCATCTCGGAGAGTTCGTCGAGCGCGATGCTCTTGCGATTGCGGAAGATGAGCAGCACCATCGCGAGGCCGACGCCGACCTCGGCGGCGGCGACGCCGATGATGAACAGCGCGAGCGTGTTGCCGTCGATGTTGCCGTGCAGGGTGCTGAACGCGATGAAGTTGAGGTTCACGGAGTTCAAGATGAGCTCGATGCTCATCAGCACCATGACGGCGTTCTTGCGGGCGATGACGCCGTAGACACCGATGCAGAACAGCACGGCGCCGAGGAGCAGGAAGTTGTTGACGAGCATCTGGTCAGTCCTTCCGCGCCAGGACGATGCCGCCGATGACCGCGGCGACCAGCACGAACGTGAGAGCGAGGAACGGCACGAGCGCCGGACCGAGGACGCTGTCGCTGATCTCGACGGCGGCCTTCGAGGTGGCGTCGGCCGGGAGTCGCTCGTCCTGGAAGCCGTCGATCAGCACCCAGGCGAGCACCCCGAGCATCAACAGGGCGACCGGCACGCCGAGCCAGGCCTTCGGCTGGTCGAGGTCGGTCTCCTTGCCGAGCTTGGCGCGCGTGAGCATGACGCCGAACAGGAACAGCACCATCACGGCACCGACGTACACCAGGATCTGGCTCACGGCGACGAACTCGGCACCGAGGAGGATGTACTGCGCTGCGGCGCCCGACAGCACGAGGACCAGCGACAATGCCGCGTGGACGACGTTCTTGCTCGTGACGACCTTGAGCGCACCGATCACCATGATCGCCGCGATGATCCCGAAGCCGATGTTCTGTGCCACCTGGATGTCGTCGGCGGCGAGGATGACAGCGCTCATTTCTTCTTCTTCTCCGCGCCGGCCTCGAGCTCGGGCGCCTCAGGGACGGTCTCCATCCACTCGCCGAGCTTCGTCTTGTCGTGGAGCAGATCGGCGATGCGGGGCTCGCTGTACTCGTACTCGGGGCTCCAGAACAGCGCGTCGAACGGGCACACCTCGACGCAGATGCCGCAGTACATGCAGAGGGCGTAGTCGATGTCGAAGCGATCGAGCTTGTTCACCTTGCGCGGCGCTCCGCCGGCACGGCGCGGCGGTGCGAGCTCCTTGTGACCTTCGATGTAGATGCACCAGTCGGGGCAACTGCGGGCACACAGCATGCACGCCGTGCAGTTGTCCTCGCGCAGCGCGATCACGCCGCGCGCTCGTGTCGGCGGCGCTTCTTTCTCGCGCGGATACTGCACCGTCGCCGGCCCACCACCCAGCTTCCGTGGCTTGACGGTGTCGAGCATGGTGTTGAGCGTGACCTGCAGGCCCTTGCCGTACTCGTTGTAGCGGTCCTTCAGAAAGCCCATGTCAGAACGCCACCTTCAAGATCGCCGTGACCATGATGTTGACCACCGACACGGGGATGAGCACCTTCCAGGCGAACCGCTGCAGTTGGTCCTCGCGCAGGCGCGGGTAGCTGAACCGGACCCACATGACGATGCCCGACAGTGCCAGCATCTTGGTGATCATGACGAGCGGGCCGACCACGTTCATCCAGTTGTCGACGTCGCCGAGCGACTCCCACCCGAACCAGGCGAAGGGCACGCCCCACCCACCGAGGAACAGCACGCTCGCGATGAGGGTGAACACTCCGACGGTCGCGAACTCGGCGATGAAGAAGATGAGGAATCGGAAGCCCGAGTACTCGGTCATGTAGCCCGACACCAGCTCGGACTCGGCGATCGGCATGTCGAACGGCGCCTGGGTGAGCTCGGCCTGGATGGCGATCATGAACACCACGAACCCGACGAACTGGGTGAGCACGTACGGGTTGCCGAGACCGTCCCAGCCGAACATCGAACCGGCGTTCTGCGCCGCCACGATCTGGTTGAGGTTCATCGTGCCGGCCTGGATGACGACACCGATCACCGCGAGCACCATCGGGAGCTCGTAGGCGATCAGCTGACCGGCGGCACGGAGACCACCGAGCAGCGAGTACTTGTTGGCGCTCGACCAGCCGGCGATCAGGATGCCGAGCACACTGACCGAACTGACGGCGAGTGCGTAGAAGATGCCGGCCTCGAAGTCCGTGAAGTAGGCGTCCGGGCCGAAGGGCACCACGGCGACCAGCAGGAACGTGCTCACGAGCACCACGAGCGGTGCGATCTTGAACACCCGCTTGTCGGCATTCTCCGGCTGGATGTCCTCCTTCTGCAGCCACTTGCCGACCTCGGCGAACAGCTGCATCGAGCCGTACGGCCCGGCCTCCATCGGCCCGAGCCGGCTCTGCATGAAGCTCATCATCTTGAACAGGAACAGGTACACGATCGTGCCGGCGGGCAGGAGCACGGCCACCGTGCCGCCGAGCACCCGCAACAGCGATTGCGCCCAGTAGGGAAGGTCGACGGCGATCACTTGTCGATGTCTCCGAGGATGAAGTACAGCGAGGCCAGGATGGTGATGACGTCGGGGACGTACACGCCTCGCAGCACCCACGGCACGATCGAGATGTTGTTGAAGCTCGCCGTGCGGATACGCACCCGGAACGGGCCGAGCTCGCCCTGGCTGACGACGTAGTAGCCCATCTCGCCGAGCGGGTTCTCGGTGCTGACGAACGCCTCGCCCTCGGGCACCTTGATGATGCGGGGCACCTTGGCCATCACGGGCCCCGACGGCAGCAGGTCGAGGAGCTGGTCGACGATCTTCGTGGACTCACGCACCTCCTGCAGTCGCACCCAGCACCGGGCGAAACTGTCGCCGTCCGGGTGGGTCCAGACCTTCCAGTCCACCTGGTCGTACGCGAGCGGCAACGCCTGGTCGCGGCGGAGGTCCCAGTCGACCCCGCTCGCGCGGAGGTTGGCGCCGGAGAGGCCGTACTGCTGTGCGACGCCGGCCGGGATGACACCGATGCCACGAGTGCGGTCCTGGAACACCTTGTTGCCGAACAACAGGTCTTCCATCTCGTCACAGAACCCGCGGAGCTTCTTCATCACCTGGCGGGTCTCGTCGACCCACCCGGAGGGCAGGTCGTCCTTCAGCCCGCCGATGCGATCGAAGTTGGGGTGGAACCGGCCGCCGGTCGCGCCCTCGATGAGGTTGAGCACGTACTCGCGGTCGCGGAAGGCCAGGAACACGGGCGTGACCGCCCCGAGCTGCACGCCGAGGTCGCCGAGGAACAGCCCGACGTTCGAGATGCGGGAGAGCTCGAACAGGATCGTGCGGATCACCTGGGCCCGAGGGGGTGCCTCGATCCCCATCAGGCGCTCGGCGGCGAGGATGAACGGCACCTCGTTCGCGAAGCTGCCCAGCCAGTCGATCCGGTTGATGAGGGTGGTGACCTGCGGGTAGGTGCGGACCTCGGTGAGCTTTTCGTACCCGCGGTGCATGTAGCCGGCCGACGGGTCGGCCCACACCACCTGCTCGCCGTCGAGACGCACGATGATCCGCAACGTGCCGTGGGTGGCCGGGTGCTGCGGCCCGATGTTGAGGGTCATGCCCTCGGTCTCGAGTTCGACGTTGAGGCGCGCGTCGGCAGCCTGCGCGGCGATGTAGCCGAGCTTCTGGCGATCGATGAGATCGGTCATTCGGAGGCTCCTCCGTCGCCTTCGTCGCCCTCACCGGGCAGGGGCTCGACGTCGGCGATGCCGGGCCACGGCTTCACGATCCGCGCGAGCAACGGGAAGTCCTTGCGCAGTGGGTGCCCCTCGAAATCGGTGGGCAGGTAGATGTTGCGCAGGTCGGGGTGCCCGGCGAAACCGATGCCGAACATCTCGTGGGTCTCGCGCTCGTGCCAGTTGGCCCCGGCGTACACCGTCACCCAACTGTCGACGACCGACGAGTCGTCGGGGACGTCCGCCTTGATCGTGATGCCGACGTGGCGCTGGACGTCGGTGACTCGCGCGAACACCTGGAACCGGGTGTCGCCGCCCGTGACGCCATGGCGCATCTCGGGCTCGGCCGCCGGGTCGTCCGGCTCGGGCGCCGGCGCCGACGGGTCGTCCTCGCCACGACCGAAGGGGCTCGGCTGCCAATCGATCGCCGAGAGGAAGCAGAAGTAGTGGAATCCCTGGTCGCGCAGGGCGAGACCGGTCTCGCGCCAGGCGTCGTGACGCACGCGGACCCACAGGTCGACGTTCGGTTCGAGGTGCACCTCGACCACGGCGTCACCGAGCGTGGTTCGCAGTCTGTCGACGATGCCCTCGCGCAAGGTGTCCGACGCGAGCGCCGGTGTCTCGGTCTCGGTGGTGTCACTCAACGGGACCACCGCCGACCACGATCGGCTCGCGGACCAGGGCGCGATGGCCCTCGCCGCGCCAGCGTGCACCCATGTCCTCGTTCTTGATCCGCTGCTGCAACAGGACCACGCCCTCGAGCAGCGCCTCCGGGCGGGGCGGGCACCCGGGCACGTAGACGTCGACCGGGATGATCTGGTCGACACCCTTGGTGACGGAGTAGCTGTCCCAGTAGGGGCCGCCGCAGTTGGCGCACGAGCCCATCGAGATCACGTACTTCGGTTCGGGCATCTGCTCGTACAGACGCTTGATCGCGGGCGCCATCTTGTCGGTCACCGTGCCCGAGATGACGACGAGGTCGGCCTGGCGGGGGCTCGCGGGCAGCGGGATGACGCCGAGTCGCATGACGTCGTAGCGGGGCGAGGCGAACGCTGCGCCCATCTCGATCGCGCAGCACGCGAGGCCCCACTGGTACACCCAGAGACTGTACGAACGGCCGAGGTTGAACAGCGACGCGAGCGGCTTCGGCATCCGCCCCTTGTCGACTAGACCCACCGCAGGACCCCCTTCTTCCACGCATAGGCCAGACCGTCGAGCAGCAGGATCAGGAAGATCAGCATCACGACGAGGCCGAACGCACCGTATCGCTCGACCTGGGTCGCCCACGGGAAGATGAACACCGCCTCGATGTCGAAGATCACGAAGAGCAGGGCGAAGATGTAGTAGCGCACCTGGCTCTGCGACCAGCCGTCGCCGACCGGGTCGACGCCGCTCTCGTAGGCGATCAGCTTCTGCGCCGTGGGCTTGTTCGGACGCAGCAGGGCGGCGACGCCGAGCAGCAGACCGCCGAGCACGAGGGCGATCGCACCGAACCAGACCACGGTGAGGTAGTCGCGAAGGAACTGAGACATCGGCGCCGACGCTACTACGCCGCGTGAATGGCCTCACAAACCCTGGTCCGACGTCGCACGCTCATCCCGACGGCAGCGCCTGGGTCGCGTCCAGCCATCCGGCCATGCCGGCGGCCACCCGGTCGCGCGGCACGCTCAGCCCGCCGGCACCGTACGTGGCACCCGAGCGGGGCTGCTCGCCGCGGTGTTCGCGGGCGTAGGCGACCGCCTCGTGCAGGTCCTCGGCGAAGCGGTCCATCACGCCGGGCAGGGTGTTCGGGCGCGTGACGCAGAAGTGCACGGCGGGCGGGTGTTGCAGGCCGTTCAACCGCCACCGCTTCGCCGCGAGCGCGTCGTTGACGTGGAAGATGTCGATCGGGTCGACACCCGACTGCTCGCCGGTCGACGCGGCGAAGGCGACGTTGAACAGCGGATCGCCGAGCACGCGCAACTCGGGGTGTTCGCCGACGATCTCACGGATCCGGCGAGCGGTCGCGAAGATGTCGGCGGCGATCGCCAGATACCCCTCCCGTCCGAGCGACACCATCGCCGCCCACGCGGACGCGATGATCCCGCCCGAGCGGGAACCGCTCATGCCCGGCGAGGCGTAATGGCCGCCGGACCAGTCGGGCATCACGAAGTACTGCAGCCGGCGCAGCTCGGGGCTGCGGTAGAGCAGGACGCTCGAGCCCTTCAGTCCGAAGCCGTACTTGTGGGTGTCGGCACTCATCGACGTGACGCCGGGGTGGCGGAAGTCGAACACCGGCGCGGGCACACCGAGGTCCTCGGCCCAGCAGAGCACGAACCCGCCGAGGCAGCCGTCGACGTGGAGGTTGATCCCGCGTTCGACCGCGAGATCGCTCAGCTCGCCGATCGGATCGATCAAGCCGTGCGGATAGGTGCCCGCCGATCCGACGAGCGCGACCGTGTCGGCGTCGACCAGCGAACGCACCGACGCCATGTCGGCGACGAACTGATCGGTGACGTCGGCGAGTCGCACCTCGATGTCGAAGTAGTGCGCGCCCTTGTGCAGCGCGGGGTGCGCGGTCTCGGGCATCACCACGTTCGGCCGAGTGATGCCGCTCTCGCGACCCCATTCGCGATACACCAGCAACGGGTTCATGAGGCTCTCGGTCCCACCACTCGTGAGGACGCCGACCGGCTCGGGTGCGTGCAACAGATCGGCGGTCATCGCGATGATCTCGCCCTCGAACCGCGTCGCGCTGGGATACACGTCGCGCTGCAGCACGTTCGCGTGGCTGAAGTGACCGAACACCTCGTTCAGGAAGGCGTAGTGATCCTCGTCGCCCGAGTAGATCGAGCCGCTGATCTTGCCCTCGTGGGCGACGGCGTCCTCGGCGGCCGACATCTCCTCGATCTCGCGAAGGATCTGGTCGCGCGGCACGCCGGTGCCGGGCAGCGTGGGGTGGACGGCGTAGCGGTCGGCGTACGGATGGAGGCCCATGGGCCGCACACTACGACGGTCGGACCCTCACGCGGTCGACGCGAGCGACAGCGTGGTGTGCAGCTCCTGCAGGCGCCGCAACGCTGCGGCCGTGGCATCGCGGCGTGCCGGGTCGGGCTCGTGCACGCCGGCCACCTGCAGCAGCGACGGCACGTCGGCGAGCGACACCACGCCGAGGTCGGCGAGCGCGAGGAACGCGGCACCGCGGGCGTTCGTGGCACGAGGCGCCGCCAGCCGATGCACCGGCCGGTCGAGGGCGTCGGCGAGCGTCTGCGCCCACCGTTCGCTCTGCGCGCCCCCACCACCGAAGGTCAGGGCCGGCCACGTCGTCCCGACGAACTCCTCCAGCGGACCCCGCAGCCAACCGAGGTTGAGCGCCACGCCGTCGAGCACCGCGTGCACCAGGTGGCGTCGATCGTGGCGGAGGTGCATGCCGGTGAACGCAGCCCGCACGTCGTCGTTGGGCGACGGGGCCAGTGAACCGAGCAGCCAGGGTGCGAACTCCACGCCGTCGGCCGACGCGACGGTCGCCGCGTCGGCGATCGCCGCCGAGACGTCGTGGCCGTACCCGAACAGGTGGCACGCCCACTCGAGCGCTCGGCCACCGATGCCGTTCTCGGCCATCACGTAATAGCGGCCCGGCACCGGGCTCGGCACCGTGAGCAGCGCCGAACCGAGATCGCAGCGGTGCTCGTCGACGTGGGTCACCATCACCGCCGTCGTGCCGATGATCACCGATCCCCGGTCGCGGTCGAGCGCACCGCTGCCGACGGCGGAGGTGATCGAGTCGATCGTGCCCGGCACCACCGGCAGACCCGCCTCGATGCCGAGTTCGCCGGCGGCGCGCGTGGTGACCTCGCCGATCACCCCGTGCATCGGGACGAGCGGTGCGAGCTTGTCGGGCCGCAACCCGGTGGCGGCCACGAGTTCGGGGTCGTACTCGACGGCACCCCAGGTGCGGTTGTCGCACACGAGCTGGCCGAACACGGTCGACTGGGTGGCCGTCACGCGCCCTGTCAGCCGAGCCGTGAGGTAGTCCATCGGCTCCACCAGTGCGCTGGCTGCGTCGAACGATTCGGGGTGGTGGGTCTCGAGCACGTGTGCGTGCGCGACGTTGTCGTTGCCGCTCGGCAGCGGGATCAACCCGTGACGCTCGACGAAGCGCAGGAAGGCGCCCTCCTCGGCGAGCAGCGTGAGGTTGTGGTCGGCGCCGCGGGTGTCCATCCACAGCACGCACGGCCCCGTCGGCGTGCCGTCGGCCGCGACCGGGATCGTGCTCATGTACTGGCTCGTCACCGCCACCACGACGATCGGTGGGCGGGGGGTGAGCTCGGCCAGCGCCACCCGGGCCGCCTCGACGACGGCCCGCCACATCTCGTTCGGGTCCTGCTCCGCCCCGCCGTCGCCGACGAAGGTGGTGGTCACCGGGCGGGAGGCCCACGCCAGGGTGTGACCACGCTCGTCCACCACCGCCACCTTGGGTCCGCTCGTCCCGAGGTCGATCGCCAGCACGCATCGCGTCATGCCGGCGAGCGTACGCGCGTCGTGCAGGTCCGCCGGTCTGCGTGCTACACCTGCGCCGTGGATCCCGTGGTCGACGGCCGGAGCCGGACGGTGGTGCAGCTGCTCGGCCCGTCGACCGGCGGCATCCGCGCTCACGTCGCCGAGTTGACGCGCCGCCTGCAGGCGCGCGGATGGCACGTCGTCGTGGCCGGTCCCGCCGGGGTGATGGACGGCATCGGTGCACAACACGCCGACGTCGCCGTGCCCAGGTCGTGGAGCCCCATCCGACTGTCGAGAGCTCGACGCCAGCTCGCGCCCCTGGTGCACCCGGCGCTCGTGGTGCACGCGCACGGGTTGAAAGCGGCGTTGGTGGCGCTCACCGTCCGGCCGCGTCCTCCGGTGGTGCTGACGGTGCACAACCTGGTGATCGGCACACAGCGCGGGCTCACCCGACGTGTGCTCGGCACGGTCGAGCGCCGGATCATCCGCGGTGTCGACGACGTGGTCGTCATCAGCCCCGAGATCGCGCAGGTGGTCGCGGAGCTGCAGCCACCCGATCGGTGCCACGAGGTGCTGCCGGTGTCGCCGCCTCGCGTGCGCGCCGAGTCGCGACTCGCGGTCCGCTCGCGCCTCGGTGTCGGCGACCAGACGCCGCTCGTGGTGGTGGTGGCACGGCTGCACCCGCAGAAGGACCTGGCGATGTTCCTCGCCGCGATGCGACTCGTCGTCGACCGTGTGCCCACCGCTCGCGCCGTCGTCGTCGGCGACGGTCCCGAGCGCGAGCGGCTGCTCGCCGAACGCGACCGGCTCGGGCTGTCGTCGGTCGTGCAGTTCGACGGGCACCGGCCGAACCCGGTGGACGAGATGGCCGCGGCCGACGTCGTCGCCCTGTCGTCGATCTGGGAGGGTGCGCCGATCGCGGTCGCCGAGTGCCTGACGGTGGGCGCGCCGCTCGTCACCACCGCGGTGGGCACCGTGAGCCGGTACCTGGTCGACGGCGTGAGTGCCCGCGTGGTGCCGGTCGGCGACGCAGCGGCGATGGCGGACGCGATCTCGTCGCTGCTGCTCGACCGCGCCGCGGCGGCGGCGATCGGCGCCGCGGGTGCCGCGCTCGCGGCGCGCACCTTCGACCCGGATGTGCTCGCCGACGGGGTCGTCGAGGTGTACCAGCATGCCGTCGACCGGGGCGACGCCGACCGTGAGGCCCGTCGACCGGTTTCGTGACGTGCTATGCAAGACGGGCATGAGGCCGGACGGAGTGGCAGCGCTCGTCGCGCGTGTCCCGGGTTGGGGTGGTCGTGCGGCCGACCTCCGGCCACTCCCCGGCGGCATCACCAACCGGAACTTCGTCGTGGCCGTCGACGGCCGGGAGTGGGTGATCCGCGTGCCGGGCGAGCGGACCGAGCTCCTCGGCATCGACCGCTCGAACGAGCGCGAGGCCGCCGAGCGCGCCGCCCGTCTCGGCATCGGCCCGCCGGTGTTCGGTGAGTTGCCCGACGTGCGCACCCTGATCACCGAACTCGTCCCCGGGCGCCATCTCGAGGGCGCGGCGTTCGAGGCCCGCATCGGCGATGTGGTCGACCGCATCCAGCGGTTCCACCGGAGCGGCCCCCTGGCCGGCGCGTTCCCCGTGCACCGCGTGGTCGAGTGGCACGCGCGCGACGCGGCCACTCGCGGCACCGTGGCTCCGGGTGCCTACGAGCGGCTGCACCAGCAGAGCCGCCGGATCGAGAAGGCCTTCGCCGTCGCACCTCGTCCGCTCGTGCCGTCGCACAACGATCTGCTGCCGGCGAACGTCCTGTTCGACGACGACCGCGTCTGGTTGCTCGACTTCGAGTACGCCGGCATGAACGACGAGTTCTTCGACCTCGGCAATCTCAGCGTCAACGCCGGGCTGAGTGAGGCGGCCGAGCACGAGGTGCTCGCCCGCTACTTCGGGCAGGTGACACCGGTGCACTGGGCACGACTGCAGCTCATGAAGGTGATGAGCGAGTTCCGCGAAGGCATGTGGGCCGTGGTTCAGACCGCGATCAGCACGCTCGGCACCGATTTCGCAGGCTACGCCGACGAGCGGCTGCGCTCGTGCGAGAAGCTGGTCGCCCGTCCCGAGTTCACGACGTGGTTGGAGGACGCGGCTCGTCCGCTGACGTGATCGACCGGGCGAGCAGGTGGGCCCCCACCGGCGCCGTGACGAACTGCAGCACCACTGCGACCGCCAACTTCGCGGCCAGGCTCCCGCTCTCCATCTGCAGCGCCGCGCCCGCAGCGCAGCACAGCACGCCGAGCGTCGCCGGCTTCGTGGCGGCGTGCATGCGCGACCGGGTGTCGCCGAAACGGTGCAGACCGAGTGCGGCCACGATCGCGAGCGCCGCCCCGGCAACGAACAACACCGCGGACACCACATCGAACACGGCGCTCATCGCGGGGACTCCTCGGTGACGGCGGCCGACGCAGCCGTGGTGCGCATGCGCTCGACGAAGCGTGCGACGGTGACCGAGCTGAGGAAGCCGAGCAGTCCGAGCGTCAACGCGACGTCGACCAGCACGCCGTCACCCGCGAGCGCCGCACCGACGAAGAGCCCGCACTGGATCACCGACGCGACGACGTCCATCGCGACGGCACGGTCGCTCACGGTGCCGGGTCGTACCGCTCGCGCGATGGTCACGGCGACGGCTGCGAAGAGCATCACCAACGCCGCCCACCAGACCCAGGTCATCGCATCACCTCCGAGCCCGATTCGGGCGGCGCCGGCGGCGCCGGCGGCGCGGCGTCGCCGACGAGCCGGAACGCTCGGGCCACCCGCGACTCCAGCCCGGCGATCGAGGCCGCGAACTCGGTGTGGTCGACGGTGCCGAGCACGTGGACGTCGAGCACGTAGCCGTCGTCGTCGTGGCGGACGTCGAGTGTCATCGTGCCCGGTGTGAGCGTGATCGCGTTGCCGACGACCGTCGTGACGAGCCGCGACCTGGTGGCGAGGCGCACCTCGATCACCTCGGTACGGACACGAGCCGGATCGGGTCGGAGCACCGCGATCACCACGGTGGCACTCGACCGGACGAGGTCGACGAGCAGCCGGCCGACGAAGCGCACCAGCGCGACCGGGTTCACCCGGTGCGCCGCACCGCCGGTCGACGGGAAGAGCACCACCACCCCGACCGCGACGATCAGCCCACCGACCACGTTCGCCACCGTCAGGCGACCCTGCAGCGCGATCCACACCACGAACACCACCACGCCGATGCTCACGACCCGAGCACCGCCGCTCGGTAGATGCCCGGGTCGATCAGCTGCGCCGCAGCGCCGGTGCAGTAGTCGAACAGCGGTCCTGCGACGAGCGCCACGGCCACGGTGCCGACGATCACCAGCGCCGTCGTCGACGACATCAGCGGATGGTGGCGCAACACGCCGACCCGTCCCTCGGCCACGTCCGGATACGGGTCGCCCCAGAACATCGCCATCCAGATCTTCGTCATCGACACCAGGGTGAACAGGCTCGCGAGCAGCGCAGCGACGACCACCACGTGCTGCCCGGCGTCGAACCCGGCGCGAGCGAGGCCGAACTTGGCCAGGAAGCCGGAGAACGGGGGCAGTCCGGCGAGGCTGAGCGCCGGCACCAGGAACAGCACGGCCAGCGGCCCCGACCGTCGGGCCAGACCGCCGACGTCGTCGAGCGCGGTCGAGCCGGTCTCGCGTTCGACGAGTCCCTGCACCAGGAACAGTGACGCCTTCACCGGGATGTGGTGCACGAGGTAGAACACCGTCGCCGCCAGTGCCAGTTCGGTCCCGATGCCGATGCCCATCACCATGTAGCCGATCTGACTCACGATGTGGAACGACAGGATGCGCTTCATCTCGACGTGCGACACCGCTCCGAACACCCCGATCAGCATCGTGAGCCCGGCGATCCACAGCAACAACGTCGACCCCTGGCCGGGGAAGAGCAGCGTCTCGACGCGGATCATGCAGTAGATGCCCACCTTGGTGAGGAGGCCGGCGAACACGGCGGTCACCGAACTCGGCGCCGTGGGATAGGCGTCGGGCAGCCAGAAGAAGAGCGGGAACACCGCAGCCTTGATGCCGAACGCCACGAGCAGCAGCAGGTGCAGCCCGGTCTGCACCCCATCGGGCAGCTCGGCGAGACGTTCGGGCAGCTCGGCCATGCTCACGGTGCCGGTGGCGGCGAACACGAGTCCCACGGCGGTGAGCAACACCATCGACTCGACCACGTTCAGCACGACATAGGTCGTGCCGGAACGAACCTGAGCGTCGGTGCCTTCGAGGGTGAGGAGCACGTAGCTCGCCATCAGCAACAACTCGAAGGCGACGAACAGGTTGAACAGGTCGCCCGACAAGAACGCCTGCCCGATGCCGGCCGCCAGCACCAGATACGCCGGATGATAGAAGGGCGACCGTTCGTCAGCGGCGCGCTGACCGATCGCGAACGCCAAGACGATCACGAGCAGTGCACCGGCGATCACGAGCATCAGCGCCGACAACCGATCACCGACGAGGGTGATGCTCACCGCCGCCGGCCAGCCTCCGAGCCGTGACACCACGATGTCGTCTTCGATGGCGAGGTGCACCAGGACGCCGATCGACGCGCCGAGCGCGCCCAGCAACGACACGAAGCTGATGGCGCGTTGCACCGACGAACTGCGGAACACGATCGTGAGCGCGGCGCCGAGCAACGGCAGCGCCAGCGGGAGTCCGAGCAGGGCGTTCACGGGGTCACGTCCTCGTGGTCGGGCACATCGGTCACCACACGCTGCCGAGCCTTCGCCACGCGCCGGTCCTCGACGTCGTCCTCCACCGCGTCGTCGCCGTCGATGGTCCAGTTGCGCCACGCGAGCGCCAGGAGGAACGCCGTGATCGCGAAGCCGATCACGATCGCCGTCAGGATCAGCGCCTGCGGCACCGAGTCGGTGGTGTCGTCGCGGCCGACGAGCGGTACGTCGCCGGCCCGACTCGACGTGGCCAGGATCAGCACGTTGACGCCGTTGCCGAGCAGACCCACACCGAGCACGATGCGCGTGAGGGTGCGCTGCAGCAGCAGATAGGTGCCGGTGCCGAACAACACCGCGATCACCACGACCAGCGACGCGTTCACGGCTCCACCTCCTCCGACCCGTCGCCCATCAGCTCGGCGTGCAGGGGATCGGCGCCGAGCGCCACGATCACCGTCAGGATCACGCCCACCACGAGCAGGTACACCCCGATGTCGAAGAACGTCGACGACACGAGCTTCACCTCGCCGACGAGCGGCACGTCCGGGATCCAGATCGTCGACTCGAGCAGTGCGTCGCCGACGAACAGCGGCGACACCGCCGTGGCGACCGCCACGAACAGGCCGATGCCGATGAGCGTCGTCGGGTGTGTGACGACCGATCGGCGCACCCTCAGCGCGCCCCCGCTGAGGAACCGGAGCACGAATGCGGCGCCCGTGATCAGACCACCGGCGAACCCACCACCGGGGGCGTTGTGGCCACGGAACGTCACGTAGATCGCCACCGCCACGATGAGCGGGAACAGCATGCGATCGACCTGGTCGAGGATGGTGGAACGACGCCCGATCACGACAGCTCCGCCTCTGCGACCGCGGCCGCGGTCGCAGCGTCGGACGCCGTCCGACGCCGACGCCGTGCCATGCGCACCAGGTTCGTCACGCCCAACGCCGCGGTGCCGAGCACCGTGATCTCGCCGAGGGTGTCGAAGCCACGGAAGTCGACCAGGATCACGTTCACGATGTTCTTGCCGCCCGCCTCGGGCAGCGACAACTCGGCGTAGGTCTCGCCGACCGACGGCGCGGTTCGCGCCGCCGACACCATGACGGCGAACGCGGCGACGGTGATGCCGACACCGGCGGAGATGACGACGCGCACCACCCGGGGAGCCCAGGCAGGCGGTGCGTCGAAGCCACGCGGCATCTGGCGCAGCACGAGCAGGAACACCACGATCGTCAGGGTCTCGACGAGGATCTGCGTCAGCGCCAGATCGGGCGCGCCGTACAGGGCGAACAGCACGGCACAGGCGAAGCCGACCCCGCCGATCAGCAACGCCGCGACGAACCGCTCGCGCACGGCGATCACGGCGGCCGCGAACACCACGGCGAACGCCGCGACGACCAACTGCATCCATCCGTCGGACCACGTGAGCTCGTCGAAGCCGGCGAGCGGATCGGTCACGATCGCGGCCACGAGCACGCCGGCCACGATCGCCATCACCACCGCGAGGTACGCGAGCAACGAGCCGCTCTGGGTGACCACCGTGATCCGCTTCGATCCGGTGAGCAACCCGTCGAAGAGCCGCTGGAAGATCTGTTCGCCCGACACCCTCACCGGCGATGCAGCGACCTCGTCGGGGACGCGCCACCCGATCACGGCGCCGACGGCGACGATGGCGAGCGAGATGCCGAGCGCCAGGTTGAGGCCCGGCCACAGGTGCAGCGAGCTGTGCTCCACCCCGTCGAGCGACCTCGCCGGCGCCTGCAGCCAGCCGCCGACGGCGTCGGCGAGCAGCCCGCCCAGCAACGACGCGACGGTGAACAGCCCGACGGGCACCACCAGCCACCCGCCGGGCGCGTGGTGGACGTGCTCGGGATCGATGACCCGGTGGTCGGTGGCGAACAGGCCCCGCATCAGGCGCATGCTGTAGGCGGTCGAGAGCACGGAACCCCCGATCACGGCGACCAGCGCGACCACCGTTGCCGCTCCGGCGTCGGCGTCGAGGAGTGCCACGAGTGCCTTCTCCTTCGTCGCGAACCCGAGCAGCGGGATCACGCCCGCCATCGAGGCCGCTGCCAGGCCCATCATCACCGCGAGTTGCGGCATCTCGCGCCCGAGCCCGCTGAAGCGGCGGATGTCGCGGGTGCCCGTCGCGTGGTCGATCGCACCCACACCGAGGAACAGCCCGGCCTTGAACACGGCGTGTGCGACGAGGTGCGCCACGCCGGCGTACGTGGCGCCGGGGATGCCGAGGCCGACGAGGATCGTGAGGAAGCCCAACTGCGACACCGTGCTGTGAGCGAGCAGCAACTTGGCGTCGGTCTGGCGCATGGCGCGGAGGCCCCCGAGCACCATGGTCGTCCCGCCGCACACGACGACCAGCCAGCGCCAGACCGCGAGGTCGCCGAAGACGGGGGCGAGGCGCGCCATCAGCACGATGCCCGCCTTCACCATCGTCGCGGAGTGCAGATACGCGCTGACCGGCGTGGGTGCGGCCATCGCGCCGGGCAGCCAGAAGTGGAACGGGAACTGGGCGCTCTTGGTGAACGCGCCGGTCAGTGCGAGCACGGCTGCGGTGGTGACCATCGCCCCGGCGGGCGATCGGCTGCCCAGCTCGGCCAGGTCGGTGGTGCCGACCGCCACCTGGAGCAGGATCACGGCAGCGAGCAGGCACAGCCCGCCGGCGCCGGTGACCAGCAGGGCGCGGAGGGCGGCGTTGCGCGCCGAGGCCGAGCGATCGTTCAGCCCGATGAGGAGGAACGAGCAGACCGAGGTGAGCTCCCAGAACACGAACATCGTGAACAGGTCCGCTGCTGCGACGAGGCCGGTCATCGCACCGGCGAAGGCGATGAAGAGGCCGGTGAAGCGGACCCGCGTGGGCCCCGGCTCGAAGTACGACGCGGAGTAGGCGAGCACGATCGCACCGATCACCGACACGAGCAGCACCATCACGACGGCGAACCCGTCGAGCCGGGTCGTGAGCTGCAGGCCCAGATCGGGCACCCAGTCCCACGACTGAGTGGCGGGCACGTCGGACCCGATGCCCTGCAGCGCTGCGGTGACCGCCGTGGCGGCGAACACCGCGATGCCGAGGGCGGCGGCGACGGTCCCGCGCAGCCGTGTCGCCGAGAGGACGACGGCAGCGACGACGGCGTGGAGGAGGACGAGGACGAGCATGGGTGGAGAGTCGCGAAACGAATGCCGACCAGACTTCCCGGCTCACCCGGTGCACACCGTAGTCAGCGCGGCGCCGACGTGCTCGCTCGTCCGAGCCAGTTCACAGCGCCGTCACACGTCGAGGGCGACGAACCAGTCGACGAGGCGTGCCGCGTGCTCCCGGCTGATCGGCGTGTTGGCCCGGGTCTCGGCCATCACCTGCTCGACCGACAGCCCGAGCCGGCCGAGCTCGTCGGCGCCGGGACCGGCGGTCCACCGCGCCATGATCGCCTCGTGCGCCTCCGGGTGGAACTGGGTGCAGAAGCTGCGACCGAGCCGCCATGCCTGGGGGCCGACGCTGCTGCGGGCGAGCTCGTCGGCACCGGGCGGCACGGTCACCACGTCGTAGTGCCACTGGAGCCACGGCCCGTCGGCGATCACCTCCGGCAGGTCGCTCACCACGTCGTGCCAGCCGATCTCGGGAGTCCGGGCGCGTTCGACGGTGCCGCCGAGCGCGTGGGCCATCGACTGGTTGCCGAAGCAGATGCCGAACTGCGGGATGCCGCGTGCCTGCGCGGCACGGATCAGCTCGGTCTCCGCGGCGACGTTCGATGCCACCTCGGGCCAGTAGACGCTCCACTCGCTGCCGAGCAGCAGCACGAGCTCGATGCCGTCGAGCGCCGGCCAGTCGCCCGGATGCTCTCGGAAGGCCTCGGTGAAGGCGAAGCCGTGTGCGCGGAACCGCTCGCCGACGAAGCCGGCGTCCGCGTCGTTCTGGTTGGCGATCAACAGGGCGCGCATCGTGGCCACGGTAACGGCGCCGGAGCGCCTGCCGACCGGGGTGGCCCGGCAGAATGTCGCCGTGACCGCACACGTGCTGATCGTCGGACGGCTGAGCGCCGAGTCGAAGGGGGTGCGCGGCGAGAGCTTCGCCGCCGGCCAGCGATACTTCCGCGCCGTCGAGCGCGCCGGCGGCGTGCCGCTGATGCTGCCGCCGATCCCGTCGCTCGCGGATCGGCTCGACGGCGTCGTCGGGCGCGTGGATGCGGTCGTCATGCACGGTGGTGGCGACGTCGACCCCCGTCGATACGGGCAGGAGCCATCCGCCGACGAGCTCTACGGCATCGTGCCCGAGCACGACGAGGTCGAGCTCGGCGTGGTGCGCGCCGCGCTCGCCGCCGACGTCCCGCTGCTCGCCGTCTGCCGGGGGATGCAGATCCTGAACGTCGCCCTCGGCGGCGACCTCGTCCAGCACATCGGGACCGAGGACCACTGGTTCGTCGAGCACCCGGTCACCCTCGACGGCCACAGCCGGCTGGCAGCAGCCATCGGCACCGAACGCCCGTCGGCCTGTCACAGCGTGCACCACCAGTCGATCGGCCGCCTCGGTGACGGCCTGACGCTCGTCGGCCGCGCCGACGACGGCATGCCCGAGGCGATGGAGGTCGACGGCTCCCGATGGGCGGTCGCCGTGCAGTGGCATCCCGAGGACACCGCCGAGCACGACGGCCAGCAGCAGGCCCTGTTCGACGCACTGCTCGGTCAGGTGAGCCGATGAGCGCCGAACTCGTCCACCACGCCGGCGCGCCGCTGATCGGGATCTGCGGACGCGTGCTGTCGTTCGCCGACGAGGGCCGTCGCGACGCGTTCTCGAGCAGCCAGCCGTACAGCCGCGCCGTGGCGAAGGCCGGAGGCCTGCCCGTGCTGCTGCCACCGCTCCCCACCGCGCCACGCATGGTGGACACCTATCTCGACCGGCTCGGTGGCCTGCTCCTGCCCGGCGGTGGCGACATCGAGCCGCACCGGTACGGCCGCGAGATCGAGACCGACGCGCTCTACGGGATGGTGGGACTCCACGACGAGTTCGACCTGGCGCTCGTCCATGCGGCGATCGAACGCGACCTCCCGGTGCTCGCGATCTGCCGCGGGATGCAGGTGCTCAACGTGTCCCAGGGCGGCACCCTGATCCAGGACCTGGAGAGCGAGGGCCACTGGATGAACGAGCACCCGGTCGTCGTCGACGGCTCGTCACGACTCGCCGAGGCCACCGACAGCCTGCGCCTCGCGCACTGCTACTCGGTGCATCACCAGGGCCTCGACGAGCTCGGCGCCGGGCTCGTGCCGGTGGCCCACGACGAGCACGGGCTGATCGAGGCCGTCGAGTACACCGGGGCCACCTGGGTGGTGGGCGTGCAGTGGCACCCCGAGGACACCATCGGCGTCGAGCAGGGCCAGTTGGGCCTGTTCCGCGAGTTCGTCCGCCGCTCGGCCGCGCACGCGGCCGGCAGCCCGATCCGCGACCGCTGAGCACGGATCAGGGTGCGACGGCGGTGGCGATGGTGGTGGCGTGCTCGGCGGCCGAGACGATCCAGCCCGGTGCGAACCCGACGACCAGCGTGAACCCCACCGACAGCACCACGGCGAGCGACGTCGACAGTGGCGTGCGCACGGCTTCGCGTGCGTCGTCGCCCGCTTCGGCGTCGACGATCCACATGCTCACCATGATCCGCAGGTACAAGAAGGCGGCGATCACCGACGCCAGCATCGCGACGATCGCGATCGCGTAGCTGCGCTGATCGACGGCGGCCGAGATGACACCGAACTTCGCCACGAACCCCGACGTGAGCGGCACACCTGCCTGGGCGAGCAGCAACACGGTCATCCCGAGGGCGAGGGCGGGACGGGTGCGACCGAGGCCACGGAACCCGTCCAGATCGGTCTGATCGTCGCCGGTGCGCCCGACGAGCGACACGACGGCGAAGGTGCCCATCACGAGCACCGCGTACAGCAGGAGGTACAGCATCGAGGCGGCGACGCCGCCGCTCGGGTCGGCCTCGCCGGCCGTGTGGCCGGCCGCCTCGACGCCCACCAGGATGAAGCCGGCATGGCTGATCGACGAATACGCGAGCATGCGTTTCACGTTGGTCTGGACCACGGCGAGGATCGAGCCGACCGCCAACGTGGCGACGGCGATCGTCCACACCACCGGCCGCCAGTCGTCACGCCACTGCGGCAGCGCCTCGGTGAGCACCCGCAACATGGCGGCGAACGCGCCGATCTTGCCGGCGCTCGCCATGAACGCGGTCACCGGCGTGGGTGCACCCTGGTACACGTCGGGCGCCCAGAAGTGGAACGGCACCGCCGACACCTTGAACGCCAGCCCGACGATCAGCAGCGCGACACCGGCGAGCACCAGCGCGTCCTTGCGCTCGACGAGCAGCGTGGTGTTCACCGCGGCCACGATCTCGTCGTAGCGGACACTGCCGGTACCGCCGTACACGAGCGCGGCGCCGTACAGGAAGAAGGCCGAGGCGAATCCGCCGAGCACGAAGTACTTGATCGCGCTCTCCTGACCGGCCGACCGGCGGCGGTGGCTGGCGGCGAGCACGTAGAACGACAGCGAGAGCACCTCGAGACCGAGGAACAACACGACGAGGTCGTTGGCCATCGCCATCACGATGCCGCCGATCCCTGCCGTCAGGTAGAGGGCGTACACCTCGGGGCCGTCGAGTTGTTCACGACGGAGGTAGTCGTCGGTCACGAGGCAGGCGAGCAGCACGGTGGCGGCGATCGCGATCGTCGCGAACATCGAGAACCCGTCGAGCGTGACCGCGTCGCCGACGAGGTAGCGAGCGCCCTGATCCGAGACGTCGTCCCAGAGCACCATCGCGAGCACCATGGTCGCGCCGGCCGCCGTGGCGGTGAAGGCGGCGTAGAGCCCCCGCGGCCAGCGCGGCAGCAGCGCTCCGACCACGAGCATCACCAGCGCGGCGCCCAACAGCACCAGCAGCGGGGAGAGATCGAACCAGCCGATCGGCGGTCCTTCGAGTGCGGCGATCACGGCTGGGCCTCCTCACCCTCGGTCTCGGCGGCGGCCTCGTGCACGATCGGCTCGGGCAGGTCGGGCGCCACGTAGCCGGTCTGCTCGCTGACGTGGGTGATCAGCGCGTCGACGGCCGGCTCGATGCGGTCGAGCATCGGCTTCGGGTACACACCGGTGAACACGATCAGGCCGATGAACGGCAGCAGGATCGCCGCCTCCCTGGCCCGCAACTCGGGGAACGAACGGTTGGCCTCGTCCGGTTCGCCGTGGAAGACGCGCTGGTAGGCCCACAGCAGGTAGAGCGCGGCGAGGATGACGCCGGTCGCGGCCACCACCGTCCACCAGCGAGCGGTGAGGAACGAGCCGATCAGGATGAGGTACTCGCCGATGAACCCGTTCAGGCCGGGCACGCCGATCGACGACAACATCACCACCATGAAGCCGGCGGCGAAGATCGGCGCGACCTTCTGGATGCCCTTCAACTCGGCGATCTGTCGGGTGTGGCGACGCTCGTAGATCATCCCGACGAGCAGGAACAGCGCCCCGGTGCTGAGACCGTGGTTGATCATCTGCATCGTCGCGCCGCTGATCGCCTGCGAGGTGAACGCGAACGTGCCGAGCACGATGAAGCCGAGGTGGGCCACCGACGAGTACGCGACGAGGCGCTTCAGGTCCTTCTGCATCGTCGCCGCGACGGCGCCGTAGATGATGCCGATGACGGCGAGCGTCAGCCACAGGGGCCGGCTCCAGCGCGCCGCCTCGGGGAAGAGGTAGAGACCGAAGCGCAGCAGGCCGTACGTGCCGAGCTTCAGCATCACGCCGGCCAGGATGATCGACCCGCCCGTGGGCGCCTGGGTGTGCGCGTCGGGCAGCCAGGTGTGCACCGGGAACATCGGCACCTTCACCGCGAACGCCACGGCGATCGCGAAGAACAGCCAGCGACCGGTGCTCGTCGCGAAGTCGGCGTTCTCGGCGATCTCGACGAGGTCGAAGGTGAGGTGGCCGACACCGTTCGAGCGGGCGAGCACCGCCGTGGTGACGATGCCGACGAGCATGAACGCCGAGCCGACCATCGTGTACAGGAAGAACTTGGTGGCCGCGTACACGCGACCCTCGTAGCCCCACCCGCCGATCAGGAAGTACATCGGCACGAGCACGATCTCGAAGAAGACGAAGAAGACGAACAGGTCGAGGCTGAGGAAGCTGCCCATCATCCCGGCCTCGAGCAGCAACAACCAGGCCAGGTATCGCTTGTGGTCGTGGTGCGGGTCGACGCCCACGATGACGAGCGGGAACAAGATGCCCGTCAGCACGACGAGGAACAGCGAGATCCCGTCGATGCCGAGGTGCCACGAGATGCCCCACGGCTTGATCCAGTCGTGCTTGCTCACGAACTGGAAGCCGGCATCGGCGGTCTCGAACGACGACAGCACCCACACCGACATGGCGCCGGTGAACACGCTGACGAGGACGGCGACGAGCTTGATCCACTCGGCGCGACGTTCGCTGAGGACGGCGATCGTCAGCGAGCCGGCGGCCGGCACGAGGACGAGCGCGGTGAGAATCGGGAACGACATCAGAGGATCCCCCGGATCACCACGAACCACACGAGCAGCAGGACGATGCCGACCCCGAGGCCGGCGGCGTACTGACGGACGTTGCCACTCTGGGTCTTGCGCACCTGTCCGGCGGTGCCGTTGACGAGTCGGGCGACGCCGTTCACGGCGCCGTCGACCACCTTGGCGTCGAACCACGCGATGGCGTCGAAGCCCTTCCGACCGGGGCCGCCCATGAAGGCACTGACGCCCTTGTCGTAGTACCAGGCCTGCTCGAGGATGGTCGGCTCGACGGCCTTCACCTTCTTCTTCGCGTACACCATCACCGAGGCGGCGATGCCGATCGCGGCGATCACGACCGCCACACCGAGCAGCACGTACTTGTTCTCGTACGCCCACGTGTGGTGGATGTCGGCCTCACCGAACTCGATCACCGGTTCGAGCCACTTCTCGAGGAAGTGCAGATCGGAGCTGAACGGCAACTGCAGGGCGCCGCCCACGATCGACAACCCGGCGAGCACCACCAGCGGGAACAGCATCACCCACGGGCTCTCGTGCGGGGTGTGCACCTCGCCGTGGTCGTCGGCGGCCTGGCCGCCGTCGGTACCGCCGGCCTCGGACTCGTGGGCGTCGGTGGCGGGATCGGCGTGGGTGCCGAGGTCGCCGTGCGCCCCGTGGGCGTGGGCCTGGTCCTTCCAGCGCGCCTCACCGAAGAACACCAGGATCACCTGGCGGGTCATGTAGTACGCGGTGAGCAGTGCGGTGACCAGACCGACGACGTAGAGCACCGGGCTCTTCGCGTAGGTGTAGAGGAGGATCTCGTCCTTGCTCCAGAACCCGGCGAAGGGCGGCACGCCGGCGATCGCGAGCCAGCCGATGATGAACGTGACGGCCGTGATCGGCATCAGCTTGCGCAGTGCGCCCATGCGGCGCATGTCCTGCTCGTGGTGCATGCCGTGGATCACCGAGCCCGACCCGAGGAACAGCAGCGCCTTGAAGAACGCGTGGGTGACCATGTGGAAGATGGCGGCCACGTAGGCACCCGAGCCGACGGCGAGGAACATGTAGCCGAGCTGGCTCACCGTCGAGTAGGCGAGCACCTTCTTGATGTCGTGCTGGGCCACGGCGATCGTCGCGGCGAACAACGCCGTGGCGGCGCCGACGATGGCGATCAACCAGGTCACCCATTCGGCACTCACGGCGATCACCGGGTTCACGCGGGTCATCAGGAACACGCCGGCGGTCACCATCGTGGCGGCGTGGATCAGCGCGCTCACCGGGGTGGGGCCTTCCATCGCGTCGGGCAACCACAGGTAGAGCGGGAGCTGTGCGCTCTTGCCGCAGGCACCGACGAAGAGCATCGCCGCGATCGCGGTGGCCGTCGTCTGGCTGAGGGCACCCGACTCGGCCGCGGCGTTGAGACCGCCGTAGCTGATCGTGCCGACCGCCTGGAACGCGAGGAACATCGCCATCATCACGCCCCAGTCGCCGACGCGGTTGGTGACGAAGGCCTTCTTGCCGGCGGTGGCTGCGCTCTCGCGCTCGTGCCAGAACGAGATCAAGAAGTACGAGCAGGTACCGACGCCCTCCCACCCGAGGAAGGTGACGAGGAGGTTCTCGCCGAGCACCAGCACGAGCATGCTGAGGGCGAAGAGGTTCAGGTACAGGAAGAACTTGGAGAACCGTTCGTCGCCGTGCATGTACCCGACGGCGTAGAGGTGGATGAGGGTGCCGATGCCGGTGACGAACAGGCACATCGTGATGCTGAGCGGGTCGGCGAGGAATGCGAGGTCGATCTGCAGATCGCCCACCGGCACCCAGCGGAACAGCGTGCTGACGTGACGCCGCTCCTCCGCGTCCATCGACATCAGGTCGGCGAACACCCCGACCGTCACCACGAATGCGGCGCCGATCATCGCGGTCGCGAGGTACCCCGCCTTCGGATCGCCGAGCTTGCGACCGAACAGCAGGATGAGGAGGAAGCCGGCGAGCGGCAGTGCAGGGATCAACCAGACGACGTCGACCACGGGATCAGCCCTTCAGCTCCGCCAAGTCGTCGGCCGTGGCCTGGGGGCGGCGACGAAGGATGGCAACGATGATGCCGAGACCGACCACGACCTCGGCGGCCGCGACGACCATCACGAAGAACACGATCGTCTGGCCGCGGATGTCGCCCAGCTCTCGGGCGAGCGACACGAAACTGAGGTTCACCGCGTTGAGCATGAGCTCGACGCACATGAACATCACCAGGGGGTTCCGGCGCACCATCACGCCGACCATGCCGACGCAGAACAACAGCGCAGCGAGCACCAGGTACCAGGTCGCGGTGGGTCGGAGCTCGGCCAGGAGTGCGGCGTTCATCGCACACCTCCGGACACCTTCGACGACCCGGACGTCCCACTGTCGACCGCGCCCAGCTTGTCGGGCCGGCGCGAGAGCAGCACCGTCGCGACGACGGCCACCACGAGCAGCACCGAGACGAGCTCGAACGCGAAGACGTGGTTGCTGAACAGGTCGCGGGCGATCTGGCGGATGTTGCTGTCGGGATCGCCCGTCACCGTGGCGTCGTCGAGCCCGAGGCCGCTGTCGGTGCGCACGGCGTCGCGGGCCTGCACGACGGCGAGCAGGATCATGGCGAGCGTGCCGGCACCGACGATGGCGGCGAGCGGACGCTGGACGGAGATCGGTTCGATCTGCAGGTTCTCGGAGCGATCGACACCGAGGAGCATGATCACGAACAAGAACAGCACCACGATCGCACCGGCGTACACGATCACCTGCACCGCGGCGAGGAAGTGGGCCTCTTGCGCGACGAACAGCACGGCGACGCCGAACAGCGTGAGCACCAGGCTCAGCGCGGCGTGGACCGGGTGGTTGCGGACGATGACCCCGACTGCACCGAGCAGCACCATGGCCGCGGCGCAGACGAAGACGACGAACTCGACGGTCATGATCAGTGGCCTCCGTGACCGGTGGCGTCGCCCCGACCGATGGTGCGCACCGTCTTCGGCGTGTCCGCCACGGTCTGGGTGGGCTCGGCCGGGCGGACACCGTGGCCGAGCTCGTTGCTCCAACCGACCTCGCCGACGAAGTCGGCATCGCCCGAGGCCGCGGTCGCCCGCATCCAGCCACTGGTGTGCTGGTCCTCGTCGTCGCGCCAGTCCTCCCACGGCAACCGCTTCGGCCTGCCGGCGTCGTCGACGACGAGCTCGTCCTTGGTGTAGATGGCGTCGCGCCGACTGGTGAAGCTGAACTCGAACAGCTTGCTCTCGGTGATCGCCTCGGTCGGGCACGCCTCGACGCAGAGGTCGCAGTGGATGCAGCGCAGGTAGTTGATCTCGTACACGAAGCCGAACCGTTCGCCGGGCGACGTGGGGTTCTCGGGATCGTTGTCCTTGCCGCGCACGTAGATGCACTTGGCCGGGCACACGCCGGCGCACAGCTCGCAGCCGATGCACTTCTCCATCCCGTCCTCGTAGCGATTGAGGACGTGCCGACCGTGCAGTCGTTCGGGCTTCGGGATCTTCTCGTCCTTGCCCTCGACCGCCTTGCCCTTCTTCGCGACACGGCCACCCGAGTACGAGGTGGTGACCCGCTTGCCGCCGAAGAGTCGGTGCTGGCGGAGGGTGACGCCGAACCCTTCCAAGTAGCCCATCAGAACATCGCCCCTTCTCGCTCACGGTTGCGGGCGCTCACCTTGATCGCCGCCGACAGCAGTGCGACGCCGACACCGATGACGGTGAGGCCCACGGCGCCGACGACGACGCGATTCCAGCCCTGGTCCTGACCGAGCTTGAAGGCCGCGAGCAGCATGAACCAGGCCAGCGACGCCGGGATCAGGAGCTTCCACCCGAGGTTCATCAGCTGGTCGTAGCGCAGGCGTGGCAACGTGGCGCGGAACCAGACGTAGACGTACAGGAACACCAGCAGCTTCAGGAAGAACCAGATCGTGCCGTTCAGCGGACCGAGGTACAGGTCGCCGTCCCACTGGAGGCCGCCGATGTCGATCGTCAGCGGCTGCGGGCCGCCGAAGAACAGGGTCACGATCACCGCGCTCATCGTGATCGTGTTCATGAACTCGGCCAGGAAGAACAGGGCGAAGCGGATGCTCGAGTACTCGGTGTTGAAGCCGCCGACGAGTTCCTGCTCGGCCTCGACGAGGTCGAACGGCGGACGGTTGAGCTCGGCGGTCGCGGCGATCAGGAAAATCACGAAGGGCAACACGCCGGTGCTGACGAGGTGCCAGTTGGTGATGCCGTCCTGACTGTCGACGATGCCGCTCGTGCTGAGCGTACCGGCGAGCAGCAACACGGCGCCGATGCTCATGCCGAGCGCGGCTTCGTAGCTCACCATCTGTGCCGACGCGCGCACCGACCCGAGCAGGGGGTACTTCGACCCCGACGCCCAGCCGGCGAGCATGATGCCGTACACGGCGATCGAGCTGAGCGCGAGCAGGAGCAGCACACCCATCTGCGGGTCGGCCAGCTGCACCCGGGTCTCGCGGCCGAACCAGGTGACGATGCCCTGCTTGTCGCCGGTGAAGTCGCCTCCGAGCGGGATGACCGCCCACACGAGGAACGCCGGGACGAACGACAGGTACGGCGCGAGCTTGAACACGAAGCGGTCGCTGCGCTCGGGGATCAGGTCCTCTTTGAAGAAGAGCTTCGTGCCGTCGGCCAGGGTCTGCAGCAGACCCCACGGACCCGCCTTGTTGGGCCCGATCCGGTTCTGCATACCCGAGATCGTCTTGCGTTCGAACCACACCATGAGCATGGTGGCGACGAGGCCGATCACGAAGACGACGACGACCTTCAACAGCACGACGAGCACGTCGCCGAGGTCGAGATCGCCGAGGAGGAGAGGGTCGAGCGCCAGCATCAGAGGTTCTCGATTCGGACGTCGGTGACGATGGCGGTGCTGTCGATCAGGTCACCGACGTTGCCACCCGGTTGGTTGAACGCGATCCACGCCGTGCCCCGCAGCACCGTCGGATCGGCTTCGACCCGCATCACGGCTGCGGAACGCGAGCTCGACACCCGCACGTCGGCGCCGGGTTGCACGCCGACCCGTTCGACGTCGAGCGGGTGGAGGTGCACGCGCTGGCCCGGTGCGAGGTGGGCGAGCGACGGGCTGTTGCTGACCGTCACCCCGGCGTCGTAGAGCTTGCGGGTGACGACGAGCCGGTAGTCGTAGCTGTTCCGCACCGGCACCTCGACCTCGACGGGGTCGATCGCGGCGATCGTCGCCGGCGGCGCGCTCAGCACGCCGTCGGCCGAGTCCGCCAGCGCATCGCGGGTGACGCCTTCGTAGCCGTCGACCATCCGCGCGATGGCATCGGTGACGTCGTCGACGCTGCGGAAGCCGAGGTCGGTGCCGAGCCCACGAGCGATCGCGGTGGCGATCATCCAGTCCGGACGGCTCGTCCCGGCGGCGGTGACCTTGCGACCGAGGGTGGTGACACGACCCTCGAGGTTGGTGGTCGTGCCCGACTTCTCGCCGAAGGCCGCTGCCGGGAGCACGACGTCGGCGTGCTGGGCCGAGGCCGACAGGTGGGTGTCGACACTGACGATCCGGCGTGCACCGGCGAGCGCGCGTCGAGCGAGGTCGGTGTCGGGGAAGTCCGCGAGCGGATCGGCGCCCACGAGCACGAGGCACTCGATCTTGCCGTCGGCTGCGGCCTGCAGGATGCCCCGGGTGTCGAGACCGCCCGGGCGCGGGCGCATGCCCACCTGCAACGCCCCGACGACGTTGCCGCGACGGAACGCCGGCAGCACGGTGGCGCCGGGGACACCGGCGAGGAGGGTCTGCACCGCCTGGACCGTGGCGCCCGACGACTCGGCGAGGTTGGACCGGCCGGCGATCACGACCACCGGGCCCGCCGCGAGCTGGTCGGCGATCTCGGGGTCGGCGAGCGCGGCGCGCACGGCTTCCACCTGGCCGCCCGGTTCGTACACGGCGCTCTTCCACGCGAGGCTCGTGAGACCACTCTCCCGCGGGGTGAACTCGACGATGCGCACCCGACGCTTCTGCACCGCGTCGCGTACGCGCAGGTACAGCACCGGCAGTTCTTCTTTGAGGTCGGGTCCGAGCAGCACGATCGTGCTCGCCGCTGCGGTGTCGTCGATGGTGGCCCGCGGCATCGCGAGCATGCCGACGGGCAGGCCGTCACCCATCTGCGCGTACACGTGGGGGGTGTCGATCACGTCGTGCGCGAGGCGTGCCCACGCGAAGGCGTCCTCGTTGGAGCCGCGCGCACCACCGATGACCGCCACCGCCGACGGCCCCGCCGCCAGCTTGCCGTCCTCGATCAACTGCACCGCCGAGCGCAGCGCGGCGTTCCATCCCGTGGGCTCGAGCCCGTGGGCGGTGCGCACGAGCGGCTCGGTGACGCGTTCGGTGCGGACGGCTTCGAAGCCGAAGCGGCCCTTGTCGCACATCCATCCCCAGTTCACCGGATCGCTGTCGACGCCCTGGGAGCGCAGCAGCTCGTCGCGACTCGACTGCACGACAGTGCGGCAGCCGACGGCGCAGGTGGTGCAGGTGCTCTCGATCTCCTCGAGATCCCACGGGCGGGCCTTGAACCGGTAGGGCTTCGCGGTGAGCGCCCCGACCGGGCAGATCTGCACCGTGTTGCCACTGAAGTAGCTGGCGAAGGGCTCGTCGGGGAAGGTCATCACCTGGGTGGTGTTGCCGCGGCTGATGAAGTGGATGAGTGCGTCGCCGGCGACCTCGTCGGCGAAACGGGTGCAGCGGTCGCAGAGGATGCAGCGTTCGCGATCGAGGAACACGAGATCGCTGATCGGGATCGGCTTCTCGTAGTGACGCTTCTCCTCGACGAACCGGCTCTCGCCCGGGCCGTGGGTCATCGTCTGGTCCTGCAGCGGGCACTCACCGCCCTTGTCGCAGACCGGGCAGTCGAGCGGATGGTTGGCGAGCAGGAGCTCGAGCACACCTTCCTGCATCCGCTTCGCCATCGGCGACTCGGTCTCCACCTTCATGTCGGGCATCACCGGCACCATGCACGACACGGTCACGGCGGGCCCGCGGCCGCTGTCGGCCTCGACGAGGCACATCCGGCACTTGCCGACGGGCGTCATCCGCTCGTGGTAGCAGAAGCGTGGGATGTAGACGCCGGCGTCGGCCGCTGCCTCGATCACCAACTGGCCCTTGCGCGCCGTGTGGGCGACGCCGTTGACCGTGATCTGTACGGCGTTCGGGTCGGGCACCGGCGCGTCGTCGGTCGGTGGCGTGCCCGCGTTCTCGGTGGCGGTCATCAGTGGGCTCCAGCCGTTTCGGGGGTGGCGTGGACGGCGGTCACGGGGATCGAGTTGCGCCGGGTGATCTTGGCCTCGAACTCGCTCCGGAACAGCGTGAGCGCAGAATGCACCGGGGCGTACGCGGACGGGCCGACGAAGCAGATGGTGGTCATCTTGTACGGGAACGGCGTGGCCTCGAGTCCGAGCGCGCTGCTGGACGCGTGTGGGAACGCGCCCGGGCAGATCGACTCGCCGATCTCGAGCAGCTGGTCGAGGTCGGCCGGCGTGCCGTTGCCGTCGACGATGCGCGACAACACGCGCTCGAGCCAGGTGCCGCCCTCGCGACACGGCGTGCACTGTCCGCAGCTCTCCGCCGCGTAGAAGTGGGTGAGCGTGAGCGCGGCGGCGGGGATGTCGGTCGTGTGGTCCATCACCATGATGGCGCCCGAGCCGAGCATCGAACCGGCCGCGCCGACGAGGCGTCCCTCGAAGGGCAGGTCGAGCTGCTCCGGCGTGAACCACGGGGCCGATCCACCGCCGGGCACGAACGCCTTCAACTCGTTGCCGTTGCGGATGCCCTGGCAGAACTCGTCGCCGTACAACAGGTCGCGGAAGGTGGTGGTGCCGTTCACGATCTCGTACACGCCCGGGCGGTTGACGTGGCCGCTGACGGCCACCATGCGCGTCCCCGGGCTCGTCTGGGTGCCGATGGCGGTGTAGGCCTCCATGCCGTTGACGAGCAGCCACGGCAGGTTCGACAGGGTCTCGACATTGTTGACGATCGTCGGCTGGCCGTAGAGACCGATCGCTGCCGGGAAGAAGGGCGGCTTGAGGCGCGGCTCGCCGCGCTTGCCCTCGAGGCTCTCGATGAGGGCCGTCTCCTCACCGACCACGTACGCGCCGGCCCCCCAGTGGAGGACGATGTCGACGCTGAAGTCGGTGCCGAGGATGTTCGTGCCGACGTAGCCCGCGGCGTAGGCCTCGTTCAGCGCCTGGCCGACACGCTCGTGGGCGAGGGGCATCTCGCCACGGATGTAGAGGAACACCTGCGCCAGGCCGGCCGCGTATGCCGCGATGAGGCATCCCTCGATCAGTTGGTGCGGGTCGCGCTCCATGAGGAGGCGGTCCTTGTACGTACCGGGTTCGCTCTCGTCGCCGTTGACGACCAGATAGCGGGGGTACTTGTCGGCGGGCATGAGCCCCCACTTCGTGCCGGCCGGGAAGCCGGCGCCGCCACGACCGAGGATGGTGGCGCCGCGGACCTCGTCGTGCACCTCGGCGGGCGACTTCGCGAGGGCACGACGCAGCCCGTCGTAGCCCCCCGTCGCCTGGTATCGCTCGAGGGTGTAGCCGTCCTCCAGGTGGAAGCGAGAGGTGACGATCTTCGGCCGGTCGCCGTCGTCGATGTAGCCGGCTGCCCAGGGGTAGCTGCTCATGCGGGATCCTTCGCGGGGAACCAGGCCGGCGCGCCGGCCTGCTCGGGGGTGACCGCACCGGCCGCCGACTCGACGGGAATCGACTGGCGCACCCGCGCCAGCGTGCCGTGCGGCGGGATCTCGGCGCCGAGACGGCCGGCGCGCAGGTCCTCGACGAGGCGGTCGAGATCGGCCGGGGTGACGCGGAAGCGGTGCCGGTAGTTCACCTGCAGGCACGGCGCCTCGGTGCACGCCGCCTGGCACTCGGCGTGCTCGAGGGTGAACATGCCGTCGGGCGTGGTGCCGCCGACGGGGATGCCGAGGGTCTGCTCGGCGTGGCGCATCAGCTCGCCGGCACCCATGAGCGCGCACGACATGGTGCCGCAGATGTTGATCAGGTACGTGCCGACCGGCTCGAACTTGAACATCTCGTAGAACGTCGCCGTGCCGAGCACCTCGGCCGACGTGGCGCCGACGAGTTCGGCGACGTGGCGGATCGCGTCGTCGGTGAGGTACCCGTCCTGCTCCTGCGCGAGGTGCAGCAGCGGAATCGTGGCCGAGCGGCGCCGCGGGTACCGCGAGATGATCTCGTGCGCGAGCCGCACGTTGTCGTCGTTCAGACGGGCCATCAGCGATCGACCTCCCCGAGCACCGGGTCGACGCTGGAGATGACGGCCACGGCGTCGGCCACCAACCCGCCGCGCATCATGTGCGGCAGGCACTGGATGTTGACGAACGACGGTGCGCGCACGTGCATGCGGTACGGCGTGGCCGACCCGTCGCTCGCGATGTAGCAGCCGATCTCGCCGCGAGGGCTCTCGATCGCGACGTACACCTCGCCCTCGGGCACCTTGAAGCCCTCGGTGAAGATCTTGAAGTGGTGGATCAACGCCTCCATCGACTCGTCGATGCGGGCTCGCGGCGGCGGCGTCACCTTCTTGTTCTGGATCCGGTAGTCGCCCGACGGCATCTTGTCGAGCACCTGACGGACGATCTTCATGCTCTCGCGGATCTCGTTGAGGCGGATCGCGTAGCGGTCGAAGGCGTCGCCGTACGAACCGACGATCACGTCGAAGTCGACCTCCGGGTACCGCAGGTACGGCTGATCGCGTCGCAGGTCCCACGGCACGCCCGCGCCACGCAGGATCGGTCCGGTGGCGCCCAGTGCGATCGCCTCCTGGGGGGTGATCACGCCGACGCCCTGCAGACGGTCGCGCCAGATGGGCTGCCCGGTCATGAGCGTGTCGTACTCCTCGAGGCGCGGCTCGATCATCTCGAGCAGGTGGAGCACGTCGTCGCGCCAGCCGGCGGGCAGGTCGGCGGCCACGCCGCCGGGGCGGATGAAGTTGTGGTTCATCCGCAGGCCGGTGACCTTCTGGAAGAAGCGCAGCACCTCTTCGCGCTCCCGCCAGCCGTAGATCATCATCGACACGGCACCGAGGTCCATGCCGTTCGTGGCCATGAACAGCAGGTGGCTGCTCATCCGGTTGAGCTCGGACAACAGCATCCGCATCCACACCGCGCGCTCGGGGATGTCGTCTTCGATCCCGAGGAGCTTCTCGGTGGCGAGCGAGAAGACGAGCTCGTTGTTGAGCGGGCTGAGGTAGTCCATGCGGGTGACGTTGGTGCCGCCCTGCAGATAGGTGAGCTGCTCGCCGGTCTTCTCCATGCCGGTGTGCAGGTAGCCGATGATCGGCTTGCAGCGCAGCACGGTCTCACCCTGGAGCTCGAGCATCAACCGCAACACGCCGTGCGTGCTCGGGTGCTGGGGCCCCATGTTGATGATCATCGTCTGATCCTCGGAGGGATCGACGGGGAGGTCGCCGAGCTTGGCGGCCTCGGTCTCGCTGAGGCGCAACACGGCGCCGACCTCGCGCAGCAGCTCGCGCGCGGTGAGTTCGGAACGTGGCTTGAGGCCCTGCTCGGGCTCGTTGCCCTGTTCGATCGTGTCGAGGATGCTCATCAGTTCGGCGCTCCCTTGAACTGCACCGGGATCCGGCCGACCTCGTAGTCCTTGCGGAGCGGATGGCCGTCCCAGTCCTCGGGCATGAGGATGCGGGTGAGGTCGGGGTGATCGGTGAAGGTGATGCCGAACATGTCGTACACCTCGCGCTCCATCGCCTCGGTGCCCGGGTACAGGTCGAACAGCGTGGGGATGGACGCGTCGTCGGCGGGCACCTGCACCCGGACGCGCAGCCGCTGGCGATCCTTCAACGAGAGCAGGTTGACGACCACTTCGAAACGTTCCGCAACGACGCCGTCCGGCACGGTGCGCTCGGGCATCTGCAGGTAGTCGACCGCGGTGAGGTCGCTCACCATCTCGTAGCCGTCGGCGAGCAACGACTTCACGACCTTCGCGTACTGGTCGCGCGGCACGAACAGCACCTGCTGTCCGAACGAGACGACGAGCGGGCAGCCGTGCAGGGTGACGGGTTCGGGCGCGCCGGAGGACGCGAGGTCAGCGGTGTCGGCCATGGTTCAGCGCACTCCGAGGAGCACCGGGACCGGCTGGGTGGCAGCCGGGATCTCGGTGACGTGCACATCGGCGCCGGCGCCGGTCGCGGCGCGACGGCGCATGATCTCGCCGTCCTCGATGAGCTGGTGGAGGGTCTCGATCGCGTGGATCAGCGTCTCGGGCGTGGGCGGGCAGCCCGGTGCGTAGACGTCGACGGGGACGACCTGGTCGACGCCCTGCACGATCGCGTAGTTGTTGAACATGCCGCCGCTGCTGGCGCACACGCCCATGGAGATGACCCACTTGGGCTCCATCATCTGGTCGTACACCTGGCGCAGCACCGGGGCCATCTTCTGGCTCACCCGGCCGGCGACGATCATGATGTCGGCCTGGCGTGGCGACGCCCGGAACACCTCCATGCCGAAGCGGCTGAGGTCGTAGTGCGCGGCGCCCGTCGCCATCATCTCGATCGCACAGCACGCGAGGCCGAACGACGCGGGCCAGCTGCTCCGGCTGCGCGACCAGTTGACGAGGTCTTCGAGCTTGCCGGTGATGAAGTTGTGCGGGATCCCGGCGAAGCCCTGATCACGTACGTCCTGGACGAGTCCCATCAGGCTGCCTCCTGATCCGGGTCGACGTCGAGACGCCCGTCGAGCCCCACTCGACGGATCGTGCTCGACGCAGTGCGGTTGACCGACACGGCATCGTCGAGTCGGCGGTACTTCTGGACCGGTCCCCAGTCGAGCGCGCCGCGAGCCACCATGTAGACGAAGGCGGCGAAGAACACGACGCTGAACGCGAGCATCTCCCAGAACGCGTACGAGCCGAGGAAGGCCCGGTCGACGGCGTACGGGTACAGGAAGATGATCTCGATGTCGAACATGATGAAGAGCATCGCGACGACGTAGAAGGTGACCGGGAAGCGCTCCGGTGGCTCACGGCTCGGCACGATGCCGCACTCGTAGGGAGCTTCCTTCGCCGCCGACGGCCGTCGGGGGGCCAACAGGCGCGAGGCGAAGAAGCTGAGTGCGCCGAACAGAACGGCGAGCACCAGCAGCGCGATGACCGGCAGGTACTGGCCCATGGTGGTTACGCTTTCGACGGCAGTGCGGGGAGACTGCGGTTGGCGATGACGATCTTGTCACGACGGTGCAGCAACCACGCGGACACCAGGAACACGATCAGCGAGCCGACCGTGATGAAGCCCGCCGGCTGACGCTTCGCGCCCTTGTTGCGCACCATGTAGACGTACTGGTGCGGCTGGCTCTCGTCGACCTGCGCCTGTGCCGGGGCGCGCCCCGGCTCGTCGCGCACCGGGATGACCGGCGCCACCTCGACGACGATGTGCCGAGGCTTGTGCCAGAAGGCCAGGAAGTCGACCTTGCCGTCGGCGAGGCGTGGGTAGCGCTCGCCACCGATGTCGAACACGTTCATCACCCGGTAGTCGCCGCCGGCGAAGGCACCCGAGTCGATGAGGTAGGTCTCGGCGGCCGATGCTGCCTGACCGTACGCGGCGGCCTCCGGCGGGAGCTGCGCCCATCCCTCCTCGACGAACTGGTCCTGCACGGCCTCGGCGGTCTGCACCGGATCGGCGAGCACCTCGATGGGACTGTCGAGCACCTCTGCGGTGAGCAACGCCTCGGGCGCCTGGATCACGGTGCGACCCGGCACCGGGTCCCACGACGGCTCGGGGCCCTTCAGGCCGATGCCGTAGATCCACCAGATGGCGCCCATGAGGAAGAACCAGCCGGCGAGCGCCGAGAACGACACCAAGAACGCGAGCCGAGCGCCCATGTTGGTGAGCAGGATGAAGTACACGCTGCCCATCAGCACGAACACGCCGATGATGACGGTGAGGATGCCGCGCAGCTCGGGCATCCACGCGCCCGGGCCGTTGTTCACGCCGCTTTCGGTGGCGAGCAGGCCGATCCCGTGGGAGAGGGTGTTGACGAGGTTCACTTACAGGCTCCGGACGTATTCGACGACGGCTTCGATCTGCTCCTCGGTGAGCATCGTGCCGAACCCGGGCATACGACCGCTGCCCTGGCCCTGGACGCCGTAGCGCTTGCCGTACTCCGACCCGTTGGCGATGAAGGTCTCCATGTCGCCCTGGTTCGGGAAGTGCTTGGCGGCGCTGCCACCGGTGAGGTTCCACCCGAACGCACCTTGACCGGGCACGCCGGGATCGCCCCAGCTCCAGCCCTGGGTGTGGCACCGAGCGCAGCTGTAGGCGCCGCTCGAGGTGTTCAGGTTGAACAATGCCTCGCCCATCGCCTCGTCGACGGTGGCGTACTCGCCGGCATCGACGAGCGCCTGGGCGGCGACCTGGGCATCGGCGGCGATGCGGTCCTGCTCGGCCTGCGGCAGCACGCCGACGTCGCAGTTCGGGTCGCCGTCGGGGCAGCCCTCACGCGGGATCTGCAGCGACCAGAGCTTCGAGATCAGGGTGTCGATCTGCTGGTCGTTCATCGGGCCGCCGCCGGCGAGGCCCCACGGCGACATCGGCGAGAAGGGACGGCCGTAGACGAGGATGAACTTCACCTCGCTCTCGTCGTACCGGTAGAAGATCGTGTTGATCGCCGGCGCCGTCCACGTGACGGCGGTGACCTCGCCGGTGTTCGGGTCGGAGATCGAGTACGGCGCCACGCCACCGCCGCCGGAGGCACCGTGGCAGCCGGCGCAGTTGAAGCCACCCTCTTCGGTGGTGGCGTACAGCTGGCTGCCCCAACCGACGAAGCGGCTCTCCTTGCCGGACTGTGCGCCCGCCTGGCGGCTCGGTTCGAACACCCAGTACAGCGGCAGGGCCACCACGATGAGGGCGAGCAGGAGCACGCCGAAGAGCTGGACGCGCTCGAGGCGCGGTCCTTCGAGCGTCTCGTCGTCGTAGTACGGCTTGCGGTTGGGGGCGAGCTCGATCTCGGAACCGAGCTCCGGCCGGGAGGCACGGCGGTTCCCGAAGAAGTACACCACCCAGCCCAGCGTGATGATCGTGAAGATCACCCAGCCGATCGCCGTGGTACTGGCAGCCAACATCGACTACTCGCCTTCCGTGTGCGGGGACAACATCGAGGGGACGGGGGACACCGGGGTCATATGCAGTGCGGCCCTTCCGCTTCCTGACCGGTGGTGTTCGTGCCGATCGGCACGCCCTGGTAGATGATCCCGGTGTCGACGACGACGTCGCCACCGGCCGAGACCGTGAAGGCGAAGTGGTCCATCCCGCGAGGGGCGGGACCGGCCTTCTTCTCGCCCACCCGGTTGTACTGCGAACCGTGACACGGGCACTCGAACCACTGGCTGCTGGTGCAGCTGGGCACGCGGCAGCCGAGGTGGGGGCACTTCTGGTAGGTCGCGATGAGGCCCTGCTCGAGCGACGCGACGACGGCCGGGGAGTACACGGCTTCCGCCTTCGGCATCGCGGCGGACGGGTACTCGGTGAGCCAGGCGCGGGCCTCGGCGGCATAGAAGAAGCCACCGCTCGAACGGATCGACCCGATGATCTCGTCGCGCTTGCCGACGTTCACCTTGCCACCGAAGCCACCACTGGCGATCGGCCAGAGGAAGGCCACGAAGCCGGCGGCCGCGAACGACGTGAGCCCGGCACCCATCAGGCCGACGGTTGCCCGGTTGAAGAACTGACGGCGGCTGACGCCGACGGCCTCGGGGTCCGGCGGGACGAAGACGGCGGGCGCCATCGATTCGGCCTTCACGAGCCCGCCGCGCTGTTCGGCCACGGCGGCGCGCTCGACCTCGCGACCGGTCGGACCGGCGGGCAGATCGATCTCGGCGTCACGATCGCGGCGCTTGGTCTCGCGGGACAGCGCACCGGCACCGCGGACGTCGGAACGCCGGGCGACGGTGAGGAACGAGATCGCGCCGAGGACCACGACGATCCCGACGACGATGGCGATGACTGCAGCAGAACTCATCGGGGCCTCACAGTTCGAAGAACAGGCCGTCGCGCCACGGCAGGGTGAAGTTGAATCCGGGACCCCGGAAGAACGAGCCGATCATGACGAGCACGGCCCAGAACATGAGGTGCACGGTCATCAGCGAGATCGCGAACTTGCGATCCTCGGGCTTGTTCGAGGGGTTCTTGTCGATGAACGGCGCCAGGATCAGCACGATGAGGCCCACGCCGGGGATGGTCACGCCGGCGACCATCGGGTGGAACATCGTGAGCAGCTCCTGCAGGCCGAGGAAGTACCAGGGTGCCTTCGACGGGTTGGGGGTCTGGTTGTTGTTCGCGAGTTGCAGCAGCGGCGCGTTCACGAACACCGAGAACACGAAGGTGAACGCGAGGCACACGAGCGCGGCGACGAACTCGGCGGCGAGCAGGTGCGGCCACGTGTGCACCTTGTCGATCGGGGAGGCCTTGACCTCCTGGATCGAGCCGCTCTTCACCACCGTCAGCAGGCGCTGGGTGTTGCCGCCCGGACCGGCGCCGACGGGAACGCCGCCACCGGTGGGTGCGGCCTGCACGACGCTCGCGACCTTCTCCTGCACGGCGACGCCGCCGCCACCCGCCTCGGCCTGACCGGCGGCGCGGGCCTTGGCCGACTTCGAGCGCTCGAGCAGGTGGGCCGGGATGCGCGGATCGGCGGCGGGCTCGGACGCGGCCGACGCTGCCGGCGCGGCCTCGCTGCCGGCGTCACCGGAGGCAGCCGCCTTCTCGCGTGCGGCCTGCGCACGCTTGAGGAGGTGCTCGGGGATCTCGGTCACGGACGACTCCCTTCGATACGGACGTGGAGGACGGACACCGGCATCACAGCGGACCCGAGATGCCGCCGTCCTTGCGGACTCGCCAGAAGTGGATGGCCATGAAGATCACGATGACGAACGGCAGCATCAGCACGTGGAGCACGTACCAGCGCAGCAGTGTCTCGGCACCGATCTCCTTGCCGCCGAGGAGCACGAATCGCACCTCGGAGCCGAACACCGGCGTGTAGCCCATCATGTTGGTGCCCACGGCCACGGCCCACAGCGCCAGCTGGTCCCAGGGGAGCAGGTAGCCGGTGAAGGACAGCAGCAGGGTGAGCATCAACAACACCACGCCGATGACCCAGTTGAACTCGCGAGGCGCCTTGTAGGCGCCGTGGTAGAAGACGCGCGCCATGTGCAGGAACACGCTCAACACCATGAGGTGGGCCCCCCATCGGTGCATGTTGCGCACCAACAACCCGAACGTCACCGAGGTCTGCAGGTTCGAGATGTCGTTCCACGCCTGCGTGGCCTCGGGACGGTAGAAGAACATCAGGAAGATGCCGGTCACCGTGAGCAGGATGAACAGGAAGAAGCTCAGTCCGCCGAGGCAGAGCGTGTAGCTCACCTTCACCGCGTGACGCTTCACCTTCACCGGGTGCAGGTGGTACAGCACCGAGTTCATGACGACGTAGCTGCGGTTGCGCGGGCTGTCGGTGTAGCCCTTGCGGAAGATCGAGCCGGGTCGGAAGATGCTGTTCCAGGCCTGGCTGCCCTGGGTGTCGCTGACGAGCTTGTTGACCCGCTCCTTCGCGGTCGGGCGAGGCGTCTCGTCGATGATCTTGGCCATCTGGGTGGTGTCTCCGTGGTCTCGTTCGGTGCCGCGTGGTCAGAGGCGCATGCCGTAGGCGTAGCCGTGGTTGGGGGTGCGCTGGTGCGAGTTGCCGTTGGCGTCGGGTGCCCCGACCTTGCCGAGGATGATCACGCCGGTCGGGCAGCGATCGACACACAGGGCGCAGCGGGTGCAGATGTCGTCGTCGATGATGAACACGACGTTGTCGGACGGGTCGGTGCCCGGCTGTTCGGTGCCGGTGGCCTCGGAGATGATCTCCGGGGCGACCATGTGGATGCACTTCCACGGGCAGATGTCGACACAGCCCTCGCACATGATGCACTCGGTCTGGTCGATGTGGATGAACTGCTTCGGCTTGACCGCCTTCGAGAGGTAGTCGGCGTCGACCTCGACGAGTTGGTACGCGTCGGTGTAGGGCATCATCGGCGGGTTGGCGTCGGTGCGTGCCATCGATGGACCTCCGTCAGGCCTTCTTCACGAGCGGACGACCGAAAGCGGAGGTGGCGATCTCCTTGCTCGCCGCGGCGGCCTTCTTGCCGCGGTTCTGCCACATCGCCCAGAGATAGATGATCAGACCGAAGAACCACAGGTGGATGACGACGACGATCACGTCGCGGATCGCTTCGTACTGCAAGGTCATCGGGAAGTTCCCGCCGGCGGCCTGCGGCTTCAGGATGTCGAAGGGGCCGTACAGGATCTTGGTCTTGTTCCAGCCGAGGTCCTTGTCGGCGTGGTCGATCCACTGGTGCGGCACCACACCGAACGCGAGGAACATCAGACCGAAGGTCCACACCGACGCCAGCATCGCTTCGCCCCACGTGAACGGCGTGCCGACGGGGCGACGCTTCGCATAGGGGATGGCGAGGAGCGCGAGCAAGGTCGTGACGATGAACGAGAACAAGAACGCCTGGTTCATGCCTGGCCATCTCAGGACGTCGATTGCGAGCACGTCGGCTTCTCCTTGCGGTTGACCCATCAGCGGACAGCACGGATCGCGCGAGCCACGTGAACCGCTGACCGAACACTAGTCACCCGGCCCCCCGGTGACACCAGTTCACAGCGGGGCCGCAGGTCACGCCGCTCGTGGGGGCCGCCGGGGAGACGGTACGACGATCGGTCTACCACGCCCGTGAGCCGACGCGTCAGGTCGTGCACACGTGCCACGCGTGACGTCCGACGCTCACACGAGCGGGGGGACGAGGGGTCGGTAGATTCATGATTCGGCAGGGGATCCGTCTATCGTGGTCCCTCGTGACCGAGATCCCGGAGCACCTCCTCAAGCGAAGCAAGGCCGCGAAGGCCAAGGCCACCGGCGGCGAGGTCCCCGCCGACGCGCCCGCGACCGCCGCGCCCGCCGCGGTCGAGAAGGCGGCGCCCGCCAAGGCCGCCGCACCGGCGACGCCGGCCGCGCCGCCGCCCCCCAAGCCCGACATCCCCGTGGTCGCCGCCGCCAAGGCGCGCCGCAAGGTGCCGTTCTGGGCCATGGCGACGCTCAGCCTGCTGCCGCTGTGGACGTTCATGTACGTGCGCGGCCTCACCTTCAAGGAGCCGTCGGTGGCAGGGCCACTCGGCGAGGGCGCCGAGATCTACCCGGCCGCCTGCTCGGGATGCCACGGCGGCAACGGCGAAGGCGGCGTCGGCTACGCGTTCGCCGGCGGCGAGGTGCTGCAGACGTTCCCGCACATCGAGGACATGTTGCGCTTCGTGTACAACGGTTCGCAGGCCTACGCGAATGCGGGGATCACCGTGTACGGCAATCCCGAGCGCGACCCGGTGCACCAGACACTGGCCAAGGGTCAGATGCCGGCGCAGGGCCCCACCCAGGGCGGCGGCCTCACCGAGGTGCAGATCCTGTCGGTCGTGTGCCACGAGCGCTACACGCTCGCGGGCGCCGACCCGACCGGCGAGTTCGCCGAGGAGTACGAGAAGTGGTGCAGCCCCGAGGCGGCGGCCTACGTCGGCCTCGAGGACGGCTCGCTCACGTTCGACAACATCGGCGAGAACCTCGACGGCACGTTCCCGATCGGCACCCAGCCCGCCGAGGGTCACGCTCCCGGCGACGAGCCCTGATCGACGGAGACCCCCGATCGGCGCCGCACCGGCGACCCGATCCGACACCCGCCGGGCGTCGACGACCGACGTCCTGATCGTCGGCGGCGGGCCGGCCGGTGCCACGGCAGCCGTCTGGCTCGCGCGACTCGGCCACCACGTCACGGTGGTCGAGCGCCGCGTGTTCCCACGCTCGAAGGCGTGCGGCGACGTGCTCACCCCTCGGGCGGTTCGTCAGCTGCGCGACCTCGCCGTCGAGCCGGACGACCTCGGCTGGCACCGACTCGGCGCGGTCCGCCTCGAGCGTGGCGACCGCTCGCTCGAGCTGCCGTGGCCGTCGCACGACGGTGCCGCCACGTTCGCGGTGGTGGCGCGCCGTCGGGAACTCGACGTCACGATGCTCGATCTGGCGGCGGCGGCCGGCGCCGAGGTCCGCTCGGGGCACGACGCGGTCGAGCCGATCGTCACCCGCGGGTTCGTGCGGGGCGCGATCGTGCGTTCGCCCGGCGGAGCGTTGCACGACATCCCGGCCAGGTACGTCCTGGTGGCCGACGGCGCCAACAGCCCGTTCGGGCGGTCGCTCGGCACGTTTCGCACGCGACGCTGGCCGTTCGCAGCGGCCATCCGTTCGTACTGGCCGTCCCCGCACACCGACGACGGTGCGCTGCACCTCGGCCTCGACCTGCGCGACCGGGCCGGCGCGGCACTCCCCGGCTACGGCTGGGTGGCGCCCGTCGGCGACGGCACGGTGAACATCGGCGTCGGTCTGCTCAGCACCGCTCGCGACTTCAAGGGCACCAACGTCGCGCATCTGCTCGACGGCTTCGTGGCGCAGGTCGCCGACCGCTGGCAGATCGATCCGGCCGGCTCCACCGGCGTCGTCCGCGTCGGCCGTGTGCCGATGGGCGGTTCAGTGCAGCCCACGGCTGGACCCACGTTCCTGGTGGTGGGTGACGCGGCCGGCGTGGCCAGCCCCTTCACCGGCGCGGGCATCGATGCGGCGATGGAGACCGGCCGCATGGCGGCCGACGTGCTGCACGACGCCCTCGCCGATGCCGGCCCGACCGCGTTGCAGCGCTATCCCCGGCTCGTCGCCGACACCTACGCCGAGCAGTACCAGTTGGCGCGGTTGTGGGGCCGTGTGCTCGGCCGGCCTGCGGCGATGACGCGGGTGACCGCGGCCGCCGTGCGATCGCGTCTCGTCAGCGAGACCCTGCTGCGGATCATGTCGGGCGCGCTGCGACGCGACGAGTTCGGTGCGCCCGAGACGGTGGCACGCCTCGCGTCGACGGTGCTGCCACTCGCGCCCGAGGCGTGATCGGCACCGTCAGACGAGCGCGCCGATCAAGGCATCGGGGTCGTCGACGTTGACGATCAGCTCGCGCAGCTTCACCTTCACGCCCAGCGTGCGCGCCTGCTGCACCGGGTCGAGCGCGATCCGGACGAGCCCGGTGCCGGCACCGTTGACGAGCCATCGGCCACCCCAGCCGTGCACGCCGCGGCTGAGGTACCGGTGGGTGTCGGCGGTGGCCTCGCGGACCGTTGATCGGGGGAAGCGGGCGTGGAACCACGGGCCGTAGCGCACCTCGATGTCGGTGGCTCCGACGTCGATCGACGCCGAGCGACCGCCGAGCGCCAGCCCGAGCCAGCGGTACGCGCCGTGGTGGGTGATCGGGAACTGCTGCGTGGTCATGCCCTCATCCAACCACCACCCCGGTCCGGCCGCATCCGCCCGCAGATCGATCGGGGTCACCCTCGGGTCGGACGAGTCGACCGCTCAGGCAGCGGGCAGCTCCGGCGCGACCCGGGCGGTGATCGCAACGGTCGGATCGGCGAGCGCGCGACGATCGATGACGTGGTCGACGAGGCCGTACGCGACCGCCTGCTCGCCGCGCACGATGTAGTCGCGGTCGATGTCGGCCACCAGGCGCGCTCTCGTCTGGCCCGTCGCCGCCTGCAGGATGTCGAGCATCCGCGAGCGCATCTCCACCACCTCGGCCACCTGGATCTCGAGGTCGGTGGACTGCCCCTGCGCGCCACCGTGGGGTTGGTGGATCAGGACGCGGGCGTTCGGGAGGGCGAAACGTTTGCCCGGCGCGCCGGCGGCGAGCAGCACCGCCGCGGCGCTCGCTGCCTGGCCGACACAGATGGTCGCCACGTCGCAGCTGATGAAGCGCATCGTGTCGTGGATCGCGAACAGCCCGGTCATGTCGCCCCCGGGCGAGTTGACGTAGAGCTGCACGTCCTGACCCGGCGCCTCGCTCTCCAGGTGCAGCAACTGCGCCACGATCAGGTTGGCGACGTGGTCGTCGATCGCCTGGCCGAGGAACACGATGCGGTTCGCGAGCAGGCGCGAGTAGATGTCGAAGGCTCGCTCGCCGCGACTGGTGGTCTCGATGACGGTGGGGACGAGCACGGTATCTCCTCTGATGTGCAACTCGATGGTTGCACTCGGAGCGTACCGACGTCCACGGTGTCGTGCAACCGCGAGGTTGCGATATCGTCGGCGCATGAATTCACCGGTGCGCATCATCCGCGAGATCGATCTCGGCCTGCCTGCCGACGAGCTCTGGTCGTTGGTCGCCGACGGCGACCGCTGGAGCGAGTGGCTCGTCGACGACGCGGCGGTGGTGGTGCGCCCCGGGTCCGACGGCACCGTGGTGGACGACGGCGAACGACGTCACGTCCACGTGCACACCGTGCGCCACGGCGAACGTGTGGCGTTCGACTGGTGGCGGGACGATGCGGTCGGCGGACCCACCACGGTCGACGGCGGCGAGCGGTCACGGGTCGAGTTCGAGATCGTGCGCGACGGCGAGCGCACGGCGCTCCGCGTCACCGAGACGCTGGTGGAGGCGACGGACCTCGCAGCGGCGCGGGCGTCGGCGCGTTGGGACGTGCGGCTGCTCGTGATGCACCTCGCCGGTGCCGCCCTCGCACGGACGTGAGCGGGACGACATGAGCACCCGGGATCGAGCCGTGCCCGACGCCGGCGCGCTCGACCGACTGTTCGGGGTGCTCGCCGACCCGACACGCCGTCGGATCCTCGAGACCCTCGTGCACGCCGGTCCCCGCACCGCCACCGAACTGGCCGGCGACTTCACGATCACCCGACAGGCCGTGGTGAAGCACCTGCAGGTGATGGCCGACGCCGGGATGGTGGCGTCGGAGCGCACCGGTCGCGACGTCCGCTACCGCGCGACGACCGACTGCCTCGCCACGGCGGTGACGTGGCTCCTGGCGACCGGCCCGGCGTGGGACCGTCGCCTGGCTCGCCTCCGCCGTTCGTGAGCGGGATGCGCAGCATGTGCGCATTCAGCTCACGGAACCAGGTCGCTCGTGAGCGGGATGCGCAGCATGTGCGCATTCGGCTCACGAAGGGTGGTCAGGGGTGCAGGGTGGCCAGGAGGGCGGCGGGGGCGGCGCGGAGCGCGTCGGTGGCCGCACTCGCCGGCAAGGGCTCACACGCGGCCACGGCGGTCGCCGCCCACTCCTCGGCGGTGGCGAACGCACTGGCCACGCCGCCTCGGGTGCGGACGATCTCGAGCGCCTTCTCGCGCTCGCTGGGCTCGAGCGGCTTGCCGAGGATGTCGAGCAGCGAGGCGGCGGCGATGCCGCCCGCCTGCAACGTGCGCAGCACCGGGAGCGTGTACACACCCTCCACCATGTCGTGGCCCGCCGGCTTGCCGAGCGCCTCCTCGGTGGCCGTGATGTCGAGCAGGTCGTCGACGATCTGGAACACCATGCCGAACGACTCGCCGTAGGTGGTGAGTGCGTCGATCGTCGGACGGTCGAAGCCGGCGACGATCCCGCCGATACGAGCCGACGTCGCGTACAACGACGCGGTCTTGCCGGCGATCGAGGCGAGGTACGAACTCTCGGGCCGAGCCGCGTTGTAGGTGTGACGCAGCTCCTCGATCTGGCCCTCGCACAGCCGACCGATCGTGCGGGCGAGCAGTCCGGCCACCTCGGTGCCGAGCGAGGCGGCGATCTCCGACGCTCGCGACAGCAGGAAGTCACCGGCGAGGATCGCCTGCAGGTTCCCCCACTTCGCGTTCACGGTCTCGACCCCCCGGCGGGTGGGCGCCTCGTCCATCACGTCGTCGTGATAGAGCGAACCGGTCTGCACGAGTTCGCACGCGATGCCGCCCTGCACGATGTCGTCGCTCGCAGGGGCGCCGTGGATCTGGGCCGCGACGACCGTGAGCACGGGCCGCAACCGCTTGCCGCCGGCGACGATGAGATGCGAGGCGATCTCGTCGAGATACGCATCCGACGTGCGCACCGACTCGGTGAGGGCACGCTCGATGCGGTCCACGTCAGCCGACATCCCCGGGAGCGAGAAGAACGGCAGCTGCGCCATGGGGCGTCAGGCTAGGTCACCTGCGACCCGCACGACGAACAGCGCCTGCTGGAACTTCCGGTCGCACCCGTCACAGTCCGCACCGTGCTGCCCCCTCGAGACCCGGATCGCTGTCCGGCGAGACGCCCGACGACGCACCCGACGACGCACCCGACGACGCACCCGACGTCGCACCCCGCCGGCGCGTATTCCCGCAGGTCGCGTCACACGTGTCACCGGGATTGGGCCGCTCGGCCCAGGCCTCTGCCACGACGCTTCCGGAACGCGCCGATACACTTCCCCCATGTTTGAACGCTTCACCGACAGGGCTCGTCGGGTGGTCGTGCTGGCCCAAGAAGAAGCACGACTGCTGAACCACAGCTACATCGGCACCGAGCACATCCTGCTCGGGCTGATCCACGAAGGTGAAGGCGTCGCCGCGAAGGCGCTCGAATCCCTCGGTATCTCGCTCGAAGCCGTCCGCAGCCAGGTCGAGGAGATCATCGGCCAGGGCGGGTCGTCGCCGTCGGGGCACATCCCGTTCACGCCTCGGGCGAAGAAGGTGCTCGAGCTGTCGCTGCGCGAAGCGCTGCAGCTCGGCCACAATTACATCGGCACCGAGCACATCCTCCTCGGGCTCATCCGCGAGGGCGAGGGCGTCGCCGCCCAGGTGCTCGTCAAGCTCGGCGCCGACCTCAGTCGCGTGCGCCAGCAGGTCATCCAGCTGCTGTCCGGCTACCAGGGCGGCCAGGGCAAGGGCGAGCCGCAGGCGGCTTCGTCCAACCCGAGCGCCCCGAAGGAAGACCAGGGCGACAAGGGCTCGAGCCAGATCCTCGACCAGTTCGGCCGCAACCTCACCCAGCTCGCTCGCGAAAAGAAGCTCGACCCGATGATCGGTCGCGAGCGCGAGCTCGAGCGCGTGATGCAGATCCTCAGCCGTCGCACCAAGAACAACCCGGTGCTGATCGGCGAGCCCGGCGTCGGCAAGACCGCGATCGTCGAGGGCCTCGCCCAGAAGATCGTCTCGAACGACATCCCCGACACGTTGCGCAACAAGCAGCTGTACACCCTCGACCTCGGGGCGCTCGTCGCCGGTAGCCGCTACCGCGGCGACTTCGAGGAGCGCCTGAAGAAGGTCCTGAAGGAGATCAAGACGCGCGGCGACATCGTGCTCTTCATCGACGAGATCCACACCCTCGTGGGTGCCGGCGCCGCCGAAGGCGCGATCGACGCGGCCTCGATCCTGAAGCCGATGCTCGCCCGCGGCGAGCTGCAGACCATCGGCGCCACCACGCTCGACGAGTACCGCAAGCACCTCGAGAAGGACGCCGCGCTCGAGCGCCGCTTCCAGCCGGTGAAGGTGGAGGAGCCGACGCTCGCCCACACCATCGAGATCCTGAAGGGCGTGCGCGACAAGTACGAGGCGCACCACCGGGTCACGATCACCGACCAGGCGATCGTCGCCGCGGCCAACCTCGCCGACCGCTACATCAGCGACCGCCACCTGCCCGACAAGGCGATCGACCTCATCGACGAGGCCGGCAGTCGCCTGCGCATCAAGCGCATGGGCACCCCGCCCGACCTGAAGGAGCTCGAGACCAAGCTCACCGACGTCCAGGAGGCGAAGAAGCGGGCGGTCGAGGAGCAGCGGTTCGAAGAGGCCGGGCGTCTGCGCGACCAGGAGAAGAACCTGCTCGAGGAGAAGGCCGCCAAGGAGGCCGAGGTCAAGGCGAGCGGCGTCGACCTCTTCGACGAGGTCGACGAGGAGGCCGTGGCCGAGGTGCTCAGCATCTGGACCGGCATCCCGGTGTACAAGCTCACCGAGGAAGAGACCCAGAAGCTCCTCAACATGGAAGCCGAGCTGCACAAGCGGATCATCGGCCAGGAGGACGCGATCAAGGCGGTCTCCCAGAGCGTTCGCCGCACCCGTGCAGGCCTGAAGGACCCGAAGCGCCCGAGCGGCTCGTTCATCTTCCTCGGCCCCACCGGCGTCGGCAAGACCGAGCTCGCCAAGACCCTCGCCGAGTTCCTCTTCGGCGACGAGAACAGCCTCATCGCGCTCGACATGTCGGAGTACATGGAGAAGCACACGGTGAGCCGCCTCGTCGGATCGCCTCCCGGGTACGTCGGCTACGAAGAGGGCGGCCAGCTCACCGAGGCCGTGCGGCGCAAGCCGTTCAGCGTGGTGCTGTTCGACGAGATCGAGAAGGCCCACCCGGACGTGTTCAACACCTTGCTCCAGATCCTGGAGGAGGGCCGTCTCACCGACAGCCAGGGCCGCACCGTCGACTTCCGCAACACGGTGCTGATCATGACGTCGAACCTCGGCACGCAGGACCTGCGCAAGGCCAACGTCGGTTTCACCACCGGCGACGTGGCGATGAGCTACGAGCGGATGAAGGACAAGGTGATGGACGCGCTGAAGAGCCACTTCCGTCCCGAGTTCCTCAACCGCATCGACGAGCTGATCGTGTTCCACGAGCTCGCGAAGAGCGAGGTGATGCAGATGGTCGACATGATGACCAAGCGCCTCACCATCCAGCTCGAGAGCCAGGGCCTCGGCATCGAGCTCACCCAGAGCGCGAAGGAGCTGCTCGCCGAGCGGGGCTACGACCCGCAGCTCGGCGCACGGCCGCTGCGCCGTGCGATCCAGCGCATGATCGAGGATCCGCTCAGCGAGAAGATCCTGTACAAGGAGTTCCACGCCGGCCAGATCGTCGTCGTCGACACCGAGGACGATCCCGACCGCGAAGGCGAGCACCGCATCGCGTTCCGCGCCGTCGAGGGATTCCAGCCGCCGTCGACGGTCGAACTCGCCGCCACCGGCGCCGAGGAGCCACCCGTCGAGTGATCGGTCGTCGGCGGGTCGCGGCTGCCAGAATCGCTCCGTGTCCCGCCGACCTCTGGCCCGCGCGCTGTGCCTCGTCGCCAGTGCGTTGGCACTCACTGCGTGTCGTGTCGACGTCACCGTCGACGTCGCGATGCGCGAGAACGGCAGCGGGCAGGTGTCGGTCGTCCTCGTCGCGGACGCGGCGGTGGTGTCGGCGGCACCCGGTCTCGCGAACGATCTGCGCACGACCGATCTCGCGGCCGCCGGCTGGCGGCTGATCGGCCCGTCGTCCACCACCGCCGGCGGGCTGACCGCGACGCTGGTGCACGACTTCGACACGCCCGAGCAGGCGACGGCGTTGCTCTCGACGCTGAACGGCCCGGCGGGGCCGTTGCAGGCGATCAATCTGCAGCGCACCGCGACCGACGACGCGATCACGTACACGGCGAGCGGATCCGGACGGCTCGACGGCGGCTTGGCCGCGTTCGCCGACCTCGATCTCGTCGGCGCCGTCGGGGGCACGCCGTACGCCGAGCAGATCGCTGCGGCGGGTCTCGCGCCGACCGACGCGGTGGGGGTGGTGCTGCAGATACGGCTCCCCGGTGAGGTGGCGGAGACGACCGCCACGACCGCGGACGCCGCGACGGCCGCGCCGGTGACGTCGTTCGTGCCGATCGGGGAACTCGACGACGCCGCCCCCTCGACGCCCGCCGACGGAACGGCTGCCAGTGGCGACACCGGCGACACCGGCGACACCGGCGCCGACACCGAGGTCGCGATCATCGACGGCGAGACGCTCGTGTTCCCGGTCGCGCTCGACGGCACCGACACCGAGATCCGGGCGCGCACGGTCCGGTCGCTCGAGCGCGGTGGCGGCTGGGGACTGCTCGCCACCACCTTGCTGGTGCTGCTGGTGGTGTGGGTGATCGTGTCGGTCCTCGGTGTGGTCGCCGTCGCGCGGCGGCAGCGTCGCCGCGACCGCACCGCCCGGCGTGTCGGTGCCCGCGTGTACGAACGCCAACTCGACGACACCCACCCGTGACGACGTGTGCGGCGGCCGCACGCGTGACACCCGCTGCGTAGGGTCTCGGCGTGGCCCGCCTCCGACTCGTCTACCGCTGCAGCGACTGCGGCACCGCGTTCCCCAAGTGGGCCGGGCAGTGCACGGCGTGTCAGGCGTGGAACACCCTGGTCGAGGACGTCGACGACCCCGAGCCGGCGGCGGTCCCGATCCCGGCGGCGGCGTCGGTCGCGCGGCCGATCGCCGAGTACGGCGCCGAGATCGGCGGCCCGCGTCCCACGGGCATCGCCGAGCTCGATCGGGTGCTCGGCGTCGGCATCGTGCCCGGCTCGGTCACCCTGCTCGGGGGTGAACCCGGCATCGGCAAGAGCACCCTGCTGCTCCAGTTGCTCGCCTGGTGGGCCGGACGCACCCTGTACGTGAGCGCCGAGGAGAGCGCGCCGCAGGTACGCCTGCGTGCCGAGCGCCTCGGCGCGCTGCAGCCCGACCTGTGGCTGCTGTCGGAGACGGTGCTGCCCCACATCCTGCGGGCGATCGACGAGGTCGAACCCACGTTGGTGGTGATCGACAGCATCCAGACGGTGGCCGATCCCGAGCTCGGTGCCGCACCCGGCAGCATCTCCCAGGTGCGAGGATGCGCCGCTCGGCTGGTGCACGAGGCCAAGACGCGTGGCGTGCCGATCGTGCTCGTCGGCCACGTCACCAAGGACGGCGGGCTCGCCGGGCCGCGCACCCTCGAGCACGTCGTCGACGTCGTGCTCGGCTTCGAGGGTGAGCGCCACCATTCCCTCCGCCTGCTCCGGGCGGTGAAGAACCGCTTCGGCCCGACCGACGAGCTCGGGCTGTTCGAGATGGCCGAGCAGGGTCTGGTGGGCGTGCCCGACGCCAGCCGGCTGTTCCTGGCCGACCGGCGCACCGGTGTCGCCGGGTCGGCGGTGCTGCCCACCCTCGACGGGCAACGTCCGATGCTGGTCGAGGTGCAGGCGCTGGCGACGTCCACCTCGGCCGGCGGCTCGCCCCGACGCAGCGCGCAGGGCATCGACCCGGGTCGCCTCGCGCTGCTGCTCGCGGTGCTCGAACGCCGAGCCCGAGTGGTCGCCGCCGGTCTCGAGATCTACGCGTCGGCCGCCGGTGGGGTACGGCTCGCCGAGCCCGGTGCCGATCTCGCGATCAGCCTGGCCGTGGCGAGCGCGATCACCAACCAGCCGCTGCCTCCCGACCTGGTGGTCTTCGGCGAAGTCGGCCTCGCCGGCGAGGTTCGCCAGGTGTCGCACGCCCGCCGCCGGCTCACCGAGGCCGGACGGCTCGGCTTCCGACGTGCGATCGTGCCGGCGAACTCGCCGAACGGGATCGACGGCGTGCAGTTGTTGCGAGTGTCCACGGTGACGGAGGCGCTCGCCACCGCCGGGCTCACGGCTCCGTAGACTCCCGCACATGACCTCGGGATCCGCCCCCGACGCCCTCCACGTCGCGCTCGCGGCGGTCGCGCCGGGCACGCCGCTGCGCGACGGCCTCGACCGGATCGTGCGGGCGAAGATGGGGGCACTGGTGGTCGTCGGCGACGGACCCGACGTCCTCGCCATCTGCAGCGGCGGCTTCCTGCTCGACTCCCCGTACAGCCCGCAACGACTGAGCGAGCTCGCCAAGATGGACGGCGCGATCATCCTGAGCGCCGACTCGTCGCGCATCGCCCGCGCCAACGTGCACCTCGTGCCCGACCCGACGGTGCCCACCAGCGAGACGGGCACCCGGCACCGCACGGCAGAACGCGTCGCCCGGTCGCTGCAGGTGCCGGTGGTGAGCGTCAGCGAGGAGATGAGCGTCATCAACGTGTACGCCGGTGGGGTGAAGCACCAGGTGCAGGACATCAGCCGGCTGCTCGATCGTGCGAACCAAGCGCTCCAGACCCTCGAGCGCTACAAGGTGCGCCTCGACGACGCGATCAGCGCGCTCACCGCGCACGAGCTGGAGGACGTCGTCACGGTCCGCGACGTGACCGCCGTGCTGCAGCGCGGCGACATGGTGCACCACATCGCGAGCGAACTCGAGACGATGATCGTCGAGCTCGGTGTCGACGCCCGCCTGCTGCGGCTCCAGCTCGACGAGGTGTACGGCGAGCTCGACGACGAACTCGATCTGGTGGCGGCCGACTACCCGCGCATCTCGGCGGGCGCTGCCGGATCGATCGGAGCCGGGCTCGACGCCGACGCGCCCGCGTCGCCGCGGGGACTCCGCGTGCTCGGCCGGTGCAGCCGGCTCACACCCGCGCTGGCGATGTCGGTCGTCGATCGTTTCGGCGAGCTGGCTCGGCTGCAGCGGGCCACGATCGACGAGCTGGTGTCGGTGCCCGGTGTGGATCGTGATCTCGCGATCGGCATCAAGGACACCCTCGACCGCCTCACCGAGTCGAGCATCCTCGAGCAGTACTCCTGACGGTCGATCAACCGGGTCGGTACACCGACCGCAACGAGGGCCGTTCACCGCCCTCGGTGACCACCGCCCCGTCGTCGACCAGCTTCACCAGGTGTGCGAGCACGCTGCGACGCGCCGGCTTGTGGAGCTGGCGTCGCACGTCGGCGTACAGCACCCGCACCATCGCCGCGATGTTCGTCTGGCCCTCGCGCACGGCTGCGAGCACCTGCGCCTCGCGGTGCAGACGGTGGGCGAGGAACGCGTCGAGGAACGGGCCCGGATCGGTGATCGGTGCACCATGCGTGGGCCACAGCACCTGGTCGTGGCGGGCCATCACCCGGCGGAGCGACTCGAGGTAGTGGCGCATGTCGCCGTCCGGCGGGGCAATCACGGTGGTGCTCCACCCCATCACGTGGTCGCCGCTGAACAGCGCCCGCTCCTCGTCGAAGGTGAAGCACAGGTGGTTCGAGGTGTGGCCGGGAGTGTGCAGCGCCCGCATCGTGTAGCCGGGGCCAGCAGCCGCCACGTCGCCATCGACGACACGCTCGTGCGGATCGAACGCGTAGTCGGTGGGCTCTTCGAGCACCACGGGTGCCGCCGCACCTGACCCGTCGTCGTCCGGTTCGTCCGGGTCGTCCGGTTCGTCGTCCGGGTCGTCGGCGAGGTCGCTCGCGTCGGGCCGGGGGTGGGGACCGAAGCCCACGGTGATCGCACCGGTCTCGGCGGCGAGACGGGCCGCGAGCGGCGAGTGGTCGCCGTGGCAGTGGGTGACGAGGATGGTGCGCAGTCGCTGTCCGCCGAGGGCGGTGAGCAGCGCCTCGGCGTGTGCGTCGTCGCGAGGCCCCGGATCGATCAACGTGACGTGGTCGCCGTCGCCGATGAGGTAGGTGCCGGTGCCGTGGTAGCTGAACTTCGACGGGTTGCGGGCGATCACCCGGCGGATCATCGGCGCCACCTGCACCACCTCGCCGTACGTGGGCGGTTCGAGGGTGACGAACGGGATCGGTGCGGGGACGCTCACGACACCACCGCCCGAACCTCGCCGACGGTGCGCCCGTGACCCCGGATCGGCTGCGCCACCGCGGCGGCGAGCTCGTCGCTCGCGAGCCCGAGGCGATCGAGCGCGGCCAGCATCACCGGCGGCCGGGCGCGGTCACCGCCATCGGCGATCTTCAACGCGATGGCCCGGCCGTCGGGCATCGCCGCAGCGAACACGCCGTCCGCGCCGTCCTTCGCCATCAGCCCGGGGACCAGCTGCATGAACCTGGTGACGTCGCGGTGCTGGCCGCCCACCATCGTCGGGTGGCCGGTCATCGCGGCGTACACCCGGTCGCCGGCCGTGCCGGCCGCGCCGGTCGCGATCGAGCGGAACGCCCTCGCGAGTCCGATCAACGAGAACGCATGTGCGGGCGCGCCGCACCCGTCGACGCCGACGTGGGCAGGTCGCTCGCCGGTGAGCTCGGTGATCGTGCGGGTGATCGCCATCTGCAGCGGGTGGTCGGTGTGCAGATACGAGTCGTCGTGGGCCCAGCCCCGCCGCACGCACGTCGCCACCATGCCGCTGTGCTTGCCGCTGCAGTTCATCTGCAGCGGCGTGGGACGGCCGCCGGCGCGGATCGCCTCGTGCTGCGCGTGCTCGTCGAGCGGCCACGACGCGGTGTTGGCGAGCGAACGTTCGTCGAGCCCCGCACCGGCGAGGATGCGACGGGCGGCGGCGAGGTGGGCCTCGGTGCCGTCGTGGCTCGCGCACACGAGCGCCAGCAGGTCCGGTTCGACGTCGAGTCCGGCGGCCACCATCGCCACGGCCTGCATCGGCTTGTTCGAGCTCCGCGGGTACACCACCACCTCGGGATCACCCGCTGCGTGATCGATGCTGCCGTCGGCGCCGAGCACGACGAGCGCGCCGAAGTGCACCGACTCGTCGAGCCCGCTGCGCGACGTGATCGCCACGGGAACGAAGGCCTCGGGCCCGCTCACCGGTCGTCGTCCCCGAGCGCGCCGGCGCGCCCGTCGGGGTGCGCGGACACGGCGCGCCGGTCGAGACGGCGCGCCGGTAACTGGGTGAGGCGGTCGTCCACCACCTCGAAGCGGGGACCCATGTTGCTCATCAGCGCCTGGAACATCGCAACGGCGGGCAGCGCGAGGATCGCCCCGACGGCTCCGAGGACCGCCGCACCGGCGATCGCCGACCCGAACGCGAGCGCGGGATGCAGCTCCATCGTGCGAGCGGTGATGCGCGGCGCGAACACGTAGTTCTCGACCTGCTGGTAGAGCACGATCGCGATCGCGATGATGAGGGCCTTCACCGGCGAATCGAGGAGGGTGACGAGCACCGGGAGCACGCCGGCCAGATAGGTACCGACGACGGGCAGGAACTGGCTGATGAGCCCCACCCACACCGCGAGGGCGAGCGGAGCCTGGGTGCCGACGGCCTGGAACACGATCCAGTGGAACACGGCGCTCAGGCCGGCGAGCAGGGCTCGCGAGTAGAGGTAGCCGCCGGTCTTGTCGATCGCGAGGTCCCACGCCTCGAGCACGCGCCGCTGTCGCGACGGGCGCAGACGGCTGCAGATGACGCGCCGCAGCCGCGGGCCGTCGGCGACGAGGTAGAAGGTGAACAGCATCACGGTGAGGGCCTGGAACAACACGCCGAGGGCGCTCAACGACACGCGCACCGCCTCGTCGCCCTGGTCGGCGATGAACTGCTGGATCCGCCCGTCCTCGTCCTGGATCTCGGCGATCACGTCGGCCGGATCGATGTTGGTGTCGAAGGTGTCGTTCAGCCAGTCGACGGTGTCGGTGACGTAGGTCTCGGAGTTGCGCAGCAGGTCGGCGATCTGCCCGGCGACGAGCGTGCCGATCGCCACCACGAACACCAGCAGGATCGTGACGACGCCGACGAGGATCAGGCCGGTGGCCGATCCACGACGCCACCCGCGCTGCGACAGACGGTTCACGCCCGGTTCGACCGCCAGCGACAAGAACAGGGACACGAGCAGGATCACGAGCAGGTTCGCGAGGTCGGAGAACACTCGTTGCGCGGCGAGCGCCACCAGGAACCCGATCCAGAACACCGCGACCGCTCGCCACACCCACCGCGGCATCCGCTCGACCCCGAGCTCCGCGTCGGCGGCGTCGTCGACGAGCCGATCGGCGAGCGGTGTGGCACGCGGATCGGACACCGGCACGGTGGCCTGCGCCGGCCGCGTCGCGGGCGGGACCGGCTCGTCGGGGTCGGGAGGCATCAGGCGCGAGCGTAGTGATCGGCCGCGTGGCGCAGTGGTGCGGTGAGGTCGCCACGTTCGCCGACCTCGATGCGGTCGAGGCCCAGCCAACCGGCCATCAGCCAGAGCTCGGCGGCGAGGGCCTCGGCCACCTCGTCGATGGGCACGCCGAGCTCGGCGAACGCACCGGGCACCACGAGGGTCCGCCGCGCACGGTCGGCCTTCAGGTCGACACGGGCGACGAGGTGCTCGCCGAGCAGGAACGGCAACACGTAGTACCCGTACTGACGTTTCGGTTGGGGCGTGTAGATCTCGATCCGGTAGTGGAAGCCGAACAGGCGCAGCGCTCGGTCCCGGTACCACACGAGCGGATCGAACGGGCTGAGCAGTGCGCGGGCACGCACCCGGCGAGGACGGGCGGCGGCAGGATGCAGGAAGGCGGGCTTGGCCCAGCCCGCGACCGTCACCGGGACGAGCCGCCCCTCGTCCACCAGCTCGGCCACGAGCGGCTTGCCAACCGAGGGCTTCTGGCGGTGGTAGTCGGCGAGGTCGTCGAGGGTGCCGATCCCGTGGTGTGCCGCCGCCATCGCGAGCAGCTCCTTGCGAGCCTCGTGCTCGGTGGGGGTGGGTCGCGCCAGCACGGCTGCGGGCAGGACACGTTCGGCGAGGTCGTACACACGGGCGAAGTCGTTCGACCGGCGGGTGGCCGTCACCTGGCCCGTCCAGAACAGGTGCTCGAGCGCCACCTTGCCGTCGTCCCAGTCCCACCACTGGCCCTTCTTGCCCTCGCGCTGCTCGAGCTCACCGGCGGTGACGGGACCGTCGACCTCGAGACGGTGGAGGACCTCGTCCACGAAGTGCGGCCGCCGCTCGTGGAGATCCCAGTACCTCGCCCAGCGGTGAGGACGTTCCATCCGCCACCGATGCAGGTGGTGGTGTGCCGAGGGAACGTGACTCGCCTCGTGCACCCAGTACTCGAACAGCTCGCCGTCGGCCGTCGCGTCGGGGATGAGCGATCGCGGGTGCGGGCCGAGCCGCGCGAACAGCGGCAGCTCCTGGCTGCGCACCAACACGTTGACGGAGTCGATCTGGATCAGCCCCATCCGGCCGAGCGCACGGCGGAGGTGCCGCCGGTCGACGCGGCCGGTGGGGCGGGGATCGGCGAATCCCTGGGCGGCCAGAGCGATGCGCCTGGCCTGGGCGAGCGACAGCTGCTCCACGCAGCGGCGGGCGGATCGGCGGTCAGCCGGCGACGGTGATCGTCACCGACTGGATGACGACGTCCTCACGCGGCCGGTCGCTGCGGTCGGTGTCGACCTTCTGCATCGCGTCGACGATCTCGAGGCCCTTCACCACCTGACCGAAGTGGTTGTATTGCGGCGGCAACTGCACCCCGCTCGGACCGCTGATGAGGAAGAACTGACTGCCGTTGGTGTTGGGTCCGGCGTTGGCCATCGCGAGCGAACCGATCTGGTAGCGCTGCTTCACGGGCTCGTCGTCGAAGCGGTACCCGGGGCCGCCGCGTCCGGTGCCGGTGGGGTCGCCACCCTGGCAGACGAAGCCGTTGATGATGCGGTGGAAGATGACGCCGTCGTAGTAGTGGTGCGCGGCGAGGAACACGAAGTTGTTGACGGTCTTCGGCGCGTTGATCGCGTCGAGGGCGATCACGAGCGTGCCCATCGAGGTCTCCATCGTCGCCGTATAGCGCTTGGAGGTGTCGATCCCGAACTCGGGCGCCTCCTTGAACTGCTGCTGCACGGGCGCGGAACCATCGAGGGCCGGAAAGGGAGTTGCCATGCGGCCGAGGCTAGCGGCGGGCGTTGTAGTCGGCGATCAGCGCGTTGGCGAGGGCGGCCGCGTCGGCGAGCGCCTCGGCAGGGTCGGCGCCCTGCAACACCCGCGCGGTGGCGCCGGCGGCGGCGACGCGCACCTCCCGCAGCGGACCGAGCACCGGGCCGTTCGACGTCGCGACTGCGGGCGTCGTGGCCACCTGGTCGTACGCCACCCGGAAACGCGGGTCCGCCTCGTAGAGCGACTTCAGCGGGTCGACGTCGATCGCGCCCGAGTTCACGGGGACGTAGCCCGTGTTCGCCGCCCACTGCGACTGGATCTCGGGACTCACGAGGTATCGGACGAACTCGTACGCGGCGGCGGCACGTTCGTCGCCGCGGCCGGCGGTGATCCACAGCGAGGCGCCGCCGATCAGCGTGCCCGGTTCGCCGCTCGGGCTCGGCATCGGCGCCACCCCGAGGTCGTCCACGCCGATGCCGGGAATGATGCCGCCTTCCACGAACAGCAGCACCGATTGCAGCGCCGCGGACGTCGCGATGGTCATCGATGCCGGCGCCGACGAGTCGGCCAGCTTCAGGAACGCATCGGTGCCGCTCGGGTTCTCGCCGACGTACACGCCGCCGCCGGTGAGGACGAGGTCCTGCAGCTGGCGGAACAGCTCCACCCCGCTCGGGCCGTCGAACAGCACCCGGGTGGACGGTGCCGTGCGGCCGTTGGCGTTGTCGCTGTAGAACTCGCCTTCCTTCGCGAGCCACTGCTCGAGGAACCAGCCACCGCCACCGTCGGGCGCGCTGTCGAGGGCGATGCCGTACGACGCCGCCCCCGACGCCTGGATCGTGCGGCCCGCGTCGGCCAGTTCGGCCAGGGTGCGCGGCGGAGCGTCGGGATCGAGTCCGGCGTTCCGGAACACGAGCTCGTTGTAGTAGAGCACCGGGTTGCTGACGTTGAACGGCATCGCCCACTGCACGCTCTCGGTGGCGTAGGCCGACAGGGCGGCCGGCAACAGCTCGTCGGCGGTGTCGCCGGCGTCCTCCATGCACGCCTGGACCGGCACGTTGCTCTCGGTGTCGACCATCAGCTGCACCGTGTACTCGGGCATCTGCACCAGATCGGGACGGTTGCCGGTGTTGCTCTGCAGGTACTTGTCGATCGTCTGCTCGTAGCCGCCCTGGAACTCGAGTCGCACCCGCACGCGGTCCTGCGAACCGTTGAACTGCTCGACGATCCGCTCGAGCTCGCGACCGAGCTCGTTCGACATGCCGTGCCAGAACAGGATCTCGACCGGCCCCGACGCGACCGCGGCGTCGAGCGCCGCCAGGTCGCAGGACGGCAACGAGTCGATCGGCCGGGGCTCGGTGGTGGGGGGCGCGGTGGACGGCACGGTCTCGCCCGGCACCGTGGTCTGGCCGGGCGAGGTGGTGATCGGCGCCGCGGTCGGCCGCGGGTCGTTGCCCGCCTGCAGGATGCTCTCGCCCGAACCGCACGCGGCGAGCACCGCGCAGCCGGTGGCGGCCAGGGTCGCGGCGGCGCGGCCGGCTCGGGTGTGCCGTCGTACCCTCATCCCTTCACCGCACCCGCCGTGAGGCCGCGCACCAACTGCCGCTGGAACACCAGCAGCACGAGGAAGATCGGCAGGGCGACGATCACCGTGCCGGCGATCACCAGGTTGGGCTTGTCGATCTGCGCCTGCGACAGCGTGCGCAGCCCGCTCTGCACGGTGTTCCAGTCGTCGTCCGTGCTGATCACGGTCGGCCACAGGTACTGGTTCCACGAGCTGAGGAAGCCGAACAGCGCGAGCGCACCGAGGCTCGGTCGGGCGAGCGGCACTGCGACCTCGCGCATGAAGCCGAGGTGACCGAGGCCGTCCATGCGAGCCGCCTCGCGCAGGTCCTTCGGCAGCTGCAGGAACACCTGGCGCAGCAGGAAGGTACCGAACGCCGTGGCGAGGAACGGCGCGGCCAAGCCCTGGAAGCTGTTGAGCCAGTCGAGGTCCTGGATCGTCGAACGGTTCACCACCACGGTCGCCTCGAACGGCACGAGCAGCGTCGCGAGGAACACCCCGAACGCGAACGTCCGTCCGGGGAACCGCAAGAACGCGAACGCGTACGCCGACAGCACCGACGTCACGAGCTGGGCCATCGTCACGATGAGCGAGACGATGGTCGAGTTCACCAACGCGCGGCCGAGGTTGCCGTCGCGCCACGCGGTGCGCAGGGTCTCGAGCGTGACGCTGGTGGGCAGCAGCGGGTCCTGCAGCACGTCGCCGAACGGCTTGAACGCACCGACCACCATCACCCAGATCGGGAACAGCACCACGACGGCGACGGCGGTGAGCAGGCCGTAGCGGCCCGCAGCGCGCCAGCCGCGGGGCAACGTGCTAGTCGCCATAGTGGATCCTCCGCTCGACGCCACGGATCTGCAGGATCGACAGCGCCAGCAACACGACGAACAGCAGCACGGCCACCGCCGCCTGCAGGCCGTCGTTGCTCTTGATCACCGAGTTGGTGCCGTAGACGAGATAGGTGAGCGACGTGGTCGAGCCGTTGGGACCGCCTCCGGTGAGGAGGTCGAACTCGCCGTAACTCTGGAACGCCCGGCTGGTGAGCACCACACCGACGAACAACAGCGTGGGTCCGAGCATCGGGACGGTGACGTTGGTGAAACGTGTCCAGCCACTGGCGCCGTCGACGTACGCGCTCTCGTAGAGCTCGGCCGGGATCGACTGGAGCCCGGCGGTGACGACGATGAAGGTGAAACCGAGGTTGGCCCACACGCTGCTCACCGCGACCGCCCACAGCGCGGTGTCCTCGTCGCGCAGCAGCCCCGGGTTCTTGGCCACGCCACCGATCCAGTCGGCGAGCACCCCCACGCTCGGGTTGAGGAGGAAGAACCACATCAAGGACGCGACGGCCACGCTGGTGGCGACGGTCGACGAGAACACGGTGCGGAAGAAGCCGATGCCGCGCAGCTGCTTGTCGGCGAGCACCGCGAGCCCGACGCCGAGGGCGAGTCCCACCGGCACCGTGACGAGCGCGAAGCGGAACGTCACCCCGAACGCCTGCTGGAACTCGCGGCTGCGGAACACGTCGACGTACTGGTCCCAGCCGTTGCTGCTGCAGCGGTTGCCGGTGGGGTCGCAGCGTTGGTGGCCGAGCCACACCGCGCGGCCGAGGGGGTAGAGCACGAACGTCACCAGCACGACGAGCGACGGGGCGAGCATCGCGAGCGCCAGCGGCAGATCGCGCCAGCGTCGGCGGTTCGTGGTCACGGATCGACCCGACGGGTGGTGGACGGATCGAAGCGATGCCGGTGTGCGGGTGGCATCGCCAGCCGCACCGCATCGCCGGTGGCGGGCAGCGACGCCGCGGCGTCGACGCGGGACACGACGGCTGCCTCACCGACGAGCAGGTGCACCAAGGCCTCGTGACCGAGGTGCTCGACCAGGGTGACCGTGGCGTCCACGTCGCCGTCGGGATCGACGACGACGTGCTCGGGGCGAACGCCCACGAGCCACTCGGTCGGCTCGACCGTGCCGGGTGGCAGCACGTTCATCGGTGGCGTACCGATGAACTGCGCGACGAAGACCGACGCCGGCCGGGCGTACACCTCTTGCGGCGAGCCGACCTGCTCGATCCGACCCCGGCTCATCACCGCCACGTGCGAACCCATCGTCATCGCCTCCACCTGATCGTGGGTGACGTACACGAACGTCGAGTCGAGCCGGTCGTGCAGGGCCACCAGCTCGGCGCGGGTCTCGCCGCGCAGCTTCGCGTCGAGGTTCGACAGCGGCTCGTCCATGCAGAACACCGCGGGACGTCGCACGATGGCTCGAGCGAGCGCGACGCGTTGGCGCTGCCCGCCGCTCAGCTGGCCGGGCTTGCGGCCGAGGTACTCCGTGAGACCGAGCGTGGCGGCCGCCGATCGCGCCTGCTCGGCGCGTTCGGGCTTGGCGACGCCGCGCACCTTGAGGGGGAACTCGATGTTCGCCTGCACGGTCTTGTGCGGGTAGAGCGCGTAGCTCTGGAACACCATCGCGACGTCGCGCTGCTTCGGTTCGACGTCGTTGACGCGCGTGCCGCCGATGCTGACATCGCCGGTCGTCGGGTCCTCGAGCCCGGCGATCATGCGCAGCAACGTGCTCTTCCCGCAGCCCGACGGTCCGAGCAGGATCATGAAATCGTGGTCGCCGATGTCGAGGCTCACGTCGTCGACCGCCGTCACCCCGTCGAACACCTTGCTGAGGTTGCGGAGCTGCACGTCGGCCACGATCGGCACAGTAGGACACGGCGGCGGGACGAGCCCCGGGACCTACGTCACACCGCGCGAACGGAGGGTGAACGACGCCTCGCGGGACTGGCAGTGGTGCGCTCGCGAATCGCTACTGTTCGGGCCGTGACGAGCCCGCTCACCCGTTTGCGCCTGGCGGTGCTGGCGGTCGGGCTGGTGCTCGTGCTCGGCACGGCCGGCTACATGGTGCTCGGGCTGTCGCTCCTCGACGCGATCTACCAGACCGTCACGACCGTGACCACGGTGGGATTCCGCGAGATCGGCGAGTTCGGCACCGCCGAGCAGGTGTTCACCATCTTCCTCATCGTCGTCGGCGTGGGCCTCGTGCTGTACACCTTCACGCTCGTGGTGCAGGCGGTGGTCGAAGGACAATTGCGAGAGATCGTGGGGAGACGACGGATGGACCGCAAGATCGCCGACATGACGGGCCACGTGGTGCTGTGCGGCTGGGGTCGCGTGGGCCGCGCCGTGGCCGCCGACCTCGTGCACGCCGGCCAGCAGGTGGTGGTGGTCGACAGCGATGCCGGACGCCTGGGCGGCGTGCCCTATCCCACCGTGGTGGGCGACGCGACCCTGGACGGCACCCTGCGCTCCGCCGGCATCGAGCGGGCGAGCTCGCTCGTCGCCGCCCTGGCCGACGACGCCGCCAACCTGTTCGTCACGCTGTCGGGACGCACGCTGAACCCGTCGTTGTTCGTGGTGGCGCGCGCTCGCCAGGAGGACAGCGTCGACAAGCTCGCCAGCGCCGGCGCCGATCGTGTGGTGAACCCCCAGGAGCTGGGGGCCGCACGGATGGCCAGCTTCGTCGTCCGGCCCCACGTGGCCGAGTTCATCGACGTGGTGATGCACGAACGGAGTATGGAGTTCCGGATGCAGGAGGTGACCGTGCCCGAGACCTCACCGCTGGCCGGCAAGTCGCTGCGTGAGCTCGATCTGCGCCAACAGGCGGGCGTGCTGGTGCTCGCGGTGCGCGAGTCGAGCGGCGCGTTCCGCTCGAACCCCGATCCCGACACCAAGGTGCTCGCCGGTGACGTCGTGATCGCGGTCGGCACCGAACACGACCTGCAGCGCCTGGTGCGTCTGTCGGGCGATCGCTAGCCTCGACCCGATGTCCGACGCACTCGAGTCCGTTCCGACCGTCACCCCGGGCGTCGCCCCCGCGGCCGTGTCCGACTCATCTGCCGTGTCCGACTCATCTGCCGTGTCCGACTCATCTGCCGTGTCCGACACCGATGCCGTGTCCGAGCCCGCATCGCTCGACCTCGATGCGATCGAGCGCGAGCTCGCCGACGTCGAGTCGGCGCTCGCCCGCCTCGACGGCGGCACCTACTGGACGGACGAGGTGACCGGGGGCCCGATCCCCGACGAGCAGCTGGCGGCCGACCCGATCGCTCGACGAGCTGCACCTGCGCCTGCGCCCGATCGGTGAGTCGGCTCGATCCACACCGCCTCCGCCGAACCGCCCGGGTGTGGCGGCTCACCGCCCGCAACGCCGGCCGTTTCGCCGTCCACCGCGTGCGGCGCAGGTTCGCCCCGCATCATCAGCGCACCGAACTCGACGACGCCTTCTCGCTGCGCACCGCCGACGACGTCGCCCGCGAACTCGGCAACATGAAGGGTGCGCTGATGAAGGCCGGTCAATTGCTCGGCTTCGTGGTGGAGGCGCTGCCCGACACGGCCCAGCAGTCGCTCGCGCAGCTGTACAGCGACGCCCCGCCGATGTCGGCGGACCTCGCCGCGGGCGTGGTGCGCGACGCCTTCGGTCGCGATCCCGACCACCTGTTCCTCGACTGGCAGCCGCAGCCGGCGGCTGCCGCGAGTATCGGGCAGGTGCACCGAGCGGTCACACGCGACGGGCGCGAGGTGGCGGTGAAGGTGCAGTATCCCGGCGTCGGCCGGGCGATCGAGGCAGACCTGGCCAACGCCGATGTGCTGTACCGGCTGATCAGCTCGTTCACGTTGAAGGGGCTCGACACACGGGCCTTGGTGGACGAGCTGCGCGGGCGGATGCGCGACGAGCTCGACTACCGGATCGAGGCGGCCAACCTGCGCGAGCTCGGCCAGGCGTTCGCCGGCCATCCGTTCGTGCGCCTGCCGGCACTGGTCGAGGACTGGTCCGCCGAGACCGTGATCACCACCGAGTGGGTCGACGGCCTGTCGTGGCAGGAGTTCCTCGCACAGGCGTCACCCGACGCACGACAGCTGGCGGGTGAGAGCATCTGGCGGTTCGCGCAACACGCGATCCTGCGCCTCGGGGTGTTCAACGGAGACCCGCATCCCGGCAACTACCGGTTCTCGCCCGACGGGCACGTGACCTTCCTCGACTTCGGCATGGTGAAGCGGTGGGCGCCCGGCGAGTGGGAGCGCCTGGCGCCGTGCATGGACGCCATCATCGTCGAGCGTGATCCGGCGATGCTCGTGACCGCGATGGAGGCGTCGGGCTTCCTGCGACCCGGCCACGGCCTCGATCCGCAGGCCGTGTACGACTACGTGAGCAGTCCGTACCGGCCCTATCTGACCGACCGGTTCCGCTTCACCCGCGACTTCATGCGCGACACCGTGGCACGGATCATCGACGTGAATGGTCCGCACGCCGAGGTGATCGCCCACGTCGACATGCCGCCGTCGTTCGTGATGCTCGACCGGGTGGTGTGGGGTGTGAGCGCCATCCTCGGCAAGCTCGAGCTCGAGGCGCCGTGGCGAGCGATGCTCCTGGAGTACCGCATCGATGCGCCACCCGCCACGGCGCTCGGGCGTGCCGAGCTGGCCTGGCGTGGGGGGTCGGCACACTGATCGTGCCACCCGACCGGGGGTGCGCGGCGGAACCGAGAATCCGCACTACCCTTCGGTTTCCACCCCGTGATCACGGGGTGTGCGGGAGGACGGGTCGCAAGACGTGAAGGCAGCGATACGAGCATCGTGGTCGGTCGACGCCGTCTTGCCGATGGCGGCGCTCGACCAACGACGCTTCTACCGACTCGCCGCGATCCTCCGTTCGATCGCGATCGCGCTCAGCGCGACGGCGCTGGTGTGGGAGTTCGCCGGGCAACACCCGTGGGTGGCGGTGGCCGTCGCCGTGTGGATGTACCCCGGCATCGCCGTGAACTGGTGGCTGTACCGGCGCCTCGGCGTCATCCCGCCGCACGTGTGGATGCGCGACGTCCTCGGCCTCGCCGTCTTCGCCGCGCTGGTGCCGACGTACCTGGTGCCGGCGATGATGGCGATGCTCGCGATCGTCGCTGTCGTGAGCATCACCGTCGTGCGCCGCACGGTGCGGGTGATCGCCGCGACCGTGGTGCTCGCCTCGCTCGTGTCGGCCTGGGTGGGCGGCGCCGAGCACGCGGTGCTCGCGGCCGTGTGCCTCCCGCTGGCCGTGCTCGCGATCCTGCTGCCGTCGCAACTGCTGTCGCAGACGATGCAACGCTCATTGGCGTTCAACACGGGCATCGCCGACGCGATGGGCATCGCGATGTTCGAGAGCGAGAGTGTGAGCGGACAGCCCGCCGACATGATCCACCTGTACGCGCCCGAATCGCGACGCTTCGGTCCGGCGATGACCGAACAGGAGTGGGTCGACCTGCTGCATCCCGACGACACCTCGGTGAGCGACGTGATCGACGCCAACGTGGCGGCCGGGCGCGGCTACCGGGTGCGCTACCGCCAACTGAACGAGGAGGGCGTGTACCACTGGGTCGAGGAGATCGGCCGGGTGCGACGCGACGGCCAGCGTGTGCACGTGGTGGGCATGACCCGCGACATCGACGACCAGATCGCCACCGAGGAACAGCTCGTCGTGCTCGAGCGGATGGCGGACACGATCGACATCGGGATCACGATCCTCCGGCTCGACGACCTCGACGACCCACGGTCGCTGGTGCTCGAGTGGGGGAACCGCGCCGCCACCGGGGTCACCCTCATGTCGGAGGCGATGGGCCGCCGACTCGCCGACGTCCTGCCCAGCCTGTTCGAGACCGCCGACCCGCATCTCGGCGTCGGTCTGGTGATGGCCGAGGTCGCCGCCGGTGCGTCGAGCCGCCGCATCGGCGAGGTGCCCGTACCGTTCGCCGACGGTACCCTCCGACCCTGCCGTCTGATCGTGAGCCCGTTGCCCGACCATCGGTGCGCCGTCGTGTTCGACGACGTCAGCGAGCTCGCCGAAGCGCGAGCCGACCTCGAGCGGTTGGCCTTCGTCGACCCGCTCACGGGCCTGCCGAACCGGCAGCGAACTCGCCGTCTCATCGCCGACGCCCCCGTCGGTTCGCTGCTCATGGTGATCGACCTCGACCGCTTCGCGGATGTCAACGAGGCGTTCGGCCACGGATGCGGCGACGAGATGATCGTCGAGGTCGCGCGTGTGCTCGCCGAGGCCCCCGAAGGTGCCGTCGTCGGGCGCATCGGCGGCGACGAGTTCGGCGTCGTCGCCGTGCCCGGCACCGGCGAACGCGACGACCTCGTGACACGCCTGTTTCAAGCACTGTCGCGCCCGGTGGTGCTGCCGAACGGGCTCACGCTGCAGGCCTCGATCAGCATGGGCATCACCACCAAGACCAAGGCCGACACCTCGCCCGACGAACTGCTGCGCCAGGCCGACGTCGCGCTCGCGAAGGCCAAGGTGGTGCGCAATCGCCACGAGGTGTACGACCCACGCCAGGACACGTCCGCGCCGCACCGGATGATGCTGCTCGGCGAGCTGCGCCGGGCGTTGTTGAGCGGCGAGCTCGAGCTGCACCACCAGCCGGCGATCGACACACACACGGGGCGGATCAGTTCGGTCGAGTCGATGCTCGTGTGGCAGCACCCGTCGCTCGGGCTGATCCCGGCATGCGATCTCACCGACATGGTGCAGCGCAGCAACCTGCACGCCGACATCCTGCTGTTCTCGATGCGCGAGGCGATCCGCCACTACGGCGCCTGGGCGGCCGCAGGACACGCGGTGCCGGTGTCGATCAACATCGACGCGACGGGTCTGCGCGACGAGTCGTTGGTCGATCGACTGGTGGCGCTGGTGCGCAGCGCCGGCCTTCCCGAGCACGCGCTCGGGGTGGAGATCGACGAGACCCAGTTGCGCGTCGAGCGCGATCTGTCTGCCGACACGCTGCGTCGTCTCGCCGACGCAGGGCTCTGGCTCACCATCGACCACGCCGGCACGAGCCGCAACCCGCTCGGCGTGCTGCGCTCGTACTCGGTCGACGCCGTGAAGATCGACGGCGACGTGTGCGCCGAGTTGCGCTCGACCGACGACGAGCTCATCGGCGCGCTGGTCGCCGCGGTGCACCACGTCGGCTTGCTGATCGCAGCAGCGGGAGCCGACGACGAGGAGACGTTCCGGTGGCTGATCGACCACGGCGCCGATCAGGTGCAGGGCAGCTGGGTCGGTGCGCTGGTCCCCCACGACGTACTCCTCGGCATGCTGCTCGCGCACGAGCCGCTGCGGCTCGTCGCCGGCTGACCGGGTACACTCGGCTCCGTGCCGGCGTCCGGGGGGAACGTCTGCCGGCGTGGAGGGAAGCGTGGCCGATCCGTACCAGCCGAGGTCTCCGTTCGCACCGTGGGATCGCCGCGAGCTGCCAGGGATGTTCGACGTCGAGGAGAGCGCGCGTCGCATCGGCAACTACAAGTGGGCCGAGATCAAGCTCTTCGAGGCACTCGGGGGTTGGGTCGCGACGGTGCCCGAACTCGACGTGAAGATGCGGCTCGGCACGCACTGCTACAAACACGCCTGGCACTCCGAGTTGTGGCACAAACGCCTGCCCGAGTTGCGCGAGATGAACCCCGACCGGCTCACCCAGCCACCGAACGACGCGATGGTGCACTTCGTCGAGGCACTCACCGAGCCCGAGGCGGCCGAGCAGACGATCGAGAAGCTCGTCGGCGTGTATCGCGTCTTCATCCCGCACTTCGTGGCCGCGTACACCTTCCACAAGAACAACACGAGCCAGATCACCGACGCCCCCACGATCCGTTCGCTCCACTTCGTCCTGCAGGACGAGATGGACGACTGGCGTGACGGCGAGATGCTCATCCAGTCGCTGCTGCGCACGCCCGACGACGTCGCTCGTGCGTCGGCGCACCAGGCACGTCTCGAACAGATGATGCTCGACGCCGGCGGTATTGCCGGACCGGGCTCGATCGGCAACCCGTACGCCGCCGGTAACGGCGCCACCACGCACTGAACGCACACGGACAGGAGGACGCACCATGAGGAAGTTCTTCCCCGTCGAGGAGCTCGCTCGCGACGAACGCTTCAACCAGGTGACGATGAAGGAGCGCATGGCCGATCCGCGCAGCGGACTGCCGAGCGCACCGGGCGAACGGTCGCGGTCGAATCGACTGGTGCCGAGCCGGCCCGATGCGAGCCAGGCGGCGCGGGCGCTGATGCACGGCATCTTCGTCGGTGAGATCCAGGCGCTCGAGGGCGCGGGCCGCACCTGCCACGACTTCCGCACCGCCGGCGACTCGGCCCGGCGCGCGCAGGACGACGCACACGACGGCGTCGACACCGACGACGCGGTGCCGTTCGCGCTGAAGCTCGACATGGCACGCCAGGCGTGGGACGAAGCTCGCCACGTGGAGATCAGCGTGAAGCTGAGCGACTGGATGGGCAGCGAGATCGGCGAGTTCGCCGAGAACACGGTGCTGTTCCAGGCGGCCTGCAGCACCGACCCGATCCTGCGTCTCGCCGGTGTGAACCGCGCGCTCGAGGGGCTCGCGATCGACGTGTTCACGACGATGAAGGAGTTCGGCGATCTGGCCGGCGACCCGTTCCTCGAGTTCTGCGAGGACTGGATGCTCGCCGACGAGGTGACCCACGTGAAGATGGGCAGCGACTGGTTGCGGCGTGTCACCGAGCACGACCCCGAGCGGCGCAAGAAGGCGCTCGAGTTCCAGGGTGTGGTCGACAAGCTCTTCAGCTACGGCGGCACGCGCTCGGACAGCCAGGAATCGCCGATCGGCCTCGCCCGCCGATTCCGTGAGCTCGCCGGCTTCAGCGACCACGAGGTGGAGGAGATCGCCGAGGTGAGCCTCGCGGCACTCGAAGAGCGCAAGGCCGCCGTCGCCGCGATGCAGTCGGCCGCTCGCGACGTCGAGCAGCTCGCCGGCGGCTGACACCCGATGAGCGCCACGGGCGTCACCGTCACGCCGCAACGGTTCCAGTTCGTCCACTTCGACGCCGAGCTGATCCAGCGTGTGGCCGAGAGCCTCGTCGCCGCGCTCGGCCTCGACCGGCCCGTGGTGATCGAGGTCGACGAGACCACACCGCTCGCCCGGATCGACGTGACGATCGACGACGCGGTCACCATCCGGGTCGAGAGCGGCGCCTTCGAGGACACGAGGCGTCCCCGGCACCAGAGCGAGCAGGCCACGGCGGCGTCGCTCGGACGGGTGTTGCTGCGCGCGCGTGACCGCCTGCTCGGCGGCTTCGGCGAGGCGCCTGCCGACGATCGCCTCACGCTCGCGCAGACGGCGGCGTGGAACGCCTACTGCGCCGGCCGCCTCGCGCGCCTCGGGGTGCACGTGGCCCCGCAGCGGTGGCAGTACGACTTCCGCAACCGCCACGGCTTCCACGATCTGGCGGATGTCGCGTTCGAGCGACTGTGGGCGAGCGACGGCCTCACGTGGGGCGAGCTCGACGAGATCAGCCGCACCGCCCAGCACCCCTGATCGGCGCCTCGCATCACCCGTGAGTGGCCGCGAGACCGTGTGCCGAGCGGCGGATCTCGGTGCGTGACGGCGGTCGCTGGCGCCACTCGATCATCGACCGGTCGACGAGCTCGGCGACAGCCCGGTCTGCCGCGGACGAATCGAGTCCGAGCGCGTCGAGATCATCGGGATCGACGAACCGAGCGCAGCGGACGGACAGCATCAGCAGCGCTGCCTGCGCCGAGAGACCGGCATCGGTGAGGCGCTCGAACTCGAGGTCGAGGGTCTGGACCCGGCACAGGCACAGGCGAGCACCCACGGTGCTCGCCTCGGCGGAGAACGCCACGAACGGCGAGGCATCGAGCTGGCGGCCGCCGTAGCTCGACGCCCGCTGACCGGCCTGCAGCATCTCGACATACGCCCGACGTGCCACCGACCACTGCTCGGCGAGGCCCCAGTCGACCCCGAGTTCCAGCGCTTCGCTGCTGACGCCGAGCGCGAGCGCTCGAGCCGTGCGCCCGTTGCCGTCGACGAACGGGTGGATCGACAGCGCCGTGAAGGTGAGCCAGGCGGCTCGGACGATCGCGGGCCGATCGGCGTCGTTCGCGGTGTCGACGGCCTCGGCCATCAGCGCCTCGACAGCGGTGGCGGGTGGATGCTCGAACGGGTTCGCCTCGGGGCGCCAGGAGGTCGGTGTAACGCGCCACATCCCGGCGTTCGTCTCACGCCCCGACGGCAGCGCACCCTCGAAGAGCGCATGCAGCGCGAGCGGCGTGGTGTGCGCGACGACGTGGCCGATCATCCCCTCGCGACGCATCGTCGCCCGGCTGTCGAGGTGTCGAAAGGCGGCACCGGCGCCCTGGAGCCGCAGCTCGTGGGTGCGGGTGAGGAACGACCTCGGCGCCGGGATGATCAGTTGGTCGACGGGACGTGCCGACACGGGGTCGACGTGCGCCAGCGACTCGATCTGGATGCGCCGCTGGAGGAAGACGAATGCTCGCTGCACCTCGTCCGAGGCGTGCTGCACGGCCTCGGCCAGCGCGGCGTGTGCGGCGGCGTGGTCGGCCTCCGCGTCGGCCGGGAGCGCCGGGACGGCCGGGACGTTCACGGCTCGACGACCTCGGTGACGACCAGCGCGACCGGCATCCCCAGCGCTCCCTCGGCCGCCTCGGGCGGCACGTGGAAGCGCGACCTGCCGTCCGATTCGGTCGCGAGTCCGGCGCTGACGACGCGGTCGAACACGTCGCTCGTGTCCTCGGCGGACGCGGTGCCCACGATCAACTGCGCGAGTCGGGGCGTCCGCTCCGACAGCACGGCGCCGTCACCGGACGCCGCCGGTTCGAGCAGGGTGAGCACCACCGACCCTGCGTCGACCGCGGCCATCCGACCTGCGACGTGCGGCGCTGGTCCTTCGTGGAGCACCTCGAACCGGAGCACGTCGCGGAACAGCTCGAGCGCGCGATCGAGATCCGCGACGAGCAGCTCCACACCGATCAGACTGAGTTCCGAAGCCACGACGGCTTCCTATCACGTGGCCCACGACGGGCCGATTGGGAGGACCCATGACGGACATCATCGAGTCGAGCACCGACGCTCCCGACGACGGTGCATCGAGCCGCCGGGCGCTGTTCGGCAAGGCAGCGATCGCTGCGGCCGTCACCACGGCGGCTGGCCTCGCCATGTCGCGCCAGGCCGGCGCCGCCAATGGCGACACGATGACGGTGGGCACGGCCAACAGTGCGACTGCGACCACCAGCATCACCGGCGGCTCGACGTTCCAGGTGACCAACGGGACGACGGCCGGAGCGGGCAGCCGCACCGCCTCGATCTACGGCACCTCCAACGCATCGAGCGGCGTCGGCGTGCTCGGCAGCGCGTCCGGCTCCAGCGGGCGCGGTGTGTACGGCCGGAGCAGCGGCAGCAGCGGGGTCGGTGTGTACGGCGAGCACAACAGCGCGTCGACGAGCGGCAACGGCGTGTTCGGCACGTCCAATCGCGGTGTCGGCGTGGTGGGCTCGGGCAGCACCTTCGACGTGCAGGCGTCGGGCAGCGGCCGTGTGCTGCTCTCCGCCAATGGCGTCGCGAACCCGCCCGCCGCGGCGAGCACCGTCGGCACGATCGCGAAGGACAGCGCCGGCAACATGTGGGTCTGCGTCGCGAGCGGCAACCCCGGCACGTGGCGCAAGGTCGCCGGGCCCGGCACCGCCGGGGCGTTCCACGCGTTGACACCCGGCCGCGTCTACGACTCTCGCGCAACGCAGCCGTCGCAGGGAGCGTTGAGCGGCGGCCAGAACCGCACCATCTCGGTGAAGGACCGGCGCAAGGCCGATGGCACCGTCGACCTCGCCGACTTCGTTCCTGCGGGCGCGACGGCGATCGCCGCCAACGTCACCGTGCAGACCCAGAGCGGATCGGGGTTCCTCAGCGTGAACCCCGGTGGCAACACGTCGACCGATTCGTCGACGATCAACTGGTCGGCAGCTGGCCAACTGCTCGCGAACGGCGTGACGCTCACGTTGAACGCCAACCGAGAGCTCACCGTCGCCTGCGGCGGCGGTGGGTCGACCGAGTTCATCATCGACGTCAGCGGTTACTACCTCTGAGCCCCACTGATTCTGGTCACGTCCGCGTCGATGCGACGCGGAACTGAACACAGGCAATGGGTGCGAGACGGGCGCCGGTCTTCGGGACCGGCGCCCGTTCGCGTCTCGCAGAGAAATCTGCCACCAGCGCGGAACTCGCGTGCACGGGGGTGCATCGATCGGGGTGTCCACGGCCGACCTGGCCGACACACGAAAGGAACCCACAATGCTCACCTCACCCGCCACCATCACCGCCCCCGCCCACCACGACCAGGATCGGCGCGACGTCGAGATCGTCAACCGCCAGGGCGCCGTCGTCGGCCTCACCCTGTTCGCCGCGATCATCGGCGTGCTCGCCGTGTACTTCGCCGACGAGGGTGCCACCGTCTTCGCACTGATCACCGCCGGCGAGGCACTGCTCCGTCTCGCCGAGGCCGTCGGCGTCAAGGCAGGCAGCCGTGCCATGCGCCGCGTCGCACAAGGACACTGCATCGTCGGTGCACTCATCGCCGGCATGTCGCTTCCGTTCGGCATCATCGGTCTCGCCGGCAACGCGTTGATCTTCCGGGCCCTGCGCGAAGAGCGTGACCTGGCCCGCCCACCCTCCCCCACCCTCCCCCCCCTCCCCACCTTCCCCCATGCCCGGCCGGTGACGATCACCGGCCGGGCACACGCGAGACTGCGCGGATGAGCGAGATCCGGGTGAGCGACGTCGAACTGGCCGGTCGGGGCGTGACCCTGCGGGTGCACGAGGCGGGCGATCCGTCGAACCCGACGGTGGTGCTGAGCCACGGGTTCCCCGAGCTCGCCCACTCGTGGCGTCACCAGATGCCCGCGCTCGCCGCAGCCGGGTATCACGTGATCGCCCCCGACCAGCGCGGCTACGGGCACTCGTCGGCCCCGACGGAGGTGTCGGCGTACGGCGTACGCGAGCTCACCGGCGATCTGATCGCGCTGATCGATCGGGCGGGCAAGGACCAGGCGGTGTTCGTCGGACACGACTGGGGATCGCTGATCGTGTGGGAGACCGCACGCCTGCACCCCGACCGGGTGCGTTCGGTGGTGGGCGTCAGCGTGCCGTTCGTCAGCTGGCCCGGACCGCCGACCGAGATGATGAAGATGGTCTACACCGACCGCTTCTTCTACATCCTCTACTTCCAGCAGGTGGGCCCGGCCGAACGCGAGCTCGGCGCCGATCCGCATCGCACGATGGCCGGCGTGCTCTACAACGCATCCGGCGCAGCGATGGTGGGTCGGGAGATGCCGACCGAACTGCCGCCGATGGAGGGCACCGGCTTCCTCGACGTGATGAGCGCCACGCCGCCCGCCCGGCCGTTCGCCGGGCCCGAGGGCGGCTGGCTCGACGACGCCGACCTGCAGTACTACGCCGACGAGTTCGCGCACTCCGGCTACTTCGGCCCCGTCAGCTACTACCGCAACCTCGACGCGAACTACGAGGTGGTGAAGGACATCGGGCCCGAGCGGCTGTCGATGCCGTCGTACTTCATCACCGGCGAACTCGACGGCGTGAACCTCATGGATCCGACCGGCATCGAGCGGATGCAGACGATGCTGCCCGACTTCCGCGGCCACACGATCATCCCGGGCGCCGGCCACTGGGTCCAGCAGGAGTCGCCGAACGCGTTCAACGCCGCGCTGCTCGGCTTCCTCTCGTCGCTCTGATCGAACGCGACGCCGGCCGGCCCGCACCGCGGACCGGCCGGCGTGTGCAGCGTCCTATCGCTGGTTGAGCTTCGACAGCAGGCGCAGCAGCTCGAGGTACAGCCACACCAGGGTGATCAGCAGACCGAAGGCGGCGAACCACTCCATCGCCTTCGGCATCCCGGCCTTCGAGCCCTTCTCGATGAAGTCGAAGTCGAGCGCCAGGTTCAGCGCCGCGAGCCCGGCGGCGAAGAGGCTGAAGCCGATGCCGAGCCAGCTGGTGGAGCGGAAGAAGCTGACGTCGCCACCGAAGATGTTGATCACGAACGACACGAGGTAGAACGCCATCAACCCCAGCGTGGCACCGATGACGATGCGCTTGAACCGGTCGGTGACCTTGATGATCTGGGTGCGGTACATGAACAGCATCACCGCGAACACGCCGACCGTGGCACCGATGGCCTGCACCACCACGCCGTCCTGGTAGCTCTCGTACGCCTTCGAGATCACACCCAGGAAGAAGCCCTCGGCCACGGCGTACACCGGACCGAGCACACGGGCCCACATCGGCTTGAAGTGCACGACGATCGCGCAGATCAGACCGACGATCACGCCACCGATCGCGAGCGCCGGGAACCCGGTCTCGCCGGTGTCGTAGGTGGGCGCAGCCATCCAGCCGACGGTGGCCGACGCGAGGAGCAGCACGAGCAGGACGCCGGTGGCGGTGGCCGTGCCCTGCACGGTCATCACACGCGGACGCCACGACGACACGGGGCCGTCGGTGAGCGGCGTGTTGCGGCCGGCCATGGTGCCCGGGTCGGGCGCAGCCCAGCCAGCTTTCGCCGCGCTGGCCATGGCTCGGTCGTTCAGGTACGGGTTCGACATCACTCGCTCCTCGGGGTCGTCGGGCGAAGCGCCTGCTCTCGTGCGGGAAAGGCTACCGCTCAGGCGAGGTCGTGCGCGCTGGGGCCGTCCCACAGGTCGATGTCGGGTGGTGCGAGCAACAGCCCGGTGCACGAGTTGGCCATCTCCACCATGAGCTCGCTGTCGAAGTGGGCGCGTTGGGCGTTCGGCGACGCCCACTTCTGGATGACGAGATACCGATCGGGACGGGTGACCGACGCACAGAGGTCGACGTTGCGGCAGCCGGGTTCCATCCGGGTGAGCACGACGTACTTCGACAGCACGCCGGCCAACGCGGCCGGATCGGCGGCGTCGAACCGCATCGTCACGATCGCCAGCTCGACCTCCGACTCGGCCTGGTCTCGCTCGGCCTGGTCTCGCTCGGCCTGGTCTCGCTCGGCCTGGTCCCTTCCGGCTTCGTCCCCGTCGACCACGCGGCGAGCGTAGTTCGACCCGCGTCGATGCCGTTCACCGATACGGCGCCGCACGCGAATCACGATTGCCGATGGATGGGCCGTTTGGCCTTGACGGGTGTGGTGGAGTGATGGCCGTCGGTATCGTTCAACTCTTCCACGGCCGACCGAGCACCGGAGGACTTCTGTGGCGAAAGATCGCGTCGAACGCGACGAAGAGGATCTCGTCCGGCTGTACCTGTCCGACATCGGACAGTACACGCTCCTCACCAAGGACGACGAGGTTCGCCTCGCCAAGCAGATCGAGGCCGGCAAGCAGGCGCTCGCCGAACTCGACGCCGGCAAGGACCTCTCGCCGACGAAGAAGCGCGAACTGCGCCGCCTCGCCCGCGAAGGGGAAGACGCCGAGCGCGCCTTCGTGCAGTCCAACCTGCGCCTCGTCGTGTCGATCGCGAAGAAGTACCAGGCCTCGGGCCTGCCGCTGCTCGACCTGATCCAGGAGGGCAACCTCGGCCTCATGCACGCCGTCGAGAAGTTCGACTGGCGCAAGGGCTTCAAGTTCTCCACCTACGCCACCTGGTGGATCCGTCAGGCGATCACGCGCGGCATCGCCAACACCGGCCGCACGATCCGCCTCCCGGTCCACGCCGGCGACACCCTCGCCCGGCTGCAGAAGGCGCGCAGCCGCCTCGAGCTCAAGTACGGACGTCCGGCCACCCTCGCCGAGCTCTCGAAGGAAGTCGAGATGCCCGAGGACAAGGTGACCGAGGCCTTGCGCTTCGCTGCCGAGCCACTGTCGCTCAGCGAACCACTGCGCGAAGACGGCGACGCCGAGCTCGGCGACGTGGTCGAGGACCGCTCGGCCGAGAGCCCGTTCGAGGTGGCGGCGACGGCGCTGTTGCCCGAGGAGATCGCTCGGCTGCTGGCGCCGCTCGACGAGCGCGAGCGCGAGATCCTGAAGCTGCGCTTCGGCCTCGACCGCGGCGAACCTCGCACCCTCGAAGAGGTCGGCGAGCACTTCAACCTCACCCGCGAGCGCATCCGCCAGATCGAGGCCCGTGCGATGAGCAAGCTGCGTCACCCCTCGAGCGACACCGGCGCTCGCGACCTGCTCGCCGTCTGACCCCCGCCCGCGTGGCGTGAACGAACCCGTCGCATGCTGGCGCGTGCGACGCCGTTGGGTCCCAGCGGCCGAAGGTCGCGGTGTGCGCGCGAGGGTCGAGGCGCACCGACGCACGCGCGCGGCCCGTCGTGCTCGCGACGACGGCAGTCGTTGGTACGACGTCGTCGACGACGGTGGGTGCCTGAACGTGTTCGACGGCTGGGTGGCGCTCGTGATCGTGGTCGGCATCGTCGTCGCCGTGCTGCTGTTCGCCTTCGGTGGCCCGGTCCTGCTGATCGGCATCGATCTCGTCTGGTTCGTGCTGGCCTTCGTCGTCGGTGCGATCGGGCGCTTCGTGTTCGGGCGGCCATGGCGGGTGGAGGCATACGGGCCGAGCGGCGAACGCCGCGACTGGTACGTGCGGGGCTTCGGCGACGCGGGCCGGCTGCGCGACACGCTGCAGGCCGAGTTCGACGCCGGACTCGACCCGAGTCCCGACATCCGCTCCTGACGCCGGACGGCATTCGCCATCACATGGTGGTGGGCCGACGGCTGCCTTGAGAGGCTGGCACCGGGCCGGGCGCTCAAGCCGACCCGCTCAGGGGCCGATGAATGGGCGTGGTGTTCGTCGATCGCGCCTCGGGAACGGGAGATCACTGATGGAGCTGTTGCCCAACTCCATGTCGTTCCGGGTGATCGCCACCATCGACGTCGACGACGAGTCGCAGATCCCCGCCGATTTCACGGGCCGCGTGCGACGCACCTTCCCGAGCCTGCAGCGATACGTGGCCTGGTACTCGGGCGGCCACCTCGACGACCCCACGAAGGGCTATCCGGCGTACCGCGTGCACCGCGCCGACGGCCAGGTGAAGTACGAGATGCACTACCACGGCGGCGTGCTCCAGGATCCCGACGCCTCCACGCCGGCGGTACGCGGCTACTTCGCCAGTGGCGCGATCCATTACGAGGAGCGGTATCGAGAGGGTCGACGCCACGACGGACCGCGTGGCGAGGCGGCGGTGCGCAAGTGGCGGGCGAACGGCACCGTGCGCCACGAGCTGCACTACCTCGACGGCGTCCGCACCGGATGAGCCCGATGCGTCGCGGCCTGATCGCCCTCGTCGCCGCCGCGTCGTGCGCCGTGCCGGCCGGCGTCGCGACGGCAACGGCAACACCCGCCGTCGCCGCGCCGAGTCGGGCGTCCGGCACGACCTCGCCGTCGACGGCGACCGGTACGTCGGCGTTCGTGGCGCTCGCACCGTGCCGTCTGTTCGACTCGCGCGACGCCGGCACCCGCCTCGCCGACCATCGCCGGGCACTGGTGCCGACGGATGGTCGATGCGACATCCCCGACGGCACGGTGGCCCTCGCCCTGTCGGTGACGGCGACCCAGCCGCTCTCGAGTGGGTTCGC